>NZ_BNBB01000026.1 GCF_014654615.1 Streptosporangium violaceochromogenes | reverse complement strand
CGAGACCTTTCCCATGATCCGTGGACCATGATCCAAAGCCTCCGGAAAAACGGGGGAAGCTCAATGCGGATTGATCTCCCGGATCGGTGCACGTGGTCGATGTCCAGGCAGGCCAGGTGCGGGAACAGGATCGTGAGCAACTCCGAGACCGTCACACAACATGATCAACAGGGCATGCCGGGGAGCGTTGGGAGATCACGAAATTCGTGCCAGAGCCTGAAAGTGAACCCGGCTGCGGCGGGTGAAAACGGACCCATCTGATGATTGGTCAGTCATCGGTCTTAACGCACGCTAATGGCGTGGCGATCATGCTCTCGAACTGGCACGGCGGCTATACAAAGCTAGGCCCACGATGTTCTGCTGTTCAGTGTGGTGATCTACCCCAAGGATGCGCGCCTCGTCAATGTGATATGCGCGTAGCTTTGAGGTGACTACTTGCTCTCTGTTCGCATCCCGTTGCACTCAGTAGTGTCCAGGCGTGGCCAAACGAAAATCGGGATCACTCGGGAAGTACTGGGGTTACCTGCTCTTCGTGGTGGTGATCACAGGTTGGCTGACTCAATCAGTCGGCCCTGCGGGCTTGCTTGTTCTGTCCGGGTTGACCACGGTGTTCTTCCTTTTTCGCGCGCCGGTGTGGTGCGGCGCCCTCACGCGTAAAAGAGAACGATGCCGGAATAACGCTCACGGCCTCCTAATGGGGTGCTCGTATCAGCAGCACAAGTGGCAGAAGCTGAAGCTCGCTGTGGTGCCGCAGAAGTGGCGTGAACTCAACCGAGGACTATGGGTTGGGCCGGAGAAGTCAGTGGCTACCACCGCTGCCTTCTGCGGCATGATCTCGGCCGTCGTCGCCACGATTGATCTCATTGCCAAATAGAGCAATCGCACCACCTAATGGAAGCGTGCATGACCAGGACCGCGAGCTGCTTAGGCATTGACCTTGGCATTGTCTGTGTGCTGCCGGCCATCACGTGCCACTTCAGTCAACGACCATTGGCCATCCTGCAAGCCGCGACGGCTGCGCAAGGAAAACTGGATCCGACCTCCTGCAAGAGGCCACGCGGTCAGGCACGCTCAAAGTGATGGAGTCAGGGGTCTGCACTCCCGCCACCTTCGCTACACCGACAACACCCTCGCGTCACAGTCTGGGGAGCTTGGCCGACCTAAAAGCTCGGATGAGTCTCGACAGTGATTGTGTGGCCGTGATGTACCAGCGCCCGACGAGGGAAGATGATCAGAAGATCGCCGACGCCCTGAGCGCCAGCTCTAATGACCCGTTGATTACCCGAACGCCGCCCCTAACATCACGGATGAGGGTATCTAAAAAGCGGATCTTGGGAGATTCAAACTCCCGGCATCTTGCTTGCAAAGACACATGTCGATCTTGCTCGACCTGCGAAGAAGCAGCTCAGCGGCCTGATCTCGTTTCCCGTGATTCCCCGTGACTCCCCTTGATCACTGCCCGATCGGGCACGCAACGGGCACGGCAGCGCGAGCTGACCTCTTACTTATCAGCTCGATCCCCTGATCGTGGTAGGGCTTCCGGCAGGCTCGGTGAGGGTCCAATGGCTGGGAGGTGTGTTCCGCGCACATACCGGATCTTGCTCAAGCCAAAAGCATTCGCTGTGGGGTGCCACTCACTGTCACCATGTTGACCATGGGAGATCTTGGCGGATCGGACTGCGTGTTCTGCGCGATCCTTCGCGGTGAGGCTGAGGCGAGCGTTCCCTACGCGGACGACCGCGTGATGGTAATCATGGACATAGGAGCCGTCACCCCTGGTCACCTCCTTGTCATTCCACGCGTTCATGCCGTGGGACTGGAAGACCTTGATGAGGAGACAAGTGCGCATGTATGGACGATCGGCCATCGAATGGGCCGGGCTCTACGGCGCTCTGGTTTGCGATGTGAGGGCGTGAACGTTTTCCTGGCGGACGGGAAAGCAGCGTTTCAGGAGGTCTTCCACTTTCACCTGCATGTGTTCCCTCGCTTCGAGGGAGACAGCTTCCGGATAGACACCAACTGGGACACAAGGGCGCGGAGTCTGCTCGATCAGGAATCGAAGGCGGTCCGGTCCGGCTTGGCAGAGCTGGGATTTCCCATCACAGACACGGGCACCAATCGTGATATGCCTGCCTGACATCGGCACTCTGCTCAGCGGTCACCACCGCAGCCCGTTGGACTGGGGCTGAGACATCCGATGGGCGGGGTGCGTCAAGTCGGTCCGGAGTGGCCGCCGACGCGATCGGCGGGTGCAAGACCCGCGAGGAGACTCACGAGAAGTGGCTCAAGCTCCACGAGTTGGCGCGCAAGGGGCCGGTGCCGACCAAGCACCCCGCCCTTGCCGCCTACCTGACGCGCTGGCTCGCCGAGGTGATCGAACCCAACCGGGAGCCGACGACCTATGTGGCCTACGAACCGCTGGTACGGCTCTACATCATCCCCAGCCTGGGGAAGAAGCGCCTCGACAAGCTGACCGTCCGCGACGTGCAGATCTGGATCAACACGCTGCCGACTCTGTGCACCTGCTGTGACCAGAAGAAGGACCACCGGCGCCCGGAGAACAAGCGCCGGTGCTGCGCCGTCGGGAAGTGCTGCAAGGGGTATCCCTCCCGGAGCACCATCGCGGGCATCCGCCGTGTCCTGCGCTCCGCGCTGAGCAACGCCGTACGGGAGGAACTGATCTCCAAGAACGTCGCGGCGCTGACCACCCTGCCCGCCGCCAGTAAGACGAAGAAGAAGCGACAGCGCGTGGTGTGGGGCGTCGACGAGGCACGACGGTTTCTCGAACACCTGCGGGCGATCGACGACCCACTTTACGCCGCCTACGTGCTGATCCTCGTCCTGGGCCTGCGGCGCGGTGAGGTGCTCGGGCTGGCCTGGGACTGCGTCGACCTCGGCGGCGAGCAGCTGTGGATCTCCCGTCAGCTCAACCGGGTCCGCGGCCAACTCCTTCACCGGGAGACGACCAAGATTGACGACTCGACGGCGTCGCTGCCGCTCCTCGGCCTGTGCGTCACTGCCCTCAAGCACCGTCAGCACGTCCAGGAGGACGTCCGTAAGGCCGCCGGGGAGAAGTGGCAGGACTCCGACCTCGTCTTCACCACGCGGAACGGCACGCCGATCGAGCCGCGCAACTTCAACCGGGCCTTCGAAGCGCACTGCCAGCGGGCGGGCGTGCCGACGATCCGCGTCCACGACACCCGGCACACCTGCGCCTCGCTCCTGGCCGCCCTCGACGTCCACCCGCGCGTCGCGATGCGCGTCCTGCGGCACTCGCAGATCTCCATGACCATGGACGTCTACACGCAGATCCCGTCGCCCGAGACGCGCAAGGCGCTCGGCCGGCTGAACAGCCAACTGGACGGTGACGGCTGAATCCATAGCTGTATTTCGCTGCTGTACGGATATGAAAGAGGCCCTCCGGGGTGACCCCGGAGGGCCTCTGACCTGCTGCGCGATCAAGAGGACTCGACCCCCTGACCTTCTGATCCATAGCCCGTTCGAGATCGTCCACTGGCATCCACAGATGTCAGAAAGACCTACCCAGAGACGCCTCATGCATGATCGTCTTCCGTAGATGCCCACCTGGGGCACCCCGGTTTTCCGGACAGTCGGCTTGCGGGCTGAGCCCATGCGGCTTGTCCGCCTGGCGGCCCATCACACCTGTGCCGACTACGAGGCGGCCGAGCGGGACCTGTTCGATGCGCTGAGCGAGGAGTTCGCCATGAAGCGGTCCGAGCTGGTGGAGGCGCTGGCCTACTGCGACATGACCACCAGCCCGGGCGGCCTGCTAGTTGATCACCAAGGCGACTCCGTGCATCACCGCGGCCGTGCACGCCGTACAGACCGCGCCGGGACACAGCGGTCAGTAGCCTCGGCTCTCGGCCTTCCGGCGGATCTTCGCACTGCCGTACTCTCCGCGTCGCAGGCAGCCCGGGCACGGGCAGGGGGACCTGCCGTGGGCGTTGGGCATGTACCGCCAGCCGGTGACCCGGTTGACCCCGCGAACCCGATGGATCTCCTTGGCATCGATCGCCCGAGGGACGAACACCTCATATCCCCGGGCGTCCTCGCATCCGGCGATCAAGGCGGCGGCCTCGGCGCTCGTGAGTTCGACGTGCTCGTAGTAGTAGTGGCCGACAAGGACCGGCTCGTCGTCGGGCAGCCGGAAGTCCACGGCGACCATCGTGCACCGCCCGCCGCGCCGCAACTCCCGGCCCCATTGGTGGGTGAGCTGGTAGGAGGGCAGGATCGGCAGGCAGAACACCCCGGTCGTGCCCTCGTGGTCGCGACTGCGGGCGCGAATACCGGCACGCCGGATCGAACGAATGTCATCGGCTGAGGAAAGGTGAGTGAACAGGGTCATCGAGCGCACCCTACGGACACCGGCGAGGCCCGGCCAACCGGTTTTCCTACCCGATGTGCGGCCCGGCGCCGTCGAGGAAGTGACCGAGCCGTAGGCGCATCGACGGCGGCGGAGGCGATGGATTCCGTTGCTGTATTTCGCTGCTGTACGGATATGAAAGAGGCCCTCCGGGATGATCCCGGAGGGCCTCTGACCTGCTGCGCGGCCGAGAGGACTCGAACCCCTAACCTTCTGATCCGTAGTCCCCCGAACAACTTCCGTACTTGTTCAGAGCCGTTCGTCATGCAGCTGATGAGAGTCCGGCCGTTCAGATCAGTTCGGCTCGATCCAATGTCGTACACCCCGTTGGCTCCCAAGATGGCTCCTAGCATCGAAGTGCCGATGGTTTTACAGCGGGCTGACGTTCCTGACCGGATCAGGCCTCTGACCTCGGTGTACGGCTCTCTCCTTCCCCCTACCATGGAAGATCATCCCGCGTGTATCCCGCAAGGCAGAGTCAGCCAACGCGACGATTAGTCGCTGACCTGGATGGTTGACGGAAGCGATGCGGCATGTGATTCTCAACTCAGCGTTCTGAACGCTGGATTCTGTTTTGTGGGTGCGCGGTCGCCGTGCATGATGCGTTGCAGGCTCCAGCGACAGACACCGATTCCGAGAGGTGGCTCTGTCGTGTCTTTGGCCTTTGCTGTCCTGATCACCGTTCTCTCCTGGCTGGTGCTCGGCCTGGTCGCACTCATGCGTGCGCGCCAAGAGGACATCCCCGCCATTATTCGCGCTCTCGCCCAATGGGGGCGCCGTTAACGAAACGGGGACTGCTGGCTCTATCGAACCACTCTTCTCGCCGCTGGCGTTCCACCTGTAGGGCAGCGAGTAAAGACCAGGGAACTCGGTGAGCCAGGGTGAGGAACGAACCCTGGATCGTCGATCGCCCCCGACCATGTACGGTGACCAGCCAAGCAGTGGCGATCGTAGGGCTGTATCTGTGCGGCGGCGTGGCAACCCTGGCCGGTGCGTTCGGTTGGTACGGCGGGGGCGGCGTGCGGTGCCCGGCCCGGTGTCCCGCCGCCGGCCGGGACCGGCCCCCAGGCCGCATGCCCGGACGGCGGGCGGGTGGAGGGCCGGGGGTACGGCGGCGCGCCGCGCCGCCGCGCTTGATACCCCACAAGAACAATTCGGCAAGTTACTCGCTGTGCCTGGCGTCCTTGTCCGTCTCGTTCGTCTCGGTGATGAGGTCGATGAGGTCGGTGAGGATTTTGGGGCCTGCGGCAATGGTGGCCTGGGCGTTGGCGGTGTGCGGGCTGCCGTCGAGGTCGACGACGACGGCTCCGGCTTCGCGGGCGATGAGGACTCCGGCGGCGGTGTCCCAGGGGGTGTTGCTGAGCATGACGCTGGCGTCGATTCTGCCTTCGGCGACCCAGGCCAGATCGACCGCGGCTGAGCCGAACATCCGGACCCGCTGCACGCGGGCGGCGAGTCTGCCGGTGAGGGCTAGGCGCGGGCGGTTCCTGACCTCGGCGTCGATCCCCACGGCGTAGTCGCCGATGGCGATCACAGCCGCGCCGAGGTCGCTTGTCTGGCTCGCGTGGATCTTTCGTCCGTCGACGTGTGCTCCGTGGCCTTCGGCCGCGCTGTAGCGGGAGCCGAGGAAGGGCAGGTCGATCACGCCGAGAGCCGGGGTGCCCCGGTCGGTCAGGCCCAGGGAGATGCCGCACAGCGGGATGCCGTGCAGGAGGTTGGCGGTGCCGTCGACCGGGTCCAGCACCCACATGAGCCCTTGTGCGGTGCGGGTGGCGCCTTCCTCCTCGCCGAGGAACCCGATCTCGGGTGTCTCCCGGGCCAGGAAGTCACGCACGGCGTGTTCCACCGCGTAGTCCACCTCGGTGGCCATGTCACGGTCCCCCTTGGCGGTGACCGCTCCGGGAAGGCGGGATGTCACGATGTCGGCGGCGAGGGTGACGGCCCGTTCGGCAATCGGCAGAAGGGCGCGGGCATCGATGGTCATAGGGGCCGGCTCCGCTCCCACATTGAGGTGAACACCTGGTCGAAGACGGGGAACAGCCCGTCGGCGGCGGTGTTGTCGTTGATCACGATCGTAGGGGAGTCGACGCCGCGCGCCTGCGGCAGATACGGCTGAACCACGCAGGTCGCCCCGTCCACGATGAGGATGTTGAAGCGGATCGTCTCGTCGTAGAGGCGCACCTCAAGCAGCTCGGCCGCCTCGGGGGCGAGGCGTGCTCTGAGGCGGGTCATCACGCTGATGTTGAGGGTGGTCAGCGTGACGAGGGTATCGTCGTCGAATCCCTCCTCGCTTTCCCGGGCGCGGATCGCGGTGCCCTTGGGGTCGAGGAACAGGCAGCGGATCCGGGTGCCGTTCTCCAGCAGCCTTTTGAGCCGGTGATCGGGGTAGTTCTGGCAGAGCACGTTGAGGGACAGACCGGCGGCGTTGATCTCTTTTGCGGTGTCGAACAGGACCGGGGGCGGGTAGGCGGCGGCGAACGCCGAGCGGCTGCTGAACACGGCTGTCACATCGGCCATCTGCGGGGCGGGGCAGATTTCGGCAAGGTGGCCGGCCCCCTTCGGCGGCCCGGCATCGGCCTTGGGTGTCGCCTCCTGGGTGCCGTTGGGGGAGAACAGCTCCTCGACGGTCCGGCCGGGGAACATGGTCTCCAGGACCCGGCAGTGGTCGGAGTAGGGCAGGCCCTTGAGTTCCCCGGACAGCCAGCGGTGAAGCTGGGCGCGACTCGGCCATTTCCCCTGCAATGTCGAATCCACCGCTTTAGCGGCTTTGTCATATTCCTTACAAAAGGTCCTGTATGTCTGCCAGTGCCGTTGTTGCAGCAACGTCTTCAACAGAATCTGCCGGTCGCTCACGGTCAGCACCTTCGTTCGGAGAGGGCTCGTAAGAGCAGGTTAACCAGGAACGCGACCCGAGAGGAGACATAGAAGAGACAAAGGGAAACAGCATGATCACAGATGGCACATGAAGGCTGTCGAGACGCGACGCGGTTCCGGGAAATCCTCACAGCATGTCTGAGCGGTGCAATTCCTGTGAGGGGCGGGGCTGGAAGTACGTGAGCCCTCGGCGCGGGCTGCTCGCCGGTCCCGGCGGGGCCGTTCCTCTCCTGCGTGTGCGCGGTGCCTGTTCAACGTGCTGGCGGTCCGACGCCCTTGACGTACCGGCGGGGAAGCTGTGAACGGGCTGGTGGGCCTGGGCGGCGTCTCAGCGTTCGAGGTGGCCGAGGCGCTGCGGGCCGCCCTCGCGGCCCAGGGGATCAAGGCCGATGTCAACGGCGGGCATGACCTGGCGGTGGTGTCGGTCTGGACGGGTCTGACCGTCTGGTGCAACGGTGAGCACTTCTGGTGGCGTACCGGCTGGAACCCGCAGAGCAGGCGATCCATTTACGCCTGGCATCCGGCGGTGGAACCCGAGCGGGCCGCCCATCGGGTCGCGTTTCGCTACGCGGATCTCCGGAGGGAACAGTTCGGCTCCCCGGAGGGTCTCGACTCCACGTGGATTGATCATGGACCGCGTTGAGATGCGGGTGCGGGCGAGCGCCGAGCCCGTTGAGGTACGGCAGGCCGGTGAGCTTCGGGCGGGGGAGCGTCTGGCCTTCGCTTATGAAGCGGTGGCGGGCCGGACGGGGATCGGGATGGCGCCTGTCCAGGTGAAGGACGGCGGGCCGGTGACCCCGTCGCCGATGTGGGTGTGGGGCCTGGTCACGGGGGTCAGTGAGGCGCTGTGGCGCTCCTTTCCCGTGGTGACCGAAGGGTGGACGGTGTGGGTGGCGTGTGAGTTCGGCGATCAGTTGTCGATCATCACCGGCATTCCCCGCGACGTCATGATCGTGACGCGGCGTTCCACCTCCTAGAGCGAGTGCGGCGGTGAGGCGGGGTTTCTGGAGGGGGACCCCGGTGGCGGCCAGTGACCCCGTGCCGGGGGTTCTGCGCCGGTTCTCACCGCCGCACTCTTTGGTTTGTGGAGGCAGATCGGCTATGCAAGCCGCTTCCCCAGCTCTATGCTGACGATAAGTCGAGCAGTTGGGTTATTGTCATGTCTCTGTCTGACGAGGAATACGCCCCGCCGAAGTACGCGCAGATCGTCACGGCAATCCGCCGTAAGATCGCGGACGGCACCTACCCTCCCGGTTCACAGCTGCCCTCGGAGTCACAGCTCGTCCGCGAGTTCGCCGTCAGCCGCCCCACGGTGGTGCGGGCACTTCAGACCTTGCAGTTGCGCGGGATCATCGACCGCGAACACGGCAGGGGCTCGTACGTGAAGACTCCTCTGCCCGGTGCCGTGGACGACTTCTCCCGGCCGGGCCGGGCCGTACTGGATCGGGCCGAAGCAGCCGACGGCGGGAGCGTCATCGAGGCCGGGACTCACCCGGCGCCGGCCAATGTGGCGGCCATGCTCTCCCTTCCCGAAAACACGCCGATCACAATGCGCCGCGTGCTGTACAGCGAGGCCGACGAGCCGTGCGAGCTGGTGACGTTCTGGTGTCCGATCGAGCTGGCCGAGGGCACCGACCTGGGCCGTGCGACACCCCTGACGGTGAGCGTCCGTCAGCACCTGCACAGTGTGAAGGGGCTGCGGCTGGATCGGGTGGTGGAGCGCCTGGCCGCTCGTCATCCCCTGCCGGATGAGGTCAAGGCGCTGGGGCTGGGCAAGTCGGCGGCGGTGCTGGGGGTTCTGGCGCGGATCTTCGACGCCTCGGGGCGCTCGGTGCTGGTGGTCGAGATCGCGCTTCCCGGCACGTTGCATGAGCTGGAAGACGCCTACACCCTGTGATGTGACCTAAGTCACATCCAATCTCGGAAACTTGTGTTGTCGAGCACTCGTTTCCGGGGTAGCTTCTAACTCGACAGTACGAGTTAGCGACAGAACGATAGGAGAAGAAGATATGGCTATTCAGGGCCCCATCCCCGTCACCTTCGACCAGGTCTTCCCGCACGGCTGCTACATCGTCGGACAGGTCGAGCCGGTCAAGGACTTCGACGCCTCCACCAACGGCCGGTTCGTCCAGTCCCGCGACAAGACCACCGGAGACCCGGTGTGGCAGGTCGCCGTCATGGATGCCGACCCCGCCATCAAGATCGCGAACAAGACCGTCGCCGTGAAGATCCTGTCGGTCGTCCAGCCGGTTCCCCCGGCCCCGCTGCCCGACTCCCCGTTCACCCCGGTGGAGTTCGACGGCATGACCGCCACCGCCTACGTCGGCCAGAACACCGGCCGCCTGGCCTGGTCGATCCGGGCGCGGGCCATGCGGGCTCCCCGCACGGTCACCGCCACGGGAGCTTCGGCGAAGTCCACCTCCCCGGCCTCGGCCAAGGACACAGCCGGTAAGGACCTCGCGGCCTGACCACGCAAAGCGGGGCCGCCAGAAGTTGCAGCTTCCGGCGGCCCCTCACATCTCCCCAGACACGCAATCAAGGAAGAGGACCGAGTCTAATGTTCAAGAAACTGCCCGGGGATGAGGCGCAGCGTCTCGTCTCCACCACCCCCGACACCGCCGTGGTGTTCCGCCCGGCCGTCGTCACCACCCCCGCGATCCTCACGATCCTGATCCTCACCGGCCGCCTGGTCGCCGGGTGCGTGCGGCTCGTCTGGCGTCACCCCATCGCCTCGGCCGCTGTTGCGCTGCCCGGGGTGATCTGGACCGTCTACGGGTGGCCGTACGGCCTGGGCGTCGTCGCCCTGCTGGTCGCCGTCCCCCTGGGATGGGGTCTGGTCGATCGGGCCTCGTTCCTGCGCCTGGCCGGGTGGCGGCTGCTGGCCTTCTGGCGGCTGGTCTGGGTCTACCGGCGGCACTGGCAACCGGTGATGATCGTCTCCGGCCTGGGCCGCCACCTGAGCGGACGCGACTACCTGCCCCGCCTCCTCGGTGTGGCCTGTACCTCCTGGGCCGATCAGGTCACCGTCAAACTCCTGACCGGCCAAGCCACCTCCGACTGGGCTGAGCGGACCGAGCAGCTCGCGCACGGGTTCGGCGCGGCCTCCTGCCGGGTGACGGTGGCCCGGTCGGGCCGGCTGCTGCTGACCTTCCCCCGCCGCGACCCCCTGGCCGCGCCCCTGCCCGCTCTGCCGATCCCGGTGGAGGCGTCGGTGGGGCCGGTGGAGATCGGCCGATGCGAGGACGGCACCCCATGGCGGCTCAAAGTCCACGGCACCCATGTCCTGGTCGCCGGGGCGACGGGGGCGGGCAAGGGGTCGGTCATCTGGTCGACGATCCGGGGCCTGCTGCCCGCCGCCCGCGCCGGGCTGGCCGAGATCTGGGCGTTGGATCCCAAGCTGATGGAGCTGAGTTTCGGGCGGGGCCTGTTCGGCGACCGGTACGCCGCGACCCCGGAAGGCTGCGTCGCCCTGCTGGAGGCGGCGGTGAAGGTCATGCAGGAACGCGCGGCCCGCTTCGCCGGGATTCAGCGCACCCACACGCCGACCACCGAGGACCCGTTCGTCCTGGTGGTGGTGGATGAGGTGGCGTTCCTGACCGCCTACCAGCCCGACAAGGGGTTGCGGGTGCGCACCATCGCCGCCCTGGCCACCCTCACCACCCAGGGCCGCGCGGTCGGCGTCGGCGTCCTGGCCGCCCTTCAGGACCCGCGAAAAGACGTGCTGACCATCCGCAACCTGTTCCCCGACAAGATCGCCCTCCGCCTGGATGAGTCGGAACAGGTGGACATGGTCCTCGGTGACGGCGCCCGGGACCGGGGAGCCCTGGCCGACCTCATCTCCCCCCGCCCGGAACGAGGCGCGGGCATCGCCTACGTCCGCCTGGAAACCTCACCCGACCCGATCCGGGTGCGCGCCGCCTACGTCTGCGACACCGATATCCAGGCGATGGCCGCCGCTCACGCCGCCGACACGCTTCCCCTGCCGGGGGTGGCGTGATGCGGATCGTCTTTCACGCCACGCTCGCCGAACTGCGGGCCTGGGGCCTGCTGGACCTGGACCGGGGTGACTCCCGGTTCGAGCTGATCAACTTCCGCCTCTCCAAGGACCCCTACAGCGACGCCTACCGACTGCACGCCGACGTCCTCACCCCCCGCCCCAGGAAGGAGGCGCCGTGACCGATCACGCCCACCCGCCCACCCCCACACCCCCCAACGGAGCCGATCGCACCCTGCCCCGCACCGTCCGCGACACCCTCCCCCTGGCCCTGGACGTCGCCGTTGAGGTGGCCAAGCTCAACGGGGTGTGCATCCGCCCCATCGAGGTACGCCGCCTCGACACCCACACCGGCCACAGTCAGCCGTTCGACCTCCCCTGCG
This sequence comes from Streptosporangium violaceochromogenes, assembly GCF_014654615.1. Classification (GTDB taxonomy): domain Bacteria; phylum Actinomycetota; class Actinomycetes; order Streptosporangiales; family Streptosporangiaceae; genus Streptosporangium; species Streptosporangium violaceochromogenes. Next base: position 74,976 of record NZ_BNBB01000026.1, on the reverse strand, counting down.
GCACCACCAACGAGGCCACATGCCCGCCGTGCGCCCAGCGCAACAAGCAGCTGCGCAAGGCCCAGTGCCGGGAGGGCTGGCACCTGGAGGCCGAGCCCGTCGCCGAACCCCACCCGGCCACCGACGATCAGAAGTGGCTGATTGAGTTCCGGGCCGACGTGCAGGCCAAGCGCGACCACGCCGAACGCGACGGCGACGACACCGCCGACTGGGATGAGGCGATCGCGGGCATCGACGCCGAGATCAACGCCGCCGGGATGCGCGGCACCGTCACCGGCGGCCGGACCACACCCCGCCGCTCCCGCTCCACCCGGCGCCGCCAGGACGCCCCCGACCTGCCCCGCCGTTCCCGGCAGAACACCACCCTGGGCCGCACCTTCGTCACTCCGGACGGCAAGGTGTTTAGGCCGTCGCTGTTCGTCACCCTGACCTTGCCGTCCTACGGGAAGATCCGTCCCGGTCAGGGGGTGCCGGTCTACCCGTCCGGCTACGACTACGCGGCGGCGGCCCGGGATGCCCTGCACTTCTCCAAGCTGGTGGACCGGTTCGTGCAGAATCTCCGCCGGGTCGCCGGGTATGACGTGCAGTACTTCGCCACCGTTGAACCCCAGAAGCGGTTCGCGCCGCACCTGCACATGGCGATCCGCGGCACCCTGCCCCGCGCCGAGATCAAGGCCATCGCCGCCGCCACCTATCACCAGGTGTGGTGGCCCCAGGTGGATGAGGTGAAGTTCGAGGGCGAGCACCTGCCGGTCTGGACAGAGCGGGCCAAACAAGCGGAGCCGTACGTGGACGGGCAGGTCGGTGACTACCTCGACCCGGCCACCGGTGAACTCCTGCCCACCTGGGATGAGGCCCTCGACCGGCTCGACGCCGACGACGAGGCCGAACCCCTGCATGTGGTGCGCTTCGGCGCCCAGGTCGACGTCCAAGGCGTCCTCGCCGGCTCCCCGGACGCCCACAGGCGCATCGGCTACCTGACCAAATACCTCACCAAAAGCCTCGGCGAGACCCTCGACCTCGACCCCGACGAAGACAACCGGGAAGAGGAGGCCGGTCCGGCTCGTGCGGCGATCAACCGGGCTCGCCGGGACCACGCCGCCCGGCTAGTGGAGGTGCTGCGCTACGAACCGTGCTCCCCGGCCTGCGCGAACTGGCTGCGGTACGGCGTGCAGCCCAAGGGCGCCAAACCGGGCCTGGTCCCGGGCCGGTGCAAAGGCAAGGCGCACAAGGCCGAACACCTCGGCTACGCCGGACGCCGGGTGCTGGTCTCCCGCAAGTGGTCCAACAAGACCCTCCGCGACCACAAGCAGGACCGGCGCGCCTGGGTGCTGGATGCGCTCGGCCTGCCCGGCGACGACACCGTCACCGACCCGCACCGCTACCTCTGGCGGCCGGTCTCGCCCAAGGACTCGACCCGGACCCCGCTGCCGGTGCGACTGCTGCGCGGCGTGGCCAACCGCCACCGAACCCGCGCCCGGCTCGACGAACTACGGGCCAGAGCAGACGGCAGACCCACCCCCGCCCTTTCGGCAACCACGGCACTGAGGGAGGCGGCGTGACAGACGACCTCGCTCCCATGCTTCTCCGGCCGGAGAGGGCGGCGGAGCTTCTCGGCATCGGCCGGACCACGGTCTACGCGCTGATGCGCTCGGGCGCGCTCCGTTCGGTTCGCGTCGGCACCCTCCGCAGGATTCCCCCGACCGCGCTCGCCGAGTTCGTCGCGCACCTGGAAGAGGAGCAGGCAGCATGAGCACGAAGAAGCGTGGCCACCGCGAAGACTCGATCTACAAGGACGGCGACCGGTGGCGCGGGGCCATCTCCCTCGGGTACGGGCCTACCGGGGAGCGCGTCCGTAAGAAGGTGTCCGGCAGGACGCGGGCCGAGGTCGTTGAGAAGGTCCGGAAGATCCGTGAGGGCATCGCCAAGGGGCTCCCGGTCCCCGACGACAAGATCACCGTGGGGGCGTTCCTTGACCGGTGGCTGTCCACGCTCCCCGGTCACGTGGCCGATTCGACCTTGGACGACTATGAGGACACGGTGCGGCTTCACCTCAAGCCGGGTCTTGGGCGGCACAGGCTCACCGCGCTGACCGTCGCGCATGTCGACGCGCTCTGGCAGGCCAAGCGGGCGACGCACAAGCCCAACAGTGTCCGGATCATGCGGGCCGTGCTCCGTAAGGCGTTGGGGCAGGCCGAGCGTGAGGGGCTGGTGGCGCGCAACGTCGCGGCGCTGTCCCTGCCTCCCCGGATCACCACGGATGAGGGCCGGACGCTTACGGTCGAGCAGTCACACCAGCTTCTCGACGCGGTCGCCGGGCATCGGATGGGGGTGCTCGTCCTGCTCTCCTTGGTGTTCGGTCTTCGTCGTGGTGAGGCGCTCGGGCTGATGTGGAGCGGCTTCGATCCGGAGGGCGGGACGCTGCGGGTGACGCACGCGGTGAAGCGGGTCAAGAACCGTACCCTCGGGACCGGGCGGAAGACCCGGCTCGTGGTCTCGGAGTTGAAGACCCGCAAGTCTCGCCGGACGTTGTGCCTGACTCCCGAACTGGTCGACGCGCTCAGGCGGCACAGGAGTGCCTACAGCAGGGAGCGTCTTCAGGCCGGACAGGAGTGGGTCGAGCACGGGCTGATCTTCCCGACCGCTTTCGGCAAGCCGTCCGACCCGGACACCTTTTCCCACCTGTTCTCCAGGCTGGCGCGCAAGGCCGGGCTCGGCCATTGGCATCCGCATGAGTTGCGGCATTCCGGGGCCTCGCTGATGCTCGCTCAGGGGACGCCGTTGCATGTGGTCTCCGATGTCCTCGGGCACGCGAGCATCACGATCACGAAGGATGTCTATGGGCATTTGATGGAGGGGGACAAGCGGGCGGCGGCGGAGGCGATTTCCGGGGCCTTGCTGGGCAGGCCGGTGCCTTTGGCTCCCGGGTTGGCTCCCACGGACACCGGGGAGACCGGTTGAGGCACCAAACGAGAAAGGCTCCTGAGGGCATAATGCCTGCTCAGGAGCCTTCTTCGTGTGGCGCGGCCGAGAGGACTCGAACCCCTAACCTTCTGATCCGTAGTCAGATGCTCTATCCATTGAGCTACGGCCGCCTGTGGTGACGCTCTGACCCGTCGGCCCGGTGCGTCGGAGGAAACTCTATCACCCGTATACGGGTGGTCGACCAAATAATCTCCGCCCCCGACTGCCTGCCGATCGTCCGTGGTCCAGGGGCGGTGAGGGTCGGGCGGTGTGGCTCGTTGGTGGCTGGAATCTGCCTGTATGTCCGAGATTCTGGCGTTAATGGGTCGTGCCCGCCGGTGGTCGGTCCATCGCTGTGGTGGTTCGATGTCGTCTTCGCTCGGGGATATGGGCCTCTCGGACGGGCGCGGGATCCAGTTCACCCGAAGGGGCATCCCCGCCGACGCCCTGCCGGGTTCGGGGGCGAGTTGTTGGGGGAAGGAAGGCGTTTTCGGGAAGCCGGGCGATGAGGGGGGCGGCGGGGCTTGGCGTGACGCGAGGGGGCCCGGGACTTTGTGGTGGAGGAGGAAGCCGACTCGGATCCGCTGAGGTCGCGTTGCCTTGGTGGGTGCTGGGAGGGGGCCGGCGCCGGGATGAGCCGGGTGATGAGAGATGGGAGGGGGCCGGCATTGGGTGAGGGGAGGCCGATCCGGTTGTCTTGGGTGGTTACCCGGCTTTTGTGGTGCTTTTAGGTTTCCGGTAAATCGCTTTCGTTATCGCGCTGAGCGAGGAATTCTGCCAATGTTGGGGCTCCAGATTGAAAGTGCAGGCGTCTCGATGCCGCGTGATCTGGATTCGCCCTCTGTGCGTCACGGCCGTGATGAGGGCCGGGGTGAGCGGCGTGGTTGACAATGGTTGACAAAAGATCCACGCAAAGGGCGGCACGTCTTGCTTGGGAAGCCGATTTCTCTGACGTGGCCTTCGCTTTAATGATGTAATGAAGCCCTTCCTGCCTGGTCTATCCGGGTGGGACCCGTCTCATGCGGCGCCGAGGAAGCGCCTTCTGGCCGGTGGGTTCGCCGCGCGAGCCCGCCGGTAACGGTCACGTCGGCGAGGGTGGGCGATGACGAAAAGGAAGTCGGGCAAAACCTCCGACGGCTCTTCCGGCGGCAGGCCGCGCTCGCGGAAGGGCTCTTCTCGTGGCGATGGAGAGCACATGCTGCGATGGACGCGGTGGCAGGGGATCTCGGCGATCGTCACCATAGTGCTCGGTCTGGGAGGCGGAGCCTTCTACCTGATAGACCGGTTCACCGGCACTCCGAGCGCCTCGTCCCTTCCATCGGCCTCGCCGCCCGCCGTCCCTCAGCCGAAACCCCGCCCGACGTGCGCGAGTGGAGCGATCTGCCTGTGGCCGAGGGAGGAATTCGAGGGAAACGCCTGGACGTGGTCGCCGGGAATCAGCCCGGACGGTTTCCTCCCCGATTATCTCCGTGACCATGTCGGCTCGTTCGACGCCCAGGCGAAAGGGTGTTTCCTGGACACCGACAGAAAGAGGGAGGATGCGCATCCAGTGAAAATAGGGGATTGGGGGGCTAAATATCTTGATGACGGCAGGTTCGGCCGTGTGGTGGATACCGTCCGGGTCAAGTGCTGAGGGTCCGGAGTGACTCCGTCGGGGGTGGGCGACGGTCTCGCTGCCTCGGGGAAAGGCGTCGCACACCCTTTCGAGGGGCGGGCAGGTGAGGGAGGCGGCGTTCATTTCCCTGTTCTCCCGGCGATGTTCTCCCGAAGATGTTCTCCTGACGACCGCCGTCGGCGGGGCCGCACAGGGGACCGAGCCGGTTTCGACGTCGACTCTTCGCCCGTCGCCTCCCCGGCAGGTCCCGAGGGCGGACCCCGGAGGGCAGGTCCCCGCGGGCGGGGGTTCCGGCTTGGGAGAGTCCCGCTCGGCCGAGTCGCGGGAGCGTGGTCCCGCGGTGAGACCACTGGTTCCGCCTCCGGGAACGGGCTCGCCCCGGGAGGCCGCCGTCCCCGGGCGGATAGAGCGAGGGGGCAAGGTACGGCCCCTGCCTCGTGGAACGCGGCGGAGCCGTCCTCGGGCCAATCGGGTAAAGAGCTCTGGGCTCAGCGCGGCTGCCGTCGCCGTCTGCGCCGTTTCAGAGGGGCAGGTGAGGGGTGCTCCGGGTGGGGGCGAGGGTGCCCCCGCGAGAAGACGGAGAGAAGGCGGGAGGGTCATGGAAAGACGGGGGCGTTTTGACCGAATCATGCTTGTCCGGCTCTGGGGGGCGGGGTGGAGTCGGTTAGGAGCGGGTGCGAGGGGAGGAGAATCCCATGAGCTTCGTGCAGGTCATCGAGTTCGACACGACCCATGAGCAGGAGATCCAGCGGGCGATGGACGAGTGGCGTGACGCGACCGAGAACGAGCACACGGCCACGCACACGACCCTCACTCGCGATCACGCACGCCCTGATCACTATGTCGCCATCGTTCAGTTTCCTTCCTACGAGGAGGCGATGCGTAACAGCCGGATGCCGGAGACCGGTGCGCTGGCCCGGCGGATGCGGGATCTCTGTGAGGGGCCGCCCCGTTTCATGGATCTCGACGTGATCCGGGACGAGAACCTCTGAGCGTGTTCCGGGGGTCGGGGGTGGTTCTCGGCGAGTCTCCGTCACCAGGGCCCCACACGGCCGCGTGACGGCCGATGCCGTGTGACAGCCGGTCCGCGCGTTCCAGATGGTCTGGCCGCCTTCTCCGGACGGTCCGGACGTGTTCTCCGTGCGGCCCGGCCGCGTTCCCCAGATGGTCTGGCCGCCTTCTCCGGACGGTCCGGTCGCGTTCTCCGTGCGGCCCGGCCGCGTGTCGACGCCTTCCGGCGGCCCGCTCCCTGCGCCTGCCCCCCGGGTCTCGCCCCCCGTTCCCGCTCCCGGCGTTCGCCGGGCGATCACGGTTCCATCACGGTGGGGCCCGTCGTCGCCCCGGTGTCCCCCGGACGGCCCGGCCATCGTCCGGACGGCCCGGCCGTCGTCCGGAGGGTCCGGCACCGCGTTCTCCGTACGAACGGAAAACGAGGTGCCCGTCCGGAAAACGGGCGAGTACCCTACGCGGGAGCCGGAGGAGGGAATTGTCGTGGGGCACGTCGAGGTCGGGCATCTGACATATGTTCTGCCGGATGGCCGGCCGTTGCTGAACGACGTGTCCTTCCGGGTCGGAGACGGGGTCAAGGCGGCGCTTGTCGGCCCCAACGGCGCGGGCAAGACGACGTTGATGCGGTTGATCGCGGGAGACCTGCAGCCGGTCGAGGGAAGCGTCGCCAACTCGGGCGGACTGGGGGTGATGCGCCAGTTCATCGGCGGGATCCGCGACGGGCGGACCGTGCACGACCTGCTGCTCAGCGTCGCCCCCCAGCGCGTACGGCAGGCGGCCGAGCGGCTTGAGGCCGCCGAGCTCGCGATGATGGAGCGCGAGGACGAGAAGACCCAGATGCGCTACGCGCAGGCCATCACGGACTACACCGACGCCGGCGGCTACGACATCGAGGTGCTCTGGGACACCTGCACGATCGCGGCGCTCGGCGTGCCGTACGACAGGTGTAAGTATCGTGAGGTCAACACGTTGTCGGGTGGTGAGCAGAAGCGGCTGGTGCTGGAGGCGCTGCTGCGGGGGCCGGACCAGACGTTGCTGCTGGACGAGCCGGACAACTACCTCGATGTGCCGGGCAAGATCTGGCTGGAGCGGGCGCTGCGCGAGACGCCCAAGACGGTGGTGCTGGTCAGTCACGACCGGCAGCTCCTGGCCAACGCGGCCGACCGGCTCGTCACCGTGGAGGCGGGCGGCGTCTGGGTGCACGGCGGGGGGTTCGCCACCTACGCCCAGGCGCGCAAAGACCGCAACGAGCGGCTCGACGAGCTGAGGAGACGCTGGGACGAGGAGCACGCCAAGCTCAAGCGGCTGGTGGCCATGCTCAAGCAGAAGGCGATGTACATGGACACCATGGCCGCCGCCTACCACGCCGCCCAGACGCGGCTGCGCAGGTTCGAGGAGGCCGGGCCACCGGAGGCGGCGCCCAGGGACCAGTTCATCAGCATGCGGCTGCGCGGCGGCCGGACCGCCAAGCGGGCGGTGATCTGCGAGGGGCTGGAGCTGACGGGCCTGATGAGGCCGTTCGGCCTGGAGATCTGGTACGGCGAGCGGATCGCGGTATTGGGGTCCAACGGCTCGGGTAAGTCGCATTTCCTGCGTCTGCTCGCCGGGGAGGAGATTCGGCACACCGGGGTGGCCCGGCTGGGGTCCCGGGTCGTTCCCGGTCACTTCGCGCAGACGCACGCGCGCCCCGAACTCACCGGCCGGACGCCGTGTGAGATCGTCATGACCGAGCACGCCCGGTTGAGAAGCGAGGCGATGAAGGCGCTGGCGCGGTACGAGCTGGCCGGTGACGTCGCCGAGCAGCGGTTCGAGACGCTGTCGGGTGGGCAGCAGGCGCGCCTGCAGATCCTGCTGCTCGAACTGTCGGGGACCACCCTGCTCCTGCTCGACGAGCCGACCGACAACCTCGACCTGGCCAGTGCCGAGGCGCTGCAGGAGGGGCTGGACGCCTTCGACGGGACGGTGGTCGCGGTCACCCACGACCGGTGGTTCGCCGCCGACTTCGATCGCTATCTGGTCTTCGGCGCAGACGGGAGGGTGTACGAGTCGCCTGAGCCCGTGTGGGACGAGAGCCGGGTGGTCCGGGCCCGTTGATGCGCTCTCCGGCCTGAAGGCCGGGGATTCAGCCCGTGCCGCTTTCCCGGTGCCTTCGGGTGTCCGCCCGGGTTAAAGAATCGGTGTTAAAGAATTCGCCCGACCTGAGCGTGTCCGGTGGAGAGCGGCATGTTCACGGGTTATGACGACTAGGTGACGCACAGTACCCGAATCGTCGGCGCTCTCGCTCTGTTGCTCCTCGCCGGATGCTCCAGCTCCGAGGAGCAGGCGGCTTCGCTCAAGCCGCTCACGGTCAAGGAACAGGTCTCGTCCATCCTCAAGAAGGACGGCGGGTATGTGGTGAACTGGGCCGGGGTGCTCACCAACGGCAATCCCTGGCATTTCGGCGAGCACGTGGTGGCCACGGTGATCGCCAAGGATGCCGCGGGCAAGGAGGTCGTCCGGCTGGAGCAGCCGCTTGACGCCGTGCCGCCGGCGGGCTCGCTGCCCTTCAGCGGCGAGGTCGTGGCCGCCGAGAAGCCCACCCAGGTGAGCGTCACCTATCGGCCGGCGGAGTGGCGGCTCGCGGGCCGGATCGTCTCGGCGTTCCAGCCGTTCCCCGTCTCCGATGTGATGACCGTGCGCGGGGACGACGGTTATCTGGTCGTCGGATATGTCGGTTCGCCGTATCGCCTGCCGGCGAGCAGCCTGGCGGTCACCGCTCTGCTGCGGGACAAGGAGGGCAGGCTGCTGGGGGGTGGCAGCACGTTCGTCGACGACGTCCGGCCGAAGGACACGCGCCGCTTCGTCATGAACATCGAGAGCGTGGCGGACACCGGCAAGATCGCTAAAGCCGAGGTGACGGCGCGTACCTGGGGGTCGAGCAGTCGTCCCTACGAGCAGCTGGCCCTGGGCGGCAGCGTCCCCGTTCACCAGGGGAAGCCCACCACGGCCGCGTTCGTCAAGGATCGGGGCAGACAGGGGATGGCCGCCGCGGACGCCCGGCCGTGACGGTACCGGAGGGGGCCGCGTGTCTCGTGCTTCGCTGTTTTTCATGATTTATCCGTATTTCTGATGTTTTGTGTGTCCCGGGTGCGGGTCGCGCCGAGGCCGTTGAGGGTGCCGCCGGTCGTGCTGGCCCTGCTGCCGGTCGTACTGCTCGCGCCGGGGTGCGGTGGCGTCCGGGGTGCACCGGGGGCGACGGCGCTGCCGAGGCCCAGCAGTCTCCCGATCTCTGCCCCGCCGCCCTCGCCGTTCGTGTCGATGACACTCGCCCCGGTGTCGGTGCCGGGGCTGGACCTGACGTCCCGGCCGAAGGTGCTGGTCGTCGGACTGGACGGGCTGCGGTACGACCGGCTTCTCGCCGTGAGGCCGCCGAACATCCGGCGACTGATGGAGGAGGGAACCTTCGCCACCGGCCTGCTGGATCTGCCGCCGAAGGTGCGCTCCAGCAGCGGCCCGGGATGGGCGACCGTGTTGACCGGGGTGTCACCGGCCAGGCACGGCGTGCGCAACAACTCCTTTTCAGGGCACCAGTTCGCCAAATATCCAGACTTTCTTACGCGGTTGGAGCAGGTTCGCCCGAGCCTGCACACCGCGGCCGTGACCACCTGGGGCTCCCTGGTGACGCTCGGCGCGGTCGGCGCCCGCGTCGACTGGCACGCCGTCGGTCACAACGAGCCCTACCGCGTCGGCGTCAAGGACGCCCTCCTCGCCGACAGGATGGTCGACCTGATCCGCACCAGCGAGGTCGACGCCGCGTTCATGCACCTTGAGGTCACCGATGTGGTCGCCCATCGGTCGGGGGTTCTCGGGTCCGCCTACCGGGAGGTGATCGAATGGGTGGACGGCCATCTCGGTCGCCTGTTCGGCGCGATCAGGGCCCGCCCGGCGTTCGCCGGGGAACGGTGGACGGTCATCGTCACCACCGACCACGGGCATCGGGACGAGGGGGGCCACGGCGGGGACTCCCCTCGGGAGCGGCGGGTCTTCGTGCTGGCCGCGGGGCCGGGGATCGCGCGCGGGGTCAGGAGGAACGACGCCCGGCTGGTGGACGTGGCGGCCACCGTCTTCGGGCAGCTCGGCGTTCCCCGGTCCGGGGATCTGGAGGGGAGGTCGATGAGCACGATAAAAGTCGAAAAATAGTGATTCATCAAGGTTTACGGTCGCATGTCGTGCGGTATACATTTCCGCGTGGTTGACAGTATGTATAGATTGACTGTCAATCCACGAAAAACAGTGGAACAATTAGTTACCAACCCATTACCTTCTGTCACATGGATGACCGGGCTCTGGTGGAATCTCTGCGCGCGCGTGAGTCGGGTGCCCTTATGGCTCTCTACGATGCCTATGCCGAAGGTCTTTACCGCTACTGCCGGCTCATGACGGGCCGGGCCGACGCCTCGCGGGTGGCCCTCCGCGACACCCTGATCGCGGCCGGGGCCCACGGGCGCGCCCTCGCCGACCCCGATCGCCTGAGGGTGTGGCTGTACGCCCTCGCCCGGGGGGAGTGCCTACGGCGGTGCCCGGAGGCCTTCCCCGGCGGGAGAGAGCCGGGTGGGACGACCGCCGATCCTGAGCCGGAGGGCCGGGGCGGCGCCAGGGCCGGGTCCGGGGCCCTCGTGAGGTGGATCCCGGCGGACGGAGAGTCCGAAGCTCCTGAAGAGTCCGAAAACTCTGAATGGCCCCAAGAGTCCGGGGGGCTCCGAGGGCCCGGAAAGCCGGGGGAACCCGGGAGGCGGGGGCTCGCGATCGGCGCGGGCGATGTCGCCGACGGCGCGTCGAGCCGCGTTCCGTCCCCCGAGGGATACGAGGCACGGTTGCGTTCCTTGGCGCGCGAAGCGGTTTCGCGGCTGTCCCCCCAGGAACGCGAGGTCCTTGAGCTGACCTTCCGGCACGCGATGACCGCCGCCGACCTGGCCTTGGTGCTGGGGGTCGCGGGCGGGCGCGCCGTCGCGATGCGCGAGGCGGCGCTGGCGCGGCTGCGTGACCTGGTCGGTCTGGTCACCGTGGAGGGCCTGGCCCGCGAGGGCGTGGGCGACTGCGCGGACCGGGCGTCGATCCTGGCCGGGATGCCGGGCGAGCCCGTCTCCGAGACGCGTGAGCAGGTGATCCGGCACATCGGTGAGTGCGACACCTGCGCTCCGCACCGGGCCGTGCGGATCTCCGCCGGCAGGATCTTCGGCCTGCTGCCCGAGGCGGCGCCGCCGGAGACGCTGCGTGTGCGCGTGACGAGCTGCTTCACCGACCCCGAACTCGCCCTCTACCGGCGCTACGTCGCCCGCCGTGTCGGCCCTCTCGATGTCGCCGGATTTCCCCTCGCGAGGGTTCGCGGGAGTCGCCGGGGGACTTACGCGCTGGTCGGCGCGGCGGCCACGATCGGACTGATCGTCACCCAGCTGGGAGAGGGCCTGGCCGGTTGATCGCCGGCGTTCGGCCGGGGCCCGGCGCGGACGGCCCGGCCTGCCGAGGGCTGGGCGCGCCGGGGACCGAGAGTGCCGAGGGCTGGCGGGAAGACGCGGTTTGAAGGGGCCGGAGGAGAAGGGGCGAGAAGGAACGGGAAGGGGCTCGGCCTTTCGGTGAGGTTTTGGCGGTTCGGCTTTCCCGTCCTTCCCGAAGGGCTTTCCCGGTGTTTGGGAGTTCTTCCCGGCCTTCGCGGGGCGCTTCCGCCGTCCGTTCGGGGCCGGTGGTGTCTTCCGTGCTTTCCCGCGTTTCGCCGGGTTGTCTCCGGCGCCTTTCCCGGGGCCGGGAGGGCCCCTTCCGATTACGGAAACACGTCGCTGGAAACCGGGACCGACCCGCCGCGATCACGACGCGTGATTACATGTGTGCGAAGAGTGATCTAGGGGAATCTTGGGTTAAGCAGCTGCCATGCAGTGACACATAGCGATAACCCCTGATTCGGAAAGTGGAAACATGCACTTCTTGGTCGGAAGACGCGGTCACGCCGTCGCACTGGTGACGGGGGTGACCTGCTGCCTGGTCGTCTCCACCGGACTTCCCGCCGACGCGCGCCCCCGCTACCACGGCCCGTCCACCCACGAGGTCGCCGAGGCCCGCTCCAAAGCCGTCGAACGAAGTAAACAGGTGAGCGCCGCCACCGTTCTGCTCGCCAGGGCCCGTGTCCGGCTGGAGGAGCTGACCGCCCAGGCCGCGAAGCTCGCCGGCGCCGAGGCCACCCGGCTGGAGGGGGCCGTCGGGCTGGAGGGGGCCGCGAAGGACACGGGGGACATGGCGGCCGCGGAGGCCGCGGAGTCCCGGGGAGCCGCCCCGGCCGCCGAGAACGCCGAAGGCGCCGCGCGGAGCTCCGCCGCCGGGCCCGCGATCGTCCGGGCTTCCGCCGTACGGCCCGTCGGCACGCCCGGCCCCGCGGCCCCGCCCGCCGCCGCCGAGGGTGCCCCGGGCGGGGTCGTGGCGGAGACGTCCGGGACGCGAGGGGCGGCCGAGCGGGCCCGGGCGGCGGTGGTCGGGCAGGCGGCGGAGGTACGGCGGCTCCAGGGAGAGCGGGATCGCCTCCAGCGGGAGGCGGAGGCGGCGCGCTCGGCGGCGGACCGCCTGGCCGACGACCGCGAGACGGCCCGCGAGAGGTTCAGGGTCGCCAGGGATCGTCTCCGTTACGGCGGGTACCGGGCCGCCGCGATGTCCCGGCTGCGGGCACGGGTCCTGGTGGCGCGCGGCGCGCGGGCGCCGAGCTGGGCGCTCGCCAAGTCGTCCGGGTCGGGCCGGGGCGACGTCGCGGCGGACTGGGCGCTCACCCAGATCGACAAGCCGTACGTGTGGGCGGGCAGCGGGCCGCGCAGCTACGACTGCTCGGGGCTGACCATGCGGGCCTGGGGGCGGGCCGGGGTCAAGATGCCCCACTGGACGGGGACGCAGTGGACCTCGGGCCGGCATGTGCGGCTCGACCGGCTCCGCCGCGGCGACCTGCTGTTCTTCGGCCGCCGCACCCGCGACCCCCGCGACATCCGGCACGTGGGGCTCTACATCGGCAGGAACCTGATGGTGCACGCGCCCCGCACGGGCGACGTGGTCCGGGTCGCGCCGATGTGGCGCGGAGACCTCATCGGCGCGACCCGCCCGGTGTGACGATCAGTGCTTCCAGTGCTTGGAGTCCCCGGCGCGGCTGAGGGAGCGCGTGATCTCCTCCTCGGCCTCGACCCGGCCGACCCAGTTGGCGCCCTCGACGGACTTGCCGGGCTCCAGGTCCTTGTAGACCTCGAAGAAGTGCTGGATCTCCAGGCGGTCGAACTCGGCGACGTGGTGGATGTCGCGGATGTGCTCCATCCGGGGGTCCGTGGCGGGCACGCACAGGACCTTGTCGTCGCCGCCCTTCTCGTCGGTCATGCGGAACATGCCGACCGCGCGGCACTTGATCAGGCAGCCGGGGAAGGTCGGCTCCTGAAGCAGCACCAGGGCGTCGAGGGGGTCTCCGTCCTCACCCAGGGTGTTTTCGATGAAACCGTAGTCGGCGGGGTACTGCGTCGAGGTGAAGAGCATCCGGTCGAGCCTGATCCGCCCGGACTCGTGGTCCACCTCGTACTTGTTCCGTTGCCCTTTGGGAATCTCAACGAGAACGTCGAACTCCACCGTTTGTTCCTCCGCTCAAGGCCCCCGGGCACCCCCGGCTGGGCGTTAGTGTCTCGTAGGCGTCATACCTGTTTGGCTACCGATATGAGAGGTCGGCGACATCATGCGGCGTGAGCGTTGGGTGGCCTTGGTCACTCTCGTCCTGCTGCAGCTGTTCGTCGTCGCGGCCGGTGTCCACCTGCTCACCGGCGATGTGCTGGTGGAGAAGGCGCCCGGACCGGTCGCTTCGGCAAAGCCGCCTTCCGTCCCGGTCGTCACCGCGGGTCCGGTGCTGGTCGCGGGGGGAAGCGGACCTCTCCCTGCCAAGGGTACTTTGGCCGGACGGCTCACCGGGGCGCTGGGGGACCCCGCGCTCGGCGGCCGGGTCGGCGCCGCGGTCGTCGACGCCGAGACGGGGGCGACGCTGTTCGGCAGCGGCGCCGGGACGGGCATCACCCCGGCCTCCACGACCAAGGTCGCCACCTCGGTCGCGGTGCTGGCCTCGGTGGGGCCCGACGCCAGGCTCGTCACCCGCGTGGTGCGCGGCGCCACCTCCGACTCGATCGTGCTGGTCGGCGGGGGCGACCCCACGCTGACGGCCGCGACGGCCTCCCAGACGCCCGGTACGCGCGTCTACCCCCAGCCCGCCTCGCTCGCCACGCTGGCCATGCGGACCGCCAAGGCACTCAGGGCCGAGGGGGTGACGAAGGTGACCGTGAGCTACGACGACAGCCTTTACACCGGGCCGCGCACCGCCTCGACGTGGAAGCCCGGCTACGTGCCGGAGGGCAGCGTCGCCCCCGTCACCGCGCTGATGGCCGACGAGGGCAGGGCGGCCCCCGGCAGCCGCCGCCGGGTCTCCGACCCCTCCCGCGCCGCGCACGCCGCTTTTGTGTCGCTGCTGTCGAAGTACGGCGTCGCGGTCTCCAAGGGCGGTGGCCGCTCCCGGGCCCCCGGCGGGACCGACGAGGTCGCCCGGGTCGAGTCGGCGCCGGTCTACGCGCTGGTCGAGCGGGCGCTGACGCTCAGCGACAACGACCTGTCGGAGGCCCTGGCCAGGCAGGTGGCGCTCAAGGAGGGGCAGCCCGCCTCCTTCGACGGCGCCGCCACGGCCGTACGGCAGGTGCTGGCCCGGCTGAAGGTGGCCGACGGCGTGCAGGTCTTCGACGGCAGCGGGCTGTCGCCCAGGAACCGCATCGCCCCGGTGAGCCTGGCCCGGCTGGTCGCGGCGGCGGCCTCCCCGGCCAACCCGCACCTGCACCCGGTCATCAGCGGTATGCCCGTCGCCGGGTTCACCGGCACCCTGGGGCACCGTTTCGGCGAGAGCGACGCCGCCTACGGCCTGATCCGCGCCAAGACCGGCACGCTCGACGGGGTCAGCGCGCTGGCTGGGATGACCACCACGCGGAGCGGGCGGCTGGTGACCTTCGCGTTCATGGCCGACGACGTCCCGCCCGGGTGGGGCAAGGCGGAGGCGGTCCTCGACAGGCTCGCCGCCGGTGTCGCGGCCGGTTAAAGCTGGTTAAAGCTGGTTAATACCGTTTGATGCCGGTTGATTCGGGACGCGGACCACGCGGGTGGAGAGAAGAGCACGTACGGTGGACACTATGCAGGTGATCGACTGGGATCTTGCCGTAGCGACCGGAACGCGCCTGGTGCGCCCCGGGCCCCAAGTGAGCCGGGAAGAGGCGCGGCAGGCGGTCGCCGAACTACGGCTGCTCTCCCGTGAGGCGGAGGGGCATGTCCGGGATTTCACCCGGATCGCCGCCGAGACCGCGCCCCGGCCCGCCACGATCGTCGATCGGCCCGGCTGGATCAAGGCCAACGTCGAGGGCTTCCGGGTGGTGCTCGAACCGCTGACCGCGCGCATGGCGGCGCGCAGGGACCAGACGCCGGCGATCGTGTCCGCGGTGGGCTCGCGCATCACCGGGGTCGAGGTCGGCGCGGTACTGGCCTTCCTCGCCTCCCGGGTGCTCGGCCAGTACGAGCTGTTCCTGCCTCCCGACCCCACGGGTCAGGAGGCCGCCGGCCGTCTCACGCTGGTCGCGCCCAACATCGTGCACGCCGAGCGGGAGCTCGACGTCCACGCGCGAGACTTCCGCCTCTGGGTCTGCCTGCACGAGGAGACCCACCGGGTGCAGTTCACCGGCGTCCCCTGGCTCAGGGAGCACGTCCGCTCCCAGATGACGGAGTTCCTGCTCATCTCCGACATGGATCTCAGCACGCTCCTCGACCGGCTCCGCTCGGCCGCCGACGCGGTCGCCGACGCCGTCAGGGGCGGCGAGGGCAACCTGATCGACGCGATCCAGACCCCCGAGCAGAAGGAGGTCCTCGACCGGCTCACCGCGGTGATGACCCTGGTCGAGGGGCACGGCGACTACGTCATGGACGCGGTCGGCCCCTCGGTGGTGCCCTCGGTCGCCGACATCCGGGCCAAGTTCCACCGCCGCCGCGAGGGCGGCTCCCGCCTGGACCGCACGGTCCGCAGGCTGCTCGGCATCGACCTCAAGATGAAGCAGTACGCCGAGGGGTCCACCTTCGTCCGCGCCGTCGTCGACCGCGTTGGCATGGACGGCTTCAACAAGGTGTGGACCTCCCCGCAGACCCTCCCGACCCAGGACGAGATCAGCGACCCCGAGCGCTGGATCGCGAGGGTGCACGGCACGCCGGCCCTTCCCGGTGCCGACGGCACCGCCGGCTGACCGGGGCGGCGGGGCCGCAAGTGCCGGGGCGGGGCGCGGACGGCCGGGCCCAGGCCCGACAATGGCGGGCATGGGTCCGCCTCCCGCAGTCGCCGACGTCCGCAGGGCCGTACGGCTCGCGCTGGACGATCTGGCGTCCGGCTCCTTGGTGCTGGTCGCGTGCAGCGGCGGCGCCGACTCCCTGGCGCTGGCCGCGGCCACCGCGTTCGCGGCGCCCCGCGCGGGGCTCCGCGCCGGGCTGCTCACCGTCGACCACGGCCTGCAGGAGGGCTCCGCGGAGCGGGCCGCGGGCGTCGTGCGGCTGGCGTCGGAGCTCGGTCTCGGCCCGGCCGAGGCGCTGGGCGTCTCGGTCGGCACCCACGGCGGGCCCGAGGCGGCGGCCAGGGAGGCGAGGTACGCCGCGCTGTCGGAGGCGGCCGGGCGGCTCGGGGCCGCCGCCGTACTCCTCGGCCACACCAGGGACGATCAGGCCGAGACGGTGCTGCTCCGGCTGGCGAGGGGGAGCGGCACACGCTCGCTGGCGGGGATGCCCGCTCACGCCGGGGTGTACCGGCGGCCCCTGCTCGGCCTGGGCCGTGCGACGACCGCGGCGGCGTGCGCGGGCCTCGGCCTCGACCCCTGGGACGACCCGCACAACCTCGATCCCCGGTACGCCCGCGTCAGGGTCCGAAGACGGCTGCTGCCCGCCCTGGAGGCCGAGCTGGGGCCCGGTGTGACCGAGGCGCTCGCCAGGACGGCGAGTCTGTGCCGGGACGACGCCGACGCCCTCGACGGCTGGGCCGACGCCGCCTACGCGCGGGCCGTGACCGGTCCCGCGGCCTCCGGCGCCGCCGAGCCGGACGGCCCGGGGGCGGTGCGGCTGGCCGTACCGGAGCTGGAGGGGCTGCCGGCGGCGGTCCGGCGCCGGGTGCTGCGCAGGGCGGCGATCGCGGCGGGGGCGCCGCCGGGCACGCTCGCGGCCGCGCACCTGGCCCGGGTCGACCGTCTGGTCACCGGGTGGCGCGGCCAGCGGCGCGTGGAGGTCCCCGGGGGGGTTGGAGCGGTCCGCCGGTATGGCACCCTGATATTCGCCAGACAGCCAGCAAGTCCCGTCTCGTAAGGAAAATCTGGTGGACGCAGCCGACATGGGCAAGGATCTCTCCCGGGTCCTGATTCCCGAGGAAGAACTTCAGGCGAAGATCAAGGAGCTCGCAGGCCGGATCGACGACGACTACGCCGGCAGAGAGCTTCTGCTCGTGGGGGTTCTGAAGGGCGCGGTCATGGTCATGGCGGACCTGGCCCGGGCGCTGCACCTGCCGGTCGAGATGGACTGGATGGCCGTCTCCTCCTACGGTGCGGGCACCAGATCCTCGGGCGTCGTGCGCGTGCTCAAGGACCTCGACACCGACATCGCGGGCCGCCACGTGCTGGTGGTGGAGGACGTCATCGACTCCGGGCTGACGCTGTCGTGGCTGGTGCACAACCTGAGGTCGCGCGGGCCGGCCTCGGTGGAGATCTGCTCCGTTCTCCGCAAGCCGGACGCGGTCAAGGTGCCGATCGACGTCAAATACGTGGGCTTCGACATTCCCAACGAGTTCGTGATCGGTTATGGGCTCGACTACGCAGAGCGATATCGTAATCTTCCCTTCATCGGGACGCTCGCTCCGCACGTGTACGGAGCGAGTTGAAAAAGTACGCCCTGGGCGAAGCGAGCCCTTCCCGGAGGCGACATTGGGCATAGCGGAGGGGAACACGCGCCTACCTGACGTACGTTGGTAGGGCAAAGCCGGTGACGTCCGGGCGGTTACTCTGCGCGGCACGCCGGTGTACCTTCGGACAACCGAGGTGACGGCCCCCCGCGCCGTCCCCCCGGTCGTCAGTCGGAGCGGTTAGGGATACCGCGAACCCCGGGTTCGCCCGGGGTTGCCAGGCCTTGGTCAGGAAGGGACGGGCCCGCCGGGGTTCCGCATCGGATGGATCTCAAGCGATTTACACGTGGCCCACTGCTGTGGATCCTGGGCGTCGTCGTGCTGCTCCTGCTTCTCAGCACGATGTGGGGTGGTGACGGCAACTACGAGAAGGCCGACACCTCGAAGGTCATCGCCTGGATCGACGAGGGCAAGGTCTCCAACGCGAAGATCATCGACAAGGATCAGCGCATCGAGGTCACCCTGACCGACAAGAAGCGCTACTACTCCTCGTGGGTGAGCGGCCAGGGCGTCCAGCTCGCCGATCAGCTCGAGGGCGCGGCCAAGGGCGGCAAGCTCGCCGGCGGCTACACCGTCGAGGTGCCGAAGGAGAACTTCCTCCTCGGCCTCCTGCTGAGCTTCCTGCCGATCGTCGTCATCGTGCTGATCTTCCTGTTCATCATGAACCAGATGCAGGGCGGCGGCTCCCGGGTGATGAACTTCGGCAAGTCGAAGGCCAAGCTCATCACCAAGGACACCCCGAAGACCACCTTCGCCGACGTCGCGGGTGCCGACGAGGCCATCGAGGAGCTCCAGGAGATCAAGGAGTTCCTCCAGGCCCCGGCCAAGTTCCAGGCGATCGGCGCCAAGATCCCCAAGGGGGTCCTGCTCTACGGCCCGCCCGGAACCGGCAAGACCCTGCTCGCCAGGGCGGTCGCCGGTGAGGCGGGAGTGCCGTTCTACTCCATCTCCGGCTCCGACTTCGTCGAGATGTTCGTCGGTGTCGGCGCCTCGCGGGTGCGCGACCTGTTCGAGCAGGCCAAGGCCAACGCCCCGGCGATCATCTTCATCGACGAGATCGACGCGGTGGGCCGCCACCGCGGCGCGGGTCTCGGCGGCGGTCACGACGAGCGCGAGCAGACGCTCAACCAGCTCCTCGTCGAGATGGACGGCTTCGACGTCAAGGGCGGCGTGATCCTGATCGCCGCGACCAACCGCCCCGACATCCTCGACCCCGCCCTGCTGCGTCCGGGCCGGTTCGACCGCCAGGTGACGGTCGACCGTCCCGACCTTGAGGGCCGCAAGGGCATCCTGCGGGTGCACGGCCGGGGCAAGCCGTTCGCCGAGGGGGTCGACCTCGACGTCATCGCCCGCCGGACGCCCGGTTTCACGGGCGCCGACCTGGCCAACGTGATCAACGAGGCCGCGCTGCTCACCGCGCGCGCCGACCAGAAGCTGATCACGATGGAGATGCTCGAAGAGTCCATCGACCGCGTGATGGCCGGCCCCGAGCGCAAGACCCGCGTCATGTCGGACCAGGAGAAGAAGATCATCGCGTACCACGAGGGCGGTCACGCCCTGGTCGCGCACGCGCTGCCCAACTCCGACCCGGTCCACAAGATCACGATCCTGTCCCGCGGACGCGCCCTCGGCTACACGATGACGCTGCCGATGGAGGACAAGTTCCTGGCGACCCGCTCGGAGATGATGGACCAGCTCGCGATGCTGCTGGGCGGCCGCACGGCCGAGGAGCTCGTCTTCCACGAGCCCACCACCGGCGCCGCCAACGACATCGAGAAGGCCACCTCCATCGCCCGCCGCATGGTCACCGAGTACGGCATGAGCGAGCAGCTCGGCGCCCGGAAGTTCGGCACCGGCAACGCCGAGGTCTTCCTGGGCCGTGAGATGGGTCACGAGCGCGACTACTCCGAGAAGATCGCCTCCACGATCGACGAGGAGGTGCGCCGCCTCATCGAGGCCGGTCACGACCAGGCGTGGGAGATCCTCGTCGAGTACCGCGAGGTGCTCGACAACCTGGTGCTCGAACTCATGGAGAAGGAGACCCTCTCCCGTCAGCAGGTGCTGGAGATCTTCGCCCCGGTCGTGGTCAAGGAGAAGCGCCCCTCCTACTCCGGGTACGGCAAGCGGCTTCCCTCGGACCGTCCGCCGATCCTGACCCCGAAGGAGCAGTCCGGCAACGGCGCGCTTCCCGCGGGGACGGGCCACGTCGACTCCGTGCCCAGGGACGGTAACTGAACGTGAACGTCAAGCCCCTTCAGGTCGATGCGGATCGGCTGGAGAAGGCCGTACGCGAGATTCTCTTCGCGATCGGCGAAGACCCGGATCGGGACGGCCTCCGGGACACCCCGGCCCGGGTCGCCCGCGCCTACGCCGAGCAGTTCGCCGGGCTCGGGCAGACTCCGGAAGAGGTGCTGACCACGGTCTTCGACGTCGATCACGACGAGATGGTGCTCGTCAGGGACATCGAGGTCTACTCCACCTGTGAGCACCACCTGGTCCCTTTCCACGGCGCCGCCCACGTCGGCTACATCCCGAACGAGAAGGGGCAGGTCACCGGCCTGTCCAAGCTCGCCCGCCTCGTCGACGTGTACGCCCGGCGCCCCCAGGTGCAGGAGCGGATGACCTCCCAGATCGCCGACGCGCTGATGAGCGTTCTGGAGCCCCGGGGGGTCATCGTCGTCATCGAGTGCGAGCACCTGTGCATGACCATGCGCGGGGTCCGCAAGCCGGGCGCCAAGACCATCACCTCGGCCGTGCGCGGAGACTTCCGCAGCAGTGACAAGACCCGGGCCGAGGCGATGTCGCTCATCCTGCGCTGAGACTCTTGTCGGGGTAAATCCGGTTTCTTGGAGATACGCACCCGGTGTCGTGTTCAGAGCCTTGTTCGGGCCGTCATGACGGCCTGAACAAGGTTTCTGCGTTATGGCCCGGTTCGAAATCCCCCCGCTCTCCCCGCGCTCGGGCTAATATCGCCACACTTGCCAAAGGTCCGGCATGCTCCGAGTTCCTGAGCCGGGGGTTTCACGATCGGCGGGCCGGGTCAGCCCCGGCCCGTGCAGGGCGCGGGAGGCCGCCGGGCGAGCCCGTTCGAGGGTGCGGCGGGGCCATGACGAAAAGATCCGATGGCCGGCTCCGCCGGAGCGCCACGAGCTGGGTGGAGGAACGATGGCCGCCAGTCCCCCCGGGCCGTCCCGTGAGCGACGCTCCGGCCCATGCCACGGCCCGCTCGGCCCCGGGCGATCCGGGGCGGCGCAAGCCGGACCCGCGATATGGGCGAAGAGTGGACAACGCCTAGGCTTGTCCGCATGACGACGTGGAGCGCGCCGGGGATACCCGCCAGGGGCCGATGCCTGGTGATGGGCGTGGTCAACGTCACCCCCGACTCCTTCTCCGACGGCGGGCTGTGCTTCGACCCGAAGGCGGCCGTACGGCACGGCCTGGAGCTGGTCGAACAGGGAGCCGACATCGTCGACGTGGGCGGCGAGTCCACCAGGCCGGGCGCGGCCCGGGTCTCGCTGGAGGAGGAGCTGGCCAGGGTCGCGCCGGTCATCGAGGAGCTGAGCCGCCGGGGGGTGACGGTCAGCGTCGACACCATGCGGGCCGAGGTCGCGCAGGCGGCCGTGGAGGCCGGGGCGAGGCTCGTCAACGACGTCAGCGGCGGTCTGGCGGATCCGGCGATGCCGAGGGTGGTGGCCGCCTCCGGCGTGCCGTACGTGGTGATGCACTGGCGGGGGCACAGCCACACGATGGACAGCCGGGCGGTCTACGGCGACGTCGTGGCCGAGGTGTGCGAGGAACTGGCCAAGCGGGTGGCCTCCGTGCTGGCCGAGGGGGTGGCCGAGGAGCAGATCGTGCTGGATCCCGGGCTGGGCTTCTCCAAGAACGCCGAGCACAACTGGGCCCTGCTCGCGGGGCTCGAACGGCTTGCCGGGCTGGGATACCCGTTGATCATCGGGGCCTCGCGGAAGCGCTTCCTGGGCCGCCTGCTGGCGGACCCCGGCGGCACCCCACGCCCCTTCCGTGACAGTGACGACGCCACGCTCGCCGTGACCGCCCTCGCCGCGGCGGCGGGGGCGTGGTGCGTGCGGGTGCATGACGTACGCCCGAACGCGGACGCCGTCCGCGTGGCCGCAGCAGTGCAGAGAGCGAGATCATGAGCGTCGACACCACCGCCGTCGAGACGGTCAACCAGGCCTTCTACACCGCGATCGAGAACGCCGACCTCGACCGTATGACCGAGATCTGGGCCGACGACATCGACGGTGAGCAGGTGAGCTGCGTGCACCCGGGGTGGCCGATCGTGAGCGGCCGGCAGGAGGTGCTGCGCTCCTGGGCCCTGATCATGGCCAACACCCCCTACATCCAGTTCGTGCTCACCGACGTCCGCGTCATGGTCCTGGGCGACGTCGCGATCCTCACCTGCGAGGAGAACATCCTCACCGCGGGCGACGAGGGTGATTCCAGTTTCGCGGCGGGCAAGGTGGTGGCGAGCAACACCTTCGTCAGGGCGTCGGAGGGGTGGCGCCTGTGGCTGCACCACGGCTCGCCGGTGCTCCAGGGGGACGACGACGAGGAGGAGGAGAGCGCGTGACGGACAGGATCGGCCTGAGGGGCCTGCGGGCCCGGGGGCGGCACGGCGTGCTGGCCGCCGAGCGGGAGCTGGGCCAGGAGTTCGTCGTCGACGTCACGCTTTTCCTGGACACCGCCCCGGCGGCGGCGCGGGACGACCTCACCCGGACGGTGGACTACGGCGAGCTCGCCCAGGACCTGGTGAAGGTCGTGGAGGGCGAGCCGGTCAACCTGATCGAGACGCTCGCCGGGCGTCTGGCCGACGTCTGCCTCGCCCGTGAGCCGGTGACGTCGGTGGAGGTGAGTGTACACAAGCCGGCCGCGCCCATCCCGCTGCCCTTCGGCGACGTGGTCGTGACGATCACCCGGAGCAGGGGATGAAGGTGGTGCTGGCGCTCGGCAGCAACCTGGGCGACCGGCTCGACACGCTGCAGGGCGCGGTCGACTCGCTCTTCGACAGCCCCGAGCTGGAGTTCGTCGCGGTCTCCCCGGTCTACGAGACCGATCCGGTGGGCGGCCCCGAGCAGGGGCCCTACCTCAACGCGGTCGTGATCGCGCGCAGTGATCTGGAACCTCACGTGCTCCTCGATCGTGCTCAGAGTGTGGAGAACGCCTTCGGCAGGGTCCGGAAGGAGCGCTGGGGAGCGCGCACCCTGGACGTCGACCTGATCGCCGTGGGAGACGTCGCCTGCGACGACTCCGAGCTGACGCTGCCGCACCCCAGGGCGCACGAGCGCGCGTTCGTGCTGGTGCCCTGGGCGCGGGCCGACCCCGAGGCGGTTCTGTCGGGGCGCCGGGTCGCCGACCTGCTGGCCGGACTGGAGCGGGACTACGTGCGCCTGCGGGCCGACCTGATCCTGCAGGGGCCCGCATGAGGCCGAGCCGTCCCGCCGTGCTCATCGTCCTCTTCGGCGTGTTCGCGCTCGCCACGTGGGCGCTGCTGAGCCCCCTCTACTCGTCGCTGCCGACCGTGCCGTGGACCGCGATCCCGACGGTGCTGCTGCTGGCCGTGGGCGAGGTCTACAGCGGGTGGATGACCAAGGCCAGGATCGAGCGCAAGCCCGGCACCCGCCCCGTCGAGCCGCTGGCCGTGGCGCGGCTGGCGGCCCTCGCCAAGGCGTCGGCGCACGCCGGGGCCGTCTTCGCGGGCGTTTTCGCCGGGTTCGCCCTCTACACCGCCGACCTGCTGGAGCAGGGGGTGCCCCGCCGCGACTTCCTGATCGCCGGCGGCTCGGCCATCGCCTGCGCGGCCCTGGTCGGCGCGGCCCTGTACCTGGAGCACTGCTGCAAGGTGCCGAAGGACACCGAGGAGGGACGCTAGCCCGCCCGGACGGGGGCGCCGGCCGCCTTTGGGCCGTTGCCGGTCATCCGGTGGGCCGGCCCCGCCTCCGGCGGCCGAACACCAGCAGGAACGGCAGCGTGCACACCAGCGGGCCGATCACGGCCAGGGGTCGCTCCAGCCACCAGAACAGGTCGGGCGGGATCTGCGCCCCGGGCGGCCGGCCCGACACCAGCCAGGCGATCCCCACCGCGATCGCCATCCCGGTGGTGTGGAACAGGAAGAGCGGCAGCGCGAACCTGTTGATCGTCTCGTTGGCCCGCTGCCAGCGCGGGCGCTTCAGCAGGCGCTCCATGGACGGCCGCAACACCTCGACCAGGCCGATCTGGAAGATCAGCAGGGCCACGATGACGAAGGTCGGCGGCGCCATGTTGGACAGCTTGTCCCCGGGCACCCCCACCATCGAGCCCGGGTAGATCCCCGAGTACACCAGGCCGAAGAGCGCGAACAGCCCGGTCCACAGGGTGGCGACGTCCAGCCGGCGGGGCAGGGCCACCACCCGGTCGTAGAAGAACCCCGCCTGGTGCGCCAGCCCCCAGACCAGCACCATGTTGAGCCAGCCGACGGCCTCGTGGCCGTAGCGCAGCCGCAGCACGTCGACCACCAGGGCCGCGCCGCCCAGCCAGATGAGGACCAGCACGTCGAAACGCCGGTGGAGCCAGAGCATGACGGGCAGCAGGGCGACCAGCATGAGATAGACGCCGATGAACCACAGCGGGCTGAGGACGAGCAGCACGACCCGGTCGATCTCCTCGGCCCCGGACACCGAACGGACGACGACGCCCACCGTGATCCAGGCCCCCGCCAGCGCCAGCGACGGGATCGCCAGCCCCTGGATGCGCCGCCAGACGAAGGTTTTGATGCCGGTCCCGCGCTCGCGGGCACGCCGCCACGACAGCAGGTGGACGTGGCCGCCCACGTAGAAGAAGAGCGGCAGCACCTGCAGCAGCCAGGTCAGGATCCAAAGGCCCGAGGTGAAACCGAGCGGGCTGGTCGGCGACGGGCCGTCCGGCCCCCAGCGCAGGATCGTGAACGCCCAGTGCCAGAGCACCACGACGATCAGGCTCACCGCGCGGAGCCAGTCGATGTACACGTCCCGGCCGCCCTCCGCCCGGGGGGCCACGCCCGTGCCCTGCTCGATCATCGCGCGCTCTTTCCGGATGTCACTTGTCGATGTCCCCCACGACGAAGAACATCGAGCCCAGGATCGCCACCATGTCCGAGACCAGGGTGCCGGGCAGCAGCTCCCGCAGCACCTGGACGTTGTTGTAGGAGGCCGAGCGGAGCTTCAGCCGCCAGGGGGTCTTCTCGCCGCGGGAGACCAGGTAGTAGCCGTTGATGCCGAGAGGGTTCTCCGTCCATGCGTAGGTG
Source organism: Streptosporangium violaceochromogenes (assembly GCF_014654615.1). GTDB lineage: Bacteria > Actinomycetota > Actinomycetes > Streptosporangiales > Streptosporangiaceae > Streptosporangium > Streptosporangium violaceochromogenes. The sequence continues at coordinate 50,121 of NZ_BNBB01000026.1, read as the reverse complement.
TGGCCCTCGGGCACCTTCAGCACCTTGGGCAGGCGCTGGTTGATCGGCCCCCGGGGCAGTTCGCGCAGCCGCTCCAGGCAGGCGTCGGCCAGGTCCAGGGAGACCTTGACCTGCTCCAGGAGCACCTCGAAGCGGGCGTTGCAGTCTCCGGCCGAGCGGGTGACCACCCGCACCGGCAGCTCCCCGTAGGCGAGGTACGGATCGTCCCTGCGCAGGTCGGCGTCCACCCCGGAGGCGCGGGCGATCGGGCCGCTGACGCCGTACTGCATGATCGTCTCACGGTCCAGCACGCCCACCCCGACGGTGCGGGCGAGGAAGCTCTCGTTGCCGGCGATCAGGCTCTCGACGTCGGGCAGCCGCCGCCGCACCTCCGCGACCGCCCGCGAGGCCCGGTCCGTCCAGCCCAGCGGGAGATCCTCCTTCAGGCCGCCGACCCGGTTGAACATGTAGTGCATCCGGCCGCCGGAGATCTCCTCCATCACGGCCTGGAGGGTCTCCCGCTCCCGGAACGCGGAGGGGGCCGGGGTGATCGCGTCCGGTTCCAGGGGGGAGGAGCCCAGGAACATCAGGTGGCTGAGCACCCGGTTCAGCTCGGCCAGCAGCGTGCGCGCCCAGACCGCCCGGGGGGGCACCTCCATGCCGAGCATCCGCTCCACCGCAAGCACGACGCCCAACTCGTTGGCGAAGGCCGACAGCCAGTCGTGCCGGTTGGCCAGCACGATGATCTGGCGGTAGTCGCGGACCTCGAACAGCTTCTCCGCGCCGCGGTGCATGTAGCCCACGATCGGCTCGGCCGCGCTGATCCGCTCGCCGTCCAGGGTGAGCCGCAGCCGAAGGACCCCGTGGGTGGACGGATGCTGGGGGCCGATGTTGAGGATCACGTCCTCGGTCGCGAGATCCTCGCCGCCCGCCCCGGTCACGGCCTCCGCGCCGGCGCCGACCCCCACGTTCACCGTACGGGACGCGCCGTGGACGCGGGGCCCGGTCGGCTCAGTCGGCTCAGTCATAGGGCCCATGCTGCCATGTCACCGGCGGGCGGCCAGCTTTCGCAGAGCCTCGATCAGACGGTCCACGTGCTCGTCGGAGGTGCCGATCCCGATGGAGGCGCGGACGGCGGAGGCGGTGCCGTCCTCGCAGCCGCCGTTCCCGCCGTCGTTTCCTCCGAGGAGGTGCCGGACGAACGGGTGGGCGCAGAACTTGCCGTCGCGGACGCCGATGCCGTACTCACCGGACAGGGTCTCGGCGACCTCGCGGGCGGTGAAGCCGTCCACCACGAAGGAGACGATGCCGACGCGCGGGTGGCCGGGCCCCCACAGGGAGAGCTCGCGCACGCCCTCGACGTCGGCGAGGCCGGCGCGCAGCCGGCCCAGCAGGCGCTCCTCCTCGCGCACCAGCGCGTTCCAGCCGGTGGCGGTCAGGGCGTCGCAGGCGGCGGCCAGCGCGATCGCGCCGAGAACGTTCGGTGTGCCGGCCTCGTGGCGGGCCTCGGGGTCGTCGTGCCAGTGGTCGCCGTCGCCGTCCACGGCCCGCACCGCGCCGCCGCCCCGAAGGTACGGCTCGGCCCGCGACAGCCAGTCGCCCCGGCCGACCAGCGCGCCCGTGCCGAACGGGGCGTACAGCTTGTGCCCGGAGAAGACCACGTAGTCGAGGTCCAGCGCGGTCAGGTTGAGGCGGCGGTGCGGCACGAACTGGGCGGCGTCGACGAGGACGCGGGCGCCGTGACGGTGGGCGATGTGGGCCAGGGCCGCGATCGGCCACAGCTCGCCGGTGACGTTGGAGGCCGCGGTCACCACCAGCAGCGCGGGTCCGCCGATCCCGGCCAGGGCCTCGTCGGCGGCGCGCACGGCCTCGCCGGGGAAGGCGGGGGGCGGCAGCCGTACGGCGTCGGCCCACGGCAGGAGCGCGGCGTGGTGCTCGGTGTCGAAGACCACGACGGTCGTTCCGGCGGGCAGGCAGCGGGCCAGGAGGTTGGTGGCGTCGGTGGTGTTCCGGGTGAAGATCACCGAGTCGTCGGGGCGTGACCCGGTGAAGGCGCGGACCGTGTGCCGGGCCTGCTCGTAGCGGGCGGTGGTCAGCTGGGAGGCGTATCCGGCGCCGCGGTGCACGCTGGAGTAGGCCGGGAGCGCGGCGGCGACGGCGGCGCTCACCGGCTCAAGACAGGGGGCGCTGGCGGCGTAGTCGAGGTTGGCGTAGGGGACGAGCCTGCCGCCCTTGACCGGGACCTCCAGGTCGGCGCCGAGCACCGCGGGGATCGGCCGGTCCGGGCCGTCCTGCGACGGGTGGGAGGCCGGAGGGGACGTGACGGGGTCGGAGAAGTTGAAGATCGTCAGTGCGGACACGCCGGCTCTCCTTCGAGGTCGTCGGACCCCAAGCCATGGCGTTGGTGCGTGGAGCCCGCGCTTGCCCGGCGCACCTCGCGCCGGACCAGGTCCTCACCCGGGGCACCCCGCCGCGGACGCGAGGGTTGCCGGCCAGCGAGCCGGGGCTTGTCACTGGCACTCATGACCTACGGGGGAACTATAACCGACGGCCGCCCGGGCTTCGCAAGCCGGTGGACGGCGGGGCGCCGCCCCCGGCGCCCCCTGAAGCATCCCGTATGCATCTCAAAAGAGTGAGATGTCGGGTTTGTCTGCGTCATTACCATGCTTGTGTGTGCTTTGATCCTTGGAATCCGGAGTTCGTGGCCCACCCCTACGACGCCTACGACGAGCTGAGGCGGCTACGGCCGGTCGGTCTCTTCGAGCCGACCGGCCAGTGGCTGATCGCCCGGCACGCCGACGTCAACGCGCTGCTGCGCGACCGCAGGCTCGGCCGCTCCTACCTGCACGTGGCCACCCACGCCGAGTTCGGACACCCGGACGACCCCGCCTTCCAGGAACCGTTCTGGCGGGTGGTCAGGGCCGGGATGCTGGACGTCGAGCCCCCCGTCCACACCCGGCTGCGGCGGCTGGTCTCCAAGGCGTTCACCCCCCGCACGGTCGAGGCGCTGCGCCCCAAGGTCGCCCGGATCGCCGGGGAACTGGTGGACGGATTCGTCGAGCGCGGCGGTGGGGACCTCATCGCCGAGGTGGCCGAACCGCTCCCGGTGACCGTGATCGCCGAGATGCTCGGCGTGCCCGAGGCCGACCGGCACCTGCTCCGTCCCTGGTCGGCCGACATCTGCGGGATGTACGAGCTCAGCCCCTCGATCGAGGCCCAGCGCGCCGCCGTGCGCGCCGCCCGGGAGTTCTCCGGCTATCTCCTCGGCCTGGCGCGCGCCCGCAGGGCCGACCCCGGCGACGATCTGATCAGCGCGCTGGCCCTGGTCGCCGACGGCGGTGACAGGCTCACCGAGGAGGAACTGGTCGGCACCTGCGTGCTGCTGCTCAACGCCGGGCACGAGGCCACCGTCAACGTCACCGGCAACGGCTGGTGGGCGCTGTTTCGCAACCCGTCCGAGCTGGAACGGCTCCGCGCCGATCACGGCCTGCTGCCCGCGGCGATCGAGGAGCTGATGCGCTGGGACACCCCGCTGCAGATGTTCGAGCGCTGGGTGCTTGAGGACATCTCCGTGGGCGGGGTGGACATCCCCCGGGGAGCCGAGGTGGCGCTGCTGTTCGGGTCGGCCAACCGCGACCCCGAGGTGTTCGCCGATCCCGCCCGCCTGGACGTCGGCCGGGTGGACAACCCTCATATATCGTTCGGCGCGGGCATTCACTTCTGCCTGGGCGCGCCCCTGGCCAGGATCGAGCTGATCGAGTCGTTCGGTGCCCTGCTCCGCGCGGCCCCGGCGATGGAACCCGTCGCCGAGCCCACCTGGGGCCCCGGCTACGTCATCCGCGGCCTGACCGCCCTGCGCGTGCGCGTCTGATCCGCCGTACGCCCACCCCCGCGGGGAGGCACGCCGGGACCGCCCGCCCTTTCCGCCCGCCGCTCCGCTCCTCCCCGGGCGACCGCGCCGCTGGGGCCCGGGTGTCCAGCACCGGCGCGATGGACTTATGTGACCCCCGGGACAGGAAACCCCCCGTCGTTTCACCGCGTATCAATGTGAATACTCAAGGTAATCGGTTTCTCCGGCGAAAGGACGTCCTGTGAGCATGATCCAGACCGGAACGATCCAGCTGAACTCCAACAGCCCGGTGGAGACGACCGGCGGCGACCTCTCGACCTTCACCCGGGTCATCTTCCCCACCCCCTTCCCGGCGGGCTCGAAGGTCATCGTCCTGCCCTTCGTCCAGACCTTCAACGGCCCCGAGACGCCCGGCCTGAGGATCGCCGACGTCACCAACGAGGGCTTCTCGATCCGCCTGAACGAGGTGCTCCTGTCGGCGGTCAGGAACATCAAGAGCGACGGCACGCACGCCGCCGAGACCGTCGGCTGGCTCGCCTCCACCGTCTGACGGCGGACGGCCGGGCCCGATGCCGGCCGGCGCCGGTGAAGTCGCCTCGCGGAGGAACTTATGATCTCCCTATGCCTGAGGCGACGTTCCGTCCGACCGCTCGCACACTGCTGGTCGACAACCGCGACAGGCTCCTGCTCCACCGTGCGCTGCTGGTTCAGGGCAGGAGCCCCTCCTACGCCTGGCTGACCCCCGGCGGCGCCCTCGACGACGGCGAGACGCCGAGCCAGGCCGCGGCCCGCGAGCTCCGTGAGGAGATCGGGTACGTCGCCGAGCCCCGCGCGTTCGGCTCCCCCGTGGCGATCAGCTCGGGTTACTGGTCGACCCCCGACGGCCGGCTGTTCCTCGCCCGCGACACCTTCTTCTTCCTCCGCGCCGGGGAGGTGGAGGTCGACACCTCCGGCATGGACGATCTGGAACGGGGGCTGACCGACCGCTTCGACTGGTGGACGCCGGCCGACCTCGGGTGCGCCGACGAGCCGGTCATCCCGATCGGCCTGCCCTCGCTGCTGGAGCGCCTGCTCGCCGGGGACGTCCCCCGCGAGCCGGTCGTCCTCCCCTGGCACCTCCCGGCGCCCTGAACGCCGGGCCGCCGTGAGGGGCCCCGTGACGGGGGCCCCGTGACCGGGGTCAGCGGTCGCCCCACCTGATCTCGTAGGGCCGGAGGGTGAGGCTCCTGCCGTCCACGGTCGTGGTGACCTCCGCGTCGGCGGTGTTGACCGCCACCAGCCGCCGCGGCTGCGCCAGCACCCGGACCCTGGGGTCGGAGGAGGGGACGTCCCGGAGTTCGGCTCCGGCCGGGAACCACCGGGCGAAGTCGGAGACCAACCGGCCGGTGGGCAGGAGGGCGCCGGTCCGCGGGTCCCACATGCAGGCCCCGCAGGCCCCCTCCTTGACCTGCGGGTTCCAGTACAGCGCCGTGGCGGCGCCGCTCTTGGCGAACTCGATCATCGAGGCGGCCTGGACGGCGAGCCGCATGGACTCCGGCCACGTGGTCCCGTTCTCCGGGACGAAGTACCACTCCGACCACCAGACCGGCAGGTCACCGGTCCGCTCACGCAGCCAGGTGGTGACCGCGCCGAACTTGCCCAGTGCCCCGAACGCGTCGGGAAGCAGCTCGTGGGTCTCGACCGGGGAGGCGCCGTCGACCACGATGAAGTCGGCGCCCCTCTTGTGCTCGAACCAGTACTCGAAGGCGTCCAGGGCGTTCTGGTTGACGACCCCCCACGGGCCCCGCAGCTCGGACTCGCCGGTCTTGTCGCTGTCGAAGCCGATGTAGGGGCCGCCGATCTTGGCGTCGGGCCGGACCGCCTTCACCGCGTCGTAGACCTTGTTGTAGAGCTCGGTGTAGCCCTTGAAGTCCGCGGGCCGGGAGTGGTCCTTCCAGAACCCCTTGAGCTCGTTCCAGACCATGAAGTACTTGACGTCGCGGTATTTCGTGGCGACGGCCGCCGACAGCCTGGCGAAGTCGTCGAAGTGCTCGGGGTAGGGGGCGTCCTCCAGGTGCTCGGCCCAGGCCGACTCCGTGGTCGGGCCCTCGGGGCCGCCCTTCATCCAGTCGGGGGCGCAGCAGAGGGTGATGATCTGCGTGCCGCCGGACCGCTTGATGAGGTTCGTCCGGCTGTCGAGGTCCTCCCAGAAGAACTCCTTCGGGCGGGGTTCGGGGTTGAGCGCCCCGAACCCCATGATGTGCTGGTTCTGCGGCATCGGGGTGCGTGCGAGCGTCTGGGCCACGTCCCGCTCGAACGGTTCGGTGACGTTGTTGGCGCTGACCCCGGTGTGGGTGAAGCCCCAGCGAGGCCAGGCGGGGTCCACCGGCGGCGGCTTCCGGATCGTCGTGGTCGTCCCCGCGGGCGAGGAGGCGGTGAACTCCCGCCCGGTGAGGGTCACCCGGTCCGCCGCGCCGCCGGAGGAACAACTCGCCATGAACAGCGCCGCCGCGACGATCCCCACCGAGGTGATCACGCGCCCGGGGCGCCGCCCCGCCGATTCCCTGCTACCCGATGACACCTGAAATCCCCGCCTGATCCTCGTGAATCGTGTTGCCCAGAGCGTCGCACGGGCGGCGTGAAACCGGCGAATCAGACGGGCGGTTCACAGACAAGCGTTATGGCCGGCCGTCCCGCGGACGCGGGACGGCCGGCCACTTCTCTGACGCCGGGGCGCCCACGCCGGCCGGCGTGGGCCGGACACCTCGTCTCCGTGCCGTCCCGCCGTGTTCTTCCGGGTCCTTCCGGGGGTTCTGCGGCCACCCGGCTCACGGAGAACGCGGGCTCGGCCCGGGGCGCGGGCGTCACTCCGGCAGGGTGGCCACCATCAGGTGCATGTCGTTGGGGAACGGCTCGACCCGGGTGACCTTCAGGCCGTTGCGGGCCATGAGGCTCTCGTACTCGGCCTGGCTGCGTTCCTGGCCGCCGCCGAAGAGGCCGAGCATGCGCACGTCGAGGATCGTGGCCATCGGGGGCGGCCCGAATCGCGCGGGGAAGGCGGGACGCAGCAGGTCGACGCACCACACCTGGGCCGGCCTGTCGGCGGACTCCATGGCCTTTCGGACATTGCGCAGGATCAGCCCGGCGTCGTCGTCGGACCAGTTGTGCACGATGCTGGTCAGCAGGTACACGTCCGCGCCCTCGGGGACGGAGTGGAAGAAGTCGCCCTCGACGGTCGTGCACCGGTCGCGCAGGCCGAGCGCGGCGAGGTGCTGGGCGGCGATCCCCGCGACGTCCGGGCGCTCCAGCAGGACGCCCGTGCAGTGCGTGTGGGTGCGCAGGACCTTCCCCAGGACGGTGCCACCACCGCCGCCGACGTCCACCACGGTGCGCACCCCCCGGAAGTCCAGCTTGGCGATCGCCTCCGCGACGGGGATGGCACGGGTCCGCATGAACCGGTGGAACAGATCACCGGCGGCGGGGTTGTCCGCCAGATAGTCGTACGTGGGCCGCGGCAGGGCGGGCCGTCCCGCGCGGACGGTCTCCGGCAGGAGACGGATCGACTCCAGCCAGAGCGGGTCGGCGGCCATCAGCACCGCCGGCCGCATGGAGTCCGGCAGGTCCTGCCGGAGCGTCCGCCCCTCCCGGGTGAGCGCGTAGGTGCCGGGCTGCCCGGTGGCGCGCAGCAGCCCGAGTGATGTCGCGGCGCGCAGGATCCGGTGGAGATGCTCCGGGTCGGCCTCGCACAGCTCGGCCAGGTCCGTCACGTTGCGCGGCCTGTCGGCCAGGTGGTCGGCGACGCCGAGCTCGGCCAGGCAGAGCAGGATGCCGAAGGAGACCACGCCGTTGACGATCTGCTGGACGTGGCCGCCGGGCCGTTCGCTCACCGGCGGGGGGAGGGGTTGCGCCTCGGGCGCGTGCCGCGGGGACGGTGACGACGCGTTGATCACGATGCTCCGTTCGTCGGGGTCGGCGCCGCGGGGGTGGCCACGGCGGGGGGGAGCAGGAGCGGCGCGACCTTCAGCGGCTGGTCGAGATAGTCGAATTCGATCATCTGGTCGGCGACCCGCTGCAACCTGGTCGCGCTGAGGGTGAGGGGGAACTGCCCGAGGGTGATGACCTTCGCGATGTTCGCCGGGATCTGCGTGTAGGAGGGGACGATGTCCACGACCGCCTTGCGGTCGGCGGCCGCGATCTCCTGGCCGGCGGTTATCGCGCGCTGGAACGCCGCGACGGTCCGCGGGTTCTTCTGCGCGAACTCCGAGGTGATGCCCCATCCGGCGATGGGGAAGTCCGCGGTCGGGCCGCTGGCCATGTCGGCGAGGGTTTTGGCGCCGTCGCGGGCCTTGGCGGCGGTGATGAACGGCTCCGCCATCCACGCCGCCTGTACCGTTCCAGCGGTCAGGGCGCCGGGCATGTTCGGCAGGGGCATCTCGACCAGGTGCACGTCTTTGACGGTGAGGCCGTCGATGCGCAGCGCGATCTCCAGCATCAGGGTGCCGATGCTGTGGAGGGTGGCCACCGCGACGGTCTTGCCCTTCAGGTCCGCGAGGCTCTCCGCCGAGGAGTCGGCGGGGGTCATCAGCAGGAAGGTGTCGGCGTCGGCCTGGTAGGCGTCGGCGATGATCCGCAGATCCACGGCGCCCTTGCTCTGGGCGGTGAACGCGCTCACATAGTTCAGCAGGGCGATGTCGAGCTGGCCGTTTTCGAGCTGGGGGATGGCGGGGCCGGTGCCCCGGATGGTCTCCAGCCGTATCGAGCGGAACCCCTCGCGGGTGAAGAACCCGCGGGTCTTGGCGATGTGGAAGGCCGCGGCGTCGGGGATGGGCATGGTACCGATGACGAGGTCGGGTTTCTCCAGCCCCTTGCCGGAGGAGGGGGTCTGACCTCCCCCGCACGCCGTGCTTATCACGGTCGATAACAGAAGGAACGCTGTGAGTAACCGAATGCGAGGACGCATGAGGCGGCTCCGAGGGGTTGGGATTCGGCACGCACCGGCCGGGAGCGCGGACGTGAGACGGGGGGTGGTGTCAGGTGCGGCGGGACGTGGGGGCCGGGCCCCGCGGCTCGCTCCATCGGGAACGTGCCACGTCCGTGGCCGGATCGTCCGCCGACCTCCGGGGATGTCCGGAGTCGTCCGTGCCGGCCTCCGGGGCGCCGGCCGCTCTCGGGGTACGGCCGCAGGCCCAGGGGGAACTCACCCGGGGGCGGCGCGGCGCGGCGTCGAAGCCGGCCGGGGTGGGGGCGCCGGGGTGGCTGTGGGGCCGTCGGGGAACCGGTCGGGCGGGGCCTGCGCCGCGGGCGTTGACTGACACGACAGACCTCTCTCCGGCTGAAAGGTGGCGCCATGTGCTCGCCACAGACGGATAAACCCACCCGTGTCATAATCGGTGCAACTCGGGGGAGCGTACAGCACGCTATTCACACCAAGTCATTTGGTTTGAATGGTGTGAACCAATCAGAACGTCGAAGTTGGGAGGGTTCTTATGGCTCGTCCCCCCGGCGAGGTTGATCCTTCCGCGTCACTTAGTCACTTGTTCGGTGCGAACCTTCGCCACTGGCGTCTTTTGAGGGGAATGTCCCTCGAAACGGCTGGTGAGCGCATTCGGACGGCCGGTGCGGTGATCGGCCGGTGGGAGCGCGGGGAGCGCCTGCCGTCCCGCGACGCGGTCGACCGGCTTGATGGGGCATACGGAGCCGAGGGTGTTCTTATCGCACTGTACGGTTTCCTGCGAAAGGGTGACACTGGAAAAAGCGCCGACATGAAGCGGAAGTTCGAGGGTAATCTCGCAACCGCCGCGTTGCCCAAGAATGGCGGAGACAACGATATGGAGCGCCGTACGATCATGCAGCTCCTCGCCACGCTCGGCACCGGAGCCACCCTTCCGCTGGACGCCCTGGAAACGCTGCGCACGACCTTCGACCGGGCCGTCGACTCGGCCGGGGAACACGCTCTTGAGGACTGGGAGCAGATCGCCTACCAGCACGCCTACGACATCCGGGTGGACCCCCCGACCGCGCTGATCGGCAAGCTGGCCGTCGACGTGGCCGACGTGCGCCACGCCCTGGAGGCCCGGCCCGACATCGAACGCGGCGGCCTGCAGCGCGTCGGCGCCCAGCTCGCCGCGATCATGGCGATGGCCCTGGCCGAGACCGGCGAGTTCTGGGAGGCCCGCCGCTGGTGGCGTACGGCCCGCGTCGCCGCCGACGCCTCCGGCGATCTCGACCTGCGGGTGTGGGTGCGGGGAAGGAACGCTCTCGTCGAGACCGGGGCACCCCGGCCGGCCGTGACGAGTGTGCTGCGGCTGGCCGCCGAGGCCGAGCACCTGGCCGGGGGCCGTCCGAGCGTGGGGCTGGCCGAGGCGTGGTTCGGCAGATCCATCGTCATGGCGGTGTCGCCCGCGGGGGCCGCCCCCACCCCGGAGGAGGTGCTCGGGCGCTACGACGACATCGGCGCGGCGCTGCCCGCCGAGGTGACGGGGGAGCACAGCGCTATCTGGGGGTGGCCCGCCCAGCGCCACGCGAACTCGCGCGCCACGCTGGCCGTACTCCTGGGGGCGCCCACCGCGCACGAGGAGGTGGTCCGTCAGATGGAGGCCGACGGGTCCGGAGCCGACCTCCGCTCGGTGGCGACGGGGGTGATGAGGAAGAGCATGTGCCTGATCAGCGCGAGCGAGGCCCCGCAGGGGCTCACCGACGCGGTCGACGCCTACACGAGGCTGCCCCGCGAGCACCGCACCACGTCCATCACCTGGTGGGCCCGGCAGGTGATGCGCACCACCCCCGAACAGGCCCGCTCCCTCCCCGCCGCCGAGGAGCTCCGCACGCTGACTGCCTGAAACGTTCCATTTGTCCTTGCGTGATGGAGATTGTTCTGTGGCGGTGACGTGCCGGACGTGCCCTCCGCCGAGACCGGCGGCCCGTCCCCTCCAAAACCCTCGAAGACCCTCGGAAAAGGGCGCCCGGCCCCTTCCACGCACCGGTTCCACGGCGCGGGCGGGTCAGGGGCGGGTCTGGGCGAGCCAGCCGAAACCGCCCAGGCCGTCGGGGCTGAGGAGCTCGGCCTCCTGGGAGGCGTGGACGAGGGCCTGGAGATAGCCGCGGGGGTCATGGCGGGCCCGGTCCGCGGGCGGGCGGGCACCGGTGACGCCGAGGGTGCGCAGGGCCTGTCGCTGGGTGGTCAGGAGCGTCGTCGCGGCTCCGGCGCGCCGGCCGGCGGCGGCGCAGGCGTCGAGGGCGACGTGGGCGGTGATGTCGCGGGATCCGTCGGGGACGGGGGCGACGACCGCTCCGTGCCGGTAGCCGGTGAGGGTGCCGTACGGCGGGCGGTCGCCCCTCCGGTGGGCGTAGTCGATCGCGACGGCCCGGCCGCGGGCCAGCCGCGCGATCACCGAGGCCCACGCCTCGTCGCGCGCCCTGCCGATCTCGGCGCGCTCGCCGGCGACGCGCATCGGCCACCAGCGGTCCAGCCAGGCCAGGTCGGCCGGGGAGGGACGGTCGCCGAAGGTCTCCCTGCCGTCGGCCGGGTCGACCATGATCAGGCGGGGGCCGTCGGCCGTCTGCTCGGCGACGTCCAGGGGAACGTTGTCCAGCCACTCGTTGGCGATCACGAGCCCGCAGATCCCGTCCGGCACGGTGGCGGCCCACGCGATCTCGCCGGGCAGTCCGGCGGGCCGGGGGGCGAGGTCCACCCCGGTCACCCGCAGCCGGGAGCGAAGGCCCGGCGGGGCGGCGGCGAGCACCCCGGCGGCCAGGGCGCCCTCGCCCGCGCCGACGTCGACCAGGTCGACCCGCGGCCGGTCGCCCAGTCCGGCCGCCACCGCGACCAGCTCGCGCAGCACCGCCTCCGCGAAGACGGCGGAGGCGCCGACCGAGGTCCGGAAGTGGCCGGAGGGGCGCTCGCGGAGGTAGAAGCCGTTCTCGCCGTAGAGGGCCCGCTCCATCGCGGCACGCCAGGTGAGCCACACATCACAGACGTTACCGGTGAACCCGGCCTCTCCGGCGGTGGAGCGGGCACCCGGCGCCCTCCCGGCCGGCGGCGCCGCGCCCGGCGGTGATCCGAGGTCCGCCCGTGGAACGTTGCATCGGGCCGATGATCGGGTACCGGGGTATGGGCCGCCGTTTTCGGACACCTTCCTTGAGACGGTCGAGAGGGTGACGCCCATTACGCTGGTCAACTGGGCACGGAGCCCCCATGTGGTCGAAGGACGTGACGTCATGGACGCAGTCGATCGCCCGGCACGGCTGGCCGTCGGAGTGGTTGGAGCAGGCCGGGTCGGCTCGGCGCTCGGCGCGGCGCTCGCGCGGGCGGGTCATCGGGTCGTCGCCGCGAGCGGCGTCTCCGACTCATCCCGGGAGCGGGCGGTGGAGCGGCTCGGTCTTGTGCCCTCGCGCCCGCAGGACGTGGTGGCCAAGGCCGATCTCGTCCTCCTGACGGTTCCCGACGATGTGCTCCCCGACCTGGTCGCCGGCCTGGCCGGCACCGGGGCCGAGCTGCGGGGCAAGCTGGTGGCCCACACCAGCGGCGCGTACGGTCTGGCCGTGCTCAACCCGGCGATCAGACAGGGGGCGCTGCCTTTGGCCCTGCACCCGGTGATGACCTTCACCGGCAGAGACGACGACCTGCGCCGCCTCACCGGCATCTCCTACGGTGTCACCGCGCCCGGCCCCCTGCGCCCGGTGGCCGAGGCCCTGGTCATCGAGATGGAGGGGGAGCCGGTCTGGATCGAGGACGCCGACCGGCCGCTCTACCACGCGGCCCTGGCGGGCGCGGCGAACCACATGGTGACGCTCGTCGCCGAGTCGTCGGAGCTGCTGGGAAGAATCGGCGTGGAGCAGCCCGGACGGATGCTCGGCCCGCTTCTCGGCGCGGCCCTGGACAACGTCCTGCGGCTGGGCATCGCCGGGCTGACCGGCCCGGTGGTGCGCGGCGACGCGGGGACGGTCCGCAAACACGTGGACGCCCTGATCCTGGCGGCACCCGAGGCGGCGGACGCCTACGTGGCCCTCGCCAGGCTCACGGCGGACCGGGCGCTGGCGGCCGGGCTGCTCAAGCCCGAGGCCGCCGAGCGCCTTCTGGACGCCCTGGGAGGAAACATATGGACGTGATCGTGGCCGGTGACCGCGCCGGTCTGGTCAAGGCGAGGCGAACCCTGAGCATCGGCCCCGGGGGGGCCACGCTGGCACTGGTGCCGACCATGGGGGCGCTGCACGAGGGGCACCGTTCGCTCATCAGGCTGGCCCGGGAGCGGGCCGACCACGTGGCGGTGAGCGTCTTCGTCAATCCTCTGCAGTTCGGCCCCGGCGAGGACTTCTCCCGCTACCCCCGCACGTTCGACGGCGACCTGGAGACCTGCGCGGACGAGGGGGTGAGCGTGGTGTTCGCCCCCTCGGCCGAGGACATGTACGCCCCCGGCAGGCAGGTCGGCGTCTCGGCGGGGCCGATGGGCGCGGTCGTCGAGGGGGAGTTCCGGCCGGGCCACCTCGACGGGGTGCTGACGGTGGTGCTCAAGCTGTTCAACCTGATCCGGCCCGACGTGGCGGTGTTCGGGCGCAAGGACGCCCAGCAACTGGCGGTGATCCGCCGGATGGTGGCCGACCTCGACGTTCCGGTCACCGTCGTGGGGGCGCCCACGGTCCGTGAGGCGGACGGCCTGGCGCTGTCCAGCCGTAACCGCTACCTTTCCCCGCACGACCGGCACGCGGCGCTGGCCCTGTCGCGGGCCCTGCTCGCCGGGGCCGGGCGGCGGACGCCCGCGGAGATCCGGCGGGCCGCACGGGACGTGCTGGAGGCGGAGCCGGGGCTTTCGGTCGACTATCTCGTCCTGGTGGACCCGGCGACCTTCACCGAGGTGGGCGACGACCACCGGGGTGAGGCGGTCCTGGCCGTGGCGGGAAGGGTGGGCTCCACCCGGCTCATCGACAATGTGACGGTCGGCCTCTGACCTCCTCGTGGCACCTCGTGACACCTCTGTCGCCGACGCCCCTCGTCCCTCCCGGCTTTCGCGGCGCCCTTCGGCCCCTGTCCGCGGGTCTCCGCCGATCCTTCTCCCTCGCTTTCGCGAGGAGGCCGCCCTGTTTCGCGAGGAGGCCGGTCTTTCGCGAGGAGGCCGGCGGGGCCCGGGGCGAGATGATCGTCCCGGGCTCCCCTAAGGGAAGGCCCGGACGGAGGGCTCGGATATATTGCGCCCAGGCGTGCACGCCACCGGGCGGCGCGACCGTGTGAAAGGTGATCGACGCATGCTCCGGACCATGCTCACGTCCAAGATCCACCGCGCTACCGTCACCCAGGCCGATCTTCACTACGTCGGCTCGCTGACCATCGACGAGGATCTGCTCGACGCCGCCGGCCTGCTCCCCGGCGAGCAGGTCCACGTGGTGGACATCGACAACGGCGCCCGGCTGGTGACCTACACGATCGCCGGCCCCAGGGGCTCGGGGATCATCGGCGTCAACGGGGCCGCCGCCAGGCTCGTCCACGCGGGCGACCTGGTGATCATCATCGCCTACGGTCAGCTCGACGACGCCGAGGCCCGCTCCTTCCGGCCCAGGGTCGTCCACGTCGACCGCGACAACCGGATCGTCGACCTCGGCGGCGACCCCGCCGCCGTGCCCGGCGCCGGATCCACCGGAGGTCTCCTGCGTGGTGACGAACATCACCCGGCGCCGGACGCCCGCCCGTAGGGAGCGGGGAAGGCCGGTGATCGGCACCCCGCGGAACAGTCGTTGGAGCGTGCCCGTTATCGTCACAGTGACGAAATAAAGAGCCTCTAGTAGCACTCCCCGCAGAGGAGGCGGCAGTGACGATTCCGGCCATTCCCGTGAGGTTGACCGCGCCCCCTCCCGGCTGGACCGTCCAGGCGGACCTGGTCGTGGTGGGCTCCGGCGTCGCGGGGCTGACCGCGGCGCTGCGGTACGCCGCGCTCGATCCCGGTGCCCGGATCCTGGTTGTCACCAAGGACGCGCTCTCGGCCGGGTCCACGCGCTGGGCGCAGGGCGGGATCGCCGCCGTGCTCGACCCGCGCGACACCCCCGCCGAGCACCTGTCCGACACCCTCGTCGCGGGGGTCGGCCTCTGTGACGAGGAGGCCGTGCGGATCTTGGTGACCGAGGGGCCGGGGGCGCTGCGCGAGCTGATCGCGACGGGGGCCCGGTTCGACACCGACGAGGCGGGGGAACTCCAGCTCACCCGGGAGGGCGGCCACCGGCGCAACCGCATCGTGCACGCGGGCGGCGACGCCACCGGCGCCGAGGTGCAGCGGGCGCTCGTGCAGGCGGTCAGGGAGTCGGCGATCGAGGTGATCGAGCACGCGCTGGTGCTCGACCTGCTCAAGGACGCCGAGGGCCGGGCCGCGGGGGTGACCCTGCACGTCATGGGCGAGGGTGAGCGTGACGGGGTGGGCGCGGTCAGGGCCGGGGCGGTGGTGCTGGCGACCGGCGGCATGGGCCAGGTCTACGCCGCCACCACCAACCCCGCCGTCTCCACCGGCGACGGCGTGGCGCTCGCGCTGCGGGCCGGCGCGGTCGTCAGGGACCTGGAGTTCGTGCAGTTCCACCCGACCGTGTTCTGGCTCGGGGGCGACTCCACCGGGCAGCAGCCGCTGATCTCCGAGGCGGTCAGGGGCGAGGGCGCGGTGCTGATCGACGCCGAGGGCACCCGTTTCATGAAGGACGTCCACGAGCTCGCCGACCTCGCGCCCCGCGACGTCGTGGCCAAGGCGATCATGCGGCGGATGCGCGAGACCGGCGCCGACCACGTGTATCTGGACGCCCGTCACTTCGGCGAGGAGATGTGGCGCGCCCGCTTCCCGACGATTTACGCGGTCTGCCGGGAGCACGGCGTCGACCCGGTCGCCCAGCCCATCCCGGTCGCCCCCGCCGCCCACTACGCCAGCGGCGGCGTCCGCACCGACCTGCGCGGCCGTACCAGCGTGCCGGGGCTGTACGCCTGCGGGGAGGTGGCCTGCACCGGGGTGCACGGCGCCAACCGGCTGGCCTCCAACTCGCTGCTGGAAGGGCTGGTGTTCGCCCGGCGGATCGCCGCCGACGTCCACGCCGGACGGCGGGCCGGGGCGGGGGGCGGGCGTGACCTCACCGGGTGGTGGGGCCCGGCCGTACGGCGGGCGGCCGGCGTGCCGGCGGACGGGGCGGCGGGGGGCGAGGCGGAGCCCGGCGCTCTGCCCGGCGGGCTGGTGGACCCCCGGGCCAGGCCCAGGATCCAGGGGCACATGAGCCGGGGCGCGAGCGTGCTGCGCGGCAGGGAGTCGCTGAACCGGGTCGCCAGGGCGCTGGTGGACCTGCGGTGGACCCCGGTGGCGGTGGAGCCGTGCACCGAGTCGTGGGAGGCCACCAACCTGCTGACGGTCGCGTCGGCATTGGTCGCAGCGGCCCGTTCGCGCGAGGAGACCCGCGGGTCGCACTGGCGCGAGGACTTTCCCGAACGGAACGATGTCGATTGGCTGGGCCACCTCGACGTGACCCTGACAGCGGAGGGAACGATCATGACCTATGTCCCGCACACGCCGGGCGGGGGCACGCCGCCGCCCCCGGTGACGGCGGACCTCGTCGAGGCCGGCCTGGACCCCGCCGAGGTGGCGGCGCTGCTGGCCGTCGCCGCGGCCGAGGACGTCGGCGGGCGGGGGGACGTCACCAGTCTCGCCACGATCCCGGAGGGGCGGGCCGACACCGCCGACGTGGTGGCGCGCGCCGACGGGGTGGTCGCCGGGCTGGCCGTCGCCGAGGCCGTCTTCTCCCACTTCGGACAGGGGCGCCTGACGGTCACGCGCCGGGTCAAGGACGGCGAGCGCGTCGAGCGGGGCGACGTGCTGATGACGGTCGCCGGCCCCACCAGGGACCTGCTGACCGCCGAGCGGACCGCGCTGAACCTGCTCACCCACCTGTCGGGCGTCGCCACCCTCACCGCCCGGTGGGCCGGGGCCGTGGCGGGCACCGGCGCGCGGATCAGGGACAGCCGCAAGACCCTGCCCGGTCTGCGGTCGCTGGAGAAGTACGCCGTGCGGTGCGGCGGCGGGGTCAACCACCGCATGTCGCTCTCGGACGCCGCGTTGATCAAGGACAACCACGTGGTGGCCGCGGGCGGGGTCGCCGAGGCGTTCCGGGCGGTCCGGGACGCCTACCCCGGGCTGCCGGTCGAGGTCGAGGTCGACCGGATCGACCAGATCGAACCGGTGCTGGCCGAGGGCGCCGAGGAGATCCTGCTGGACAATTTCACGGTGGGGCAGCTCGCGGAGGCCGTACGGCTGGTGGACGGCAGGGCGCGGCTGGAGGCCAGCGGAGGTTTGACCCTGGAATCGGCTCGTGACGTGGCCGAAACAGGCGTTGACTATCTTGCCGTGGGCGCGCTCACCCACTCCGCGCCCGCTCTCGACATCGCCATGGACCTTCGGGGGAACTGATGCTGCTCGCCGTCGACGTCGGCAACACCCACACCGTCCTTGGGCTGTTCGAGGGCGAGGAGGTCATCGAGCACTGGCGGATCGCCACCGACGCCCGTCGCACGGCCGATGAGATCGCCGTCGTGCTTCAGGGACTGCTCGGGCAGTCGCCGCTGCTCAAGGGAGCCGACGTCAACGGCATCGTGCTGTGCTCCACGGTGCCGTCGGTGCTCAACGAGATGCGGGAGATGTGCCGCCGCTACTACGGCGACATCCCCGCGGTGATCGTCGAGCCCGGCATCCGCACCGGGGTGCCGGTCAGGATGGACAACCCCAAGGAGGTCGGCAGCGACCGGATCGTCAACGCGCTGGCGGCCGTCCAGCTGTACGGCGGGCCGTGCGTCATCGTCGACTTCGGCACCGCGACCTCCTTCGACGCGGTCTCGGCCAAGGGGGAGTACGTCGGCGCGGTGACCGCGCCCGGCATCGAGATCTCGGTGGACGCGCTGGCCGCGGCCGGGGCGCAGCTGCACAAGGTGGAGCTGATCCGGCCCCGGTCGGTGATCGCCAAGAACACGGTCGAGGCGCTCCAGGCCGGCATCATCTACGGTTTCGCCGGCCAGGTCGACGGCATCGTCGAGCGCATGGTGGCCGAGCTGGCCGACGACCCCGACGACGTCACGGTGGTCGCCACCGGCAGCGCGGCGCCGCTGGTGGTCGGCGAGGCGCGCTCGGTCGACGTGCACGAGCCGTGGCTCACGCTGATCGGTCTCCGGCTGATCTATCGGCGTAACACCCCGTAGCCGGACATCGGTAACCTTGCTCCTGTGACCGATGACGTGACGACCCCCGCCGACGATCTGCCCGAGCAGATGCGCGTGCGCCGGGAGAAGCTCGACCGCCTTCGTGCCGAGGGCGTCGACCCCTACCCGGTGAACTTCCCGCGCACCGCGACCAACGGCGAGATCCGCGAGAAATACGCCGATCTCCCCGCTGACACCGCGACCGGCGACAAGGTGGGCGTTGCCGGGCGGGTCATGCTGTCACGGACGGGGGGCAAGCTCTGCTTCGCCACGATCCGTGATGGTTCGGCCGACCTTCAGGTCATGATCTCCCTGGACCGGGTGGGCGAGGAGTCGCTGGCCGCGTGGAAGCGCGACGTCGACCTCGGTGACCACGTCGGCGTCGAGGGCGAGGTCATCGCCTCCCGCCGCGGGGAGCTGTCCATCCTCGCCGACCGCTGGGCGATCACCTCCAAGTGCCTGCGGCCCCTGCCGGAGAAGCACGCCGGTCTCACCGACCCCGAGGCCCGGGTCCGCCTGCGCTATGTGGACCTCATCGTCAACGACGAGGCGCGCAGGATGGCCTACACCCGCAGCGCCGTCGTGCGGGCCATCCGCGACTTCTGGCACGAGGAGGGGTATCTGGAGGTCGAGACGCCGATGCTCCAGCCGGTCC
The DNA here is from genome assembly GCF_014654615.1 of Streptosporangium violaceochromogenes. Taxonomy (GTDB): domain Bacteria; phylum Actinomycetota; class Actinomycetes; order Streptosporangiales; family Streptosporangiaceae; genus Streptosporangium; species Streptosporangium violaceochromogenes. The sequence goes on along the minus strand of NZ_BNBB01000026.1, from coordinate 31,461 downwards.
ACGGCGGTGCGGCGGCCCGGCCGTTCGCGACCCACATCAACGCCTACGACATGGAGCTCTACCTCCGGATCGCCATCGAGCTCTATCTCAAGCGGCTCGTGGTGGGCGGCATCGAGAAGGTCTTCGAGATCAACCGCAACTTCCGCAACGAGGGCGCGGACGCCACCCACAACCCCGAGTTCACGATGCTTGAGGCCTACGGCACGTACCTCGACTACAACGACATGGCCGCCCTGACCCAGCGGATGATCCAGAAGGCCGTGGTGGCCGCGCTGGGTCACTCCGTGGTGACCTACCGGGGCCAGGAGGTCGACCTGGGCCTGGCCGAGTGGCCGAGGGTCACCCTGTACGGATCGGTCTCGGCGGCGCTGGGCGAGGAGATCACGACCGAGACGTCGCTGGAGCACGTCCGCAAGCTCGCCGACGCCCGGGAGATCCACTGGGAGCCCACGTGGGGGCAGGGAAAGCTCGTCCAGGAGCTTTTCGAAGCGCTCGTCGAGCACTCCCTCGTCCAGCCCACGTTCGTCATGGACTACCCGCTGGAGACCTCCCCGCTGACCCGTCAGCACCGTGACAATCCGCTCCTCACCGAGAAGTGGGACCTGATCGGCTTCGGCACCGAGCTCGGCACCGCCTACTCGGAGCTGGTCGACCCGATCGAGCAGCGCCGCCGCCTCACCGAGCAGTCGCTGCTGGCGGCCGGGGGCGACCCGGAGGCCATGCGGCTCGACGAGGACTTCCTCGCGGCCCTGGAGTACGCCATGCCGCCGACCGGCGGGATGGGGCTCGGCGTGGACCGCCTCATCATGGCCTTCACCGGGAAGAACATCCGGGAGACCATCCTGTTCCCGCTGGTGAGGCCCACGGGCTGAGAGGGCTTGAGGGGGAACGGGGGAGCGTTCACCCTGAGCGGGCCGGGCGCCGTGTCCCACCGGCCGGCCGGGCGGGTGCGCGCCCGGTCCGGCCGGAGACGGGGGCGCCGCCCGGGGTTCCGGCCGCGCCCGGGGGCATACGGCCTCCCGCGGGGGGGCGGAGGACATCCCGTTTTCGGGCGTGCCGCCGCAGGGCATACGGCGTAGGCCGTACATCCTGTCCGCGGGGCCTTAGAGATGTGGCCCCGGGGTGCGGCCGAGCTCGCTCAACGGCCGGCGCGGAGCGCGGGAACTCCATTTCGAGAGCGCTTTCCGGCGCGTATCGGTCGGAGGCTTCCGCCAGATATGTGCTGAATAATACGAATATGGCGTCATCGTCCTCCCATTGGGAGGCGATTTCCTCGCCGACGCCAAGGGGCCGGGGAGGCCGCGCGCCGAGGAGAGTCAAGAGGGGGTGTCCTTCCCGGAGAAGGGGAAGCGGAGGACGCCGGCCGTGTGCCCCGCCCGGGCGGCGTCCCTCCTCGGCCGAGGCCCCGGCGAAACCTTGCTCTGCGAAGACTCCGGCCGCCGCGGGCGGCGGGTGCCCGCGGGTGCGGGCCGTGGCCTCGCCCCGACTTAACCGGAAATGCACCGACATATCGTGAGTACTTCACCTAGCGTGCGCTATGTCAACAGCCTGGTCTCCCCCTGCGGAGAGGGGAACTTGACGACCTTTGAACAAGGCGTTTACCGTTCCTGGCGGGCGGCATTGATTCCTGACACTCACGCCTTGTGTTCCGGTGAGGGGGAGCGACTCCAGATGGCGTATCCGGAAGTGGATTCCCGTCGCGGCGACGGCCTTCTGGGCATCGGCGAGATCGGTCTCAGTGACGACGATCTCGTGCTCCTGGCGGAGCTCGCCAAGGGCGTCACCGTGGACCGCGTGGGGCGCCGCCTCGACATCAGCGGCCGGACGGTCCGGCGCAGGCTCCGCGGCATCTGCGACCGCATCGGCGTGGCGACCGCGATCGAGGCCGTCGCCTGGGCCGCGCGTCGCAGGCTCATCTAGCCCGTACGGCACGGGCCCCGTACGGCCCCTCGTGACCGGCCGTTCCCCGTGGTCTCCCTCGCGGCGCCGCGGCACGGGCCTCGTACGGCCCCTCACGCCCCCCGCGTCGTCCGAGCCGCTCCCCGGCGTTGTCCGTGCTCGCCGCTCTGTCGGCCTCCTGGCGCCTCCTCCCCCCTTGCGGTCCCGGGAAGGCCGCCGGGCCCCGCGCGCCGTCAGGGGCCGCCTCAAGCCCGCGCGGTGGACCGTTACGGACCGGCGTGGACCCATGGCCGCCGCGAATCCTCGTGGACGGCCGCGGACCGTCATGGAGCGCGGCGGCCGACGAGACGGGGTCTTTAGTCCGCGATGCGCACTCCGCCGGCGAAGGGCCGGTTGTCGATCGTGGTGACGTGGATGACGTCGCCGGTCTGGGGGGCGTGGACCATCAGGCCCGCGCCGATGTAGATCCCGACGTGGTGCAGATCGCTGTAGAAGAAGACGAGATCCCCCGGGCGAAGCTCGTCCCGGGAGACGTGGGTGCCCGCCGTCCACTGGTCGCCGGTGTAGTGGGGCAGGCTGATGCCCACCTTCTGATAGGCCCACATCACCAGGCCGGAGCAGTCGAAGGAGTTCGGGCCCTCGGCGCCCCAGACGTACGGCTTGAGCTGCTGGGTCAGAGCCCAGCGCGCCGCGGTGGCGGCCTTGCCGTCGCCCACCACCGGGACCGCGATCTTCACCCGGGCCCCGCGGTTACGGCTCGCCTGGGTCCGCACCTCCCTGAACAGGCTGCTCTCGACCCGGGTGACCAGGCGCTCGATCTTGCCGCGTTTGGCGCCGATCTGGTCCAGAAGGTCTTTGACCTCGGTGGTGCGGGCGTCGGCGCTCCGCTGCGCGCGCTCGGCGGCCTGGATCGCCCGGCCGACCTGGGCGACCTCCTCGTTCTGCTGCCGTTGGAGGGCGTAGTTGGTCGTCGCCTGGTCGAGGAAGGACTCCGGGTCGGCCGACTGGGTGAAGGCGAGGCCGGAGGCCAGCCCGCCCGCCATGTAGGTGGTCTGCGCGAGGAGGGTGGCCTTGGTGCGCCGCTCCTGGAGTTCGGACTCACTGACGGCGAGGGTCTTCCGGGCGCTGGCCGCCGCGCGCTGGGCCTGCTTGAGCTTGACCCGCTCGCCGTTGTACTGCTCGGTGAGGGTCTCGATCTCGGTGTGGAGCTTCTCGGCCTGCTTGGCGAGCTCCTGGAGGCTGGGCTTGGGCTCGGCGGTGGCCACCATCAGGGGAGTGCCGAAGGTCAGGGAGGCCAGTGCCAGCCCGGCGACCGCCACCCGGCGAGAGACTCCGCGCGCCGCCTGTTCCCGGCCGCGGGCACGCCTGCCCGCCCGCCCTGTCCCACGGTTGCGCATGAGCTTCACCAACAGGCTCCTCTCTCGGCCGCCTACCGGGTTAGCTGACGGGTTCGGGCCGGAGGCAGCCCTACCGGGTGCGCTGGGGGCACCTCGGATTCACCCCGGGGAACGTGCGGGCTGGGTCCCCGGCTCCCCGACCTCGGGGACTCGGCGGGTCAGCGTTTTACGTTGCTGACATCGAGGACGGACATTAGTGCAATTCGAGGTTGATGCTCAACCAGAACTACAAATCCGGTAGAGGTTTCGCAACCGAAGCGTCACGGACCGGTCACGCGATTCCATGATCATCATATACTTCGCATCGATCTCGCATCCGCGCGGGAAGGTGTGACGAAAGTCTCCGCAGCTCTTCATCGGGGGAAAAGGTGAGGTCGTCCGCGGAAAGAGGGATGGGGGCCGTCGTGGCGGCCGGGCGGCCCCGTGTCATCGAGTTCCCCTGAAGGGGGGTTAGAGGCAGACCGTAAACAGGTCGTGACGAGGACGTACCCTGATCGGTCATGGAGCAGGTTGCGGAGCAGCCCCCGGTGCCGGCCGTACACGCCGCCGGGGCCGCGGAACGACCGGCGGGGGCCGGAGGCGAGGACGCGCACGTGAAGCCGGGGACGCCCGGGCGGCGGGAGACCGGGGTGGCCGGGCCGGCCGGGGGAAAGGTCGCGGCGGTCGTGGTCCGCCGTGCCCGCACCCCGGACGTGCGGATCATCAGGAGGCTCGTCGACATCTACGCCGGGGCGGGGCCGCGCCTGCTGGAGAAGGCGACGGTCACCCTCTACGAGGACGTCCAGGAGTTCTGGGTGGCCGAGGTGGACGGGGAGGTCGTGGGCTGTGGAGCGCTCCACGTGCTCTGGGAGGACCTCGCCGAGATCCGTACCGTCGCCGTCGACCCCCGTCGCCGAGGGCTGGGCGTCGGCCACCGGATCGTCTCCGAGCTCATCCGCGCCGCGGGCGAGCTCGGCCTGCGGAGGGTCTTCTGTCTCACCTTCGAGGTCGATTTCTTCGCCCGGCACGGATTCCGTGAGATCCAGGGCACGCCGATCCCTCCGGAGGTCTACGCCGAACTTCTCGCCTCCTACGACGAGGGTGTCGCCGAGTTCCTCGATCTTGAGCGCGTCAAGCCCAACACCTTGGGAAACACGCGAATGCTGCTCCATCTGACGCCGCGCGCCGACTGGCTTACACCGGATGCCGACTCATCTGAAAGGTGACTGTTGATACCTATGTCGATACCTTGTGCAGCAGCAAGCATGTGAGTTGACATGTGCCGCATGCGCAGTCGAAGTGAGGTGACACGGTGAGCAGCGGACAGCCACCGTATCCGCAGGATGATCCCGAACGCGACCGTACACCGTCGGGTTATCCGCAATACGGACAGAATGTGGGCCGCCCCCCCGGCGACCCCGATCCCGACGTGACAGTGGTGGGATATCGATCGGACGCCTCACAGGCGAACACCGGCCCTGGACACACCCAGCCCGGCTATGACCAGCAGGGGTATGGTGCGGGCTCCTACGGCCAGCAGCCCTCCTACGGTCAGCAGCCCGGCTACGGCCAGCAGGCGCAGGACCAGGGCTACGGCCAGCAGCCCGGCTACGGTCAGCAGGACCAGGGCTACGGCCAGCAGCCCGGTTACGGTCAGCAGGCGCAGGACCAGGGGTACGGTCAGCAGCCCTCCTCCGGTTACGGCCAGCAACCCGGTTATGACCAGCAGGGGTATGGTGCGGGCTCCTACGGCCAGCAGCCCTCCTATGGTCAGCAGCCCGGCTACGGCCAGCAGGCGCAGGACCAGGGCTACGGCCAGCAGCCCGGCTACGGCCAGCCCTCCCCGCCCCCGGGGTACGGCCAGCAGCCCGGCTACGGCCAGCAACCCTCTTACGGGCAGCAGGGGTACGGCCAGCCGTACGGCCAGCAGGTTCCCTCCTACGGCCAGGGGTACGGTCCTCAAGGGGTGGCGCCCCCCGGGGCCCCGGCCCCTCTCGCCGAGTGGTGGCAGCGTCTGGTGGCCAGGCTCATCGACGGCCTCATCCTGGCCATCCCGACGGTGATCATCTCCCTGGTGCTGACCGCGATCGTGGTGACCCGGCCGGACTTCAACATGACGACCGGGGAGGTGACCGAGGGAGGGGGGTACGTCCTCGCCGAGGTGCTCGTCGGGCTCATCGCCGGTCTGATCTACCTCGTCTACGAGCTCCTCATGGTGAAGCGGGGCGGCCAGACCGTCGGCAAGATGGTGATGGGCATCAAGATCGTGCCCGTGGGGGGAACGCTGCAATCGGGCGGTCTCAGCTCCGACGCCGCCCTCAAGCGCGCGGGTGTGCTCTTCGGCCCGCTCGCGCTGCGCGGCATTCCGGTCATCGGGTGGATCACCAACATCTTCTACCTCGTGAACGTGCTCTGGCAGCTTTGGGACAAGCCGCTGCGGCAGTGCCTGCACGACAAGGTCTCCGCGACGGTGGTCGTCAAGACCAAGTAGCCGCGCCGAAAATCGGGGCCGGTGGTTCAACCGCCGGCCCCGTTTTTCGTGCCCGGGGAGGGAAAGCGTCCGGTAACGACCTCCGGCCCGGACGCGATGGAAGCGCAAACCCATTCGCGGTGGCGAGAGGAGGGTTATGGCCGTCCGGCACTCCCTGAGGGGGACAAACACCGCCGGCCCGCCGGGCCCCGGGGACGGCCGGGGCCGTATGCGCCCCGCGACGGACCGGCTCTATCGCCTCGGCCCACCCGGTCTTATGGGGGTCTCCGCCCGCCGGCCGCTATGGCCGCATTGCGGTCACTCGGCGGGAGAAGTTCGCGCCTCACTCGCCGAATGGGCGTGGGCTCCGCGGGCATCCCGCCTCCCCGTCTCTGTCACCTTCAGGCCACCTCGCGGATTGTCGTCGTGGACTTCTCCTTCATCTTCCGGGGGTGGGGTGAAGACCTTCTTGCCGATGGGGCTTCGATGCCATGCCGTTGCCGTGGTTGTTGCCGGGCCAGATCTCGTTTGGTGGTTATACGGTCTACGACTATGTCCTGGATGCAGAGAGGGAAGTACTCTTGGGAAGAAAACGATGAAGGTCCGTCTTGTTCCGGCCGGTGGTGTCAGACCGCAACCCCCCGCCCGATGAGACGGACGACACGGTAACCGGGTCTTCTCCCGGCGGGGCATTCCCGTTGTGAGAACCCGGCAATGGCGATCTTCTACCCGGCGGGACGGCACGCCCGGTCTCGCCCGCCACGGCCCCCACCAGGGGTTTCGCGGCCCGGGAGGGGGTAGCCTGGTGATCGTCGAGCCGAGGTGAGATTGGTTTTCCCGTGGAGTGATCACCCTGATGATCGTCCCGCCGGTCTTTTCCCCACGGCTTTACGGAGTGCAACCGGTAAGACGGCTGGAGAGAAGCATTAAGGTAGTCGGTGGCCGGTGTGGTCGCCCCAGTGACGCCCCCCGCCCGCGGGTGGCGCTATGGTCGTCTGTGGACGGATCCGGGCTGGTCGGGCGTGCTGTCGCGCGGCCTCCGGATGCCGCCGCCGGAAATTTCACGGTCCCAGGAAAGTTGCCCACGGTGCGGAGCGAGGACGAATGAACGACGTATTGTCCGCGTTGATACCCCCTGTGGTGGTCGGCGGGGCCTTCATCTACGGAGTTGTCAAGCTTCTTCGCAGTGAAGCCGCCGGCCGCCGGCCGACAAAACGGCGGGATCCGGCCCAGTCGCAGAACGACTGATCCACATCGTCCCGGCGCCGGGGGTCCGCAAGAATCGCCGGGCTCCTGGAATTGCCGCTCTCCGATTGCGGGTATATGTTTGGCTAGCGAATGAAACAATACTCCGCGAAAGGATTGCGTAGATGGCCAAGCAGATCCAGGAGATTCTCATCGACGACCTCGATGGGGGCGAGGCCAATGAGACTGTTGCCTTCGCGATTGACGGCACCAGCTATGAGATTGACCTCAGCGAAGTAAACGCGAAGAAGCTGCGCGACTCGCTCTCACCTTTCGTGCAGAGCGCCCGCCGCTCCGGGGCTCTGGCCCCTCGCCGTCGCCGTGGCGGCGGCACGCGGGCTCTCACCCGGGAGAAGAGCGCCGACATCCGGGCCTGGGCCAAGTCCCACGGTCTCAACGTCAGCGAGCGCGGTCGAATCGCATCCAAGATCGTCGAGCAGTACGAAGCGGCTCACTAGATCGTTGAATCATGCGGTTATGGCGGCCACGGTGGGGTCCGGTGGCGGCCATGACCGCATGACGCGTTTCAGGGGTTGGTAAACGTCGTTCGCTTGCGGCGTATCGGGAACACCGCACCCCCCGCAGGTAGTTGGATGGAGGGTGAACGCCCTGCTCCCGGGGAACGTCTTCTTCATAGAGCGGTCACCGGGGCGGGGCTACCATGCGGGATGACAGGGCCCGGATCTCCCGGACCTGCCTGACCGCTCTGTGAGGAGCGACGAGATGTTCGAGAGGTTCACCGACCGCGCACGGCGGGTTGTCGTCCTGGCCCAGGAGGAGGCCCGGATGCTCAACCACAACTACATCGGTACGGAGCACATCCTTCTTGGCTTGATCCACGAAGGTGAAGGCGTTGCCGCCAAGGCTCTGGAGAGCCTCGGCATCAGTCTTGAAGGTGTGCGGCAGCAGGTCGAGGAGATCATCGGCCAGGGGCAGTCTGCGCCGTCGGGGCACATTCCCTTCACCCCACGCGCCAAGAAGGTCCTTGAGCTGTCGCTCCGCGAGGCCTTGCAACTGGGGCACAACTACATCGGCACCGAGCACATCCTCCTTGGCCTCATCCGTGAGGGCGAGGGCGTCGCTGCCCAGGTGCTGGTCAAGCTGGGCGCCGACCTCAATCGCGTCCGGCAGCAGGTCATCCAGTTGCTCCACGGTTACCAGGGCAAGGAGCCGGCCGCCTCGGGCGGCCCCCAGGAGGCCGCGCCGTCGACCTCCCTTGTGCTGGACCAGTTCGGCCGCAACCTGACCCAGGCCGCCCGTGAGGGCAAGCTCGACCCGGTCATCGGCCGGGAGAAGGAGATCGAGCGGGTCATGCAGGTCCTCTCGCGGAGGACCAAGAACAACCCCGTCCTGGTGGGCGAGCCCGGCGTCGGCAAGACCGCCGTCGTCGAGGGGCTGTCCCAGAAGATCGTCAAGGGCGAGGTTCCCGAGACGCTCAAGGACAAGCAGCTCTACACCCTCGACCTGGGCGCGCTGGTGGCGGGCTCCCGTTACCGGGGTGACTTCGAGGAGCGCCTGAAGAAGGTCCTCAAGGAGATCCGCACCCGCGGCGACATCATCCTGTTCATCGACGAGCTGCACACGCTCGTCGGCGCGGGCGCGGCCGAGGGCGCGATCGACGCCGCCAGCATCCTCAAGCCGATGCTGGCCCGGGGCGAGCTGCAGACCATCGGCGCCACCACGCTCGACGAGTACCGCAAGCACCTGGAGAAGGACGCCGCGCTTGAGCGCCGTTTCCAGCCGATCCAGGTGGCCGAGCCCAGCCTCAGCCACACGATCGAGATCCTCAAGGGCCTTCGCGACCGCTACGAGGCCCACCACCGGGTCTCCATCACCGACGGCGCCCTCGTGGCCGCCGCCCAGCTCGCCGACCGCTACATCAGCGACCGGTTCCTGCCCGACAAGGCGATCGACCTCATCGACGAGGCCGGCTCCCGCATGCGCATCCGCCGTATGACCGCGCCGCCGGACCTGCGCGAGTACGACGAGAAGATCGCCAACGTGCGGCGCGACAAGGAGTCCGCGATCGACGCGCAGGACTTCGAGAAGGCCGCCGCCCTCCGTGACCAGGAGAAGCAGCTCCAGCTCAAGCGGGAACGCAGGGAGAAGGAGTGGAAGGCCGGCGACATGGACGTCGTGGCCGAGGTCACCGAGGAGCTCATCGCCGAGGTCCTGGCGACCGCCACCGGCATCCCGGTCTTCAAGCTCACCGAGGAGGAGTCCCAGCGGCTGCTCCGCATGGAGGAGGAGCTGCACAAGCGGATCATCGGCCAGGACGACGCCATCAAGGGCCTGTCCCGCTCGATCCGCCGCACGCGCGCCGGTCTGAAGGACCCACGCCGTCCGGGTGGTTCGTTCATCTTCGCCGGCCCGTCCGGTGTCGGTAAGACCGAGCTGTCCAAGGCGCTGGCCGAGTTCCTGTTCGGGGACGAGGACGCGCTGATCATGCTGGACATGTCCGAGTTCATGGAGAAGCACACCGTCTCCCGGCTGTTCGGCTCGCCTCCCGGCTACGTCGGATACGAGGAGGGCGGCCAGCTCACCGAGAAGGTGCGGCGCAAGCCGTTCTCCGTGGTCCTCTTCGACGAGATCGAGAAGGCGCACCCGGACATCTTCAACTCCCTGCTGCAGATCCTGGAGGACGGTCGTCTGACCGACGCCCAGGGCCGGGTGGTGGACTTCAAGAACACCGTCATCATCATGACGACCAACCTCGGCACCCGTGACATCTCCAAGGGCATCGGGGTGGGCTTCGCCAAGTCCAACGACACCGAGTCCAACTACGACCGGATGAAGGCCAAGGTCCAGGAGGAGCTCAAGCAGCACTTCCGGCCCGAGTTCCTCAACCGCGTCGACGACATCGTGGTCTTCCACCAGCTCACGCCGAAGGAGATCATCCAGATCGTGGACCTCATGCTCGCCCAGGTGGCGCTGCGCCTGAAGGACCGCGACATGGGGATGGAACTCACCGCCGAGGCCAAGCAGCTGCTGGCCGACCGCGGCTACGACCCGGTGATGGGCGCCCGCCCACTGCGGCGGACGATCCAGCGCGAGCTGGAGGACACCCTGTCGGAGAAGATCCTGTACGGCGAGCTGCGCCCCGGCCAGATCGTCAAGATCGGTATCGAGGGGCAGGGCGACGAGGCGACGTTCACCTTCGTCGGCGAGCCCGCGCCCGCCGACCGGGTTCCCGACTCGGCCGCCGCCATCGCGGAGCCGATCCAGAACTAGGTCGGGCGCGTCAGCGACGCAGGGGAAGACCCCGCCGTGAGCACTCACGGCGGGGTCTTCCCTTTTGTTACCCAAGAAGGTGCCTCGCCACCGTAGGTAGTACTACACTCTGTAGAGTGAGCCTGGCCAAGGTTCACCCAAGTGACTCACGCGTTGCATCGACAACGGCGAGACCGGCCCCGGGTCAGCCCGGCGGCGTACCGGCGAATCAGCTCCGCGAATGACGCGGAGAGCGGTACCCCCACGGCATGCTCGGCGGATCAGGTCGGATTCCCGACGGGAAGGACCCGTCGGCGCACGCGCCGGAACCCACCGGCGCGGAGCGATCGGGGTCGCTTGCAGGAGCGCCACACGCCTTGGAGGCATCGGATGCGGTTGCGACACCAGGACGGCACCCTCGTTCACCTTTCCTACAACGCGGGCGTCCACCCCGCCGAGGACCTGGAGAACCTGATCGCCCACCTGACCCGATACGCCGTCCCGGTGCGCAAGCGGCTTGGCGTCGCGCGGATGGGCGTCGGCCTCTGGCTGTCCCCCGGCGTCGCCGACCACCTCATCGCCGACCGGATCGAGCTGGTACGGCTGCGCCGCTCCCTGGAGGAGCGGGGCCTTGAGGTCGTCAGCCTCAACGGCACCGGCGGCCGCAACCAGGAGGCCCCCGGCCCCGACTGGGCCAAGCCCGAGCGGTACCGCTACACGATGGCGCTGGCCAGGATCCTCGCCTTCCTGCTGCCCGACGACGTGGAGTTCGGCAGCATCTCCACCATCCCCATCGGCTGGCGCCGCGACTGGCCCGCCGACCTGCACTCCATCGCCGCCCGCAGGCTGGAGCGCCTCTCCCGCGAGCTGCGTGGCCTGCACAGTGTCACCGGCAAGACGATCAGGGTCGGCTTCGAGCCGTGGCCCGGCTGTGTGCTGGAGACCACCGAGCAGGCGCTGGAGAGGGTCGGTGACATCGACCCCCAGCACCTCGGGGTCTGCCTCGACGCCTGCAACCTCGCCGGCGGCACCGAGAAGGCCGGAGCGGCCCTGCGCGGCCTGGCGGCCGTCGGCGCCCCCGTGGTCAAGGTCGGCCACGTGCACAACCACATCGGTGACGCCTGCCAGGAGCTTCCGAGCACCAGCTCGGTTCTGGAGGACACCCTCACGGCCATGTTCTCCGGCGCGGTGACCGGCACCGCCCACATCGAGGTCGAGGCCCACGAACTGGCCACGCCGCCGCGGGCCAAGGGCCCCGGAGCCCTGGTCAGCATGCTCGCCGAGGAGCTCGACTGGGCCCGCACCAACCTCACCGCCCTGGGGCTCCGCCTCGCCGCCTGATCCCTTCTCCCCTCCCGTCTTCGGCCCCGCCGGGGATTCTCCCCTCCCTCCCCGGCACCGCCGGGGAGCCCGGCCCCCACCGGGCTCCCCGGTCATCGGCCGGCCACCGGCTCCCGCCGCGCCCGGGACCGCCTCCCCGGCCCTCCTCTTTCCCCGAGGGGGCGGGGGAGGCGAGCGGTGGTGCGGGGCGGCCGGGGGGACGGTCCGGTGACAGGCCGCGGACACGGCCGTTCAGAGGGCGGCGCGGGTCAGCCGGGGAGACGGTAGGTGCCGTCGTCGAGGACCTCGGCCAGGCCGTCGGCGACGAGGCCGTCCAGGGAACGCTCCCGCTGGACGTCGTCGTCCCAGGCCGCGTCGAGGGCCTGCTTGGGGACGGGGCCGTGGGCCTGGCGCAGGACGGCCAGGAGACGGCCCCGGCACTGGCGGTCGGTCCCGGCATAGGTCTGGCCCCTGCGCGCGGGGCCGTCGTAGGCGGGCTTGCCCGCCAGGCGCCAGGCGCACAGGTCCGAAATCGGGCAGTCGGCGCAGCGGGGGGCGCGGGCCGTACAGACCAGGGCGCCCAGCTCCATGACGCCGACGGCCCAGGCGGGCGCCTCACCGGGGCCGGGCAGCAGCGAGGCGGCGAGCCTGCGTTCGGCGGGCGTGGTGGCCTTCGGGGGAAACTCCTCCCCCCGTACGGCGCGCGCCAGCACACGGCGGACGTTGGTGTCCAGGACGGCGTGGCGGCCCGCGAAGGCGAAGCTGGCGACCGCCGCCGCGGTGTACTCGCCGATGCCGGGAAGCCCCAGCAGGGTGTCGTGATCGCGGGGAACCTCGCCGTCGTGGAGGTCGGTGATCACCCGGGCGCAGGCGTGCAGGTTGAGGGCGCGGCGGGGGTAGCCGAGACGGCCCCAGTGGCGTACGGCCTCCCCCGGCGGCTCTTTGGCCAGTGCCGCGGGTGTCGGCCAGCGCTCCATCCAGTCGGTCCAGGCGGGCAGCACCCGGACCACGGGGGTCTGCTGCAGCATGATCTCGCTGACGAGGATCGACCAGGGGGACGCCCCGGGGGCACGCCAGGGGAGATCGCGGGCATTCTCGGCGTACCAGTCGAGAATGGGGTGGAGGAGGCGGTTGGGCTCGGGCACGTTCCGACGATAGTGCCGCTCCGGGCTTTTTCATCGTCTTCACCGGGTTCCCGCGTCTTTCCCTCGGCCGCACCCGTTGAAACGGAGCCGACAGCGGCGGGTCGTCCCTCACGGCCCCCGGCGAGTCATCATACTGTCCGTATGGACCCGGACACCTTCCGTAGCGACATAGGAGTGGACGTCTACTGGCGGCGCCGGATGGCCGCGCTCGTCGGTGTGCTCGTGGTCGTCGCCGTCGTGGCCTGGGCCTGTTCGGCGACCGGGCCGGACGGCGAGTCGAAGGTGGACGCCCAGGCGAGCGCGTCGCCCACGCCGGACCCGCTCCTGGCGCTGCTGCCCACGACGACCGCGACCCCGGCCCCCGCCGTGGCGCCCCAGGCGGCCCCCAAGGCGGCTCCCGCGGACCGGACCGCCTCCCCGGCCCCCACCAGGCCGGTCGCGAGGCCCAGGCGGCCCGGCGACGTCTGCGACCCCGCCGACCTGGTGCTGAACATGCAGGGGCTGGGGGAGGTCTACACCGGTGACAACCGTCCCCGTTTCGTGCTCACCCTGGTCAACGTCAGCAAGGTGATGTGCACGACCGACGTCGGGCCCCGGACGCTGGAGGTCCGCATCACCTCCGGCGCGGACCGTGTCTGGTCGTCGGCCGACTGCATCAGCGGTGAGACCGAGAACCTGCACAGGCTGGAGCAGGGCATCCCCTACGTCCGGCAGATCGAGTGGGACCGCCGACGTTCCGGCGGTGACTGCGCGGCCCGACGCGCGGTCGCCCGGAACGGCACGTACGTGGCCACCGTCCACAGCCCCCGGCTGAAGAGCCGCAGGGCCGTCTTCCACCTTCGCTGATCTCTTTCGCCGGCCCGCGTGGCCTCTCACCGGGCCCGGTGAGAGGCCCCTGCGAGGCCCCTGCGAGAGCCACGCGCGCGGGCCGTCGCCGGGGGGCGGTCCTTCAGACGTAGCGTTCGAGGATGGAGGACTCGGCCAGGCGGGAGAGGCCCTCGCGGATGTGGCGGGCTCTGGCCTCGCCGACCCCGCCGACCTCCTGAAGGTCGCCGATGCTCGCGGCCAGGAGTTTCTGCAGGCTGCCGAACTGGTCGACCAGGCGGTCGACCACCGTGCCGGGAAGGCGCGGGACCTTGGCCAGCAGGCGGTACCCGCGGGGGCTGACCGGGTTCTCCAGGGCGTCGTTACCCGGGTGGCCCAGGACCTGGGCGACCGCCGACAGGTTGAGGAGGTCGTCGGAGGAGAGCTGGTCGAGGTCGTGCAGGGCCTCGGCGAACCCACGCGGGCGGCGGGCGCTCGACGGGAGGTAGTCGCGCACGATCAGCTCGCGGTCGCTCTCGGTGCCGGCCACCAGCTCGTTGAGCTGGAGGGAGAGCAGTCTGCCGTCGGTGCCCAGCTCGACGACGTATCCGGCGATCTCATCGGAGATGCGGCGGACCATCTCCAGGCGCTGGGCGACCACCGCCACATCGCGGACGGTCACCAGGTCTTCGATCTCCAGGGCCGAGAGCGTGCCCGACACCTCGTCCAGCCGGAGCTTATAGCGCTCCAGTGTGGCCAGCGCCTGGTTGGCCTTGGACAGGATCGCCGCCGACTCCTCCAGGACATAGCGGATGCCGCCGAGGTAGAGGGCGATGATCCGCATGGACTTGCTGAGGGAGATCACGGGAAAGGACGTCTGCACGGCCACGCGCTGCGCGGTGCGGTGCCGGGTGCCCGACTCGTCGGTGGGAATGGAGGGGTCGGGCATCAGGTGCACGGCCGCGCGCACGATCTTGTGGTCACCGGAGCTCAGCACGATGGCCCCGTCCATCTTGGCCAGCTCGCGCAGGCGTGTCGCGGAGAACTCGACGTCGAGCTCGAACCCGCCGCTGCAGATCTCCTCGACCGAGGTGTCGTATCCCAAGACGATCAGGCCACCCGTGTGGCCGCGGAGGATGCGCTCCAGGCCGTCACGCAGCGCGGTACCCGGTGCGACCGCGGCCAGGACGTCTCTCCGGCGCTCGTCGAGACCTTGCCCGTCGAGTCCTCTGTAGGTTGCTGCCACATGACCCCCGTGGTCTGCGTATCACACTCAGCTTACCGGCGAAGACGCCGGGGAGTCGGTCATCTCCTGATGCCTGAGAGCCTAGGTGACGTGGGTCAGCGCTTCCCAGACGTTTTCCGCCTCGATGACGTCGAAACCCGGGGCGATGCTCGCGCGACCGCCCACCGGGACCAGGGAACGGTCGCCTCCGCGCTTGCGGCCGGTGTCGAGGGAGCCCGCCGGGACGAGGGCGCGGACGAATCCCAGACGCGCGGCCTCCGACAGGCGGCGGCGCACGTCGCGCACCGGGCGCAGCTCTCCGGCCAGGCCGACCTCGCCGAGCACCACCAGGCCGCGGGGCAGCGGTTTGTCCCCGGCGGCGCTGGCCACCGCGAGCATCACCGACAGGTCCACCGCCGGATCGCTCAGCTTGATGCCGCCCACGGTCGCGGTGAAGACGTCGCACCCGCCGAGCTTGGCGTTGAGCCGCCGCTCCAGCACGGCCAGCACCATCGTCACCCGGTAGGTGTCGAGACCGGAGGAGGAGCGGCGCGGCTGCTGGGCCTCGGTCCTGGCGACGAGGGCCTGGACCTCGGCGGGCAGGGGACGGGTGCCCTCCAGGGTGACCGTGACGCAGGTGCCGGGAACCGGCTCGGCGCGGTGGGAGACGAACAGCCCGCTGGCGTCGGCGATGCCCTCGATGCCCCCCTCGTGCAGGTCGAAGCAGCCGACCTCGTCGACGGGGCCGTAGCGGTTCTTGATCGCGCGGACCATGCGGAGGCGGGAGTGACGGTCGCCCTCGAAGTGGAGCACGACGTCCACCAGGTGCTCAAGCGTCCGGGGACCGGCGATCGAGCCCTCCTTGGTGACGTGGCCGACCAGCACGGTGGACATGCCGCGCTCCTTGGCCAGCCGGATCACGTTTCCCGCGACCTCTCTGACCTGGGTCACGCCACCGGGCACCCCGGTCGCCTGGGCCGAGCCGATCGTCTGCACCGAGTCGACGATCAGCAGCTCCGGCTGGACCTTCTCCACATGCGCCACCAGCGCGCTCAGGTCGGTCTCGGCCGCGAGGTAGAGGCGATCCTGGATCGCGCCGATCCGGTCGGCCCTGACGCGCACCTGGGCCGCCGACTCCTCGCCCGTGATGTAGAGGACGGTCTGCTGCCGCGCGATCTTGGCGGCGGCCTCCAGCAGGAGCGTGGACTTGCCGATGCCGGGCTCTCCGGCCAGCAGCACGACCGCGCCGGGCACCAGCCCGCCGCCGAGCACGCGGTCGAGCTCGCCGACGCCGGTGCTGCGGGCGTGCGCCACCTCGGCCTTGACCTGGCCGATCGGGACGGCCGGGGCCGAGACGGGCCCGGCCGAGGCCACGCCGGCCGCCCCCCGCGCGCTTTCCTCCTCGACCGTGCCCCAGGTCTGGCACTCGCCGCAGCGCCCCACCCATTTGGCGGTCTGCCAACCGCACTCACCGCAGCGATAGCCGACCTTCTTAGCCATGGCCGCACGTTACCCGCCCGGACCGACAACTTTCATCCGCCACGGCCCGCGCCGCGTCCGGCCGGGTGCGCGGCCCTCTCCGCCCGAGGGCGGCGGGGCCCGGCGTCAGATGTGGCCTTCGAGCTCGGCCAGAAGGAGGCGCTTGGGCTTGGCGCCCGTGACCTTCCCGACCACCTCGCCGTCCCGGTAGAGGGTGAGGGTCGGCAGGCCGAGCACGCCGTGGCGGGCGGAGATCTCGGGGTGGTCGTCGGCGTTGATCCTGGCGATGGTGAGCCGGTCGCCGAGCTCGGCCTCGATCTCCTTCAGGACCGGTTCGAGCATCCGGCAGGGGCCGCACCAGTCGGCCCAGAACTCCACCAGGACGGGCCTCGGGCTCCGCAGCACCCGCTCGGTGAAATCGTCGTCGGTCACAGTGATCATGTTTTTTCCCGTTTCGTCGCGCATCCCCGGCAGGCGGCGGAGAGCTGGCCGGCAACCTCGGTCCTGCGGAGCAGCAGTGTGCGGATCTCGTCGTCGATCTCGGCCAGCTTGCGCCGGTAGACCGCGATCGACTCCGGGCACAGGCCGCCGGACTCGTGGCCCGCCCGCAGGCACGCCACGAACGGCCGGGCGTCCTCCACCGTGAACCCGACGGTGAGCAGCGCCTTGACCTCGGTGACGAGCCTGAGGTCGGCCTCGCCGTACTCCCGGTAGCCGTTGGCGGCCCGCCGGGCCGTGATCAAGCCCTGCTGCTCGTAGTAGCGCAGGGCCCGGGTGCTGACCCCGGCCTTTCGCGCGAGCTCCCCGATCCGCATCGGCCCTCCTCTCGAAAAGCACGGTAAACGTTGTCACCGGCGTCAAGGTCAAGCCCCGTGGCGCACCCTTTCCATTCCGGCGTCCCCCTCCCCGGCCCGGCGCGGGCCGCCTCCTGGGCGTCCGCCCGTTCTCCGGGGCCCGGCGTCCTCAGAACAGCTTCCACCGCAGGACGTTGGGGTAGGCGATCTCCAGGCCGGAGGTCTCGGCGATGGCCCGCTCGGCGACCGCGGGGGTGAACTCGATGCGCAGCACCGCCTCCAGGTCGGCGCGGCGCTCGAAGACCATGCGCAGGTCGAGGGGGCGGCGGCTCCAGCCCTGACGGGTCCAGAAAGCCTCCACCGCCCGCGAGGAGTAGGACGGGACGGACTGGCCGAACCAGCGGCCGAACGCGCCGCGGGTGGCGTCCAGGTCGAGCACGAAGGCCGCGCCGCCCCGCCGTACGACCCGTGACAGCTCGGCCAGTCCGGGCTCGCAGCCGGGGCCGAAGAAGTAGGCCCAGCGGGCGACGGCCACGTCCACCGAGGAGCCGGGCAGCGGAAGGGTCTGGGCGGTGGCCCGGTGGATCTCGACGTTGGGCAGGGCGCGGCAGCGGTTCCCGGCCAGGCGGACCAGGTCGTCGTGCGGCTCGACGCCGATCACGCGGGCGGCCGTGGCCGACAGGGACGGCAGGTGATAGCCGGTGCCGCAGCCGATGTCGAGGACGGTCGCCGCCGTCCACGGCCTGATGGAGGCCATCGCCGCCTCCGCGAGGCCGTCCGGATCGACGGCCCGGTTCTCCAGCTCGTAGATGCGGGGGGTGTTCCAGATGTTCGGGCTGGGGATGGCGCCTTTCAAGAACCGCGACATGCCCCCACCTTGGCATCGCCGCCGCCGCGCGGGGTAACCGGGAGGGCTCCTGACCCTCTCCGGGGGGTGTCTTCCACCAAGGCAACGGCGGGGGAAGGCCGCCATTGCCGCTCCGGCGCGCTTAGGCTGGCAACGTGAGCGAGAGTCGTGAGTGAGGGATCCGGCGCGGGCGACGGCGGCCGCTCACGAGAGTTCCGGGGCGGAGGCGAGAGAGCCGTATGAGCGTTGTCCGACTGTCCGGCGCGAAGGTCGCGCTGTCCACCGCGTCGGTGTATCCCGAGCGCACACCGGACGCCTTCGAGCTGGCCGCGCGTCTGGGGTACGACGGTGTCGAGATCATGGTGGGCGCCGACCCGGTGAGCCAGGACGTCGACGTCCTCGCGCGGCTGTCGGAGCACTACGAGCTGCCGATCCTGGCGATCCACGCGCCGTGTCTGCTGGTGACCCAGCGCGTGTGGGGCAAGGACCCCTGGGCCAAGCTCCAGCGGGCGCAGCGGGCCGCCGAGCGGCTGGGGGCCGCGACCGTCGTTGTGCACCCGCCGTTTCGCTGGCAGCGCGACTACGCCCGGGAGTTCGAGATCGGCCTGGCCAGGATGCGCGAGGAGACCGACGTGGTCTTCGCGGTGGAGAACATGTTCCCGCTGAAGGCCCGGGGCAACCAGATGGTCCCCTACTCCCCGGGCTGGAACCCGGTGGACCACGACTTCCCGCACGTCACGCTCGATCTGTCGCACACGGCGGTGTCCGGTACGGACGCGCTGGAGATGTTCGGCAAGCTCGGCGACAGGCTGGCCCACCTGCACCTGGCCGACGGCGTCGGTATCCCGAACAAGGACGAGCACCTGGTCCCCGGCCGGGGCACCCAGCCGTGCGCGTCGATCCTGGAGCGGCTGGCGGCCGGCGGGTACGGCGGGCTGGTCGTCCTGGAGATCAACACGCGCAAGGCCGCCGGCCGTACCGAGCGGATCGACGACCTCAGCGAGGCGCTGGCCTTCGCGCGGCTCCATCTGGCCGCGCCGTCGAGGGCGTGATCTGAGATGACGGGGGAGGGCGGGCCGGAGGCGGCGGACCGGCGGCGTCCGGGACGCAGGCCGGGGGCGGCCGACACCCGGGGGCAGATCCTCGCGGCGGCACGGGAGGTCTTCTCCGAGCAGGGCTTCGACAAGGCGACCGTCCGGGGCATCGCCCGGCGGGCGGGGGTGGATCCGGCGCTGGTCCACCACTACTTCGCGAGCAAGGAGGGCATGTTCGTCGCGGCCATGGAGCTGCCGGTCGATCCCGACGTCATCCTTCCCGAGCTCCTGGCGGGGCCCCGCTCCGAGGTCGGGGAACGGCTGGCCCGGTTCATCCTGACGATGACCTCCGAGGCCGGCGCCCGCCAGCCGGTGCTGGCACTGGTCCGTACCGCGATGACCAACGAGCGGATGGCCGAGGTGGTCCGGGAGTTCATGACGCACGCGCTGCTGGATCGGGTCGCCGGGGCGCTCGGCGTTCCGCCGCTGCGGATGGAGCTGGCCTTCGCGCAGATGTTCGGCCTGGTCATGGCCCGGTATGTGCTCGCACTGGAGCCGGTCGCCTCGGCCGGTGTCGAGGAGCTGGTGGAGCTGGTCGCGCCGGCGATTCAGCGGTATATCGACGTGCCCTCCTGACCCCCGAGAGTTCTCAGAGCATTGTTCTGGGCGCCTGATTGACCATAAAGTGATGACCGTATGGTGGCTTTGGTCGCCGAGAGTCGCTGTTCGGGAGCATGTTACTCACGAGTAGGGCTCGTGGTGACCCGCCGTTACCGTGGAGGGGCCGCGGTCGTACGCCGGCCCCGCCACCGTCTGTGGGAGGATCCGTGCTCTGGGTAGCGATCATCGGGCTGTTGATGACAGTCGCCGCGCTCACGCTCGCCGTGCGCCGCGTGCTGTTCCTCTACAGGCTCGCCACCGCGGGACCGCCCGCCCCCGAGCGGATCGAGTACGCCAGGAAGAACATCGGCGCGGAGATCAAGGCCCAGCTGGTCGAGGTCTTCGGGCAGAAGAAGCTGCTGAAGTGGACGCCCTCCGGCACCGCGCACTTCTTCGTCATGTGGGCGTTCTTCATTCTCGCGACCGTCTACCTGGAGGCGTACGGCGCGCTGATCCAGGGGGCGATCACCGGCACGCCCGACTTCCACATCCCGCTCATCGGGACCTGGGCCGTCCTGGGCTTCCTGCAGGACTTCATCGCGGTCGCCGCCCTGCTCGGCCTGATCGTGTTCGCGGCCATCAGGATCAAGAACTCTCCCGGGAGGCTGGGGCGCCGGTCCCGCTTCTCCGGGTCGCACCTCGGCGGCGCCTGGCTCGTCCTCTTCATGATCTTCAACGTGATCTGGACGATGTTCCTCTTCCGCGGCGCGGCGGTCAACACCGGTAACCTCCCCTACCGCTCGGGGGCGTTCGCCTCCGAGGCGGCGGCCGCGCTGCTGCGCCCGCTGGGTGAGGCGGCCAACGAGGTCCTGGAGCACGTCGGGCTGCTGCTGCACATCGGTGTCATGCTGGTGTTCCTCGTGATCGTGGTGAACTCCAAGCACCTGCACATCTTCACCGCCCCGCTGAACGTGCTCTTCTCCCGCCGCCCCGACGGCAACGGCCCTGCCCAGCCGATGCGGATCGACGGCAAGGTCGTCGACTTCGAGGACGAGGACCTCGACGGTGACAGGCTGGGCCGGGGCAAGGTCGAGGACACCACCTGGAAGGGCTTCCTCGACTTCTACACCTGCACCGAGTGCGGCCGCTGCCAGTCGCAGTGCCCGGCCTGGAACACCGACAAGCCGCTCTCGCCCAAGATGCTGATCCTCGACCAGCGCGACCACGCCTTCAAGATCGCTCCCTACCTCATGGCCACCGAGGACCGGCGCGCCGGGCTGCACGAGGACGTGCTGGCCCTGCTGGACAAGCCGCTGGTCGGCGAGGAGGGGGTCATCCACCCGGATGTGCTGTGGTCCTGCACCAACTGCGGCGCCTGCGTCGAGCAGTGCCCGGTGGACATCGAGCACATCGACCACATCCTCGACATGCGCCGCTACCAGGTGATGGTGGAGTCCGCCTTCCCGACCGAGGCCGGCGTCATGATCAAGAACCTGGAGAACAAGGGCAACCCCTGGGGGATGTCCGAGATGAAGCGGGCCGACTGGATCGAGGAGCTCGCCGGCCGCGACGACGACCCCATCGAGGTCCGGCTCGTCGACGAGACGATGCCCGAGGACACCGAGTACCTGTTCTGGGTCGGCTGCGCCGGAGCCCTGGAGGACAGGGCGAAGAAGACGACCAAGGCGGTCGCCGAGCTGCTGCACGTCGCGGGGGTGAAGTTCGCGGTGCTCGGCCCGATGGAGGCGTGCACCGGAGACCCGGCCCGCCGCCTGGGCATGGAGTTCCTCTTCGAGATGCTGGCCAGGCAGAACGTCGAGACGCTGAACGAGGCCGGGGTCAAGAAGATCGTCGCGACCTGCCCGCACTGCTTCAACACCCTCGCCAACGAATACCCCCAGCTCGGGGGCACCTACGAGGTCGTCCACCACACCCAGCTGCTGGCCAGGCTGGTGGACGAGGGCAGGCTGATCCCGGTCACGCCGATCGAGGAGAGGATCACCTACCACGACCCGTGCTTCCTCGGCCGCCACAACAAGGTCTACTCCCAGCCGCGCGACATCATGGCCAAGGTCCCCGGCGTCCAGACGCAGGAGATGCACCGCCACAAGGAACGGGGTTTCTGCTGCGGCGCCGGCGGGGCGCGCATGTGGATGGAGGAGCGGATCGGCAAGCGCATCAACACCGAGCGCGTGGACGAGGCGCTGACCACCGACCCGGACACCATCTCCACCGCCTGCCCGTTCTGTCTCGTCATGCTGGGCGACTCGATCAACGAGAAGAAGAACACGGGCGAGGCCAAGGGAACGCTGGAGGTCGTGGACGTCTCCCAGCTTCTGATCAAGTCCGTCAAGGGCCGGCCCGCCGAGACCGCCGAGCCTTCCCATTGACCTGAGTTTCCCTGTCGGGTACGGTTCGCGGTTCGCGCACCGTACCTGACATTTGGTCAAGTTTTATCGAAAAGGACAGAAGGCCCGAAACTTATCCTGTCTGTCACGGAAAAATCACGGTAACCTCAACGTCGCGTAGCTCATTTGACGGGGAGGGGGCTGGCCGTGCATGTCGTGGTAACGGATGCCGAGGTCACCTTGGCCGATGTCCTGTCCCTCCGGCTGGCCATCGACAGGCCACTGGCCACCGGCAGCGAGCTTGTCCTGCGCCGGCGGGGCACGGCCGTCGAGCACCGGGTGCCGCTGGGGGCCACCGGGACGGAGGCGCGCGACGCCACGCTCGCGGTCTCGCTCGGCCCGCTGCCGCTCAGTCCCGGCCGGTGGGACGCCTATCTGAAAGGTGACAGATCACGCACTCGGCTGCGCAGCGTCGACCCGGGGTTCTCTCTCGACCACCTCGACGCCTACGCGCTGAGCCGGCGCACGCTGGCCTACCGAGCCTACCGGACCCGCAACGGCTTCCTGGCCCTGAAGGTCGACGAGGCCGAGCCGGTCGCCGAGGTGCGCGCGGTCTGGTTCCGCGAGGGGCGCTTCGAGGTGACCGGGCTGCTGGCCTTCACCGGTCTCGACGACGACGAGGCCCGGCACGGCGCGCGGCTCGCGCTGCGCCGTAGCGGGCCCGACGCCGAGCTGAGCTCGACCGCGACGGTCCAGGGGGTGCGCTTCCACGCCGCGCTCTCCCTGTGCGACGTGCTCGCCGCGGCACCCGAGCAGCCGGGCCTGTGGGAGCCGACGCTTGAGGTGGACGGCCTGACCGCGCCGCTGCGCCTGGGCTCGCGGCTGGACGACGTGAACGGCAAGCGCCGCCGCCTGCACTATCCGGCGGCCCGGATCGACGGGGTGCCGATCCGGCCCTGCTACACCGCCGACGACGAGCTTCGGATCGAGGTCGGAGGATGAGGATCTGTCTGCTCGTCCCCTCGGTCTACGGGATGCGCGGCGACGTCCGGTCGGTCGTCAACCTCGCGGGGCAGCTCGCCGAGCGCCACGACGTGGAGATCCTCAGCGTCCGCCGCCACCGCGACAGGCCCTTCTTCCCGGTCGCGCCCAAGGTGCGGCTGTCGTGGCTGGTCGACGTCAGGCCGGGGGTGCGCCACCTGTTTCCGCAGGGCCAGATGCGCGCAGAGGTCGCCCTGTGGCGGCGGCTGCGCGCCCTCAAGGCCGACGTGGTGATCGGCACCCGGCCGGGCCTGAGCGTCCAGCTGGCCCGGCACGCGCCGCGCGAGACCGTACGGATCGCCCGCGAGTGGGGCCGCCCGCCGGTGTCCGGCCCGATCGTGAAGTTCTACCCCCGTCTCGACGCCGTCGTCACCGCGACGGAGAGGGGCCGCGCCGAGTGGGGCGGTCTTCTGGACGGCGTGGAGGTCGGGCTCATTCCCGACGCGCTGCCCCCCGGCCCCTGGCCCCGTTCCCGGATGGACAACCGCATCGTCGCCGCGGGCGGGCGCTGGGTGCCGGCGAAAGCCTACGACCGCCTGATCCGCGCCTTCGCCGTCGTCGCCGACAAGCGCCCCGACTGGCGGCTGCGCCTGTACGGCGGAGGCCCCGAGGAAAGGCACCTGCGGGCGCTGGTTCAGGAGCTCAACCTGCACAACCACGTCTACTTCATGGGGACGACCCTCGATCTGGCCGGAGAGTTCGCCAAGGCCTCGATCGTGGCGGTGACCTCGGTGGCCGACACTCCCGAGACGCCCGGGATGACCGTGATCGAGGCGATGGCCAGCGGGGTGCCGGTGATCGGGTTCGACAGCCCGAGCGGGCCGGCCGACTTCGTGGCCCACGGGCGCAACGGGGTTCTGGTCGCCGAGGGGGAGGACGAGATCAGGACGTACGCCACCGCGCTCCTGTCGCTCATCGACGACGAGCGCCGGCGCAGGGCGCTGGCGGCCGGGGCGCTGAGAGCCGTCGAGGCGCACCGGGCGTCCTCGGTGGCCGAGCAGTGGGAGAAACTGATCGGCGCCACCGCTCGCCGCGCCTGACGCGGGTACCGTTGGGTCATGCACGGGTACAGCGGAGACAAACAGGCCTATTTAACACGGCTGCGGCGGGTCGAGGGGCAGATCAGGGGCTTGCAGCGGATGGTCGACGAGGACGCCTACTGCATCGACGTGCTGACACAGGTGTCCGCCGCCACGAGGGCGTTGCAGGCGGTGGCGCTCGGTCTGCTGGAGGACCACATCGCGCACTGCGTCGCCGCCGCCGTCACCTCCGGCGGGCCCGAGGCGGAGGAGAAGATCAAGGAGGCGTCCGCGGCGATCGCTCGGCTTGTCCGTTCCTGACTAGTCACCGGGTCATCTTTTCCTAGCCATATCCTGGCTTTCCCTAGCCATATCCCGGACTCCGCCGTGGAGTCCGGGACCAGGCCGTTCGGATGAATCTCTCCTCGGCTTCAGCAGATCGCCGAAGCGCTCAACCCGAGTGCGTTGTCGAGCTCCGCCAAGGTGAGCGGCCGTTCGCTGATGGCGACGGCGGTAAGCACCTCGGCATAGAGTGCGATCTCGTCCAACGCGACACGGTCGTGGACCCTGGAGTCCAGATCGTCGTGCCCCACCGCGTCGTCCTTCCTTCCGCAGCCCACACCCACTTCGAGGTTACGGTGGGCGGCCTTTCGTGCCCATGGCCCATCGGGACCATTCCTCACGATGCTCACCCGGTCCTAGGGGATCGCTTCCCGTTTCCTGGATCACAATTCAGTAAATTGCCTGATATTTGAGCGGTGAAGAGATAGAGGCGAGAGGCGTGGGAGAAATGACAGTAATAGTGAGGTTGATCTTCCCTCGTCTGTCAGAAGTGGCGTGGGTGGGGTCCTGAGACGTCGGGGACGGGGTCGTCCCGCTCGTGGACCAGCCGGTGCACGACCGCCGCGGCCGTGCTGAACCCCCGCTCCGGCACCTCGGTCCCCGAAAGACGGCACCACGCCAGCCCCATCGCGTAGGCGGCCCCCAGCAGGGCCGCGGCCCCGGCCCGGTCCGGCGGATGAAGCGCCGCCGGCAGCTCCCCTGAGCGCGGCCAGCACCCCCGCAGCGGGTGGGACGGCTCGGCGAGCACCACGCGCAGGATGTGGCGCAGCTCCGCGTCCAGCCACGGGTAAAGCGCGTCGGCCGTCTCCGAGGGGAACGCCGACAGGTCGGCGGCCAGCAGTGACGCCGCCACCGCCCGGGGATCGGCCCCCTTCGGGACGAGAAAGCCCAGCGTCTCGACCAGGTCGTAGACCGCGTGCTGGAAGTTCTCCCCGGGGGAGTGCTCCGGCAGCGTCACCTGGGGCGGGCAGCGCTCCAGCCACGCCTGCCGTACCGCGTCGTCGCCGAGGTGGGCGGCGGAGCCGTCGGAGCCGGTACGGCGCAGCAGCGGCCGCACCATGGCCTCCAGCGCGTCGGCCCGGGGGCGGAAGCGGGGGTCGTCCCTGATCACCCTCGCCGTGTCGGCCATCAGCGCGACCAGCCGCAGGCCCGCCTCCGGGTGCCCGGCCCGGACCCGCTCGCCGTACAGCGTGGCCAGGTCGCCCAGGGAGGCGTGGGGCAGCCAGCGGACCCACTCGTCGCCGGGCAGCGGGCGGGCCAGGAACTCGCCGAACATCGACAGCAGGACCTCGTTGCCGTCGAAGGCCGGGGCGTAGGCGCACCACATGAGCGTCCCCCAGACGGCCGCCACGGGGCTGGCCACCTCCCTGGCGAAGATCTCGCTGAACGGCCCGGTGAGAGGGAAGTCCTCCCGCCGCCGCCCGCGCTGCGAGACGACCAGCTCGCGGACCCGCTCGGTGATCCCCCTCGGCACGTCCGGGCCGACGAACCCCTGGACCGACCCCCGGTCGGCGGCGAGGTCGTGCGCCTGCGGAACCAGGTGCGGCAGGATGATCGTCATGGTCGGGGCGACGCGCGCCCCCGCCCGCACGCCCGGGTCGGCCGGGGGAGCCGTCAGGTGCCAGCGGCCGTCGTCCGGGTCCTGGCGGTACCACCGGGCGCGCGCGCCGAACAGCCAGCGTCCGCCGTCCGGGGTGGTCAGGACCCGTGCCGCGACGACCTGGGAGCGCGCGGGAGGCGGCAGCGCCGCCCAGCGCGGGTCGGAGACGATGGCACGCACGTCCCTTTCAATGGCGTCGAAGCCGTCCCAATGCCCCACGGCGGTCATGCTACCCAGGGCCCCGCCGCGCGTCCCCGGGCCCCGGCGGGTGGGTCACGGCCCCGCCGTACCCCGCCGTCTCTCAGAGGCGCGTTCTCAGGGGACGCGATTTCAGGGGTGGGAGGCGACGGCGGTCGCGGCCCGGTGCCGCGCGGCCTTGGCCACGTAGTTGCCGGGGGTGCGGGCGAAGGAGGCGCGGTCGTCGTCGGTGAGCTCGCGCACGATCTTCCCCGGCACGCCCGCGACGAGCACTCCGGCCGGGATCTTCTTACCCGGCCCCACCAGGGCCCCGGCGGCGATCAGCGAACCCGCGCCGATCCTGGCCCCGCCCAGCACGATCGCGCCGATGCCGACGAGCGCGCCGGTCTCCACGTGGGCGCCGTGCACCATGGCCTTGTGCCCGAGGCTGACCCGCTCCTCCAGCACGGCGGGTTGGCCGGGGTCGGCGTGCAGGCAGCACAGGTCCTGGACGTTGCACTCCTCGCCCACCTCGATGAGCTCGTCGTCGCCCCGCAGGACCGATCCGTACCAGACGCTCGCGGCCCGGCCCAGCCGTACCCTGCCGACGATCACGGCTCCGGGGGCGACGTAGGACTCCGGGTGGATCAGGGGGGTCGCGTCGCCGTCGAGGGCGGCGACGTACGGGATGGCGTTCATGGAGTCGATGGTACGAGGAGGGTGATTGTCCGATATTTCGGCAAGCCGGTGGCGCGTTCCGGTTGCAGTCTTGGCCGGTAAGCAGGAAAGTCGTCTTCTGACGTCTCCTTTTCCGCTACACAACCTCCACGGGCAGCGCCATGACAAACCAGCACGAGAGTTTTCCCGATCTGATGCATGAGGACTCGTTCGAGGTCGTCATGCGCGGCTACAGCCGCCGCCAGGTCCACGACTACATGAACCGTACCCGCACCCAGATCCGAGATCTGGAGGAACGGCTCACGCGGTCGGCCGACCAGGTGGAGCAGAGCCGCACGGAGCTGGCCGAGGCTCGGCGGCGCCTCTCCGACGCCCCGCAAGACTACGACGAACTCGGCGAGCGTCTCAGCCAGATTCTCAAGCTGGGTGAGGAGGAGGCCACGGCCAAGCGGAAAGTCGCCGACGCCGAGGCCTGCAAGCTCCGCGACGACGCCGCCGCCGAGGCCGAGCGGCTGGTGACCTCGGCACGGGAGCGTTCCGAGAGCATCCTGACCGCCGCGCAGCAGGAGGCCGAGCGCCGGGTCGCCGAGGCCACCCAGACGGCCGAGCAACTGCTCTCCCAGGCCGGCAACGACGCCGAGGAGACCCTCAACTCCGCCCGCACCGAGGCCGACGAGACCCTGCGCGCCGCCCGCACCGAGGCCGACCGCATGCTCACCTCCTCCAGGAACGAGGCGGAGCGGACGATCGCGGGCGCGCGGGCCGAGGCCGAGGCGACCGTCTCCTCCGCCAAGGCCGACGCCCACGCCATGCTGACGGCGGCCCAGCAGCGTTCCACGATCCTGGATCAGACGACCGGCCGCAGGGTGACGTATCTCACAGACACCCACCACGAGGTCATGCGCCGCCTCAACGAGATGAGCGCCGTCCTCGGCGACCTGCTCCACCGGGAGGGGTCGGCCGGGCCGCTGATCGACGAGGCCGTCGTGCTTCCCCCGGCCCCCGTCCAGCCCGCCCTCACCGCGCCGGAGCGTGCCGCGGGGCCCGAGGCCGAGGCGGCGCCCGCGGGTGATGCCGAGGGCCGGGCGGAGGGGGCCGAAGACGGTGGGGAGAGCCGTGACGCCACCTCGGGCCCAGAGGGCGAGACCGGCGGGGCGAACGGCGCCGTCGACCTCGGCTCCGACATCGAGGCGGTCCGTGTGATCGTGGAGGACGACGAGCCCGAGCGCCGGCCCGGCGGCCACCGTGCCGAGGGTTTCGGCGGCGCCGGCGCGAACGGCGGGCCGGCCGTCGTACCGAGCGAGGAGTACGCGGGCCGTAAGTGACGGGGGCGGTCCCGGAGACGTCCGCGGCCCCGTCGTGTGAACCGGCCTGCCCCGCCTCGGGGCAGGTGACCCGGTGTCGCCCGCCGGGGCCTTCGGGCGGGGAAACATGCCACGGCCCCGGGGGACGGGAAGTCAAGGCGGAAGCCTCCCCCCGATAGGCCCGGAGGCTTCCGCGATTTGGGGGCCCGGCGCCGGGGCCGCGAGATCCGCTGACCCCGGCACCGGGCGGCCTGTTTCAGGAATCTCCCTCGCCGGAGAGCTCCTGCTGGTCGTTGAGCTGCTCACGCAGCTTCTCCGGATCGTCCGCGTCAATGGTCATGGCGCAGCCGATATCTCGTTGCGCGGAGCTCAGCGGGTGGTGGCGGGTGGCCCACCACCGGCCCGCGTCGCTCCGCCAGATCGTCCACTCGGGAAACTCTCGGGCGATTTCCGCCAGATGCCGGTCAAATGACATCCCTGCACCTTCCCCGCGCCCAGGCCCTTGCGACGTTCCACCTTTGACGGTGAAGGACTTCTCTAGAGAAATCAATGATCGCCAGGGACAGGTCAACCTATCGTCGGTGGACAGCACTTGATCTATGAGTCGAAGTCGTACTGAAGTACATAGGCCGCGGCGTCGAGGACCATCTCGTTGACCTCGACGCCGCGGCCCTCCGCGGTGTACGCGGTCCGGCAGACCACGATGACCGGTGTCCCCGGAGGCAGATCCAGCGAGACGGTCTCGTGCGGGTGGGGCATGCGGGCGCGGACCTCCTCGATGAAGTGCGCCGGGGTGTGTCCCAGCTCGCTCAGGCGCGCGTAGACACCGCCGGGCCCGGTGTCCGGCCGGACGATCGGGGTGTCCTCCACCAGGGCGGCGGGGAAGTGGGAGACGGCCAGCTGGACCGGTCTGCCGTCCACCGAGTAGCGCCGTCTTCGCACCCACACCTCGGTGCTGTCCAGCACCCGTGCCACGGCCTCCTCCGCGGCCTCCTTGTCGATGACGACCTCGTCGACGGTGTACGGCCGGCCGACGGTGTCGGAGTCCCAGATCGCCTGCCCCCGTCCCCACCGCCGCTGGGAGAGCCGTCGCGAGCCGTGCCGCCGCAGGGGGCGGAACTGCCGCACGTAGACTCCCGAGCCGCGTCTGGGGACGGCCAGTCCTTCGTTGATGAGAACGGACAATGCCTGCCGGGCGGTCGCGCGGGCTATGCCGTACTCGGTCATGAGAGCGTTCTCGCCCGGAAGCCGGTCCCCGTCGCGCAATTCGCCGGACAGGATCGCTTCGCGAAGTCCATCGGCGATTCGCCGGTAGATCGGGGGCTCGGGAGGAACCGGGGATTGCTGCACGTTGTATCACCCTCTGTCACCAACAGGGTTTGGCGTCTCCAGAGAACTTGCCCCGTCTTGTCCACGATCGCACAGATATGAAGGTTGGTCCCGCGCTTCTTTTGAGAGGATCGTGCCCGTGTGACGCCCTGCGGAGCCCTATCCGCTCCGTCACCGCTCCGAGGTTTCCACCGGTGCCCGTCCGGCCCACCGTCTCCGCGTGGCGGCCGCCGCCGGCACGGCCCCCGCGGTGTTGAGAAGGACGTCGTCGACGGAGCTCACCCGGCCCAGGCGCAGGTCGTACTGGAGGAGCTCGACGGTGAGCGAGGCGCCCGCGGCCACCCCCGCGACCCGGGTGAGGCGGGCCAGGCGCGCCCAGCGTGCGGGAAGCGCGGCACCGAGCGCGGCGAACACCAGGAGACTCCCCCCGGCCTGCGTGAACGCCGTCTCGGCTGAGTGCTGGAAAAGCCTCGCGAGGTCGTCGAACGGGACGAGGTCGACCACGTTCGGAGCCGGCCGGAGGGTGAGGATCATCCACAGCCAGGGGGCGGTCCCGGCCACCGCGCCGACGTCGGCGACGGCCGTTCGGACGGGGAGGGGGCGCCCCCGCGAGGCCCGCCGCCGGGCGAGGAGACAGGCGCCGGCGACGGCGGCCGGAAGCGCCAGGGCCATCGTGACGATCACGCCTCCCCAGAGGACCCACACCTGCCGCACGGGGAGATCATGCCGGAGCGTGAGCGGACCGAGGGGCTTTTGGGGGTTCTCAAGGGGCCTCCGGGTACGAGAACGTGACCTTCAAGCAAGATCGCGCCCCGCCTCTCACCGGTCACGGAGCGCGCTCAAGCCGGTTCCGGCGCGGTCCCTTCCCACCGCGCTCGGGTCCGTCCTCAGGCGGCGCGCAGTGGCCGCCAGGCGGCCGCGGTGACGGCGGCCATGGCGGCGGCGGCGCCCCAGAACGGCGCGGTGATCGTCACAGCCTGGGCGATCAGGCCACCGAGCAGAGATCCGGCGGCGGCGCCGCTCACCTGAACGAGGGCGTAGACGCTGCCGACCCGGCCGCGAAGTCCGTCCGGCACCTCCTGCTGTAACCGGGCGGTCACGATGATCCCCCAGATCACGCTGTGCACCCCGAAGGCGGTCAGGATCGCCGCGGCGATCAGCGGCTGTGTGGTGGCCGCGAGGACGGCGTGCGTGGTGATCTCGATG
The DNA here is from genome assembly GCF_014654615.1 of Streptosporangium violaceochromogenes. Taxonomy (GTDB): domain Bacteria; phylum Actinomycetota; class Actinomycetes; order Streptosporangiales; family Streptosporangiaceae; genus Streptosporangium; species Streptosporangium violaceochromogenes. The sequence goes on along the minus strand of NZ_BNBB01000026.1, from coordinate 969 downwards.
ATCAGACCACCGCGGAGCAGCGCCCTGGCCCCGAACCTCTCGCTCAGCCGCGGGGCGAGGACACTGCCGGCCAGTCCCCCGACGCCGAAGGTGGTGAGCAGGAACCCATAGCCGGTCTCGGTCAGCTCCAGCCGCTGCTGCACGTAGAGGGCGAAGACCGCGAAAGCGGCGCAGAAAGCAATATTGGCCACGCCCATGGTCACCGCGAGCGTTCGCAGCAGCCGATGCCGCCACAACCAGCGGATCCCGGCGGAGATGTCCTCGCGTACGCCGCCGCCGCCGGCGGCCGGTCCGCCCGCCGGTCCGGAGGTCGGTCCGGCGGCCGGGACGCGGACGGCCGACGTCAGCGCGGCCGCTATGAGGAAGGTCAGGGCGTCGGCCGCGAACGGGAGAGCCCCGCCGACGGCGAACAGCCAGCCCCCCAGCGGCTTGGCCAGGATCTGGTTTCCCAGGATGCCGGTGGCCGTCATCCGGGAGGTGGCCTCGGTCAGCCGCTCGGGTGCGACGGTGGCCGGCACCAGCGCGGAGAAGGCGGTGTCGGCGAGGGTCTCACCGACACCGAGCAGGAAGAACACGAGGTAGATGAGCGGGACGGAGGCGGCCGAGGTGCCGATCGCGACGGCCAGGACGGTCAGGGCCAGCCTGCGCAGGATGTTGACGACGATGACGAGACGGCGGCGGTCGAGCCGGTCGACGTAGACGCCGCTGATCAGCGCGATGATCAACCAGGGGAGTTGCTGGGCGAAAGCGGCTCCGGCGACGAGCGCCGGCTCACCGGTGAGCGAGGCGACGAGCAGTGGTCCCGCCGCCATGGTGATGCCGTCGCCGACATTGGACACCGCCGAGGCGGTCCACAGCTTGGAGAAGTCCGCGCCGAGCCGCACGGACATGAGGGAACGCAAAACAGAGCCAAGGTGGAGGCGTTCTCGACCGGTGAGACGGCCGCGGCCCTGCACCGAGCTGGTGGTC
>NZ_BNBB01000025.1 GCF_014654615.1 Streptosporangium violaceochromogenes | reverse complement strand
GCACACATCAAACGATCAACCCAGCGGCATGAGGGTGAACATCCCCCTCAAAATCGAAGAGCGGGTTAAGCGGCCGGGACGGGGTTAAATTTCTAACCCCGCAGGTCAACTCCCGAATCGCGGCGATGACCTGCGGAAAGTTAAGAGTTAAGCGGGTTAGGCGCCTCATGCTGCCCTTCCCGTACCCCCCGGAAATCAGGGGAGAGGCGCGGGTGGGCGTGGGTTAACCCACACGGTCGTCGGCATCGGCGCCGACGGCGGCGAGGTCCACCATCCGGGCACGCAGGGTAACCGGATCGATGGGGTAGCGGTTCTTGGTGGCGGGCACGGTGACCCCCATTCGGCCGAGCGTGTGCACCAGGTCCATCCGGTCGCGCAGGGCCGCATACGGGCGGTGAGCGGGGTGGGCGGCCTTGAGCGCGGCCAGTGCTTGGGCGGCAGGGACCGGTTCCGTGCCGCTGATCACGCCGAGCAGGTCGGCCAGCAGGTCACGCGGCTCCTCGACGACGGCGGCGGCCTTGCCGGTGCCGATTCCGGCGTCCTCGCGCAGCTTCATGGCGCGCTGCACCACCGGGGTGACCTCGTCGACCCCGGCGCCCTTGGCCACGTAGTAGCTGCGCAGCAGGCCGGGCTTGGCCTGGAAACCACGGGCCATCGCGGTGCCGATGTCGCCGGGGCCGTCAGCGGTCTTGGGCTCCAGGCTGGTGGCCGAGATTCCAGCGGTGTAGGAGCCGGTGCCCAAGATGGCGTCATTGGACTGCTGGTCGCCGATGGCGAAGCACGCCTTGTTGGACACCACGGATATGACCTTGCGGGGCAGCGAGGATGTGGACGGCTCCGGTGTGGCGAAGATCAGCGTCACACCGTACTTACGGGCGGCGGAGATGAGCTTCACCGTGATGTCGGCGGCCTCTTCCCCCAGCTCGGGATGCATGAACAGGGCCTGGCATTCGTCGACCACGACGATGCGGGGACGCAGCCGCTCGTCTTTTTCGGCGAGTCGGCGGTTCACCGCGCGCTCGCCGTGCTCCTGCAACGCCTTACCGCGCACGGTGAGGTCGGCGTACAGGTCGCGCAGCGTGGCCAGGCAAGCGGTGACGATCTCATCGCCCGGTCCGGTCAGCAAGGTCCGCAGCCGGGGCTGCATGGGGTCGTAGTCGGCGTTGGTGGCCATGACGAACACGTCGATGTCGACCAGCGGGTCCAGCATCGCCCCCAACAACAGGGTGATGATCAGGGTGGATTTGCCGGAGCCCATCATGCCTGCGATGGCGTAGTTGGCCTCCGACAGGCGGCCAAGAATGGTGGTCCCCCGGATGTCGACGCCCACCGGGACGCCGGTGAAGTAGTCGGTGGTGCCCTCGTGCAGCAGGGGCCAGGGATCGACCGGGCCGGTCAACGACCCCTGGTCGGCCACCCATAGATCCAGCACACCGGGCTGCTTCTTGGGTTCGGTCGGCCAGACCTCCACCGGCAGGCGCACCAGGTTATGAGCGAGCACGGCCTTGCGGCGGTTGATCATGTCCACCGTCACGCCGGGCGGCAACTCCAACTGGGTGCGCCATCCTTTGCCGTCGCGGCCGGTGCCCAGCACGAACCGGGGCCGCCATCCGGCCTTGAACGCCTTGTTCAGCTCGGCGATGCCCAAGTGGCGTAGGGCGCCCAGGATCGCGCCCTCATCGGGGATCACCTCCCGTCCGTCGCTGCCGCCGACGTCGTCGGCGACCAGCCATGCCGGGGTGTCACCACGGCGGCGGCCTTCTCGCCAGGCGGCCCAGAGCAGCGCCACCGGGGCAGCGACCAGGGCCGGGGTGGAGGCGAACGCGATGGCGTCGAACCCCCACCGCAGGACGGCCCCTGCGGCTTTGGGGACGGTGAGGAACTCGCCCGCGCCCGTGGCCCACACCAGGGTGGAGGTGCCCAGCAGCAGCACCCCTGATCCGATCAGGCCACCGGCGCCAAGTTTGGCCAGCCCGAGCGCCATGCGGGGCAGGGCTGTCAGCCGGGCGTGCCGCCGGTCGGCGACCTGCTGTTTGCGCTCGACCCATTCGGCCAGCAGTACCCGATCGCCCATCGCCTCGGCCGCCCGGATCTGGCGGCGGTACACCCCCAATGTGAGGCCGTCCCAGGCTCGTATCAGCCAGGAATGCCAGCCCTGGCCGATCATGACGGCGACGCCGAGCACTCCCCGGGTGACCTTCGCCGTGTGCTCGCTGTCGCGTACCCGCACGACGTGCCCGCGAACGGCGACCAGCAGCGACACCGTCCCCGGCATGCCCGGGGTGGCCGGGCGGGGCAGCACCGTGCCTTCCAACGGCGCCGGGGCCGACGCCAGGGCCGGGGCATCGGACGCCTTCCGCCGGGGGAACTTCACCACCTCCCCCATGGGGCGTTCATCCGACGGTTCGGGGTGGTGGTTGTGGTGGTGGATGCTCATATCCAGCCTCCTGTGGTGCGGACCATGCGGACGGCGCGGCCGTCCATGGCCACGGCGGTGGTGAGCGCGCACGCCGCCCGTGCCAGGCCCGCCAGGGTGAGCCACAGCGCGGCGCGGACGGCGACCAGCAGCGCGTACAACGGCGCGACGGCGAACACGGCGAAGACCCAGCCGATCCGGCCGCGCATCGAGGCGGCGGCGATCTGCGCGGCGATCTGGGCGGGGGGCCGCGCGGCCGGGCGCAGCTCGGTCACCGATCCGGCCACGAGCATGGCCGGCAGCAGGCAGAGAGTCAGCGCGTTCATGCCGCCACCGCCTCAGCCGCGCTTTCGGCCAGGGCCCGGATGCGCTTGGCGCGGTCGAACCCGATGCCGAGAGCGGCCTGAACCGCCCGCACGGGAGCGTCGGAAGCGAGGTCTCCGGACTGCACGAGAGCGGCCAGCCGTCCGGCGAGCACGTCATCCGGCAGCGTGCGCGGCGACGGCTCGGCAGCAGCGCGCAGCGCCGCCGGAACGCGCGCGCCCTTGTTCGGGCGCGTGGCCGGGCGAGGTTTGCGCGGCGCTTTCGGGGCGGGGTGTTCGCCCTGGTCGTCGCCGGTTCGTGCGGGGCTCTGGGCCGGGGCGGACGGGGCTTTCGGGCGGGCCACGATCGGCAGCAGCGCCCGGCCGTCGACCGGCACCGGCCACACCGACGCCGGGGCGGGCGCGGCCGGTTCAGGAGCGGCCGGGGCGCTGCTGCCGATCGTGCTTTGAGCGGTGCTGCCGGGCACGGCCGGGGCAGGCGGGCGAAGGTCCATCTCGGCCAGGCGCGGCACCCGCTCCCCGCGCTCGGTCCAGGGGTCGGCGGCGGAGATCGAGGAGTCGACCACGCCGATCAGGTGCGCGGTGGCCGCGGCCCCCACGGGGCCGATCGCGTGGGCGAGCATCGCCCCGGCCATCGTCAAGACGGTGCCGCCCTCGGTGCTGCCCGCGATCAGGTTGAGCGCCACCGACGTTCCCAAACAGCCCCAGGCGATGCGCTCGGCGGCATCGGCCAGCCGTCCCCCGGCTGATGCCAGGCGGGCGCGGGCGATGATGACCCACACCACCGCGCCGATCAGCACCGGTTCCAGCAGCCACAGCGCCCACCACATCGGTGAGGCGGGGGTGGCGGCCATGAGCCGGGCGGCCCCGGCCTGCACACCCGTAGCCGACCAGGCGGCGAACCCGGCCAGCACCGGAACCAGAACCCGAAGGTTCAGACCACGCAGCCGCTCCAGGCGCAGCGCCCGCGCCTCAGCCGACCGGGACAACCCCGCCTGGATCCGGATGCGCTCCCCGGATGCCAGAGCGGACCGGTACATCCGGGCCAGCTCCGCGTCAGCGGACGCGGCGGCCTGAATCTCGGCCCGCTCCAGCTCGGCCAGGCGCGCCGAGACGGCCACATCCGCCCGCGCCCGCTCATGCGCGGCCTGGGCGGTGGTGCGCTCCAGCTCATCGGCACGCCGCACATCGGCGGCCTGACGCTCGCGGCCCAAGACATCGGCCAGTTCCTCGGCCGCGAGCTCGGCCGGGCGGCGGAGGCGGCTCATCGGTGCTCACCGGCCTCTTGCGTGCCGGGGGGCAGCGCCCGGCGGGCACCGGTGCGACGGCGGGCGGGCGCCTGCCGGTCGTCGACGCGGTCGGCGTGCACCCGGCGCGGGTGTTCCCGGGGGGCGGGGATGACCTCGACCACGATCCGCGAACCGCCGCCGCGCATGCCCAGCTCGGCCGGGTCGCCCATCGTCAGGCCGGGGCAGGAGGCGATCAGCGGGAAGAGGATCGCGGTCACCTCGGCGACGCGGTCGGCATCGGCGTGCATGATGCGGAGCTGAACCATCGGGGTCCTTTCGGGAAGAAGGGAGAGCGCGCCACGGCAGCGGCGGTCATGATGGATGTCTCCTGTCTTGTGCGATGGGAGGTGCGGGCGCGGACCGCGTGGGCGTTCTTGGCGGAGTGACCACGCTGGTACGCGCCCGTCTGACTACCGGCTACCAGGGCCGCTGGGTGCAGCTCTTGGCGTGGGCGGTGGCTGCGGTGCGGGCCGCGTCCGCTGTGCGCAGCCGGTAGCCGCCGGAGCCGCAGCCGCACTCCCACCAGTACGGCGCCGCAGCCGCGCCGGGGTCGGCGGAGCGCGCCCACTCGACCTGATGGCCGCCGGCGGCGATGGTCGTCGCGATCACCGCGCCTCCCCGTGCTCGGTCCCGGCGACGGTGCGCTCCTCCATGGAGGCGTGACACCTGTCGCAGGTGGACTCCCGGTCCCAGCAGGCGCCGGCCGCCCACGCGGCGGCCACGGCCACCCCGATCAGCACCCAGACGCCCAGCAGCTCGGCGACCGCCACGGCCGCCAGGCCCGCGGCCGTCAGCGCGATGCACGGAGCGGTCAGCCCCAAGCGGGTCAGTCTCTTCACTTCGCGCTCCTCTCCCGCAGCGCGGCCAGGATCTCGGCCGCCCGGCCGGTGGTGACCGGTCGGCCGTCCCGGTCGGCCGGGCCGTCGTAGCCGCTGTCCCGCAGCTTCTTGAGCTGCCGGTAGGCCGGGTCGTCGTCGAACAGTTCCATCTCGATTCCTCTCGATCGGGGGGACGGGGTGAGAGCTACCGGCGGCGGTGCCAGGGGATGGCCGTCTCCGCGCGGATCACGCGGGAGTTGGCCTCCAGGAACTCGTCGTCCTCCTCCTCACGCGGCGGCAGGGCCTCCAGCGCCCGCCGCGCGGCCTTGTACTCGGCGAGGGCTGCCGCCTTCTCGTCCGCGCTCTTCTTGCTCTTGCCGCTGAACACGCCCATGTCGGGTCCTTTCTCGGTGGTTGGTGGGGGCTGCTACTCGTCGAAGATCTCGAGGAACTCGTCCATCGTGAGACCGCGTCGGCGAGGCGCGGGCTCAACCTCGGGCAGGGCGGCCTTCCAGAACGCTTTCGCCAACGCCGCGGCGGTCGCGTCGTCTTGGTCGTCCTTCTTCTTGTTGCGCTTGGCCATGAGGTCTCCTCTTCTTTGGGGTTAGTTGTTGTCGGCGTTCATCCGCCGTTGCTGCTCGCGCAGCGCGGTGCGGACGGCCGCGGCGTCCTTGTGTTTGGCCTCGATGACCTCACTGGGGTGACCGAGCTTGGCCAGGGCGCCGCGTACGGCGTCGCGCTGTAGGCGGCTGCCGGTCTCCTCGATTCGCGGTGGGGAGCCGTAGACCACGAACCACTTCTTGCCGAACATCGGCCGTGCCCCCTTACTTCTTCTGACCGGCCTCAGCCCGGATGGTGCGGGTGGCCTCCAGCGGGGTGGCTCCGCCCAACCTCGCCGAGGTCGGGCGGGTGCCTGCAACGGCGCTACAGGACCGGCACCCAGACCCGGCGGCGGTGACGGCGGCGGACGTAGGCGGCCACCACGGTGGTGGGGGCGGTCTCCAGGCGGGTGAGACGGTCGGTGTCGGTCCCGCCGCACGCCGCGCACCGCGCCGCGTGGGCCAGCAGGGCATCGCGGGCCGGGGCCGGGGGCGTCCGCGTTCCCCTCGATCGCTGCGGGATCACGCCTCCTCCTCGCCGTCGTCGTCGGTGGCGACCGTCACGGCGTCCAGGGCGTAGCCGGACGTGATGGAGAGAGCAAGCCGCTCGTCGGGGGTCATCGAATCCTCCGGGTACAGACGGGGCAGCCGGGCAGGCCGCAGTGGTAGCGGGGCTGAGCAGCCCAGGCGCGGGCGACGGTGTCGAGGCGGCGCAGGTCGGCCGAGGACCACCAGGCGCGGGCACGCACGGCAACCTGGCCGGCGGCCACGATCAAAGCGAGCATCACGACCCCCCGCCCGCATCGGCCGTGGATCCCTCGAACGCCTCGACCAGGAAGGACAGGGCGGCGAGGGTACGGGCGAGCGCCTGGTGGCGGGCCGCGGGAGCGGAGGGCAGGCGGTAGCCGTGCCGCTCCAAGACCGCCTTGACGTCCGCCGCAAGGGCGGTGGTGAAGCGGTCGCCGTCGAACCCTGGGGCGGGGAGCGGGGGGTGGTTGGCGCGGACGGCGATCGGCGCCACCGTGTACTCGGTCGTGTACTCGACGCGCCGGGCATCGACGACGTAGAGCTCGGTCAGGCCAGTCGAGTCGGTGGTGTGCCAGACGAGGGCGCCGCCGGGGACGGTGGGCCGCTCGGCGTCTTCACAAAGCCGCCGGGCCGCCTCCCGCGTGTCCCGGATGGCGAGCGGCTCGCAGTGGGCCGAGACGAGATAGACGGTGGTCCCGGCCGCACCGGGCGGGACGGTGATGCTGAGCGGCTCACGCTCCACACCGATCACCGGGCACCCCCAGCGGAACGGGGGCGGGGGCGGAGGTGAGTGTGGTTGATCGGGGATGAGGAGTGCATGCCGCAGACGGCGCAGACGTAGATCGGGCGGGTGGGGCCGCTGTTGGCCCCTGCCGGCCACTGCTCCCGGCTCATCGGCCACCCCCGCTCGTGGCCGTGTTCGGACGGCACAGCGGGCACGGAACGGGGCCGACACCGGGGTTCCAGATCTGACCGCCCCGGCAGTCCGAGGTACAGCAGTCGGACTTGGCCAGCATGAACAGGTAGGTCATGATGGTGGTGCTCCTTCTTGCTCTCGCGGGTGGGTCGGGGCCCAGGGGCGGCCCTGTGTCTTGGCCGATAGGGGCCGCCCCCGGGGAGAAAGCGCAGGCCGGGCCTGTCACATGTAGATGCGCTCGAACAGGACGATCTCTTCGGGCGCCGCGTTCTTGCGGGCCTCGCGGTAGTCGTCCATCGCCTTGTCGGTCTCGCGGTCGGCCTTGTAGCCCTTGCGCTGGATCAGGGCGTCGTGGTCCTTCGCCGTCTCGATCAGCTTCGACACGGTGCTCTTGCGGTATGCCATTGCGTGAACCTCGTTCGCTCCGGGCTCTTCCAGAGCCGGACGGAAATCGGCCGGTTGGCCGACGTGCCCCGGCGGGGAGTCGAACCCCGCCTTGCGACCATCAGGGCTGAGGCGATCGGTGGGCGATCAGCGGTGGACGACGGGCTTGCCCAGGTCACGGTGATAAAGAGCGACGGTGAGCCCGGCATGGCGCAGGCGTTCGGCCAGGGCCATGGCGAAGGTGGGGGCCCGGTGACGGCCACCGGCGCACCCATCGGCCACGGTCACCGTCTCGGCGCCGGGGCCGCAGGTGAACGCGATCACCGCACCGGCGGTGGCCTCCACCAGCGCGGCGATACCCGACGTGTTCAGGACCGTGGTACGCACCCGCTCGTCATAAGCGGTCAGATAACGCAGTTCCGGGGAAACGTGCGGGTCCCGGAAGTGCCGGCGCAGATCGATGACCAGGTGCGCCGCGGGCGGCGCACCGTGCAGGTAGCCGAACGACTCGATACGAACGGCAACGGCAGTTGTCACGGATACTCCTCACTGGCCTAGCGGCCGGTCGCGGGACTGCCGGGGCGGCACTTGTCCACCCCGGCACGAGGTTCAGCGCGCAGGCTCGATGACCTGCGCAGACCGCCTTTTCAATGGAGGCGGCGACCGTATGAAGTTCTCAAGCAGCGATCACGCAGCCCGCCGACGTGCGGCTTGTGCCGCCTTCCGGTCTTCCGGCTGGTGGTGTGCGCGGGTCCCCCGACGTCCTGGCGGACAGGGATGACCTGGCCTGCAGAGATTTTGTCTTGAGACACTCTCTGTGTCTCAAGACGATAGGCGGAGTGGGTTTGGACGTCAAGCGCTTTGTCGTAAGACAGGTGAGTAGGCTTGATCCATGGAGAAGCGGGAAGTCGATCGGCATGCGAGCAAGAAGCTCGCCGCTGTTCTACGTGCGGAGATCAGCCAGGGAGGGCGGGCGCCGGGGACTCGTCTGCCGACGGTGCGGCAGCTTGCCGATCAATACGGGGTTGCGGTCAACACCGCCGCTGCTGCTGTTCGCCTGCTTCAGGCGGAGGGGCTGGTGGTGGTCCGGCCCAGTAGTGGCACTTACGTGTGTGATCAGACCGACGGTCCTCCGGACGTGCGGACCGAGCTCGAAGACGTGCGAGAGCAGTTGCGTCAGACGCGGGATGCCTTGTCGGCCACGGAGAAGACCGTAGCCGCATTGCTTGAACGGCTGACCGATTCCCCTTCCGGGGCGACGTCGGAGGATCGAACCGCTTCCGGCTGATCTATGTGACTGGCTCATGTTGACCATGGGACATTGGCGCCGTGGGGTGCCGGTAGGGTGATCAGCAATCACCCCTCGTTCACTCACTTTCATCTAGCGGAAAGGGTGATAAAAACCGTGAGCCAGGGCATAGAGGGCACACCGATCCAGCAGACGGCAAGTGCGCTCATCGCCGAGTTGCGGCACTGGCGAGAAGTCGCCGGGATGTCGCAGAAGGCCCTTGCAAAGCTCGTGGGATACACGCCGTCCTACATCAGCAAAGTGGAAAGCGGGGCGCTGGTTCCCAGTAGGGAATTCGTCGAAAGTGCTGACCGGGTTTTGAATGCGGGGAACGCATTGGTTCGCCGATGGAAGGCTTTCCGGGATGTCGGGGGAGAGGTAAAGGGGGAACGAGGGCATCCCGGTGCTATGGCGGATGACCCGCAGGCCGCTCCCGGTAATGCACTTATAGTGGAGCATGAGCAAGCGGAGCTGGTATTCCGTGACGGGGTATTCAAAACTCGGATCCGCAGATATCTGCGGAACGTCGGCGCCGACCCTGTAACGCAGTACCTCATTCGGATCGCGGTGGACCGGCATCCGGGAGACCCTGAGCGGTCTAACCGCCTGTATCGTGAGTCCCCCCTGACGTGGGAGGAAATCGGCCTATCCGCTGTATGCGATGGCGAACCCATGGCTTGGAGGGTCAAGCACGACCGTGACGCCTTCAAAGAACTGTGGCTTCTCTTCGAGAACAGCGATGGCCGTTTCCCTCTGTATCCGGGACAAAGCACATGGATCGAGTATGTCTACACAGTGAGTGCTGATAAGTGGGGGCCGTGGTGGACGCGGGCGATTCGCCTACCGACTCAGCGGCTCAGCATGAACCTCGACTTTCCCGCCGAGTTGCGGCCGAAAATCTGGGGGATCGAAACCTCCATGACCGCCGAAGCGTCGCCGTTCAAAACTCCGATGAATCGTGTTGAGAAGGATGAGCGCGTCCAAGTTTCTTGGTCTGTCGATGATCCGCCCTTGCATGCGCGATACAGAATTGAATGGAAGTTCAAAAATCTCGCCGCTGAGGAGAGGTCGGCAGTGGAGACGCTCACGCCCAGTGAAAAGATGCGCTCACTCGGAATCGTTCAAGAGGGTGACTCGATCCTGGGGGAGGTTGCCCGGCGCTTCGACCTCCCCGCCGAGGCGGAGGATGCCCGACGTGTGATCTCGCAGCTCGTCTCGACCATGGAAAGGGTTGCTCAGGCCCACACGTTCGCGAAGGGGATGGGCATCGCGGCCCCCCAGATCGGCATTCGCCGTTCCGCCGCCGTGGTCCGGCTTCCCGGAGGGGAGACCATCACCCTTCTCAACCCCCGAGTCATCGACCAGGCGACGGAGACCGAAGAGCAGTACGAGGGATGCCTGAGCTTCTTCGACGTGCGCGGTATGGTGCCGCGCCCCATCTCGCTCGAAGTCGAACACCAAGACATCGAGGGGAACACGCGGATCACGGTCTTTGAGCACGCGATCGCTCGCCTAGTCGGTCATGAGGTGGATCACCTCTTCGGCACGCTCTACCGAGCGCACATGCGACCGGGTCTAGACCCCATCCCTGTCTCCCAATACAAGGGAACTGGTCGGCCGTGGGCGAGTCGGTAGGGCGTGAGGGTGGTCCGAGCTGGCGGGGCCGGGCCGCCTGTGGGCCGTCCGAGGCGGGCCAACGATGACAGTCGACGACAGAGGCTAACGGTTCGACGACGAGCTCAGCACATCGGCGCGTATGCGTCTCCAGGCTGTGTTGGCGGAACATCACTTCCGCCACAAGTAGGCGCGTGACACCCCTGCCAGTGTTCCGAGACCCCTGAAGATCGGCGGCTACGGTCTCCGACCGGTCTGCCGGCGAGTGGCGCCTTCGTCGTAGCCGGCCTTCGTTTCCGTTTCCGGGAGCCCCGGACATCAGGGGAGCCCCGATCCCGTTGGCGCCTTCTATCAATGTGGGGTGTATAACCCGGATCCGTCACACTTTGAGGGTGTCCGTCAATGTGGCTGCGAGATCGTGCATCCCGTGCCGGCGGGCGGTGCTGATGACCATACGGAGGTCGGCGGTAACTCGTGTCGAGTGGATGTCGGCGGCTTTCGCGGCTGCCTGAAGGGCCTTCGCCTGCCCTTGGTCGCGATCTCCGGAGCGGATGTCGAGAGCGGCGAGCCGGGTGAGGCACCGTAGTCCTGTGCGTGTTCGTCCTGAACCCAGCTTCTCGATCGCGGAGGTCAGCCGTACTTTTGCTCGATCGTCTTCGCCGAGTGCGAAAAGCGCGAGACCCAAGGCGCTGTCATGATGCCCGGCGGAGACGGTGATGCGATGGGCCCACTCTGGGGCGCCCGCGACTTCGCTCTCTCGTTCCAGGGCATTCTCCGCTCGTGAGATATGCCGCAAACCGGCCTTTCGATCACCTGCTGCGGCGCAGTGCCTAGCCGCTACGGCATGAAGGTTGGCCTGCTCGGCGGGGCTGACTCGTTCGTCTCCCAGCGCCATCCGGAGGACCTCGACGCCGTCGGACGGCCGGCCCATGTCGGTGATGACCGTTGATATGTCCAGCATGACATGCGCTCGCAGATCGCGATCGTCGCCCTGAGCCGTGCTGTTGAGCGCGAATGTCAGGAGCTGGATCGCCTGCGACGGCTTTCCCGCGTCATAGGTCGCCCACCCCAGGCGATCCGCGAGTAATCCCACGGCGGAGAACAGCCGCTCCCGTATCGCGGGCGACATATTGCGATCAAGCAGGCTCGTCGCCCAGGAGAGTGCGCCGTGCGCCATTGCCGTCGCTATATGGCTGTGGCCGGAAAGATCCGTCTCCATATATAGCCGGGTCGCGTTTTCCACGGCGTTCACCTCGGACAGCCCAACGTTTCCCGGCGGGGGATCCGGTAGGCCGTCGAACAGGCGGTTGAGGGACTCCAGGGCCGCGGCTCCCATGGAGGCCGCGGCGATTGAGCCAAGCAGGGTTCTTCTTCGCATGTTATCGACCGTATCCGTTGGGGGTGGCTCGCTGTCCTCACGTGTTGCGGCAACGAGTACACCGAACGTCCTTTGATAGGCCAGCACCAGTGCGGGGGTGACCGGTCGGTTGCCACGCTCTACGCGGCTGAGATGTCCCTTTGAAACCTTTATTTCGCCGGCCAGGGCATCCAGGCTGAGGCCCTGACTTTCTCTCAATGCACGGAGGTCCTGCCCTGTCGTCATCAATAGGCCCTCTTCCGCGTTGTTGCCGCATCTCGGTTGCGGCAACCCCGCAACGATGAATCTCGGGGTGTTGACCTTGATGCTAGTAAACGGGTCGTCCGGTCGCCATGGATACAACATTCCCCAAAGAGGGGATCGGCATGCGACCTAAAACTAAACCAAAACGCGACATAAAAGATGGGCCCGCAGGCGGCGACACGCCTACGGGCCCCCGACCGCACGGTGGAGGTGCGATCCATGCAGAACTCTAAAGCCACCCGGCTCCGCGTTGGAGAGAAGGTGGTGGAGAGTCAGGACAAGGCGCTGGCGGTTGTGCAGCGGCTCTTGCGGGAGCAAGGTATCCGTTCCCGGTGCCACCACGTCATCAGCCTGGGGCTGTCGGCGGCGCGGGAGGGCGAGGCCGGCGCGGTGGGCGCGTCCGGGCCGTCATTCTGGCTGGAGCGGTTTCCGCCCGAGCTTGTGGTGACCGGTCCGCAGGGGTGGCGCGAGGCCACGGTGACCGTCGGAGAGCGGTCGGGGGTTTACCTGCTGGCCCTGCGCGACGGCCCCGGCCTTCAGAAGGTCAGGCAGGGGGAGCCGGAGAAGGTGGCCGGCCTGATCGCCGGGGCGCTGGGGGCGGCGCAGTGAAGGGAGAGCGGGAGCGCGCGGGCATGACGCCGTATCCGCCGTCCCAGCCCTCTCGTCCGGAGCCGGGGTCGTCGTATGACTGCCCGGCGGTGCGGGCGGCCGAACGGCTGCGCGAGGCTCTGGCCCGGCAGGGGATCGCCTGCGACGTCCACGGCGGCTACGGCCTGGCGCTGGTGTCGGTCTGGACGGGCCTGATCGTGTGGTCCAACGGCGACCGGTACTGGTGGTGCGCCGGCTGGCACCCTCGGGAACGGCGCCCGGCGTACGTCTCGGCTCGCTGCGGCGACCCCGAACAGGCTGCACTACGGGTGGCCCGCCGGTACGCCCGGCTGCGCGCCCTGCACCCTCCGGCGCCGCACCTGAGCGCGGGGCCGGTGTGAGCGCGGCCGTTCCCTCGTTCCGTCCGCCCCCTTCGCCATTGCGACCACCCCCCTGAAAGCGGGTGCGGCGGCGCGAACTTCCCCGGTTTCCCGCCCCGCCGCACCACCCGGCCCCGGTTCCCCGAAGCCTGGAAGCAGGAGGGGGCCGGGGCCTTCTGGATACCAGGCGCTACGGGGGGTGGGGCGTGCGTAGCGGTGAGGCCGAAGGGCTGAAGGCACCTGACCGGCGGCCGGGGGAGTGTCAGCTCGCGCGGGGGCGCCCGCCCTTGCGGGAGCGGCGCTCGGCCAGCTCCGCCTCGGCCCGGGTCAGCTTCTCCAGTTCCTCGGCGTCTCCGCGTTCGCGGACGGTGGCCAGCATGTGCTGGACCAGGTCCTCGGAGCGTTCTCGCCGCAGGACGCGCCGGCAGACCGAGCCGTAGGCCTCCCAGAGGTCGTCGGGTGCCCGGAAGCGCCGGATCGGCGTGTGGCTCGGATCGTCGCCCGGGGCCCTTTTCTGTGTGGTCACACGGAAATTCTGGCACACCTATTGTGTAGCCACAAGGTTTCGCATTAGTGTGTGGCCACAAAATTAATCCCGCTGTACCGTGACAATCCGGGCACTCCGCCCGCCCGGGACCCTCCTCCCCACCCCCCACCAGATCAGGAGCGGAAAACCGTGGAAGCGACCGTGCCGAGCAAGCCTCCCCATGCCTCTCCCGCGGGGGCGGGGCGACGACCACGACCGGGCGCGACGGGTGACGTGGTCATCCGCGCCCTCACGACCCTCGTGGTCGTCCTGCTGGCCGCGGTCGCCGCGGTCGTGTCCTACCGCCACATCCTCGAAGTGGTCCGCGAGCACGGCGAGAGCGGGTGGGTCGCCCACCTCGTCCCGCTGTGCATCGACGGCCTCCTCGTCGCCGCCTCCCTCACCCTGCTGGACGCGGCGCGGCGGGACCTGACCCGCCACTGGCTGTCCTGGGCGGCGCTCGCCGCCGGAATCGTCCTCACCCTGAGCGCGAACATCCTGCACGGCTGGAAGTACGGGGCCATCGGCGCCGTGATCGCTGCGCTTCCCGCCGTCACCCTGACGATCTCCTTCGAGCTGCTGATGGTGCTCATCCGGCGCGGGGCCGTGCTCGTCCCCTCACCGGCCGGCGCGGTGGCCGCGAGACGGCTCGCCGAGCGGCCCGCCGGGGCGGCCGGGCGCGACACGGCCGCCGCCGGGAAGGCGGCCCCGTCTCCGGCCCCGCCTCCGTTCAGGTCTCCGGCCGCCTCGCCCGCCGCCTCTCCGGCGCCCCCCGCGCAGGCCCCCGCTCCCGCCGCCGTGCCCGTGCCCGACGCGCTGTTCCCCGTGGCCGCCGAGAGGTTCGCCGAGGTGCTCTCGGAGGGCAGGCTGCCGGCGTTGAAACGGATCAGGGAGGAGCTGAGGGTGGGGCAGCCGCGCGCCGCGCGGATCCGCGCCTATCTCGGCCAGCTCGCCGAGTCCTGACGGCGTGGGCGGCCCGTGCCGGGCGGGCTGATGGAGGCGGGCGGCTGGGGTACGGTTCAGCCATGGCTGAGATCGTGTACCCCCCGGTCATCGGGGCTTTGCTGACCGCGTTCCGCGCGCTGGACCTCAAGATCCGGATCGAGGGCGCGGAGCGGATCCCCCGCACCGGGGGAGCCGTGCTCGCCAGTAACCACATCAGCTATCTCGACTTCATCTTCGCCGGCCTGGCGGCGCGGCCCGCCGGGCGCCTGGTGCGCTTCATGGCCAAGAAGGAGGTCTTCGACCACCGGATCTCCGGCCCGCTGATGCGCGGCATGCACCACATCCCGGTGGACCGCGCGGCGGGCGCCGCGGCGTTCGGCGCGGCGCTGAAGGCCCTCAAGGCCGACGAGGTCGTGGGGGTGTTCGCCGAGGCCACGATCAGCCGCTCCTTCACGGTCAAGGAGATCAAGAACGGCGCGGTCCGGATGGCCGTCTCCGCCAAGGTGCCGCTGATCCCGGTCGCCCTGTGGGGCACCCAGCGGCTGTGGACCAAGGGGCGCCCCAGGAGGCTCCTGCAGCGGCACGTCCCGATCACCATCCTGGTGGGCGAGCCGCTGCACCCCAAGCGCGGCGACGACTACGACGCCGCCACCGACGAACTGCACGCGCGCATGACGGCGCTGCTCGACCGGGCGCAGCGCACCTACCCGGAGATCCCCCCGGGCGCGTGGTGGCAGCCCCGTCACCTCGGCGGCTGCGCCCCCACCCCGGAGGAGGCCGCCGCGATGGACGCCGCCGAGGCCGAGGCCAGGGCGGTCCGCGACAAGTCATGAGCAGGCGGGCCGCAAGTGGCCCGCCGCATGATGTGTTGTCGTGAACGACGCGTTTGAGAACCTCGCCGACGCCTTCCAGCCCGGACCGGCCCCGGGCCCCGGCCGTACCCCCGGCCCCGTCGGCATGGCCTTCCTGCTGGTGTGCTGGGTCGTGCTCGGCCTGATGCCCTTCGTCTTCTCGGTGGGCGACCTTGAACTCGCGACCGGCAGGGCCGGCACCCCGGGCACCCTGACGGTCGTCTCGTGCGCGTCGCTCGGGCAGGGCCGCTACGACTGCCGGGGCCGCTTCGTGCCCGACGGGGGCGGCGCAGCGGTGACGGTCGCCGCCTCGCCCGACTCCACCGCCGGGGACGTCAAGCCCGCCCGGCTCACCCCTGAGGGCGACCGCGCCGTCCCGGCCGGCACCGCGGGTGTCCTCGCCGCGCTCACCCTGCCCTTCCTCGGCGTGGGCGTGCTGGGCTTTCTGCCGTACGTGCTCCTGTACGTCCTTGGGGTACGGCGGGGCCGCCGCGCCGCCGTGCTCTGCGGGTGCGTCCTCACGGCCGTCTCGCTGGCCGGCGTCGTCACCGGGATGGTCGCGGCCTCCTCCTGACGGCCCGGCCCTCCGGCGAAAGGCGCCCGGTCAGGGATGAGGGGCGAGGTAGCCGCCCATGGAGCGGAAGACCTCGACGGCGGGCAGTTCGGTGCCGTCGGCGAGGCGGACCCGCTCGACGACGAGCCCGTGGTCACGCCCGCGCCGGGCCTCGGCGCCGCTGACGATCACCACCCCGTTGCCCTCGCGGATGAACACGCGCCCGGGGGTGCCGCCGTAGCGGCCCTTGGAGACCGACGCCTTCAGCACCTCGACGCGTTCGCCCCGGTAGTGGGTGAACGCGCTGGGGTAGGGGGCCGACAGCGCGCGGACCAGCCGGGCGATGTCCTCGGCCGGCCAGGTCCAGTCGATGTTGCCGTCCTCGACGGAGCGCTTGTGGAAGAAACTGGCCTTGGAGCGATCCTGGGGCGTCCAGTCGGTCCGTCCGGAGGAGAGGAGCGTCAGCGCCTCGACGACGAGCGGGCCGATCAGGTCGACGGTGCGGTGGAACAGGTCGGTGGCGGTGTCGTGCGGGCCGACCGGGATGGCGCGCTGCAGCACGATGTCGCCGGCGTCCAGTTCCTCGTTCATCATGTGCGCGGTGACCCCGACCTCCTTCTCTCCGTTGATCAGCGCCCAGATCAGCGGGGAGAAGCCCGCGTAGGCGGGCAGCAGGGAGTCGTGCACGTTGAGGGTGCCGTACCGGGGGAGGTTGAAGATCTGCGGGGGGATCCACGTCCGCCAGTTGTTGGCGACGATGACGTCCGGGCGGGCCTCCTTGAGCCGGATCATCAGCTCCTCGTCGTCGGGCCGGTTGCGCAGCAGCACCGGGACGCCGTTCTTCTCGGCCAGTTCGGCGACCGAGTCACTCCAGATCCTCTCGTAGGCGTGGTCGCTGCCGGGGTGCGTCACGACGAGGACGACCTCGTGCCCGGAGTCCAGGAGGGCCCGCAGGGTGCGGTGGCCCCAGGTCTGGTAACCGAACATCGCGATCCGCATGCTGTCTCCTTGTGAGGGGGGATCGGAACGGGTTAGGCTCACGATAATTAGGTGAGGCTAACCTAATTGAAACGCTGGAACATGGGAAGCCGTTGGACGGACGCCATCTGTCGCGGGGCGTGCCGTACGGCCTCCGCACCCCCTCACGTCGGTCTCCCGGAAAGGCCCCCAATGTCTCCTTCGGAGAAGCGCGTCCACGACCTCGTCGGCATCGGCTTCGGCCCCTCCAACCTCGCTCTGGCGATCGCGTTGCGGGAGCACAACGCGCGGGCGGACGAGTCGGTCGACGCGGTGTTCTTCGAAAAGCAGCCGGCCTTCGGCTGGCATCGTGGAATGCTCCTGGAGGGCACGACCATGCAGGTGTCGTTCCTGAAGGACCTGGTCACCATGCGCAATCCGGTGAGCGAGTTCAGCTTCCTGAGCTATCTCCAGGACAGGCGGCGGCTGGCCGACTTCGTCAACCACAAGACGATGTTCCCCTCGCGCCTTGAGTTCCACGACTACCTGGAGTGGGCCGCGGCCCCCTTCGCCGGCCAGGTGGAGTACGGATCGGAGGTCGTGGCCGTCACACCGGTCGCCGACGGCGGGACGGTCGAGTGGTTCGACGTGGTGGTACGGCGGGGCGGCGGCGCCGACGAGCTGACCACCCGGCGGACCCGCAACCTGGTGATCGCCACCGGTCTGGAGCCGGTCCTTCCGGAGGGCGTGGTGAGCGGCGAGCGCGTCTGGCACAGCGAGGAACTGCTCACCCGGCTGCCCGATCTGCGCGACCCGCGGCGGGTGATCGTGGTCGGGGCCGGGCAGAGCGCGGCCGAGGTGACCGACCACCTGCACGGCGCGTTCCGCACGACCGAGGTGTGCGCCGTCTTCGCCAAGTACGGCTACACCCCCGCCGACGACAGCTCCTTCGCCAACCGCATCTTCGACCCCGGCGCGGTCGACCACTTCCACACCGCCCCCGAGAAGGTGAAGGAGGCGCTGCGGGGCTACCACGCCTCCACCAACTACTCGGTGGTCGACCTCGACCTCATCGACGACCTGTACCGGCGCCACTACCAGGAGAAGGTGCGCGGCGTCGAGCGGCTGCGCATCCTCAACGCCTCCCGGCTCGTCGACGTGGCGACCGGCGAGGGCGGCCTGCGGGCCACGGTCGAGTTCCTGCCGACCGGGGAGCGCACCGTGCTGGACGCCGACGCCCTGATCTACGCCACCGGATACCGGCCGGGCGACCCGCTCACCCTGCTGGGCGAGGCGGGCGGGTACTGCCTGCGCCTGCCCGGCGGCGGCCTGCGGGTCGACCGCGACTACCGGGTCGCCACCACCGGCGCGATGCGCTGCGGCATCTACGTGCAGGGCGCGACCGAGCACACGCACGGTATCGGCTCGACGCTGCTGTCCAACACCGCCGTGCGGGCCGGGGAGATCGTCCGCTCCATCGCCGGGCGGCCGGCCGCCGACCGGCGCCCCTACGCGCTGCGGCCCTGAGGGCCGGCCCGCGGGCGGGACGGGCGCCCTCACCGCCCGTCCGGGGCCCGCCCGGTGTGGTGACGGCCGATCGGGATGATCAGCGGGGTTCCGCTGACCGGGTCGGCCGTCACCCGGCAGCGCATCCCGAAGACCTCCTCGACCAGTCCGGCGCTCATCACCTCGGCCGGCTCGCCCTCGGCCACGACGTGGCCGGACTTCATCACGATCACCCGGTCGGCGTACCGGCAGGCCTGGTTCAGGTCGTGCAGCACCATGACCACCGTGCGTCTCTCCCGCCGGTTCAGGTCGACGATCAGGTCCAGGACGTCGATCTGGTGGGCCAGGTCCAGGAACGTCGTCGGCTCGTCCAGCAGCAGCACCGGGGTCTCCTGGGCCACCGCCATCGCGATCCAGGCGCGCTGGCGCTGCCCGCCGGAGAGCCGCTCCAGCGGGCGGTCGGCGTGTTCGAGCATCCCGGTGGCCAGCAGCGCCCGCGTCACCGCGTCCTGGTCGCCGGGCGACCACTGCCGCCACCAGGTCTGGTGCGGGGCCCGTCCCTGCCCGACCAGGTCGGCGACGGTCAGCCCCTCGGGCGCCGTCGGCGACTGCGGCAGGATGCCCAGCCGCCGCGCGACCTGGCGGGTCGGCATGGTGTGGATGGACCGGCCGTCGAGCAGCACGCCGCCGCCCCGGGGGGCCAGCAGCCGGGCCAGGGCGCGCAGCAGGGTGGACTTGCCGCAGGCGTTCGCGCCGATGACGACGCTGATCCGCCCGGGCGGCACCACCAGGTCGAGGTCCTCGACGACGATCCGGTCGTCGTAGGCGAGCCGTAGCCCGCAGGCCCGCAGTTCGGGCTCCGCGGGCCCGTCGCCGGCCTGTGGGACCCGCGCGGGAGGGGACGGGGGAGGGGGCGGGGACGTCACGTGTTCAACCTCCGGAACCGGTCTTGTCGGCGCGGGCGAGTTGCCACAGCAGGAACGGCGCGCCGAGCACCCCGGTCACCACGCCGACCGGGACGACCGCGTCGGCCAGGAGCCGCTGGCCGATCAGATCGCCGGTCAGCACGATCACCGAGCCGGTGAACGCGGCGGTGACGACCGGTGGCGAGGCCGTACCGGCCAGGCGCTGGGCGATCTGCGGTGAGGCCAGGGCGACGAACAGGACGGGACCGGCCGCGGCGGTGGCGAAGGCGGCGAGCGCGGCCCCGCACAGCAGCAGGACCATGCGGACGCGCTGCACCGGCGTTCCCAGCCCGGCGGCCACCTCGTCGCCCAGCTCCAGGGTGCGCCGCAGCCGCCCGAGCAGTAGCACCGGCGGTGCCAGCGTCACCAGCGCCAGGGCCAGGGGGCGCGCCTGCTCCCAGCCCCGGTCGTTGAGGCTGCCGACGAGCCAGCCCAGGATCCTGTGCGCCTGGTGCAGCTCGGTCCGGCTCATCAGGTAGGAGGTGAGGCTGAGGCACATCCAGCTGATCCCGATGCCCACCAGCACGATCCGGTACCCCGTGGTGCCCCGGTTCCAGGCCAGCAGGTAGATCAGCAGACCGGCGCCCAGGGCGCCCGCCAGCCCCAGCGTCTGGGTGCCCGGGGCGGACCCGACGCCGAGCACGATCCCTCCGGCCACGGCGGCGCCGGCCCCCTGGGTGATGCCGAGCATGTCCGGGCCGGCCAGCGGGTTGCGGGTCACCGACTGGAAGACGGCGCCGGCGGCGCCGAACGCGGCGCCGCAGAGCAGGGCGACCGAGGCTCTCGGCAGGCGGAGTTCTCGCACCACGAACACGTCGGCGGGGTCGCCCGCGCCCCACAGCGCGGGCACCACCGCGTGCGGCGCGAGGGCGTAGTCGCCGGTGCCGGCGCCGACGGTCAGGCAGAAGACCAGGAACGCGGCGGCGCCCAGCGCCGGGCACACCAGTATCAGCCGGGGGTGCAGGACGCCGGAGACGCGCGGGACGGCCAGGCGGAACGCGACCCGGCCCGGGGAGCGGGTGATGTCGAGGCCGGGCATCGCTACAGCTCCGCGAGTCGGCGGCGGCGGACCAGGGCGATGAAGAAGGGCGCTCCGAGGAAGGCGCAGATCAGGCTCACGTCGATCTCCTGGGGGCGCGCCACCACGCGCCCGGCGATGTCGGCCGCCAGCACCAGGCACGGCGCGAGCAGCGCCGAGGCGGGCAGCAGCAGGCGGTGGCCGGGGCCGACGACCGCCCGGACGAGGTGCGGGACCACCAGCCCGACGAAGACGATCGGCCCGGTGAGGGCGACCGACGCGCCGGTCAGCAGCGTGATCGCCAGGGCGGCGCGCACCCGGATCAGGCCCAGCCGGCGGCCCAGGCCGAGGGCGACGTCGTCGCCGAGTGCCAGGCTGTCGAGCGCCGGCGCGGTGCCCAGCGCGAGAAGCGCGCCCGCGGCGAGGAACGGCAGGACCGTCAGCAGCTCTCCGCCGTCGTGCCCGGTCAGCGACCCCGCCGACCAGTAGCGGTAGCGGTCCAGCGCCTCGGGGTCGGTCAGCGCGATGCCGCTGGTCAGCGAGTCGAGCAGGGAGGTCGTCGCCACCCCCGCCAGGGCCAGTTTGACCGGGGAGGCGCCGCCGCTGCCCCGGCTGCCCAGCACGTGGACCACGAGGGCGGCGAGCGCGGCGCCGCCGAAGGCGAACCACAGGGAGACGGGCAGCGCGGTGAGGCCGAGCGGGCCGGTGGCGACCACGACGCCGAAGGAGGCGCCGGCGCTGACGCCCAGCAGGCCGGGGTCGGCCAGCGGGTTGCGGGTCAGGCCCTGCATGACCGCCCCGGCCAGGCCGAGCGCCGCCCCGGTGAGGACGGCGACCAGGGTGCGGGTCAGCCGGGTCTGCCGGACGATGGCCTCCACTTCGCCGTCGGCGCCAGGGGAGCCGGGGTGGAGGAGGGCGCCCGTCACCTGGTCGAGGGGGATCGCGCGGCTTCCCACCGCCAGCGACAGCAGGCAGAGCGCGACCAGGACGGCGGGGGCGGCGAGCAGCGCCGGACGCCGTCCGGGGCGGGGTTTCGCCGTCCCGGCCGGGGCCGTGACCGCGCTCGGCACCGTGGGGGGCGCCGTGGTGGGCGCGTCCGGCGGGGGGACTCCTCGCGCGGGAGATGTTCTCTGGGGCCTCACGAAGATCCGATCTGGTTTTAGGATAGGCATACCTCACTAAGTGCCGACATACAAGCTATATATGGGGATTGAAGGTAGGTAAGCCTTACCTTAGTATCGCCTCGTTGGCGTGTTCTCGCCGGTACGGAACGCGTCTCGTCCGGCCCGGTTGCCCGTGTGATCCAGCGGAACGTCGAAGATCGCCCCGGACGTCCCCCCCGGACGCCGGTTCGAACCCCGAATGAGGAAACGATGTCCCCTTCCCCCATGCCCTTCACGGGCGCCCGCCCGGCCGGACGCCTGCTGACGGCCCTCGCCGCGCTGGCACTGGTCGTGGTGGCCGCGGCCTGCGGCGGCGCGGACCGATCCGGAGACAGGGCCGGTGACACGACCGGCGCCGGCGCCGCCACGCCGAGCGCCGGATCGGCCTTCCCCGTACGGGTCGAGCACATGTACGGCGTGACGGAGGTCACGAAGAGACCCGAGCGGATCGTCACCATCGGCCTCAGCGACCACGAGCCGGTCCTGGCGCTCGGCTACAGGCCGGTCGGCGTGGTCGACTGGTTCCAGCGCGCGCCCTTCAGCGACTGGCCCTGGGCCAAGGAGGCGTGGGGCGGCACCGAGCCCACCGTGCTCGGCCTGCGCGAGGACGGCGTCAAGTTCGAGAAGCTGGTCGCGCTCAAACCCGACCTGATCTTCGCCATGTACTCGGGCATCCAGAAGGAGCACTACGACCGGCTCTCGAAGATCGCCCCGGTGGTCGCGCAGCCCAAGGGCCACGACCCCTACGCCGCGCCGTGGCAGGACATCACGCTGCTGGCCGGCCGCGCCCTCGGGGAGGAGACCAGGGCCAGGCGGCTCATCGACGAGATCCGGGACAGGTTCGCCCAGGTTCGCCAGGCCAACCCCGGCTGGGCCGGCATGACCGTCGTGGCCGCCGACAGCTTCAAGCCCGGCCAGTACTCGGCCTTCCAGAAGGGGGACCCCAAGTCGGCCTTCCTGGCCGAGCTGGGCTTCACCGTCCCGGAGCAGATCACCCGGCGGGCGGGCGCGTCCAACGTCGCCGAGTTCGGCTCCGAGGGCCTGAACATGCTGGACGTCGACCGGCTGGTCTGGCTCACCACCGGCAGGGAGCCCTGGCAGCGCATCAAGAACGACAAGGTCTACCGGGAGCTGAAGGTCGCCAAGGAGGGACGCGACCTCTTCCTCACCTACCAGGACCCGCCGATCGGCGCGGCGCTCTCCTTCAACACGGTGCTCAGCATCCGCTACGCCATCGACCAGGTCACACCGCTGATCAAGAAGTGACCTGGAAGACCGGCCACCTCCACCACGACAGGGCACGGGAAGGCATGGAGACGATGCTCGACGACGGGTTCGCGCTGCCTCTGACCGGGGCGCAGACCGGAATCTGGCTGGCCCAGCAGATCGAGCCGGACAGCCCGGTCTACAACATCGGCTGTTACGTGAAGCTCTCCGCGGCGGGAGCGGCGGGAGCGGCGGGGACCACCCCCGCGCAGGACGGTCCCGACGTGCCCCGGCTGGCCGCCGCGGTGCGCCGGGCCGTCCTGGAGGCCGAGAACCTGCACGTGGTCTTCGCCGAAAGGGACGGGCGTCCCGTCCAGATCCTCCGCAGTCCCGGAGACTGGTCGCCCGCGGTGCTGGACCTGACCGGCGAACGCGACCCGCGGGCGGCGGCCCGCGCGTGGATGGACGCCGACATGGCCCGGCCCGCCGACCTCGCGCGCGGCCCCCTGTTCACCCACGCGCTGCTGAGAATCGACTCCCACCGGGTCTGGTGGTACAACCGCCACCACCACCTGCTCACCGACGCCTCCGGAATCCTGCGGCTCGTCTTCCGGGCCGCCGAGCTGTACGGCGCGGCCCCCGAGGCCGCATCCCCCACGCCCCCCTCCGCCTGGTCGCTGCGTCCCGTGGTGGACGCCGACACCGGCTACCGGGCCTCGGAGGCGTACGCGGCCGACCGCCGCTTCTGGCGCGACCGCCTCGCCGGGCTGCCGGAGGAGCCCGCCCGCCTAGTGGAGTGCCCGCCCGGCGGGCCCACCGGCGGGTCCGGCCGGGCCGCCGTGCGCACCGTGGAACTGTCCGCCGAGCACACCGAACGGCTGCGCGAGGCGGCCGCCGCGATGGGAGGCCGCCTGTCACGCCTGGCCGTCGCGGCCGTGGCGGCCTACCTGCACCGGGCCACCGGCGAGCGGGACGTGGTGCTCGGCCTGCCGGTGACCGGCCGGCTGGACCCCGAGCTGAGGCACACCCCCGGCCTGATGTCCAACGTCGTGCCGCTGCGGCTGGCCGTACGGCCGGACACCACCCCCGCCCGGCTCGTCGAGGCGGTGGCGGGGGAGATCCGCGCGCTGGCCGCGCACACGCGCTACCGGGGGGAGGACCTGGCCAGGGAGCTGGGGCGCCCCGACGGGCTGCGCTCCCTCGTCGGGCCCACCGCCAACGTCATGCCGTTCCACGAGCCGGTGCGCTTCGACGGCCTGTCCTGCGTCTTCGAGTACCTCTCCCGCGGCCCGGTCAACGACCTGTCCGTCGCCGTCCACGACCGGCCCGCGGGGGAGGGCATGCGGATCGACGTCGAGGCCGACGCCGCCCTGTGCGACCCCGCCACGCTCGCCGGGCACGAGCGGCGCCTGCTGGCGGTGCTGGAGGCGATGGCCGCCCACCCCGACCGGCCGCTGGGCTCCATCGACCTGACCACCGCCGACGAGCGCCGGTCGGCGCTCGCCCGGCTCACCGGCCCCGCCATCGGGAACGTGGCCGGGGACGTGACCTGGCCCGGGGCGTTCGAACGGCAGGCCGCGCGGCGGCCGGACGCCCTCGCCCTGATCTGCGAGACGGAGCGGCTGTCGTACGCGGAGCTGAACGGCCGGGCCAACCGGCTCGCCCGGCTGCTGCGGAGCCGGGGCGTCCGCCCCGAGGACGTCGTCGCGGTCGCCGTGCCGCGCTCGGCCGGCATGGTCGTCGCGATGCTCGCCGTGATGAAGGCGGGCGCCGCCTACCTCCCCCTCGACCTGGACCATCCGGCCGACCGCGTGGCGTACATGGCCGAGGACGCGAGGGCGCGCGCCGTCGTCTCGGTGACCGGCCTGGCCGGCGAGCTGCCCGGCCTCGCCGTTCCCCGTGTCCTCGTGGACGACCCCGCCGTGGCCGCCGAACTGGACGGGCTGGAGGACACCGACCTGGCCGACGCCGCGATCCCCGGCCCGGACCGGGCGGCCTACGTCATCCACACCTCCGGCTCGACCGGGCGCCCCAAGGGGGTCGTGGTCTCCCACGACGGCGTCGGCGGCCTCATCGCCACCGCCGCCGAACGGCTCGGCGTGGACGCCGGCAGCAGGGTCGCGCAGTTCGCCTCCATCGGCTTCGACGTCGCCGTCTGGGACCTGGTGATGACGCTGTGCGCCGGCGGCACGGCCGTCGTCGTGCCCGCCGAGCGCCGTGTCGCCGGGCCCGAGCTGACCGGCTACCTCGCCGAGCACGGGGTCACCCACATGATCCTGCCGCCGTCGCTGGTGGCCGCGCTTCCCGCCGGCTGCTCGCTGCCGGCGGGCGCCGTGCTGGTGGTGGGCACCGAGACCGTCCCGGCCGAGCTGATCGCCCGGTGGGGAGGGCACATGCGGGTCGTGGTGGCGTACGGGCTGACCGAGGCGACCGTCAACTCCACCCTCTGGCACGCCGAACCCGGCTGGAGCGGCCCGGCGCCGATCGGCGTGCCCGACCCCGGCACCGGCTGCCGCATCCTCGACTCCGCGCTGCGGCCGGTTCCGCCCGGCGCCGTGGGGGAGTTGTACGTCGCGGGCCGGGGGCTGGCCCGCGGTTACCTCGGCAGGCCGGGGCTCACCGCCGGACGGTTCGTGGCCGACCCGTTCGGGGCGCCCGGCGACCGCATGTACCGCACCGGCGACCGGGCCCGGCTGCGTCCCGACGGGAACATCGACTTCCTCGGCCGTGAGGACGGCCAGCTCAAGATCCGCGGTCACCGTGTCGAGCCCGGCGAGGTCGAGAGCGTCCTGATGACCCACCCGGCCGTCGCGCAGGCGGCGGTCGTCGCCCGCCGGGACCACCGGGGCGTCCTGCGGCTGGTCGGCTACGTGACCGGGCCCTCGGGGACCGACGTGGCAGAGCTGCGGAACCTGGCCGCGGGCCTGCTCCCGGAGTACATGGTGCCCGGCGTGATCGTGGTGCTGGACGGGCCGCTGCCGCTGAACCCGAACGGCAAACTGGACAGGCGAGCCCTGCCGGAGCCGGACTGGACGGCCCTCACCGGCGACACCGCCCCGGCCACCCCCGCCGAGCGCGTTCTCGCGGAGCTGTTCGCCGAGGTGCTCGGCCTGCCGCGGGTGGGTGTGCACGACGGCTTCTTCGAGCTCGGCGGCGACAGCATCGTCGCGATCCAGCTGGTGAGCCGGGCGCGGCGCGCGGGCCTGGCCATCACCCCCCGCGACGTCTTCCGGCACCGCACCGTCGCCGCGCTCGCCCGCGGCCGGGACCTCCGGGCGAGCGCGGCGGCGCACGACCCGGGCGTCGGTGTCGCGCCGGCGACCCCGATCGTCCACTGGCTGCGCGCGCTCGGCGCCCCGATCGGCGGCTTCCATCAGGCCGTCACGCTGCGTGCCCCGGCCGGCCTCGACCCCGGCCTGCTCACCGCCGCGCTGCAGGCCGTACTCGACCACCACGGCATGCTGCGCGCCCGGCTGCGGCGCGACGACGGCTGGAGCCTGGAGGTGCCGCCGCCCGGCACGCTCCGGGCCCGCGACCTGCTCGAACGGGTCGAGACCGACGACGGTTTCCCGGCGGAGACGATCGCCGGGCACCGCGCGCGGGCGGCGGGCCGGCTGGACCCCGACGCCGGCCGGATGCTCCAGGCGGTCTGGCTGGACGCCGGGCCGCGCACTCCCGGCCGGCTGCTGCTGGTCGCGCACCACCTCGTCGTCGACGGCGTGTCGTGGCGCATCCTGCTGTCCGACCTCGCCCAGGCCGCGCGCGCCCTCGCCGAGAGCGCCGAGGGGACGGCCGTCGAGCTGCCGCCGGTCGGCACCTCGTTCCCCCGATGGGCGCGGCTGCTGGCCGCGGACGCGCGCGGCGCGTCCCGGCGGGCCGAGCTGGAGACCTGGCGGCGGGTGCTGGACGCCCCCACCCCCGCCCTGGGCCTCCGGCCGGTGGACCCGGGGACCGACACGGCGGCGAATCTGTGCTCGCTGACGGTCTCGCTGCCCGCCGGCCAGACCGCCCCGCTGCTCACCGGCCTCCCGGCCGCCTACCACGGCAAGGTCGGCGACGTGCTGCTGACCGCCCTGGCCGTCGCCGTCGCCCGCCGTCACCCCGCCCTCCCGCCCGGCGGCGCCCTGTCCGACGGCGTTCCGTCCGGCGGCGCCGGGCCCGAGGCCGGAGGCGGGTTCGTGGTGGAGCTGGAAGGGCACGGGCGCGAGCAGGACGAGGTGGACGGCGGAGCGGACGGCGCCGTCGACCTGGCCCGCACGGTGGGCTGGTTCACCAGCGTCTTCCCGGTCCGGCTCGACCCCGGCGACGTCGACTGGGAGGAGTTCCTGGCCGGAGGCCCCGCCGTGGGCCGCGCGCTCAAGCGCATCAAGGAGCAGGTGCGCGCCCTGCCCTCGTCCGGCCTGGGGTACGGGCAGCTCCGCCACCTGAGTGAGGACACCTCGGACACGCTCGCGGGTCTTCCGGCCCCGAGGGTGCTCTTCAACTACCTGGGCCGCTTCCGGGTGGACGAGGACGGGGACTGGTGCCCGGCCGGCGACGCCGAGCCGCTTGCGGCCGGCCGTGACCCGCGGATGCCGCTGACCCGCCCGCTTGAGATCGACGCGATCGTGCGCGACGGCACCTCGGGGCCGGAACTGAGCGCGACCTGGTCGTGGCCCCGGGGGGTCCTCGACCGCTCCGACGTCGCCGCGCTGGCCGCCGCCTGGTGCGACGCGCTGCGGGGGCTGGCCGCGCACCTGACCGTGCCCGGTGCCGGAGGGCACACCCCCTCGGACTTCCCCCTGGTGGCGATCGGCCAGGAGGAGGTCGACGAGATCGAGGCCGCGGTCCGAGACCTGGAGGACGTCCTGCCGGTCACCCCGCTGCAGCGGGGGCTGTTCTTCCACGCGCTCTTCGACGAGGCGGCCTCCGACGTCTACACGGTCCAGCAGGTCGTCGAGCTGACCGGCGCCGTCGACGGCGCCCCGGACGGCGCCCTGCACCGCGCGGTGCGGGGCCTGCTGGAGCGGCATCCGCTCCTGCGCGCCGGGTTCCGGCAGCGCCCCGGGGGCGAGGTCGTGCAGTTCGTTCCCGGCCGGGTGACCGTGCCGTGGCGGGAGGTCGACGCGCCCGGCGGCGATGACGAGGAGGAGCGCGCCGCCCGCGCCGTCGCCGAGGAGGAGCGTGCCCGGCGCTTCGACCTCGCCGCCCCGCCGCTGCTGCGCGGCGCCTTCGTGCGCGGCACCGGCCGCCACCGGCTGATCCTCACGCTGCACCACCTGGTCGCCGACGGCTGGTCGGTGCCGCTCATGCTCCGTGACCTGGTGGCCGGCCTCGCCGGCGGCGGGGACGTCCCCTCCGCCGCGGACACTCCCCACCGGGAGTACTTCTCCTGGCTGGCGGGTCGCGACCACGAGGCGGCGCGCGCGGCCTGGCGGCGGGCGCTGCGGGGGCTGGAGGAGCCGACCCTGGTGGCGGGGGCCGGGCCCGCCGTCCCCGGGCCCTGCGGGCGGGCGCGCCACGTGCTCGCCGCCGGGCCGACCGCCCGCCTGACCGCGTGGGCGCGGGAGCGCGGGCTGACGCCGAGCACCGTCGTCCAGGGCGCCTGGGGGCTGCTGCTCGGGCGCCTCACCGGCCGGCGCGACGTCGTGTTCGGCACCACCGTTTCGGGCCGCCAGGCCGACGTCGAGGGCGTCGAGGCGATGGTGGGCCTGCTGGCCAACACGCTGCCCGTGCGGGTGTCCTGGCGGCCGGACGAGCGGCCGGCGGACCTGCTGGCGAGGCTGCAGGAGACGCAGGCGGACCTGCTCGACCACCAGCACCTCGGGCTGGCCGAGATCCAGCGGCTCGCCGGGTTCGCCGGTCCGGACGGTCGGGCGCTGTTCGACACGCTCGTGGTCGTCGAGAACTACCCGGCCACCGGGGACCTGCGCGACCCCGGCGGGGCCTTCGCGATCACCGGGGTCGACGTCCACGACGCCTCCCACTACCCGCTCTCCCTGACCGTCGTGCCCGGGACCGAGCTGGACCTGTGGCTCGACCACGACACCGGGCGGTTCGGTCCCGGCCTCGCCGCGCGGCTGGTGGAGGGGCTGGCGCACCTGCTGGAGACGATGGCCGACGAGCCCGGCCGCCCGGTGGGACGGCTGGACGTGCTGCCCGCGCGGGAGCGCGAGCGGGTACGGCTCGCCGGAGCCGACCGGCCGATCCCCGAGGTGACGCTGTCTGCGGCCTTCGCGGCCCGGGTCGCCGAGGCGCCGGACGCCGTCGCGCTGATCGACGGCCGGGAGCGCCTCTCCTACGCCGAACTGCACCGCCGGGCCGGGGTGCTGGCGCGGCGGCTGGCCGCCGCGGGGGTCGGGCCGGGCGACTTCGTGGCGGTGGCGGTCCCGCGCTCGGCGGCCCTGGCCGTCGCGTTGCTCGGGGTGCTGACGTCGGGCGCGGCGTACGTTCCCATGGACGTCGACTACCCGCCGGACCGGCTGGCGTTCACGCTCGCCGACTGCGGCGCCCGCGTGGTCGTCACCACGGCCCGGGGGGCGGCCGGTCTCCCGGCCGTCGACGGGGTGGAGCGTGTTCTCCTCGACGCCGGGGACGCCGGGGACGCCGGGGACGCCGGGAGCATCGGGAGCATCGGGAGTGTTGAGAACGCCGGCGTGGGAGGCGCCTCCGGGGACGCCGCCCCGCGCCCGCCCGCGCCCGGCGGCCCCGCCTACCTCATCTACACCTCGGGGTCGACCGGCCGGCCCAAGGGCGTCGTCGTCACCCACCGGGCGGTCGTCGGCCACTTCGCGTGGGCGCACGAGCGGTTCGGGCTGGGCGCGGGCGACCGCGTCCTGCACCAGGCGTCGGCGGGCTTCGACGCCTCCGTCTGGCAGCTTCTGTGGCCTCTGTGCGCGGGCGCCGCCGTCGTGCTCGCCGAGCAGGGCGGGCACCTCGACCCCGCCCACCTCGCCGATCTCGTCCAAAGGCACCGCGTCACCGTCCTGGACACCGTTCCCGCGATGCTCCAGGCGTTCCTGGGCGCCGACGAGGTGACCGGAGACCAGGGCGGGGCGCCGGTCACCTGGGCGGCGACCCTGCGCAGGGTCTTCTGCGGGGGCGAGGCGCTGCCCCGCGACCTCGCCCGCCGCTGGCGGGAGCTGACCGGCGTGCCGGTGGACAACTGCTACGGGCCCACCGAGGCCACGATCCAGGTCACCTGGCAGGACGGCCGAGAGCCGCTCGGCGGGGACACCGTCCCCCTCGGGGTGCCGGTGTGGAACACCCGGCTCCACATCCTCGACGCCTGCCTGCGGCCCGTCCCCGACGGCGTGCCGGGGGAGCTCCACATCGCCGGCGACCAGCTCGCCCTCGGCTACCACGGCCGCCCCGGCCTCACCTGCGAGCGATTCGTCGCCGACCCCTACGGCCCGCCCGGCACGCGCATGTACCGCACCGGCGACCTGGTACGGCGGCGCGCGGACGGCGCGCTGGAGTACCTGGGCCGGACCGACGACCAGGTCAAGATCCACGGCAACCGCGTCGAACTCGGCGAGGTCGAGGCACGGCTGGCCGGTGAGCCCGGCGTCGCCCGCGCCGTCGTCGTCGCCCGGGGCACGGGTGGCGCGACCCGCCTGCTCGGCTACGCGGTGCCGGCGCCCGGCGCCCGGCTCGACGGCGCCGCGCTGCGCGCCGCGCTGGCCGCGGCGCTGCCGGCACCCCTGGTCCCCGCCGCGGTCGTGGTGACCGGCGAGCTGCCCCTGACGCCCAACGGCAAGGTGGACCGCGCCGCGCTGCCCGCCCCCGAGGTGACCCACCGTCCGGCGCGGGCGCCGCGCACCGAGGAGGAGAGGACGCTCTGCCGCGTCTTCACCGACGTCCTCGGCGTCGAGGCCGGGGTGGACGACGACTTCTTCGTGCTCGGCGGCGACAGCCTCTCCTCCATCGCCGTCTCCGGCCGCGCCCGCAGGGCGGGCCTGCCGGTCAGCCCCCGTGACGTCTTCGCGCACCGTACCCCGGCCGCGCTGGCGGCGGCGCTCTCAGGCGCCCCGGCCGCGCCGGCGGAGAGCGCCGGTGGCCCGGGGGAGGCCGGGCCGATCCGGTTCACCGAGGCCGAGATCGACCGCGTGCGGGCGGTCAGTCCCGTGCCGGTCGAGGACGTCTGGCCGCTCTCCCCGCTCCAGGAGGGGATCTTCTTCCACGCGACCTACGACACGGACGCGATCGACGTCTACACCTCCCAGGACGTCTTCGAGTTCGCGCGGCGCGTCGACGCCGGGCGGCTCCGCGCCGCCTGCGCCACGCTGCTGGCGCGCAACCCGAGCCTGCGCGCCGGCTTCACGGCCGAGGGGCTCCCGCGGCCGGCGCAGTTCGTCGGAACCGGCCTGACACCGCCGCTGAGCGAGGTCGACCTGTCCCATCTGCCCCCCGGCGAACAGGAGGGGCGGGTGGCCGGGCTGCTGGCCGAGGACCGGACCCGCAGGTTCGACCTGTCCGCGCCGCCTTTGATGCGGCTGCTGCTGATCCGGCTCGGCGACCGCGACCGGCTGGTGATCAGCCACCATCTGATCCTGTGGGACGGCTGGTCGGCGTGGCTGTTCCTGGAGGAGCTGTTCACCCTCTACGACCGGGGCGGCGACGGCCGGGGCCTGCCCGCGCGGGGCTCCTACCGCGACTACCTCGCGTGGCTCGCGGGGCAGGACGCGGGCGCGGCGCTCGCGGCCTGGCGCGGCGCCCTCGCGGGCCTGGCCGAGCCGGCGCTGGTGCGGCCCGGCGACGACGGCCTGCGCCCGGTCATCCCGCTGAACCTCGACACCGTCCTGCCCCGGGCCGCGGGCGACCGGTTCCGCGCCGCGGCCCGCCGGAGCGGCCTGACCCTCAACACCCTGCTCAACACCGCCTGGGGACTCACCCTGGCGGCCGAGCTCGGCAGGGACGACGTGGTCTTCGGCGCGGCGGTGGCGGGCAGGCCCGTGGCGGTCCCGGAGGTGGAGAGCATCATCGGGATGTTCCTCAACACCGTCCCGGTGCGGATCGCCCTCAACCCCCGCGAACCGGTGATCGACCTGCTGCGGCGGGTTCAGGACGAGCGGGTGGCGCTGATGCCGTACGAGCATCTGGGCCTGGGCGAACTCCAGCGCGAGAGCGGCCACCGCCGGCTCTTCGACACGCTCTTCGTGCTGCGCGACGCCGACGGCGAACGGCGGATGACCGCGTTCACCCGCCGCAACGGCATCGTGGGCGTGACCGGCGTCGACGCCACCCACTACCCGCTGACCCTCATCGTCACCCAGGGCACCCGGCTGCGCGTGACGCTGTCGTACCGGCCCGACGCCTTCACGCCGGACGCCGCCGCGGCGCTGCTCGAACGCTTCACCACGGTGCTCGCACGCCTGGTGACCGGGCTGCCGGACCCGACCGGCGCCCTCGACCTGTCGCTGCCGGGCGAGCGGCGGAGCCTTGAGGAGGAGCGGGACGCCACGCGGCGCCCGCTGCCCCCGGTGACCGTCGCCGAGCTGCTCGCCGAGCGGGCGGCGCGCACCCCCGGCGAGACGGCCCTGGTCTCCGGCGCCGAGCGCCTCACCTACGCCGAGCTCGACGCCCGCGTGAACCGCCTGGCCCGCCTGCTGCTGAGCCTGGGCGCCGCGCCGGAACGGGTGATCGCCCTCGCGCTGCCCCGTTCGGCCGACATGGTCGTGGCGCTGTTCGCGGTGCTGCGGACGGGCGCGGCCTACCTGCCGCTGGACCTTGAGTATCCGGCCGAGCGGCTGGAGTTCATGCTCGGCGACACCTCGCCGGTGTGCGTGGTGACCACCGCCTCGGTGGCCGCGACGCTCCCGGACACCGGGGTGGAACGCCTCCTGCTCGACGACCCGGCCGTCGCCGCGCGGCTGGCGGCGCTGCCGTCCGGGGAGCCGACCGGAAAGGAGTGCCCGGCCTTCGCGCGCCACCTTCCGCACCGGCTGGAGCACCCGGCGTACGTGATCTTCACCTCGGGGTCCACCGGCCGCCCCAAGGGGGTCGTCACGCCCTACAGGGGGCTGACGAACATGCTGCTCAACCACCGCGAGGCCATCTTCGGCCCGGCCGTCGCCTCCGCCGGCGGGCGGCGGCTGCGCGTCGCCCACACCGTCTCCTTCGCCTTCGACATGTCGTGGGAGGAGCTGCTGTGGCTGATCGAGGGGCACGAGGTCCACGTCTGCGACGAGAACCTGCGCCGCGACGCCGAGGCCCTGGTGGCCTACTGCGACCGCGAGCGCGTCGACGTGGTCAACGTGACGCCCACCTACGCCCACCACCTCATCGGCGAGGGCCTGCTCGACGGGCACCGTCCCCCGCTGGTGCTGCTCGGCGGCGAGGCGGTGTCGGAGACGGTCTGGACCACGCTGCGCGACACTCCCGGCACCTTCGGCTACAACCTCTACGGTCCCACCGAGTACACGATCAACACGCTCGGCGCCTCCACCGCCGACAGTCCGACGCCCACCGTGGGGCGGCCGATCCGCAACACCCGCGCCTACGTGCTGGACTCCGCGCTGCGTCCGGTCGCGCCGGGCGCCCCGGGGGAGCTGCACATCGGCGGCGTCGGCCTGGCGCGCGGCTACCACCGCCGGCCGGGGCTGACCGCCGCGCGCTTCGTCGCCGACCCCTTCGCCGCCGAGCCGGGCGCGCGCATGTACCGCACCGGGGACCTCGTGCGCCGCCGCCCCGACGGCGGTCTGGACTTCCTCGGCCGTACCGACGACCAGGTGAAGATCCGCGGCTACCGGGTCGAGCCCGCCGAGGTCGGCGCGGTGCTCGAAGAGCACCCCCTGGTCTCCCACGCCGCCGTCGTCGCCGACGGCGCCGGGCCGGGCGGCACGGGGCGCCTGGTCGGGTACGTCGTGCCCAGGCGGGAGCCGGCGGACACCGGGGGGCTCACCGCGGAGCTGCGGCGGTCGCTGAAGGCGAGGCTGCCCGCCCACATGGTCCCGGCCGCGCTCGTGACGGTGGACCGGCTGCCGCTGACCGTGAACGGCAAGCTGGACGTACGGGCGCTGCCCGTCCCCGCTCCCGCCCCCGCGGCCGGCGGACGGCCGCCTCGCTCCCCGGGCGAGCGGGTGCTGTGCGGGCTGTTCGCCGAGCTGCTCGGCGCCGAGCGCGTCGGCGTCGACGACGACTTCTTCGACCTGGGCGGGCACTCCCTGCTGGCCACCCGGCTGGTCAGCAGGGCCCGCGCCGCGCTCGGCGTCGAGCTGGCGATCCGCGACCTGTTCGAGGCGCCGACCGTCGCCGAGCTGGCGGCGCGGGCCGCCGCCTCCGGTCCCGGCCGGCGCCCCGCCCCGGTGGCCGCCGACCGCCCCGCCGAGCCGCCGCTGTCGTTCGCCCAGCAGCGGCTCTGGGTGATCGAACAGCTGGAGGGGCCCTCGGCGCTCTACAACTTCCCGATCGTGGTCCGGCTGCGCGGACGGCTCGACGTCGAGGCGCTGCGCGCCGCGCTGGCCGACGTGGCGGCGCGGCACGAGGCCCTGCGCACCCTCGTCGCCGAGCGGGAGGGACGCCCGTTCCAGAAGGTCCTGCCGGCCGGCGAGGCCCGCCCCGTCGTGGAGGTGGTCGACGCCGGCGAGGCGGAACTGGAGGCCGTCCTGGCCGCGGCCGTCGGCCGCCCGTTCAACCTGGCCGCCGAGCGGCCCCTGCGCGCCACCGTCGTACGGCTCGGCGCCGAGGAGCACGTGGTGGCGCTGCTGCTCCACCACATCACCACCGACGAGTGGTCCGACGGCCCCTTCCTGCGGGACCTGTCGGCCGCCTACGCCGCCCGCCGTGCCGGGCACGCCCCCCGGTGGGAGCCGCTGCCCGTCCAGTACGTCGACTACACGCTCTGGCAGCGGCGGCTGCTCGGTGACCGGTCCGACCCCGAGAGCCTGGCCGCCCGCCAGCTCGCCCACTGGTCTCAGGCCCTTCGCGGAGCGCCCGAGAGGATCGACCTGCCGGCCGACCGGCCCCACCCCGCGCGGCCGAGCCCGTCCGGCGGGGAACTGGTCGTCGAGCTGGACCCGGCCGACTGCGGGCGTCTGCGGCGGCTCGCCCAGCGGGCCGGGGCGAGCATGTTCATGACGTGCCACGCGGTGGTCGCCGCGCTGCTGCACCGCCTCGGCGCCGGTGACGACCTCCCGCTCGGCGCGCCGATCTCCGGCCGCACCGACGGCGCCCTGGAGGAACTGGTCGGTTTCTTCGTCAACACCCTGGTGCTGCGCGCCGACGTGTCGGGCGACCCCACCTTCGCCGAGCTCCTCGCGCGGGTCCGGAAGACGGCGCTTGCCGCCTTCTCCCACCAGGACGTGCCGTTCGAGGCCGTCGTGGAGGAGCTCAACCCGACACGTTCGCCCGACCGCAACCCGCTGTTCCAGGTGATGGTCGGCTACCGCAACCGCGCCGACGGCGGTTTCGCACTGGCCGGGCTGGAGGTGCTGCCCCAGCCGGTCGAGGCGCGCACCGCCAAGTTCGACCTGGTGTTCGACTTCGTCGAGGACCCGGGCGACGGCCGGATCGCCTGCGTGATCGAGTACCGTTCCGACCTGTTCGACCGGGTCACGGTCGCCGGGCTCGGTGACCGGCTGTCCGCGCTGGTCGGCGCGGTGGCCGCCGACCCCCTCCTGCCGGTCGGCCGGATCGACGTCCTCACCCCGGGTGAGCGCGCGCGGGTCCTCACCGGCTTCAACGCCACCGACCGGCCCGTGACCGAGGAGACCCTCGCCGGGATGTTCCGGCGGCACGCCCGCGAGCGCCCCGGCGCCGTCGCGGTGGTGGACGGGCCGCGCTCGGTCCGCTACGCGGAGCTGGACGCCCTGTCCGGCCGGATGGCGCGGCTGCTGGCCCGGCACGGGGTGCGCGCCGAGAGCGTGGTCGGGGTGGCGGTGCCGCGCTCGGTGGAGACGGTCGCGGTGATGCTCGCCGCCGGTGTGCTCGGCGCCGCCTTCCTGCCGATGGACCTGGCCCACCCCGCCGATCGCCTGGCGTACATGCTCGACGACGCGGGGGTGGAGGTCGTGGTGGCCGTCGAGCAGGTCGCGGGCAAGATCCCGGCGGCGGAGGGCCGGCGCGTCCTGCTGCTCGACGACCCCGAGATCGCCCGGTGGACGGCGGAGACCGGACCCGAGAGGGAGGCTGAGAGCGGACCCGAGAGCGGGCCTGAGGACGGGCCCGGGATCGGGGCCGCGGCGGGCGGGCCGTCCGCCCCGGTCTCCCCGGACCAGGCGGCCTACGTCATCTACACCTCCGGGTCGACCGGACGGCCCAAGGGCGTGGTCGTCTCGCACGAGGGGATCGGCAGCCTGGTGGCCACGGCCGTCGACCGGATGGGCCTCACCCCCGGCAGCCGGGTGCTGCAGTTCGCCTCGATCGGCTTCGACGTGGTCGTCTTCGAGGTGTGCATGGCGCTGTGCCACGGCGGATGCCTGGTGCTCGTCCCCGACGAGGCCCGGGTGCCCGGACGCGAGCTGACCGGCTTCATGAACGAGCGGCGCGTCACCCACGCGATCCTGCCGCCCTCGCTGGTCGCGGCGCTGCCCGAGGACTGCGACCTCCCGGAGGGCGCCACCGTGCTGGTCGGCACCGAGACGGTGCCGCCGGACGTGATCGCCCGGTGGGCCGGGCGGCTGCGGCTGCTGGCGGCCTACGGGCTGACCGAGGCGACGGTGAACTCCACGCTGTGGCCGGCGGAGCCGGGCTGGGACGCGGCGGTGCCGATCGGCGTCCCCGACCCCAACACGCGCGTGTACGTGCTGGACGCGCGGCTGCGCCCGGTGCCGGTCGGCGTCCCCGGGGAGCTGTACGTCGCCGGGCGCGGGCTCGCCCGCGGGTACCTGGGACGGCCCGGCCTCACCGCCGAGCGGTTCGTGGCCTGCCCCTTCGGCCCGCCGGGCGCGCGAATGTACCGGACCGGCGACCGCGCGCGGTGGCGCCGCGACGGGAACCTCGACTTCCTCGGCAGAGCCGACGACCAGGTGAAGATCCGCGGCTTCCGGATCGAGCCGGGGGAGATCGCCGGAGCGATGACCCGCCACCCGGCGGTCTCCCAGGCCGCCGTCGTGATCGACCGGAGCGGACGGGAGCCCCGGCTCGTCGGCTACGCGGTCCCGGGCGGCGACGGGTCCGCCGCCGTGCCCGGCCCGGCCGAGCTGCGCGCCCACCTGGCGGCGCTGCTTCCGGCTCCCATGGTCCCGGCCGTGATCACGGTGCTCGACGGGCCCCTGCCGCTCACCCCCAACGGCAAGCTGGACCGGCGGGCGCTCCCGGCCCCCGCCCCGGCGGCACAGACCGGCGCGGGCCGTCCCCTCACCGGGAGGCAGCGGGCCCTGGCCGGGCTCTTCGCCGAGGTCCTCGACCTGCCCGAGGTCGGAATCGACGACAACTTCTTCCTGCTGGGCGGTCACTCGATGTCCGCGATGCGGCTGCTGGGCCGCGTCCGCGCGCTGTTCGGCACCGGCCTCACCCTGCGCGACGTGTTCGACGCGCCCACGGTGGCGGCGCTGGCCGGCCGCGTGGACCGGGCGGGCGGCGGCGCGCGGCCCCGCCCGCGCCCGGCCGGCAGGCCCGCGCGGCTGCCGGCCGCGCCGCCGCAGGAGTGGCAGTGGCGGCGGTACCGGGCAGGGCACGGACGGGCCTACGACATGGCGTTCGCGCTGCGCGCGCCCGGCGGGCTGGACGCCGGCGCGCTCGGCGCGGCGCTCGCCGACGTCGCCACCCGCCACGAGCCGCTGCGCACGGTCTTCGCCGAGCGCGACGGCCGGCTGTTCCAGGAGCCCGGCCGGGCGAGGCTGGAGTCCGTCTCGGTCGCGGCCCTCGACGAGGGGCTGCGCGCCCTGGCGGCCGAACGGCCGGACCTCACCGCGCAACCGCCCCTGCGGGCCCGGCTGCTCACCGACGGCTCCGGAGCCCGGGCGCTGCTGCTGACGGCGCACTACATCGGCGTCGACGAGTGGTCCGTCGTGCCGCTGACCCGCGACCTCGTCACCGCCTACACGGCGCGGCTGCGGGGGCTCGCCCCGGCCTGGGAGCCCCTGCCGGTGACCTACGCCGACTACACCGTGTGGGCCGGAGAGGTGCTCGGCGAAGTCGCCGAGCACCGGCTCGCCTACTGGCGGGAGGCGCTGCGCGGGCTGCCCGACCCGGCGCTGCCGTACGACCGGCCGCGCCCGGCGGAGCCCGGCGCGCGCGGCGACCACGTGCCGCTGACGCTCGGCCCGCGGCTACACCGCGACATCGACGGCCTGGCGGCCCGGACGGGCACCAGCATGTTCATGGTGATGCAGGCGGCGCTGGCCGTTCTGCTCACCCGGTACGGCGCCGGCACGGACCTGCCGATCGCCTCGCTGGTCGCCGGCCGTGACGAGGAGGAGCTCACCGGCCTGGTCGGCTGCCTGTTCAACACCGTCGTCCTGCGCACGGACACCTCGGGCGACCCGGGCTTTCGCGAGCTGCTCGCGCGCGTGCGGGAGACCGACCTCGCCGCGTTCGACCGGCAGGACGTCCCGTTCGACCGGGTGGCGCGGGAGCTCGGCCTGCCGGCCCCCCGGGTGATGCTGGTCCATCACGAGCAGGCGCGCCTGCCGGAACCCGAGGAGGCGGGCGGCGCGTTCGAGCCGGTCCCGACCGGGGCGCTCAACGCCGACCTGACGCTCAGCTTCTTCGAGCCGCGCGGGGACGGGCCGGTGGAGTGCCTGCTGGAGTACGACACCGGCCTGTTCGACCGGAGCACGATCCACAGGATCGCCGACGATCTGACCGGCGTTCTGAAGGCGGCGGTGGCCGACCCCGACAGGCCACTCGCCCACGACGATCCAAGGAGGAACGACGCATGAGCACCAACCCGTTCGACGACCCCGAGGGCCGCTACCTGGTGCTGGTCAACGGTGAGGGCCAGCACTCGCTGTGGCCCTCCTTCGCCGGGGTCCCGGCCGGCTGGGAGACCGTCTTCGGCGAGGAGTCCCGGAGCGCCTGCCTGGAGTACGTCGAGACGCACTGGACCGACCTGCGCCCCCGCAGCCTCGTCGAGGCCATGGAGGGGACGGCGGGCACGCCGGGATGAGACGCGGGGCGGGGGCCGGGCGGCACGCGGCGCCGGGCCGGACGGCCGGTCCCCGCCCGCCGGGCCGGCCCTCGCGAAAGCCCGTCGCGGCGGGCGGCCGAAGCCCCCTACGGCCGGCGGCCGTCCGACCACGCCTCCCACAGCGCCGCGTAGCGGTCCTTGGCGCGGACCAGCTCCCGGTGGGTGCCGACCTCGGC
The DNA here is from genome assembly GCF_014654615.1 of Streptosporangium violaceochromogenes. Taxonomy (GTDB): domain Bacteria; phylum Actinomycetota; class Actinomycetes; order Streptosporangiales; family Streptosporangiaceae; genus Streptosporangium; species Streptosporangium violaceochromogenes. Next base: position 48,685 of record NZ_BNBB01000025.1, on the reverse strand, counting down.
GACCTCCCCGTCGCTGAGCACCACGACGCGGTCGGCCGACGCGGCCTGGGTGAGCCGGTGGGCGACGACGAGCACGGTCCGGCCCTCGATCGCGGCGGCGGCGGCCGTCTCCAGCACCCGCGCCCCCGCGCTGCCGGCCTCCGCCGTCGCCTCGTCGAGCACGACCGCGGGAGGGTCGGCCAGGACGAGCCGGGCGAGGGCCAGCTGCTGGGCCTGCGCGGGGGTGAGCCGGTGGCCGTTCTCGCCGACCGTCGTCTCCAGCCCCTCGGGCAGCGCCCGCGCCCAGGCCAGCGCTCCGACCCGTTCCAGTGCCGCGTGGAGCTCGTCGTCGTCCGCCCCCGGCCGGGCGAGCCGGAGGTCGTCGGCGAGCGTGCCCGCGAAGACGTGCACCTCCTGGGTGACCAGGGCGACGTGCCGTCCCGCCGGGACCCCGTCCGGTCCGGGCGCCGCGTCGCCGACGGTGATCGAGCCGCTGTCGGGCCGGTGGACGCCCGCGATGAGCCTGGCCAGCGTGGTCTTGCCCGCGCCGCTGGCCCCGACCAGGGCGACCCGCTCCCGGGCGGCGATGTCGAGGCTCACGTCGCGCAGCACCGGGTGACCGGCCCGGTAGGCGTAGCCGATGCCGCGGACACGGATCGGCGGCCCGTGGGGGACGGGGCCGCGGGCCCGCGACGGCGCCTCCCGCGGGTCCTCGTCCGTCTCGCCCGCCACGCCCGCCACGCCGACCAGCCGGGCGAGGCCCGCGGAGGCGGCCTGGGCGTCGTCGACGAGGCTGAGCGCGATGTTGATCGGGGTGAACAGGCTGTGGAAGTAGAGGGCGGCGGCCCCGGCCGTGCCGATGCTGACCTGCCCGTCCCGCACCAGCTGGAAGCCCGTCGCCAGGACCGCCGACAGCCCCGCGAACTCGGCGAGGTTGAGGCGGGAGTAGAACCGTGTCACCAGGCCGGTGCCGCGCAGCGCCAGATCCACCGCGGCCTGTGACGCCCTGCCGACGAGGCCGACGTGCTCACCGGTGAGCCGCAGCGCCCGGACGGTGGACGCCCCGCCGATCGTGCCCAGCAACCGCTGCTGCTGGGCCCCGACGGCGACGCGCTGCGCGGCGTACAGGGGGACCGCGTGGCGGACGTACCAGCGCACCGTGTGGACCTGGAAGGGGATGGCGACGAGCGCCACGAGCGCGAAGCGCGCGTCCAGGATCGCCAGCCCCACCAGGGTGAGCCCGATCGTCAGCACTGAGCGGGCCAGCGACGGCATCCCCTCGCGGACCGCGGTCGTGATGACCGAGACGTCGTTGGTGACGCGGGAGGTCAGGTCGCCCGACCCGGCCCGCTCGACCCGTTCGAGGGGCAGCCGCAGGGCCCTGTCCACGAAACGCTCCCGCAGGGTGGCCAGCATGCCCTCCCCGAGCCGGGCCACGAGGGAGACCCCGAGCGCGGTCATCGTCCCCTGCGCGACCGCGATGACCGCCAGCCAGACGACCGGCGCGGTGACCGCCGAGGCCGGCCGCCCCTGGGCGACCAGGTCGATGACGTGGCCGAGCACCGGCGCGGTGAGCAGCCCGGTCCCGGTCGCGGCCACCAGGACCGCGAGGCCGCAGAGGGCGGCCGTCCGGTGGGGGCGCGCCAGCTCGCGCAGTGCCGCGCGGACCCGCGCGGCGGACGCGACGGGCAGCAGCTCCCGCTCCCCGGCCCGCGATCCGTCCGTCGCCGTCATGGTGTTCTCCTCCGCCGGGTCGGCCCGGAAAGCGGTCATGCCAGGACCGTCGCCCGGTAGGTCTCGTTGTCGTGGACGAGCTCGGCGTGGGTTCCGACGGCCGCCGAGGGGCCGCCGTCGGTGAACACCACCCGGTCGGCCACCGCCAGCAGTGCCGGGCTGGTGACCACCATGATCGTGGTACGGCCCGCGCGGGCCTCGCGGACGCCGGCCGCGATCCGGGCCTCGGTGGCCGCGTCGACCGCGGTGGTCGGGTCGTGCAGGACCAGGACGGCGGGGTCGGCGGCGAGGGCGCGGGCGAGGGCCACCCGCTGGCGCTGCCCTCCCGACAGGGAGCGCCCCCGCTCGGTGAGCGGGGTGGCGGCGCCGTACGGCAGGGCGCCGGCGACCTCGTCGGCCGCGGAGGCGGCCATCGCGGCCGGGACCGCCTCCGGGGTCGCCGCCGCGGCGGCGACGTTGTCGAGCAGGGTGCCCTCGAACAGGTCGGCGTCGTGCTCGGCCACCACGACGGCGCGGCGCACCTCGGCGGGATCGACGCCGGACAGCGGCACGCCGTCCAGCTCCACCGCGCCCGGCGAGGGGTCGGCGCTCCGGCCGAGCACCCGTAGCAGCGAGGTGGCGACCTCGGGGTCCCCCGTCACGACGCCCAGCAGCTCGCCCGGCGCCACCTCCAGGCTCAGCCCGCGCAGAGCGCCGCAGAAGACCTCCCGCAGCCGGACCCGCCCCCGGACCGGCAGGGGCAGGCCGTCGCCGCCCCCGGTCACCGCGTACGGCGCCGCCAGCACGGAGGCGATCCGGGTGGCCGACGCCCGGCCCTGGGCGAACTCGCCGTTGGCCCAGGAGAGGATGGACAGCGGCGTCAGGAGGAACTGGGCGAGGCCGACCGCCGCCACCAGCTGTCCGACGCTGATGTCACCCTGCGCCGCGAGCCGGCCGCCGACCAGCGCCACCACGGCGATGAAGACGCCGGTCAGCATGAGCATGCCGCCGTCGTGCCATGCCTGGGCGCGTGCCGCCCGCAGCGTGGCGGCCAGCGAGTCACGGCTGGTGCGCCGGTAGCGGTCGACCGCCGTGGCCTCGGCCCCGATCCCCTTGAGCACCCGCAGCCCGGCGATCAGGTCGGCCGCCACCCCCGAGGCGTGCGCGGCGCGCTCCTGCTCGGCGCCGCTGCGCCGTTCCAGCGGCCTGCCGAGCAGGTGCGCCAGCAGCAGGAGCGGGGGGACTCCCAGCAGGACGAGCAGGCCCAGCGGCACCGAGACCCGCAGCAGCGCCACGCCCCCGGCCAGCAGCCCGGCCAGCGCCGCGATGGCGGCGGTCAGGGCGATGTGCACGGCGCCGACCCGTTTGGCGTCCTGGGTGGCGATGGCGACCAGCTCGCCCGGCAGCCGCCCGGTCTCCGCGCCGCCCCTGGGCTGAAGGATCCGCGCGGTCAGGTCGAGCCGCAGGTCGTGCGCGGCGCGCTCGGCCGCCCGTTCGGCGGCGCGGTAGCTGAAGCGGTAGCTGAGGGACAGCGTGGCGAAGACCAGGGCCAGCACGGCGATCCACCGGGCGAGCGCGCCGCCGTCCCCGGGCGCGATCGCCTCGTCGATCACCAGGCCGATCACCACGGGAACCAGGGCCTCGCCGGCCTGGTGCCCGGCGGCGAGCGCGGCGCCCCCGGCGGTGTGCCGCCACTGCCCGGTGATCGCGCGCCTCAGGACGTCGCGGCCTCCGGCGGGCACCCTCACGTTCCCGGCCGGTCGCACGCGGTCACGCAGCAGGTGGAGCAGGCCTCCCGCCCCGGTAGCGTCACCCACAGGCAGCAGGTGCGCCGCCGTAGCGCGGGCAGCTCCATCAGGCCGGCGACCGGCCCGCCGACCGATCGCAGCAGGGTCAGCGCCTGGCCCGCCGGGTCGTCGAGGAGGTCTCCCGCGTACGAGATCAGCGGGTGGACGAGCGCCTCGGCCACCGACCCCCACAGTCCGCGGCGCCCGGCCCGGGTGAGCGCGTGCAGCGCCTCGATCAGCGGCGCGTGCAGGTCCTCCAGCAGCGTCTCGCGGATGAGCGCGCCCAGTTCGCCGTCGCCGGCGTCCCCGCCGCCGGCGGCCGGCGCGTTCAGCGCGACCTGCAGGCGGGGCTCGTCGGGCAGCGGCCGCAGCATCGTGTTCCGCGCGGTCATCAGCGGGACGCGCCGTTCCGTCGCCCAGCTCATGGCGACCGGCAGCGTGGTCCAGTAGGAGAAGCCCTTCCACCACAGGGCGGCGGCCACGTGGGGGGGCGCGTCCCAGCGGCGGCCGGTCTCCTCGACCATCCGGCCGAGCCGTCCGTACGGCGGGGCCGCGAGCTCGGCCGCCGGGTGCCAGCCCTCTCCCTCGGCCCGCAGCCCGGGCGCCAGCCCGGCGGGCCACCCGGTCTCGGCGGCGGCGCGCAGCCATCCGGCGGGGGGCTCCGGAACCGTCGTGGCGCGCCTGCCGGTGATCATCGCGGGTCGGGTCACGGGCACGCACTCTCCAAACCAGGTGAAAATAAGGTAAGCCTAACCTAAAAGGTTAGCCTACTGTGAGTCCCGTCGAAAGCCGCGAAGCCCGTGATTTCCCCGCCGAGACCGCCGGCGGGGAGCGAGAGGGACGCGGCGCCCCGCCCGGCCGGAGGCTCCGGGAGGCCGGGGACCTGGGGCCGGGCGGGCAGGCCGTATGGCACTACGGGAACATTCCGGGAGGCGGTGTGCTTCACCCCCGGGGAAGACGGGAAGGGAAGACCGCGTGAACAGGACGGAGCTCCGGAGAATCGAGAGAGTCCTGACGGCACGGCCCCCCGATTCGGCGCCCTTCACGCCGGACGAGCTCAAGGGGCTGCCGGCACCGGTGCGCCGGCATCTGGCCGCCTCCATCGCCCCGGGCACCCCGCCGGCGATCGCCGCCCGCCTGCGGATGCGGGGGAGCATCAAGATCGGCCGATGGCTTCCGTTCAGCGCGCGCCAGCTGCTGGCCCCCCACAGCGGGTTCGTGTGGACCGCGCGTGTCGCCGCCCTCATCACCGGGTCGGACCGTTACGCCGAGGGGCGCGGAGGCATGGACTGGAGGATGGCCGGTCTGCTCCGGCTGGTCCACGCCGAGGGGGACGACGTCTCCCGCTCGGCGGCCGAGCGGGCGGGCGCGGAGGCGTGCTGGGTCCCGACCTCGCTGCTGCCACGTTTCGGCGCGGTCTGGTCGGCCGACGACGACACGCACGTCAGCGTCGGTCACACCGTCGACGGCCGGGCCGTACGGGTCCGCTACGAACTCGCCCCCGACGGCCGCGTCCGGTCGTTCGTGTTCGACCGGTGGGGCGACCCCGGCGGCACCGGTTCCTGGGGACGCCACCCCTTCGGCGGTGAGATCACCGGTTACGCCACCTTCGGCGGCGTCACCGTCCCGAGCGCGGGGAGGGTGGGCTGGTTCTTCGGCACCGGCCGATGGGCCGAGGGCGAGTTCTTCCGGTATCGCCTCACGGATCTGCGCCTGATCACCTGAGGCCGCGCCACGGACGACCCGGACGCCCGGCCCGGGTGGACCGTCCCCGGCCGGGCGTCCGGGCGCGAGATCCCCCGGAGATCCCGGCGGGCGGCGATCCCGGGGGCGCGCTCAGGCGCGGGTCAGCACGACCTTGACGGCCCCGCTGTGGACGGGGTCGGCGAACAGCTCGTAGGCCCGCATGATGTCGTCGAGCGCGAAGCGGTGGGTGATCATGGGGCCGGTGTCGAGCCGCCCGCCGGCCAGCATGGTGAGCAGGGTCGGGGTGGAGAAGGTGTCGACCAGCCCGGTGGTGATGGTGACGTCGCGGATCCACAGCTCCTCCAGGTGGAGCGTGGCGGGCCGCCCGTGAACCCCGATGTTGGCCACCCGGCCGCAGGGCCTGATCAGCGTGGCGCACAGCTCGAAGGTCTCCGGAACGCCGACGGCCTCGATCGCCACGTCCGCGCCCAGCCCGCCGGTCACCGAGCGCACCACCTCCAGCGGGTCGTCCTCGGGCCTGACGGCGATGTCGGCGCCGAAGCGCTTGGCGGCCCGCAGCCGCGACTCCGCCTTGTCGACCGCGATGACGTGCGCGGGGGAGTACAGCCGGGCGGTGAGGACGGCGGCCAGCCCGATCGGGCCCATCCCGACGATGACCACCGTGTCCCCCGGCCGGACCCGGCCGTTGAGCACCCCCACCTCGTAGGAGGTCGGCAGGATGTCGGCGAGCATGACGGCCGCCTCGTCGCCGACCCGCGGGCTGAGCCGGTGGGTGGACAGGTCGGCGAACGGCAGCCGGGCGTACTGCGCCTGCACCCCGTCGACGCGGTGCCCGAGGATCCAGCCGCCTCCGCCCAGGCACTGGCCGTAGCGTGCCCGCCGGCAGTAGTGGCACCTGCCGCAGGCCGAGACGCACGAGGCCAGCACGCGGTCACCCGGGCGGAGTTCGGTGACCGCGCCGCCCACGTCGACCACGGTGCCCACCGCCTCGTGCCCGAGGATCCGGCCCGGCTCCACCTCCGGGACGTCTCCGCCGAGGATGTGCAGGTCCGTCCCGCATATCGTCACGGTGTCGATCTGGATGATCGCGTCCTGCGGATCGCGGATCGTCGGATCGGGCACCTCGGTCCAGGTTTTCCGGCCGGGGCCCTCATATACCAGAGCCTTCAAGTCCGCCTCCCATGCCGTGCCGTCGCGGCCCCTTCCGCGGGGCCTTCGGAAACCCCGGCGCCTTCCGGGGCCCTGTTCCGGGACCGCGGAGCGTTCGGGGTCCATCGCGAGGTCCCGCGCGGGCCGTTCGCTCCCTTCAAGCCTGCGGGAGAAACCAGCGGCCGGTGAGTGGCCAACGGCCACGCGGGACGGGACGAAGGTCCCACGCGGGACCAAGGTCGGGAGCATCCGGGCCGAAGGACATCTCGTGCGGAAGGGGGCACCGCTGGTGGGCTGGAAGGGGACGGCGGCGAGCCGGGCGGGAACGAGGAGGCCCCACGTTGACGAAGGTACTGGTGGCGTACGGCAGCAGGCGCGGCTCCACCTGGGAGATCGCCGAGTGGATCGGCGAGGTCCTCGGCGAGGAGGGGCTGGAGGCCGACGTCCGGGCCGCGGCCGAGGTCGGGGACGTCGGCGGGTACGACGCGGTCGTCCTGGGGGGCGCGATCTACTTCGGTCGCTGGCACCACCAGGCCCGCACCCTGGTCCGGCGCTGCGCCCAGCGTCTGGCCGAGCGGCCCGTCTGGCTGTTCAGCAGCGGGCCGCTGCAGGCGATCGGCGACAGGGAGGCGGCCGTGCCCCGGGCCGCGGAGCGGGCCAGGCGCCGGATCGGCGCCCGGGAGAACGTCGTGTTCGGCGGCTGCCTGCGGCCCGACGCCAAGGGGTTTCCCGCCGCGACCATGGCCAGGACCGCGGCGGGCGACTTCCGCGACCGCGAACGGGTGCGCGCCTGGGCCCGGGACATCGCCTACGAGCTGAAGGCCGGCCGATGACGGACGGGGCGGCGCGGGAGTCCTTCTCCCGCGGGTCTTTCGCGAGGTCTTCGGCGAGGCCTTTCACGGGGTCCTCGGTGGGGTCCTCGGTGGGGTTCTCGGTGCGGCCGGAGGTTTTCGCAGGGCCGAAAGTCCCGTGGGACCGGGGACTTCGGGACCGGACGGGCGAGCCGTACAGCACTGCCGGCGAGCCGCGCGAGGCGGTGTGCTTGGACCACGGCGATCGACGCCGATCGAGGCGAAGGAGACCAGTCATGGCGATCATCGAAGACCGTAGCCGGAAGGCCCACGCGCACCCCGCCGCCCCCAGCACGCGCGCCACTCTGACCGGGGCCGCGTCCCGGCCCGCCGGCTACGTGTGGGCGATCGCCCGGATCAGCCTCGGCTGGATCTTCCTGTGGGCCTTCCTGGACAAGACCTTCGGCTGGGGCTTCGCCACCCCCGCCGGCCGGGCGTGGATCGCCGGCGGCAGCCCGACGACCGGCTTCCTCAAGGGGACCGGGGACAACGCCCTGGGAGGCCTGTTCGGCGCCCTGGCCGGGCAGGCGTGGGTGGACTGGCTGTTCATGGCCGGTCTGCTGGGCGTCGGGGTGGCGCTGACGGCCGGGGCGGGGATGCGGATCGCGGCCGCGGCCGGGGGGCTGCTGCTGGTGCTGATGTGGGCCGCGGAGCTGCCGCTGGCGAACAACCCGTTCATGGACGACCACCTCGTCTACACCGTGGTGCTGGCCGGTCTGGCGCTGGCCGACGCCGGTGACGTCCTGGGGATCGGCGCCTGGTGGGGGCGGACCGCGGCGGTCCGGCGCTTCCCGGTGCTGAAGTAGACGCCGCCGGTGGACGTCGCCCGGCACGCGGACCGGCTTCCGCCCCGCCAAGGGGGTGGGAGCCGGTCCGCCGCCGCGCGTGGCACGGCGGCGAACCGGTCTCAACCGCGCGGTCTCGGCCGTCCGGCTTCAGTCCGGGGGCGGTCCGGTCCTCGCCTGGGCGTGCTCGATGTGGGCGTCCGGCCCGGGAAAGACCATGACCTCGTGTTCCTGATCGGTCCAGCGGACGTCGTACGGGGGTGAACCGTCGTCGTGGTGCAGCGCGGTGATGACGCCGACACGCCGAGGCGTGCCCACGTGAGAGCTTTCGATGATCAGCCGGTCGCCTATCTGTGCCTTCATGGCCCCTGCCTTTCCTGCTCGGCTCCTCCCGGTTCCGCCGGAGGCGGACTTTCCGGTGGAGTACGGAAGTGAAGTGGAGTATGGAAGTCGTGGGGGGCGGGCCGGCTACGCCTCTCTCGTCGGGGACGGGTCCTCCGCGCCGCGGAGCCGGAAGGTGATCTCCGGTGGCTGCCGCAGGGAGTTGCACACGGCGCTGTGCTCGATGGCCGCGCTGAGGGAGTCGCGCAGTCCGGCGGGGACGCCGGGGGCCTCCACCACCAGCTCGACCCTGCTGACGCGCGCCGGGCGCAGGTCCAGGTCGTAGTGGGCGGTGATCGTGATGCCGGCGGGCAGTTCGCAGCGGTGAAGGTAGCGTTCGGCACGGTGGGCGGCGCACGCGGCGAGGCTCCCGACGAACAACTCCACCGGGTCGGGGCCGCTGTCGCCCCCGCCGAAGTCACGAAGCTGGTCGACGCGGACGATGTGGCGGCGCGCGTGGATGTCGAAGCGGTCGCCGCCCCGCCAGACGATCGTCACGGTGCCGTTCTCGTTCTGCTCCATCGGTGGCCCCCGGCTTCCTCTCCGGATCACGGATCCCTGGACGCGAGGCGGCCCGCGGATGCCGCCGCCGTCGCGCGGCCGTCGTGCCGGGATCCGGCCCAATCCCCCTTTTCCGGTCCTTCCCCTCTCTTCAACCCTTCTACCCACTTCGTGGATGTGCCAGGGACCTAAGCCCTTGACCTGGCGGTCCCCGGCCGGTGCGGGTCCGAGACGGCCCTGGGCGGCCCTCGGAGGGCCTTGAACGATCTCGGAGAGCCTTGGACGGCCTCGGACGGCCCGCCTTTTCGCCGCGGAGGGATCACGCGAGGGGGCCGAGCGCCCCGCCGGGCGTGTCCGTGCCGGGCCGCTCGGCGCTCGTCTTCGGGACTTTCGGCCCTATGGGAGACAAGGGCACGCTCGTGAGGATGCTGCGGGTAGGCGATGTCTTCTCACCCGGAGGCCCTCATGGAGACGGACGAAGGAGCCCCCGGGCGGAACGGCCGTTCCACGGGCGGGGCGCGGGCGCCGTTCCATCCCGGGGAGCCGCTGCACGTGACCGCGCGGGTGGAGGCCGGTGGGGTGGCCGTGCTGTCGGTCCGGGGTGAGCTGGACATCGCCGCGGAGGCGCCGCTTCGCGAGGTCGTGGGCACGGCCGTCGCCGGAGGCGTGCCGGAGGCGCTGTTCGACCTGTCGGGTGTCACCTTCTGCGACACCTCGGGCATGCGGGTCCTGCACCTCTGCGGTCAGGACGCGCGGGCGCTGGGCGGCAGGCTGGTGCTGATCGGCCTGTCCGAGCGGATGCTGTGGCTTCTGGAGATCAGCGGTCTGGGGCGGGGGTTCGCGCCCGTTCTCCGCGTGTCCGGTCGTGCGGGCCTTCCCTGCCGCTCCCCGGCCCGTGGCGAGCGGCCGCCTTTCCCGTTCCCGTCCTTTCGCCCCCTTCCGTGCCGGACGACGGCGCTTTCCGGACGGGCGGTCCGGAGCCGCGCGTCGTGACCGCTCCCGGGGCCTCCGGGAGCCTTGGGGGCCTTGGGCGACCGCGCTCCGCCCGGGGTCGCCGTGACACCCCGGGCGGCTCCGTCAGACCGGGACCAACGGCCCCTTCCCGGAGGGCCATGGACCCTGAGCGGGGGGACGGCGGAGCCTCATCGTAGGTCTATGGGGTCGTTTAAGCGTTTTGATGCCTTTCGTGCGCTGGCGGAACGGCGCGGACGCCCGGGTACCCGGTTGACGGACGCCCTGGCGGAGGCCGCCGCCGACGCGCCGGACGGCCCGCGGACGTGGGCGCCCGGTGTGGCGGAGCGGCTGGGCCTGCCCGCGGCCGCGGGGCTGGGCCCGGCCACCTTCTACGCCGATCTCGCCGCGCGGCACGGCCGCCGCCACGTGCGGGTCTGCGAGGCCGCCGCCTGTTTCGCCGCACGCGCGGGCCGGCAGGTCGCGGAGGTGGAGGCCGCGCTGGGCGTGGTCGCCGACGACGCCGGCCCGGGCGCGGAGGTCACCCTGCAGACGGTCCGCTGCCTCGGTCTCTGCTACGCGAGCCCCGGCTGTCTCGACGGCGACACGCCGTGCGCCGGCCCCACCCTCACCGACCAGCTGACCGGGAGGCTGCCGCCGGCGGCTCCCGAGATCCCGGCCGGGGACGCCACCGGTGATCCGGTGGTGCTCGCCGGGATCGTCGCCGGTCAGGAGCCCTGGCGGGTGTGGCCGCGGATCGCGGCCACGGGCGCCCCGGAGCGGGTCCACGCCGAGGTGGCGGCCTCGGGCCTGCGGGGGCGGGGCGGGGCGGGTTTCCCGGTGGCCGCGAAATGGGCCGCCGCGGGGCGCTCGCCCGGCACGGTGGTCGTCGCCAACGGCGACGAGGGCGACCCGGGCTCCTACGCCGATCGGCTGCTGATGGAGGCCGATCCGGCGCGGGTGCTGGAGGGGCTGGCACTGGCCTGTTTCGCCTGCGGCGCCCGAAGAGGCGTGGTGCTGGTGCGCTCGGAGTATCCGCGGGCCCTGGCCCGGATGCGGGAGGCGCTGGAGGAGGCCTACGCCGGCGGTCACCTGGGCCGGGGGATCCACGGCGGTGACGTCGACCTCGACGTCGAGGTGCTCAAGGGCGCCGGCTCGTACGTGGCCGGTGAGGAGACGGCCCTGATCGCCGGTCTGGAGGGGGGCCGCGGCTGCGCGCGCCCCCGCCCGCCGTACCCCGTACGGCAGGGGCTCTGGGACCTTCCGACCGTGGTCAACAACGTCGAGACGCTCGCGGCCGTCCCGTGGATCGTACGGCGGGGCGGCGGGGCGTACGCCCGCCGGGGTACGCGGGCCGAGACCGGGACGAAGCTGGTCTGCCTGTCCGAGCGCTTCGCCCGGCCCGGCTGCTACGAGGTCGAGCTGGGCACCCCGGTGATCAAGATCGTCACCGAGCTGGGCGGTGGCCTGCGCGACGGGGCGGAGCTGGGGGTGCTGCAGGTGGGCGGGCCGCTGGGGGGCTTCCTGCCCCCGGACGGGCTGGATGTGCCGCTCACCGAGGCCGGCCTGGCCCGCCACGGCGCCGCGCTCGGCCACGCCGGCCTCGTCGCCTTCGACCTGCGGGTGACCCCCGAGGAGGTGCTGCGGCACGCGTGGGAGTTCGCCGCCGCCGAGAGCTGCGGCGCCTGCTCCCCCTGCCGGGTCGGCTCCCGCCGCGGACTGGAGATCGTCACGGCCGGAGCCTCGTCCGGCGAGGAGTACGCCCGGCTGCTGCGGGTGATGGGACAGGCCGGCCTGTGCGCCTTCGGCCGCCGGATCCCCGAGGCGGTGCGCAGCCTCGCCCGCGCCTACGGGGACCGGCTGGGGGAGTGGGACCGGTGAGGGTCGAGATCGACGGAGTGGTCGTCCGTCCCCCCGAGGGCTCCTCCCTGCTCGACGCGGTGCGCCTGGCCGGCGTGGAACTGCCCACACTCTGCCACGACGAGCGCCTCACCCCGGCGGGCTCCTGCCGTACCTGCCTGGTGAGGGCCGGCGGGAGCGTGGTGGCCGCGTGCGTGACGCCCGCGGTGGACGGCGCGGTGGTCGAGGCCGCCGACGAGGAGGTGCGGGCCCTGCGCCGCGACGCCGTGGAGGTGATCGTCTCGGTCCTGCCCTCCTACGCCCTGGACGGCGGCGCGGACGGCACCGAGCTCGCCCGCCTCTGCCACACCCTGGGGATCGCGCCGGAGGCGGCGAGGGGGCGCGGAGGCCGGGGCCGCGACGACACCCACCCCTACGTCCGTCTCGACCGGGACCTGTGCATCGCCTGCGGCAGGTGTGTGCGCGTGTGCGCCGAGGTGCAGGGCACCTTCGCCCTCACCCTGACCGGCAGGGGCGCCGACACGGTGGTCGCGCCCGGCACGGGCGGGGCGTGGGCCGACTCCGACTGCGTGGCCTGCGGCGGCTGCGTCGACACCTGCCCCACCGGGGCGCTCACCGAGCCCGGCCTGCCGGTCGGCGGCCGGGCGCCGGTGACGGGGCGGACCCGCACCACGTGCGGCTACTGCGGCGTCGGCTGCTCCCTGGAGGTGCTCACCCGAGACGGTGAGGTGGCGGCGATCCTGCCGGACCGCGACGGGCCGGTCAACCGCGGGCACGCCTGCGTCAAGGGGCGTTTCGCCCACGGCTTCCTCCACTCCCCCGAGCGGCTCACCCGGCCGCTGCTGCGCCGCGGCGACCGCCTGGAGCCGGTGGGATGGGACGAGGCGCTCGACCACGTCGCCCGCGGCCTGCGGGCGGCCGTCGCCGAGGGGGGACCAGACGCGGTGGCGGCGATCTCCTCGGCCAGGGCCACCAACGAGGAGAACTACCTGATCCAGAAGTTCATGCGGACGGTCGTCGGCACCAACAACGTCGACAACTGCTCCCGGCTCTGCCACGCGCCCTCGGCGGCGGGGCTGACCGCCGCCTTCGGCCTTCCCGGAGGCACCGACGCCTTCGAGGACATCGAGAGGGCCGACTGCCTGCTGCTGGTGGGCGCCAACCCCGTCGAGGCCCATCCCGTGGTCGGCGCGCGGCTGCTCCAGCGCGTCCTGCGAGGGACGCGCCTGGTCGTCGCCGACCCCCGGGCGGTGGGTCTCGCCCGCCACGCCGACGTGCACCTGCGGCCCCGGCCGGGCTCCAACGTCGCCCTGTTCCACGGGCTGGCGCACGTGCTGCTGGCCGAGGGCCTGATCGACGAGGGGTTCCTGCGCCGCCGCGCCCGTGGCCTGCCGGAGCTCACGGCGTTGCTCGCGGACTACCCGCCGGAGCGGGTGGCCTCCCTCACCGGCGTCCCGGCCGGGGAACTGGTGGCCGCCGCCCGGCTCTACGGCAGGGCCGGGAGGCCGGCGATCGTCTACGGCCTCGGCGTGACCGAGCACCTCCACGGCACCGACGGGGTCCGCGCGCTGGCCAACCTGGCGATCCTGCGCGGCGCGGTCGGCACGGACCGGGGTTTCGGCGTGAACCCGCTCCGCGGCCAGAACAACGTCCAGGGGGCCTCCGACATGGGCGCGCTGCCCGACTCCCTGCCCGGGTACGGCAGGGTGACCGATCCGGCCGCCCGCGCCCGGGCCGCCCGCGTCTGGGGGGCGCCGGTTCCCCCCGGGCCCGGGATGCGCATCCCGGAGATGTTCGCCGCCGCCCGCGCCGGGACGCTGCGGGCCCTGTGGGTCGTCGGGGAGGACGTGTGCGCCACCGATCCCGGCACCACCCGCGTCGCCGAGGCCCTGGACGCCTGCCCGCTCGTCGTCTGCCAGGAGCTCTTCCTGTCCGAGACGGCCCGCCGGGCCGACGTCGTGCTGCCGGCCGCGGCCTGGCCGGAGAAGGACGGCACGTTCGTCAACTTCGACCGCCGGTTCCAGCGGGTCCGCCCCGCCCTGGATCCGCCCGGGGAGGCCAGGACCGACTTCGCGATCGTCCACGCCCTGGCCCGCGCCCTCGGTGCGGACCTCGGCTGCCGGACGCCGGCCGGGGCACTGGCCGAGTGCGGCCGTCTGGCACCGCTGTTCGCCGGGATATCCCACGAACGTCTCGACCGCGAGGGCGCCGTCCCCTGGCCCTGCCCGGACGCCGGCCGGCCGCCGGAGACGAGTCTCTACCGGGAGCGGTTCGCCACGCCCGACGGCCTGGCCCACCTGTCCGCCCGCCCCTACCTCCCGCCCGGTGAGGCACCGGACGACCGCTACCCCCTGGTGCTGGTCACCGGACGGCGCTGGGCGCACTACAACTCCGGCGGCATGACCCGGCGCACGGCCAACCTCCTGCTTGAGGACGCCGAACGGCTCGATCTCCACCCCGCCGACGCCGCCCGGTACGGCCTGGGCGACGGCCGTCCGGTCACGGTGGAGAGCCGGCACGGCCGGGCCACGCTGATCACCCGGCTCAGCGAGGACATGCCGCCCGGGCAGGTCTTCTGCGCGTTCCACTTTCCCGCAGGCGGGGTGAACGCCCTCACCTCCGGCCACGCCGACACCGTGACGTCGTGCCCCGAGTACAAGGTCACCGCGGTGCGGCTGATCCCGGGGCCGGGCCCGGCGACGTGACGCCCGGCCGTGACGGGGAAGGCGACGGCGACGACGGGGACGGCGGCGGGAATGGCGAAGGGGACGGTGGAAGGGGCGGTGACGGCGGCTGAGGCGGGGGCGGTGATGGAGGCGATGACCGCCGCCGAGGCGGCCTCGCTGCCGGCCGTACAGGTGCTCGACCGGCTGGGGGCCGCCGCGACGGGGCTGTCCGGCACGGAGGCCGCGCGGCGCCGGGCCGTCGTCGGCCCGAACGCGGTCCGCGCCCACCACGCCCAGGCGCTGCGGGTCCTGGGCAGGCAGCTGCGCAACGCGGTGCTGATCCTGCTGGCGGCGACCGCGGCCGTCTCGTTCTTCCTGGGCGAGCGCACCGACGCCGTCGTCATCGGGGTGATCCTGGTGGCCGGGGTGGGGCTGGGCTTCGCCAACGAGTACCGGGCCGAACGCGCCGCCCAGGCGCTGCACTCCCGGGTCAGGCACACCGCCGTCGCGCTGCGCGACGGCCGTCCCGTGGAGGTCGACGTCACCGCGCTGGTCCCCGGCGACGTGGTACGGCTGGCCCTGGGCACGATCGTCCCGGCGGACCTGCGGCTGCTGGCCGTGACCGGCATGGAGTGCGACGAGAGTGTGCTGACCGGCGAGTCGCTGCCCGTGGGGAAGTCCGTCGCCCCCGTCCCGCCGGGGACCGCCCCGGCCGAACTGAGCTGCTGCGCGCTGATGGGCACGGTCGTGCGGGCCGGCGCCGGGACCGGTGTGGTGGTCGCCACCGGCGGGCGGGCGGAGTTCGGCCGCATCGCTCTGGGGCTGGGGCGGCGGCAGCCGGAGACCGACTTCCAGGCGGGGCTGCGCCGGTTCTCGGTGCTGCTGCTCCAGGTGGCCGCCGCACTGACCTCCCTGATCCTGGTGACCAACCTTCTGCTGCGCCGGCCGCCGATCGAGTCGCTGCTGTTCTCCCTGGCGATCGCCGTCGGCATCACCCCGCAGCTGCTGCCCGCCGTGGTCAGCACCGGCCTCGCGGCGGGTTCCCGCAAGCTCGCCCGCCGCAAGGTGCTGGTCAAACGGCTGGTGTGCATCGAGGACCTCGGTGACATGGACATCCTGGTCACCGACAAGACCGGCACCCTCACCGAGGGCAGGATCGGCTTCCTGGCCGCCCTGGACCCCGAGGGGGCCCACAGCGACCGGGTGCTGCTGCTCGGGCTGCTGGCCACCGAGGGCGACCTGGCCACCGAGGGCCGGGCCGAAACCGGGGGCAACCCGCTGGACGCCGCCCTGTGGCGGGCCCCGGGGGACCCGGATCACCTGGTCCGCGGCTACACGCGGCTCGGGCTGCTGCCGTTCGACCACGAGCGCAGGATGACCACCGCCCTGCTCTCGGCACCGGACGGCACCCGCCTGCTGGTCACCAAGGGCGCCCCCGAGGCCGTGCTGGAGCGCTGCCGACGGGTGCCGGCGCGGGCCGCCGAGACCCTGCGGGCCCGGTTCGCCGAGGGGGGCAGGGTCATCGCCGTCGCCACCGGGCCCGACCCCGGGCGGACCGGGATCGGGCCCGCCGACGAGCGCGGCCTGACGCTGGCCGGGTTCCTGGTGTTCCTGGACCGGCCCAAGGAGGTCGCGGCCGGCTCCCTGCGACGGCTGGCCGGGCTCGGCGTGGCCGTGAAGGTCGCCACCGGCGACAACCCGCTGGTCGCCGAGAAGGTCTGCGCCGATCTCGGTCTGCCGATGGGCGGGACACTCACCGGCGCCGACATCGCCGCGCTGGACGACGACGCGCTCGCCGCCGCGGCGCGGAACGCCACGATCTTCGCCCGGGTCTCGCCCGAGCAGAAGGCCCGGCTGATCCGGCTGCTGCGCCTCCGGGGCCGGGCGGTGGGATTCCTCGGCGACGGGGTCAACGACGCGCTCGCGCTGCACGCGGCCGACGTGGGGATCTCGGTGGACACCGCGACCGACGTGGCCAAGGACGCCGCCGACGTCGTGCTGCTGGAGAAGGACCTCGGGGTCCTGGCCGACGGGGTCGCCGAGGGCCGCCGCACCTTCGCCAACACCATCAAATACGTGCTGATGGGAACCTCAAGCAACTTCGGCAACATGTTCAGCGCCGCCGCCGCCTCGGCGGTGCTGGGCTTCCTGCCGATGCTTCCCGGGCAGATCCTGCTGAACAACCTGCTCTACGACACCGGCCAGCTCAGCATTCCCACCGACCGGGTCGACCCGGAGCAGCTGCACGCCCCCTCACACTGGGACATCGGTCTCATCCGCCGGTTCATGCTCTTCTTCGGCCCGATCAGCTCCCTGTTCGACTTCCTCACCTTCGCGGTCATGCTCGGCGTCTTCCACGCCGGGCCCGAGCTGTTCCGCTCCGGGTGGTTCGTGGAGTCCCTGGCCACCCAGACCTTGATCATCTTTGTGATCCGCACGCGCCGGGTCCCGTTCCTGCGCAGCCGTCCCAGCCTGCCGCTGCTGGCCGCGGCCCTCGGCGTGGTCGCCGCCGGGGTCGCGCTGCCGCTGTCCCCGTTCGCCGGCGGGCTGGGGTTCGTCGCGCTTCCGTTCGGGTTCTTCCTCGCCCTGTCCGGCATGGTCGTCGCCTACCTGGTCCTCGTCGAGTTCGCCAAGAAGGTGTTCTTCGCGGTCCCGGACGGCGGGGTGCCCGCCGCGCGGCGCCGCGGGCACGCCCACCACATGCAGCGCCGGGCCTCGCGGTTCAGCCACTCCGGCCCGCTGCCGAAGGGCGCCGGAAAGTGAGAGGGGCCCCTCGAACGCGGGGGCCCCCGCTCAGGGGGTCTCGAACAGCACGGCGACCCCGGCCATCGCGCCGAGGTGGATCCCCTCGGCGGTGGTGCCGCCCTGAAGGTCCCCCACATCGCCGTTCAGCGCCTCGACCAGGAAGGGCTCGGAGGCCCCGGGACGCATGCGGGCCAGTACCCCGGCGTGGACGACCGCGCTCAACGTGGATCCGTGACAGGTGCGCGCCAGGTAGTAGTCCACGGTGCGCTCGGCCGCCGCGGCGTCCCACTCGTAGCCCAGGCCGGTCAGGATCTCGCCCAGCCCCCGCGCCCCCAGCAGGTGGAACAGCATGAGCACGTCGGCCTGTTTGGAGACCTTGTAGCGGTTGGGAGTGTCGTCCTCGGCCTCCAGGATGCGGTCGAGGCGCCGGATGTCGCCGTACTTCTCGCGGTAGGCGGCCCAGTCCAGCTCCTCCAGGGCCGCGTACCCCTCGAACTGGCTGATCACCCCGTCGTGGAAGTCCACCCGCATCCGCCGTGTCATCCCGGTGAAACGGTCGATCTCCTCCCGGCTCACCCCCTCGGAGCCGACCAGGGCGATCATGTCCAGGACCCGCCGCATCAGCCAGGCGGTCATCACGTTGGTGTAGGCGTTGTTGTCCAGGCCGGGTTCGGCGCGGCCGGGATAGCCGTCGTGATACTCGTCGGGGCCCATGACGCCGCGGATCACGTAACGACCGTTCTCCCAGGTGGCCAGGGAGGCGAAGAACCGGGCGACCTCCAGCAGCAGCTCCCCGCCGAACCCGGCCAGAAAACCGGTGTCCTTGGTGGCCAGGTAGTGCTGCCAGACGTTGAAGGCGACGGCCAGCCCGATGTGGCGTTGCAGATGCGAGCGGTCGGGCAGCCAGCGCCCGGAGCGGGGGTTGAGGTGTAGCTCGGGGGTCTCCTCCCGGCCGTCGCTTCCGCTCTGCCAGGGGAACATCGCGCCGCTGTGGCCGGCGGCGCGGGCCGCCCAGCGCGCCTCGGGCAGGCGCCGCCACCGGTAGCGCAGCAGCGCCCTGGTGATCTCCGGAAAGCGGGGGGCCAGGAAGGGGAAGACGAACAGCTCGTCCCAGAACACGTGCCCCCGGTAGGCCTCGCCGTGCAGGCCCCTGGCGGGCAGCCCGGCGTCGAGTTCGGCGATGTGCGGGGAGGCCGTCTGCAGCAGGTGGAACACGTACAGGTTGAGGATCCGCTGGACACCCGTGTCCTCGGCGGCGACGTGCGCCCGCCGCCAGAGCCGCTCCCAGGCGCGCCGGTGCCGCTTCAGCAGCGCCTCGAAGGAGCCCGCCCGCACCACCGCGCTCCTGGCCGCGGCCTCGCTTTCGGCGATGGCCCGGTCCCGGGAGGTGTAGAGGGCCACGACCTTCTCCACGACGACCTCCTCGCCGGCGGTCACCTCGACGGCCCGGTCGTCGCCGACCCACCCCTCCTCGACGCGCTCCCCGCCGCCCCCGCGCGTGCCGGTGGGGCACCGCCCGCCGGCCAGCGTGGTGCGGGCCGCCAGCGCGATCTCCACCCGGGAGGTGGCGGTGCGCGTCAGCAGTTCGATCACGCCGTGGGAGGCGTGCGCGCAGATCGGTACCAGATGCCGCCCGTTCAGCCCCCGATAGCGGGCGACCCCGTCGTTGACGACGCGCCCGTCCAGTGCCGAGCGGATCTCCAGTGTGCCGCTCCAGTTCTCCGCGACGATCGTCGTGCTCAGGGCGGCCAGGTGCGGGTCGTCCATCGAGACCAGCCGCCGCTGCTCCAGCCATACGACCCGGCCCCGGCGGTCGCGGATCCGCAGCAGGCGGCTGAGCGTCCCCTGGCGCATGTCCAGGACGTGCCGGCAGGTGAGGATCTCGGCGTGCCCGGGGGCGAACCAGTCGCCGCCGTCGGCGCGGAAGGTCAGCGGCAGCCAGTTCGGCGCGTTGACCAGGTCCTCGTTGTCCACCGAACGGCCGGCGACCTGGGAGAAGAGCCGGTCGTAGCAGCCGGCGACGTAGGTGCCGGGGTAGTGCGTGCCGTCGGCCCGTGCCTCGGGGACGGTGCCCCGGGTGGCGAAGTAACCGTTGCCGAGGGTCGTCAGCGCCTCCCTCAGCCCCTCACGGGCGGGGTCGAAACCGTCATAGGTGAGGAGCCAGGGGTCCACGTCTTCTCCCGTCCAGTCGTAGTTCCGCCAGGTCGCCCACGACCAGGTCGGCGCCGGCCTCCCGCAGTTCCTCCGCCCGGCCGTGCCGGTCGACGCCGACGACCAGGCCGAACCGGCCCCGTTCTCCCGCCCGGACGCCCGCCAGGGAGTCCTCGACCACCGCCGTCTCCGCGGGGGTCGTCCCGAGCCGCCTGGCCGCCTCCAGGAACAGCGCGGGGTCCGGTTTTCCGGCCAATCCCAGCCGGGCGGCGTCCACGCCGTCCACCCGGACGTCGAACAGGTGGTCGACGGCCGCCGCGTGGAGCACCCGGGCGCAGTTACGGCTCGCCGAGACGGCGGCCGTGCGCACCCCCCGGTGGCGCAGCTCGCGGACGAGGTCGACGGTCGAGGGGAAGAAGGCCACGCCGCGCCCGCCGATCTCGGCCAGGAAGGAGGCGTCCTTGCGCGCGGCGAGGTCCGCCACCGTCCGCGGGTCCGGCATGATCCCGCGCGAGCGCAGGAAGTCCTTCACCCCGTCGGTGCGGGACTTGCCGTCGACGTGACGCAGGTAGTCCCCGGCCGTGTCGAAGGGCCGGAACCGTTCGCCGGAGCGGCCGGCGCGTTCGCGAAGGAAGGCGTCGAAGACCTCTTTCCACGCGGCGGCATGCACCCTGGCCGTGTCGGTGACGACCCCGTCGGTGTCGAAGACCACCGCGGCGATCCGCCTGAGGTCCACGGCTGCCGAGAGCGGCATGGCGAGCCTCCCTTCCCTCCCGCACGCTACGGCGGCCCGGCCCGCGCCGTCAGGGCTGATCGGCCCTATGCCCCAGGGACCTTTGTCGGGAGATCGTCTCGCGCCCGAGACGGCCCCGGAGGTGAGCGGTCATCGGTCCCGAGGGGGTTCCCGTGGTCCCTGAGGTCCCTGAGGTTCCCATGATCTTCCTGGTGGGGGGCGACCCCGCGATAGGGGCCAAGGTCCCGGTGCCCTCGGGCCCATCGCCCCTGGGGGAGCCGCCTCGCGCCGAGGTCCGATGGACGACGGGGGAGGGGGGAGGTCATGACCGAATTGATCGCGGTCGGGACGGACGGCTCGGCCGCCGCGGCGGAGGCACTGGGGTGGGCGGTCGACGACGCCGCCCGCCGGGGCCTGCCCCTGCGGATCGTCCACGTCGTGGATCGCTGGCCGTACGGCGTGTCGGGGTTCCCCGGCCCCGACAGGGGGGACCGGATGATGCTCCTGGGGGAGCGGGTGCTGGCCGAGGCGGCCGAGATCGCCGCCGCGCGGGGCCCGGGGGTGCGTGTGTCCACCGAACTGGCCGAGGGGGTGCCGCCGGAGGTCCTGCTGGGGTGGGCGCGGACGGCCGCGGAGCTGGTGGTCGGTGACCGGGGGGCGGGCGGCGCCGGCTCGCCGCTCGGCTCCGTCCCGCTCCACGTGGCGGGGCACGTGAGCGGCGCCGTGGTGGTCGTCCGGTGGTCTCCCGTCCGCGGCGCCGGGCCGCCCGACGGGGAGGAGGAGGTGGTCGTGGGCATCGACGGCTCCGCCGAGTGCGCGCCCGCCCTGGAGTTCGCCTTCACGCAGGCCGGTCTGCGCGGGTGCGCGCTGCGCGCCGTGTACGCCTGGAGACTGCCGTCCTACGCGCTGGTGCCGGAGGAGGGCCCCGACACGGACGAGGTACGGCGGCGGCACCGCCGGGCGGCCACCGCGCAGTTCGCCGCCTGGAGGAAGAGGTTCCCCCTGGTCGAGGCGGTGCGGGAGGTGACGTTCGCCCACCCGGTCCAGGCTCTCGTGGCGGCCTCGGCGCGGGCCGGTCTGCTGGTCGTGGGGTCGCGCGGTCTCGACGCGGTCGGGTCGGTCGTCCTGGGCTCGGTCAGCCGCGAGGTGCTGCACCACGCCCACTGCCCGATCGCGGTCGTCCGGTCGTGAACGCCGGGCCGTCCGGGGCGTCCGGGCCGTCCGGGGAAGGACTCCGGTCCGGGAGCGGGTTCGAGCCCCGAGGCGACCGGCCGCGCGAGGTCGAAAGCGGGCACGAGGCCGGTGGTGGGCGGTGGGCGGGCGCCGCCGTGCTCCTCGCGGTCACCGCGGCCGGGCTGTCGGCCGGAGCCGTGCTCCACCTGGCCGGGGTGGCCGCGGCGGGGGACGCCGTGTGGGCGGCCGTCACCGTCGTGGCCCTGGTGCCCGCGCTCGTCTGGGTGCTGTCGGCGCTGCGGGGCGGACGGCTGGGCGTGGACGCCATCGCCGTGCTCGCCCTGGGCGGGGCTCTGGCCGTGCGGGAGTACCTGGCGGGCGCGTTGATCGGCGTGATGCTCGCGACCGGGAGGGCGCTTGAGGACTCCTCCCTGCGCCGGGCCCGCCGCGACCTGACCGCCCTGTACGAACGTGCCCCCCGTACGGCCAGGCGTTACGAGGGCGCCGTTCCGGGCCCGGTGCCGGTCGCGCTGGTCCGCCCCGGCGACCTGCTGCTGGTCCCCGGAGGGGAGACGGTCCCGGTCGACGGCGTGGTGGCCCGGGGCCTCGCCCTGCTGGACGAGTCGGCGCTGACCGGGGAGCCGCTGCCGGTGGAACACGCCGAGGGGGAGGGGGTGCGCAGCGGCGTGGTGAACGCCGGTTCCGCCTTCGACCTTCGGGCCACCCGGACCGAGGCCGAGAGCGCCTACGCGGGGGTGGTGCGGCTGGCACGCCAGGCCGAGGCCGAGAGCGCCCCCGTCGTACGGCTCGCCGACCGGTTCGCCGCCTGGTTCCTGCCGGTCACGCTGCTGGCGGCGGGCGCCTCCTGGGCGTTGTCGGGCGACCCGGTCAGGGCGGTCGCGGTTCTGGTCGTCGCCACCCCCTGCCCGTTGCTGCTCGCCGCGCCCGCGGCCATCGCCTCCGGGCTCTCCCGCGCGGCGCGGTGCGGCGTGGTGGTCAAGGGCGGGGGAGCGCTGGAGCGGTTGGGGCGGGCCCGCACGCTCGTCCTGGACAAGACGGGAACGCTGACCGCCGGGCGCCCCGAGGTGATCGACGTCGTGGCCGCGCCCGAGGTCCGCGCCGACGACGTGCTCCGCCTGGCGGCGGCGCTGGACAGGGTGTCGTCCCACGTGCTGGCCGCCGCGATCGTCGGCGCCGCCCGCGCGCGCCGGATCGCTCCGCCGGAGCCGTCCGAGGTGGAGGAACGGCCGGGCGTCGGCACCTCGGGGACGGTCGAGGGACACCGGGTGGAGGTCGGCAAGGCGAGGGCCGGCCCCCCGCCGCGGGAGTGGGAGCGGGCCCAGCGGGCCCGGGCCGCCCTCGACGGGGCGATGACCGTCTGGGTCACGCTGGACGGCGAGACGGCCGGGGTGATCCTGCTCCGCGACGCGGTGCGGGCCGACGCGGCGCGGACCCTGAGACGGCTGCGCGCCGCCGGGATCGAGCGGATGATCATGCTCACCGGGGACCGGGCCGAGGTCGCCGAGAGCGTGGGCACGGTGCTCGGCGTCGACCGGGTGCTGGCCGGGCAGACCCCCGAGGCCAAGGTGCGCGCGGTACGGCGGGAGGTGGAGCGGGCGGTGACCGTGATGGTCGGCGACGGCGTCAACGACGCCCCGGCCCTGGCGGCGGCCGACGTCGGGGTGGCCATGGGCGCCCGGGGGTCGGCCGCCTCGGCCAGGGCCGCCGACGTGGTGCTCACCACCGACCGCCTGGACCGGCTCGCCGACGCCATGGACGTCGCCCGCCGCTCCCGCCGCATCGCCGTGCAGAGCGCCGCCGCCGGGATGGGGATGTCGCTGCTGGCCATGGCGGTGGCCGCGGCCGGGGCGCTGCCGCCGGCGGCCGGAGCCCTCCTGCAGGAGGCCGTCGACGTCGCGGTGATCCTCAACGCGCTCCGGGCGCTGCGCCCGGCCGGGGGGACCCGGACGGCGGTCGATCCGGCCACCCGCTCCCTCCTGCGCCGTTTCGAGATGGAGCACTCCTCGCTGCGGCCGGCCCTGGAGGAGATCCGCGCGAGCGCCGACGAAATGGGCCGGATTCCCGCGCCGGCGGTCCTGGACCGGCTGCGCGGGGTCTGCGCCTTCCTCACCGAGCGGCTGCTCCCCCACGAGCGCGCCGAGGAGCGGCGGCTGTACCCGGCGATGGGGCAGGCGCTGGGCGGCCCCGAGGTCACGATGACCATGAGCAGGGCGCACGCCGAGATCGAACGGCTCGTCCGCCGGCTGCGCGGCCACCTCGCCCTCGCCGAGGCGGAGGGGGTGAGGCCGGAGCGGCTCGACGACCTGCGCGCCTGCCTCTACGGCCTGTACGCCGTTCTGACCCTCCACTTCGACCAGGAGGAGGAGGCCTACTTCTCACTGGCCGCCCCCTCCGGCCCCGCGCACCCGCGAAACGAGGCGGTCTGAGCGGCGGCGGGGCCGATCCGCGGCCCATCCCGGCCGGAGGTCCCGGCGGCGGAGGACCTTCGTCGGTGTTCCGCCGCCCTCCTTCGGCGGTCTCATGGAGCTACGAGAAGGAGGGCGTCATGATTCTGGTGGGAGTCGACGGATCACAGGCGGGGTTCGAGGCCGTGAGCTGGGCCGTACGGGAGGCCGCGCTGCGCGGTGCCACGCTGCGGATCGCGCACGTCATGCCGGCCTGGCCGCTGGAGGCGTCCGAGGACGCCCCGTACGCGGACGTGGGCCGGTGGATGCGCGAGGGGGCCACGGCGGTGCTGAACGACGCGGTGGAGCGGGCGCGCCGCGAGGACGACCGCGTCGAGGTGGAGTCGTCGCTGCTGCCCGGCGACCCGCGCTCGGCTCTGCTGGACGCCGCGAGGGACGCGTGGATGCTGGTGGTCGGCAGCCACGGCCTGGGCGGCTTCCGGGGCATGCTGCTGGGGTCGGTCGCGCTGGGGGTGGCCGGGCACGCCACCTGCCCGGTCGCCGTCGTGCGCGGCCCGTCCGAGCGGTCGCGCGGCGACGTGGTCGTCGGCGTCGACGGCTCCGCGGCAGGCGCGGACGCCGTCGGGTTCGCCTTCGCCGAGGCGTCCTTCCGCGGCACCGGCCTTCGGGCGGTCCACGCCTGGAACCAGCCCATCGCCGGTGGCGGGCCGTTCGCCATGCTGGACGCGGAGGAGACGGCCCAGGACGAGCGGCGTGTGCTGGCCGAGGCCCTGGCGGGCTGGAGCGAGCGCTACCCGGACGTCAAGGTCACCGAGCAACTGGAGTACGGGCACCCGGTGGACGTCCTGCGGGACGCCTCGGCCGAGGCCGGCCTGCTGGTCGTCGGATCACGCGGGCGCGGCGACCTGGCCGGGCTGATGCTGGGCTCGGTGAGCCACTCGCTGCTGCACCACGCCGCCTGCCCGCTGATCGTGACCCCCGCCGTGGCGCCGTCCCGCCGGGCCTGAGCCGTCCGGTGCCGCCGTCACAGCACCGTCAGCCCGCGGGTGGCGAGGATGGAGGCCGCCTGGGCCGGGCTGACGACGGCGCCGGCGAGGGCGCGGAGCTGACGGTCGTCGATCTCACCGAGATCGGCTCCCCGAAGGTCGGCGCCGGCGAACCGGGTGTCGACCAGCCTGGCGCGGATGAGCCGGCAGTCGATGAAGACGGCGCCGGTGAAGTCGCAGGCGGCGAGGTTGGCCTCGTCCAGCCGGACGCCGTCGAACTCCTGCTTGCGGAAGGAACACCCCGACAGGTCGGCCAGCGTGAGGTTGCAGCGGGACAGGTGGAAGGAGGTCCCCCGGGGGGCGGACAGGCTGACGCCGATCATCCGGCAGCCGGTGAAGCGCGTGTCGGTCAGGAGCGCGTTGCCGAACCGGGCGCCCGACAGGTCGGCGCCGGTGAAGACCGCGTCGGTCAGCTCGGCCCCGTCGAACCTGATCGCCGCCCCGCCCCCGCCGTCGAACCGGGCGCCTTCGAGGTCGGCGCCCCGGAAGTCGGCCTTCTCCAGCACGCACCTTTCGAAGGTGTGCTCCACGAGGTCGGCCTCGCTCAGGTCGGCCCGTGTCAGGTCGCAGTCCCGGAAGACGTACGGCTCGGCCGCCAGCAGGCCGGTCAGCGCCACGCCCGAGAGGTCCAGGCCCTCGACGGTCCGTTCCCGCGCCAGGATCTCCGTCACGTTCATGCCGGACATTCAAGCAGATGTTCGACTGTCCGGCCCCGGAAGAGGTGCCGGCAAGCCCGGCCGCCGGGGGGTGCCCCGGACGCGCGGGGTTCCGCCCGCTCGGGGCGCGGTCCCACCGGATCTCCCGGCCGCGAGGAGACCTTGGGCGTGCCGCGCGGGTAGGTCAGTCGCGGGCGCTGAGCTCACGCGCGACGGCGAGCAGGGCCGCCTCGCTGCCGGGCGGCCCGAGCACCTGGCGCGGCCCCTCGGCGGTCGGGAAGGCCAGGGCGGGCCAGCCGAGGCCGTTCGCGACCGGCGTGTGCCTGATCAGCCGCCGGCGCACGAGCGACTCGCCGCGCTCGTAGTCGCGTACGGCGTCGGCGAGCAGCGGCGCCGCGCCGTCGAGCACCAGGTCGACGACGACGTCGTAGCCGCGGACCGCCTCCGCGTAGCGTCGCCGCCACGCCGCCTCCACCCGGCGTGCCGCGGCGACGTCCTCTTGGGGCGGGCGCAGCCGCGCCCGCACGTCGGCGCCGTAGGAGCCCGGGTCGTCGGTGACGGCACGGCCGTGGACCTGCCAGGTCTCCGCGGCGAAGACCGTCCAGTGCTCGGCGGGCAGGTCCGGGACCTCCAGGTCGACACCGGCGAAGCCGGCCCGCACCGTGCCCGGGGCGGGCAGTTCGGTGATGCCCAGCACCAGCGCGAGGTCGTCGGGGCCGGCGGTGAGGAAGCCGAGGCTGTCGAAGCTCGGCGCGAGCGGATGGACCCCCGGCAGGGCGGTGCCGCCCGCGCACTTGAAGCCCCAGATCCCGCAGCTCGCCGCGGGCAGGCGCACCGATCCGCTCGTGTCGGTGCCCACGGCGATCCGGCACACCCCCGAGGCCACCGCCGCCGCGCTGCCGCCGCTGGAGCCCGCCGCCGTGCGCGAGCGGTCGGCGGGGTTGAGCGTCGGCCCGTAGTGCGGGTTGTAGCCGGTGACGCCGCAGGCGAACTCCTGCAGGTTGGTCTTTCCGATCACCACCGCGCCCTCGGCGCACAGCGCCGCGACCGCGGGCGCGGTCCGCTTCGGAACATGGTCGGCGAATCGCGCGGACCCGTAGGTCGTGCGCGTCCCCGCGACGTCGACGATGTCCTTGACGGCGATCGGCACGCCGGACAGCCGGCCGGCCGGGGCGCGGGCGGCCTGCCGGAGGGCGGCGTCGGCGTCGACCGTGATGAAGGCACCGAGCGAGGGGTCGATCCGGTCCAGCGCCTCGACGACACGTCTTTTGCCGTCGTCTTCCATGTCACCTCGTTTCCCGCCGCGTTCACCGCGGGGTTACGGCCCTCGCCGGGTGGTACCTGGCCATCTGGGGTATATGTCTATTTGTACTCTTTTTCAGTATCGATGGCAGCCGGTCAAGGGAAAGGCGGGGAAATCCTCACCGGAGGCCCCGGGGCCCCGGACGGGGTCGATAGGTGACTTGACATGAGATGGCAGGTTTGATAAGAGAAGAGACTTCATGGTTCATGGGCGGCCATAGGCGTCTTCCGGGGAGTCGCGATCCGTTACGCCGCACGATCCATGTCTTTTCTCGCGCGTGCTCTTCGGGGTGCCGGAAAAACCGTCACGGCGCCTCCGGGGGCCGTGATCCCACGGTTGTCCGGCCCGCCTTCGCCGTTCGCCCGGCGGGGGCCTTCCCCGTTTCACCCTCGGCGTGGTCCGGACGGACGGCACCGGGGACCGTACCGGCATGTCACGGGGCCCGCCCGCGAGGTCGGCGCGTGCCCCGTGCGGGCCGGCCGCTCTCACCCGCGACACCGTGGTGACACCGCGCGAGCGCCGCTGTCACTTCTTTCCTTCTTGGAGCGAACTTGTCCCTTTCCCCGCCGCCGCGGTCCGAACGATCGGAAACGGAGCACGAACAGGCATACCTGACGCTGCTGTACTCCCGTGTGGACGCCCGCCGCGAGAAACTGCGGCGGGAACTGGCCGGCGTGCTGCGCGAGCAGGCCGGTACGGCCCAGGCGCAGGCCGAGCGCGGCGCGGCGGTGAGCCGGTTGAGCCGGCAGCTCGCCGCCGCCGAGGCCGCCGAGCGCGGGCTGTGTTTCGGGCGCCTGGACTCGGCGGACGGCGATCGCCGCTATCTCGGCCGGATCGGGGTGCGTGGCGCGGAACCGGACGACGACCCCCTGCTGATCGACTGGCGTGCCCCTGCCGCGCGCCCGTTCTACACCGCCACCGCCGCCGCGCCGCAGAACATCCGGCTACGGCGGCATCTGCACACCCGCGACCGCAGGGTGATCCGGCTGGACGACGAGCTGCTGGACGGCAGCGCGCCCGTGCCCGGGGACGTCGCGCTGTGCGGTGAGGCCGCGCTGCTGGCGGCGCTGCGGGCCGAGCGGACCGGCCGTATGCGGGACGTCGTCGCCACGCTGCAGGCCGAGCAGGACCGGATCATCCGCTCCCCGCACGCCGGGGTGCTGGTGGTGCAGGGCGGCCCGGGCACCGGCAAGACCGTCGTCGCCCTGCACCGCGCGGCCTACCTCCTCTACACCCACCCGCGCCTGAACGAGCGCGGGGTCCTGGTGGTCGGCCCCAACCCGGTGTTCCTCGGCTACATCGGCCAGGTGCTGCCCGGCCTCGGCGAGACCGGCGTGCTGCTGGCCACCGTGGGAGAGCTGTTCCCCGGCGTGTCGGCCCGGAGGGAGGAGCCCGGAGCGGTGGCGGCGGTCAAGGGGCGGCTGGTGATGGCCGACGTGGTGGCCGAGGCGGTACGGGCCCGCCAGGCGGTGGTGAGGGGGCCGGTGGAGGTGGTGATCGACGGGGAGCGGCTGCGCCTGGAGCCCGAGACGCTGGCCGGTGCGGCCGAGCGCGCCCGGGCGACCATGCTCCCGCACAACCTCGCCCGCCCGGTCTTCTGGCGGGCCGTCATCGAGGAACTGGCCCGTCGCATGGCGGGGGTGGTCGCCGCCCTTGAGGCGCGTTTCGAGGAGGAGCTGGCCGACCGGATCGACGTCGGCGTGCTGGACCGCGCCGTGGCCGAGGATCTCGGCGGCATGTTCGGCGGGGACGCGCCGGAGGTGGACCCGGAGGAGCAGGCGCGCGCCGAGTTCGCGGAGGCGGAGAAGAGCTGGCGGGAGGCACTGCCCCGCCACCCCGCCGTGCGGAGGCTGCTGGAGCGGCTGTGGCCCTCGCTGACGCCGCAGCGGCTGCTGGAGGAGCTGTTCGCCGATGCCGGCCGCCTCGCCGAGGCGGCGGGGCGGCTGCCGGCCGCCGACCGGGAGCTGCTGCGGCGCGCCCCCGGCGGCGGCTGGACGCCCGCCGACGTCCCGCTGCTCGACGAGGCGGCGGAACTGCTCGGCGTCGACCGCCGCGCCGAGCGGGAACGGCTGTCCCGCGAGCACGCCGAGCGCGTCGCGTACGCCCAGGGCGTGCTGGACATCGCCCGCGGCTCACGGGCGGGCGAGGACGAGGACCCGGACGAGGCGGAGGGGCTGAACGCGGCCGATCTGCTGGACGCCGAGCGGTTCGCCGAGCGGCACGAGGAGGCGGACCTGCGGACGATCGCCGAACGGGCGGCGGCGGACCGCACGTGGGCCTTCGGGCACGTGATCGTCGACGAGGCGCAGGAGGTGTCGCCGATGGCCTGGCGGCTGCTCACCCGGCGCTGCCCCACGCGCTCCTTCACCGTGGTCGGCGACATGGCCCAGGCGAGCGAGACGGCGGAGGCGACCTCGTGGTCGCGGGCACTGGAGCCGTTCTTCGGGACGCGCTGGCGGCTGGAGCGGCTCACCGTCAACTACCGGACCCCGGTGGAGATCATGTCCGCCTCCGACCGGGTGCTCGCGGCGATCCACGCCGAGCTGGAGCCCGCGCGCGCGGTTCGTGACGGCGGTGTCCCGCCGTGGCGCGAGGAGGTTCCCCCGCCCGGCCTTCCCGCCCGGCTCGCCGCGCTGGCGGCCGAGGAGGTGCGGGAGGCCGGGGACGGCCGGGTGGCGGTGATCGTGCCGCGGCCGGATCTGGCGCGCCTGGCCGAGGCCGTCCGCGCCGCCGTCCCCGACGTCTCCTGGGGCACCGGCCCCGATCTCGAACGGCGCGTCGTGGTGCTGACGGCCCGCCAGGCCAAGGGGCTGGAGTTCGACTCGGTGGTGCTGGTCGATCCGCGGGCCGTGCTGGAGTCCTCCCCGCGCGGCCTCAACGACCTTTACGTGGCCCTGACCCGCGCCGTCCGGCGCCTCGCGGTCCTGCACCCGGGGCCGGTCCCCGAGGTGCTCGGGCACCTGGCCGAACGCGGGCGCTGAACGGGTGCCGGAACCCTGCCGGGTGCGCCGCGGGAGGCGCGCCCGGCAGGCGTACCCTGGCAGGAGGGGGGCGTCGCGATCGCCCCGGCCGCTCGCTCACGGTGGCCGGGATGCCGCGCCCCGATGCCCCCACGCGCGCTTCGCGCCCGCCTTTCGATGAGTTTCGGTGAACGTCAACGGGGGACCCGCCGGCCTTTCGACATGCGGGCGGACGTCCCCGCATCGCGGGTACGCCCGCCGACGGGGGGAGAAGCCGATGCCGGTCGAGGTCGAGACCCTCACGGGAGGGACCACCACGCTGAGCGACGAGGAACTCGGAGAACTCCGGGAGACGTTCCGCGGTCGTGTGATCACACAACGGGACGACGGCTACGACGAGGCGCGGGCGGCGCAGAACGGGCTGATCGACCGCCGGCCCGCCCTCATCGTGCGGTGCTCGGGCACCGCGGACGTCGTCGGCGCCGTCGGGCTGGCCCGCGAACGCGACCTGCTGACGGCGGTACGCGGGGGCGGCCACAGCGTCGCGGGCCACAGTGTCCCCAGCCGCGGCCTGCTGATCGACCTGTCCGGGATGCGCGGTGTCCAGGTCGACCCCGGCTCCCGGGTGGTCCGCGTGCAGGGCGGTGCGACCTGGGGGGACGTCGACCGCGAAACCCAGCTCTTCGGCCTCGCCGTTCCGGGGGGCATCGTCTCCACGACCGGTGTCGCCGGGCTCACACTGGGCGGCGGGATCGGGTGGCTGCACCGTAAGTACGGACTGGCCTGCGACAACCTGCGGGGGGTCGAGATCGTCACCGCCGACGGCCGGCCGCTGCGGGTGAGCGGGTGGGAGAACGGAGACCTGCTGTGGGCGCTGCGCGGCGGCGGCGGCAACTTCGGCGTGGTGACCTCCTTCGAGTTCACCGCCCGCCCCCTCGGACCGGTCGTCATGTGCGCGGTGCCGATGTACGCCGACGATCCCGGCGGGGTCTTCCGGGCCTGGCGTGACTGGGCGGACACGGTGCCCGACGAGGTCACCACCCGGGCCATGTTCTGGACGGTGCCGAAGGACCCCCACATGCCGCCGCAGGCCCACGGCCGGCAGGTGCTCATCACCGGTGCCGTGTACGCCGGTCCACCGGAGAAAGGGGAGGAGGTCCTCCGGCCGGTTCGCCGGTTCGGCACCCCGCTCGCCGACATGAGCGCCGCCCTGCCCTACCGCGTGTTCCAGTCGGCCTTCGACTTCTTCTTCGCGAAGGGGGCGCTGGCCAGTTACTGGAAGTCCCTGTTCATGAGGAGGCCGGACGACCGGGCGGCGGATCTGATCGTGGGATGCGGGCTCGCGCGCGCCACACCGGAGAGCATGATCCACGTTCCGCTGCTCGGCGGGGCGGTGAGCCGCGTGGGCCCGCGTGACACGGCGTTCGGCGACCGCGGCGCGCACAGCGTGCTCAGCGTGGACGGCAACTGGGTCGACCAGCACGACACGGCGCGTCACATCGCCTGGGTGCGGGACGTCGTCGGCCGGGCCGAGGAGTTCTCGACCGGGGGCACGTACCTGAACTTCGACGGCGACGCGCCGGAGCGGGAGCCGGGACTCCTCCCGGCGGCCTTCGGGGAGAACCTCCGGCGGCTCGCCGAGGTCAAGAGGCGATACGACCCGCACAACCTGTTCCGGCTCAACGCCAACATCCCGCCCGCCTAGCGGGTGCCGGCCGGCGTGCGGACCCGGGAACCGAGAACGGCTCGGTGATCAAGCCGGGTGGCGGGCTTTTGAGGCTGCGTCGTGCTCGCGCTCAGCGGGCCACGCTGTCAGCCCTTCTCCGGTGGAGCGGTCGCGCGCCGCCGCCTCCGCCGCAGGACCAGCAACGCCGGCAACGCCGTGAGGGTCAACGCTCCGACCGCCATGAGCGCGACGGCCCAGAGGGGGACGGTGCTCTCCGGAAGCTCGGCGTACGCGCCCTCGCCGATGTGGACGATCTTCTTCGGGGTCCGGGACGGCAGTTCCACGGTGCCGGACCAGACGGCCGCGGGGCCGGTGCCGGTGCGTAGCCGGACCGTGCACGGCAGGGAGCCGCCGCTCAGGCCCCGGGCGTTGACCGGGAGTACCGCGCCGGTGCCGGGCAGGACCGTTCCCATGGTGACGGCGTAGGAACGGGCCCTGTCGTCCACCTCGCAGGAGACGCTTCCGGTGGCCCTGGTGAACGTCTGGCCGGGATTGCGCACCGAGACGGACAGGCGCGGGGTGGCTCCGACCCAGCCGCCCGAGACCGATGAGACCGCCAGGGCCGTCTTCATCCGGGAGAGCGTGCCGACGGTGACGGCGACCCCCACGGTCACCTGCTTGATGATGATCGCTTTGGCCGACGCCCGGTCGTTCGCGCCGACCCGGGCCGCGCTGGGCCGGACGGCGGGTTCGGCCGTGATGCCGGCGAGGTACTGCGCCGGCCGGGCGTCGTCGGGAACATGGACCCGGAACGTCAGGGACCTGCGTTCGCCGGGGGCCAGAGTGACCGTGGAGGGCAGTCCGGTGACCCAGCAGCCGGCGCCGGCGCATTTCTCGGGGGCGCTTTGATACGCGGAGCCCGAGTTCGCCGCGGTGACGCCGCTGGAGACGCTGATCTTCAGCTGCTGCGTCCTGGATCCCGGATTGCTGATGATCGCCGTGTCCCGGGTCGTCCTGCCGGGGGGCACGGTCAGATCGAAGTACGAGCGCGCCTGACCGGCCGAGGCCGGCGACGGCCTGAGCCCGAACGGATTACCGTCCCTCAGGGGGCCGCCCGCGCGGGCTGGGGCCGCGGTGCCCGCCCCGGCGACGAGCGCGAGGACGGCGAGGATCACGGGGCCGGCGGCGGCACGCGGCACACGCGGGCGCCGGGCACATGACGATCTCAAGCGATCACCTTCAGAGGTTCTGCTGTGCTTCGTTTTCACGGCCTGCGGCCTGCGGCGGTCACGGTCCCTTCGCGTCGGCGGCCGGCCGCCGGGCGCCCTCAACCGGCCCCCGGCGGCGCGGAGCGATCCCTTCGACGTCGCGGAGATCACGCTGTCCCGCGGACCCTCAGGTTCCGATGCCGGGCTCAGGGGCCGGAGACGATCGCCATCGTGACCGTGGAGGTGTACGAGCCCGACGCGGCGTTGGCCGGAATCCTCACCCACCAGCCGACCGGGTTGGCCGCCGTGCTGCCGCCGATGACGACCGCCCCGAGCCCGGACGCCGCGGCGGCGTTGTAGATGGTGACCGGGGTGGGTGAAGTCGCCGCCGTGGTGATGGCCACCGGATAGGTGATCGAGTTGGTCGGCAGGGTACATGTCCCAACGCAGGTGGAGCTGGGCGCGTTGGTCGAGGAGACGGAGCTGGTGCTGCCGTTCGTCAAGAACGTGCCGCTGTCCGGAAGCGTCTGGGTTCCGTTGGTGAAGGTCGTGGCGGACGTCGTGACGTGCCAGCCCGCCCCGCTTCCGGTGGCGTCGTTGACCGTGTACTGCTGGTCCGCGGCGGTCGTGTCGACCAGGTTCTGATCGGTGCCGTTCAAGGTCGTGGCCAAGGACAGCGACGCCGGCGCCGCGAGCGTCAGCGGGCCCGCGGTCAGAGTGACCGTAGCGGTCAAGGTGCAGTCGCCGGCCGGCGACCCGGGGTCGCACGGGGCGGCGCCTGCTCTGCCCGACAGTAAAACGACGGAACCGGCAACCATGACGACCACCGCGCCCAGCGCGCGTGAAAACCGTTGCTTCGGCATTTTCCATCCTCCCGATGAAGTCCCCCTCGGGACTCCTATGTCCACTACGAATGGTGATTGCAGTATGATCGTCGGCAATGATCTAGGGGCAGGATGCGATACCAGGTGTCGGTAACGGAGTCGGCATGGAACAGGCGTGATTTCGCCGGGCGGCGGACGGGTTCGTCCGGCGGTGGCCTGGATGCGGAGTTCACGGCCCGGCGCGTTCGGCGCCGTATGGAGCCGACCGGGGGTTCGGCCCCCCATACATGCCACCGAAACCCTGTCGAATACGGATAACGTCTGTCATCTTCACGCAGCCGTGTGCCGTCGACCTGCGCCGACAGCCGATCTTCTGTAATCACGATGGGCGTGACCGGGGGAACCGTAAAACTCAACCGTGGTTTCCGGGCGCCCTGGGGCGCGGCACCCGGAAAGGGGCTTTTGAAACTCCGGTGAGAGGGGCGGTGGGACGAGATGGATTTCACGCCGCCACGAGGAGTCCGACCAGTTGGTGTTCTCCAGGGAAAGCGAGTCGTCGGGGCGGACGGTGAGACGTTTCCTGCCGCCGCCGGTGTTGCTTCCCGGTACGGGCCGGCCGTCTTTGTAGTTCCCCTCCACGACGTACTCGACCGCGTCGCTGGGGTCCCAGTAGTCCTGGAAGACCCGATAAAGGCGGTCACTGTGGACGACGAGACTTTTTCCATCTCGCCGTCGCCGCCGACCCAGGGGATCCAGATGGAGCGGACCCACCGGCCGTTGGGGGGATCCTGAACCCGGTCCCGTCCTCTTGCTTGAGGAAGTCGACCTGGTCGGGGAGCTGGTTCACGACCTCCCTGAGGTCGGTGACCGCCGCCCTGGCCGTGTGCGCGGGGAGGGCGCCGTGCCCGGAGGCGACGGGCGGGGAGGTGAGCGCGCCCCCGGTGACGAGTGTCGCGGCGCAGACGGTGAGAACGCGGCGGGAAACCTTCATGCGCGTCCCTTCTTGCGACGAAAGCCTCACAAAGAGCATCCGGTCAACCACGTAACGTTGAGGCCCGATTGCCGTTGCTCACGCTTGAGGAGCCGGGGCGGCGGTTCTCGGGCGTGCCCGCCGTGGCGCACGGGTTCGGGAGGAAGCCGTTCGGCCGCGAGGGGCGCGTTCACCGGGTCTTCGCGCTGGAGGGCGTGAGCCCGCGCGAGATCCGGATGGACCCGTGCGCGGCGCCGGCCGGCCCGGAGGCCAGGGGGACGATGTCCGGCGTTTCGGCTTCGGCGACGGCCCGGCGCGTGTCTCCGAACTCCGCGCGGGGTGGCCGTGACGCACCGGAACGACGGCCCGGGTGCCGGCGTGACCACCGAGAGGGTCCCATCGGTGCGTGCGGCCTCGCCTTCACGAGTGGCGGAAAGGCCCGGGCCGATGCTCTGACGACACCGGGTCGGGAGTGAAAAGAAATTGCGGCGCGCGGCGTCGCCACATGGAAACGGGCCGGACCCTCAGTGAATCCTCACGGGGTGCGGGTATCGTCTCTCC
The DNA here is from genome assembly GCF_014654615.1 of Streptosporangium violaceochromogenes. GTDB lineage: Bacteria > Actinomycetota > Actinomycetes > Streptosporangiales > Streptosporangiaceae > Streptosporangium > Streptosporangium violaceochromogenes. The sequence continues at coordinate 13,933 of NZ_BNBB01000025.1, read as the reverse complement.
GCGCATTTTCCCGACTGGGTGAAGCGGACGATGTCGCGGAGTTCCTTTCTGGTCGACGCGTTCCCCTTGAGGAGCAGGGCGTGCACCGACAGATATGCTCCGGGATTGTCCACGAGCTCTTCTTCTGTGGCTGGGGTCGTTGAAGTCCAACCTCGGGCACGCGCAGGCCGCCGCCGGGATCGGCGGCGTCATCAAGATGGTGCAGGCGATCCGGCACGGGGTGCTGCCGAAGACCTTGCACGTTGAGGAGCCGAGTCCGCATGTGGACTGGTCGGCGGGGAACGTCCGGCTGCTCACCGAGTCTCTTCCGTGGCCCCGCAACGGCCATCCCCGCAGGGTGGGTGTGTCCTCGTTCGGGATCGGCGGCACCAACGCCCACCTCATCCTCGAAGCGCCACCGGAAGCCGGCGTACGGCAGCCCACCGCCGCGCCGTCCATCACGGCCTGGCCGGTCTCGGCCAAAACCGGCAGGGCGCTGCAAGCTCAAGCCCGCCGACTGGCCGACCACCTCACCACTCATCCTGGGGCGCATCCCGGCGAGGTCGCCTTGCGGCTGGCCACCCGTACCCACTTCCCGCACCGCGCCGTGATCATCGGCACGGATCGCGACCGGCTTCTGACCACGCTCCAGTCGCTGGCCCGCGGCGACGTCGGCCCCGACGTCATTCAGGGGGTGGCGAAGGCGCACGGCAAGCTGACGTTCCTCTTCGCCGGTCAGGGCGCACAGCGTCTCGGCATGGGGCGGGAACTGTACGACGCTTACCCGATCTTCGCCGACGCCCTGAACGAGACGAGCGCCCACCTCGATCCGCACCTGGATCGGCCGCTGAAGACGGTGATGCTCACCGGCCCCGCCGAACTTCTCGATCAGCCTCGTTACGCCCGGGCCGCGGTGTTCGCCCTGGAAGTCGCCCTGTATCGGCTCGTCGGGTCGTTCGGTGTCACGCCCGACTACCTCCTGGGCCGTTCGGTCGGAGCACTCGCCGCCGCGCACGTCGCCGGGGTCCTCTCCCCGGTTGATGCCTGCGCGCTGGTGACCGCGCGCGGGCCCGAGGCTCTCCGCGAGGCCGCGGCCACCGCGCGGTACGGCACGCCGGCGATTCCGATCGTCTCAGAACGCACCGGCGACCTCGTCACCGCCGAACAGCTCACCCGCCCCGACCACTGGGTGGACCGGCTCAGCCGGCCTGTCAGCCCGCACACCGCTCCCGAGTCCCTCATGGCCACGCCGTCATCGGCTGTCTCGAACTGGGACCCGATGTCACCCTCACCGACACCGATCACCTCGTCACCGGCGTCCTGCGAGCCGGTCAGGTCGAATCTCACACCTTCCTGACCGCCCTCGCCCGGCTTCACACCGCGGGAGTACGCGTCGACTGGACCGCTCTCCACCCTGACGCGCGCCCCGTCGACCTGCCCACCTACCCCTTTCAACGCCGGCGGTACTGGCTCACTCCCGGGGGGAGCCCGGCCGGACGGTAACGCGGGCCGTCGAGGTCTTCCCGCCGCCTTGTGCGCGGAGAGGGGGAGCCGCGATGCGGCGCTGTCCGGGGGAGGAGGGCGGTGTGCCGGGCGGGTGTGCTGTGGCTGTTTTCCGCGGGGGGCCTTAGGCTGGGTTCCGCAGTCGGTTCGCCCTGTCCGCCAGGCAGGCGCGTCGTAAGAGGGAACCCGGTGAGAATCCGGGACTGCCCCGCAGCGGTGAGTGGGAACGACCGCCGTCATACGCACTGGGTCCGGAAGAGCGGATCGGGGAAGCGACGGCCAGTAGATGCCCGGTGTGCCAGGGAACGGCGCCGGGTGTGCCCGCGAGTCCGAAGACCTGCCACTGCCCGCGCGCGACCGCGCGCGGTGACTTCGGTGACCTCGTGGGCGGGTCGGCGGCGCGGGCGGGCATCGAGGTGCCCGCCGTTCGGCTGTTCCTTCGCGTCCGGAGAGCACCGGGGTCCTCCGTGACTCGCGAAGGAGAGTTTCGTGTCTGGTACTTCCGCCGCCCCCGCGTCATTGGCCACCGTGTACGGCTATCCGCGTCAGGGGCCGGACCGTGAGCTGAAGAAGGCGGTCGAGGGCCATTGGGCGGGCCGTGTCACCGCCGGTGAGCTGCACGCCGTCGCGGCCGGGCTGCGGTGCGGCGTCTGGCGGCTGCTGGCGGACGCCGGCGTGCGCGAGGTGCCCACCGGGGACTTCTCGCTGTACGACCACGTGCTGGACGCCACCGTCATGGTCGGGGCGATCCCCGAACGGCACCGGGCCGCCGTCGAGGCCGATCCGCTGGCCGGTTACTTCGCCATGGCGCGCGGCACCCAGGACGCCGCCCCGCTGGAGATGACCAAGTGGTTCGACACCAACTACCACTACCTGGTGCCCGAGCTGGGGCCGGACACCGTCTTCACCGCCGACCCCGCCAAGCAGGTCGGCGAGCTGCGTGAGGCCCTCGCGCAGGGACACACCGCCCGTCCCGTCCTCGTCGGCCCGATCACCTACCTGCTGCTGGCCAAGCCCGCGCCCGGCGTCGAGGCCGGGTTCGACCCGCTCTCCCTGCTGGGGCGGCTACTGCCCGTCTACGCCGAGGTGCTCGCAGCCCTGCGCGCCGCCGGCGCCGAGTGGGCGCAGCTCGACGAGCCCGCGCTGGTCCAGGACCGTGACGAGGCCGTGCTGCGGGCCGCCGAGCGCGCCTACCACGAGCTCGGAGCCCTCGCCGACCGGCCGAAGATCCTGGTGGCGAGCTACTTCGACCGGCTCGGCGAGGCCCTGCCGGTCCTGGCAGGGGCGCCGGTCGAGGGGCTGGCCCTGGACTTCACCGGCCCGGCCGCGGCGAACCTGGAGGACCTGGCCCGCGTGGGCGGGCTGCCGGGCAAGCGCCTGGTCGCGGGCGTCGCCGACGGCCGCAATGTGTGGATCAACGATCTGGAGGGGTCGCTGTCCACCCTCGCCACCCTCCTCGGCCTGGCCGGCCGGGTGGACGTGTCGGCCTCCTGCTCGCTGCTGCACGTCCCGCTGGACCTCGCCCTCGAACACGGGCTGGACCCGCAGGTCGGCCGCTGGCTCGCCTTCGCCCGGCAGAAGGTCGCCGAGATCGTCACCCTCGCCCGGGGGTTGAGCGAGGGCACCGGTGCCGTCGCCGGTCTCCTGGCCGCCAACCGGGCCGACCTGGCCTCGCGGGCGGCCTCGGCGCTCACCCACGACACCGCGGTGCGAAAGCGCGCCGCCGAGGTCACCCCCGCCGACGCCCGCCGCGCCCAGCCGTACGGCGAGCGGCGCGTGGCCCAGCGCGCCCGCCTGAACCTGCCGCCGCTGCCCACGACCACCATCGGCTCCTTCCCGCAGACCGCCGAGCTGCGGGCCGCCCGCGCCGACCTGCGCGCCGGGCGGATCGGTCAGGACACCTACGACGAGCGGATCGCCGCCGAGATCCGCGCGGTCGTCGCCTTCCAGGAGGCGGCGGGCGTCGACGTGCTGGTGCACGGCGAGCCCGAGCGCGACGACATGGTCCAGTACTTCGCCGAGCGGCTCAACGGCTATCTGGCCACCCGGCACGGCTGGGTGCAGTCCTACGGCACCCGCTGCGTGCGGCCGCCGATCCTCGCCGGGGACGTCTCCCGGCCCGCGCCGATGACGGTGCGCTGGACGACCTACGCCCGGTCCCAGACCGGCCGTCCCGTCAAGGGCATGCTCACCGGGCCCGTCACCATGCTCGCCTGGTCCTTCGTCCGCGACGACCAGCCGCTCGCCGACACCGCCCGCCAGGTCGCCCTCGCCCTGCGCGACGAGGTCGCCGACCTGGAGGCCGCGGGCACCGCCGTCATCCAGGTCGACGAGCCCGCCCTGCGGGAGACCCTGCCGCTGCGCGCCGCCGACAGGCCCGCCTACCTGGCCTGGGCCACAGAGGCGTTCCGGCTGGCCACGAGCGGGGTGCGGGCCGGCACCCAGATTCACACCCACATGTGTTACGCCGAGTTCGGTGAGATCCTGGCCGCCGTCGACGACCTGGACGCCGACGTGATCAGTCTGGAGGCCACCCGTTCCCACATGCGGGTCGTCCACGAGCTGGCCGGGGCGGGCTATCGGCGTGAGGTGGGGCCGGGGGTCTACGACATCCACTCCCCGCGCGTGCCCGGTGCCGGGGAGATCGCGTCCCTGCTCCGCGAGGCCCTGGGCGGTGTCCCGGCCGAGCGGCTGTGGGTCAACCCCGACTGCGGCCTGAAGACCCGCGGCTGGGCGGAGATGCGCGCCTCCCTCGACAACATGGTCGCCGCGGCCCGTGAGGTCCGGGCCGGGATCGGGGCCGAGGCGGCCGGCCGGACGGCCGGCTGATCGCTGCCCGGCCCGGTGGGGTGCCGCGGGGTGTCCCACCGGGCCGGGTGCTCCGGAGGCCGGTACGGCGTGACGCCGGCCCGATCCCGTCCTGCCTTCACCGCGCCGCCCCCGGGCCTTCCGTTCCGGATCACTCTCACGGGCGTGCGACAGGTCGAGGGAGACGGCCTGGCGCCAGGCATACGGCCGGGTCCCGTGGACGATGGACCGTCAAACGGCGTCGAGTATTTCCCAGACATGCAAATGGGGCTTGTCGCCGACCGGTGTTTGAAAAGTGTGTTCGAAGACGGTGTGCTTGGCGTCGGGGCTCCTGTGGGCTTGGGTGAGGGTGTGGCAGCGGTCGAAAACGAACATGGGGCGGCGATAGGAGGCGATGAGGCGCCGAACCGGCGCTCCTATCGCCTGGTGGACGACGTCGTTTGACGGGCCCAGCGTTTCGAAAAGACGTTCGCGAGCAACGGTGGCCATTTCGACCATCTCCACGAATGACCACTGGTCGGCCACTTCGCAGTGGGTGCGGGTCAGTGTGGTCTCGTGCCGTTGCGTGGCGAACAATTGCGGACCGGCCGGGAAGGGGGGCGCGGCACGTGCCTGACCGAGGAACGCCTTGGCGGGTTGACGCCGGTCGGCGGGGAATCGAGCGAGCAGGGACTCGGGAAGCCGACCGGGCTGAGCGGCGAGGCTGCTGGGATCGACCACCGTCACGACACGCAGAATTAGGCGGACCCGGGCGACCGGGCGGTCACCGGCCTGGTAGTCCACGGTGAGGCTCAACCATTCGCCGGTGCCGCTGGCGACCATCCCTACATGCATCTCCAGCCAGGGGGCGTCGGCGAAGTGCAGATCGGGTGGCGTGTAGTCCAAGTACACGGTGCGAACGACGACGGAAGTGTTGTGGTGATGAACGAACGAGGGAAAGGGCGTCAGATGTTCGGCCATGTAGCGGGCCAAGCCGTTCACCGCTAGATCCAGCAGAGTGCGGGGACGTAGTTGCAGAGCGCTGAACTGGGTGGTGTATACGGCTTCTTGAAATACCGTGCTGTTGGTCATTTCAGCCGCCGGCTATGGCGGTGAGGAATTCCACCCTGTCGGTTTCTTTCAGTGGAGTGTCCAGGGCGGGTTTCCTTACCTGCTCGCCATTTACGAAGATCTGGTGGGCGCGGCGGATCTGTCCACTGTCGTCGCGCAGGATGCTCTTCATCTGGGGATGGCGCCGCTCAAGCTGTTCCAGGGCGGCGCCGAGGGTTTCAGCGTCGATCTGGACGGTGCGCTGATAATTCACCAGGCGTAGCAGGATGCCGCTGAACAGGAGTGTCATGGCGTATCGATCCTTTGTGTGTGTCCGGATGTGAGGTGGGCGCCGGATCGCGGCCGGCGCATAGACCAAGGTTGATCTCCAGCAGATCCTGTGTGCCGGCACCGGCGATTAAGCCGAAGTGGTCTCGCAGGTACATGCCGTAGCGCGGGTCGCCGTAATAGGCGTGGCCTCCCAGCACTCGGAACGCCTCGTCCGCGAGTGCCAGAGCCTGTTCGGTCACCTGATGCTTGGCGGCCGAGATGACCGGGTCGAACACAGGGTGAGCCGCGCCTCGGTCGAGGTGTTCCTGTGCCCGATGCGCCATGGCCCGCGAGGTCTCCAGGGCCACGTACATCCGGCCGACAGCCGCCTGTACGTTGGGCAGGTTCATAAGCGACTGCCCGTAACGCACCCTTTTATGGAGTTGTGTCACGGTTCGCTCCAATAGCATTCGCATCTGCCCGGGAACGTAGGAGGCGATCGACAGGCGCCGGGAGTTGAGGAAGGTCTGCGCGTTGCTTAAGCCGTCGGTCAGCGCGACCACGCGTTCGGCGGGCACTGAGACGTCGGTGAGCGTCAGCTGGGCCGGCCCCGCGGTGCGCAGCCCGAATCCGTCGGTCGCAGTGACCTCCACGCCTTTGTCCGCGGCCTCGACCAGGCAGGCGACCAGGTCACCCCGCTCGGTGGAGGCGTAGGTGAGGAAGACGTCGGCGATCATGCCGCCGGTGATGAATTCCTTGTGCCCCGACAATTTAAATCCTGATCCGGAAGCGGTCGCTCGGGTGCGCATGGAGAACAGGTCCGTTCCCTCGGAGAAGGCCAGTGCGGGCACGCACTGCCCGCGAGCCATCGGCAGCGCGTAAGAGTGCACGAGTCGTGGCACTCCGGTCTCGGCCACCAGGAATGCGATACTGGTGTGGATGCTCAGCAGCAGGGGGAAGGCTGGGTCCTCACACAGGTAACCGATCTCTTCTAACGCCGCTCCCCACGTCACGGCATCGGCGTCCCGCCCTCCCAGTGCAGCGGGCAGGAACAGACCGTGCAGTCCTGCCGCGCCTGCGGCGGCGAAAAGCTCCCTGGGCGGCGCGGCACCCGTACTGTAGCGATCCGCCGCACTTGTTCCGATCTCCTGCAAGAGCTCGCCCCATTGTGCCCGGACCGACTCGGCGGCCTGTTCCCTTCGCATGGTGGCTTCTCACATCTCCTTATTCATCGCGGTGAACGAACGTGTTGTTCGCGTGTTTCGGTGACCCGTGCCGGGAGGTGAAAAGGTGAAGGGCGCCACTTGGCCGTACAGAGGCCGATCCGAATGAAATCCCGGCCGGCGAGTGTATTGCCGCTCTCTTTGTGATCATTTCTGTTAATTACGACACCCCGCCAGTCTGCCCACCCGATCGGCTCGCGGGCAAGGAAGGTTTTCCTTACCGCTGAGATCGAACCCTTTGTGGATCAGCTGTCCGCCTGTTTCGAAACACCCACCGCGGGCCGGGCCATCAGGCGATTCTTCGGCCCGGTCGTCTGTGTGCCGTCGTCCATTCGATCTCCGGGAGAGCCGAAAATCCATGGTTGTTCCAACCGGGATCGGCCGGGGGCGGTGTCAAATCTCTCCGATTCGCTCTGCAAATTCAGTGGGATGCGCGTTCCCAAATTTTGTTGGATCCGGCGAGGCGGGAGGACGGGATGCCTTCCGCTTGGCGAAAAACGGAGGATCGCACATGAGGGAAACCCGGGAAAACCGCGGCGGACTCCGTGGCGTCCAACAAATCCAGAACGCCTTCCCGTTCTTCGGGGCCACCGAGGACGGCAGGCGACGCTGGTCTGCCTCCGGCCTGTGAGCCGGGCGACGGGCTGTCCGCGTGAGGTGGGATCGGCCGGAGGTCAGAACGGCCAGGCGGCCGTGCGGGCCGTCTCGACGTACGGGATGGCCCGCAGCCATCCGGCGGAGGCGTCGGTGACGACGTGCTCGTGGCCCGGCGCCGTGAGGGTGTCGGCGGCCTCGGGCGCGCCGCCGGGATGGGTGAGGATCACGATCCGGTCGTGGCCGTCCAGGTGACGGCGCGTGGCCGCCGCAGGTCCCGTCGAGCCGCCGAGCGGCCGGAAACGCCGGACCACCTCGGGGAGCGCCTCTCCGCCCCGGGCGGGGACTCCGGCGGTGCCCGCGCCGAACTCCACCAGGTCCGCCGACGAGGCCCGCAGTGCGAGCGCGGCCCCGAAGACCGCCATGTCGTCGGCTCTGGGAGACGCCGGGGCGGTCCGGTCGACGAGCACCAGCGTGCGACCGCCCAGGGCCGGGACGTTGGCCAGCGAGAGCCGCGTCGCCTCCCGGAGCGCCGGGGACCAGCGGGAACCGGGTACCGCGCGGGTGGCCGCCATGGTCTCCAGCGGGGTCACCTCCGAGCGGACGACGGCGGCCGGCTCGGTCAACCGGGCCGCCGCGCGGGCGGCGGCCTCGTCCGCCACCCCGGTCCGGTCGAAGTCGGGCAGATGGGTGAGCATGTCCTGATAGGGCATGGTGGGCAGCACGGCCGTCCAGGCGGCACCCGTCATGTCGCCCAGCAGCCACCGCTGGACCGTCTGCCAGGTCATGGCCGCCCTCTCCAGGATCTCGGCGCCCTCCCGTCCCTGGAGGAGGGCGGCCCGCCTGCCGGGGGAGACCCGGTACAGCGAGCGGCGGGCACGCAGCAGCGGGAGTGCCTCGGGGACGCGGCCGGCGTTGCCGTGTCTCCGGTCCGCCGCGTGCCGGAACACGGCCGCCTGGACCGCGTCGCGTGGGGCCGGGTGGGTCAGCGCGAGCACGTCGGCGAAGCGCAGGGCCGCCGCCGGGCTGTCATAGGTCGCCAGGGCCGGTTCGTCGTACAGGCGCACCACCGCGTCGGCGACGCCGCGTTTCACCGGTTTGGGGACGGCCCGGCCGTACCTGCGCAGCCAGTAGGTGAGCAGCGCGCCGGGCTCGTCGGCACGGCGGAGCGACTCCGCGACGAGCGACCTGCCCGGGACGCCGGCCGTCAGGCGGGCGTGCGCCAGCTCGGCGACGGCGGCCAGTCTCAGGCGCCGGAGGACGTCGTGGCCGCTCATCCAGCCGATCAGCCCGGTCAGCCAGGCGTCGTCGGTCGCGGCGAGCCGGACGGCGAGTTCGGCGAAGCGCCCGGCGGGAATCCGGGCTCGGCCGTCGGCGAGGGCGCGGGCCACGAGCAGGAACGTCTCCTTCCTGCTGGTCTCCACACCTGCCTGCGCGCGGGTTGCCACGGCGGCTCAACTCCTTGACGGGGATCGACGGGGCCGGCTCGCCCGGGGTGGCCGGTCGCGGCCGGGGCGCCGCACGGTGCGACGCCGGCACGACCGGCGCGAACGGGAGGCCGGGGTGACAGGTGACGGGAGACGCGGGCGGCGCCGCCGGGCGGGGGCACGGAGGCGTGGGGTCTCCCGGGAGAGGGCGCGGGATCCGGCACGTGTGGGGGCCGGATCCCGCGCCTCAGCTCTGGCCCGGCTTGTGGCCGCGGTTGGCGGCCTTCCTGCGGCGGGTCCGCTTCTTGCGAGCACGCTTGGACATGTCTCGCCCCCCTCTCAGAACGGCCAGGCGCCGGTGCGCGCCAGCTCGATCGCCGGGACGGCGGCGAACCAGCCGTCGTCGACCTCGGTGATGACGTGCTCGTGACCGGGGAAGGTGACGGCCTCGGCGGCCTCCACGGCCGCCGCCGGGTGGGTCAGGACGATGATCCGGTCGTGGCCGTCGGCGTGTTCCCGCATGGCCTGCGCCACGTTCCCGGTGCCGCTCGGACGCCGGAACCGCCCAAGGGTGTCCGGCACCGTGGCCTCCACGGTCACCCGCTCGGTCACGGGGCCGAACTGCACCGGCTCCACGGAGGACGACCGCAGTGCCAGCGCCGCGGCGAAGACGGCGGCGGCCTCGGCCTTCCGGGCGCCCATGGCCGCGCTGCGGTCCACCAGGACCAGCGTGCGCCCGGACAGGGCGGGGACCTGCGCCAGGGAACGCCGAAGCGCGCTCTCCAGAGCCGGGGACCAGCGTGAGGAGGGTACGGAGCGGCAGGCCGCCCAGATCTCCATCGGCGGCACCTCCTCACGCGCCACCGCCTCGCCCTCCTCCAGGTCGGCGATGAGCCGTTCGGCGACCTCGGCGGACAGGTCGGCCGAGGTGAGGGCGGGCAGGTGCGCCAGGCGCTCCCTGAGGCTCATCGACGGCAGGACGGCGTTCCACGCCTTGCCGGTCATCTCGCCGCCCAGCCAGGCGGCCACGTCGCGCAGGCCCATTCCCGCCGCGGCGAGGAGGCCGGCGATGTCCGGGCGGTCCAGGTGGCGGGGCCGCCTCTCGGCGGGTACGGCGTACAGCTCCGCCCGCCGTTTGAGGGTGGTCAGCGTGTCGGGGACGGGGGTGGGGTGCTTCAGCCGCAGCGTGGCGTACTGGAACACCTCGCGCTGCCCGCCGGCCGGTTTGGGATGGGTGAGGCCGATCACCTCGGAGAAGCGCAGGGGCGCGTCCTCGGTGTCGTACGTCGCCAGGGCGTGCTCGTCGTAGAGCCGCTCGGCGGCTCTGGCCACGCCCTCCCTGATCGGTTTGGGGAACGAACGCCCGAACCGGCGCATCGTGTAGGCGAGCAACTCCCCGGGCTCGTCCGCGCGCACCAGGATCGTGTCGATCAGCCGGCGCGCCTCGGCGGCGGTGCCCAGCTTGGCGGCCAGCCTGGCGTGGGCGAACTCCACGGCGACGGCGAGGGTGAACCCGCGCAGAGCGGGCCGTCGCCGGGCCCAGCCGAGGAGGCCGCGCAGCCAGGCGTCGTCGGCGGCGAGGTCGCGGGCCAGGGGGGCGAGCCGGTCGTCCGGCTCCCTGGCCCCCGCGTCGGCCAGCGCGCGTGCGGCCAGCAGGAAGAGCTCCCTGCGGGAGGTCTCCACGGCGGCGGGCACGAAGGGCTGAGGTGTGGTCATAGACCTTTCTCCGTTGGTCGAGAGAAAGGGGCTCCCGAGATGGAGAGGTGAGTCCGAGACAGGGCCGTGGACGCGGCGGAGGAGGCGGGCATGCCCGAGCCCACGCTTCTCCGCCGGGTACGGCGCGCACCGGAAGGCCCCCTGGGGCACGTGCCCGCGTGGTCGCGGTCACGGCGTGAGCGATCGTCCCCGGGTCAGGGGATCCGACATCGAGCGGGGTGGGCCGGGGGGAGGAGGACGGTCGTGCGGTCACCCTGGCGGGTCATCCTTCCCCTCCTCTCATCGCTCGACGGACATCACTATCCATTCCGCGGAGCACGGTGGCAAGCGGCTTTGACGGAGCCTTGATGCGCCTCACGAGGGGCGTCCCGTCCCTGTCTCACAAAAGTCTGACAGAGAGGGGCCGGAAACCGGTCCGCCGCGGACGGCCGGGGCCCGCGCGGGCTCGGCCCGGGTCGTGTCCCCGACCAGGTCCGTGCCCGTTCGCGGGGCCGCCGGCGTGACTTTCGACATCCCCGCCGCATACCACTAAAAGCGAATAACTAGGAATAAAGCCATTTCCTTGCCAGCCAAATCATTCGGTGAGAGTTTTGGGAAACGACGCGCCGTCGATTTCAGGGGGTATCTCTCGGCCATGGCCGACCACATCAACGACCTCGCAGATTCCGCAGACCTGCCCGAACTCCCTTTTGAGCGGACCAACCCCATCGAGTTGCCGCAGATGTACAACACGTTACGGGCCCGTGAGCCGGTGACCCGGGTGCGGACCCAGGTGGGCGACGTCGCCTGGCTGATAACCGGCTACGAGGAGGCCAGGGAGGCCTTCGCCGACCGGCGCCTCGGCCGCTCGACCCCCGTCCCCGAACGGGCCGCCAGGATCTCCAACTCGGTGCTGCTCGGCGGCCCGCGCGACGAGAGCATCGAGGTCGAGAAGGCCAAGCACGAGCGGATGCGCCGGATCTTCGCCCCCGCCTTCTCCGCCCGCAGGATGAGGGCCCTCGCGCCGCGTGTCCAGGAGTTCGTCGACGGCCTCCTCGACACCATGGCCGAGCTGGGGCCCCCGGCCGACCTGCGGGAGCGGCTCTCCCTGCCGCTGCCGGTGCTGGTGATCTGCGAGCTGCTCGGCGTGCCGTACGGCGACCGCGTGTACTTCAGGGAGCTGGCCGAGAGGGTCGCGGACCTGAGCGACCCCCGCGAGGCCCAGGCCGCGATGAACGCGCTGGGCGACTACACCAGGAAGATCGTCATCGACAAGCGGGCCCACCCGGCCGAGGACGTGTTCTCCGACCTGGCGAAGATCGACGTGCCCGACGAGGAGGTCGCGCTGCTCTCGGCGGGGCTGCTGTTCGCGGGCCACGAGACGACCATCAAGCAGATCGACTACGGCGTGCTCCTGCTGCTGTCCAACCCGGCGCAGCGCGACGCCCTGATCGCCGACCCGTCGCTGACGGACAAGGCGGTCGAGGAGATCCTGCGGGTGGCGGCGCCGAGCAACCACGGCCTGCCCCGCTACGCCCACGAGGACGTGACCATCGGGGGAGTGACGATCGAACGCGGTGACGCGGTGATCATCGCCACGACGGCGGCCAACCGCGACGAGCGGGCCTTCGCCGACCCCGACCGGTTCGACATCGGCCGGGACCTCGGCACCCAGCATCTCGGACTCGGCTACGCGGCCCATTACTGCATCGGGGCGAGCCTGGCACGGGTGGAGATGCGGGCGGTGTTCGGCAGCCTGTTCCGCCGTTTTCCCACGCTGGCCCTCGGCGCGCCGGTCGAGGGGCTCACCGAGGACGGCAACTCGCTCACCGGAGGGGTCCACCGCATCCCGGTCACCTGGTGACCCGGGCGGCCCGGCGCCGGCCGCCCCGGGAGCGGTGAGGCCGATCGTCAGGCCCGGGGCGGACGCGGGGGCCTTGGACGTTTCCTCCCGAACTCGGGAGGTGGCTGTGCACTCAGGCCCCGGCGTGTTCTTCGCGGTGCTTCTACGCTGCGGCCATGGCACCCACTTCTCCGCTCCCTCAGCTCGTCGACGGCCGGCTCGTCCACGGGGCCGGACCACGGCACGACGTCGAGGACCCCGCCACCGGCGAGGTCATCGCGTGTGCGCCGTCCGCCCCGGCCGCCCTCGTGGACGAGGCCGTCCGGGCGGCGGAACGGGCTTTTCCCTCCTGGGCCGACACGCCCCCGGCCGAACGGGAAGGGGTGCTGCGCGACCTCGCCGACGCGCTCGGCGAGCACGTCGGCGAACTGGCGGGCCTGGAGAGCGCGGACGCGGGCAAGCCGCTGGCCGCGGCCCGCGAGGAGATCGAGCTCTCCCTCGGCACGCTGCGCTTCTTCGCCGGGGCGGCCCGCGTGCTCGACGGCAAGGCCGCCACCGAATACGTACGCGGCCGGACCTCCATGATCCGCCGGGACCCGATCGGGGTCTGCGGGCAGATCGCGCCCTGGAACTACCCCTTCATGACGGCCGTGTGGAAGATCGGCCCGGCCCTGGCGACCGGCAACACCGTCGTGCTCAAGCCGTCGGAGCTCACCCCGCTGACCACCGTGCGCACCGCCGAGATCGCCGGGGACATCCTGCCCGCGGGCGTGCTCAACGTGCTCACCGGCGGCGGCCTGCCCACCGGAGACGCCCTGGTGCGCCACCCCCGGGTACGGCTCGTCTCGCTGACCGGTGACACCTCCACCGGCCGCGTCATCGCCCGCAACGCGGCCGAGAGCCTCAAACGGGTCCACCTGGAACTCGGGGGGAAGGCCCCCGTCGTGGTCTTCGGCGACGCCGACCTGGAGGCGGTGACCGATGCCCTGCGCCGCGCCGCGTTCGCCAACAGCGGTCAGGACTGCACGGCCGCGACGCGTGTCCTGGTCGAGGAGAGCGTCTACGAGGACCTGATGGCCGCACTCCTGCCGAAAGCGGCCTCGGTGCGCGTGGGGGATCCACGTGATCCGGCGACCGAGATGGGGCCGGTCATCTCCAGGGCGCAGCGCGAGCGGGTCATCGGGTTCGTCGACCGCGCCGCCGCCGAAGGGGCGAGCGTCGTCATCGGCGGCGAGGCGCTGGACCGGCCGGGATACTTCGTCGCCCCGACCGTGGTCACCGACATCGAGCCCGGGTACGAGATCCCGGTCGAGAACATGGCCGGGGTGGACGCCGGGATCACGTCGCTGCTGGCCCTGTCCACCGGCGAGAAGATCGCCAACCCGCGCCACGAACGCCGCGACCGGCGCCGTCTGGCCAAAGCCCAGCGTAACCTCGCCCGCAAACAGAAGGGGTCGGCGAACCGGGCCAAAGCCCGCCTCAAGATCGCCCGCGTGCATGCGCGGATCACCGACCGGCGCCGCGACCACCTGCACAAACTCACCACACGGCTTGTTCGCGAG
>NZ_BNBB01000024.1 GCF_014654615.1 Streptosporangium violaceochromogenes | reverse complement strand
GGGCATCGACGCGGAGATCAACGCCGCCGGGATGCGCGGCAATGTCGTCGGCGGCCGGACCGCGCCTCGACGTTCTCGCTCCACCCGCCGGCGGCAGGACGCCCCGGACCTGCCCCGTCGTTCCCGGCAGAACACCACGCTCGGGCGCACCTTCGTCACTCCGGACGGCAAGGTGTTCCGGCCGTCGCTGTTCATCACCCTGACCTTGCCGTCCTACGGGAAGATCCGTCCCGGTCAGGGAGTGCCGGTCGACCCGGCGACCTACGACTACGCGGCGGCGGCCCGCGACGCCCTGCACTTCTCCAAGCTGGTGGACCGGTTCGTGCAGAACCTCCGCCGGGTCGCCGGGTATGACGTGCAGTACTTCGCCACCGTAGAGCCGCAGAAGAGGTTCGCGCCGCATCTGCACATGGCGATCCGCGGCACCCTGCCCCGCGCCGAGATCAAGCAGATCGCCGCCGCCACGTATCACCAGGTGTGGTGGCCCCAGGTGGATGAGGTGAGGTTCGAGGGCGAGCACCTGCCGGTCTGGGTCGAACGGGCCGAAAGCGTGGAGCCGTACGCGGATGGGCAGAGCGGCGACTACCTCGACCCCGCCACGGGCGAGTTGTTGCCTACCTGGGATCAGGCGCTCAACCGGCTCGACCAGGACCAGGCGGCCGAACCCCTGCACGTGGTGCGCTTCGGCGCCCAGGTCGACGTCCAAGGCGTCATCGCCGGCTCCCCGGACGCCCACAGGCGCATCGGCTACCTGACCAAGTACCTCACCAAGAGCCTCGGCGAGACCCTCGACCTCGACCCAGGCGAAGACGACCAGGAAGAAGAGGAGGCCGGTCCGGCTCGCGCGGCGATCAACCGGGCCCGCCGGGACCACGCCGCCCGACTGATCGAGGCGCTGCGCTACGAACCCTGCTCCCCGGCCTGCGCCAACTGGCTGCGGTACGGCATCCAGCCCAAGGGCGCCAAACCGGGCATGATCCCGGGCCGGTGCCGGGGCAAGGGGCATAAGGCTGAACACCTCGGCTACGCCGGACGCCGCGTCCTGGTCTCCCGCAAGTGGTCCAACAAGACCCTCCGCGACCACAAGCAGGACCGCCGGGCCTGGGTGCTGGATGCGCTCGGCCTGCCCGGCGATGACACCGTCACCGACCCGCACCGGTACGTCTGGCGGCCGGTCTCGCCCAAGGACCCGACTCGGACCCCGCTGCCGGTGCGGCTGCTGCGCGGCGTGGCCAACCGCCACCACACCAGAGCCCGCCTCGACGAACTACGGGCCAGAGCAGACGGCAGACCCCTCACCAACCTTTCGGCAACTGCGGCACCGAGGGAGGCGGCATGACCATCGGCGGCAAACTTCTCGTCTCCGCTCCTGAGGCATCTCGGATGCTCGGGATCGGCAAGACCAAGATCTACGAGCTGATGGCCTCCGGGGAACTGCGTTCGGTCAAGATCGGTCGTTCGCGGCGTATCCCCGTTGAGGCACTGACCGCTTTCGTTTCGGCAATCGAGCAGGAGGCAGCATGACCAGCGGTCGGAAGCGTCGTCCCCAGGGGGAAGGCTCGGTTCACCAGCGCAAGGACGGGCTCTGGGCCGGTGTGATCGATCTCGGTTTCATCGACGGGAAGCGCAACCGCCGGACCGTCTATGGCCACACGGAGCGGGAGGCCCTCGACAAACTCGCTGAACTCCGGGATGCCCGGCGTAAAGGACAGAACCTCGCGGCCAAGCCTCGCAAGTTCGCCGACTGGCTCGACGAATGGATCGAGATGAAGCGGCGGCAGGGCACTCGGCCGTTGACCCTGCGGGGCTACCGGCAACTGATCAAGGATCACGTCAAGCCCGCGCTCGGCCGTAAGCAGCTCGACAAGCTCGCCCCCACCGACGTCCGGCGACTCATCGAGGCGAAGGCCGAATCGGGCCTCTCGGCCGCCACCGTCAAGCAGGTCCACGGGCTGATCCGGAACGCGCTCGCCGACGCCGAGCGGGAGGAACTGGTACATCGCAACGTCGCCAAGCTGGTCAAGCCTCCGTCCGTGCGCAGAGAGGAGGTCAGGGCGCTCACGATTGAGGAGGCCAAGCGGCTACTTGTCGTGATCGAAGGTGATCGGCTCGAAGCCTTCTGGATCTGCGCGCTGACTCTCGGCCTGCGACGCGGGGAACTTCTCGGACTCCGCTGGGATGACATCGACTTCGCCGGCGGCCTGCTCGCCGTACGGCAGACGCTCCAGCGGGCGGACGGGGCCCTTCGGTTCGTCGACCCCAAGACGGACCGGTCTCGCCGAGTCGTTCCCACCCCGGAACCGACTTTGGCGGCGCTGCGCAAGCACAAGCGGGCTCAGGCGGCCGAACAGCTCGCGGCGGGCAAGCGGTGGCAGAACCTCGGCCTTGTCTTCCCCTCCACGATCGGCACCCCCATCGAGCCTGGCAATCTCAGCACCCGGTGGCGGGCCGTCCGGAAGAGAGCGGGACTCGACTGGCTGAGGCTTCATGACCTTCGCCATGCTTGCGCCTCGTTCCTGCTCGCCTCGGGGGCCTCGCCCCGGACCGTGATGAAGACGCTCGGCCACAGTCAGATCGGGCTGACCATGAACACCTACACGCACGTGCTTCCGGACATCGAACGAGCGGCTGTGGACGCGGTCGCCAGGAAGCTGTTCGGGTGATCACGGGAAGCGCGAAGGGCCGGACTCCTGGTGGGGTCCGGCCTCTTGGCTGTAGAAGGTGGCTGTAAGCACCCTCCACGAAAGATTAACAGCGGTTGTTTCTGCTGGTAGGGCGCCTGGGACTCGAACCCAGAACCTACGGATTAAAAGTCCGCAGCTCTAACCATTGAGCTAACGCCCCGCTGAAGACAGCGTACCGAGGATAGTGTCCACTAACGCCCGTTGTCAGGCTCGTGCACGGCTACCCGTTGGCCGAATCGTACGTGAGAAGGGGAGACGGCTCGTACAGTGGCTCTCATGACGAGCTCGGGGCTTGAGCCCGCCGGTGCCACCCGCCTGTCTTCCCAGGAGGGGTATGTCGTTGTTGACCTGGAGACCACGGGTTTCTCCCCGGCCAAGGGAGACCGGATCTGCGAGATCGCCCTTGTCTCCTTGGACAGCGCGGGGGAGACCGTCGACGAGTGGCATTCGCTGATCAATCCCCGCCGCCGCACCGGGGCCGTGCACGTCCACGGGATCACCGATGCCATGGTCGCGGACGCCCCCGTGATCGAGGAGGTGCTCGACGAGGTCTGGCGGAGGGTCGCCGGGCGCGTGCTGGTGGCGCACAACACCTCTTTCGATCTGCGTTTCCTGCGGGTCCTGCCCGGCAGCCACTGGCTGACCGAGTCCCTGTGCACGCAGCGGCTCGCCTCCGGCCTCATCCCGGGGGAGAAGCGAACGCTCGCGGCCTGCTGCGAGCGGGCGGGCATCCCGCTCTCCGGCGCCCACGCCGCACTGGTCGACGCCCGCGCCACCGCCGAGCTGTTCCGCTTCTACATGACGCGGGGTGTCTCCTGGCGCCGTGAGCTGGACAGGGCGGCCCAGGCGCCCGGCTGGCACCCCAGCGGCCTGCCGCAGCGGCCTGCGGTGCGACGCCGCCCGGGAGGCGTCCTGGACCCCGGAGGGGCGCCCCCGCGCCTCTGGTAGGGCTGAGTCCGTTCTCCGACGGCGGGCCGTCCCCCGCGCCCGTGGCGGTGCCGTCCGGCACGTCGCCGGCCGGTGCCGGTCAGGCGCCCCACCGGAGCGCCTGACCCGCCAAGGTGGTCGACGCCGCGGTGCCCGGCCGGCGTTTCGCCGAGGGCCGGGCAGCGGACGACAGCCGGGGCCGGCGGCTCAGCGGTAGGCCGGCAGGCCGGTCAGGGCCTCGCCGAGGACCAGGGTGTGAATCTCCTGGGTGCCCTCGTAGGTCAGCACGCTCTCCAGGTTGTTCATGTGGCGGATCACCGGATACTCCAGGGTGATGCCGTTGCCCGCGAGGATCGAGCGTGCCTGGCGGGCGATGTCCAGGGCGGCGCGGACGTTGGCGAGCTTGCCGAAGCTGACCTGGCGGGGGGTGAGGGCCCCGGCGTCCTTGAGGCGGCCCAGGTGCAGGGCGGTGAGCTGTGACTGGCCCAGGCCGACGTACATCCAGGCGAGCTTCTCCTGGGTGAGCTGGAAGGCGCCGATGGGCTTGCCGAACTGGACCCGGGACGTGGAGTAGTCGACGGCGGTCTCCAGGCAGTCGCGGGCGGCGCCCACGACGCCCCACAGGATGCCGAAGCGCGCCTCCGTCAGGCACGACAGCGGCCCCTTCAGGCCCCGGACGCCGGGCAGTACGGCCGACGCCGGAAGGCGGACGTCGTCGAAGTACAGGGACGAGGTGACCGATGCCCGCAGCGACATCTTCTTGTGGATCTCCGGGGCGGTGAAGCCGGGGGTGCCGGCGGGAACCACGAAGCCGCGGACACCGTCCTCGGTCTGCGCCCAGACCACGGCGACGTCGGAGATGGAGCCGTTGGTGATCCACATCTTGGAGCCGTTGAGGATCCAGTCCCCGGAGGGGTCCTGCTTGGCATGGGTGCGCATGGTGGCGGGGTCGGAGCCGTGGTCGGGTTCGGTCAGGCCGAAGCAGCCGATGGCCTCCCCCGAGGCCATCCGGGGCAGCCACTCCTCCTTCTGTTCCGCGGAGCCGTACTTCCAGATCGGGAACATGGCGAGCGAGCCCTGCACCGAGACGAACGACCGCAGCCCCGAGTCCCCGGCCTCCAGCTCACGGCAGGCGACGCCGTAGGAGACGGCGTCCAGGCCCGCGCAGCCGTACCCCTCCAGGTGCATGCCCAGTACGCCGAGTGAGCCGAGCAGGGGGCTGAGCTCACGGGCGGGGAAGACAGCGTCCTCGAACCACTCGCCCACGTGGGGGAGCACCTTGTCGGCGACGAATTCCTTCACGGTGTCACGGATGAGACGTTGCTCGTCGGAGAGCGTGTCGTCGGTGCGCAGGAGGTCGTCCATGGGGTTTCCTCTCTTATCGACCCCTGTCAGGGTATTGCCGGTGCTTCGGGAAGGGATGTCAGGGTCGGGCCAGGGGGAATCCCGATGTGACGGCGCTCCTTCGCCGGGCAGTCTGAAGGTATGAGCGACAACGACTTCTCGGGTGTCAAACAGCTTCGGCGGTCCAGAGACGGACGGGTCATCGCCGGCGTGGCCTCCGGTCTCGGACGTTACATCGGAATCGACCCCAACATCATCCGTGTGGCCCTGGCGGTGGCGAGCTTCTTCGGTGGTCTGGGGGTGGCGATCTACGCGATCGGCTGGCTGCTCCTGCCCGCCGAGGACAGGGACAGGTCGATCCTTCAGGACCTGATCGACAAGAACAGGGACAACCCCGCCTGGGTCGACGCGAAGGCCAAGGCGGAGCGGGGCTGGAGCCGGGCGACCGGCCAGTGGGGGCCGCAGGGCACGGCTCCCGGCTACCCGGCTCCCGAGGACTCCTCCGTTCCGAAGGCGGCGCGCGAGGACGACGGCTCGGCTCCCCGGGCGTGACGTCAGGAGGTCGCCTCCGCGCGCACCTTCTCGACGATCTCCTGGCGGGACCGGGACCACAGCACGGCGAGCACGATCGCGAAAAGGAGCCCCGCCGCACCGGCCAGTGCCACCACGGTCTCGGGGCCGAGCCTGTCGGCCGCGGCCCCGCCGACGAGGATGCCGAGGCCCTGGGAGGCCAGCAGGCCCGACTGCACGAGCCCGAAGGCCAGCGCCCGCCGTTCGGCGGGCACGCACTGCACGAAGGCGGCGTTGGCCGCGAGCTGGTAGGCGCCGCCGACACCCGACAGGAACCACAGGACGAGAACGACGGCCAGCGGCGGGCGTATCAGGCACACGAGCAGCGGCGCGCAGGTGAGCATCGCCATCCAGCCCATCGCCAGCAGCCGCCGCGACGGCGTGACGTAGCGGCTGAACAGGAACGCGCCGACGACCGTTCCGGTCGGCATGGCCCCCATCAGCAGCCCCGCGACGAACGAGACGCGGTGCGGGTCGTCGGTCAGCACCGCGGCGTAGGGGGTCGCGATGCCCTCGGGAAGCACGTAGAAGCCGCACAGCCAGGCGAAGAGCACGAGCGTCCGCAGCCGGGGGTCGCCGAAGACGAGTCGGGCACCGGCGCGGGTCATGGTCCACATCGAGGATCGGGTCGTCTCCCCGCGGGCGGGAGGAGGGCGCCGGCGCACACCGGCGACCAGGATGAGCGCGGAGGCCAGGAAGGTCGCGGCGTCCAGGGCCAGCGCCCTGTAGGGGCCCATCGTCATGATCAGCGCGCCGCCGAGGGCGAAGCCCAGCATCTGGGCGCCCTGGTTGGTCATGTTCTGCAGTGCGGAGCCCGCGACGTAGCGGTCGCCTTCGAGTAACTCGGGCAGCAGCGCCGCCCGCGCGGCCGAGAACGGGGCGCTGAGCAGCACCACGCAGAAGACCAGCGCGCACAGGGCGGGGAAGGGCATGCCGGGGATCGCCATGAGCGCGACCATGACGGCCCGGAGCAGATCGCAGATGAGCATGATGCGGCGGCGGGCGTGACGGTCGGCGAGGGCCGCGAGCAGCGGGCCGCCGATGATCGGGGGCAGGTAGGTCAGCGCGTACACCGACGCGGTTGCCAGTGGCGAGTCCGTGCGCTGGAAGACCAGCACGGACAGCGCCACTCGTGAGAGCTGGTCGCCGAGGAGGGATAACCCCTGGGCGAGCCAGAGCGCGCGAAACTCGCCGATGGCGATGATTTCGCCATATGTCGCTTGGCGCTCGGCGGGGCGGCGGTGCCGCCCGGGTAGCCGACTTGGCCTGGTGGCCGCCATAGGACTCCGCTGGGCTGCAGACACATTGACTGTGGGTGTTCAGTATGTAACCTACGGTGCCCGCTGGAGCGCCGTCGCGCAACTGAAAGCAATCAACCCCATGCAAGCTGTAGTCGTCCGCCGGGGATCGGCGACAGTTCGGGAGCCGGCGGAAGGCGGAGCCGTCTACCAGCCGAGCTCGTGCAGCCTGTCGTCATCGATGCCGAAATGATGGGCGATCTCGTGGACGACCGTGATCCGCACCTCCGTGACCACGTCCTCCTCGGTGTCGCAGATCGACCGGATCGGGTTACGGTAGATCTCGATCCGGTCGGGAAGCACCCCGGCGTACCAGTCGCCGCGCTCGGTGAGCGGGATTCCCGTGTACAGGCCCAGCAGATCCGGCTCGGGCGGATCGTCCACGACCACCACGACCACGTTGTCCATGACTTTCGTCAGTTCGGGAGGGATCGTGTCCAGAGCCTCGGCCACGAGCTCCTCGAACCTCTCTCGCGAGACCTCGATCACACCTGCCATTGTGCCCCGGGTTTTCGGGTAGGACGGAAAGCGCATGGATCTCAGAAGCCGGGCCCTGGGGCTCCGCCGCCTCGCGACGGGGCGGATCATGCGTGGCGCGGCGGTCGTCGCCGTCGCCCTCTCCTGCGCCTGGCTGGGTGTCGCGCTCGGCGGTGCCGTGCGGGCCAACGTCGGGCCCGTCGAGATCGGCATGTCGGCCCAGCCATCGTGGACCGGCGAGACCGTCCTCGACGCCCACCCTTTTGGCACGCTTCTTTTCGACACCCACAACGCCCCGGTCGCCCTGCGCCTGACCCTGGAGAACATCAACCCCGGCCGGGCCGGGGCGCTGCTTGAGGATCCGAAGCTGTCCGCACAGCTTCCCGCCATGCTGGAACGGGAACTGCGCGACGGGGTCAAGACCCTGACGCTGCGGGCGATCCTCTGCGGTCTCGCGGGTGCCCTGCTCGGCTCACTGCTCGTCTTCCGCCGGCCCAAGGCGGCGCTGGCGGGCCTGATGTGCGGGGTCGTGGCGATCGCCGGTACGGGCGCGGCCGTCGCCCTGACCTTCCGGCCCCGCGCGGTGCTGGAGCCGAACTACACCGGCCTGCTTGCCGGGGCGCCCTCCCTGGTGGGCGACGCCGAGTCGATCGTGACGAGGTTCGAGTCCTACCGGGTCCAGCTCGCCAAGCTGGTCGGCAACGTCTCCCAGCTCTACGAGACGGTCTCGGCGCTGCCGCTCTACGACTCCGACCCCACCTCGATCCGGGTGCTCCACGTCTCCGACATCCACCTCAACCCCATCGCCTGGAACCTCATCCGTTCGGTCACCACCCAGTTCAAGATCGACATGATCGTGGACACCGGTGACCTGACCGACCACGGCACCGGACCCGAGGACAAGTTCGTCGAGGAGATCGGCCGCTTCGGCCTGCCGTACGTCTTCGTCAGGGGCAACCACGACTCCAAGGCCACCCAGCGGGCCGTGGCCGGGCAGAAGGGTGCGATCGTGCTCGACGGCTCGGCCAAGACCGTGGCGGGGCTGCGCGTCTACGGCGTGGGCGACCCCCGGTTCACCCCGGACAAGTCCGTGGCCGTCGACTCCGACGCCGAGTCCCTCTCCGCCCTGGGGCGCTCCCACGCGGCCCGGATCGGCCTGGAGCCCTCGCCGGTCGACCTCGTGGCGGTGCACGACCCGACCATCGCCAGAGGCCTCTCCGGCGCGGCTCCCATGATCCTGGCCGGGCACTCCCACGAACGTTCCACCGAACTGCTCCCCTCGGGCACCCGGCTCCTCGTTCAGGGCTCCACCGGCGGTGCCGGCCTGCGGGCCCTGGAACACGACGAGCCGACCCCCGTGGCGGCCTCGGTGCTGTACTTCGACCGCAAGACACGCCGTCTGCGGGCCTGGGACGACATCACGCTGGGCGGGCTCGGTGAGCAGTCCGTGCAGATCGAACGTCACGTTGAGACCGCCCCTGGCCGTACAATTTCTCCTGGGCCCACGGTCTCCCCGTCTCCGGCGGGGTCGGCCACCGGCACCACGCCGCCTTGAGCCGGAAAGCCGCTTTGGCATCGGGATCGAAAGTCCCTTATGCTTCAGGGGTCTCCAGCGGAAGACGGCAACGGACCGGGATGACAGTGTCCCGAGCCCCCATCGTCTAGTGGCCTAGGACACCGCCCTTTCAAGGCGGCGACACGGGTTCGAATCCCGTTGGGGGCACGGCCGAGCACAGCTCGCCAGGGAAACGGCAGGTCGAGGACCTCCGAAGAACTGGTAAGCTAAGCGAGGCAAAGAAGACGGGGGCAAGCCTCCGGCCAAGCAAGGTCCTGTAGAGCAGTTTGGAGTGCTCGCCACCCTGTCAAGGTGGAGGTCGCGGGTTCAAGTCCCGTCAGGACCGCTCTGGTAGGTGTTCGATCCACCACCGAGGTCAGGTAGCTCAGTCGGTACGAGCGTCCGCCTGAAAAGCGGAAGGTCGGCGGTTCGACCCCGCCCCTGACCACAGCAACTGAGCAGGAAAGACACCCCGAACGATGATCGTTCGGGGCTTTTTTGATTTTCGGTGACAGCAAGGTCGTCAGGTCTGCCTGCTAGGTCGTCAGGGGTGACGGCAAATCCAGTTCGTCTCTCGGGTGTTCCTGCGGCGGGTCGAAATGGCGATCCGCAGCGAGAGGCAGCGGGAAGGGGGATCGCCGGTCCACTGGACGGGAGCCCTGAGGTGAGAGTGATCACAGGCGAAGGACCATGGCCACGGCGCGTTCAGGGACAGCCAGGGCGAATCCCTTGAACGAACGTGCGGAGGCGTTGATCTCTTGATCATGAAGCGCTCGACGGGCGCGGTGCTCACGGCCGTCTGCGTGGGGGTCGGCGCCGCTGTGGTCGTTCCTGTCGCTCTCTCGGCGCCCATTCCCGAGTGCACCGCTGGCGATGACCGGCTCGCCGCGTCCCCGGCCGCGCTCGGCATCCTTGATGCTCATCCGGCGGACGCGACGCCCCAAGGAGGACGCGGCTCCGGTTGCGACGGTTTCAGCGGGACAGTGATCGTCGGACAGTCTTATTACACCTCGGCTCTGGTAGCCGATGTGTTCTCCTTCTATCGAGGCGCCGCGATCATGGATGGCTGGAAACCCGGTCCGGCGGATGAGGGCGAAGGGGTGAGCTGCTTCACCAGGTCCGTCGGCGGCAGAGAGGTTCGCCTCTCGGTGGGGTTTCTGGAGACGGGCAAGAAGGACGGCGATGACTACGACGTCAACGTGAGCTCCTCCGTGGACGGCGGGAGCCGGTGTTGATCCGCATCCGATGGAGGGGCTTCGCCGAGGGGCGGCCTCACGGTGGGCGATCAGCCGGTGGTCGCCGTTTTCGAACGTGCCGGTGTCCGGCCGCCGGGAACCGCCCCCGGCTCTCGGGGCCTGTGGTGTGTGCGGTGTCTGCCCAGGCCATGGGTGATACGGGTGCTTCTTCACGCGATTTGGAGATCGTCCGCCACAGGTGAAAATCGGATGACATCTCACGCCACTTGCCGCAGGGTGGAGCGGGGGCGATGCGTTTTTGTCGGTGGCATCGGTCAGGCTTTGCGTGACCACGACCGCTCACGAGATCGAAGGCTGGGACACCAGCCACGACCCCGTTACGTCCGAACGACCACGATTGAGGTGCCGTGTCCATCCCACAGCTCGACTCACCCGCCAAACCCGCGGCCTCCGCTCCAGGCCGCACCCCGGCCGTGATCCGGCTGCTGGTGCTCGCCACGTTCGTGGTCATCCTCAACGAGACGATCATGATCAACGCGATCCCTCGGCTGATGGACGCGCTGCATATCACCGAGCAGACCGCGCAGTGGCTCTCGACCGCCTTCATGCTGACCATGGCCGCGGTCATCCCGATCACCGGGTGGTTCCTGCAACGGGTGTCCACCCGCCGCGCGTACACCACCGCGATGGGTCTGTTCCTGGCCGGTACGGCGTTGGCCGCCGTCGCGCCGACGTTCGAGGTGCTTCTGGGCGCCCGCATCGTCCAGGCGTCCGGGACGGCCGTGATGATGCCGTTGCTGATGACCACGCTGATGCAGGTGGTCCCCGAGTCGGACCGGGGCCGGGTGATGGGCAACGTCAGCCTGGCCATCTCGGTCGCTCCCGCGATGGGTCCGACGGTCTCGGGGGTGATCCTCCAGTTCGGGTCCTGGCGGCTGCTGTTCGCCGTGGTGCTCCCCATCGCGGCCGTGATCACATGGCGCGGCCTGAAGCAGCTTGAGAACGTCGGCGAGCCCAAGTTCAGCACCATCGACTGGTTCAGCGTGGTGACCGCGGCGCTGGGCTTCGGCGGCCTGGTCTACGGCCTGAGCCAGTTCGAGGGCGGTGACGTCGGCTTCGCCGCCGCGATCGTGGCGATCGGCCTGCTCGCCATCGCCGTCTTCGTCGTCCGCCAGCTGTCGTTGCAGAAGCGGGACGCGCCGCTGATGGACCTGCGCACTCTCCGCCACCGCACCTACACGGTCGCGCTGATCATGATGTCGGTGGCCTTCATGGCGATGCTCGGCTCGATGATCCTGCTGCCGCTGTACCTGCAGAACGTCCGCGGGCTCAGCGCCCTGGAGACCGGGCTCCTCGTGATGCCGGGCGGCCTGGCGATGGGGCTGCTCGGCCCGACCGTCGGCCGCCTGTTCGACAGGTTCGGCGGCCGGGTCCTGGTCGTCCCCGGCGCGATCGGGATCATGCTCGCGCTCGTCGGCTTCACCCAGGTCACGATGACCATGCCGTTCTGGCAGCTCCTCGGGCTGCACGCGCTGATGATGGTGAGCCTGGCCGCGACCTTCACCCCGGTGTTCACCCTCGGGCTCGGAGCGGTTCCCCCGCATCTCTACTCCCACGGCAGTTCGATCCTCAGCACGCTGCAGCAGGTCGCCGCGGCCATCGGCACGGCGCTTGTGATCACCGTGATGAGCGCACGGGCCGGTGCCCTGCGATCCGCGGGGGCCACCGAGACGCTGGCCGTCCTCGGCGGCATGCGGCTGGCCTTCATCATCGGCGCGGTGCTGTCCGTGGTCGTGATCGTCACCGCGCTGCTTCTGCCGGCCCGGGCGGACAACTCCGGCGAGGTTGCCGGGGGACACGGGTGACGACCGCGGCGTCCACGTGCCGCGCGTGCCGCTCGAAGGTCACCTGACCCGGCGGTGGCAAATCACGGCGGCGGCGGACGCCGCCGCCCCGGGGTGAGAGACGTCCAGGCCGGCCCGCGCCGGGCCGGCCTGGACCATCGTGATCAGGCGAGATCGAACCGGTCGAGGTTCATCACCTTGTTCCACGCCGCGACGAAGTCGTTCACGAACTTCTCCTTCGCGTCGTCGCTCGCGTAGACCTCCGCGAGCGCGCGCAACTCGGAGTTCGACCCGAAGACGAGGTCGGCACGGCTGCCGGTCCACCTGACCTCGCCCGTGGCGGTGTCACGGCCCTCGAAGGTGTTCGCGTCCTCGGACGTCGCCTTCCACGTCGTGCCCAGGTCGAGCAGGTTGACGAAGAAGTCGTTGGTCAAGGACCCGGGGGTGGTGGTGAAGACGCCGAGCGGCGACTGCTGGTGGTTCGCGTCCAGGACGCGGAGGCCGCCGAGGAGAACCGTCATCTCGGGGGCGCTGAGGGTCAGCAGGTTCGCCCGGTCGATCAGCAGGTACTCGGCCGGAAGCCTGCTGTCCTTCCCGAGGTAGTTGCGGAATCCGTCGGCGGTCGGTTCGAGCGCGGCGAACGACTCCACGTCGGTCTGCTCCTGCGACGCGTCCGCGCGGCCCGGCGTGAAGGGGACCTTGACGTCGAAGCCGGCGTCCTTGGCGGCCCGTTCGACGCCGGCGCATCCGCCGAGCACGATCAGGTCGGCGAGCGAGACCCGCTTGCCGCCGGTCTGGGCGGCGTTGAAGGCCTCCTGGATCTCCTCCAGGGTGCGCAGCACCGTCGCCAGCCGGTCGGGGTCGTTGACCTTCCAGCCGCTCTGCGGTTCGAGGCGGATGCGCCCGCCGTTGGCGCCGCCGCGCTTGTCGCTGCCGCGGAAGGACGAGGCCGACGCCCACGCGGTGGAGACGAGCTGGGGCACCGTCAGGCCCGAGGCGAGGATCCGCCCCTTGAGGGAGGCGATGTCCTCGGCGTCGACGAGCTCGTGCGTCACGTCGGGGACGATGTCCTGCCACAGCAGCTTCTCGGCCGGGACCTCCGGTCCGAGGTAGCGCGCGACCGGCCCCATGTCGCGGTGGGTCAGCTTGAACCACGCCCGGGCGAAGGCGTCCGCGAACGCGCCGGGGTTTTCGAGGAAGCGCCGCGAGATCTGCTCGTAGATCGGGTCCACGCGGAGCGAGAGGTCGGTCGTCAGCATCGTCGGGGCGTGGGTCTTCGACGGGTCGTGGGCGTCGGGGACGGTGCCCGCCCCGGCGCCGTCCCTCGGCCTCCACTGGTGCGCGCCGGCGGGGCTCTTGGTCAGCTCCCACTCGTAGCCGAACAGGATCTCGAAGAAACTGTTGTCCCACGTCACCGGGGTGTTCGTCCAGATACCCTCAAGGCCGCTGGTGATCGTGTCGCCGCCCTTGCCGGTGCCGTAGGTGTTCTTCCAGCCCAGACCCTGCTGCTCGATCGGGGAGGCCTCGGGGTCGGAGCCGACGTGGTCCGCCGGGCCCGCGCCGTGGGTCTTGCCGAAGGTGTGGCCGCCGGCGATCAGCGCGACCGTCTCCTCGTCGTTCATGGCCATCCGGCGGAACGTCTCGCGGATGTCGCGGGCCGCGGCCAGCGGGTCGGGGTTGCCGTTCGGGCCCTCGGGGTTGACGTAGATGAGGCCCATCTGGACCGCGGCGAGGGGGTTTTCGAGCTCCCGGTCGCCGCTGTAGCGCTCGTCGCCGAGCCAGGTGGACTCAGGTCCCCAGTAGACGTCCTCGTCGGGCTCCCAGACGTCCTGACGGCCGCCGCCGAAGCCGAAGGTCGTGAAGCCCATCGACTCCAGGGCGACGTTGCCGGTGAGGATCATGAGGTCGGCCCAGGAGAGCTTCCGGCCGTACTTCTTCTTGACCGGCCACAGCAGGCGGCGGGCCTTGTCGAGGTTTCCGTTGTCCGGCCAGCTGTTGAGGGGGGCGAAGCGCTGCTGGCCGGCTCCGGCGCCGCCGCGGCCGTCGCTGATCCGGTAGGTGCCCGCGCTGTGCCACGCCATCCGGACCATGAACGGGCCGTAGTGACCGAAGTCGGCCGGCCACCAGTCCTGCGAGGTCGTCAGCACCTCCGCGATGTCCCGCTTCACGGCCGCGAGGTCGAGGGTGTTGAACGCCTCGGCGTAGTCGAACTCCTCGCCGAGGGGGTTGGCCACGGCGGGGTTTTTGGCGAGGATCTTCAGGTTGAGCCGCTCCGGCCACCACTGGCGGTTTCCGGCGCTCTGAGTGGGGTGCGGGACGCGCCCGTGCGCGACAGGGCAGCCACTCTCGCTCTGCGTCTTCGCGTCTACGACGATTGCATCATGGTTCTCAGACAAGGGAGGAATCCTTCCGGACGAGAGGCGAATCACGGTGCTCGGGAACCTCTGGCGGCGGAACAGGCGGGGCACAGGCCCCAGTAGATGACCTCGGCTTCGTCGATCGAGAAGCCGTGGGTGTCGGACGCGCTCAGGCAGGGCACCTCGCCGACCGCGCAGTCGACGTCGGCGACGACACCGCACGACCGGCACACGATGTGGTGGTGGTTGTCCCCGACGCGCCCCTCGAACCGGGCCGGGCTGCCGGCCGGTTCGATACGGCGTATGAGCCCCGCTGCGGTGAGCGCGTGGAGGGCCTCGTACACGGCTTGAAGAGAGATGTGGCCTACGCGATCGCGCACCCCGGAGGTGACCGCCTCGGCGTCGAGGTGGTCACCGTCCCGGACGGTTTCGAGCAGTGCGACGCGGGCTGCCGTCACCCGCAGGCCGGCACCCCGCAGCTCCTCGGCGGTGGTCGGAGTCCTGGGTGCGCTCATGGCGCCAAACTACCGCCATAAACACGAAAGGTACAAGATAGTGAATATCTAAAATTTAGGGTCGTATCGGACAGTCTTTGCCCTGGTGTGGCGCGCCGCTCGGGCGGCGAGGAAAGGGGCACGCCACGGGTCGGGGAGGGGCCTGGGGCGGGAAGGTGATGCCGGCATCGGTGGACTGCCGGGCCGATGGGTCAGGCGGCTGAAATCGGTGTCGTGGAGAAAGGCGTGGGCGCCCGCCTCGGTCCAGAACTCGTACGGCCCCGCCGGAGAGGTGATCCCACGATCTCTGTCCCTGGTTACGCCTCCGAACTCGGTCACTGCCACAGGGACATGCTTCTACAGACCAGAACGAGTCGGGCAGGCTCTGGCGGAGCGGCGACAGGGGCGTGGATACTCCGCAATCTGGTTGCCCCGAGCCGTTCGCCCGGAACTCGACGACCGTCCCCCCGGCGGTGGCGGCCGTCTTCCTGGGGATGCCACCGCCGCCACAGGGTGCGGTCCGTCCGGTGGGCGCGCCACTCGCCGACCGCCGTGTCGAGGCTTCACGTGTGCCATCGGACGGATCCGGCCGCGGGTACGGCGACGGGTCTTTTCCTTTCCGCTGGGTGACCTCATGAAAGCGCGGCGCGCACCCCGTTCTCAACGGGATATCGGGAGGGGCGGAGGGCGCGGGCGAGGCGGGGAGGGACCGAAAAGGGGGTGGTGGGCGCCGTCCGCCGGGACGGGCGGGCGGCCCGGCCCGGCAGGGCCCGTACCGGACGCCGGGGGGAGTGACGGAAAGACACGGAGGGGCACGCAAGGACACGGAGGGGTGGGGAAAGGACGAGGTGAGGGCGCGGGAGAAGGCCGTGATCCCGGTGCGGGGGGAAATCCCGGCCGGCGGGCGCCGTCCGGAGGCGCGGTGACGTGTACGGCGCGGCCGGGGGCACACAAGGGGGGTGCCCCCTGCTACCAACGCATCATTAAATGCCTATATGTCACTCATAAGACCACTATTTTGGTCGATTGAAGCTAGCTTGTTGTGGCATGGTTCAACTGTTGCTGGTGGAAAACGATGCATCGGTACGGACCGCATTGACACGGGCGCTTTCAGAGAACGGTCACGCCGTCCTCTCCGCGCCGACCGCGGTGGAAGGGCTCCGGCAGGCGATCGAAGACCGCCCGGATCTGGTGCTGCTGGATCTGGGGTTGCCCGATCTGGACGGATCGAAGGTGCTGTGCATGCTCCGGGCCGTGACCTCGGTGCCGGTCATCGCCACCACCGCCCGTGACAGCGAGCAGGAGATGGTCCGGGTGCTGGACGCGGGCGCGGACGACTACATGGTCAAGCCCTTCAGTGTGAACCGGCTGGACGCGCGGATCCGCGCGGTGCTGCGCCGGGGCCGGGGCGAGAGGACGGGGGAGGAGGCCGTGCGGGTCGGGGGACTGCGCATGAACCTCAAGGCCCGCGAGGCGAGCCTGGACGGCCGGATGCTGGAGCTGTCCCCCCGGGAGTTCGACCTGCTGTACTACCTGACCGTCCGGGCCGGGCAGGTGGTCTCCAAGCGGGAGCTCCTCGCCGAGGTGTGGCACGCGCCTTTCGGCGGCGGCGACAAGACGATCGACGTCCACCTCGCCTGGCTGCGCCGCAAACTCGGCGAGACGGCCATGACGCCCCGCTATCTGCGCTCGGTGCGCGGGTCGGGGATCAAGGTCGTCGATCCGTCCCGCTGACCCGCGTGTCCCGGTAACCCCCCTGTCATGTCCTCGGCTCAAGGGGCACGGTCGCGCCGTCGCCCCTTAGCCGAGTTTTAATGTCGCCGCAGCGCACCCTTATCGCCGGGAGCGGCACCCTTGGCCCTACCTGTCGGTGGCGGCGCGCTTTCGCCGCCGGCCTGTCACGGTAACCGTTCGGAGGTGACTGAGCCGTGATGTGGCGAGTGGCTGTGACGATCACCTCGGGCGGGGGCCGTGCCTTCGGTGTCCCCCGCGGCCGGGAGTGTTGACACCCAGGCCGCCGGCGGGCCGCCGCTCGCTGCTGCCGCCGGCCGGCCTGATCGAGCGTCTGGGCGGTCTGGTGGCCGTGCTCACGGGGCTGGCGCTGTGTGCCGTCGTCCAGCAGCAGATCGACGGCTACGCGGCGCCCCCGGAGACGTGGCGGCGGAGCACGGGGCCGGTCGTGGGGGCTACGCACCCGGCCGCCGCCACCTCGCTGATCCACCGGGTGCGGGTGGTCGCCGGCGAACGGTGGGTCAGGCTTGTGCCCGGTGCCGTCGAAGGGCGGGCCGTCCCCCGGCCCGACGTGCGCCTGGTCCGGATCGACCGGGCCGGGAACTGGGCGTTCGGCACGTGGTCCGTCCCTCCGCCCCCGGGTGTGAACGTCATGCCCACCTCGTCGCTGTTCATCGCCCGGTGGGCCGGAGTGGGCTGGCAGGTCGCGCTGGCCGGTACCAGGGATTTCGCCCGGTTCATCCGGCAGGCCCCCGTAACGGTGATCCCCGAGGACGAGCGGTCGTTCCTGGAGCAGTACGACAGGGCCGAGGCCCGGAGCGGTCGGGCCCGGGCCGGCCGGGCGCAGAGGGCGTGGGTGGCGCCGACGGTGCGGGCCGCGCCCGGCGCGGCCGGTTCGCACCTCTCCTGACCGCACCGGACGCCCACGGAAGGACGCCCATGGACCAACACCGCCGCCTCACCGGGCAGGTCGCCCGGGAGGTCCCCCGCCCCCGCAGGGGGCTGCGAGCCCTGACACTCGGCGCGGCCCTGGCCGCGGTCCTGGCGGGCGGGACCACCGAGCAGGGGGCCCGCGCGGTGTTCCACACCCGGGCCTTCCTGGAGTTCTACGTCGGCGTCTTCGCGCTGGTCGGCCTGTCGGCGTCGGTGGTGGCCGGGCTGACGGCCTCCAGCCGGTTCACCCCCGTACGGCTGCGCGTCCTCGCCCAGTCCGCGCACCGGGCCGTCTCGGTCATGACGGTGAGCTTTCTGGGGGCGCACATCCTGCTGGAGGTGCTGGGACGGCGGGCGTCGATCGCCGACGCCGTCGTGCCCCTCGGCGTCTGGGAGGGCCACGCCCCCTGGCTGGGTCTCGGCGCGATCGCGAGCGACACGATGATCTTCATTTTCGTCACCGGGGTGGCCCGCGGCAGGTTCGCCGGCGGGGTGCGGCCGTGGGCCTGGCGGGTCCTGCACGCCGCCGCCTACCTCTGCTGGCCGATCGCGATCCTTCACGGCCTGAACGCCGGCCGGACCGCCAGGGACTGGGTGACGCTCAGCTACGCGGCCTGCCTGGGGGTGGTCGCCGTCATGGCGCTCACCCGGCTGGTGTTCGCGTCGCGGCGGCGGAGGGCGGTCCGCAGACCGGGGGGCCGGGAGGCCGGCCGTACCGCTCGCCGCATGCCCGACGCCGAGACGCAAGGGGTTCCGGACGAGCGGTTCTGGGCCGAGCTGAAGCGGGAGGCGGGGCTGTGGACGGGGAGTGGCAGGTGAACGACGTCTTCGAGGTGGCCTGCGTCGGCCCGGCCCGGCTCTTCCGCGGCCTTCCCGATCTGCGGCGGCTCGATCTGGCCGCCCACCGCCGTCACCACGCGCCACCACCCCGCCGCACGCTGCCGGAGCTGATCGCGCTGGCGGAGGAGGTCGACCTGCGCGGACGCGGAGGCGCCGCCTTCCCGTTCGCCCGCAAGCTCGCGGCGGTGGCCGCGGCCGCCGCCCGCCGGGACGTGCGGCCGGTGGTGCTGGTGAACGCGACCGAGGGCGAGCCGGCCAGTGCCAAGGACAAGACGCTCCTCGCCCGGACGCCGTACCTGGTCCTCGGCGGGGCCGTTCTCGCCGCCCGGGCGCTCGACGCCAGGGAGATCGTGGTGGGCGTGACCGACGACGGGGCCGCCGCGCACTCGCTGCTGAGCGCGGTCGAGGAGGTGGGCACGGTGCCGGCCACCAGGGTCGTGCGCCTGCCCGAGCGGTTCGTCACCGGGGAGGGCGGCGCCCTGGTCCGGGGGGTCAACGGGGAGACGCCCATCCCGCCGGGCCGGAAGGTGAGGGCCGCCGACAGCGGGGTCGGCGGCCTTCCCACCCTGCTGTCCAACGCGGAGACCTTCGCCCAGCTGGCCGTGCTCGCGGAGCTCGGGGCCGAGGATTTCCGGGCGGTGGGAACGCCCGAGGAGCCCGGCACGGTCCTGCTCACCGTGACCGGGCCCGGCCGCCGCCGTACCGTGGTGGAGGCCTCGACGGGCGTGCTGCTGTCCGACGTGCTGTGGCAGTGCGGGGTGGAGGTGGGACAGGGGGTGATGGTCGGCGGCTACCACGGCGCCTGGCTCTCCCCCGAGAAGGCCGCCGCGGTCACCGTGTCGCGCCGGTCCATGTCCGAGGCCGGCGCCGCGCTGGGCGCCGGGATCGTCGTTCCCCTGGAGGAGGGGACGTGCCCGCTGGGGGAGGTCGCCCGGGTCGCCGCCTACCTCGCGGCCGAGTCGGCGGGGCAGTGCGGGCCCTGCCACATGGGGTTGCCGGCCATCGCCCGCTCCTTCTCCTCTCTGGCCGCGGGCGGCGCCGGCGCCGAAGCCCTGGCGGCGATCGAGCGGGGAAGCGGGATCGTCCGGGGCAGGGGGGCCTGTCACCATCCGGACGGCACGACCGGGTTCCTGCTCTCGGCGCTCGACGTCTTCGCCGAGGACGTCGCCACGCACGTGGCCAAGGGGAGCTGCGGCCGGCCCGTACGGAGGGTCCTGCCGGTGCCCGGGGAGGAGAGCCGGGAGTCGGGGCTGCGGCTGACCGTGGACTGGTCGCGGTGCGGGGGCCACGGCCTGTGCGGCCACCTTCTCCCCGACGTCGTGGACCTGGACGTGTTCGGCTACCCGATGCTCACCGAGGCCGAGCTGCCCACCCGGCTGGTGCGGGACGCGGTGCGCGCCACCGAGATGTGCCCCGCCCTCGCCCTCGGGCTGGCCGAGATCCCCTCGGCCGCCGAGAACGGCCGGCCCGCCCGTGCCGGCGCCCGGAGGCGCCCGTGAACCCGGTGCGGGCACGTGGCCGCCGCGCTCACGACGCGGCGGCCTCCAGATCCAGCAGCGCCCTTTTGACCTCGGCGCCGCCGACGTATCCGCCGGCCGTCCCGTCGCTTCGCACCACGCGGTGGCAGGGCAGCACGATCGGCAGCGGGTTGGTCGCACACGCCGTCCCGGCGGCGCGCACCGCCCGGGGGCTGCCCGCGGCACGGGCGAGAGCGGCGTAGCTGGCGGTGGTTCCGTAGCCGATCTCGGTCAGGTGCGACAGGACGGTACGGCGGAAGCCCCGCGCGAGCCGGAGATCCAGCCGCAGGTCGAACAGGCGGCGGCGGCCGGCGAAGTACTCCTCGATCTCGCGCGCCGCGGTGTCCAGCCGGGCCGGGGCCCGCAGCACCCGGGGGCTGACGTCGGCGGCGAGCTGCGCGAGGACCCTGTCGTGGTCCTCGCGGGCGTAGGCCACCCGTACGAGCCCCTCGCCGGTCGCCGCCAGCAGCAGCGAACCGACCGGGGTGTCCGCCGTGCGGTAGGCGACGTCCAGGACGCCGGCCCGCTCGGCGGCCTCGGCCAGGCGCGCGTGCAGCCGGGCCCGGACCGGCTCGTCGATCGGGGGCGGCGCGGCGAACAGGTCGTCGCCGCGAAAGGTCGGGTCCACGGTCGTCATCGCGTGTCTCCTCTCCGGTAGGTCTTGCGCAGGGTGGCGACGCCGTCGGCCGCCGCTCGGCGCGCGGCCTCGGGGCTGCCGCCCACCAGCTCGGCCACCTCGGCGTACGGCAGGCCCGCCAGATAGTGGTAGGCGACGCTCTGGCGCTGTTTGAGCGGCAGGGCCTTGACCGCGTCCAGCAGGTCGCGCTCCTCGGCGGCGGGCAGCCCGCCCTCGCAGGCCACCTCCGGCACCCGCTCGGTCGGGATCGCCCGCCGGGACTCGGCGCGCACCTGGTCGAGGGCCTTGCGGTGGGCGATCGTGACCAGCCACGCCTCGACGTCGCTGCCCGGCCGCAGTTCGGGATACGCCCGCAGGGCCGAGAGGAACGTCTCCGACCAGGCGTCCTCGGCGGTGGCCGTGGGGCCCAGCACGGCGCGGCAGACACGGAGCACCATCGGCCCGTACCTGGCCACGATCGCTTCGAAGGGTTGCTGTCTCACACCCGGTAAACGCTCCGGACCCGCCGGATGTGAGGTCCGGGGACCGTTCCCGATTACCGGGGAGTGGATTCCACGGTGATCGCCCACTTCTCGGTCTCACCATTTCCGTCGTATCGCGAACGCCACATGGGCTTTCGGGTTTTGATCACTCAGGCAAACATGAAAGTGCTAAACATAGCCTTCTATGAGAATTTTTCGGCGCAGGAAGAACGAGCCCGTCGGTGGCCGCTTCATCGTCGGCCGTACCTGGAAGGACGCGGCCCTGGACGCGGCCGTGGAGGCGGTGGAGGAAGGCTATCTGAACGCCGGGATCGTCCTTCTCGGCGAGACCCGCCGCGACCCCGACCTGCGCTCGCTGCGGCTGGACGCGCTCAGTCACGCGGCGGTCGGCAGCAGCCAGGCGATCGCGCAGCTGATCGACCAGCACCGGGGGGCGGAGGAGCGGGCCGACATCCTGCTCTGGCTCGGCCGTACGATCATCGACGAGGCGTGGGCGATCCGCGGCGGCAGCTTCGCCGAGAGCGTCGGCGAGGACCGTTTCAAGGTGTTCTTCGCCACCCTGTCCGGTGCCCACGAGCCCCTCATGGAGGCGGCGAGGCTCTGTCCCGGTGACCCGGTCCCGTGGGAGTCCATGATCTGGTTCGCCGTGGGCATGCAGTTCGACAGCGCCTCGGGCGACCTGATCTGGGATGAGGTCCTCTCCCGGTCCGCCACGCTGTTCTCCGGCCATTGGGCCAGGCTGCAGGCGGTGGCCGCGAAGTGGGGCGGCTCTCACGAGCGGATGTTCGCGCACGCCCGCGAGGCGGTGTCGCTGGCCCCCGAGGGGCATCCGCTCACCGCCATGCTGGCGCTGGCGCACCTGGACTATCTCCTCGCCGAGGAGCGCCGCCTGGTGGAGGAGAACAGGATGATGGCCTACATGCGGTTCAGCATGACCTACTTCTCCGACGAGGTCGTCGCCGAGTTGAGGGAGGCGGAGCGCCGCTGGACGGCCCACGCCCGCCCCCACCCCCGTGACCTCGACGCCCACCACCTGTTCGGCGCGCTCTTCGTCCGCGACGGCGGCACGCACGACCTCGCGGCACGGCACCTTCTCCAGGTGGGCAACCGGGTCGGGCGGGCCGCCCCGTGGGGGTATCTGGGGGATCCGGCGGAGGAGTTCGCCGCCGCGCTGAGAAAGCTCAAGATTCCCCTCCCGTCGGGGGACGCCGAGGAGTTCGAGGACATCGAGAGCATGTGACCGGCCGGTACCGGCGACGGGCCGAAAGGGGATCCGCGGGGGAGCGCGAGGGGGGTGCGAGAGAGCGCCGGAGGGCATTCGAGGGCATCAGAGGGCGGGGGCCGGGCGGGGTTTGCGGACCGCGGAGGCCTCCACGCTTTTTCACGGTGAACGGAACGCTCCGGACGGGATTTGATTGAGCGGGAAGAACGTCGTGCCGACCGCCGGGGCGCGTTCATTCTTACCCGGCCTCATACTCCGTGGAGATTCGCCCAAGACGGCCCGGCCGGCCATTGGGGAAGAGCCGGAAAGCCCTCGGCGCCGGGGACGTCCGCGCGCGACGTTCCTTTTTGCGCCGGCCGGGAACGCTAGCCGGTCAAGGGGGGATCGATGTGGAGCACGTGGAGCACAGGAAGTTCGTCCAGACGGTGGCCGAGCGCGCGGATCTCTCGCGGGAGGCGGCGGCCGACCTCGTCCGGGCGACGGTGGAGACGCTGGGGGACCGGCTGAGCGCGGGTGAGGCGCGGCACCTCGCCTCGTGCCTGCCGGAGTTCCTGCGGGGGTCGTTTCCCATCCGGGACAGGAGCCGGCCGTTCGGGCTCCACGACTTCGTGATGCGGATCAGCAGGCGCACCGGGCTCACCCCGAAGGAGGCCACCGACGGCGTCCGGGCCGTCCTGACGACCCTGCGGCAGACGGTTCCCGGCGACGTGTTCGACCAGGCGATGTCGCAGCTTCCGGCCGAGTACCAGGAGATGGCCGCACCCGCCGCCTGACCGCCGGGCGGGCCGGCCGGGGCCGTCCCAAGGCCGCCTCTCGATCGGGTCACGCCTTTCTTACCTGCGGTTTCGTGCTTAGAGTGGTGATGTGACGGTTGCGGCCGCTCTTGTCGACGCGGGGCGCCGGGGCACCGAGGCCCCCACCCCGTGGCCGCGTCGCGCCGCGGGACGGAGAGGCCCCCCGCCGGGCGGGGCCGTCCGCGGCCCACCCGGCGGGACGAGGCCTCCGGGGAAGGCAGGCACCGAATGACCACCGGTTCTTCGATCCCTCCCGCGGGCGCGCTCTGCGAGTGCTCCCCCTTCCCGCCCATCGGTGACTACGCCTTCCTGTCCGACTGCGAGAGCACCGCCCTGGTGGCGCCGAGCGGCAACGTCGAGTGGCTGTGCGTGCCCCGGATGGACTCCCCCAGCGTGTTCGCCACCATCGTCGACCGTGACGCCGGGGGGTTTCGCCTCGGGCCCGCGGACATCCGGGTCCCCGCCGCGCGCCGCTACCTCCCGGGCACCCTGGTGCTGGAGACGAGCTGGGGCACCCACACGGGCTGGATCGTCGTGCGCGACCTGCTGGTCATGGGGCCCTGGCACCACCACGACGAGCTCTCCGAGACGCATCGGAGGGCGCCGACCGACTACGACGCCAGTCATGTGCTGCTGCGCACCGTGCGCTGCGTCAGCGGCGAGGCGCAGGTCACGATGGACTGCGAGCCGATGTTCGACTACGGCCGCAAGCCGGCCCGCTGGTCCTACACCGACCGGGGCTACCACCAGGGTGTGGCCAGGGCCGACGGGGAGCGGCTGGAGCTTCGGCTCACCACCGACATGAGGCTGGGGTTCGAGGTGTCGCGCGCCACGGCGCGCACCCTGCTCCGGGAGGGGGAGACCCGCTTCTGCGCGCTGACCTGGACCTCCCACGAGCCGCCCTACACCTTCGACGAGGCGTACGACCGGCTCGTGTGGACCGCCCACCACTGGCAGCACTGGCTCGCCCGGGGAGACTTCCCCGACCACCCCTGGCGCAGCTTCCTGGAGCGCAGCGCCCTCACCCTGAAGGGCCTGACCTTCGCCCCCAGCGGCGCGCTGATCGCGGCGGCGACCACCTCCCTGCCCGAGATGCCGGGCGGGGACCGCAACTGGGACTACCGCTACAGCTGGATCCGCGACTCCACCTTCGCCCTGTGGGGGCTTTACACCCTCGGGTTCGACTGGGAGGCCGACGACTTCTTCTGGTTCATCGCCGACGTCGCGGAGCGTGACGAGGAACTACAGGTCATGTACGGCGTCGACGGCGAGCGCGAGCTGGACGAGCACATCCTCGACCACCTCGACGGATACGAGGGGGCGAAACCCGTCAGGGTCGGCAACGCCGCGTTCCGGCACCGCCAGAACGACGTCTGGGGGGCGGTCCTCGACTCCTTCTACATCCACACCCGCTCCCGGGACCGTCTGGACGAGCGGATCTGGCCCATCCTGAGGCGCCAGGTCGAGTGCGCGGTCAAGTACTGGCGAGAGCCCGACCAGGGCATCTGGGAGGTACGCGGCGATTCCCAGCACTTCACCTCCTCGAAGGTCATGTGCTGGGTCGCGGTCGACCGGGGGGCGCGGCTGGCCCGGCTCCGCCAGGACAGGGCCCTGGCCGCGCGCTGGCGGGAGGTCGCCGACGAGATCCACGCCGACGTGTGCGCCCACGGCGTCGGTGAGCAGGGCATCTTCCGGCAGCACTACGGCACCGACGCCCTGGACGCCTCACTGCTGCTCATCCCGCTGGTCGGTTTCCTGCCTCCGGAGGACCCCCGGGTCCGCAACACGGTGCTGGCCGTCGCCGACGACCTGACCGTCGACGACCTGGTCCTGCGCTACCTGCCGAAGGAGACCGACGACGGCCTGAGCGGGGAGGAGGGGAGCTTCACGATCTGCTCGTTCTGGCTCGTCTCGGCCCTGACGGAGATCGGGGAGCACGCGCGGGCCCGGAGGCTCTGCGAGAAGGTGCTCTCCTTCGCCAGCCCGCTCGGCCTGTACGCCGAGGAGATCGACCCCGTCAGCGGGCGCCACCTGGGCAACTTCCCCCAGGCGTTCACCCATCTGGCCCTCATCAACGCGGTCATCCACATCATCAGGGCCGAGCGCGGCGGGGGCGGCGTGAGGTCGTGGCGGGTGCCCGTGGCCGAGCCGCTGTGACGGGACGCCCGCGTCCGTCGCCGGCCCGCGGCGGGTTTCACCGCGCGGTGGAGCCGGACACGCGGGACGGAATCACGATGACCGTGCCGGGCGCGCCGCGTAGCAGCGCCTGGCAGAGCGGCCCCAGCGGTGGTTCGTCCGGATCGCCGGGCGCGCGGTCGCCGATCACCGTCAGATCCGCCTCCTCGGCGGCCTCCTGGAGCGCGGCCCTGGGTGGGCCGACCAGGATGGCGGTCTCCACCGCCACCACGGGGTGCTTCTCCTCCCACACCGCGATGGCCCGGTGGAAGCGGGCCGCGATCTCCCGGGTGTCCTCCACCTCCGCGGGGCACAGGCAGATCGCCCGCAGCGACGCCTGCCGCAGCCGGGCCTCCTCGAAGGCGGCCCCGAGCTCCGGCCGATGGGGGTTCGTGCCGTCCACGGCGACCAGTACGAGCCCGGTGCGGGGGCGGAAGTGCTGCTTGACGACGGCCACGGGACAGTGCGCGTGCGCCGCCAGCTGGATCGCGGTCGAGCCGATCTGCAGTTCCTCGAAGCCGCCGGCGCCACGCTGGCCGACCACGACCAGCTCCGCCGTGCTCGACCTGTTCCTCAGGACGACCGAGGGGGGTCCCGTGTCCAGCTCCGCGCGGACCTCCAGGCGGGGGGCCAGGGCGCGCGCCAGGTTCGCCCCCGTGTCGAGCGCGTGCCGGCCCATCCGCCGGAGGGCCTCCATGCTCTCGGCCGAGATCGCCGGCATCGGGTACGGCCCCTGCCAGGCGTGGCAGACGACCAGGGGGGCGAAGCGCATGCGGGCGTCCTCAACCGCCCACCGAAGCGCCTGCTCGCTCGCCTTGGAACCGTCGTATCCGGCGACCACCGGCCGCCCGTTCTCGCGCCTGCGCATCGTGCCCCCATCCCCCGTGCCTGCCGCGCCCGCCGTGCTCTGTGAGCTTCCCGCGCTCTCCGGCGGCCCTCGCGCCGCTCTCCATCCTTGTCGTATTCAGCGGCCGTGGCGAGCGCCACGCCAGGGGGAGTCGCCTTTCGCGTGGCGGGCGCCGGCCGTCACCGCCGTCTGAACGGCAGGCGGTGGCGCAGGCGTGCCAGGGGGACGGCGCAGGCGAACCCGAGCAGGAGCGGGGCCGCCGAGCCGACGGCCCCGGCCGCCCGGAGGGCCGGCTGGGAGAAGGTTTCGGGGATGGGGAGCGTGGTGGCGCGGGAGAACGGCCACACGATCACGAAGGCACGGCCGATCACCTCGTCCTCGGGAATCGCGCCTCCTCCGGGGTCGTCCTGGTGGAAGCGGGAGTCGTACGACACCGACCGGTGGTCGCCCATCACCCACAGGCGTCCCAGCGGGACCTTGATCTCGAAGGGGGTCTTGGACGGGACGTCGCCCGGGTGCAGGTAGCCCTCCTCGGAGAGCGGGGCCCCGTTGACCGTGACGCGGTGGTGGGCGTCGCAGCACTTCACCGTGTCGCCCGGCACGCCGATGACCCGCTTGATGTAGTCCTTCTCGCCGGGCACGACCCCCAGGAGGGTGCCGGCCCAGTGGAGGGACGACGTGACCGGGTTGGAGGGCCCCTCGGGGGCGGCCTCCTCCTTCCAGGAGTCGGCCCCGGCGAAGACCACCACGTCCCCGCGCTCGATGTCGCGGACGCGGTAGACGAGCTTGTTGACCAGGACCCGGTCGTTCGTCAGGAGCGTGTTCTCCATCGACTCCGAGGGGATGTAGAACGCCTGGACGACGAAGCTCTTGATCAGCAACGCCAGCAGGAAGGCGATCGCGACCATCACCAGGAGCTCGCGCCAGAACGATCTCTTCTTCCCGCTCTCCCCGGCCGGTCGCTCGACGTCTTTCGTGACCACGCGCACCCCGTCCCCGGCGGGCGGAGCGGCCCCGCCTTCGGCCTCGGCTGGTTTTCCGGTAACGAGCCTAGATCATGTTCATTTCCGGCACCTCTGTACCGGGGGAAGCCGGGGGCGGGCCGGATCGTCTCGTCCGCCGTCCCGTGATCTCGTCGCCGGCCCCGCTTCGGGTTCCCCGTCGTGCGGACGGACGCATCGTACGGCGGGGGCCGGCCTCCCGGGAGGGAAACGGCGGATCATCACCGTCGCGGCGTCCGCCCGGCCGGCCGGGGTGGGTGACCTGGGCGTGCTCCGCGTTCCGCGGGCCGGTCGGCCGGGGCCGAGGGGGCGCGGGAGGGGGCGGGACGAGGGCGTGATGGGGCCGCGTGCCGTGGAGGCGGGGGCCCTTGCGTGCGGGAACGGACGGACGCCCGGCGGTCGCTCGTGACGCGCCGGGTCGCCGCCGGACCGGATGCCGGGCGGTTCACCAGGAAGGTTCTTGTGCTCTGGTGCTGCTCGGTGTGCGCGGGGCGGTGTGCGAGGGCGCGCTCGGTGCACCCGCGTGCCGGATGCGCTCAGGCGTTCACCATCGTCGTCTGGTTCAGGGGCATCTGCATGGTGTGCGGCTGCCGGCGCACGAGGGACTCCGGGGCGGGCGGAGCGCTGGAGGGGCAGGCGCAGTATCCGTTCGCGACGATCAGACGCCCTCGTTGCGGCGTGTAGTCGCGGGGGTCCTGGGCGAGGAGAACACCTGTGCAGGTATGGCAGACAACGGGCTGGCGATCCATGGGCCGGCTTCCTTCCTACAAGGGGGTGGCCGTCGAACGCTGCTGGGTCCGGTCGGCTGGCCGCTCGTGTCCTGGCGGGGGGCTCCTAGGCTCTCCGCCGGGTTTGGGAGTTCCTATCGTACTTCGTAACATACGGTAGGCATATATCTGCAACTTGTAACGCTCTGTGGGGCGTCACAGTGAACCATCCCATATATCGGGAGTCTGTGGTGTCTATTGCGGTTTCGCGGGGCGGGTTCCTTTATGGCTGACCCGCCGGCGGGGGCGGTGATCACTGGTGTGAGCACCCTTTCGACCTCATCTTCCTACATTCATCCGGTGTGGGGGTTGCGAAAAACAGGAAAGGGTCCCATATCACTTGATTGATGACAATTAATGCTGATCTTTGTCAGATAGGCGCTCCCCGATCCCCCCGGTGGACGTGCCCCGCGGACCCCCTTCCGAGAACACACCAGGCCCGACCCCCTGCCGGTACGGCGCGGCGGGAGCGCGCCCCTCGTCCCTGCGCCACCGCTCGAACCCCGCCGTCGTCCCCGCGGCCACGACGACGCCCAGCGCGCTCCCGGCGACCACGTCGCTGAGCCAGTGGACGCCGAGCGCCACCCGCGTGTAGGCGACGAAGACCGTGATCACCGCCGCGACACCCCAGGCGGCGGCCCGGGCGCCCCCGCTCCTCAAGGAGGGCAGCAGCATGAGCACCAGGACGCACGTCCCCGTCGCCGCCGCCATCGCGTGGCCGGAGGGGAAGGACGTTCCCGGCGCCCACGAGACCGGGTCGGGCAGCACGGGCCGCGCCCGGTTGACGATCTCCTTGAGCGCGAGGTTC
Source organism: Streptosporangium violaceochromogenes (assembly GCF_014654615.1). GTDB lineage: Bacteria > Actinomycetota > Actinomycetes > Streptosporangiales > Streptosporangiaceae > Streptosporangium > Streptosporangium violaceochromogenes. Next base: position 59,734 of record NZ_BNBB01000024.1, on the reverse strand, counting down.
AGCAGCCCGCTCGCGGCGATCGTGACGACCGCCCAGGCCGCCAGGCGCGGCGCGCCCCGCCCCCAGGCCCAGAGGGCGGCCAGCGCCACGAGGGCACGCCAGGTGTTCGGCCCGAGCACGTCGGTGACCAGGTTGAGGAGGCGCGCGTAACCGGGGTCGGCCGACGCCCGCGCGTGGAGCAGCCGGGCCACGCTCTCGTCGAAGGCGTTCAGCGGTGCGAAGGAGGACATCACGAGCACCAGCAGCAGGACGGCGAGCACGGAGAACAGCGCGACGGCCACCACGGCGAACGTGAGCCGCACGCTCAGGCGGCTCCCGGCCGCCGGGGGCGGCCGATGATCGAGTAATTTGGCCATCGTCCATCGATACCCGATCGCCGGCGGATATGCCCGGTGCCGGGAAGAATCTGACAGACGCCTTGACCGGCCGCCGGAAGAGGCGCCCGGCCCTTCGGCCTCTCGGGCCGCCCGCGAGGGCGTAACGGTCACGACCGCGGGGGCCACACCGCGGGGGACCGCCGGGAACGCGGGCCGGACGCGCCCGGGGCGGCTCAGGCGGCCCGGCGGGTCTCGCGCCTGGTGGTCCAGCGCAGCGTGTCGCAGTGGCGCCGCTCGGCCTCGGCGAGGGCGGACTCGTCGGCGTGGGCGTCGAGGACGGCCCTCAGGTGGGGCATCTGCCCGGTGACGTCGGCCCATGCCCGTGACGGGTCGTCGTGGCCCAGCTCGATCATCGCGTCCAGGTAGGCGCCGTAGGCCGCCCACCATCGGCGGCTCAGCTCGGCCAGGAAACCGCTCATGCCGCCGAACTCCCGCTCGATGTCGGCCTCCCACCGGGAGGGCACGACGGTGCCGCCGCTCTCCGCCATGTCGCGGAGCACGCCGTCCACCAGGGGGCGGCGCCGAAGGACGATGATCGAACGTGAAGGATTGTTCATGTTCGCACCATGCCCGTCCCCGCTTGCCGAACACTTAACGATTCATTGACGGCGGGGCGCGGCGCCGTGTCCGGGACACCGCGCCGGGGCGGGCGCCGTGAGCCACGTCTCGCCGGGGGGCTACCCTGATCGATGATGTATCGATTCGTGTTCACGCAGGTCCTCAGCCGCTTCGACGCCGAGGACGTCCACCGCCTGACGGTCGGCGCGCTCCGGCTCCTTTCGGCGGCACCCGTGGTCAAGCGGCTGCTCCACCGCCGGCTCGCCCCCCGCGACCCCCGCCTGCGGGTGCGGGCCTTCGGCGTCCACTTCCCCGGCCCGTTCGGGCTGGCGGCGGGCTTCGACAAGGACGCCCGCTGCGTGGAGGCCATGTCCGCGCTCGGCTTCAGCCACGTCGAGGTGGGGACGATCACCGCCTACGCCCAGCCGGGCAACGCCAGGCCCCGGCTGTTCCGGCTGACGCGCGACCGGGCGATCATCAACCGGATGGGGTTCAACAACGCGGGCGCGCAGGCCGCGGCCCGGGCGCTGAGCAGGCCCCGCCGCGTTCCGGCGGTCGTCGGCGTCAACATCGGCAAGACCAAGGTCGTCCCGGAGGCGGAGGCCGTCCAGGACTACGTGGCCGCGGCCGGGCAACTGGCGGCGGCGGCCGACTACCTGGTGGTCAACGTGAGCTCGCCGAACACCCCCGGGCTGCGCGACCTGCAGGCCGTCGACCGCCTGCGCCCGCTGCTGCTGGAGGTCAAGGAGGTCGCCGACGCCACGCCCCGCCGTACTCCTCTGCTGGTCAAGATCGCTCCCGATCTGGCCGACGAGGACGTGGACGCGGTCGCCGACCTGGCGCTCGACCTCGGCCTCGACGGCATCATCGCGACCAACACCACGATCGGCCGCGAGGGCGTGACCAGCACCGAGAGCGGAGGGCTGTCCGGCCGCCCGCTGAAGGCGCGCTCGCTGGAGGTGCTGCGGCGGCTGCGCGCCCGCGTGGGTGACCGACTGGTGCTCGTCTCGGTCGGAGGCGTCGAGAACGTGGACGACGTCTGGGAGCGCCTGCTGGCCGGCGCCACCCTGGTCCAGGGCTACAGCGCGATGATCTACGAGGGGCCGCTGTGGGCCCATCGCATCCACCGTGACCTCGCCCGCCGCATGCGCCGTCACGGGGTCACCGACCTGAGGGAGGTCATCGGCCGCACCGCGGGCCGGTGACACTACCCTGGGCGGGCGATCCCGACCTTGGAGGCTTGCGATGAGTGTGAGCACGTACACCGTCACCGGAATGACCTGTGGCCACTGTGTGAGTTCGATCAAGGAGGAGGTCGGCGAGGTCCCCGGTGTCACCGGGGTCGACGTCGACCTCGCCGGCGGCCGGGTGGAGGTCTTCGCCGACCCCTTCGACGACGCGGCCGTCCGCGCCGCCATCCAGGTGGCCGGCTACCAGGTGGTCGGCTGAGCCGTACGGCGATGTTCCGGTGGGGCCCCCGCGCGGGCCGGTCGAGGTGTCAGCCCAGGTATCTCTGGAGCCCGTCGGCCAGCGCGAGGGCGGTCCTCTGCCGGAAGGCCGTGTCCTGGAACCGCCCGGCGTCGCCCGGGTTCTTCATGTTGCCGCACTCGATGAAGATCTTGGGAACCCTGGAGAGGTTCAGGCCGCCGAGGTCGCTGCGGAAGTTCAGGGCCTTGGTCCCGATGTAGGTGGAGTACGGCACGCCGGTCCCGGCCCTGTAGGCGTCGCGGACGGCCAGCCCGAGTCTCCTGGACGCGCCCACGACCGGGTCCACCGGGCCGTTGATCTTCTTCGGCATGATGATGTGGAAACCGTGGTTGGCGGGGGCCGAACCGTCGGCGTGGACCGACAGGGCCGCGTCCGCCTTCGCCCTGTTGCCGATCGCCGCCCGCTCGGTGATGCACGGGCCCACGCCGGCGTTGTCGGGCCGGGTGAGTCTCACCGTCGCGCCCCGGCTCTTGAGGATCTTGGCCAGACGCCGGGAGACGTCCCAGGTGAACGCGGCCTCGGTGTAGCCGCCCGGGGTGACCGTGCCGGTGGTGTCGCAGGCCTTCCACTGGGTCAGGACGTTGACCCTTTTGTTGATCGCCGACGGATGCCGATGGTTCCGGCCGTTGTGACCCGGGTCCACGACCACGACCTTGCCGCTCAGCGGCAGGGCCGTACGGCTCTCGCCGGCCGCGGGGGTCGCGGTGGTCTTGGAGGGCGCGGGAGAGGTCGCCGGTGCCGCCGGCGGGGAGGCCGGCGGCACCGTGTGAGAGCCGGAGCCGCCCTCGGACGCCGGGGCGGCCGAGACGGCGCCGCCCGCGGAACCGCCGCAGGCCGCGGCGCCCAGGCCGCAGGCAACGAGGACCGCCACGAGTGCTCTGCTGGTCACGCTCATCCCCCTCGAAGGAATCGTCAGCCCCCTAACCTACGCGGCCCGACGTCGTGACTCAGCCTTTGTCACCAGACGTGTTCCCCTGTCTCCTGCTTCTGCAGGAGAGAGGCGAGCTCCCTGGCGTCTTCGGCGTCCAGCCCGAGGACCACGCGCGGACGTCCCCACGGGTGGTCGATGGAATGGGCCACATAGCTCGCCACGGACTCGGCGCCTGTGTCCCCGTTCCTTCCCCGGGCGGCCCGCCAGTGCGCCCACGCCCGCTCAAGTTCCGCGGCCGCGCGCTGGGCGCATGACACCAGCTCTGGATCACGCATTGTTACCCCCCTCGTCACCACGGGAGTCAACACCCGCGCCTCACCGCCACGTCGGAGGTTGGCCCGTTTTTGACGAGGTCTTAAAGCCTGCCTGGGCGTGCTGTAACGCTCCAGGCAGGCGCTTTTACGGCCGTGCGGGGCCTGTACTGCGACGCGCGACGAGCTGGGGGGTGACCTGCCGCAGGCGCGAGGACTTGCCCGGGTCGCCGATCCGGTCGCTGAGCAGCGCCGCCGCCGAACGGCCCATGGCCCGGCGAGGCTGATCGATGGTGGTCAGCGAGATGGGCTGGGTCCCGGCCAGGTGGGTGTTGTCATAGCCGACGACCGAAAGGTCGTCGGGCACGCGCAGACCCAGTTCGGCCGCCGCGGAGAGCACGCCGATCGCCACCGCGTCGTTCGCGGCGAAGATGGCGGTGGGCCGGGGGTCGCGGGTCAGCAGGTTGTGCGCGGCTGCGGCGCCTCCTTCCTCGGTGCACTCGCTCTGCTCGACCATGATGTACGGCGCCAGCGCGTGCCTGCGCATCGCGACCAGGTAGCCCTCGCACCGGAACCGTCCGGAGGAGGAGCGGGCACCCTCGATGTGGGCGATCCGGCGGTGGCCGAACTCCACGAGGTGGTCGACGGCGAGGCGGGCGCCGAGCTGGTCGTCGTCCACGACGACGTCCACGCTGCCCAGTTCGATGTCGCGCTCTCCCACCACGACCGTCGGCGTGTAGCCGGTGGCCTCGATGAGAGTGTCACTGGTCGGCGCGATGCCGAGCAGGACGAGACCGTCCACGCGCAGTTCCAGGAAGGCCTCGACGGCCTCGTCCTCGAACGCGGGATCCCACTGGCTGTTGCCGATGAGCAGCCGCAGGCCGTCGCCGTGCAGGCTCTCCTGCAGGCCGTCCAGGCACTGGGCGTAGAACGGGTTGTGCAGGTCGGCGACGAGCGCGCCGACCAGGTGTGTGCGGCCTTCGACCAGGCTGCGCGCGACCGCGTTGGGCCGGTAGCCGAGTTCTCTGGCGGCCTGGAGCACCGCTTGGCGACGGTGCTCGCTGACGTGCGGCGATCCGCGCAGCACCAGCGAGACCAGTGATTTGGAGACACCGGCGCGCTCTGCGACGTTGCGGATCGTTGGCCGCGGGCGTGGCCCGGTGTTCTCCGGCGGCACGGCCTCGGCAAGCTCACGGGCTCGGGTGACGGTGGTGTTGACCGGCGGTCCTGACATGGCTCTCCCCCGCAGTGGTGGATGGGCACCTGTCACTCAAAACGATCGAGTTCCGAATGGGGTACGGCCTGATTTCGAAGGGAACTCCGATCTTGACCTCATCACCCCCGGGGAACGGCTCCGATAGTGTGCCCGGTGTGGGGTCGACATCCGGAGCCACCGAGCGGGGAAAGTCCTCGGCGCAGGGCGCCCGCCCGGCGCGGCGCAGGCTCAGCGTGGACCGGCGTCGCGAGGAACTCGTGGCGGCGGCCCTCGAACTGTTCGGCAGACGGGACGCCGAGAGGGTGTCCATCGACGACGTGGCCTCGGCGGCCGGGGCCTCGCGGGCCCTCGTCTACCACTACTTCGGCGGCAAGCAGGAGCTGTACGTGGCCGCCCTGAGAAGCGCGGCGGCCGACCTGGAGGCGCGGCTGCGACCGCCGGGGAACGGCCCCCCGCTGGAGGAGCTCGCCTGGGGGCTGAGCCGCTACTTCGACTTCGTCGAGGAGCACGAGGCCGGGTTCGCCGCGCTCCTGAAGGGCGGCCCGGCCGGCCACGGCAGGGAGGCCGGGGAGGTCGGGGAGATCATCGAAGGCGTCCGGCACCGGCTGTTCCGGCTCATCATGCGGCGCATGCAGGTCGACGAGCCCGGTCCGATCCTGCGGGTGGCGCTGCGTTCGTGGATCGCCTCGGTGGAGACGGCGGGCCTTGACTGGCTGGAGCACCGGGACATCGAACGGCCGGCGCTCGAACGCATGCTGGTCGGCCAGATGGTGGCGCTGCTCGGAGCGGGCGCCGATCACGACCCTCAGGTCGGACGGCTGCTGGGAGCCCTGGTCGGCGGCCAGGTGCCGTAACCGCTCCGGGAAGGCCCGGGGGAGTCCCGCGGAGATCCGGGGCCCGCGGGGCCCGGGAAACGGGGCCGGGGGGAACCCGTGCCCGCCCGGCGGATTGGGGTGGGGGGCACGGAGACGGGTCAGGACGTGCGGGGGAGGCCGGCGGAGCCGTACGGGACGATGTGGGGCGGCGCCGGGCGGGCGACGCCGCTCCCCACACAACCCATGTTGCCTACACGCTCACGGTGTGAGCGCGCGTCTGGTTCCCCCTAAGTCCGTGACGGCCCCGTCTTACTCGGAGCGCTGCTGCGGAATCCCCGCGAGCAGCGCGCGAACCTCGGTCTCCCGGTAGCGGCGGTGTCCACCGAGCGTGCGAATGGACGTCAACTTGCCCGCCTTCGCCCACCGTGTAACGGTCTTGGGATCGACCCGGAACATGGTTGCGACCTCCGCCGGGGTAAGCAGCGGCTCTGCCTCGGGTGTACGAGCTGACATTTGTGCGGCCTCTCCTCCATGTGGACCGGCGACAGCGATCCTGCGACTTGACGCTTGTCACGGATGTCCCCTTATGGCCCCTTGCGTGCGGCTGTTCGGGCCATATGCGGCATCACCCGATGTGACCATACAGCCACGTAGAGCGATTGGCGAGCCTTTGAGTGGCTCATCTCTCTTGTGCACCTGTTGTTGTCACGCTCGGTGATTCTAGCGACACGTTTCGTGGTATCGCAGTGAAAACGGCAAACTACTCAGTTCGTAGACGTGTCGCCGGTCATCGACCAACCTACTTATGCAGGTCAGAGGGATGATTTGCGACTCAGTTTGCTGATTCGAGAAGTTGTATTGATCTCCACCGGAGGATCACGCGCTGGTACATGGCGAAGGCCAACTCTTCCTCGCCGTTCTCCAGACCCGTGAGCGCGGCGGCGATCTCCGCCGCCGACTGGTCGGCCCGGAGCTTGTCGTCCTCCATCAGGTGGACGATCCCTCCGTAGTCGAGCTCCACGAGCGAGTGGGGGTGAAACTCTTCCAGCCAGCGGGCCATCTCCTCGACCTCGGAGGTCATCGCGACCTCGCCCATCTTCCTGCGGATGATCTGAAGGGCGCGGGCGCTGCGCCGCCTGGCGTGGGACATGGAGGTGACGTAGAGAAGGTTGCGCGTGGCCACCCTGCCGCCGGCGCTCCGCTCGCCACCGAGGGCCAGCCAGCGCTCGCCCCCCTCGAAGGGTACGAACCACGCCGCCGGAACGTGCCACCTGGAGGTGCGGATGTGGGTGCGCAGCGCCGTCGCCCCGCCGCGCCGTTTGAACCTGTCGAACTCGTCGGCCGTCCGCTCGGCGACGGGGATCGGAATGAACCGTTCCATCAGCCTCGCGGGAGTGGCCCCACGAAAGCGTGAGAAGGCCAGCCAGGACCTGAGCCTGCTCTGCCAGGGGCAGACGTACAGGACCTCCTCCACGCGCCTCAGATAGGCGTTGGGGCTCTCCTGGGCGGGTGCCGGGGTGGGAGGCACCCCCGCCAGGCGCCGTACGGCCTCGCCCTGCTCGACCTGGAGCGCGCTCGCGCGGCGGGGCCGGTCGGCTGCTCTGGCGTAGGCGGCCCATGAAGATCGTTCCGAAGGGGTGAACGCGCTCAGCGGTTCATAGACACGGAGGTACGCGGCATAGGGCAGCACGACCGCATCGTCCCATGAGAAACCGGCCGTTGTCCGGTATCAACCCCTGGTGGCCCGGCGGCGCGCGCCCCGTCTCGCCTGCTGAGAACCGGGACGATCCCTCACGGTTCCGGCGGAAGTTGTGGTTACGCTGATAGTGATCTCCGCCGTCATGGGGCGGCGGGCCGGCGACCGGGAGTCACCACCGTGACTGACGTCTTCGGGCTGTCTCACAAAGACGAGAGCCCAGCACGTGGCCAGGCGAAGCACGAGCAGGTCGTTTTCTGCTCCGACGAACGCAGCGGCCTTTACGCGATCATCGCGATCTACAACACCGCCCTGGGCCCGAGCCTCGGAGGCACCAGGTTCTACCCCTACCCCAGCGAGCAGGCCGCCCTGGCCGACGTGCTCAACCTCTCGCGGGCCATGGCCTACAAGAACGCCCTGGCGGGGCTCGACCTGGGGGGCGGCAAGGCGGTGATCATCGGCGACCCCTCCACCGGCAAGAGCGAGGCGCTCCTGCGCGCCTACGGCCGGTTCGTGCAGTCTCTGGGGGGCCGCTACTACACCGCGTGCGACGTCGGCACCTACAGCGAGGACATGGACGTCGTGGCCCGTGAGAGCTCCTACGTGACCGGCCGCACGCCGGCGCAGGGCGGGGCGGGCGACTCCTCGATCCTGACCGCCTACGGTGTCTTCCAGGGCATGCGGGCCGCGGCCGAGCACGTCTACGGCTCGCCGGCGCTGCGCGGGCGGCGGGTCGGCGTCGAGGGCGTGGGCAAGGTGGGGCACCGCCTGGTGGGCCACCTCGTCGAGGACGGCGCCGAGGTCGTGATCTGCGACGTCGACGAGCGGGCCGTGGAGCGGGTCCGGCGGCGGCACCCCGGGGTGGAGGTCGTGGCGGACCAGACGGAGCTCACCGGGGCCGATCTCGACGTCTACGCGCCGTGCGCGCTCGGCGGGGCGCTGGACGACGAGACGGTCGCCCGGCTCCGCGCCAAGATCGTCTGTGGCGGGGCCAACAACCAGCTCTCCCATCCGGGGGTGGAGAAGGAGCTCGCCGACCGGGGCGTCCTCTACGCGCCCGACTACGTGGTCAACTCCGGCGGGGTCATCCAGGTCGCCGACGAGATCCGGGGGTTCGACATGGACCGTGCGAAGGCAAAGGCCACCCAGATCTACGACACGACTCTCAAGATCTTCGCTCTGGCGGCGGAGGACGGTGTTCCCCCGGCGGTCGCGGCCGACAGGCTGGCTGAGCGCAGAATGTCGGAAGTCGGGCGAATTAGGGGCATTTGGCTGGGCCGCTAGCCTCTCACGCCCATACGGCGTACCGAGCCGGGCGTAAAACGGGTACGGTTGTAGTCGAACGAGAGCTGACGCCTCAAGTCAGGTGGCGTCAGTGCGTGGTGCGTTAGCGACGAGGGGTCGGGCACGGCCCCACACGAGGGGGTCGAGCCAATGGGGCGCGGCCGAGCAAAGGCCAAGCAGGTCAAGGTTGCTCGCCAGCTGAAGTACAACAGCGGTGGCACTGATCTTGAGCGTCTTCGCGACGAGCTCGGAGTCAGAGACGACTCCAACCACAATGACGACGCCAACGACTCCTACGATGCGCTGGCTGAACGGTACGCCGATTACGCCGAGGGCTTCGGCTCCGGAGACGATCGCGACGACGGGGCGCCCGGCCGGCGCTAGGCGTCTTCATATCGAGCGCGCGAGAAACACCCGGTGGTTGGGAAGCCGCCGGGTGTTTTCTCCGCGCCGTCGCATGTGACGGCGCTCCGGCCCACGCCGGGGCGCTGTCCGAGTCTGCCCGGACCGCGGTGACGACCCCGGCCCGGACCGCGGTGGCGGGCCGGGCCGGAGGGGTCAGCGATAGAGGGCCCTGCCGGTCCCGGGAACGACCTCGCCCAGCACCCAGGCGGGGAGGCCGCGCTCGGCGAGCAGGGCCAGGGCCGTGTCGGCGGCGTCCGCCGCGACGACGGCCGCCATGCCCACCCCCAGGTTGAAGGTGCGGTCCATCTCGGCCCGCGGCACCTTGCCGTACCCCGCGAGCACCTCGAAGACGGGCGGGGGGGTCCAGGAGGAACGGTCGAGCAGCGCGTCCAGCGTGGGGGGAAGGGAACGGGAGAGGTTGCCCGCGAGGCCGCCCCCGGTGATGTGGGCGTAGGCGTGGACCTCCGTCGCGCGGGCCAGCGCCAGGCAGTCCAGCGCGTAGATCCTGGTCGGTTCGAGAAGCTCCTCGCCGAGGGTCCGGCCGAGCTCGCCGATCTCGGTCTCCAGCGTGAGCCCGGCCAGCTTGATGATGTGCCTGACCAGCGAGTAGCCGTTGGAGTGCACGCCGGAGGAGGCCAGCGCCAGCACCACGTCGCCCGCCCGGACCCGGTCGCGGCCGAGCAGCTCGTCGGCCTCCACCACGCCCGTGGCGGCGCCGGCCAGGTCGTACTCATCCGCGCCCATGGCTCCGGGATGCTCGGCCGTCTCCCCCCCGACGAGGGCGCAGCCGGCCAGGCGGCAGCCCTCGGCGACACCGCCCACGATCTCGGCGATCCGCTCGGGGACGACCTTCCCGCAGGCGATGTAGTCGGTCATGAAGAGCGGTTCCGCGCCGCAGACCACCAGGTCGTCGACGACCATGCCGACCAGGTCGAGGCCGATCGTGTCGTGCTTGCCGAGCGCCTGCGCCAGCATGACCTTGGTGCCGACGCCGTCGGTCGAGGTGGTCAGCAGCGGCCGCCGGTAGCTCAGCAGGGCCGAGGCGTCGAACAGGCCGGCGAAGCCGCTGGCGTCGTCGATCACCTCGGGCCGCCGCGACCGCGCGACCTTCGCCTTCATCAGCTCGACGGCGCGCTCGCCCGCGTCGATGTCCACGCCGGCGGCGGCGTAGCCGGTCATGCGGTCTCCTTCGCCGATCGCGTCGTCCGGGGTGTGCGACCGGCTCACAGCTTGGCCTCCAGGACGTACTTGCCCACGTTGTCCTGGTCGATGGGGATGGGGTAGACGCCGTCGAAACAGGCGCGGCAGAGCCGTTCCGCCGGGATCGTGGTGGCCGCGGTCAGGCCCTCCAGCGAGATGTACCCGAGCGAGTCGGCGCCGAGGGAGGCGCGGATCTCGTCCACGCCGAGCGAGCCGGCGATCAGCTCGGCCCGGGTGGCGAAGTCGATGCCGTAGAAGCAGGGCCAGGAGACCGGCGGCGAGGAGATGCGGACGTGGACCTCCGTGGCCCCCGCCTCGCGCAGCATCTTGACGATCGCCCGCTGGGTGTTGCCGCGCACGATGGAGTCGTCCACGACGATCAGGCGCTTGCCCGCCACGACCTCCCTCAGCGGGTTGAGCTTGAGCCGGATGCCGAGCTGGCGGATCGTCTGGGACGGCTGGATGAAGGTCCGGCCGACGTAGGAGTTCTTGACCAGGCCCTGGCCGTAGGGGATACCGCTCTCCTCGGCGTAGCCGACGGCGGCCGGGGTGCCCGACTCGGGCGTCGGGATGACCAGGTCGGCCTCGACGGGATGCTCGCGGGCCAGCACGCGGCCGACCTCGACGCGGGTGCTCTGCACGCCGCGCCCGGCGATCGTGGTGTCCGGGCGGGCGAGGTAGACGTATTCGAACAGGCAGCCCTTGGGCTCGGCCAGCGCGAACCGGCGCGAGCGGACCCCGCGCTCGTCGATCGTGATCAGCTCGCCGGGCTCGATCTCCCGGACGAACGTGGCGCCCACGATGTCGAGCGCGGCGGTCTCGGAGGCCACCGCCCATCCGCGTTCCAGGCGCCCCAGGACGAGTGGCCGGACACCCTGCGGGTCGCGGGCGGCGTACAGCGTCTTCTCGTCCATGAAGACCAGGGAGTAGGCGCCCTTGACCTGGGGCAGGAGCACCGCCGCGGCGTCGTCGATGGCCTGGCTGCGGTCCTGGGCCAGCAGCGTCGTCAGCACCTCGGTGTCGGTGGTCGCCCGGGTGGAGCCGGGGGCCAGCCGCCGGGAGAGCTCCGGGGTGTTGATGAGGTTTCCGTTGTGGGCGAGCGCGAGCCCGCCGTCCTCGGTCGAGCTCAGCGTGGGCTGGGCGTTCTCCCAGACGCTCGACCCCGTGGTGGAGTAGCGGCAGTGGCCGATCGCCAGGTGGCCGCGGAGGGTTCCCAGCACCGACTCGTCGAAGACCTGGGCGACCAGGCCCATGTCCTTGTAGACGAGGATCCGGCTGCCGTCGCTGACCGCGATGCCCGCGGACTCCTGCCCGCGGTGCTGTAGCGCGTACAGCCCGTAGTAGGTGAGTTTGGAGACTTCCTCCCCGGGCGCCCAGACGCCGAAGACGCCACACGCGTCTTTCGGGGGCCGGTCGTGGGGGTCAAGGTCATGGCTCAGATGGCCGTCGCCTTTCAGCACATGCTTCAGTCTAGGTCGGGGTTCGCCTTGCTCGCACCTGGGGGCCGTGTCCGTCACCCCGTGCCGAACAATCACCGGCGTTTTACCGTGTCAGCCTGTTTTGGGGGGAACAGGAGGGGGAGTGTCAGGTATCCGGCATACCTATACCCGTCGGGAGTGGACGTGACAGCACCAGAGGACCCCAACCGGCCTGACCCCCGTGAGCCCGGGGACAGGCGGCCCGAGGGGGAGGAGCCCGCCGCGCCCGAGCCGGAGACCCCGCGGGAACCCGGGCCGGACGAGGAGCCGGAACGGCCGCCGCTGTCCATCCCCGGCGAGCCGCCGGTGCCCCGGCATCCGGACGTGCCGGCCGCTCCCGAGGTCTCTCCGCCGCTCCAGACGGAGCCTGAGGCCCCGCCCTCCGGTGAACCCGCGCCTCCGTCCTCCGCGCAGCCCTCCCCCCCGATGCCGGGTGCGGCCCCGCCCGTCTACCCGGGATGGGAGAGCGCCCCGGAGCACCCCGGCGACCACCCTGAGGAGCGGGAGGCGCCGCCGAGCACCGCGAGGCCCTCGCGCTACGACCCGCCGACGCCTCCCGAGGGCTTTCCGGTCACGGGGGCGAGTCCCTACGGGGGACAGCAGCCCACGCCGGGCGGCCCCGGCCATCCGGAGGGCCCCTCCTCCGCCGGCGGTCCCTACCCCGGCCCCGGCGGCCCGTCGTATCCCGGCGGTCCCTCCTACCCCGGCGGCCCGTCGTATCCCGGTGGGCCGTCGTATCCGGCGCCCCCGGGGGCGGGGTGGGCCGCTCCCAAGGCGGGCGGCGGGCTCGGCACCGCCGCGCTCGTGCTCGGCATCGTGAGCATCTTCCTGCTCGTGGTGTGCGGCCTGGGGGTTCTGACGGCCATCGTCGGCCTGGTCATCGGCATCGTCGCGCTGGCCAGGAACTCCAACCGGGGGCGGGCCTGGGGAGGGATCATCCTGAGCGCCCTGACCCTGCTCATCGCCGTGGCGTTGTTGAGCTGGCTCTACAGCAAGGTGGGTGACTGCGCCAATCTCCCGCCGGAGCTTCAGCAGCGCTGCATCGAAGAGCGTCTGGGCATCCAGGCTTAGGCCACGCATCCAGGCGTGGACCGCGCCGTGACCGCGGCTTCGGGCCCTTCTCGCGTGCCGGTGGAACGCGCCGTCAAAGGCCGGCGGAAATTGTCGCGTTCCCGTTTTCCTTTGTCGCGTTCCCGCGGCGCGGCCTTTTTCTTTTTTGGCGGCCCCCCCTCTTGCCTCAGTGGCGTTTGTGCTTTTCTATGGTGTTTGGGTTCTTTGTAGTTGTTAGTGCTGCGTTTTCCTGTGCGGTGGCCGGAATTCCTATTTCTGCCGCGTTTGTGGTTGCTGTGGCGTCTGGGGTTTTTGTCGTTGTCGCTCTCTCTCCTGTGCACCGTCCGGGCCCCTCGTATCCTCCGTCTCCGGGACCTTCGGAGGGCGCGCCGACGGGCGCCTCCCGAAGGGGTGTCAGGAGGCGCGGGGGCGGCCGGCGTGGTGTCGGGCGGTGTGGCGTCAGGGGGCGCGGTGCCGGTGCAAGGGGAGGTGTTCCGACAGGTCGGCCCGGCTTCCGCTCGCCGTGACGCGACCGGCCGCCATCGCCTCTGCCCAGGTCAGACGGCCGGTGGCCAGCTCCAGCCAGGTCGGCGCGTCGGTCTCCACCACGTTCGGCGGGGTGCCCCGGGTGTGGCGGGGGCCCGCGACGCACTGCACCGCGGCGTACGGGGGAACCCGCACCTCGACGGTCCGCCCGGGAGCCGAGGTGGCCAGGAGGTCGAGCAGGTGCCACACGGCGAAGCGGGTGATCTCCCGCTCCGGGCGCATCCGCCGCTCGTAGGTTCGTAACGCCAGTGCGACACATGACTCCAGGAGCCCGCTCACCCCCTCCGGCCCGTCGTAGGGCGGCTCGTCGAGGGCGATCAACTGGGCGTCCAGCGCGGCGCGGACTCTGGCTGCGTCGGGTTTGCGAGGTGGCACGCCTCCATCATGCCCGTTGGTCATAACCGGAATTGATCGTAATAGTTGTTTACCTGAATAGCATTTACTCCTCACCCTAAACTCTCATCGGCGCATCAAGCGTCCGGCCGGACCGACGACGTAGACCCTTGGAGGAAACTGTGTCGACCCCGTTGCCGCGCAGACCGATTCCCCTGATCGACAGCTCCCACAAAGGAGGGCGTAGCGCTCTGACCTGCCGGTTCCGTTGCGGCAACCAGTGCGCACACGAGGTGGCGAACACCAGCGGCAACCCCTACTTCGGCGACGTGGTCGCCGAGGCGATATCCCGCCGGGGCGTGCTGCGCGCCGGCGCGCTCGGCGCCCTCGCACTCGGGGCGGCGGCCACCGCGGCGGCCGCCACCCCGGCTCCGGCGCTCGCCGCCTCGGGGACGGCGGCGGCCCTCGCCCCGGGCCTCGACGTCCCGCAGAGCCTCGGCTTCACCCCTGTCGAGCCGACCACCGCCGACGCGCTGATCGTTCCCGAGGACTACGAGGCGGCCCCCCTGGCGCGCTGGGGCGACCCGGTGCTGCCCGGCGCGCCGGCCTTCGACTTCGAGAACCAGACCGCCGCCGCTCAGGCCAAGCAGTTCGGCTACAACAACGACTTCGTCGCGTTCTTCCCGCTGGGGCAGCAGCGCGCCCTGCTCTGGGTCAACCACGAGCACACCGACGAGGTTCTGATGTTCCACGGCTACACCAACGGGACCGCCGCCACCGAGGAGCAGATCAAGATCGGGCTTGTCGCGCACGGCGGCTCGGTGATCGAGATCGAGCGGGTGGGCAGGTCGGGCCGGTGGAAGCTGGTCACGCAGGGCCCCCGCCGCTACAACCGCCGCATCACCCCGCTGACCCCGATGAGGTTCACCGGCCCGGCGGCGGGCGGCGACCTGCTGAAGACCGCCGCCGACCCGGCGGGCACCACCCCCATCGGGATGATCAACAACTGTGCCGGCGGCACCACCCCCTGGGGCACCGTGCTGAGCGGCGAGGAGAACTTCAACTACTACTTCGTCAACGGCCCCTCCGCGCCCGAGGCGCAGAAGCCCTTCCTCGCCAGGTACGGCGTGAGCCCCACGGCCGCCATCCCGGACGACAGCCGGCGGTTCGACCGGGTCGAGGAGCGTTTCGACCTGGCCAAGCACCCGAACGAGGTCAACCGGTTCGGCTGGGTCGTGGAGATCGACCCCTTCGACCCCGACTCCGTCCCGGTCAAGCGCACCGCCCTGGGGCGCCTGACCCACGAGGGCGCCACCACCAGCCTGGCCAAGGACGGGCGGGTCGTGGTCTACATGGGAGACGACGCCCGCTTCGAGTACGTCTACAAGTTCGTCTCGAAGAAGCCCTACATCCCCGGCTCCGACCGGCACAACCGGACGCTGCTGGACGAGGGCACGCTGTACGTCGCCAAGTTCACCGGCGACAGTCCCGCGACGGAGATCGACGGCAGCGGCAAGCCGCCCGCCGACGGCCGCTTCGACGGCTCCGGCACGTGGATCCCGCTGGTCACCGGCGACGTCTCGCACGTGGCGGGGATGACCGCCCAGGAGGTTCTCGTCTACACCCGGGTGGCGGCCGACAAGGCCGGCGCGACCAAGATGGACCGGCCCGAGGACGTCGAGCGCAACCCGATCACCGGCGGCGTCTACGTGGCGCTGACCAAGAACGACAGGCGGACCCCGGCCCAGGCGGACGAGGCCAACCCCCGCGCCGTGAACAAGCACGGTCACGTCCTGGAGATCGTCGAGCGCGGCAACGACGCCGCCGCCACGACCTTCGCCTGGTCCCTGCCGCTGGTCTGCGGTGACCCCGCCGACGCCTCGACCTACTACGCGGGGTTCGACAAGACGAAGGTCTCGGCGATCTCCTGCCCGGACAACCTCGCCTTCGACGCCGCGGGCAACCTCTGGATCGCCACCGACGGCAACGCCCTCGGCGCCAACGACGGCCTGTTCGTCATGCCCGTCCGCGGCGACGAGCGCGGCTATCTCCGGCGGTTCCTGAGCATCCCGATCGGGGCCGAGGCGTGCGGCCCGGTGGTCAGCCCGGACCAGCGCAGCGTCTTCGTGGCCGTCCAGCACCCGGGCGAGACCGACGGGGCCGGCCCCGACAAGCCCAGCAGCCACTGGCCCGACGGCGGTAGCAGCCAGCCCCGCCCGGCCGTCGCGGTGGTCTGGCACACCGAGGGCAAGCGGATCGGTTCCTGACCGGCGTCCGCCGGCCCCGCGCCTCATAAGAATCCGGCCGCTTCCCGTGCGGGCCCGCCTTCGGGTGGGCCCGCTTCGCTGTGTTCGCGGGAAGCCCGCTCCGCGCATGCCCGCCCCCTACGGCCCGCCCCGTACACGCCCGTCCCGCCGAGGGGCTCCGAGCGCGTCCGATCACCCCGTGTGCCCCCTTGCGGTCACGCGCTTCGCACACAGCTCCCTGAGGCCGAAACGTGATGTTTCCTATGGCAACGCCTGGAACGGGTGAGGCGTGTATTACGTGACCCCTCGTCATCACACCGGAAGCCGGTGTCGCGGAAAGGAGGACCGGTGGCTTTCACGGTGCCGGACATCCGCACGGCCGGTTTCCCTCCCGGAACGGGGCGTTTCCCCCAGACCGCCACGCGGGCTCCATGCTCTCGGGCGTGATCCCCTTCCCGATCGCCCGCCGAGGGGGACGGGCGGTCGGGAAGGGGACCCAGTAGGGAAGAGCTTCCGGGGAGCCGCTCTCCCAATCCCCGGATACCAGAAGGGGGTACGGCTCGGGCGAGCCGTACCCCCTTCATCGATCACGGGGCCCGGCGGCCCCGTCGCGTCAGCCGAAGATGCCCGGCAGGGTGGCCGTGTGGGTCTCGCGCAGTTCGGCGACCGGGATCTCCAGGACGTCCTCGACGGCCAGCGCGGCGCCGCCGGTGACGCCCAGCCTCCGGCAGGGCACCTCGTGGGCGGCACAGAGCGCGGCGAACGCCTCGAAGGACTCCGGTGCCACCGTCACCAGCGCGCGGGCCGACGACTCGCTGAACAGGTTGACGAACGCGTCGCCGTCCGGCAGGGAGACCGTGCAGCCGACCCCCTGGGCCAGGCACGCCTCGGCCAGGGCGACGGCCAGGCCGCCGTCGGACAGGTCGTGCGAGCCGGTGAGCAGCCCCTGGGAGGCGGCCTCGGTCAGCACCAGCGCGAGGTCGCGCTCGGCCTCCAGGTTCGCCCGGGGCGGGAGGCCCCCCAGGTGGCCGTGGGCCACGTGGGCCCACTCCGAGCCGCCGAACTCCTCGGCCGTCTCGCCGAGCAGGACGACCTGGTCGCCCACGCCGCTGAAGCCGCTCCTGACCCGCCCGGCCACGTCGTCGATCACGCCCAGCACGCCCACGACCGGGGTCGGGTGGATCGGGGTGGAGCCGGTCTGGTTGTAGAAGGAGACGTTTCCGCCGGTCACCGGGACGCCGAGGATCTTGCAGGCGTCGGCCAGACCGCGCGTGGCCTCGGCGAACTGCCACATGACCTCGGGATCCTCCGGAGAGCCGAAGTTGAGGCAGTTGGTCACCGCGAGCGGCTTCGCGCCGGTCACCGCGACGTTGCGGTAGGCCTCGGCCAGCGCGAGCTGCGCGCCGGCGTACGGGTCGAGCCGGGCGTAGCGGCCGTTGCCGTCCGTCGCCAGCGCGATGCCCCGGGTGGTCTCCTCCGCCCCCGGCATGATCTCGCCGATCCGCAGCACGCCGGCGTCGGCGGGCTGGGCCAGCACGGTGTTGCCCCGCACGTACCGGTCGTACTGGGAGGTGACCCACTCCTTGGAGGCCACGTTGGGGGAGCCGAGGAGTTCGAGCAGCGCCGCCCGCAGGTCGGCGGGGCGGGGCAGGCGCGCGGGGTCGTCGGCGTTGAGGGCGGCCTGGCCGGCCGGCTCGTGGAACGGCCGCTCGTAGACCGGGCCCTCGTCGGCGGCGGTGCCCGGCGGGATGTCGACGATGGTCTCGCCGTGCCAGGTCATCACCAGGCGTCCGCCGTCGGTGACCTCCCCGATCACGGTCGCCGGGATGTCCCACCTGGAGCAGATCGCCATGAAGGCGTCGATGTCGTCGGGGGCGACGACCGCCATCATGCGCTCCTGCGACTCGCTCATCAGGATCTCCTCGGGCCGCAGCGACGGGTCGCGCAGCGGGACGAGGTCCAGCCTGACGTTCATGCCGCCGGTGCCCTTGGCCGCCAGCTCGGTGGTCGCGCACGACACGCCGGCCGCGCCGAGGTCCTGGATGCCCACGACCACGTCCGCCTGGTAGAGCTCCAGGCAGCACTCGATCAGCAGCTTCTCCATGAACGGGTCGCCCACCTGGACGCTGGGGCGTTTGGCGTGCGACTCGTCCTCGAACGTGGCCGAGGCCAGGACGGACGCGCCGCCGATGCCGTCGGGGCCGGTCAGCGCTCCGAACAGCACGACCTTGTTGCCGGGCCCCGGGGCGGTGGCCAGCTTGATCTGGTCCTTGCGGAGCAGGCCCACGCACAACGCGTTGACCAGCGGGTTGCCGATGTAGCAGGGGTCGAAGACGACCTCGCCGCCGATGTTGGGCAGCCCCAGGCAGTTGCCGTAGTGGCTGATGCCCTCCACCACGCCGGGCAGCACCCGCCGGGTGTCGGGGGCGTCGGCGGCGCCGAAGCGCAGCGCGTCCATCACCGCCACGGGGCGCGCGCCCATCGACATGATGTCGCGGACGATCCCGCCGACGCCGGTCGCCGCGCCCTGGTGCGGCTCCACGTAGGAGGGGTGGTTATGTGATTCGATCTTGAAGGTGGCCGCCCAGCCGTCACCGACGTCCACCACCCCGGCGTTCTCGCCCATGCCGACCAGCAGGGCGTCGGAGGCGGGGGCCTTGGTGCCGAACTGGCGCAGGTGCACCTTGGAGGACTTGTAGGAGCAGTGCTCGCTCCACATGACGCTGTAGATCGCCAGCTCGGAGCCGGTGGGCCGGCGGCCGAGGATCGCGCGGACCCGCTCGTACTCGTCGGTCTTCATTCCCAGCTCGGCGTACGGCTGGCGCTCGCCGGGGGTGTCGTGCGCCCGCCGTACGGTGTCCAGGGGCGCGTGGGTCCGCGCGCCGTCGGCGGGGGCCTGGCGGTCGTGCTCGCTCACAGGTTCACCAGCTTCTTCAGGATCGAGGAGAAGAACCCGCGGCCGTCCGTGCTCGGGGCGCCGGTGAGGTCCTCGATCGCGTGCTCGGGGTGGGGCATGAGGCCGACGATGTTCCCGGCCTCGTTGCGGATGCCCGCGATGTCGTTCAGCGAGCCGTTGGGGTTGCCCCCGATGTAGCGGAAGACGACTCCTCCTCGCGCCTCCAGCGCGCTCAGGGTCTCCTCGTCGGCGACGTAGCGGCCCTCGCCGTGCTTGATCGGCAGCACGATCTCCTGGCCCTCGGTGAAGTCAGAGGTCCAGGGGGTGGCGGTGTTCTCCACCCGGATGCCCTGGTCGCGGCAGACGTAGTGCAGGCCGGCGTTGCGCATCAGCGCGCCGGGGAGCAGGTGGGCCTCGCACAGGATCTGGAAGCCGTTGCAGGTGCCCAGCACCGGCAGCCCGGCCCTGGCCGCCGGGATCAGCTCCTCCATCAGCGGGGCGAACCGGGAGATGGCTCCGCACCGCAGATAGTCTCCGTAGGAGAATCCGCCGGGCAGGAAGACCGCGTCCACCCCCTTGAGATCGGGATCGGCGTGCCACAGCGGGACGGCCTCGCCGCCCGCGTGACGTACGGCACGGGCCGCGTCCTGATCGTCAAGCGTTCCGGGAAAAGTGACGACGCCCACACGGGCAGCACTCATGACAGCGTTTCCCTCCACAAACGAGCGCCGCGCCGACATTCCCCACGTCGGACATCGGTCTGCGGCGGTGCGCCCAGGCTATCCGCTCCCGGCGGACGGGTCATAAGCGGAGTCTTTCAGGCCGTACGGCCCACGCCGCGGCGCGGGGTCCGGTGCCGTGGGAAGTGCTCGGGGTGCCGGGGACGCTCCGGAGAACACCGTGGGTGGCGCTGCGGGTGGCGCCCGGTCACGGCGCGGCCGCGGCGGACGGGGTCAGACGGCGGCGAGCACACGGCCACGGCGCTGAAAGACGGCCTCCTCATCCCAGTCGAGGCGTTTGCGCAGGTGGACGGTGGTTCCCCGGCCGGGCGTGATGCCGAAGGAGATCTCGTCCACCACGGCCTGCATGATCAGAAGGCCCCGCCCGTTCTCGGTGTCGGCCGGGGGGTACTGCTCGGGGACGCGTACGAGGCCCTGGCCCATGTCGATGATGCGGACGTCGCAGCGGCCGTGCCCGATCGCCACCTCGACCTCGTAGCGGTTGGCCGGGCCGCCGTGGCGCACGGCGTTGGCGCACGCCTCGGTGACCGCGAGCAGGATGTCGGAGACGCAGTCCTCGGTGACTCCGAGCGAACGCAACGAGTCACCCAGGGCTCTGCGGACCATCGGAATGCCGATGGCCTCTCTGGGCAGGGCCAGCGAGAACTCGATATCCACCGGATCCCTCCCGGGGCCAGACGTCACGTTGTCAAGGTTTCCCCGCGGAATCCGGGCTAACCGCAAAATAACCTTAATGTTATTTAGTGTTGGTCAAGCTGTGGGATTGCGACACGCTCGGAACACCACCTACTTGGGCGTGCGTGATCTACCCGGACGTAGGGAAACTTCCCCGCGATACGTGATGATCTAGGACTCTACGGTGACCCGGTAGTCCTCGATCACGGTGTTGGCGAGCAGGGTTTCGGCCATCTTCCTGACTTCGGTGAGGGCGTTCTCGTCAGCGGGGCCGTCGAGCTCCACCTCGAACCGCTTGCCCTGCCGTACCCCCGAGACACCGGAGAAGCCCAGCCGGGGGAGCGCGCGGGCGATCGCCTGGCCCTGCGCGTCGAGAATCTCCGGCTTGAGCATGACGTCGACGATGACGCGCGCCACGGTGTTCCTCCTGGTTCGCGGTGGGGACGGTTCGGCGCCTCAAGCGTAACGGGCTTCCGTCGGCAGTTCGCCGCCGGGTTCTCGCGCACCTCGTGCGAGGGTGAAAACGAGTCGAAGGGGGAACAGGAGACCGATATGGATGCCGGAACGGGTCTTGCGCACAGGTATACGACCTCTGTCACGATGTCCCCAAACGCAGACGAACCACCACCAGTCGGGTCGGATGCGTGGCTGATCGGCCGGACAGAGGCGGCGAACCCGTCTCTGCGGCCCCGAGCACACAGGAGTGGCACGTGACAGCCGAGGCCCCTCACGGTGCGGAAGCACCCCCGGAGTTCGTCCAGTTGCTGACCCCCGAAGGGGAGCGCGTCGAGCACCCCGACTACGACATCGATCTCACCCCCGCCGAGATCCGCGGCCTCTACCGCGACCTCGTCCTGGTGCGCCGCGTCGACCTGGAGGCCGTGGCGCTCCAGCGTCAGGGTGAGCTCGGCCTGTGGGCCTCCCTGCTCGGCCAGGAGGCCGCGCAGATCGGCTCCGGGCGGGCCCTCACCGATGCGGACATGGCCTTTCCCACCTATCGCGAGCACGGTGTGGCCTGGTGCCGGGGAGTGGACCCGGTCAACCTGCTGGGACTCTTCCGCGGTGTCAACCACGGCGGCTGGGACCCCGCCGAGCACAACTTCCACCTCTACACGATCGTCATCGGCAGCCAGACCCTGCACG
This sequence comes from Streptosporangium violaceochromogenes, assembly GCF_014654615.1. Lineage (GTDB taxonomy): Bacteria > Actinomycetota > Actinomycetes > Streptosporangiales > Streptosporangiaceae > Streptosporangium > Streptosporangium violaceochromogenes. The sequence continues at coordinate 38,406 of NZ_BNBB01000024.1, read as the reverse complement.
CGGTCGGCTACGCCATGGGCATCCAGCGCGACGGCGCCGTCGGAGAGGACGGGGCCGCCTCGATCGTCTACTTCGGCGACGGCGCCACCTCCCAGGGGGACGTGAACGAGTCGTTCATCTGGGCGTCGGTCTTCAACGCGCCCGTCGTCTTCTTCTGCCAGAACAACCAGTGGGCCATCTCCGAGCCGCTGGAGCGGCAGACGCGCATCCCCCTGTACCGCAGGGCCAGCGGGTTCGGCTTCCCCGGCGTCCGGGTCGACGGCAACGACGTCTTCGCCTGCCTCGCGGTCACCCGCAAGGCGCTGGCCGACGCCAGGGCCGGGCAGGGCCCGATGCTGATCGAGGCGTTCACCTACCGGATGGGCGCGCACACCACCTCCGACGACCCGACCCGCTACCGGGTGGCCGACGAGCTGGAGGCGTGGAAGCTCAAGGACCCGATCGAGCGGGTCCGCTCCTACATGTTCAAGAACCAGGTGGCCGACCAGGACTTCTTCGACGCGATCGACGCCGAGGCCGACGCGCTGGGCCGCGACGTGCGCGGGCGCTGCCTGGCGCTGCCCGACCCCGAGCCGCTCGCCATCTTCGACCACGTCTACGCCGAGCCGAACCGGCTCGTCGACGCCGAGCGCGCCCGGTTCGCGGCCTACCTGGAGGGGTTCGAGGGATGACGATTCTCACGCTGGGCAAGGCGCTCAACGAGGGCATGCGCAAGGCGATGGAGGACGACCCCAAGGTCCTCGTCATGGGCGAGGACGTGGGCAAGCTCGGGGGCGTCTTCCGGGTCACCGACGGGCTGCAGAAGGACTTCGGCGAGCAGCGGGTCATCGACACCCCCCTGGCCGAGTCGGGCATCGTGGGGACCGCCATCGGTCTCGCGCTGCGGGGCTACCGTCCCGTCTGCGAGATCCAGTTCGACGGGTTCGTCTTCCCCGCCGCCGACCAGATCATCACCCAGCTCGCCAAGATGCCCCTGCGCTCGCTGGGCAAGCTGAGGCTGCCCGTCGTGGTGCGGATCCCGTGCGGCGGCGGCATCGGCGCGGTGGAGCACCACAGCGAGTCGCCCGAGACCTACTTCATCCACACCGCGGGGCTGCGCGTCGCGATCTGCTCCAACCCCGCCGACGCCTACACGATGATCCAGCAGGCGATCCACTGCGACGACCCGGTCGTCTTCTTCGAGCCCAAGCGGCGCTACTGGGACAAGGCCGACGTCGACACCTCCGCGCCGCCCGCCACCTGGACGCCCCTCGACCAGGCCCGGGTGGTACGGCGGGGCACCGACGCCACGCTGCTCGCCTACGGGCCGATGGTCAAGACCTGCCTGGAGGTCGCGGCGGCGGCCGAGGAGGAGGGCCGGTCCCTGGAGGTCGTGGACCTGCGCTCGCTCAGCCCGCTGGACACCGAGCGCGTCGTGGAGTCGGTCACCCGGACCGGCCGCTGCGTCGTGGTCCACGAGGCCCCCGTCTACAACGGGTTCGGCGGGGAGATCGCCGCCGTGGTCACCGAGCGCTGCTTCTACAACCTGGAGGCCCCGGTGCTGCGGGTCGGCGGTCCGTCCACGCCCTATCCCCCCTCGCGGCTGGAGGACCACTACCTGCCGGACCTGGACCGGATCCTCGATGCCGTCGACCGCGTCTTCACGTTCTGAGAGAGGGGGAGGTGACGATGAAGGAGTTCAGGCTTCCCGACGTCGGGGAGGGGCTGACCGAGGCCGAGATCGTCCGGTGGCGTGTGAAGCCGGGCGACCCGGTCACGATCAACCAGATCATCGTGGAGATCGAGACCGCCAAGGCCGTCGTGGAGCTGCCGTCCCCCTTCGAGGGAGTCGTGGCCGCCCTGATGGCCGAGGAGGGCGAGACCGTCGACGTCGGCAGGCCGATCATCTCCGTCGACGACGGCACGGCCCCCGCCGCCGGGCGGGGAGGGGAGGGCGCCGGGGACCGCGAGGCCCTGGCCGACGACCTGGTGCCGCGCCCGGCGCAGGAGAAGCGCCGGCCGGTCCTGGTGGGGTACGGGGTCAAGCCGGGCGCGGTCAGGCGCCGCCCCCGCAAGCCGTCGCCGGCCGCTCCCGCCCCCCAGGCCGAACCCTCCGCCGGAGCGCCGGGCCGGGGGGCCGTCCGGAACAACGGGGTCGCCGCGCGGCCGGCGGCCGCCCCCGAGGGCGCGGGGGCTCGGCCGGAGCCCGGCGCGGGGACGGCCGGCCCGGAGACCGTGTCGGCCAAGCCCCCGGTGCGGAAGTTGGCCAAGGATCTCGGGGTCGACCTGTCCACGCTGACCGGGTCGGGCCCTCGGGGGACGATCACCCGGGAGGACGTGCGCGCGGCCCTCGCCCCGGCCGCCGCCGCTCCCGCGTGGACCGAGGGCGCCGAACGGGCCGAGGGGATCGAGGAGGAGCGGATCCCCGTCAGGGGGGTACGGAAGTCGACCGCCCAGGCGATGGTCGCCTCGGCGTTCACCGCGCCGCACGTCACCGAGTTCCTCCAGGTGGACGCGACCGGGACCACGGAGGCGGTCGAGCGGCTCCGGCGGCTTCCCGACTTCGCCGAGGTCAAGGTCTCGCCGCTGCTCCTGGTCGCCAAGGCGGTACTCGTGGCCGTCCGCCGCCACCCGATGATCAACTCGTCGTGGGACGAGGAGGCACAGGAGATCGTGGTCAGGCGCCGCGTGAACCTGGGCATCGCCGCCGCCACCCCGCGGGGCCTGCTCGTCCCCAACGTCAAGGACGCCCAGGCCCTCTCCCTGCCGCGGCTCGCCGGTGCCCTCGGAGCCCTCGCCGAGACGGCCAGGGCGGGCCGTACCCAGCCCGCCGACATGGCCGGCGGCACGATCACGATCACCAACGTGGGCGTGTTCGGGGTGGACGCCGGAACCCCGATCCTCAACCCGGGTGAGTCGGCCATTCTCGCCTTCGGCCGGATCAGGGATCTGCCGTGGGTGGTGGACGGGCAGATCGTGCCGCGCAAGGTGTGCACGCTCGCGCTCTCGTTCGACCACCGAGTCGTGGACGGCGAGCTCGGCTCGCTTTTCCTGCGCGACGTGGGGGCCATGCTGGAGGACCCCCTTCGCATGCTCGCCTGGCACTGACGGCGGGACCACCGGGGCCGTCGGGAACCCCGGGCCCCCTGAGCCGTGGGACCGGGGACCGGGGACCCGAGGGGAGCCCGGGGACCTTGAGACCGCCGAGACCGCCGATGACGCGGTAAACCCGCCCCCTGGAGAGGGGCGGGCTTACCGTCGGGCGGGATCGGCCCCGCTCGTTCTCTCCGGGAGAGGGGCTCGGAAAGGAGCCCCCGCTTTTTCCCGGCCCGGTTTCATCCGGGCGCGTTGAGCGGGAAAGGCAATCTCACTCCGGTCGTCGTCCTGATTTTCCGGTCGCCGTTCCGTCTCACCGGTGAAGGGTCCGTCGTCTCGCGACCTACCACCAGCTTTCCCAGCTGCTCCAGCGCCAGCTACTCCGCCAGCCGCAGCCGCCGCGCCACCCGCAGCCGCTGCGCCACCCGCAGCCACAGCGGGCGCAGCGACAGCAGCGCCGTCGCCAGCCACAGCCGCAGCAGGTGGCGAAGGTGGTGTTGCCGACGCTCTGGACGACGGGAGCCGTCGTCTTCGCCGAGGTCATGGCCTCGGCCGGGGCCGCCATGAGGGCTCCGGCGATGAGGCCCGCGCCCATGGTGCTCGCGACGAACGACGCGGCGGTCTTCGTTTTCATGCGCTCCTCCGGTTTCACGAGAGGACCGATCCGTCCTCTGGGACCCGAACACCCCAAACATCGCAGGAGACGCATCTACCTCGACACCGCAAAGCACTTATACTTTGGCAAAGCACCACAGACGTGTATAAATAAGAAATAAATGATCCATACGGTGACATTTTCGGACGAAACTCTCTCACTATCCTGAATGTCACCCGGCACCCGCCCCTCGATTCCCTCGGGGGCGGAGCCGTACGCTGGCGGGGCACTCAACGAAGGGAAGACCATGTTCCGGCATGTCGTGCTGTTCACCTGGGCCGAGGAGGCCACCGACGAGCAGAGGGACGCGGTCGCGACCGAACTCCGCGCGCTGCCGGGGATCATTCCGGAGATCCGCGCCTACGCCGTCGGCCCGGACGCGAAGGTGAACCCCGGCAACCACGAGTTCGCGGTCGTCGCGGACTTCGACGGCGTCGAGGACTATCTGACCTACCGTGACCACCCGGCGCACCAGGCCGTGATCACCCGCTTCATCAAGCCCATCCTGGCGTCGCGGGCGGCCGTTCAGTTCGCCTGCTGACCGCCCGCCACGCCACGCCCCGCCCGCGGCGTCACTCCTCCGGGTGGTTCTCCCGGTGCATCAGGCGCTCGTCCGACGTATGGCCCTGACGGGCGCCAAGCACGATGCTCAGCACGACGCCGACGGCCCCGACGATCATGAAGATCACGCCGATGACGTCGATGTGCACGTTCCTGCCCAGTACGTCGGGCTCGATGGCGAACCGGAGGATGGCGCCGAGCGTGAGGAAGAAAATACTGACTCCGACACCCATCGTTTCCTCCCGACGAGGTTAATGGCCAGGCAAACAGAGCCCACGTGAAGGGTCATACCCTTTCCGGGGCGATCACACTACCGAGACGGGTTTTGTCGGTTGCGGTGGGCCCCCGCGACCCCAGGCACACCGGCACCCCGAGCGCCTCGGCCACCGCCGCCGGCCAGTCGTCGACGCCGTCCGCGTAGCGCGGGCGCGCCCCCAGCAGCCGCCCCGTCAGCGCGGCCTGCCCGCCGAGGTCGCCCGCCGGGCCCACCGGCAGCTCGCCGATGTCGTAGGAGACGCACATCCGCGACACCGGCGCGTCCAGATGGGTGAGCGCGAGGGCGTCGGCCCCTCCGGCGACCGCCAGCGCGTAACGGTGGGCCACCGCGTCGAAGTGGCCTGTCCTGAACGGCCCCTGCCAGGGACCCGTCGTGTTGTGGGCCTCGTCGAGCCCGAGCGACGGGTCCTCGGTGACCAGCGGGCCGGGCCCGTGCCGGGGGGTGTAGGTGCGCAGCACGCCCAGCCGTACGGCGGGCGCCCCGTCGAGCAGCGCCAGCGCGTTGGAGAAGGTCGTCGTGCTCCAGGTCGTGTAGGGGTGGAAACCGTGCCACTCGTCGAGCAGCACCCCTTGCGCCCCCTCGAAGACCACCGGCCCCCCGCGCGGCAGGGCGGCCGTGAACGCGGCGTCCACCAGGGTCACCCGCTCGGCGAACGCCCGGTAGGCCGCGACGCAGTCCTCCACCGGCGGCCCGCCCGCCCCCAGCGTCTCGCGGAGCGCCCGCAGCCGGACGGCCAGCCGCCCGGGGCTCGCGCAGTCGCCGGCCGTCGGCGCGAGATCCGGGTGCTCCAGCGCGTAGGCCATGGCCGCGCCGACTCCCATCCCGCACGACCCGTGCCGGTCCGCGCCGCGCGCCACCTCCCGCGCCCGCCCCGCCGCCGCGTGGTACGGCGTGGCGAGCAGGGCGTCGCGGTCCACGGTGAGCAGCCCGAACGGGTCCGGCACCCCGCACCGGAGGAGGTGCGCGGCCTCGGCGGCCAGGGCGAACGGGTCCACCACCACGAACCGCGACAGATGGGTGGGAACCCCCCGGAACGTCCCCGAGCCGAACTGGGAGAACGTGTGGTGCCGTCCGTCGGGCAGGACGACGTTGTGCGCCGCCTGCGCGCCCCCGTTGAACCGCACCACCGCCCGCACCGGTCCCTGGGCGCAGAGCCAGTCGACGACCGTGCCCTTGCCCGCGTCGCCGTACCCGAGGTCGGTGACGATCACATGCTCACGCACCGGTCACCCCGTCCGACGCCCGCCGCGCGGCCGTCCCAGAGGGCGGCGCGGAGAGCGGCGCGGAGGGGGTCACAGCCGGATCACCCCGCTGCCGCCGTCACCGTCGGCGCCGAGCCCCTCGGACACCACGAGCGTGCGCCGCTCCAGCCTGGCCAGCGCCTTCCCCACCGCCTCCCCGGCGGTCGAACCGAACTCGGCGAGGTCGTCCAGCCCCTCGTCCAGGTCGACGGCGCCCTCGCCGAGGCCGACGGTGAGCGCGACGGTCTCGCAGACCGCGTCCAGGTCGTCCAGTTCGAGCACGTTCTGGCCGAGCAGTTCCCGCCAGGCGGCCAGCACCCGGCGGTCGCCCCCGTGGCCCGCCCCGGTGGGCAGGATGTAGTAGACGTCGTAGGCCCGGGTCAGCTCGGCGACGATGTCCCTGGTCGGGATGTCCCGCCCGATCCGGTCGCCGATCACCCCCTCGACCTCCCGGCGCTTGACCTTCGGGTACGGCGTCTCGTCGCCGATGACGAACAGGTACCCCCGGTGCCCCCGCCGCTCGAAGCAGTCGATCGAGGTGTGCCTGGCCATGAAGTACATCGCCAGCTCGTACGACTCCGTCATCTGGCCGCCGCCCCCGCCCTCCAGCAGGATCCTGCCGAGGTCGTCGTCCATCCGGTTGTCGGACTCGAACTGGCCGATCTGCAGCGGGGCCCTGTCGCAGGTGGCGTCGCCGATCGCGCCGAAGAGGATCTGCGGGTGGGCGGCGTAGCCCTTGCGGAGCAGCAGCCCGAGCAGGTCGGGCAGCCTGCTCTGGAGCGCGCGGGGCACCCCGCGCATGGAGCCGGTCACGTCGAACAGGACGGCGATGGCCAGCGTCTCGGGGTGTTCGGCGGAGTCGCGGCTCTCGCGGACCGCCACGCCGTACGGGCTGAGGGCGTCGTGCACGGCGCGCGCGCCGCCGTCGCTGTGGGCGAAGGGGCCGGTGCCGTCGGCCGCGCGGTAGCTCGCGGCGGCGGCGTAGACGTCGGTGGACCAGATGCCGCTTCCCATGGGGGTTCTCCTGCGTGTGTGTCAGAGGTGAAGGGGCCGGTACTTCCTGGGCCCGTAGAGGTCGTCGAGCAGGTCGTCGAGCTCGGCGAGGAGCCGCCAGGCGTCGCCGGGCGGGCTGATCAGGCTTCCCCGGAGGAAATGGCGGATCGCGGCGGGGATCCGCTCGCCCATGAGGGAGGCGACACACCGGGTGGCGAGGTGGATGTCGAGGGCCGCGGTCGCGGGCTTCGCGGCGAAGACCTCGGGCGGGTAGTCGTCGCGGTGCCGGGCCACGAGGACGGTCAGCGGAGTGCCGAGCGGGACCGACTGGCTCCAGTCGACGAGCACCAGGCCGTGATCGATCGGGTGCACCAGCACGTGGTGGCCGAACACCGCGCCGTGCACCACCCCGGCCCGGTGCGCCGCCCCGATCGCGACCAGCAGCCGCCGCCAGATCCACGCCGCGTCCCGGGGGTCGAGGATGAGCCGCCGCCGTGTGATCTCCGTCAGGCTGACGAACCCCTCCGGCACCCGGCTGATCACGTTGACCTGCCGCTCGACCCCGTCGGAGCGATGCCGGAAGGTGTCGAGCAGCCGCGGTACGTAGGGCAGCAGGAGCGAGTCGCCCTCGCGCTCCATGGTCGTGAGCGCTTCCGCCTCGCGCCGCATGAGGTCGTTGTCGGTGTGGGCACGCGGGAGCTTGAGCAGCGCGCCGTCGCCGCTTTCGTACAGCAGGGCCGTGGCGCCCCGGCGCAGCAGCGGGCCGGCCCGGTGGGTGCCGCGCCGGGTGGTGATCACCGTCTCGGGCTCCCCGGCGCGGGCCGCCCCCGCGGCGCCCGTGCCGGTGCCCGTTCCCGTGTCTGTGCCGTACGCCGCCCAGAGGCGGGCCAGCTTGGCGAAGGAGGCGGCGGCCTGCGGGCCGGGTGCGAGGTCGGGGTGGAGCAGCCGCGCCAGCCGCCGGTACGTCTGCTTCGGAGGGTCTCCCGAGGCGGGGTCGAAGAGATCTTCGGCCGTGCGGGCCGCGGAGACCAGCGCGATCGCCTCGGCCGTGGTGGTCACCGGATCTCCTCCTCACGGGCCGGGCGCAGCAGCGCCGGGTGGAGGAGGCGGGCGTCCCCGGCCCGGTAGAGCTTCGCGCGGGGGCCGCCGCGGGCCCCGCCGCTCTCGGTGGTCTCCCCGGTGCCCTCCACGAACCCCGGCACCGACAGGACCTTGCGGTGGAAGTTGCCCGCGTGCAGCACCACCCCCCACACCGTCTCGTAGACGCCGCGCAGCTCGGAGATCGTGAACGTCTCGCCGACGAACGCGGTGGCCAGCGGGGTGTACTCCAGCTTGGCGCGGGCCCGCTCCAGCCCGTCGGCGAGGATCCGCCCGTGGTCGAACGCGAGCGCGGGCAGGCGGTCGGCCCGGTGCCAGGCGGCGTCCGCCGCGTCCGAACCCGGCCGGGGGTCGGGCAGATCGGGGGCGAAGGCCAGGTAGGAGATCGAGACGACCCTCATCCGCGGATCCCGGCCGGGCGCTCCGTAACTGGCGAGCTGCTCGATGTGGACCCTCGGGGTCAGCCCCGTCTCCTCGGCCAGTTCCCGCGCGGCCGCCTCCGGCAGGTCCTCACCCGGGCGGATGAACCCGCCCGGCAGCGCCCATCGCCCCGCCTGGGGAGGCTCGCCCCGCTCGACCAGCAGCACCCGGAGCGCGTTCTCGCGGATCGTGAGCGCCACCACGTCGACCGTCACGGCGACGGGGGGAAAGTCGCGCGGGTCGTACCCGGCGAGGAACTCGGACTCGTCCATCCCACGTCCTTCTCACTCTAAGAGAATCTCATTATGAGAATAACTTGACCCGTACGTCAACCCCGTCTTCCCTCACCCCCGGGGGCGGGGTGAGGGAAGACGGGGGCAGGTCCGCTCCCGCACGGGAACGGGCAGGAGGTCAGGCCCTGATGGCGTCGGTTCTCCGCAGGCGCAGGCCGGCCAGCGCGGTGAGCGCGACCGCCACGGCCAGGAGCGCCGGAAGGCCGATCGCGGCGACGGCGACGGCGTCGTCCTCGTGCCACAGCAGGTTGGCCGGGAAGACCACGGTGTTCTTCAGCGCGGGGGAGTACAGGTCGGGCCGGTAGATGTACATGCCACCGGGCAGCACCGTGGCGATGAAGACGGCGGACGCCACCACGATCGCGTTGTAGGTGTCGCGGACGAACAGGAAGGCCAGGTTGACGATCGCCAGCATGACCGCCGACAGCGCGAGCACCAGCAGGCCGGTGGCGGCGAACGCGCCCCCGTTGAAGTCGGCCGGGCCGGCGAAGGCCAGCACGCCGGCGGCGAAGGCGGCCATCCCCACCAGGCCGACCAGCGTGAGAACCGCTGCGGTCGGGACCAGCTTGCTGACGAGGTAGCGGGTACGGCTGATCGGCTTGGTCAGGTACAGGGCCAGCCGGCGCTCCTCGGCCGGTGTCACGTGAACGCGGAGCAGATCGAAGACGCCCACCCAGTACACCACGCCGAGCAGCCCGGTGTAGTCGTTGATCAAAATGGTCTGCACGCCGTTGCGCATGTCGAAGACGACCTCGAAGAAGCGCTGGATGGAGGGGACGCCCGGCAGGATCCCGTCGGCGACGCCGATGACGACGAGGACGACGGACGCCCACAGGTGGTGCCCGCGCAGGGCCGCGCGGGCTTCGAGGCGGGTGTAGTCGGCGTAGGCGGCCCCGCGAGGGGTGGTGCGGGTGGTCACTGCTCCTCCCGGGAGACCTTCCAGGCGCCGAGGGCGGCGGTGACGACGTGGAACACGAGCAGGACGGCGATCGGCCCGAGCATGTCCACCGGGGTGAAGGTGGTCATCCGCCCGATCAGCGAGACGCCGTGGTAGAAGGGGTTGAACCAGCCCAGCCAGGAAGAGCCGGTGTAGAACGGCAGGAACGCCATGCCGACGAAGGCGCTGAGCGTCAGCAGGCTGATCAGCATGGCGGGGATCTTGCGGCCGAGCAGGACGCCCATGGTGCCCGCCAGGGTCACCGCGTACCCGGCGGCGAACAGGTGCACCGTCGCCATGCCGAGATAGACGGCCGGGTCGAAGCCGCTGACCTGGGTGGGGTAGTAGAGGGCGCCGATCAGCGTGGCCGTGGTGTAGATCAGGGCGAACAGCGCGAGCGCCCCGGTCAGCCGGACCAGGAAGTAACGGGTACGGGTGACCGGCTTGCTCCACAGCAGCGGCAGCTCGCCACGGGCACGCTCGTCGGCGATGATCCCGCCGGCCAGGATGATGCCGGAGAACGCCGCGACCTTGTTCATGTTCAGGTCCAGGTAGGCGAACATGAACAGGGTGAAGGAGCCGTCGCCGTCGAACCAGCCCGTCGCCAGGTCCACCACGCTCTGCGGGGGGCGCTTCATCGCGACGGGGAAGGCGAGCAGGGCGTAGAGGACGACGGCCGCGATCACCTTGACCCGGCGGGCGCGTAGCAGGGTGCGCACCTCCTGCCCCAGGAAGGTGGTCATGCCGTGACCTCCTCGCCGGTCATGGCGCCGCGCACCAGCGTGAGGTAGAGGTCGTCCATCCGGGGGGTGCCGTGGAGGGCCTTGAGCTCGTCCAGGTCGCCGACGGCCAGCAGCCTGCCGCGGTGCAGGATGGCGACCCGCTTCGAGGCGTCCTCGATGTCGGACAGGATGTGGGTGGAGAAGAGCACGGCCACACCCTTGTCACGGGCCAGGCCGGCCAGATGCAGCATGAGGTCGGAGCGCCCGATCGGGTCCAGGGCGCTGCTGGGCTCGTCCAGGAACAGGACCTTCGGGTCGTTGATGAGCGCCTGGGCGAGGCCGACCTTCTGCGTCATGCCGCTGGAGAACCCGCCCAGCTTCTTCGTGGCGACCTTCTCCAGGCCGAACATGGTGAGCAGCTCGTCGATCTTGTCGCGCACCGGTCTGCCGCTCATGCCGAACATGGACGCCACATAGGACAGGAACGTCACCGGCGTCATGTCGCGGGGCAGGGCGTAGGAGGCCGGGAGAAAGCCGGAGATCCGCCGTACGGCCAGGGAGTCGGTCACGATGTCGTGGCCCAGTACGGACGCGGTGCCCTCGGTGGGCCGGATCAGGCCGAGCAACATCTGGATGGTGGTGGTCTTGCCTGCGCCGTTGTGGCCGACGAAGCCGAACACCTCACCGGGTGCCACGGTGAAGGTGACGTGGTCCACGGCGCGGAGGTCCTTGTACCGCTTGGTCAGGCCTCGGATGTCGATGGCGGGGGTCATGCCTGTGCTCTCTTTCCCGAGCTGTGGAAGGCGCTCACTCTGAACGTACGCAAGTTTTGCAGATCTGTAAATACTGGGAACATCCAGAGTGTTTGCTACCCTCGGGTACATGGACACCGACGAACGACTGCGTGAGACCGCTGAGAAACTGGCCCTGATCCTGGCTCAGGGCGGCATGCAGAAGATGACCGCCCGGGTGATGACCTGCCTGCTCTACAGCAGGCAGGAGGCGATGACCGCCGCCGATCTGTGCGAGGAGCTCTCCATCAGCTCCGGTACGGTGTCCACGGCGATCAAGCAGCTCATCCCGTCCGGACTGGTCGAACGGGTCCCCGCCCCCGGCAGCCGCCGTGACCACTACCGCTTCCGCCGGGGCGCCTGGCCGGCCCTGATGTCCCAGCAGAACGCCCTGCTGGCGGTCATGCGCGACGCCGCCCGGGAGGGCATCGACGTGGTGGGCGAGGACAGCCTCACCGGCCGGCGGCTCCACGAGATGCAGGACTTCTACGCCTACATGCTGGAGGAGTTGGTCCCGCTGATCGACAAATGGCGCGAGCGGTACATCGCCACGTCCGGCTGACTCCTCCCGTCTCCTTTCTCTCCTCTCTGTCTCCTCCCTGTCTCCCTCCGTCTCCCCCTGTCTCCTCTTGTCTCCTCTTGTCTTCGCCGTCTCGCGGTGAACCGGCGGCCACCATGTCAACGGGGTGAGCGGATGGAAAAGCTGTGAAATCACACGATTGTCCAGCGGTTGCGGCAGAGTAGGACGCCGTTATGTCGCGTTCCTCCGGGAGGTTGGGCAGCTCGTGTTGACGATCCGCGGCATCTCGGTGGGGGCCGACGACAGGACGGCCGCCACGGCGGCGGCCGCACACCCGCTGGACGACACGTTGTCGCCAAGGGCCTTCGCCCGCGCGGGCGACGCGACGGCACGGGCGAACTCCATGTGGCTGGGAGCGGCGGAGACCCTGAGCCGCCTGGGACTGGAACGGGGCGCCGAGGTCCACGTCGAGGAGCTGGCACGGACGTTGCGGGGACGCCACGCGGTCACCCAGATCTCCGTGCGCCGGCCGCACGTCGCGGCACCCGGCGCGATGATCGACAGTTGCGACCTGACCCTGTGGGCGCCCGGCTCGGTGTCGTGGCTGTGGGCCCAGGGAGATCCGCAGACACGTGTGGAGATCGAACGGTCGATGTTCATGGCCGCCGACACCGCGGTCGGGCACCTGATGCAGAGCGCCCCGGCCGCGGGCGGCAGGGAGCCGATGCGAGGGTGCGCCGTCTCGGTGGCGCTGCACGTGATGACGCCGGTCAAATCGGGGGAGCGGGAACCCGCGCCGAAGATGCACGCGCACTGCCACGTGGTCGCGGTGCTCGACAGGACCGGCACGCTGAGGGCTCCCCACGGCGAGACCCTGAGCTCAGGCGAAACGCTGCGCCTGGGGGGCGCGATGGGACGCGCCGTCCTGGCGGAGGAGCTGGGGAAGCTCGGGTTCCAGATCCAGGCGCAGACCGGCCCCGGAGGCCGCTACTTCGAGGTCACCGGGGTGCCGGAGGAACTGGTGCGGCGCTCCACCGTCTGGGAACGCGCCGAGTGCGGATAGCCGTTGACGGTGACCGCCGCGAGGACGGCCGTACCGTGCGCGCCGCCGTGTGCGTCGTGCCCGCCCGCGCCTGAGCTGGTGTGGCCTGGCCGTACGTCAGCGCGCGGATCTCGGTCTCCAGGTAACGGCGATGGCCGCCCGGGGTGCGGATGGAGGTGAGCCGTCCGGCCTTGGCCCACCGCCCGACGGTTTTGGGGTCGACCCGGAAGGCGGCCGCGACCTCGGCCGGGGTCAGGAGCCGGCCGATGACGGGGGGAACGCCGTCACCACTGGTGGTCTTGGTGCCTTTCACGGGGTCTCCTGCCGGTGTGTGACGAGGAAGCGGGGCGATGCGGAGAAAAGAGGTGTTCCCGCCGGAGAAGCGGGACCGGCGGGAACACCTGGGGCGACCGGCGCGGTTCACCCGTCCCCTTCGGGGTCCCTGGGGTGGGGGCGCCGGGGTTCCGGCGGGAGGGCTCTTTGGGAAGGTGAAGAGTCCTCCCGCCGGAGGCGGAGGTGGTACGGCGGTGCTGCGGGGCGATCGTGGCTCCGGCGTCGCCGTACCGGCTTTCAGAAAGGGTCTTTCAGGGAGGTCGGGGAGCCTTCAGGGAGACGGGGGAAGGGGCAGGCGGGTGGCGCGGCAGCGCCGGGCCGGCTCGGCCTGGAGTGCCTTGGCCGAGTCACGCAACATGGTGGGCCGGAACCCGGCCTCCTCCTGCTGCGGGGTGAGGGGTTGGCGGTAGAGGGCGAACCACAGGGGGACGGTCAGGTGGGAGACGCAGACGATCTTCCAGGTGGGAAAGGCCTCCGCCAGGGCGGCCCGTTGTGCCTCCTGCCGTACCCGCTCGGGTTCCTGTCCCTTTTCCAGTGCCGAGTCCATCGCCAGGGCCGTTACCGAGTCCGTTACCGGGGCCAGGGCCGGGGGTGGCGGGAGTGCCCGCCGGACCGGAGGTGAGGACCGCCCGGACGCCTCCCCGTGAGTCGGCGGTTCCCCGGGAGCCGAGGGTGAGGGCCGGTGCGGGCCGGCAGGCGCGGCGGAGGTCACGCCGCGTTCCCCCGGCGCGGGAAAGACGGCCCCTCCGGCGGGTACGGCAGGCCCCGGGCCGTGGTCGCGGTGCGCCGGCTCCTCGCCGGGTGGGGGCGTCGCCGTACCCGCTCGGGGGCCACGACGATGGGACCGGCCGGAACGGATGTCGGCCTGGAGGGCGCCGACCGGAGGAGCAGCGCCGCCTCGGCCTCGCCCATCCGCTCCTCCAGCCCCTCGGCGGTGGGGTCCGAAACCATCACCGGCTCGGAGACCGGCCAGGCCGCCATGGCGTAGAAGCGGCGGCTGCCCACGCCGTACAGCACCACCCACCCGGGCCGCGAGCGCTCCAGCCGCTCGGCCTCGGCGCGGGCCGGGCCGTCCCATGCCCGGCGGTGCACGGTCGTGGGGGCCTGACCGGCGCGATGCCGCCCGGGAAGACGAGGCTGCCCGATCACGAGACCGCCTCCCCGGCCAGGCCTTCGCGGGCGGCTTCCAGCATGGTCGCCTTCTCGGCCACGGTCCGCTCGGCGGCCTCACCGACGACGGCCTCCGCCTTCCGGGCCGCCTCCTCCTGCCGCTCGACCTCGGCCCGGAGCTGCTCGAAGGTGTCGCCGTCCACGGTCCGGTACGGCGGGGCGTACCACTCGGTCTCGCCGGGGAACGGTTCCACCCGGCTTGCCCAGAAACGCCCGGCGTCGCTGCGAATCACCCGCCATCCGGGGATCGCGAAACCGGGCATTGTGGAATTACCATTGTCCACGGGTCAGGACCTCATTTCCTGATCAAGGGCCCGTCACCGGTGTGAGCTACCGGTGGCGGGCCACGTTGCTTATTCAGGTTTTTTACGCGTTGTGGATGTCATAGTGGAAGAACTTCGGGGGTCATTTCAGAAAAACGCCGATGGGAACGCCCACTCCCATCGACCCATCACCGGGAGTTCTCCATGCCGCGTGTGAGCAATCCGGTCAGCCCTAATGCGTCGGCGTGGCACCTGCTCGGTGCCGCCATACGCCACTGGCGTGAGCAGGTTCGGTGCCTGTCGCAGCGCGACCTGGCCAAGGCAGCCCTTGTCGATCAGGGCGAGCTGTCGAGGTGGGAGCGTGGCCTCGTGCGCCCGCATATCGATCACGTCAAGGCGATCGACGATGTTCTGGGAGCCGATGGCCAAATTACGGCAATTCACACCCTAGCCACCGAGCTAGACCGATTGCATACTCAGGTAGGAAAGGGAAAAACGACCGAGGAGAACGCCACGGAACGCCGAAAACTTTTGCACCTTGCCGCTGCCGGCGCCGCACTGGGGGCGCTCGGTATCTCCGGTGAGCCCGTTCGCCAGCTTCTCGACCTGTCGCTGGACCACGATTTCCGCACCCTGGAAGAGTGGGATCTGGCCTGCGTCGACCACCTGCACGCCCTTCGCACGCGCCCGCCCCGGCAGGTCGTCGCCGATCTGGTGATCGACCTCATGACGGTGCGCCGGCAGATGACCGCCTCCGCCCCCGCCGAGGTGACCGCCCTGCAACGGGTGACGGCCGCTCTCTCCACCGTCCACGCCAACGCTCTGACCCGCCTGGGCGATCACGGCGCGGCGATCCGCTGGTGGCACACCGCTCGTCACGCGGCCGACCTCTCCGGCGACTTCCAGCTTCGCCTCCTGGTCCGTGGCGAGGAGGCCGGGCACGGGCTGTACGGCCAGCGTGACCCGGCGACCGTCCTGCGGCTGGTGCACTCCGCCGAGCAGATCGCGGGCAAGTCCAGCGTCGATCTGCTGACCACCCGGGCGAAGGCCCTGACGCTGCTCGGCCGTAACGATGAGGCGCGCGAGACCCTGGACGCCCTTCTCCGGCTCGCGCAGGGCGGGGTCACCGCCGATCCGCTGGGGTTCTGGAGGGAAAACCAGGTCTATTTCGCCGAAAGCTGGGTCCACGCCGGAGCGGGAAACGAGGCCGCGGCGGACAAGGCCGGTTCCAGAGTGGCCGGCTTTACCAGTGACTACCAATACCGGGCGAACGTCGCCCTGCATGGAGCCTGGTGCACGGTCGTCCGGGGCGGAACGGACGAGGGGGTGCGCCGGGCGGCGGCGACGATCGACGCTCTGCAACCGGCGTACCGCAGCACCCACATCCTGGAAACGGGACGGACGATACTCCGCGCCGTTCCCCTCGACCAGCAAGATCGCCCAGCCGTCGGCGAGTTCCGAGAGGTCTTGTCTGTCGAACCTGCGAGAAGCGTCTGAGCCGGAGGCGGCTTCGCAACCAAAGGAAATCCCGCTCTTCAGCCGCTAAAGTCCCAGATGAACAAGTATCGCCCCCGCACACGCGGGGATGGTCCGCACCCCCACAAGGACGACACCGGTAAGCGGTGATCGCCCCCGCACACGCGGGGATGGTCCCGTCTCCACGGGCCGTACAGGGCCGGGGAGCGAATCGCCCCCGCACACGCGGGGATGGTCCCCAGTATGGCGCGACCAGTTCAAGGGGGGCGTCATCGTCCCCGCACGCGCGGGGATGGTCCAGATCCCGCTGCACCGCCGTATGCGGGCCGAGCCGAAGCAGAGGCCGGTGGCGGGCCCGCCGCAGATGGCCGATCCGGGCCGGGGGATCCGATGAGCCGGGCGTTTCGGGAGCGGCGCCGGGTGGTGGTCGACGACGGCGAGGGCGTGGTGCGGGCGTTTTCGCCGCGGTGAGGGCGGGTTGCGCAGGCTGGGCCGGGGTCAGTGTGTGGGTACGGTCTGCGGCACGGGGGCGGACGGCTCGCCCAGCCACACCTGCTGCCGGCCGTCGGAGGTGACGGTCAGCCCGAACTCCTCGCACTCTGGCCGACCGCGCTCGGCCCACCAGCGATGGGCGGCTTCGACCTCGTCCCACAGGTTCCGCGGGCCGCCTTGGAAGACGGGTGAGGCGGCGGGGTGGTCCTCGTCGAAGTAGACCGCCGCCCAGGACCGGTCGTCCAGGCCGTACAGCCACAGGGCGGGGGTGCCATCGCTGTTGTGGCCGGCGATGCGCACGCAGCCGGGCGTCAGCAGGCTGAGCGCGAACGTTGCGGCGGGGGCCAGGAGTGACGGGGCGGTCAGGCTGGTGGTGGTGTGGCGGGTGTCGGTGGGCCAGTCGTCGCCGGGAACGTAGTCGGTGTGCCGTATCTCCAGCCGGTGGGAGCGGATGTACATGAACTGGGCGAGCCTGGTGAAGTGTCCGCCGGCGGTGCCGTCGTCGGCGACGGTCAGGCGGGCGATGGCATCCTGGTGGCTGTGGCGGGTGCCCCACGGCATCACGATCACCCCGCCGGGCCGGGTCTGCTCGATCCACGCCCGGGGTACCTCGTGGACGGCTGCGGTGACCAGGATCCGGTCGTAGGGGGCGCCGTCGGCCCACCCGAGCAGGCCGTCGCCGGTGACGACTCGTGGACGCCACCCGGCAGCGTGTAGCGCTTCGCGTGCCCGGCCGGCCACCACGGCGTCGACTTCGACCGAGAAGACGTTGTGCTCGCCGAGGCGGGCCGACAGCAGGGCGGCGCACCAGCCGGTGCCGGTGCCGATCTCCAGCACTTTCGCGCCGTCGGTCACCGACAGGTCGCCGAACATGGAGAACACGAGGCTGGGCATGGAGCTGGAGCTGGTTCGCTCCTCGCCGGGGGCGGTTCCGGTGTGGTGGCCGTCGTCCCATTGGGTGACGATGGCCACGTCGCTGTTCGCCCAGCGGTGCCAGTCGCCGGGGGTGTCGGTCTTGGAGACGGTGAGGTCGCGGCCGTCGTCGAAGGGCCACATCACTTCGGGCAGGAACAACTGCCGGGGAACGGTCTCGTATGCCGACACCCAGTCCGGGGCCAGTGCGCCGGTCTCCAGCAGGAGGTCGCGTAGTTTTCGCCGCTCCAGCTCCACGCCGGTCACTTCGGTTTCGGCTTTTCGTGCCTGCCTGAAGGGGGCCCGGTGTCGGGTTCTTTTTTGCCGCCTGGCACGAACGGTTTCAGCTCTTTGGGCTTTCCTTGGTGGTCTCCCATGCGGCCCCTTCTTTTACCACCTGCCTCTGACGTGGAGCGTTCATCTGTAAGCGTAGAGTTATCGGACGGGGTTGGCGGAGCCTTTGGAGAAGAGAAACGGCCCGCCTCCCCGGCATGCCGGATTCCGGCGGGAGGTGGTGAGGCTCCGCCGCCGGGGCCCGGAGTGGGAGCGGCCCCGCCCCCTGGAGGGCGAGGCCGTTTCATCGGCCCCGTCTGCGCGGGGATGGTCCGGGGCTCACCAAGCTGGGCGGCGAAGAGGTGACATCGGCCCCGCACGTGCGGGGGTGGTTCGGCCCTGACATCTTCGGTGGTCCCCAGGCAATCGCACTTCGCCGGGGCGTAGCCCTTCACAGGCGTCGGGTGAACGGATTCTCAACCGATTCTCAACGTGGTCCGGCCTACCGTCGCTTTCGCACAGATCGACAGGGTGCTCGTTCGTCTCACGAAAGGAAACGATCACCATGAGAGTCCGTACGATCACGGCGGCCATCGCCGTGGCCGCGACCGTCTCATCGGCGCCGGGCGCCGCGATTGCTTCGGCTGCCTCCCCTCAGGTGGGCTACGTCGCCACGGGCGGCGTCTCCGCCGTCCACACCGCGGCGGTCTCCGCGGCGGCCAAATGGCACTTCGTGGGAGTGTTCCCGGCCAAGCAGGCCTGCCAGGTGGCGGGCCGGTACTACATGCGCGTCGGCTACGCGAAGGGTTACAAGTGCAAGAAGATCCTCGTCGGACCGCTCCACCGCCTCTACGTCCTACGTTGACCATTGGCGGGCCTCCGACGGGAGGCCCGCCGTGGCGGGATTCTCCAACACGGACCGTTCGGGCTGACCGTCACCGCCGACGGCCGCCAGGAGGTGTGGCTGAGCGAGCCGTCCGCGCTCGTGCCGCGGGCCGTGCCGGCACGCTGAGCGGAGTGCGCGCGTTCTCGCCGTTCCCGGAGACCGGGGAGTGGCGCCGGGAGTCAGGTGCTCCGTTCACCGGACATGGGCCGACATAGGGGGGCTAAACTCCGGTGGACGGGTGGACGTGACATGAAGGGCCGGTGCCTTGGACGCCAGGACGCTGCACGACATCGCCGCCATCTCCGACCCGCTGGACCGCGCGTGTGCCGCTTCCGCCGTCATGGCCACGTTGCAGGGTCAGTCCGTCGAGCTTTCCCGCATCCGCCGTACGGCGATCATCGAGGCCCAAGAGGCCGGTGTGAAACAGGAGGAGATCGCCCGCCGCCTGGGCGTGACCCCCGGGCGGGTGAGCCAGATGAAGAAGGCCGGCGCCTCCCTTCCCCAGAACCCGGCCGGGCCGATCGAACGGCGACCGCGTGTCCTGGTCGAGCGGGCGATTCCGACGCCGCCGTCGGTGCGCGGTTCGCGATCCCTCTATTTCACCGAGGCCGCTCAGCAAGGGTTGGAGCCCGAGCGCAAGATGCTCTTCATCGGGGCCGAGCCCGCCCGTGAGCATGTGGCCGCCGCCCTGCGGGTCGAGCCGGGCGAGGAGGTGGTGGCGCGGCGGAAGATGTTCTGGGCCAACGGTGTGCCGGTACGGATCTCCACCAGCTATTTCCGTCTCGACGTCGCCCGGGGCACCCGGCTGGAGGAGGAGGGCTTCGTCCTTCCCACGCTTCAGGCGGCGATCGAGGATCTGGGGCACCGGTTCGGGCACGCCGTCGAGACGTTGGTCGCCCGCCCGCCGACCCCGTACGAGGCGGATCTGCTTGAGGTGCCCGGCGAGTGGGTGGTGCAGGTGCTGCGGGTGGGGATCAGCACCGCCGACGTGCCCGTTCACGCGCTGGAGACCGTCTGCGCGGCCGGTCGGCATGTGTTCGTGGTGGGTCAGGTGGACGGGTTCGACCATTTCTGACCGTTCTGACCGCCGGGCCGTCTCCGGCGGGCCCGTGCCTGGTCGGTTTTCTCCGGGATGACGGCCTTGATGCGGCGCCCGCGCAGATAGGCGTGGTTGGCGTAGGAGAAGTACGCCTTGGCGGCGAAACCCTTGGCGTTCGTAGGCGGAAAGCACTGCCGTTTCGGCAGCTTAAGCGCATAGGTCACCGCGGAGGCCTGCGCACGACCCTCGATCAGGCGCCCCGGCCGACCAGCCGGGCCGCCTGCTCACGAATAAATGTGGAGAACGGTCAGACGGTGGATCGCCAGTTGTTCAGGAACCACCACTTGGCGTTGAGGCCGACGAGCTCGAACACTCTTCCCTTCATGTCGAAGATGATGCGTTCGTTGCCCTTGTAGAAGCTGTACTTCTCCCCGCCCTCGCTTTCGACTGACACATCGTCGAGGTCGCGCTTGAAGCGTGCGGGCAGGAACGAGAGATCCGCCAAAGGCCGCGTCGGAATCTGGTAGTTGTAAGCCCGGGAGATCACGAAACTCTCTCCGCGGACCGCCATGAGGTTAATCCCCCCGTCTGAGGCGGAGTAGGCGCTGATGCCGTCGTACGGGGACGGGGTCGTCGTCGGGCCGGTGATGACGCCGCTGTCCTCAAAAACGATCGCTTGGTTGCCCTTGGTCCAGGTGTGCCGCCAGCGGAAGCCCGGGCCACTGATGTGGATGCCCGCCGAGTCGACGTCGTGGGTGAATTGTTCGGGCAGGAATGGCCATTTCGCTTGGATGCTGGCAGGTCCTTCGATGATCCCCTGGTCGTTGAAGATCGCGTATTGGCCGCCGATCAGTGCCATGTGCTTCCAAACGTTCCGTTCACTGACCGTGGTGACCGCGTCGAAGTTGCGCAGTGCCGCCGTCGAGGCGCTCGGGACAGATGCTCCCGGGACGGAGGCGCTCGCAGGCGAAACTCCCATTCCGAACACGGCGACCGCGCCGACCAGCAGAGCGATCAGTTGCCGCCACCGAGAATGCCTTCCCCTGTAGCTTGGGTGCACGATCCACTCCTTTCAACCGGACCGAACTTTTCGGCCGGTGGGCACATCCGGAGTAAACGATCAAACAGGTGGATGGCGCTAGCCTTTCAGTGAAACTACTTTCCGTTAGACGCTCTCACGAATTGTGTACTCAAAAGGCTCGCCGTAATTCCTTCGGCCACGTGTCCTTACGGTTCCCTGAATGCGCCGATTGTTGGCCTGGCGGCGAAGCGATCCGCCGCTCCCGCGGCGGCCGCTCGGTCGGCCGTGATTCAGGTCTCTGCGAACAGCGCAACACAGCGGAACGCCGCATCAACCGAGTCGGGGAGTGGCGCGGGCCGGCTTCGCTTCGGCAAGACTTCCGGTGGCTACCTCGCGAGCCTTCGTCCACGCGGAGTCATCGTGGGGCCCGAAGCCTTCAACCCCGCTGAGGACCCGAACTCCGTACAGACCCGGGGGCCGGTACGGCGGGCGGTGACGCCCTTCCGGCCGGACGCCTCCCGGTTGGACGTCCCTGGCCGGATATCCCTGGCCGGATGCCCCCCGGTCGGACGCCCGCGCCGGTCCACGTCCCGGGGGATGTTAAGAATGCTTGACATCATGTCTGCTCTGCTTTACGTTCAATGATGTTAAGTTTGTTTTACATGGGAGGGGTCGTGTCCATCGAAGAGAAGCGCACGTGGATCTACGCCGTGGTCACGGTCGCCGTGTCCGCGGTCTACTTCGCGATCATCCTCCGGCAGGTTCCGGGAACGGACGTCTCGAAGATCGCCTATGTGGGGCCGATGCTCACGGCCGTCGGCGTCGCGGTGGTCGTGAGCATCGTCGCGAACATCGTGGCCGCGATCGCCTCGCCCGGGGAGACCGACGTGAAGGATGAGCGCGACCGGCAGATCGACCGGCTCGGCGACCACGTCGGCTTCTACGTCGTCAGCGTCCTGGCGCTGGCGCCGCTCGGCCTGGCGATGGCGGAGGCCAAGCAGTTCTGGATCGCCAACGCGCTCTACCTGGCGTTCGTCCTGGCCGCGTTCGCCTCCTCCGTCGTGAAAATCGTCGCCTACCGGCGGGGCCTGTGACGATGGGCAAACCCACCAAGGTCACCAACTCGATCCGATCCCTCCGGTTCGCGCACGGGGAGATGACCCAGGCGGAGCTGGCGGACCGCCTCGGCGTGACCCGCCAGACCGTCATCGCCATCGAGCAGGGGCGCTACTCCCCGTCGCTGGAGATGGCTTTCAAGATCGCCCGAGTGTTCAGGGCGCCGCTGGACGACGTCTTCCAGTACCCCGACACCGAGGACTAGCCACCACGACATCCCACGGCGCGCGGGGAAGACCACCTCGCGGCCTCCACGCACCACGCCCGAAATCAGGGCACCAGCCCGACATCAGGGCACCAGCCCGACATCAGGGCACCGGCCCGACATCAGGGAGGAACCATGCATCCGTCCCAGCCGCCCCCCTCGGCCCGCTCACCTCGGTCGCTCCGGCGCCTCGCCAGGATCGCGGGGCTCTTCTACCTGGTCGTCGCCGTCCTCGGCGGCTTCGCCCAGTTCTTCTCACGCAACAAGGTCTACGTGCCCGGCGACGCCGCCGCCACCGCGCGGAACGTCGTGGCGCACGCCGGGCTGGTCCGCGGCGGCTTCGTGGCCGACCTCGTGCAGGCCACGTTCTTCCTGCTGGTGGCCGTGACCCTGTTCCTGCTCCTTGAGCACGTGAACAGGAACGCGGGCCGGATGATGGTGCTCTTCGTGGCGATCGCCGTGGCCGTCATGTGCCTCAACCTGGTTCACCAGCTCGTCGCGCTCCTCGTCGCCACCGACGCCTCCTTCGCGGGAGCCTTCGGCGCGCGGGGGTCCGACGCGCTGGTGCTGCTCATGCTCGACCTCCAGCACCACGGCTACCTCATCGCGCAGATCTTCTTCGGCCTGTGGCTGCTGCCGCTGGGATACCTCGTCCACGCCTCGCGCATGTTCCCCCGCGCGCTGGGGGTTCTCCTCGTCGCCGGATGCGCCGGCTATCTCGTGGACACCTTCACCCGGTTCCTGGCTCCGGACCTGGGGGAGACCCTGAGCCCGTTCGCCGTCGCGCCGGCCGCGGTCGCGGAGGTGGCCTTGCTTCTCTGGCTGCTCCTGAGGGGTGTGAAGGCCCCACGGCGGGACGGGCGGGTCCTCGTCGCGGCCTGAGTCGAGTTCGTACCGGCTCAATGGTTCCCACTGGCTCAATAAGGAGGACAGGCATGTCCGATGACACCCACGGCGGCGTGACGACGATGAGGGCGGTCGTCCGGGACGCCTACTGCTCACCCGACGCGCTGGAGCTCGGCGTCGTCCCCAGACCGGTCGCCGGGGACGACGAGGTGCTCGTACGGGTTCACGCGGCCGGCGTCGACCCTGGCGTCTGGCATGTCGTCACGGGCCTGCCGTACGTGGTCCGCGTCGCGTTGGGGCCGTTCAGGCCGAAGGTCCGCGTTCCGGGCACGGACGTCGCGGGACGGGTCGAGGCGGTCGGCCGGAACGTGACCCGGTTCCGGCCCGGCGACGAGGTGTTCGGCACCTGCGGCGGCTCCTTCGGCGAGTACGCGTGCGCCCGGCAGGAGAGGATCGCGCCCAAGCCGGTGAACGTCACGTTCGAGCAGGCGGCGGCCATTCCCACCTCCGCGCTGACCGCCCTGCAGGGGCTCCGCGACAGGGGAGGGATCCGGGCCGGGCAGAGGGTGCTGATCACCGGTGCGGGCGGCGGCGTGGGAACGTTCGCGGTACAGCTCGCCAAGACGTTCGGGGCCGACGTCACCGGCGTGTGCGGCGCGGGGAAGACGGATCTGGTCCGATCGCTCGGCGCCGACGACGCCGTCGACCACACGCGCCGGGATTTCGCGGACGGATCACGCCGCTACGATCTCATCCTCGACACCGCGGGCGGCCGCCCGCTGTCCCACCTCCGGCGTGCCCTCACCCCTGGAGGAACGCTCGTCCTCGTCGGAGGGGAAGGGGGTGGGCGGTGGTTGCAGGGCACGGATCGCCAGATGCGGGCGATGGCGCTGTCGCCGTTCGTGGGCCAGAACCTGCGGGTGATGCTGCTGTCGCCGGAGGGGCGTGAGAAGGATCTCCGGTTCCTGAGGGAGCGCGTCGAGTCCGGCGAGGTCACACCGGTCGTCGCCGGGACGTACCCCCTGGGCGAGGTCCCCGAGGCCATCCGGTGCATGAGAGACGTCCGGCCGGGCGGCAAGATCGTCGTCACCGTGTGAGGCGGCGTCCGGACCGGCCCCTCCCCGGTCCGGACGGAGTGGGTCAGAAGGCTTCTTCGGGGAGGTCCATCAGGGTCTGGTCGGTGGCCTCCAGGGTGCGGCGCTCGGAGGCGACGCGGGGCAGGACGGTCTGGGCGAAGAAGGAGGCCGCGGCGACCTTGCCGGTGTAGAAGGCGGTGTCGGCCTCGCTCGGCGCCCTGCCGGTGCCGGCCGATTCAGGGGAGTCGGCGCCCAGGGCGGTGAGGGCGATCTCGGCCTGGCGCAGCAGCAGCCAGCCGAGGACGACGTCGCCGAGGGCGAGGAGGAAGCGGGTGGTGTTGGCGCCGGTGCGGTAGATCTCCTTCGGGGTCTCCAGGGAGGCGACGGCCCAGCCGGTCATGGTGTCGGCCATGGCCCGCAGGTGGCCGACGGCCTCGGTCAGCAGGGCCCGCTCCTGCTTGAGGCGGCCGTTGCCGGCCTCGGAGGAGGCGAAGGAGCCGATCTGCCCCAGCAGCTCCTTCAGGGCCGTGCCCTGGTTGCGCAGAACCTTGCGGAAGAACAGGTCCAGGCCCTGGATGGCGGTGGTGCCCTCGTACAGGGAGTCGATCTTGGCGTCTCGCACGTACTGCTCGATCGGATAGTCCTGCAGGTAGCCCGAACCGCCCAGGGTCTGCAGGGACCGGGCGAGCATCTCGTAGGACCGTTCGGAGCCGACCCCCTTGACCAGGGGCAGGAGCAGGTCGTTCATCGCGTGCGCCAGCGGGTCGGCGCGGTCCTCGGCGCCGGCGAGCTGCAGGGTGTCCTGCCAGGTGGCGGTGTAGGCCACCAGGGCGCGCATCCCCTCGGCGTAGGCCTTCTGCAGCATCAGCTCGCGGCGTACGTCCGGGTGGGCCATGATCGTCACCCGAGGGGCGGCCTTGTCGGCCGTCCGGCTCAGGTCGGCCCCCTGCACCCGCTCCTTGGCGTACGCCAGGGCGTTGAGGTAGCCGGTGGACAGGGTGGCGATGGCCTTGGTGCCGACCATCATCCGCGCGTGCTCGATGATCATGAACATCTGACGGATTCCGTCGTGCGCCTCCCCCACCAGTGTGCCCACCGCCGGGGTGCCGTCGCCGCCGAAGGTCAGCTCGCACGTGGTGGAGACCTTCAGCCCCATCTTGTGTTCCAGGTTCGTCACGCGCACCCCGTTGCGCTCGCCGAGATCCCCGGTCTCCAGGTCCACGTGGTACTTGGGAACCAGGAACATCGACAGGCCCTTGGTGCCGGACCCGGCGCCCTCGGGGCGGGCCAGCACCAGGTGGAAGATGTTGGGCGTCAGGTCGTGCTCGGCGCTGGTGATGAACCGCTTGACCCCCTCGATGTGCCAGGTGCCGTCCGCCTGCCGTACGGCCTTGGTACGGCCGGCGCCCACGTCGGAGCCGGCGTCCGGCTCGGTGAGCACCATGGTCGCCCCCCACCCGTGCTCGATGGCCAGCTCGGCGAACCGCCGCTGCTCGGGGGTGCCCAGCAGGTGCAGCACGTAGGCGAACGCCGCTCCGCACCCGTACATCCAGACCGCCGGGTTGGCGCCGAGGACCAGTTCGGCCAGGGCCCAGTGCACGCTGGGCGGCACGCCGGGGCCGCCGAGGTCGGTCGGCAGGCCCAGGGTGGTCCATCCGCCCTCCTGCCAGGCGGCGAACGACTTCTTGAACCCTTCGGGGAGGGTCACCGCGCCGGTGGCGGGGTCGAAGACGGGCGGGTTGCGGTCGCCTTCGGCGAAGGAGTCGGCCAGCACGCCTTCGGCCAGCCGGTTGACCTCCTCCAGAAGGGTGCGGACCACGTCGCGGTCAAGGTCGGCGAAGGGCCCGGTGCCGAGGATCTTGTGACGGTCGAAGACCTCGAAGAGGTTGAACTCCAGGTCACGGAGGTTGCTCTTGTAGTGGCCCATGAGGTCTGCTCCTTGAAACCGGGGGGACCTGAACTTTTACGTACTCACGAGTAACCTTACCCGTTATGCTACCCGCCGGTAACCACCAGAAACGGTGTCGACCAGATGTTCGTCGCATCTTTCCGCTAGAGGCTGCACCTTTCCGGCACGGGTAGGTGATCTCGGACGAGAAGGACACCCGACCCGCGACACGCTCCGGGACCGGCCCCGCCTCCCCGCTCATCCGGGCGCGGCGATCTTCTAGGCTCGACCCCATGGACGACCCCATGGACGAGCGCACGCACGAGCGCGTGGGCGAGTCGTGGCGTGCGGACCTCGCGCGATGGGCCATCCCCGACGCGATCCTGGCGGGTGCCCCGGTCAGTCCCTGGGGGCACTCCACGGCACGCTTCGCCCAGCGGACCGAGCGCGCGCTGGCCGACCCCCGGGGGCCGACCCTGGACCGGATCGCCGAGGCGCTCCCCGAGAGAGGAGACGTGCTGGACGTCGGCGCCGGCACCGGCGCGGCCTCGCTGCCGCTGGCCACGAGCATGGGCGAGCTGATCGCGGTGGACACCTCCGCCGAGATGCTTGAGGAGCTGATGGCACGGGCCGCCACGCTGGGCGTTCGCGTCCGCGCCGTCAAGGGGCGATGGCCCGACGTCGCGGCTGAGACGCCCGAGGCCGATGTGGCGGTCGCCGCCCACGTCGTCTACAACGTCCCGGATCTGGCCCGCTTCCTCACCGGGCTGACCGGGCACGCGCGGCACCGGGTGGTCCTGGAGCTCACGGAACGCCACCCGATGACCTGGCTCGCCCCCCTGTGGGCACACTTCCACGGTCTCGTCCGTCCGGAGCGCCCCACGGCGCACGACGTGATCGCCGTGGCCGAGGCGCTCGGTCACCGGGTCGGTCACGCGTCACGCCTGGCGCCGCTGTCCCGCTTCGACACACCGGAGGAAATGGCCGAGAACGCCTGCCGCCGCCTCTGCCTCGACCCCGGACGCGCCGGAGAGGTTCTCGCGGCGGTGGTCGCGCTCGACATGTGGCCGGTGCCCCGCGACCGGTGGTTCACCCTCTGGTGGGAATCACCGTCAGGACGGCGGACGTTGCCCCGTTGAGCCCTCAGCGGAGACGCTCCCGGACGAGACGCGCCGTACCCGGAACGCAAAGACGACGCCGCCGTCGAAAGGGAGCACCATGGCCTGGGTCGTCGTCGCCGTCGCCGGACTGTTCGAGGTCGCGATGGCCTACTCGCTCAAGCTGAGCCGCGGATTCTCCGTCCTTCTGCCGAGCGTGGGCTTCGCCGTCTTCGGCGCGCTCAGCTTCGGCCTGCTCGCACTGGCGCTGCGGAGCCTTGAGGTCGGTACGGCCTATGCCGTGTGGACCGGCATCGGCGCCGTCGGAACCGCGACCCTCGGCATCCTCCTCCTCGGGGAGGACGCGTCGTTCCTCAAGATCGCCTCGATCCTCCTCATCCTGGCCGGCGTCGTCGGCCTCAACCTCGCCGGCGGCGGGCACTGAGGGGGCGCCGAGGGGGCGCTGGGCGGGCACCGAGGAGCGGGTGCCGGCGGGTGCTGAGGCGGGTGCTGAGGCGGGGGCCGGCGGGCCCTCGCCGGGGTGTGGCCCGCTCAGCGTCCGTAGGGCAGCGAGGACCGCCCCCGCCCCTTGAGCGTCAGGGCCAGGACCGCGGTGATCAGGTAGACCACGACGCCGCCCTGAAGGGCGTCCAGAGCCGCGCTGAACACCCCCTCGTCGTCGACGACGAGCTGCACCGGGTACATCAGCGCCGCGGCGCCGACCGCGGGGTAGAGGGAGAACCGCCAGGGACGGCGCAGCGCCCACAGGCGGGCCTGGCGCGTCACCCGGTCTCCGGAGTCGGGCCTGCTGATCGAGCCGACGGCCGCGACCAGGGTGAACAGGGCGATGCCGACCGTCAGCGCCCAGGTCAGGTCGGCCCTTCCCGGCAGAATGACCCCGAGGCCGAAGCTGGCCGCGGCGACCGTTCCCCCGGTCACCGCGGCGGCCTTCCAGGGCGCCCCGCGCAGGGCGGCGCCGGCGAGGGACATCTCGTCACGTCGAGTCAGTTCGTCGTTCATGACCTCAGACTGCCCTTGCCACCCCCCTGATCACATCGGGGACGAACCCTGACCCGCCCCTGACAAGCCCTCTTCGGCCGGGGATACCGTGCCCAAAGAGGCGATCTCGACCAGGTTGTCATGGTAGACGGCACCCCGCCCCATATCGGCGTCACGCTCCTCCACCACGGCGTTCACCGCCGCGCCCCCGGGGCTGAGCTTGGGCCAGTGCCCCTTGGGGGAGGCCACCACGCCGGGCCGTACCCTGTCGGTGATCTCCACCACGGCCTCGAACGCGCCGCCCGCGTTGAACACCCGGGCCCGCTCCCCGTCGCTCAGCCCCCTGCTCGCCGCGTCCCGCGGGTTGACCATCACCCGGGGCCCCTTGGATCGGCGCAGCAGCTCGGGGTTGTTGCCGAAGGTGGTGTTGAGGAAGGTGTGGGGGGCGGGGGTGATCAGCGCCAGGGGGTACGGCCCGTCCCCGGCCGAGGCCGTGTGAGGCGGCACGTAGGCGGGGCCGGAGACGAACTCCATCCTGCCCGAGGGCGTCGGGAACCCCTCGGCGAAGGGCGCGAACGGCCGGGGCACGTTGAGCCGGACCCACCCCTCCTTGCGCAGCCGGTCCACGGTGACGCCCTCCAGCGTCGGATGGCCCGAGGAGAGCAACTGCTCGGCCAGCTCCAGGTCGGAGTCGTACAGGGACGGCTCGGTCAGCCCCATGTGCCGGGCCAGGCGGCGGAACGTCTCGGTGGTGGACAGGCACTCACCCGGCGGCCGGACGGCGGGCTCGTTCCACATCAGGTACATGTGCCCGTAGCCCGCGTGCAGGTCGGTGTGCTCGATCTGCATCGTCGCCGGCAGCACGATGTCGGCGTAGTCGACGGTGTCGGTCGGGAACTGCTCCATCACGACCGTGAACAGGTCCTCGCGCAGCAGCTTCTCGCGGATCCGGTTCTGGTCGGGGGTGGACCCCATCGGGTTGGCCGCGTACACCCAGAGGCACTTCACCGACTCGTCCAGCTCCCCGGCCAGGCGGGTCATGGTGAGCCGCCGGACCGGCTCGGCGAGCAGGTCGTCGCGCGTGTCGATGTTCAGGTGGATGTGGCCGGTGGTGGAGTAGGCCACGCCGCCGCCCGGGTGGCGCCAGTCGCCCGTCACCCCGGGGATGGCGGCGATCGCGCGCATCGCGGTGCCGCCGCCGGCGTGCCGCTGCATGCCCATCGTGGCCCGGATACCGGTGGGCCGGGTGTGCGCCAGCCGTATGCCCAGGGCTCGGATGTCCGCCTCGGGCAGGCCGGTGATCCGCGCCACGCGCTCGGGAGGATGACGCAGGACCTCCGCGCGGAAGTCCTCCCAGCCGCTGGTGTACCGGTCGATGTAGTCGCGGTCCTCCGTGCCCTCGGACAGGACCACGTTGATCAGCCCGAGGGCGAGTGCGGCGTCGGTGCCCGGCAGGATCGCCAGGTGCTCGTCGGCCTGCTCGGCGGTCCGGGTGCGGATCGGGTCGATCGCCACCACGTGCGCCCCGGCGGCGCGGGCGTCCTGGATGAACCTCCACAGGTGGTGGCCGCTGGTCAGCGTGTTGGTGCCCCACAGCAGGATCAGCCTGGACGCCGCGAACGTCTCGGGGTCCATCCCGGCGGGTGTGCCGTAGGTGCGCTCCAGCCCGACGTTCCCCGCGGTGGAGCAGATGTTCAGGAAGTGCCGGGAGGCGCCCAGGACGTTCCAGAACCGGCGGCCCGCTTCGCCCTCGGAGCCCTGGATGTACCCCAGCGTCCCGGTGCCCATGTAGGGCCAGATCGCCTGGCCGCCGTGCTCGTCCACGATGCGGCGCAGCCGTACGGAGATCTCCTCCAGGGCCTCGTCCCAGCCGATCCGCTCGAACCGGCCGGACCCCTTGGGGCCGGTGCGCCGCATCGGGTGGAGGACGCGGTCGCCGGCGCGGGTGTGCTCCAGATAGCGGTTGACCTTCACGCACAGGGCGCCCCGGGTGTAGGGGTGGTCGGGGTTGCCACGCATCGTGACCGCCCGGCCGTCCTTGACGGTCACCACCCACGAGCAGGTGTCCGGGCAGTCCAGTGGACACGCGCCCAAAACCCGCAGTTCGCCCTGAGCCATGCCCCCGACTGTATCCGGGGGCGCGGACACTTTCCGGCCGGTACCCGCGCCCCCTCGGGCTCGACGGGGGCTCACCCCCCGGGGAGCGTCCCCCGAGAGGCGTTCGCGCCCCCGTTTCGCCTACTTCTCCACGTCGTGGTGGTCGTCCGGGCCAAGACCGCCGCCGCCGGTTCCCGGACGGCCGGCCGCGGGGGTCCCGCCGCCCGGCAGGTCGTCGCTGTAGGCGTAGACGAACGCCGCCGTCGCGATCGCGCCGCTGTTCACCGCCAGGGCCCGGTCGTTGACGTTGCCGATGTCGTCACACGCCCGGTGGTAGCACTTGTCGTACGGCGCGCCGGCCTCGCCGCCGAACTTGGCGGCGTCCGCGACGGACTTGATGCCCTCGGCACCGGTGAACAGGCCGCCCGCCGGGATGCCCACCCGGATGAAGGGCCCGTAGTCGGAGCGCCCGGTGAAGTCGGTGCCGGTGTGCGGCTGGCCGACCGCCTTGAAGTACCCCTCGAAGAGCTTCTCGATCTTGTCCGATCCCGGGGGACCCGCCGGGGCGCCCACCTTGTCGGAGTCGTCGCCGTCGTAGATCCCGAAGATGAAGTTCGGGGAGGCGATCATGTCGAAGTTCAGGTACATCTTGATCCTGGCCTTCTCCTCGGGGGAGAGGGTGGCCACGTAGTGCTTGGAACCGAGCAGGCCCAGCTCCTCGGCGCCCCAGAAGGCGAAGCGCAGTCTGTTCCTGGTGGGCAGGGCGCTCGCCCGCAGCGCCGTCTCCAGCACGCCCGCGCTGCCGGAGCCGTTGTCGTTGACGCCCGGCCCCGCCATGACGCTGTCCAGGTGGCTGCCGAGCATGACGACCTTGCCGGGGTCGCCCCAGCGGCTCTCGGCCAGGACGTTGCGCGTCTTGCGGTGCAGGTCGCTCTCGGTGTCGGCCGAGAGCGTGACCGTCGTCCCGGCGGCGGCCAGCTCCTCGCCGACGGCGAAGGTGGCGCTGAGAACGGGGATATGCGTGGTGGGCGCGTTGATCGTGCCGCTGACCAGGCCGCGCCGATCGTCGGAGCCGGTGCCCGTCTGGCCCTCGTTGAAGATGATCACACCGGAGGCGCCGGCGGCCTCGGCGAGCTCGGCCTTCGTCTGGAAGTCGCAGGTGCCGCGCTGGATCAGCGCGATGTTTCCCTTGACGAAACCGGCGAAGTCCGCCGCCTCACAGCCGGAGGTGGAACTCGGCGCCGGAGTCGGCGGCAGGACCAGGTCCACCCCCTGCACGGAGGCCGTGACGTTCCCCGAGGCGGAGTACGTCATGGTCGTGAAGTCCTTGCCGGACGTGTACTTCCTGGCGTCCGGCCCGACCCGGCCGAGAGTGGGGGCGGAGACGTTGCGGAAGAACGGAAACTCGAACTCCTGCAGGGTCACGTTGTAGCCCGCCGAGCGGAGTTTGCCGGCCACGTAGGCGGCCGACGCCTCGTGGCCCGCGGTACCCGCGGCGCGGGTGCCGTCGTTGTCCTCGGCGATCTCCTGGAGCCTCTGCAGGTGTCGTTTGACGGACGAGGGCTTCACCGACTGGCTGAACGCCCGGGCGTCGGGCCGGGGCTCGGCGACGGCGGCCCCGGCCGTGATGATCGGAAGGGTCATGGCCGAGACGGCGCCGACAGCGGTCAGTAAACCCCTGTACGTGCGTGCGCGCATGCGAAACTCCTCTAACGAGAGTGGAGCAGGAAATTCCCCGCGATCGCGATAAAGGGACGGTAGTTGCCTGATCGCGATCTTTAAAGACCGACTCCACTTTTGTTACCGAGTGGAGTCGAATCAGCGTTCGGGGCGTTCCCCGACACCGCTTGACGGTTGTGGTGCCGTTGGCGTAAAAGCTCACGGTTGTGTGTCGTGGCGCGCTCGGGGCCGGCAGACCGCCTGACGCGTCCCACGCCGTTCACCGGAAGACGGGTGAGCCCGAGGGGGAGGACTGTGGTCGGAGACGGTGAGACGGGGACGACGGCGAGCGGGCCACGGCGCATGATGATCAGCTTTCCAGCCCGCCCCCGGCCCGGCCACCATCGCCGCAGGCCGGAGAGTCAATTCTCGATCCTGGATAGGTACGCGATGTCCGCCAGACCGGTCCCGGCGGCCTCCTCGGCTCCCGGGGAGCCCGCCCCTCCGGCTGCCGGTGAGCCCGGCCCCCCGATCTCCCGCGAGCCGGCCCCCTCTGCTTCCCGGGAGCCCGGCGCTCCGGTCCCCCGCGAGCCCGGCACCGAAGGCCCGCTCCCGCCGCGGCGCCCGCACCGGCCGGTGCGCCGACACGCCGCCGCCGTCCCCGCGACGCTCCCCGCGAGGCCGCGGCCCCGTCCGGCCGCGGGGCGGCCGTCCCCCCGCCGTGACCGGTGTATCCGCGCCCCGTCGGCCCCGCCCGTCAAGGCCGTCCGGTGTCGGCGCGCCGTACATGACTCCGACTGTGGACACTGGAAGAGAAGATCAGTGACGCACTTGTAACGAGGAACGTGCAGAATCGCTCACGGTGACGAAAATCAGGGAACGCGACAAAGTGCCGCCTTCCGACGGTGCGGAGCCGTCGACAGGCGGTGACTCCGCCGTGCTCGTCGTCGAGCCCCTGCTCCCGCAGCGCATCCGCCGCCCGTCCGACCTGCTGCGCTTCCTCGCCTCCCTGCTCGCGCTCGTGGCCGTCGTGCTGCTCGCCCTCGTCGCCAAGAAGACGCTCAACGGCCTCGAAGGCGACGTCATCGACGGCACCAACCGGGCGCCGTTCCTGCTCAGCGGCCTGGTCGGCGTGCTGAGCGGCGCCGCCATGCTCGGCGTCCCCGCCGCCTACGCGATCGAGCGCGTGCTCCACCGTGACGGCCTGCGGGTGGCCGAGGGGTTGTTCGCGGCGATCGCCGGGATGATCCTCTCCTTCGCCCTCGGCGAGTGGATCCTCAAGGCGGGGCCCGAAGATCTGCGCATGCTGCTGACCGGGGGGCGCGGCGGCGTCGAGCCGCTCAACACCCTGCTCACCTCGGTCATCGCCTATGTCACGGCCGTACGGATATCCCGCCGCCCCACCTGGCGCGCGGCCCTGTGGAGCGCGGTCGCCCTCAACGCGGTCGCCCTCTTCGCCGCCACCGCCGCCACCATCCCCGGCATCGTCGTCTCGATCCTGGTCGGGCTGGCCGTCGGCTCCGGCACCCTGTACGGCCTGGGCAGCCCCAACACCCGCCCGCCCGGCAGCGCGATCATCGCCGCGCTCACCAAGCTGGGCTTCACCCCCGTCAAGGCCCGCCGGCTGGACGACGACCACCAGAGCAGCCGGAGATACGCCGTCGACCTCAAGGACGGCACCTGCCTCGACGTCACCGTCCTCGACCGCGACCGCCAGGTCGCCGGGGTGCTCTACCGGCTCTGGCGCCGGATCCGCCTCAACACCGAGACCCGGCGCCGGGCCATCCGCTCCCTGCGGGCCGAACTGGAGCGCGAGGCCCTGATGGCCTACGCGGCCCAGGCCGCGGGGGCCGGTACCCCCCGGCTCGTCGGCACCAGCGAGATCGGCAGTGAGGCCGCCCTGCTCGCGTACGAGCACACCGACACCCGGCCCCTCGCCGACATCCCCGACGACGAGATCGGCGACGACCTGCTCGCCCAGATCTGGGAGCAGGTCCTGCTCCTGCAGGTCCAGCGGCTGGCCCACCGGCGGCTGACCGGCGACAGCATCCACGTCGACCGCGACGGCCGGGTCGTCCTGATGGACGCCCGAAGCGGCGAGATCGCCGCCGGCGACCTCCTGCTCCGCCTCGACGTCGCCCAGCTGCTCACCTACCTCGGCCTGCGCGTCGGCGCCGACCGCTCCGTGGCCGCCGCGGCGGCCGTCGCCGGGCCCAACGTGCTGGCCGGAGCCCTGCCGCTGCTCCAGCGGATCGCGCTCACCCGCGAGACCAGGGCCGCCCTGAGCAAGGACAGCGATCTGCTGACCACGATCCGCGAGCGGATCGTCGAGCTTGAGCCCAAGGTCGAGAGCGAGGAGGTCCGGCTGGAGCGGTTTCGCCCCCGGACACTCATCACCATCATCGCCAGTGCCTTCGCCGCCTACTTCCTGGTCTACTACCTCACCCAGATCAACCTGAACATGATCACCTCGGCCAAGTGGGGCTGGACCGGGGTGGCGCTCATCGCCGCGATGCTGAGCTACGTCGCCGCCGCGCTGATGCTGATGGGCTTCGTGCCGGAGAAGCTGCCGCTGGGCCGTACGGTCCTCGTCCAGTTCGCCGGGTCGTTCGTGAAACTGGTCGCCCCCGCGGCGGTGAGCGGCGTCGCCATCAACACCCGCTACCTCCAAAAACGCGGCATCCCGCCGGGGCAGGCGGTGGCCAGCGTCGGCGCCTCCCAGCTCATCGGCCTGGTCTTCCACATCTCGCTGCTCCTGCTGTTCGCCTACATCACCGGCTCCAGCGCGGCCACGTCCTTCACCCCGTCGCGCACGCTGGTGTTCGCCCTGCTGGCCGTGGGCATGGTGGTGCTGTTCCTCGTGAGCGTCCCCCGCCTGCGCCGGGTGCTGACCGCGCGGCTGCGCTCGCTGTTCTCCGGCGTGCTCCCGCGCCTGCTGGACGTGCTCCAGTCACCCCGCAAGATCTTCGAAGGTTTCAGCGGCACCCTGATGCTGACCATCTTCTTCGTGATCTGCCTGGACGCCTCCGTCCGCGCCTTCGGCGGATCACTCGACTTCGCCGCCGTCGCCATCGTCTTCCTCGCCGGCAACGCCATCGGCTCCGCGGCGCCCACCCCCGGCGGTCTCGGCGCCGTCGAGGCATCCCTCTCGGTCGGGCTGACCCTCTCCGGTCTTCCCGGAGAGGTCGCCACCTCCGCGGTGCTGCTGTTCCGTCTCCTCACCTTCTGGCTGCCGGTGCTGCCCGGCTGGGCCTCGTTCACCTACCTGCAGCGTCACGAGGCCCTGTAACGCTCCGGGGCCACCCCAAAGCCCCGGAGGCTCCCGGGAGCCCGTCACGAGGCGTTCAAGGGCCCGTCTCCCCCACCCCGTCACGGCGCCCCGGGCGCACCCCCACCGCCGCGATCGGCCGTCACCCCCCGCCGGGCCGCGCCCACGGGTCGACGCCCGCCTCGCGCGCGCCCTCGTCGATCGCCTCCAGCTCCTCGGCGCGGAACGACAGGTTGCCCACGGCGGCCAGGTTGTCCTCCAGCTGCCGCACACTGCTCGCACCGATCAGCACCGAGGTCACCCGCCTGTCGCGCAGCGCCCACGCCAGCGCCATCTGCGCGAGGGACTGGCCCCGCTTCCGCGCGATCCCGTCGAGGAGGCGGACATACCTCATGATCTTCTCGGTGAGCATCTCCGGGGTGAGGAAGTGCCCCAGCGAGGCGCGCGACCCCTCGGGAACACCGTTGAGATACCGATCGGTCAGCACGCCCTGCGCCAGCGGCGAGAACACGACGCAGCCGGCCCCCTCCTCCTTGAGGACGTCCAGCAGCCCGCCCTCGATCCACCGGTCGAGCATCGAGTAGGAGGGCTGGTGGATCAGCAGCGGCGTGCCCATCTCCCGCAGGATCCGCGCCGCCTCCGCGGTGTGCTCCGGAGAGTAGGACGAGACGCCCGCGTACAGGGCCCTGCCCGACCGGACCGCGTGGTCCAGCGCGCCCATCGTCTCCTCCAGCGGAGTCTCCGGGTCGAAGCGGTGGCTGTAGAAGATGTCGACGTAGTCCAGCCCCATCCGCTCCAGCGATCGGTCCAGGCTGGACAGCAGGTACTTTCTCGACCCCCACTCCCCGTAGGGGCCGGGCCACATGTCGTACCCCGCCTTGGTGGAGACGACCAGCTCGTCGCGGTACCTCGTGAAGTCCGCCCGGAAGTGCCGGCCGAAGTTCGCTTCGGCCGCGCCGTACGGCGGGCCGTAGTTGTTGGCCAGATCGAAGTGGGTCACCCCCAGGTCGAAGGCCCTCCGCAGGATGTCCCGCTGGGTGTCGAAGGACCGGTCGTCACCGAAGTTGTGCCACAGTCCCAGCGAGACCGCGGGCAGCTTGAGCCCGCTCCTGCCGACCCGGTTGTACGGCTGCCGCCCGTCGTAGCGGTCTTCCGCCGCGAGGTAGGTCATCGGTTCACCTTGGCGGTGTCAAGGATCCAGGACAGCACGAGTGCCTCCTCGCGCCAGGAGTCGTACCGGCCGCTGCGCCCGCCGTGCCCGGCGCCCATCTCCGTCTTGAGCAGGAAGGGGCCGCCCCGCGCGGTCTCGCGCAGCCTGGCGATCCACTTGGCGGGCTCGTGGTAGAAGACCCGGGTGTCGTTGAGA
The DNA here is from genome assembly GCF_014654615.1 of Streptosporangium violaceochromogenes. GTDB lineage: Bacteria > Actinomycetota > Actinomycetes > Streptosporangiales > Streptosporangiaceae > Streptosporangium > Streptosporangium violaceochromogenes. The sequence goes on along the minus strand of NZ_BNBB01000024.1, from coordinate 2,299 downwards.
CTGGTGATCGCCAGGATCGGGGGGTAGGTCCGGTCGTTCACGTTCTCGTAGGGGGAGTACGACTTCATGTAGGCGTACACGTCCGCGTTGTGGAGCGGATCGCCCCACTCGTCCCACTCGATGACGGTCAGCGGAAGCGACGGGTCGAGGATCGTGTTCAGAGCGTCCACGAACGGCACCTCGGCGACGACCCCGGCGAAGGTCTCCGGTGCGAGGTTGGCGACCGCCCCCATGAGCAGGCCGCCGGCCGAGCCGCCCCTGGCGATGATCGCGCTCGACCACCCCTCCGCCCTGAGGTGTTCGGCGGCGGCGACGAAGTCGGTGAAGGTGTTCTTCTTCTTCTGGAACTTGCCGTCCTCGTACCAGCGCCGCCCCATCTCGCCGCCGCCCCTGATGTGCGCGATGGCGAAGACGACCCCCCGGTCGAGCAGGCTGAGTCTCGCCACCGAGAACGAGGGGTCGATCGAGATCTCGTAGCTGCCGTAGCCGTACAGCACGGTCGGCGCGGGCCGCTCCGTGCCCTTCCTGGCCACGATCGAGATGGGGACGCGCGTGCCGTCCGAGGCGGTCGCCCACTCACGGAACTGCTCGTAGTCGCCGGGGTCGTACCCGCCGAGCACGACCTTGCGCTTCAGGAGGATCAGCTCGCGCCCCCGCAGGTCGTAGTCGTAGACCGACGGCGGGGTGACCATGCTGGTGTAGCCGAGCCGGAGCCGCTCGGTGACGAACTCGGGGTTGCCGCCCGGAGCGACGTCGTAGATCGGCTCCGGGAAGGGGATCTCGTACGGCTCGGCGCCCTTGGGCAGGACGCGGACGCCGGTCAGTCCCTCGCGCCGGAAGTGCACGACCGTGTGGTCCCGGAAGGCGTCCACGTCGAGCAGCCGCGTGTCCGCGCGGTGCTCGATCAGGGGGGTCCACTCGCCGGGGGAGTCGAGGGGCGCGGTGGCCAGCTCGAAGTTCTCGGCGTTGCGGTTGTGCAGGACCAGGAAGTGGTCGCCGGCGTGGTCGATGCCGTACTCCACCCCCGTCTCGCGGGGACGGACGAGGCGGAACTCGCCCGCCGGGTCGTCCGCCTCCAGGATGCGGACCTCGCTGGTGATCTTGCTGCCCGCCGAGAGCACGAGGTAGCGCTCGCTACGGCTCAGGCCGACGCCGATCCAGAACCGCTCGTCGGTCTCCTCGTGAACGAGGACGTCCTCCTCGGCCGGGGTGCCGATCGTGTGCCGGTGGATCCGGTTGGGCCGCCAGGCGTCGTCGACGGTCGTGTAGAAGAACGTGGTGCCGTCGGCCGACCAGGCTCCGCCGTAGAAGATGCCGGGGATCTCGTCGTCGAGGATCTCACCGGTGGTGAGGTCCTTCACCTTCAGGGTGAAGCGCTCGTCGCCGGTGAAGTTGACGGAGTAGGCCAGGAGCGTCCCGTCGGAGCTGACCGCGCTGGTGCCGAGGGAGAAGAAGTCGCTCTCGCCGGCCAGTTCGTTGCCGTCGAGCAGGACCTGCTCACCGGCGAGCGGCTCGCCGGGTTTCAGCTCCGGCGGCGTCTCACCGTCGGCCGCGACCCGGCACTGGATGCCGTACTGCTTGCCCTCCTCGGTGCGGGAGTAGTACCACCATCCGTTTTTTCGGGTGGGGACCGAAAGGTCCGTCTCCAGGGTCCGGCCCTTGATCTCCTGGAAGATCTTCTCCTGCAGGGGTTCAAGATGGGCGGTCGCCTGCCGCGTGTAGGCGTTCTCCGCCTCAAGGTAGGCGATGGTCTCGGGATCGTCCTTGACCCTCATCCACGCGTAGTCGTCGACCACGGTGTCCCCGTGGTGTACGCGCTCGCTGGGAACCTTCTTCGCCGTAGGCGGTGTCTGGCTGCTCACTCAGATGAGTCTATGTTTTCCGCCGCCTTCGGCCCGGGTCGCGCCCGCATGGACTTGCGGGTTCCGGCCCGAGCGGGTCGGGGAGGCTGCTAAAGTTCTGGCGTCGGCATGATCCGCCGCGAACCACTCCACTCACTCAGGTGACTTCGGTGTGGCTTGCGCTGTGTTTGTCGGCGCCCTCCTCAAGTCAACGGCTTTTGAAGATCGGTTCGCCGACCTGCTCAGATGCTGGTAAGTTTGAGGGGTTGCCCTGGAGACAGGGCACTCGAATTTTCGCCGGAGTGGCCGAATCGAGTCAAACGGATTTGAAAACGATCGGTTTGACACGAAAAAGCGGGCCTGCGAGAATGGAAGAGAACGAAACGAACGGAAAAGCCCCGGAGGGTTCCGGCTGGTTTGGTCGGGGTTGATGGTGTACGCGTCCGTTTCTTGAGAAC
>NZ_BNBB01000023.1 GCF_014654615.1 Streptosporangium violaceochromogenes | reverse complement strand
CTTAACCTACAGAAACAGGATCACGCGGAGATCAACTCATACACCACTCCGCTGGACGTGACCTCGGTAGGTGAGTGTCGCCTACGGAGTTCCGCGTAGCGAAGTGCCACCCGCCGTGCAGTGCGGGCGGGCTCCATCGTGGGATGCCAGGCATAGACGACACGTCGGTGTTCGGCGCTCCAACCAACCCGCCACCAGTAGTTCCATCCGTCAGACCACACCACCAGGCCCCTCAGAATCGAGACCAACGCCAGTCCGTACCCGTTGTGGACGTCGGAGGCGATGCCGTACTCCTCCAGTGCTCGCTGCAGGAGTATGGCTCTTTGGCAGGGGTCCATCGTCATCAGAGGTGGCGGCATGTTCTCTTCCAGGTGAGAGTTGGATGTGTTTCCCGCGCGATTTCGTATGACCGGTCACGTATAGCCGGTTGCATTGCCATATGGCCGCTTGCCTGTGTTTTCGCTTGTGACGACTCCGTGAAGGGGGCGCGACGGCACGGTGGGGGCTTGCATGGGGGTGTGTCGTCGCGCCGGTTTGGCAGGTTTGGCCGAGAACTTCTCGGTGTCTGCTCCTTCAGTTGGCCAAGTTGAGCTCGAACCAGATCACGGTTCCGATGGAGTCACGGTGGAACCCCCATCGGGTGGCGAGGCTGTTAACAAGTGCAAGTCCACGGCCACCTGTCGCGTCCGGGGCCGGGTCTCTTGGGCAGGGGATCTCCAGGAAGCCTGGATCCTGAACGGTGATCAGCACGCTGTGGAGGAGGAAGGCCACCGTGACGAGGAACTCCCGTGGGTTGATGGCTGATTCAGTGGAATGTTCGATGGCGTTAGTAGCGAGTTCGCTGGTAAGAAGCACGGCGTCATCGCGAGACGGGTGGCTGTCCCCAAGGATCTCGGCGACGAACTTCCGTGCGGGCTTGACCTGGTCGGGTGTGGCCGTGAAGCGCTGAGAGAGCACGGGGTAGTTCACGGCTGCGACGGACGGATACGGCGGCCACTCCACACCATGGGAAACCGAGGCCGTAGTGTCGCTGGTCGTCACTCGAAACCGATCAGTGAACACGCCGACGAGCATGGACAGGAACCGCGCCGCCATCTTTGTCACTCCCCTCGATCGTGCTCTCGGTGCTGAGGTTGCTTGCTCGCTGTGCAGGAGGATTGGGGTGGATCGGGATAAAACCGAGCGGGTTACCGGCGTCTGGTTCCGTAGGTGGCGCGTCGCACGTCGCGAAACTCCTCCGGTATGGTTCCCGCCTGCTGAACGAAGGACGTGTGCCTGGGGGTGATTCGCTCCCGTGCGACACAGCGGCTGTTACGGCTGATCGTGCGTGGCGCCCGCGGCCTAGGAAAAGACCCACAGAGGGGTGGGGCAACGGGCGAGTTGCCGCGAGAGTCGGGGCGGTCGCGGGCGATCGGCCACACAGTCCACGGCGACGCCGGACCGCCATGCGTGTGCGGACCTGAGCGGGGGTGGGCTGGTCCCATAGGTGGTTAGGGCGGTGGGGCAGACTAGCCGCGTCGTGGGCATACGGCGGGTGCCCACACCATCGGCAACCGAGGGGGGACGGCGGTTGTTCGGCATGCCAGCGGATCCGCGTGATCCGGATGGCTCTCCTACTAGGGTTGAGCACAGGTCGCACCTCCATCGTGCGATTGAGGTTCTGCCAGGCGCCGTGACTCGCCTGGCAGAACCGTTTTCTGTAGTGCCTCGGTTTCGGTGTCGGTTCCGGATGAGGTGGCTGTGTCGGATCGCCAGCACCACGAGGGACAGTTGACTGAGAGTTCAGGGGTGAGTCATGTGAGAGCCACACTCCGATCACTTTCAGTGACGGATCCTTTCCATAGGATGAACCTTGGCTGCTGAATTTTCAAGGCCAAAATTTCATCGTGGCAATTGTCTGGTTTGGTAGCTCGGTTGCGATATCGACCTACTTGATGTGTGAAGAGAGGCCCGATGACCGGTAGCCCCACTGTCAAACGACGGCGCCTCAGCGCCGAGCTCATCCGGCTACGCGAGCAGGCCGGCCTCACACACGATGAGGTCGCCAAGCGGCTGGAATGGTCGCGTGGCCGCCTCACGCATATGGAGCAGAACAAGTGGGTCCTGCCCGATATCGGCAATATTCGCCTCCTGTTGGAGGTCTACGGCGTCACCGATGCCGCCGTACGTGAGGCAATCCTCGATCTCGCTCGACAGTCCCGCGAAAGAGGCTGGTGGTCGAAGTACAAGGACGTGTTTGGCGGTAGCCTCCCCGGCTTCGAAGCAGAAGCAACCCAGATCCGCACCGTCGAGCTCGTCACCATCCCCGGCTTGCTCCAAACGGCTGGCTACGCGACGGCGATCTTCCAGGCTGGGCAGGTACTCGATCAGACCGCTGTTCAGCGGCGGGTTGAAGCCCGCCTGGCTCGGCAAGCGATCCTCGATCGCGCCAACCCGCCACAGATCTGGGCAGTTATCGACGAGGCTGCGCTGCGGAAGATGGTCGGCGGTCCCACGGTCATGGCGAAGCAACTCAGCCACCTCGTCAACATGGCGACGCGACCGAACATCGCTGTTCAGGTACTTCTCGACTCGGCTGGTGCGCATGCGGCCATGGGGAGCGGGTTCGTCGTCCTGGACTTCGCCGGCGAGCTGGACCCGTCAATCGTCTACCTGGAGACGCCCACGGATAACCTTTTTCTGGAGAGACCAGAGGAGGTTCAGGCGTATACGCTCACTTTTAACCGTGTAGTAGCGGCTGCCCTGACTGTTGAGGAGTCCGTACGCTACGTGGCCTCCCTGGTTGACCGGCTACAGCAGGATTAGAGGCGAGAGTCGTGAATCGAATCCCCCCCGCGCTCGTTTGGCGCAAGAGCAGTTTGAGCGCTCAGCAGGACAACTGTATAGAGGTAGCAACCCTTCCTGGTGGAGGCCGTGCCGTACGAGACAGCAAGGACCCAGGAGGGCCGATTCTGCACTTCACCAGGGGTGAATGGCAGGCTTTTATTAGTGAGGTCAAAGCAGGGTGTTCGACCCTATCGTCTATTAGTTAGCAGTTCAAACCCTTTGTGAAGCGGCAGGGGTGGGGGGAATTTTCAAGCATGAGAGAAGTCTCGCTCCTGCCAATTGGGTGATCATCTCATTGGCAGGAGAAAGTCTATTTTCTTCTATGGTTTCTTCAGCGTTGCTCGTTAGGTAGTTAAGTAATCCGCGGGCCTGTACTACCCCGCGATGGCGGCACGACGGAACAGGTCGGTAGGCATTTCCTCGTCGAGCCGCCAGGTTATAGCCATGGGCCTTTCCCCTTTATGTTCCACATATCGGGCGGTTCCGTGGAAGACGAACGGTTCGGGATAGCGGTTCTCATCTTCCTTGCGTTCTCTGGTGAACAGAAGAACATGGCTGCCGTCTCGTTCGTGCTGCTGATAGCGCAGTCCAGTGGCTGACCGCGCACTCGTGCGGTGCTGAGACTCCCAGTGGAACAAGTTCGGAGTGAGGGCGAAGTCGCGGTACATAGTTTGTGGTGAAAATTCCTTCTCGTTCTTGTGCAAGGTGACAAGGAGCGCGTCACACTGTGTGGCCGGGACCCATGCGACGCCTTCGCGCATTGTTGATGTCACAGATCCCCCTAGCTTTGCCCAGCCGAGGGCTGCAAGGATCTCATCGGCCGAATACCGAGCGTTGACTGCCAGAGGCACCTGTTTCAACGGATCGGGGAGGGGCGTGGTGACGTATCGAGGGTTTTCTGCGCCATAGGTGATGACTTCTCGGATCTCCTCACACAGCGCGGGTTCGGCGCGCAGAAGCGCAAGGGCCTCATCGTAGGAAGTGAAGCTGCCACCGTCGCGCCAGAAGGAGAAGAACAGCATACGGGCGAAGGCCTGGTCGGTGGGGGAGTAATGCTCGTAAAGCGAGCCATCGGGCCGCAACAGTCGAGCGTACGCTTCGGCTCGCCGCTGGTCGTCAATATGGAGGAGAGTTCGCACGCGGCGGCCAAGTGTCTCCTCCATGGGGGAGGCTTCCTTCTCGATCAATCCAGCACGGCGCAACAGCCAGGTCCAGTACCGTCGATTACGGTATACGTCGCGGATGTCACGCTCGCTGGCTTCGAGGTAATCAATAAGCGATGTTTCCGCGCAGGATCGAATTTCCTGAGTGATGGTATTAACGGTGGCGTTGAGTTGAACTTTAAGCTCGGCGAGAAGATGATCTTTGGTAACTCGATCCAGGACAATTTGGCATCCTGGCGGAAGCAGTGGGAAGTTGTTTTTTGCTTGCTGCCTCAGGCGCCCTCGAGTGAATCCGGTCAGCGCGTGGAACCGGTTTCCAAACCTGTATTCTTTGCGATGCTGGCCGACGAAGTCGAGAACGGTCAGCACGTCCTTATCGGGTGTGCGGCGGAGTCCGCGACCAAGTTGTTGAAGGAATACTGTCGCACTTTCAGTTGGTCGCAATAGAAGCAAGGTGTTCACATCAGGGACGTCAAGGCCCTCGTTGAAGAGATCCACAGCAAACAGGAACGTAACTTTTCCGTCCCGTAGATCAGCCAGCGCTGCTCTGCGGTTGGCAGGGTCGGTTGATCCATCCACAGCCAGTGATTTCAAGCCCGCTTTGGTGAAAAAATCTGCCATGAAGCGCGCATGTGATACTGAGACGCAGAAACCCAGACCTCGGATAGCCTGGAGATCACTAACTTTGTCTAGAATTGCGTTGAATATGAGTCGAGCTCGATTATTGTCGCCAGTAAGAATTTCATCGAGTTCGCGGGTGAGGTAAGAGCCCCGCGACCAAGTTACGCCACTTAGATCCGTCTCGTCGTTGATTCCAAAATAGTGGAAGGGGCAGAGAAGGTCAGCATCGAGAGCATCCCATAGGCGTAGTTCAGAGGTGATGTGCTGGTCGAAGAACTCGTCTTGGACTCGGGTTCCGTCGGTCCGCTCAGGGGTGGCTGTGAGACCAAGAAGCTCTTTCGGCTTGAGATGGTCAATAATTCGCCGATAAGTGATAGCGGCGGCGTGATGAAACTCATCGATGACTACTACATCAAAATGATCGGCGGCAAAAGTGTCTATGCCGCGCGCGTTAAGAGACTGGACTGACGCGAACACGTGTCGCCAATGCCGAGACTGATCGTCACCGACGTGGAGCTCCCCAAAATCAGGGATAGAGAGGACCTGTCGATAAGTACGCATGGCCTGTTGCAAAATCTCTTTGCGGTGCGCGACGAACAGTAAGGAGGGCTGCCTGCCCAATCGTTGCTGCAGGTTGCGGTAGTCGAAGGCGGCGACAACTGTCTTGCCGGTTCCGGTGGCGGCTACCAGAAGGTTGCGGTGTCGGTTGTGTATGGTCCGCTCGACGTCGAGGTCTGTCAGCATTTCCTGCTGGTGTGGGAAGGGGTGAGGAACCAGCGTAGGAATATCGAAGATCCGCTCGCCTAGCTTTGAGCGAGATAGGGCGTCGTCAAGACGCTCACCATCAGTTTCCGGGTCGTACAGCTCGAACTGTTGCCTGTTCCAGTAAGAGTCGAAGGTACCCTCGAACTTATCCAATAGTCGAGGAGTTGTTATTTTGGATAAGCGAACATTCCATTCTAAGCCGTCTAAGAGGGCGGCGCGTGAAAGGTTAGAGCTGCCGATGTAGGCGGTGTCGAAGCCAGTACGGCGACGCAGAAGCCATGCTTTAGCATGTAGGCGGGTTGTGTTTTGTTCGTAACTGATCCGCACCTCAGCGCCGAAGTCATTGACGAGCCGGTCCAATGCTCGCCGTTCAGTTGCACCCATGTAAGTGGTGGTGATGACGCGCAGCGGGACTCCCCGGCGGCATAGCTCAGCAAGCTGCTTCTCTAGAATGCGCAAGCCGGACCACTTGACGAACGCACACAACAGATCAACCTGATCAACGCTGGCTAACTCGGCTGCTAGCTCGTGAGCCAGATTAGGATCTTCTCTGGCATTGGTAAGCAATGCTGCTTCCGACAGTGAGGTTAGCGGTCGCTCAAAGGGAACGGCTCCAGGAATATCTTTGATGACCGATAAAAGCTTGTTTGGTCCGCTCGCAATCAGTTCGGAACCGGCGAGATACTTAAGGAGTTGATTGGCTAACTCTACCTGCTCTTCGCTGTTTTTAAGTGTGGCCATCGCGCGAGCCGCTGATTCTCCGATGAATCGGCCAAGCAGATGGGCAACATCTTCCTTGTCGACCTCGGAAATTTCGACGAGATGACCCGAGTCACGCCAGGATCTAGTACATTGATCTATCTGATGGGTGACTAGTGAGTCGTACAAGCCTGGAATGGGGGTGTCGTCCACAGGTGATTGCTTCTCCTTCGATGTCATCTGAAAAGGCATGCTCCTATATCGATAGCTATCCTAGCGTCTCCAGCGGCGATGATGTCCGGGCGCTATGGGTTGGCAGTCACCTATGGAACCTTAGGCGAGGTTAATCTCATTAAGGTTGTGGGAAGGCGCTAGTGCTGCTACAACTGGGCTTATGGGCGATGAAGGAACTGGCTGTAGGAGTTGTCCGCTTGGCATATCGGTAATGCTCTTCATCGTGAACTACTGTGCGCTGTCCAACGCAGTGATCTTTTCCAATCGAAGACGACGACGCGGTCCGCGATGCCTATTAGACCCCTCTGGGTTACCTCAACAGTCTGCGACTTCTCTGCGGCGCCAAACTTCAGATCCAGGACGACGTCAACGATCGCCTCGATCTCTTGAGTGAGAGCCTTGGCCAACGGCTCATGTGCGGGTGTCGGTGAGGCGGATCAGTTCCGGAAGGACCGTGCCCAGCGGGGCGTCGACGGTGAGCGTCGCGTAGGCGTCGCCGCGGGTCGGGCCCTGGTTGACGATCCCCACCGGGATGCCGAGCTTGGCGGCGTGCACGACGAACCGGCGGCCCGACATCACCGTCAACGACGACCCGAGGACCAGGAGCAGGCCCGCTCTCTCCACGAGGGCGTAGCATTGGCGCACCCGCTCCGCCGGGACGGTCTCCCCGAAGAAGACGACGCCGGGTTTCAACATCCCCCCGTCGCATGCCCGGCATCCGACCACCTGGAACCCGTCGACCTCCTCCTCCCTCAGGCCGACGTCGCCGTCCGGGTTGACGGTGGTGGCTCCGGCGGTGAAGCGCGGATTCGCCTGTCTCAGACGGTGGTCCAGCTCCTCCCGCGAGGTTGAGTCGCCGCAGCTCAGGCAGACCACGTGACGCAGGCTGCCGTGCAGCTCGATGACCGCCCGGGCACCGCCGGCTTGGTGCAGGCCGTCGACGTTCTGTGTCACGATGCCCGCCAGCAGGCCCCGCCGCTGGAGGTGCGCGACCGCGCGGTGGCCGTCGTTCGGCGTCGCCTCGGTCATCATCCGCCATCCGACATGGCTGCGGGCCCAGTAGCGCCGCCTGGCCGCCGGGTCGCCGACGAACGTCTGGTAGGTCATCGGGGTGTGTCTGTTCAGGGAGCCGCTCGGCCCCCGGTAGTCGGGAATCCCCGACTCCGTCGACATCCCGGCCCCGCTCAGCACGACGACATCACCTGCGGACAGCAGCTCCGTCAGCGTGTTCACACCATCGCTCACCCTTCCATGCTGCCCCACGCCATGTGCGGGGTGGTCTCGGGGTGCGGTCGATCGAGCCGGCGGTGCCCCGGCTCCGGTCCGGCTCTGCTTCCTGCTGGGCAAAAGCCGTCGCGCAGAGTGGGCGCCGACCTCGATCGTGGCTACCTCCTGCCCGCTTTTGGTCATGAGCCGCTATATGTGGTCCAGTGCGGTAATGGTCGAAGTTATCAAGGTTCGTGCTGCCGCGCCGTACACCGCGAGTTCAGCCAGCTCGGTGAATGCCTTGGAGTACAGGGCGATTTCGTGGGGCTGGGTCACGGTCAGCTCCGCTGACAGGGTTTCCACCAGGACCCGCTCCTCGTCGAAGATCCAGAATCCGGTGGTGGGCCACATGACGCGGCTGCGAATCGGGATGATCCCCAGGCTGATGTTAGGGCGAGAGGCCATGGTGAGCAGGCGACCGAGCTGACCGGCCATCACCTCGGTGCCGCCGATCCTGGTCTGTAAGGCCGCTTCTTCCAGGATGACCGCGCAGCGGCGCTTCCCCGAATCGAGGACCTTCTGGCGCTGCATACGCGCCTCAACCGCTTCGACGCTGTCGTCGGGGATTCCCCGGAACGCGATGACAGCGCGCATGAGAGCCAGCGCGTAGCCGGCTGTTTGGAGCAGGCCGGGGATCAGGGATGGCTCGTAGACACGGAAGCAGCTTGTTCGTTCATACAGCGGGATCGCCGCCTTCTGAAGCCGCTGCAGGCCGGTGCGTTGCATGCGCCGCCATTCGACATACATCTCGTCGATGGTGCGCAGTGACGCAAGCAGGTCGCCGGCGTGATCATCCGCTCCACAGTGTCGGCACCAGGTGCCGATGTCACTCTCGGACGGTGTCTGCCGCCCGTGTTCGATCCTCGACACTTTCGAAGAGTGCCATCCCGCCAGGTCGCCGAGGTCACGCCCTGTGAGGCGTGCGGCGAGGCGAATTTCACGCAGGCGGGCACCAAGCGCCTGCTTAGCCTGATCGACGGCGTGTGACGGTGATGGCATGGTGCTGCTTATCGAAGGGGGGACGGGGGTGGTCAGGCGGGTTTGTAGTCGCTCTGGTCGATTCCCGCCGCCCACACCGCGTCAAACGCCGCCGCGCACAATTTCACCACGTCCAGGTCTTCGCACCATTCCACTCCAGCCCAGTCCCCGTCTCCGGTGAAGTGATTGAACTGAACCTTGGCTCCATCCAGCAGCCAGAAGTCGTTGCCGGGAAGGGCGATGCCAGACGCCCGGCGTCGGGGAAGCCACCGGCCCTGTTCGCCCGCCACGATGTTGGTGAAAGAGACGTCATACTCGAAGCGGACGTACTCGGTCACCGGCTCCGATACGATCCGGGCACGCCTGACCTCCACACCTCTGCCGGTTGCCTCCCGTATCACGTCCAGCCACGGTCGCCACCACGACGTTTCGTCGGCCAGGTCGTAACGGTGGCCCGCCTTCCAAGCGGAAAACATCGGGTTCTCGGTCGATACGGCGTACAGGTCACGCATCTCCAGGTGGACCGCCGACCGTTCGCATGAGCGGAACATCGTGGCCCATCGGTCAAACGTTGGTGCCCCGGCGCTCCAGCTCACGGTTCACCTCCGGACCGGACAGGGCCGTCTTCGGAATCTCGATCGCCGTCTCGTGATCGGGCATGTTCAGTTGGGTGAGTACTGTGGGATCGGTGATGAGCCGTCCCTGGAACACGTACGTTTCGCCGCGGTCGAGGACCAGTGGCGATCCTGCGGGAACGGTCACACCTTCCGGGAGAAACCTCATCAGCTCCCTGGGCACCTCGACGGTGGTTTCGTGGTCAGCGAGGTCGAAGTGAGTGAGCACGGCTGGATCGGTGACAATCCAGCCTTGAAGTACATATCTGCCGCCGTCGTCGTCGAATAATGTCGGTGAGCCGCCGTCGACGGTGTCCTTGCCGAGAAAGCGTAGTGTCATACAGGCTCTCCTCCGACGGGGAAACGGATGACCACACCACCGAGCTTGTGTGCTGTGTGGGAACACCTCAAGGAGTTTGCATGAGTTTGCGCGGTGCGGCGCGGGTGCTGCCTGACGCGCAGGCCGTTCCGCAAAGGCGCTCAAACTCGTTGAGCTGCGGATACGATCCGCTCTAACTTTCTGACGTCAGGGTAGGCGTTCCTCTTTCTTGGTGCGTGTGTGCTTTGCGCTTCGCGTCCTTTCCCCTACTTTGGGACATATTTGAGAAAGGGTATAAATATGGATAATTCGCACGGTCGGCCGTGGGGTCTCACCCGGCTGGCTTCGTTCGCGTCCGCGGAGGTCACGCCCGCCGCACCGTACAAGGTGGAGCTCGATCCGGCTACTCAGATCGGGGTCTATCGCGATGCGATGACCGGCCGGCTCATTGAGGCGGGCAAGCACGGCACCAACAAGCAGACCAGCAAAGCGGTGAAAACGGGTGGAGGAGGCGATGGTCAGAGCCCTCAGCCTTCGGACCAGACCATGATGACCGACTACGACGACGATTGAGGACTGCCCGCGTGATCCTGGTGCTTACCTGCCTCGACGATCAGACGGCGGACATGGTCATCCGGCGTTTGAACGAGCGAGGTGCGTGCGTCGCCCGATTCGATCCGGGCGCTGACTTTCCCGCCACCGCTGAGCTGTCGGCGTGGTTCGGACGGATCCCGGCGCGAGGTGTTCTGACCACGCGCTCACGGCGGGTCGTCCTGGAGCAGGTGCGGGCCGTCTATTACCGGCGGCCCACCCCTTACCTCTCCGGTGGCCCGTCGCAGGCTGAGCGATTCGCCGGGATGCAGGCCCGTTTCGGGATCGGCGGAGTCCTCGCGGCTCTGCCCTGCGCCTACGTCAGCCACCCGTGGGCGATCGCCGCAGCTGAACACAAACCCGTCCAGCTCGCTACGGCGCGTCGGCTCGGGTTCGATGTCCCCGCCACCCTGGTCACCAACCGGGTAGAGGACGCTCGCGCGTTCGCGGCCGAGCACGGCCCGATCGTTTACAAGCCGCTGCGGGCCACCCCGTGCACCGGCCCTGGCGGGGAGCCCGCCACCATCTGGACGACCCAGGTCGAATCGGATGACCTGGACGACACCATTGGCCGCGCAGCACACTTGTTTCAAGCGTGTGTCAAGAAGACGGCCGATCTTCGGGTGACCGTTGTCGGAAAACAGGTGTTCTGCGTCCGGATCGACTCTGAACTGCTCGATTGGCGGCGGGATTACAGCCGCCTCTCTTACACGGTGATCGAGCCGCCCTCAGGGCTTGTCGATGGCTGTCTTGCCTACCTCGGAGAGTTCGGCCTGCGGTTCGGCGCGTTCGACTTCGTGCTCACCGAAGACGATGCTCCCGTGTTTCTGGAGTGCAACCCCAATGGACAGTGGGGATGGCTGGAAGACGCCACCGGGCTGCCGATCGCCGCGGCGATCGCCGATCTGCTTCTGGAGGAATCGACGTGACCGACCCCGGCACACCCGGTCTTGCCGCACGGCTCCGCCGTACCCTCGCCGATCGGCTCGTCCGGACAGGGGCGCTACGCGCCCCAGCCTGGCGGGCCGCGGTCGAGTCCGTGGAGCGTGAGACGTTTCTCGGCTCAGCGGTCGCCAGGGCCACCGAGCACGGTGACCGGTGGGAGGTGATACGTCTTGCGGAGATGACCGCCGATGAGTGGCTGGAACTGGTCTACCGCGATGAGACGTGGGTGACGCAGATCGACGGTGAGATGGTCACAGATGCGTGCGGCGTCGTCTACGGGGCGCCCACCTCCTCCTCGACGTTGCCCGGTCTGGTGGTGCGGATGCTGGAGGCCGCGCGGATCTCCGAGGGTGACAAGGTGCTGGAAATCGGCACGGGCACCGGCTACTCCACCGCGCTGATGTGCCACCGGCTCGGTTCCGCGGCCGTGACCTCCGTCGAATACGATCCGGCCGTGGCGGGTCACGCCTGTGACGCGCTGGCCCGTGCTGGGTACACGCCCACGCTCGTGACCGGTGACGGCCTCGCGGGCTATGACAAGAACGCCGAGTACGACCGGCTGATCGCCACCTGCTCGGTTCGCTACATCCCGCTCCCGTGGTTGTGGCAGGTCCGCGACGGCGGCACGATCACCGCTCCGCTGTCCGGATGGATGTACGGCGCCGCGTTCGCGCACCTTACGCTCGGCGGCGACGGCACCGCGAGCGGACGTTTCCTGGAAGACGACGTCTACTTCATGACCGCACGTCCGCACGGCCCGCCGCCGATGGCCGTCCCCTACCTCGGAATCGGCGACCGGAGAAGCAGCCGGGTGGATCCGAGGGTGATGGACTGCCCGGCCGGGTTGTTCGTGGGACAGCTCGCCGTTCCGTCGGCGATGAAGCTGGGGGGTGGTGGCGAGGTCGTCCTGCTGGACGTGGCCACCGGTTCGCAGGCCACCACCAGGCCGGATCCGTATGGTGGGTGGACGGTTCGCCAGCATGGTCCCCTGCGGTTGTGGGACGCCGTCGAGGAAGCCGTCCTGGCCTGGCAGGCGGCGGGGTCTCCGCATCAGTCCGCGTACGGGCTCACCGTCACCGAGGAGCGGCAGTACGTCTGGCTGGGCGAACCCGACGGGCCGAGCTGGAATCTCCCCGCCTGAACGATCTGTCCGAGCGCTGTAGTCGATCTCCGACTCGGCCATTCGTTTTCGGTACCGAGGATGTCGGTACCGGAGGAAAAAGGGCACTGGTAAGGATGGTGCGCTGATTGACATCGATACGCCAAACCTCAACGAATGGGATGCAGAGGGAGGATTCGGCGATGGGGAAGTGTTCATGAGTTTATTGGCAATACAGTAACCGCTCCTCGGTGACCTGCGGTGTGTCTATATCATCAGCCAAGCGACTTTCCCGATTGGTTAAAATGATTGAGGCGCGATGGTCCCCGCGAGAGAACAGGAGCGGAACGCCCTGCAAGGTGACTTCGGGGAGGCGTGGCTCGAAGTGGTCGCCGCAGGCAGTGGTCTACTGCACGGGCGACCCGCCACCCTGGATCTCCAGAAGGCGGACGTGCAGCTCTTTCTCCGTGGTGTCGAACAGGGGACGTACAACCCCGCTGTTCTCGTGCAGGTTAAAACGACGGTAGATCTTCGCAGGTCGGCCAGTGGCGATTACCACTACGACCTTGACATCGAGACCTATGATGTGTTGCGGCGGGCCGATCATTCGATCAGGAGGATCCTCGCCGTCATCGGCTTGTCGAGGGACGGTGAGAACGTGCGCCTCCACGCCGACGGCACGCTTCTGGTCGGGCACGGCGCCTGGGTCTCGCTGGAAGGCTGTTCGGCCTCGGACAATGCCAAGACCCAAGTCGTTCGTCTTCCAGCCGTCAACACCTTGGACCGCCAGGGACTTCTCCTCATGCTCAGAACCCATGGAGTGCGCAGGTCCACCCCTGTGCCGGACGTTGACGCATGGGGGCCGCGATGAGCGAATGGAACGGATCTTCCCCCGGGGAGGCGACGACGGTTCCCGACCTGGCCGTTCTCGTCGGCTACCTGCGGAGCGCGGGGTGGACCCTTGAGGACGACGACGGCCGGACCACGCTGTGGCGACCGGAACCGTCTGATACGGAACCGTCCGACACGCGGATCGTCCTTCCGGTGAAACGAGAGGTTCGCGACTACGCCGAGCGGGTGAACGAGGCGCTGAGGACACTCGCCTACGTGGAGCGCCGCCTTCCGCAGGAGATTTCCGCGGATATGAGCTTCGGTGGTGCGGACAACGTTTCCGTACGGCTGACGCCGAACGCCCCGGCCGGAGAGGCGCCGTTGTTCTTGGCGCATTCCGCGATATCGGCGCTGCGGAATTATGTGGTCGCGTCCGCCACGGCACTGGACGCCGACTCCCTGGTCCTGCCTCCCCGGCGTCCGCAACGGGCGGAGGCCTATGCCGCGCAAGCCCGTGTCTCCACGCAGCCAGGCAGCTTTGTTCTCTCTCTCACCCTTCCCCTGGTGGACGTGTACACCGAGGGGCCGGCCGCTTCGGTGGTCAGCCAGGAGTCTCTGCTTGAGATTCCCTCAAGACCGTTTGGTCGCAAGGTGACGAGCAGAATGCTGGCCGCGGCCCAGCGGGCCCAACGTCTGGCGGCGGAGGTCGGTGAAGGGGACAAGCCTCTGTCGTCTTTCGGGCAAGCCGGCCAAGCCTCCCCGAACGCCACTGAACTGGAAGCGTTGAGTCTTCTGGGCGGGCCGGATCATGACGTGTATCAGATCCGTTTCTCACAGTCCCCGCTCGCTTCCGGCGCTCACGAACCCGCCCGGCTGAAGATCACCCCCGGCCAGCAGAGGATTCTGGGGGAGGCCGCGAACTTTTTGCGAACGAAACAGCCGAGGGCCGGGATCACGGTTATCGGCCTGGTTGTTCGTCTGTTCCGGGCGGGAAAGTATGGGAAGGGCGAGGCGGTCATCCAAGGCGTCGACGACGACACGGGTAACGCGAGGAGGTTCCGTGTCGAACTGGACGAGCATGACTACAACCTCGCGGTGAAGGCGCACGCGACGGGCCTTGAGGTCACCGCGACCGGCGACCTCGACATTCGTGGGACGCGCCGCTCGCTGCATCGCCTGACCTCCTTCTCGCTCCTGCCCGGCATCGGAGACGACTGAGGGAGACGGCTCACGCGTCGCCGGGTCGTGTTCGGCGGTGAAGGGGCGGTCACCGCGCGGGTGACCGCCCCTTCACCGCATCCGTCCGCCGCGCCGTACCCCCCGGTGGAGCCCCGGGGGAGCCCTACGGGGCGCTGGACTTCTCCGGGGTGTCGATCATGTTGAGGAGGCGTTCCCCTCGTCGGCCGGGACCAGGGCGCCGGTGAACTGGGCGGAGTAGAGCCGGTGGTAGGCCCCCTGGGCGGCGAGGAGTTCGTCGTGGGTGCCGTGTTCGACGATGCGGCCGCCCTCCATCACGAGGATGAGGTCCGCGTCGCGGATGGTGGACAGGCGGTGGGCGATGACGAAGCTGGTGCGGTCGGAGCGCAGGGCCGCCATCGCGTGCTGCACCAGGACCTCGGTCCGGGTGTCGACGGAGCTGGTGGCCTCGTCGAGGATGAGCAGGGAGGGGTCGGCGAGGAAGGCGCGGGCGATGGTCAGCAACTGCTTCTCGCCGGCGCTGATGTTGCCGCCCTCCTCGTCGATCACGGTGTCGTAGCCGTCGGGCAGGGTGCGCACGAACCGGTCGACGAAGGTGGCCCGCGCGGCGGCCTGGATCTGCTCCTCGGTGGCGGCGGGGTTGCCGTAGGCGATGTTCTCGCGGATGGTGCCGCTGAACAGCCAGGTGTCCTGGAGCACCATGCCGATCCGCGAGCGCAGGTCCTCGCGACGCATCCGGGCGACGTCGAGGCCGTCGAGGGTGATCCGCCCGGCGTCCAGTTCGTAGAAGCGCATGATCAGGTTGACCAGGGTGGTCTTCCCCGCGCCGGTGGGGCCGACGATCGCGATCGTGTGCCCGGGCTCGGCCACCAGGGACAGGTCCTCGATGAGGGGCTGCTCCGGGGTGTAGCGGAAGGACACGTTCTCGAACTCGACGCGGCCCCCGCGGGCGGTGGGCCGTACGGGCGGGTCGGGGTCGGGGGACTGCTCCTCGGCGTCCAGCAGCTCGAAGACCCGCTCGGCCGAGGCCACCCCCGACTGCAGCAGGTTGGCCATCGAGGCGACCTGGGTCAGGGGCTGGGTGAACTGCCGGGAGTACTGGATGAACGCCTGGACGTCGCCCAGGCTCATCGTCCCGGTGGCCACCCGTACGCCTCCGACGACGGCGATGGCGACGTAGTTGAGGTTTCCGATGAACATCATCGTCGGCATGATGATCCCGGAGACGAACTGGGCGCCGAAGCTGGCCTTGAACAGCGCCTCGTTCCTCTCCCTGAACACCTGCTCGACCTCCGGCCGGCGCCCGAACACCTTCACCAGCTCGTGGCCGGTGAACGCCTCCTCGATGTGGGCGTTCAGCGAGCCGGTGTGGGTCCACTGCGCGACGAACTGCTTCTGTGAGCGTTTCGCGATTCGCTTGGTCACGATCATCGACACCGGGATGGTCACCAGGGCGATCATCGCGAGCAGCGGGGAGATCGCGAACATCATCGCCAGCACGCCGATCACGGTCAGCAGTGAGGTCAGCAGCTGGCTCATCGTCTGCTGGAGGGTCTGGGACACGTTGTCGATGTCGTTGGTGACCCGGCTGAGCAGCTCTCCGCGTGGCTGGCCGTCGAAGAAGTGCAAGGGGAGCCGGTTCAGCTTGTCCTCGACATCGGCCCGCAGCCGGAACACGGTGCGCTGCACCACGTCGTTGAGCAGGTAGCCCTGGAGCCATCCGAAGACCGACGCGGCGACGTAGAGCACCAGGGCCCACGTCAGGACCGTGCCCAGCGCGGCGAAGTCGACGCCGTGGCCGGGGACGACGTCCATCCCCGTGAGCAGGTCGGCGAAGTCGCCGTTGCCCGAGGCGCGGGCGGCCTCGACGGCCTGCTCCTTGGTGGTGCCCGGCGTCAGGTGCCTGCCGACCACGCCGTTGAAGATCAGGTCCGTCGCCCGGCCGAGGATCTTCGGTCCGATCACGGCGAACGCCACGCTGGTCACGGCGAGGCCGATCACGGTGACGACCCTGCCGCGTTCGGGGCTCAGCCGCCGGATCAGCCGCCGCGAGGACGCTCCGAAGTCCATCGATTTCTCGGCGGGCATCCCGGCGGGGGAGAAGGGACCGCGGCCGAAGGGTCCGCCCCCGGCAGGGGGCCGTCGGGTCGTCGTCATGGTCCGGTCGCTCATGCCGCACTCTCCACGGTTCGCTGGGACTCGACGATCTCGATGTAGGTGGGGCAGGAGTCGAGCAGCTCGGCGTGGGTGCCTCTGCCGACGATCACGCCGTCGTCGAGGACGATGATCTGGTCGGCGTCGGCGATGGTGGAGACCCGCTGGGCGACGATCACGACGGCGGCGTCGACGGTGCGCGGGCGCAGGGCGGCGCGCAGCCGGGCGTCGGTCGCCAGGTCGAGGGCGGAGAAGGAGTCGTCGAACAGGTAGATCTCGGGCTCGCTGACCAGCGCGCGGGCGATCGAGAGCCGCTGGCGCTGCCCGCCGGACACGTTCGTGCCGCCCTGGGTGATGGGCGCGTCGAGGCCCTCGGGCATCGCCTCGACGAAGTCGCGGGCCTGGGCCACCTCCAGCGCCTCCCACAGCTCCTCGTCGGTGGCGTCCGGGTTGCCGTAGCGCAGGTTGCTCGCGACGGTGCCGGTGAACAGGTACGGCTTCTGCGGCACCAGGCCGATGCGCGACCAGAGCATCTGGGGGTCGAGGTCGCGGACGTCGACGCCGTCCACCGACACCGTGCCGGAGGTGGCGTCGAACAGCCGGGGCACCAGGGAGAGCAGGGTCGTCTTGCCCGCCCCCGTGCTGCCGACGACGGCGGTGGTCCGCCCGGCGGTGACGCGGAAGGAGACGCCGGACAGCACGGGTGCCGCCGCGCCCGGGTAGCGGAACTCGACGTCGCGCAACTCCAGCTCGGCTCGGCCCCGCACCTGCCGTACGGGGTCGGTGGGCGGGCTCACCGACGACTCGGTGTCCAGCACCTCGCCGATGCGCTCGGCGCAGACCGCGGCGCGCGGGATCATCATCGCGATGAAGGTCGCCATCATCATCGCCATGAGGATCTGCATCAGATACATGAGGAACGCGGTGAGGGCTCCGACCTGCATCTCACCGTTGTCCACGCGCCCCGCGCCGAACCAGAGCACGGCGACGCTGGAGGCGTTGAGGATCAGCATCACGAGGGGGAAGATGAGCGCGGTCAGGCGCCCGACCCGCAGCGCGGTCTGGGTCAGCGCGTCGTTGGCCTCGGCGAAGCGACGGGTCTCCTCGCGTTCGCGGACGAAGGCGCGGACGACGCGGATGCCGGACAGCTGCTCGCGCAGCACCCGGTTGACCACGTCGATGCGGGTCTGCATGGCCCGGAACTGGGGGACCATCCGGGAGCCGATCAGGCCGATCGACACCAGCAGCACGGGGACGCAGACCAGCATCAGCCATGACAGGCCGACGTCCTGCTGGAGTGCCATGATGACGCCGCCGACGCACATGATCGGCGCGGCGACCAGCATCGTGCAGGTCATCACCACGAGCATCTGGACCTGCTGGACGTCGTTGGTGCCGCGGGTGATCAGCGACGGCGCCCCGAAGTGGGCGACCTCCCGGGCGGAGAACCCGCCCACCTGGTGGAAGACGGCCGAGCGGACGTCGCGGCCGAACCCCATCGCCGCCTGGGAACCGTAGTAGACCGCCGCGATCGAGCAGGCGATCTGCACGAGTGACACGGCCAGCATCCAGCCCCCCGCGGACAGGATGTGGCCGGTGTCGCCGACGGCGACGCCCCGGTCGATGATGTCGGCGTTCAGGCTGGGCAGGTACAGCGAGGCGATGGTGCCGACCAGCTGGAACACCACCACGGCGATCAGCGCCGTGGTGTAGGGCTTGAGGTAGACGCGCAGCAGCCGGGTCAGCATGGGCACCCCTCGGCCGGCGCCTGGGAGGGGAGCGCCTCGTGTTCCGGGCGGGGAACGGGGGCGGGGGGCATGTCGTCCCGGGAGAGCGTTCCGGAGTCCGGGCGCAGGCGGACTCCGTCGAGCAGGGTGGCGACGATCTCCTCGGACGGCAGCGGGTCGTCTCCGGTGAGCCGGGGGTGGCTGAACGCGACGGTCAGCAGTTGCACCCGGCGGGCGACGTCGGAGGGCGCGCATCGCAGCAGGGCGTGGTCGGGGTCGATCAGTTCGGTCAGCGTCCGCTGGATGAGGGCGTTCTGCTCGGCCATGGCGCGGTGGTTGTCGCCGGTGGTGGCGGGCGCCGCCATTCCCAGCGCGTCCACCAGCCGGAAGACGTTCGTCATGCGGCGGCGCAGGGCCTCGACCGCCGCGACGAGCCGGGCGCGCAGGGGGGCCTCGCGGTCGATGGCCGCCAGGTCGCGCAGGAGGGGGGCGGGGTCGAAGGCGCTGGCGATGGCGGCGTTGACCAGTTCGTCCTTGGTGCTGAAGACCCGGAAGATCGTTCCTTCCGCGACGCCGGCCGCCTGGGCGATCTGCCGGGTGTTCACGTCGGGGCCGTGGGTGAGCACCAGGGCCAGGGTGGAGGCGATGAGCGCGGCGCGCCGTTCCTCCGGCGGGAGGGGCGCGGCGCGCTGGGGGATGGAGATCACGCGGATCACCCTATATGAGTGAGCTACTCACTCACGCATGTATTTACGGGGATTCGAGAGGTGAGATCTGGTTTGCCGTAGAACCGGGGCGGAGTACGGCTTGACCTGATCCCATCGTTAACGTGCGGAAAGCATGGGTATGGCGGCGGGTGAGACGCGGACAGGGGGTGGTCGTGTGGGGCTCGTCGATCGGGAGTGCGTCCGGCGGCTGCTGGAGTCACCCGACCCCGGGGCCACGCTGGTGTTCGTCGAGGGCGACTGCCTGGTCCTGCCGGACGGGGAGATCGACAGCCGGCACAGACCGTTGATCGTGGCGCGCCGCTACGAGCTGATGGAGTTTCTCCACGGTGAGACGGCGACGGACGCGCAGCTGGACATGCTGGCCGACCGGCTCGACAACGTCGCCCGGGACCTGGGGTGAGGACCGCTCCGGGGGGCCGGGGCCCGGCGCGGCTTGGTGGCGGCCGGCGCCCACCCCGCCGGTGCGCGGGCGAGATCCCTCCAGTGTGCGGGCAAGGCCGGTCACGGAGGCGTCCCGCCCAGACGAACAAGGGTGGCCGCCTGCGCGGCGGCCACCCTCTCATGTGCGGAACTCACCACGGCGGCGAGCCGTAGCCGATCGGCTCATGGGACGACGAGCGACCACCGCTGCTGCGGACCTCCGTTGTAGTCCCAGAGCTGGATCTTCCCGCCGTTACGGATCTCCTGCGCCTTGGCGTCGAGGACGAGGGTCCGGCCGGCGGGGGAGGCGCCGTTCTTCAGGGAGTACTCCGAGATGGGAATCCACCGCTGCTGCGGGCCTCCGTTGTAGTCCCAGAGCTGCACCGTGCCTCCGTTGCCGATGGTCTGCAGCTTGGCGTCCAGCACAAGGGTCCGTCCCGCGGGCGAGGCGCGGTTCTTCAGGTACTGCCCGTTGTAGGAGGCCCACTGCTGCTGGCTGCCGCCGTTGCAGGACCACAGCTGGACGGTGCCTCCGTTGCCGATGGTCTGCAGTTTGGCGTCGAGGCAGTACTGCAGCGTCGAACCGGAGTGCGTGAAAATCAGATACCACGTCTCGGCCGCCGTCGTCTCGACCGGTACGGCACGCATACCGAGGCTCTCCGCCAGCGCGACGACCCCCCTGTCCTTTGAGGAGCGCGCCTCGGCGCCGGCCGTTCCGGTTATACCGAGCAGCGCGAGAGTCGTCATGAGGAAAATCGTGAAACTTTTTTTCAACTGTTTTCTCCCTCTGGGAAGGCGGATTTTGCGTCAGGAGCGCGATGGCGGCCGAGAGAAAGGGAACGGCCGCTTTTTCTGGCTTGAACCAGCCCTTTTCCAATGACTCCCGGCGGTGTGGCCGGGCCAGCGGGAACAGGGACTCTCCGTGGTCGTCGGCGCGCTGTCCGGCCGCGGTCCCGTGTGCGCCGCGCGCGGTGTCGTCAGGGCCAGGGGGTGAACACCGTTGCGGCGACGCCCGTCACGACTTTCTTCATGTCGACCTCCCCTCGTGTGGGCTTTCGGCGAATTCCCGTACCCACGACTTTCACATCCGGCATACGATTCAGACAGGCTGATCACCGGCGGTTGACCGGTGGTTTGACGGAGCACCGCAGAACAACCCGCATGAGGCCCGCCGGGAGGGGCATGTTCGGCGAACTGATACGTGCCCATCGCACCAAGGTCATGCTCACGCAGGAGGAATTGGCCGCGCAGGCGGGTGTGAGCGTCCGCCACCTACGTGAGATAGAGGCCGGCAGGGTCACCGCGCCCCGGGCCAGCACGGTGCGGCTACTCGCCGGCGCGTTGGGGTTGTCCGACTCCGAGCGCGCCGAATTCCAGCGAGCCGCGCGCACCGGCCCGGCCGAGGCGGGTACGGCGACGGACGCCCCTCCGGGGCCGCCGCACCGCCCGAGAACCGTCCCCGCTCCGCAGATCCGGCCGGCGCAGCTCCCCGCCCAGGTCACCGGCTTCGCCGGACGCCTACGCCAGTTGCGCGACCTCGACGGCGCGCCGAATCCCGTCGTCCTCGTGGTCGGGGAGGCCGGCGTCGGCAAGACCACCCTGGTGATCCACTGGGCGCACGCCGCGGCCGGAGGCCATCCCGACGGGCAGCTGTACGTGAACCTGCGAGGATTCGACCCGGCCAGGTCCCCGGTGGACCCGACCGACGTCCTGCACAGCTTCCTCGGCGCGCTGGGCGTCACCGCCGCGCGGATCCCGGCCGACCGGGACAGCCGGGCCGCTCTGTACCGCAGCCTCCTGGCGGACCGGCGGATGCTCGTCGTGCTGGACAACGCCGCCGGCACCGACCAGGTGCGCCCCCTCCTGCCCGGCAACCCGGCGTGCCGCGTGCTGATCACCAGCCGCAACCACCTGACCGGGCTCGTCGTCAGCGACGCCGCGTACATGCTCACGCTCGCGCCACTGGACATGGAGGAGGCGCGGGAACTGCTCGGCCTGCGGCTGGGGGCACGCCGGGTCGAGGCGGAATCCGCCGACGTCGACCGTCTCATCGACCGCTGCCAGTGTCTGCCCATCGCACTGGCGCTGGTCGCCGCCCGGCTGGTCGCCCAGCCCGCCGTCACCGTCCAGGCGCTGGCCGCGCAGATCGACGCCGCGGTCCCGTCGCGGGTACTCGACAGCCTCGCCGTCGGTGACACGACCACCGATATCCGCGCCGTCTTCTCCTGGTCGTACCGGAAGCTCAGCGACGGCGCGGCGCGGCTCTTCCGGCTCCTCGCCGTGCACCCCGGCCCGGACGTATCGGCCGAGGCGGCGGCGAGCCTGGTCGCCGTCGAACCGGCCCGCCTCCGTCCCCTGCTCGACGAGATCACCCGTAACCACCTGGTCCACGAGCATCGGCCGGGCCGGTACGAGTTCCACGACCTGCTGCGCGCGTACGCCGTCGAGCTCGCCCACGCGCGGGACGCTCCCGGGGAACGGGACGAGGCCCTGCGCCGCGTTCTCGATCACTACGTCCACGCGGCCGGTGCGGGCGCCCGGCTGCTGTTCCCCCACCGTGACGAGGTGGCCGTCCCGGCGGGCAGGCCCGGCGTGGTACGCGTCGCCCCGGACGGACGGAGCGCGGCGCTGGACTGGTTCACCACCGAGCACCAGGTGCTGCTCAACATGCTGGACGTCGCCGTCGAACAGGGCTTCGACGCCTACGTCGCGCCGCTGGACTGGGCGTTCGTGTCGTTCGCCAACCTGCGCGGGCACTGGCACGACGAGCTACGCGGCCACCGCGGCGCTCTCACCGTCGCCGAGCGGCGGGGTGATCTGGCCGGTCAGGGCCGCAGCCACCTGGCCATGGCCACCGTCTACACGCGGATCGGGGAGGTGGGGCCGGCCGAACGGCACTACCGGCTGGCACTGGACATCTTCGAGCGCATCGGAGATTTGGTGGGGTGCGGCCACGTGCACAGCAACCTCGCCCGCGTCCACGAGGCCGAGGCGCGGCACGAGGCGGCCCTGCACCACTCCCAGGAGGCGCTGCGCCTCTACACCAAGGCCGATCACCCTCGTTTTCGCGCCCGGGCCCTGAGCGGTGTCGGCTGGTATCAGGTGGCCGTCGGCGGCTACACGGCGGCGTTGAAGTCCTGCACGGAGGCGCTCGCGTCACTGCGCGAGATCGGCGACCGCGACGGCGAGGCCGCCACCCTGGACACGTTCGGGTACGTCCACAGCCACCTCGGCGACCACGCCAGGGCGATCACCTGCTACGAGGACGCCCGGCGGCTGCACCACGAGGACGGCGACCGCTACAACGAGGCGCTGGTCCTCTCCCACCTCGGTGACAGTCACCTTGCGCTCGGCCGGTCCCGGGACGCCGCGTGGGCGTGGAGCGCCGCCCTGACAATCCTGACGGACCTCGGCCATCCCGACGCCCGCGGCGTCCGCCGCCGCCTGGAGACCCTTTCCCAGACCGGCCACCGCGACCCGGACGGCGCGGGGGACGTGGGGGACGCGGGGGACGACACCGTGTCCACCTAGCCGGGAACGACGCCGCTTTCACATGGCGGGGAACGACGCCGTCCCTGGGAGGTGCTGTCGCGACTGAGGCGGCGCCGGCGGATCAGGGCACGGCCCCGGCCGGGAGAGCCTCAGGCGTCCGGGCGGGAGCGCCATCGGGCCAGGAGTTCGGCCTCTCTCGCGGGAGTGAGCGTGCCCTCCACCGAGAAGGACGCCTCGCAGGCGCGGATCTCGCGGATCGACCGGCTCAGCGGACGCGGGGTGAGGCCCGCCGCGAAGGCGGCGGCCGGGCTCGCGGTGTTGACGGCCGTCCACGCGTCGCCCTCCGACCACAGCGGCAGCGACCGGCCGTCCTCGCCCTCGGCGAGCAGGAAGTCCTGCCCGGCCCAGGTCAGCGTGGTCCCCGGCGGCGCCACCTCGGACGCGATCGCCTCCAGCATGTCGCCGAAGGAGAACGGCGGAGCGGGGCTGACCGCGTGGAAGGCCCCCGAGACCGCCTTCCCGGCCATGGAGACGATCCAGGCGGCCATGTCACGCCCGTCGATCACCTGAATCGGGTCCGCGGGGTCGCCCGGGGCGAGGACGTCGCCGCCGCGGGCGATCCGGTTCACCCAGTAGGTGAAGCGCCCGGTGTGGTCGTGCGGACCGATCACGTAGGTCGGCCGTACGACGAGCGTCTCCGGGCCGAACCGCTCGAACGCGGTCCGCTCGCACAGCACCTTCAGCGCGCCGTACGTCTCGGCGGTCACCTCGGTGGGAGGCGGGCCGTCGAGCTCGGCCAGCGGTGAGTCCTCGGCGAAGCCCGGCGCCTGTGGCGGCAGGTAGACCGCGGTGCTGGAGATGAAGACGTACCGGCCGGTGGAGAGCGCGTCGGCGAGGGAGCCGACCTGCGAGGGGAGGTAGGCGCTGACGTCGATCGTCACGTCCCAGCTCCGGTCCCGCAGGAGCGACAGGCCGGCGTCGCGGTCGGCCCGCAGACGTTCGGCGCCGGGGAACAGGTCCGCGCCGGTCCGCCCCCGGTGCAGGAGCGAGACCTCGTGACCGGCCGCGAGCGCCGCCTCGGTGATGTGCCGGCCGACGAACCGGGTTCCCCCGACGATCAGAATCCGCATGATGGTGATTCTTCCTCATCGAAGACGCCTACGGGTTTTGTTCGGTCCCGTGTGAAGGCGGCGCGTGCCCCCTCCGGCGTGCCCGCCCTCCGCCGATCGCGGGGCACCGGCCGCGCCGGAAGGGGCGCGGGGCGGGGGACGATCGCGCGGGACACGGCGGGGGACGGCGGGGACGGTGAGGGATTTCACAGGTCACAGGGGTGTCGGAGGCGTGCCGGCGGGGAACTTCCGCGCCCGCGGTTCGGCGATCCACCGCGTGGGAAACCCGGCAGGGGGTACCTTGGTCGCATCCATCGTCTACTCCGGGATGTTCGTCATGGCAATCCGGCCAGAGGGAAAACCCTCCGTCCCGTCGCCCGGGGGCCGTGCCCGTCTTGGCCGGCTCGTCTCCCTCCCGATCGACCGGGAGAAGTGATGGGCGTTCCGGCCGCCACCCAGGACCCCTTCGTCCATCCCGCTCTCTTCTACCGAGGCCCCCGCGAGTACCTCCGGGGGATCATGCCGTTCCTCCGGGGTGGCCTCGCGATCGGCGAGCCCGTCGCCGTGGCGGTGCCCGAGCCGAATCTCACGCTGCTGCGCACCGAACTCGGCGCGTCGGCCTCCCGGGTGCACCTGATCGACATGTCGGAGGCCGGTCGCAATCCGGGGCGGATCATCCCCGGTGTCCTGCGGGCCTTCGCCGACCTCCACCCCGACCGCAGGGTGCGGATCGTCGGCGAGCCGATCTGGGCGGGGCGGTCGGAGACGGAGTACCCGGCCTGCCTCCAGCACGAGGCGCTCATCAACCTGGCGTTCTCCGGACGCGCGGTCACCATCCTGTGCCCGTACGACACCGGTGAGCTCGACCCCGGCGTCGTCGAGGACGCCGAGGCGACCCACCCCGTTCTGATCGAGGACGGCGGCCTGCGTCTCAGCGCCGCCTACGCGCCCGAGCGTGTCGTCCGCGACTGCAACCGTCCGCTTTCCGATCCGCCGGACGCGGCCTTTCTGGCCTTCGACGACGGTCTGCTGGCGCAGGCGCGTGACTTCGCGGCCGGTCACGCCGCCGGCGCGGGGCTGACCGGGGAGCGACTGGAGGATCTGCGGCTGGTCGCCGGAGAGCTGGCCGCCAACAGCCTGGACCACGGCGGCGGCCGGGGGGTGCTGCGCGTGTGGGCCGAGGGGGGCCGGGTGGTCGTGGATGTCAGCGACTCCGGGCACATCGCCGACCCGCTCGCCGGCCGCCGTCCGGCCGACCCCCGCCGGCTGGGGTCGTGCGGTCTGCTCGTCACCAATCTGCTCAGCGATCTCGTCCGCGTTCACACGGGTGAGGACGGGACGACCGTCCGGGTGTACTTCGCGGTCTGACCTCCGTTCCCCGGCGGCGCCGTTCTCCGCGGGCGTCGCTTCTCGGTGGCGCCGCGGTCGCGCGCTCTGTGCGCCGGGGCCGGAAGCCGTCATCGGGCGTGCTGGGTAAGAAACTCCGCAATCAGTCGTAATAACCAATCGATCGACATGAAACCCCATTTATCAGGATGTTCACCGTCGAGGCATGCGTGTGAATTTCGATTTCCGTCCGGCGGGAAGACCTGCCGGCCTGCCGCTTGTCTCCGCTTGGCGGCCGTTTTACGATGAGGCTCCCGTAAAAAGGGGAAGCGTTCTCGTTGAACGAAGGGGCCAGGCGTGAAGAGAGACGAGAAGGCCATTCTGTACGGCGGAGGCAACAACGTCGTCAACTCCACGTGCCCGCGCTGCGAGGAGTCGATCGACAGGCACAGGATCAGCGTCATCAGGCCCGGAGAGAAAAGCAGGAAACTTCTTTTCGACAATTTCCTTCCGGCTCTCGGCAACTACAGCAAGGAGACGCTGCTCGACGACAATCTCCGTGAGGCCTACCTGCGTCTCGCCTCCAGCCCCGGCGGCGGGGTCATCGCGACCAGCATGATAGGTGTGGCCGTCGCGACGATAGGAACGCAGGAAAAGCAGTACGCCACGCTCTCCGGACCGGGCGCCAGGGTCGTTCTTCCCTTCATCAAGCACGGCCACCTCCCCAAGGACCTCGTGATCGTCGGCGTCGTGAACGCGCTTGAAGAGCCCGACGCCATGGTCGACATCAGGGGAAAGACATTCGTGCCGGCCAGCACCGCCCAGGGCAACGGCATGGACTACCCCATCGGGTCGTGCGCGGCGCAGAAAATCATCAACCGGATCTGCCGGGACGCCCGCGACGCCGGGCGGAACGTCGAGACCATCGACCTCAGCGAGATGTTCTGGCGTGACTACGCCGCGGAGAAGTACAGCCGCGCCTGGTCGACCGGGTCGATCGTCCCGTCGTGCGACACCTGCAAACAGGTGCTCCCGCAGATGCTCTGCGACCGGGTCGACGCCTGACGGAGACGGTGGGGGCGGGCGTCTCCCGGCGTGCCGGCCCCCCTGAGCGCGTCGCGGCCGGACCCGGCCGCCCGCTTCCCCTGTCCGAATGGGGCCGAGGGAAGTAAGAAAGTGAGGAAGTCTCGGTTCTGAGGGACGGGTTTGCGGCGAACGCGGTCGTTGAATGAGCCTATGCCGCCCTGACCTTGCAGGTCAGGGCGGGGGTGGCAGCCCCGGACATCGGTGAGTGCGAGGCTCCGGGCAAGGCAGCGGTCGACCAGGACCCGATGCCCCCACCGGGAGCCTCGCCGTGCTGCCTTCCCCGCCACGATCCCGCTGTCCGGTCGACCCCTGAACCACCTCGCCGACCTGGTCCGCCGACACCGCGGCCGGCATCGACCCCGCCGGCGGCTCCTCACACCGGGCCGCCGAACCCTGCTCGCACCGGCCCGCCTATACGACGGTGCATCCACACCCGCCTCGCCGCCGGATCCGTCACCGGATCAGCCATGCCGGCCGACCCCGGTGATGAGTTGTCGCGCCCGCACCCGTCATACCTACGACGGGACACGACGAGGCGGAAGGATGACGTGATGAGTGCGGACACGCTGCTGGAGGAGCTGGGCGTGAGTGGTCTGGGCGAGGTCGACGAGCCGGCGTTCTCGGGGCTGGCGGAGCGGCACCGGCGGGAGCTGCACGTGCACTGCTACCGGATGCTCGGATCGTTCGAGGACGCCGAGGACACCGTGCAGGAGACGTTCCTCCGGGCCTGGCGGCGGCGGGAGACCTTCGAGGGGCGCTCGACGTTCCGAGCCTGGCTGTACCGGATCGCCACCAACGCCTGCCTGGACCTGCTCGCCACGTGCCGCCCGGAGCCTGCGGCCGGCGGTGAGGTGCCGTGGCTGCAGCCCTACCCGGACCGGCTGCTCGACGAGCTGCCCGCGGGCGACGCGGACGAGCCGGAGACCGTGGCCGTCGCGCGGGAGACGATCGAGCTGGCGTACCTGGTCGCGGTCCAGCACCTCGCGCCGCGCCCGCGGGCCGTGCTGATCCTGCGGGACGTGCTCGGCTGGCCGGCGAAGGACGTCGCGGAGCTCCTGGGGGACTCCGTCAACTCCGTGAACAGCGCGCTGCAACGGGCCCGCGCCGGCATGCGGGAGCACCTGCCCGCCGATCGGCAGGACTGGAACGGCGGCGAGGAGGACGCCGGGACGCGCGAGCTGGTGCGCCGCTACACCGACGCCAGCGTGGCCACGGACGTCGGCGGGCTGGCCGCACTGCTGCGGGACGACGTCCGCTGCTCGATGCCGCCCACGCCCGGCCTGCACGTCGGCCGCGACGCGGTGGTGAACGACTGGATCGAGAGCGGCTTCGAGGACATGAAGCACCTGCGCGCCGTCCTCACCTCCGTGAACCGGCAGCCCGCCGTCGCCTTCTACCTCCGGCGGAAGCGGGAGGGCGCGTACCTGCCGCTGACGATCGACGTCCTGCGTGTCACCGGCGGGGCGATCACCGAGATCGTCACGTTTCACGCCGACCGGTTCCCGGGGCTCGGGCTGCCGGAGCGCCTGCCGGCGGACGGCGCGGAGTAGTCCCGGTGCGGACGCTCGCACTGCGCGGTGGCGCGCGTGTCGCGGTGGTCGCGGCGGAGTGGTGCGACGCGTTCGGCGTCGTCACCCACGGGCGGGTGCGGCTGGAGTTGCGCGACGGCGAGCCCGGGCCGGTCCTCGGACGCGACGCCGGGTTCTGGCTCCGCGGTACCGGCGTCCGCGCCCTGCGGAACCTCGGCCGTCGCACGGCGAGGGTGCGCATCGTCACCCCCAGGGCCAGGACCGTCACACGCCGGTCACCACACCCCGTACTCGGGCTGCACCTCGTCCCCGCGGCGGTGATGATCCCCACCCTGGCGCGGAGCCTCCGCACCCGGACCGGTTGACGATCCCGCAACAGGACGACGCGCGGCGCGAGGGTGTGCGCGAGCGCACCAGCGTGGCCCCCGGTGCCGCCGCCCTCCATTTCCGGGTTCCTTCTCCCGGTCGATTCGAAAGCTGAGCCGCGTGCGCGAAAAAGCGCAGGGCGCCTTGCGGGGTGGGGGCCGGACGCCGTCCGCTTCGGTCGGGGCGCAGCGGGTGAATCGGAATGGGCGATTCGCCGGCCGGGAGACTCGCTTGAACCGCACTTCCGGTTCGTTCGGAACGTCATCGACGTTTGGTGACGTCGCCTGAACGGAGATCCATCGGTGGAGGGGCGGCCTGGCGGAAGGCCATGTGCCGGGCACGTCAGTTGATGTCGAACTCGTTGCCCTCCGGCACCCGCCGCCTCACCGATCGTCCGGCGCGGGACGCCGGAGGCTGTACCGGCCGTGCTCATCCGGGCTCCACACGGCGCTTTCGACCATTCGGTCGCCGAGGCGCCCGTAGAACCTGACGGTGCGTCCGGCGTCATGGACGTTGATCAGACCGGCCACCTGTCCGGGGCGTCTGAAGGTGGCGAAGTGCAGGTCCACGTCGGTGGTCGACAGGCCCGTGCCCGTCTTCATGTCGATCTCCGGGCAGAACAGGTGAGTGTGATACCAGCCGACCAGCCTCCGCGCCTCGCCGCCCTCTGTGATCAGGCGGTTCACCGCGCTGAAGGAGTCTCCGGTGAAGGTGAAGTGGACGGCCGAGGCACCCGAGCACTCGGCCGGCGTCACATGGGTGACCTCGACGAGCAGGCGCTCTCCGGCGCCGGCGGCTCGCCGTACCCTCCCCAGCAGGAAGCCGCCCTCCTCGATCGTCTCCGACAGCGGCAGGTCGTGGTGGAGGCGGCGGTGGACCGCCTCCGGCAGCAGGACGTTGACGGGGCCGAGGAGGTCCGGGGGGATGCCCAGGTCACCGTCGCCGACCTCCTCGGGCAGGGGGGCCGCGATCTTCTCCACGGTGAACGGCACGGCCCCGGGGCGCCGCAGGTCGATGTCCACGCTGCCCTCCACCTCGGGCGCGGGCCGGGAGTTCTCCTGCTCGCCGAGCGCGGGGTGGCCGACGGCGAACCCCCACTCATGCTCGTCGGGCTCCAGACGGCGCAGGAGGGGGGCCAGGGGGGCGCCGAGCAGCCTGCTCACCGTGTAGTGGGCCCGGTGCACCACGTGGGAGTCGACCGTGACGATCAGGTCGACGTGGCCGAAGCCGGTGCGCATGTTGACCAGCCGGGGTTCCCGCGAGGGCTTCTCGGTGTCCTCGACGTTGTGAAACCGCAGGACGAACCGGATGCGCTCGGCGACCTCGGGGTAGTCGCCCCGCGGGAGCAGGCCGGGGTGCTCGGCGTTGAGCGCGTCGACCAGCACGCGGGTCAGGGGGAGGCGGCCGTAGTAGGCGCGGCCGCTCCCCCTGTACAGCTCGATCTCAATGATCATCTTTCCAGGCGTCCCATACGCTGGTCTCCAGGGGGCGGATGCGGTGTTCGGCGCCCTTCACCTCGGCCGGGGCCGCGCGTGCTTCGCCGCCGGGCGCCGGCCGTGACCTCGGGCACCAGCTGGAGACGGGCGCCGTCGGGGACGCCCGCCTCGTGCAGGGCCTGGCAGGGGTCGCCGATCCGCCGCGCCGTGCCGTCCGGTTGGATGAGGTCGATCGCGATGCGTACGAGGCGCCCGCGCCTGCCCCCGGCGGCCTCGTCGTCGTAGCGCCGCAGGACGGCGGCGGCGATGTCGCGCGCGAGCACGGTGGAGGGCACGCCGTTGAGCCGGAAGCCGTCGCCGTCGGGACCGTGGACGACGATCTCGCGCAGCGCGTAGGGCTGGAAGCGGTACTCGCGGAAGTCGATCCGGACCTCGGGGTCTCCCCGGCGCGTCATCTCCGCGGTGATCCGCCTGCCGATCTCCTCGCCCTCGGCACCGCCGCGCCCGACCGACACGCACACCTGGCCTTGGGTGTCGTAGCAGAGCCGCGCGCCGGGGTCGAGCCGCCGGACGGCGCGGACGAAGTCGTCGTGCCGTTCGCCGCCGGTCAGCGTGAGCGTCGGCCACAGGGACCGCTCCGCCGGCCCGGCGGGCGGCCCGTCGGTCCCGCCGTACGGCGGAGCCTCGCGGACGGCCTCGAAGACGGAGCCGGGGTCCGGCGCGGGGGCGGGCCCGAAATCCGGTGCGGGGGCGTACGCCGCGGCGGCCTCCGCCAGGACCGTGTTGCCGGGGTATTGCCGGCTGGCCCCGTTGTAGAGCTGGAACAGGCCGTTCTCGATGCGCCCCAGCTCGATCTCCCTGATGACGGCGCGCCACCAGCTCTGGGGGTCGGTCCACGGCGGGGCGTTCTCCATCGGGTATCCGATGTCCTCCAGCAGGCCGCGGGCCTTGGCATCGCTGTCGAACGCCCTGGCGAGGTGTTTGAGGTGGTGGGGGTTGTTCATCGGTGACCTCCTCGCGCCGGCTCGATGCGACGATCGGGGCGGCCGGGCCGGACGGCGGTGAGCGTCTTCCTTGCCGGGCACGTCCCCCTTGACGGCGGTCCTCTTGACGGCGGTGGTGATCAAGGCGGACGGCCGTTCCCGGCTCCAGCCGGGAATGCCGAAATGGCCGGAAAATCTGCTCATCGCGGATTTTCCGCGGAGCGGATCATCCGGGATCTGGTCGTGGGGGGAACGCCTCGCCCGTCACCGGCGAGGGCGTCGAAACAGATGGGCCTGGAACCCGGGCCTCCGGGTACCGGCAATTTACATTTCGTGTTTTCCGGGGTGCACCGGAGGAAAGCGACGGCCCCGTACGGGCGGAAAACGCGCGGCCCCGCCCCGAACCCGCACGGCGTCCTGTCATCGATCATCGGCCACCTGCGGATCGATGTGCATCCGATCGGCAGGGCAGTCGTCGAACCCCATCCGGCTCACGCCGTTGGCGAACGCGCGGTGGATGTTCCCGCCGGCCGCGAGCGCGGTGTAGAACCCCTTGAGGAAGGCGGTCGCGCACCGGTCGTCGATCGGTTCGGCGGAGCCGACCACGGTCTTGGCGACGGGGCGCAGCGCCGAGGCGTAGGCGCCGCTGTAGCAGCTCGTGAGCACCACGCACTCCAGGGAGGCCGAGGCGGCGGCGAACAGGCCGGCGAGGGCGGCCACCGAGACGGGGCACGCCCTGCCCAGGGTGTCCTCGAAGGCCAGCAGCCCGCCGGCCGAGCCGTGCCCGGAAAAGTGCACGATGTCCCAGGCCGAGGAGAGAAGGTGGCCCTGGATGTCGTCGGCCCTGGTGGCGGGGCTGAGGGTGAAGTCGATCTTTCTGGGCGAGCGGGCCCCGGCGATGGCCAGCAGCTCGCGGTATTCGCGGTCGAGCCGGAGAGCGGCGGTGCCGTCCGGGCTCGCCTGGAGACAGAGCACGCGCAGGGACGTCCGGCCGCCGATCTCCGTGGGCGGGTCGCGGGGCACCCCCGGGAGGGGGACGGGGAGCCCGCGGGGCGGGGCGGGCGGGGCGGCGGGTGCGGAACCGGCGGGCGGGCCGGGAGCGGGGGAAGGTGTCGCGTAGCGGGCGAACGCGGAGTTTCCCGGATAAAGCCGTGCCGCCGCGGCCATCAGGTCGGACAGCGAGGGGCCCATGCCGTACGACAGCTCCCGGCCCACCTGTCGCCAGTAGGCGACGGGAGGCACTCCTCCGAAGGGGGGCAGACGCGTCGGATCGGCGTCGGTCTCCTCCAGTAGCGCCCTGCTTTTGGCCTCGGTGTCGAAAACGCCGGCGAGTATGTCGAAAACTCCGGCTCTGCGAAATTCGTCGTACTGGCTCATCGGCAACCGCCAGGGAGAGGGGCCATCAGTTTATATATCCGCGAGGAATTGACGCTATGGATCGATATTATTTGCCCTGTCGTCGGTCCACAGGTGAACAGAGCGCGAGAGGGTGGTCTGTGCCGGTAGAGACGTTGATGTTTTATATGCCATTTTTAACTGGTTCAGGGAAACGGCGGAGCTGTACGCGGTTCCCGGGCCGCCGGGCCGCCGGCTCACGAGCCGTTCACGTCGACCGAGTTCACGCCCTTCTCCCCGTGGTGAGCGGGGAGGACACGCGCCGGTTCCCCATCCCGGGGAAGGCCGAAAGTGAGGGAGGACGTCATGCACCTGTCCGCGCTGGAGTGGCCGGACGTCGCCCCCCTCGCC
The DNA here is from genome assembly GCF_014654615.1 of Streptosporangium violaceochromogenes. GTDB lineage: Bacteria > Actinomycetota > Actinomycetes > Streptosporangiales > Streptosporangiaceae > Streptosporangium > Streptosporangium violaceochromogenes. Next base: position 57,421 of record NZ_BNBB01000023.1, on the reverse strand, counting down.
TGGATGGCCGAGGCCGACCCGGATAAACAGGTCAGAAAGCATGCGGCGGCGGCGCTGCGCCGGCTCCCGCTGAGCCCCCACGCGGCCCGCACGGCCTCCCGGCACCTCGGCGCGGACATCTCCCCGGCGCGCGCGCCGGGCGGAGACGGCCGAGCCCGGACGGCGGACGCCCTCACCACCCTGGCCGCCGGCCTGCTGCTTCGCCTCGGTGATCCCCGGTACGAGACGGAGCTGGCCGCCCTCGACGCCGCCCGTCTCCGCCACCTGGCCTCCCCCGCGCTCGGCGGCCTCCTCGACCGGGCCCGCGCGCAAACGGCGCCCGGTCGGGGAGGCCGCCGGGTCGCGGCGCTCCTGGCCCGCTGCTCCCCCGAGGAGGTCCTCGCCGCCGTCCTCCACGCGGCGAGGTCGTCGGACAACGCGGCGCGCAGGGCCGCCGCCGGGGCCCTCGCGGAGGTCGCGCCGCTGCTCGGGCTGCTCAGCCCGCCGCCGCCCGCCGAGGCCCCCTCCGACGCGCTGGCCCGTGTTCTGACGGAGGGCGGCTCCGCCCCGCCCTCCCGCCGAGGCCTGCCCGACCCCTCCCCGGAACTCTCTCCCCCCTTCCCCTTTCCCGCCTCGCCCCCCGAGTCCGGAGCCCCCCGGTACACGAGGCGTGAGATCTGGGGGAGAGCGCCGGCCAGCCCCCCTCCGTGGGCGGACTCCGAGTGGGCGGACTCCGAGCCGGACGACGCCCCCGACCCCGTGGAGAGCCTCCCCGCGCCCGCCCGCACCGCCTACGCCCGCCTCGACGCCCCCCGCTCGGTCACCGAGGGCGAGCGGTTCCCCGTGGTGATCGGGCTGGCCCCGCGCCCCGCGGGCGGGGTGATGCAGCCCAGCCCCTTCACGGTGCCCACCGGGACGTTCCTGCTGCGTGTCCAGCTCATGGCCGACGGCTTCACCCCCGTCGGCGGCATGACGGCGTTCGAGCTGCCGGTGTCGCGCGAGGACCCCCACCCCCGGGCGACGGTCGAGCTGGTCGCCGACCGCCATCCCGGGCTCTCACCCGCCCGCACGATCCTCGCCGTCTACACAGCAGACGGGCACAACCTGGGCGTCGCCACCCGTTCGGTGCACGTCACCGCCGCGGACGCCCCGCGTGCGCCGGCCAGGGAAGATCCGCTCGAACCCGACGAGGACTGGTCGATGCCCAGCGGCGACGACCCCGACGTCAGCATCGTGCTGAAGGCGGGCGACGACGTCGCGGGCACGGTCCTGCTGTGGTCCGTCGTCTCCCGGCACCCGGCCGTTCCCGTGCCCGCCGAGCCGGTCAGGACCCGCATCGACGCCGCGGTCCCGGAGTGGGCGAGCAGGGTGCGCCACGGCGTCGAGGAGCGCAAGGGCGGCGCCACCCTGCGGAGTTACGTGCGCGGGGTGTCGGCCCTCGTCGGCGACGCCGTACCGGAGGAGGTGTGGGCGGCACTGACCGCCGCCGCCGGGATCGTCCCCCGGCCCACGGTGCTGCTGACGACGGCTGAGCCGTACATCCCGTGGGAACTGGCGAGGGTGCCCGAGCCGTGGCTGCGGGACTGCCCGTCCTACCTCGGCGCGCAGGCCGTGATGGGAAGGTGGATCTACCGCGAGCGAGGCCGTTCACGCACCCCCGAGGCACGTGTCGAGGGCAGGGGGATCGCCGTCGTGAGGGGCGACTACCGGGGGGGTGAGCGGCTGCCGGAGGCCGAGCGGGAGGCCGACCACCTGCGCGACCGGTACGGTGCCACGCTGCTGTCGGCCCGCTTCGAGCCGGTGCTCGCCTGCCTGGAGGGCCGGCCCGAGGTCACCGTCCTTCACTTCGCCGTGCACGGCAGGTTCGACCCCGACGGGATCGACGACGGCATCCTGATGGAGGACGGCGAGGTCCTCGATCCCATCAACGTGCGCGGCGTCTCCGCCTCCCGGGTCAAGGTCGTGGTCCTCAACGCCTGCCAGGTCGGCCAGGGGCACCGGATGCTCGGCGACTACGCGGGCATGGCCGCGGCGTTCCTGGCGATCGGCGCGAGCGCGGTCGTGGCGCCGCTGTGGAGGGTCGACGACGCGGTGGCCGGGAGGGTCGCGGCCGGCCTGTACGGCGCGCTGGGCGAGGGCAGGTCGCCGGCCGAGTACCTCGCCGAGGAGCGGGCCCGCGCCGACGGGCAGGCCGACCCGGCCCAGGCGACCAGCCTGGCCTATCTGTTCTTCGGCCATCCCCGGCTGCGGGTGGAGGGGCCGTTCTCCCCGGCTTCCCCCGTCTCCCCTGTTTCCCCTGCTTTCCCAAGAGATGGGTGACCCATGGCGACGCGGTTGACACCGGACGGCACGGCCCGGGCCGGACGTCTCCGGATCCGATCGGAAGGCGTGAGCGGTCTGGTGCGCGACTCGGCGCCGGGGCGCGGCGGCGAGGAGCGCTCGGCTCGCGACCCGCTGCCCGGCCTGCCCGAGGAGGGCGCGCGACTGCTCGCCGAGGCGCTCGGCGAGGGGGCGCTGGAGCCGATCGAGGTGATCGAGCTGGACCGCCTGGCCTCGCGCCGGGGCGCGGTCCTTGAGGTGACCGTCGACGCGCCGGGAGAGAACGAGGGCCGGCTTCTGCTGGAGACCGACGGGACCGGTGTGCTGCGCTGGCACCTCCCCCGGGGCGGCGCCACCTCCGGCACCGATCGGGGGACGGCCACGCGGACGTTCCGTGTCGAGGTCACCAGGGTGCCGCTGGGCGGTGACGACAGGGGAGTGCTCGCCTACGGCGTGAAGAAGGTGCTGCACCTGCTGAGTTTCCCGGTCGAGTCGGTGGCGCGGGAGGCCGGCCTTCGGCTGGTCGCCCGCTGGGAGGCGAAGGCGCGCGCCTACGGCCTGGCGCCCTTCACCGGTGGCGCCCTCACCGGTCCGATCGACGGCAGGGAACCCACCGCGCAGGAGTGGGCGAGGCTCACCGGGGGGCCGGCGCTCCTGCTGCTGCACGGGACGTTCGGCCGCGCCCGCTCGGCGTTCTGCGACCTGACCGCCGACCGCGCCTTCATGGCCGAGCTGGAACGAATCTACGGCGGGCGCGTCCTCGCGCTGGACCATCCCACCATGCACGTCGACCCGATGGCCAACGCCCGGTGGCTCGCCGAGCGGGTCCCTGCGGGGCGGCGGCTCGTGCTCGACGTGCTCGCGCACTCGCGCGGAGGCCTCGTCGCGCGCTGCCTGCCTCTCGCCGGGCAGGACCGGTTCGCGCCGCGCCGGCTGATCCACGTCGCGACCCCGAACGCGGGCACCGTGCTCGCGGGCGAAGACCGCCTGGAGACCCTCCTGGACGCGGTGACCAACCTGTGTGTGCTCGCGCCGGCCGAGGTCGTCTCCGCCTCGCTGGCGGCGGTGATGGAGGTCGCCAAGCAGTTGGCCCTGGGGGTGCGGTCGGGGCTTGACGGGCTCACCGCGATGGCTCCCGAAGGGGCGTTCCTACGGAGGCTGAACGTCCCCTCCGACGGCTACAGCTCTCGTCACGCCGTGGCGACCGACTTTCACGGGGCGTCGGCGAGCCTGCCCGTCCGCGCCCTCGACGCGCTGGCCGATCTGACCTTCGGGGTGGCCAACGACCTGGTGGTGCCCACCGAGGGGGTGCACAGCGCGGGCTCCTACCGGGTGGCCGACCGCATGATCGTGCCGTCGTCGCACACGGTGTCCCACACCACGTTCTTCCGGGCCCCCGCCGTACGGAAGCGGGTGCTCGCCTGGCTGGGCGCGCCGGGGGGCGGTTCCCCGGAGAAATGAGGAGATTCGTGCCCTCCGGCGCGGCGTGTTGTCCGGTGAGCATCAGTTTGCGTCCGTATGATTTCTTGTGGTGGAGATCCCTCTGTCGACGCCCGGGGGGAAGCTGGGGGCGCGGGGTGGAGCGATTCGGCCGCGTCCAGGCCACCGCTGGACGCCGGGTAACGACGACTTTAGGGAACCTTCCTCAGGACGATCGGCTTCTTTCGCAGTGCCCCGCCGGGGTTTCACGCGGACGCGCATTCGCGTTCCGCGTTTTGTGCTGTGCGCTTATCCTTATTTCTTTCCGGAACATGCCGAATCTGCCAATATGGCCCCTGTCGGACATCTCGCCCAAAGCCGTCTTTTTTCTCTGCGTCGTGCTTGTGCTCTATCGCATGCCGTCATCCGGTAATCGGATACATTCCACTCCGCGGGGCCCCGCCCAATAGGAAGCCCGCCGTTTGGCGGGCGATATTCGCGCAGGTGGGCGGGGTGTCCGTGACGGGCGCCGGAGGATGATCGACTTTCCGGGCTTTGCCGTTGGCCATCCCTTGGTGGTGCGGCTAATGTGGCTGCCCATACTCGCCCATGAGCCAACGAAAGGATTGCTTTCTTACTATGTCTACACAAATTAAGGGGACTTCGGACACCGCGTCCGGTGACCCTCCCGACGCTCCCGACTCTCCCGGCCGTGTGGACTCCGGGGGTGAGCAGGAGACCTCCGACCCGCTTGTTCCGCCGGGGGCCGATGCCTCGCATCGGTTCTCCGTCCCGCGGTCGCGAGGCAGGCGGTCTTTGGGATGCATCGTGACAGGCTCGCTCGTTCTCGGTGCGATCGTCGGTGCCCTGAGCGGCACCTTGGATTTCTTCCAGAAAATGGCCGGTCTTGTCGGAGGCATCGTCGGAGAGTCCTCCGACGCGCAGGCGGCCGGGGGGCGGGTGACCCTGTACCAGCCCTACCCGGGAACCCCCGAACCGTGGAAGCCGTGCCAGCCGATGCGCGGGGAGGTGATCCTGCGGCCTGGAAAGGTCATGGTGGTCGGCGTGAGGAAATCGGACTCCGACACCGTTCTGTACCGCTACCAGAGGGTCGACGTGAGCGCTCAGGCGGGTGACGGCAGCCAGGGAAGGAGCCTTTTCAGCACGGTCGTGGCGATAGACCCGAAGGATACGTCCGCCGGAGGCGGGACCTACCAGATCGAGATCCTGGAGGTCGACGCCAGGACGGTCGACGCCCTGGTGGACGCCGTCGGTGCCGCCGGCGGCGTGAGCAGGAGCTCATGGCCGGCCCACATCACGCCGCCGCGCAGCACTTCCCTGAGGAGTTTCTCAGTTTTGCGCTCCGATGGAATCGGAAGCTGCTGAACTTCTCTCATCCCGGACGGACTTGGTTGGCGCCTCCCGTCCGGGAACCGGAACGCAGTGAGCATAGGCCAAAAACGGCCGTGGTCATAAGCTGTTCTCGGTAAAGCATCCGCTCTGTACCAAAATCTGTGCATTGCGTGATCTGTGGTTTCAGCCGGGGAAGGGCGAGGGGTCTGGGCGCGTCGTCCGGACCCCGTGCCGTCGTCACCCGCGCGCCGTGTCGCCGCTGAGCTGCCCGGATCTCGCCGGTACACCTCCCCGGACCTCTCCTTGGGCCTCCCCGAGCCTCGCAGCCGGCCTCCCCGGCGGCTCATCGATGAGCCCCTCGATAAGCCCCTCGATGAGGTCCTCGGTGGGCTTCCCGGGCGTAGGGGGCCTGGGACGAGCCGGGGTGTCCTTGAGGGGGAGGGCGGGCCCCTTTTTCCGCGTCGTCTTCCGCTCTGTGGGAAGCGATGTCGTCTCCCCGCGGCGGCGGGACATAATGGAACGTTTGATTTTCCTCAGTGGTGACGACCTTTCCCGTCCGGGACTTCGCATGCGAGATGCGCTTAGTGCGAGATTTGCCGTAAATATGTCAACAAAGCGGCCCAAATGCTTATTTGGTAGATGACGTCCCTGTCGAGCCGTCCCGTGGGGCGTCGCGTCCCGCGCCGTTTCCGGGAGGTGCGTGACCGCTCCGCCGGAGGCCTTCACGGAGCGCGCCGGGAAACGCCTTCCGCGGAGCGTTCCGGAACATGGAAACCGTCGCGGTCGCGCGCGGGAAATCGGGTGCGGCGGCGGGGGAGTCGCACGGACGGATCCGGCGAAACGCGGGTGACCTCTCCCCTAAATTAGGGCAATCCACATCATTGGATTTTTGCGTGATAATTTGCGCATGACTAGATATTCCCGGCGATTATTTCTCCAGCTCAGCGGTATCGCCACAGCCGGAACCCTGGTTCCGGCGGCCCCCGCCGCCTCCGCGGCCTCCCTCGCACCCCCGGAGCCCCCGGCCTCCCCGGCGCCCTCCGGTGACGACCCCTTCGCCCTGCTGCGCCGTAACTGGCGTGACGTGACGGCGGGGTCGAGGTTCGACCCCGCGGCCGAGCCGTACCGGACCCGGCTGGCCAAGCTTGGAGCGACGGCGGCCGGACACCGGGACACCATGGCGCCGGCCGACCTCTGGCTCTGGCCCGACCTCGCGTTCCCCTCCTACGCCGAGACCCCGGCGCGGTTGCTGACCATGGCCCACGCCTACGCCCTGCCGGGAACCGGCCTGACCGGCGACGCCGGCCTGGGCGCGACCGTCGCCGCCGGCATCGACCACTACCGGCGGCAGGTGTACGCCGCGGGCGCGGACCCGGTCGGCAACTGGTGGAACTGGCAGATCGGCGTCCCCAAGAAGCTCCTGGACGCGGCCGTGCTGATCGACACGCATCTGACGGACCCGCAGAGCCTGGCGTTGCGCGAGGCGGTGGACCACTTCGTCCCCGAGCACGTCCTGAACGACTACAGCGGCACCAGTACCGGGGCCAACCGGGTGGACCTGTGCACCGTCATGCTGCTGCGCGCCGTCCTCGGCGCCGACACGGGGAAGGCCGCGCTGGCCGCCTCGGCGCTCTCACCGACCTTCCCCTACGTCACCGAAGGCGACGGGTTCTACCGGGACGGCTCGTTCATCCAGCACACGTTCGTTCCCTACCAGGGCGGATACGGAGCGGTGCTGCTGTCGGGCCTCGCCGTGCTCTTCGCGGTACTGCACGGTTCACCGTGGGAGGTCACCGACCCGAACCGGCAGATCGTCTTCGACACCGTCGAGAAGTCGTTCGCGCCGGTCATCCACGACGGCTTCTGCATGGACATGGTCAGCGGCCGGGGGATCAGCAGGAAGCCGTTCGGCGACCATGAGAAGGGGTGCGGGATCGCTTTCGCGATCCTCCTGCTGGGCGACACCGCCTCCGCCGCCGAGCGGGCCCGCTGGCAGGCCATGGTCAAGGGATGGGCACAACGGGACACCGTCAAATCCATGCTCAAGGAGGCCGAGAGCAGCGACCTGGAGTTTCACGCCCGCCTCTCCGCGGTCCTGGGCGACGGCGCGGTCCCCGCGGACGCCGAACCCGTCGGGCACCGGCTGCTGCCGATGAGCGCCCGCGCCGTCCACCGCAGGCCGGGCTGGTGCGCGGGGCTCAGCATGGCCTCCCACCGGATCGGTCACTACGAGCACGGCAACGGCGACAACCCGCGCGGCTGGCACACCGGCTCGGGAATGCTCTACTGGTGGGGGCAGGGCCACGGCGGGCAGTACTCCGACTCGTTCTGGTCCACCGTCGACCCCTACCGCCTGCCCGGCACCACCGTCTCCACCCAGCAACTGGCCGACGGCGCCGGCAAGGGGTGGGGCGACAACTGTCCGCCCGCCCGCTGGGTGGGGGGCGCCACCGACGGCGTGTACGCGGCGGTCGGCCAGCACCTGAACGGCTTCGAAAGCACGATGGAGGCGTTCAAGTCGTGGTTCTTCCTCGACGACGCGGTGGTCTGCCTGGGCGCCGGGATCACCGGGGCCGACGGAGTGCCGGTCGAGACCGTCGTGGACAACCGCAGGACCGGCGCGGTCCTCACGGTGGACCGGACGGAGGGCTGGGCCCACCTGGCGGGTCACGCCGGCTACGTCCTGCTCTGCTCGACCCCCCTGAACACGCTGCGCGAGAAGCGGGCCGGCGACACGGGCACGGTGACCCGGAACTACGTGACGCTCTGGTTCGACCACGGCGTCGACCCCGTCTCTGAGGAGTACGTCTACCTGCTCCTGCCCAACGCGAGCCTGGCGGAGACCCAGGCCCGCGCCGCCGACACCGGGTGGCTGCGCCTGCTCTCCAACGACGACCTCCAGCAGGGCGTCCACGTGCCGTCGCTCGGCGTCACCGCCGTCAACTTCTGGAAGGACGGAACCGCCGGTGACCTGACCGCCTCCGCCCCCTGCGCGGTCCTCGTCCGGGAGCACGGCGACGGTACGGCCACGCTGACCGTCTCCGACCCCCGGTGCGACCTGAGCGCGCTGACCGTCACCTGGAACCGGCCGGTGGCCGAGGTGCTCCACGGCGACCCGCTCCTGACGGACAGCGCGACCGGCGCGGACCTCACGCTCACCTTCGGCCGCCTGTCCGACCAGGCCGGCGACTCGAAGACCGTCACCGTACGGCTCGGCTGACCGCCCCCGGCTTCCGGCGCGGGGAAATCTCTTCGCGCGGGGACGCCCGAGGAACGACCACCCTCCCCCTCAGGCGTCCCCGCCCCCGCGAGTCGGCCCCTACCGATTCACTCCGGATCCTCCAGCCTGATCATCAGGTGCGTCACCAGGTGGTCCGGTGACGTGGTCGCGGGGTCGGCGGTGTACACCTCGCGCAGGGGACCGCCGGGTGTGTACCCGCGCTCGCCCACCCACGCGAGCAGCGCGTGCGTGGTGAGAGGGACCTGGTCGTAGGGCCCGATGTGCGTCGCCGAGGCGTGCGGCCCGCCCGGCAGGACCTCCGAGGAGGCCCCCGGCACCTCCGTGGCCGTCTCCACCGCGACGGCCACGGCGACCTCCTGGGCCGGGTCGAGCGGGAACAGCCCGATCAACGGCCCACGTGGCGCCCCCACGGCCGCGAGCAGCCGATCCACGCACGCTACGACGACGGGGCCGATCCGCTCCTGCGGCGCGGTGTCCCGGACGACGGCCACCCGCCGGGCGGGCTCACGGACGACGGTCACCTCCGGGCGGGGCAGCCCCCGGGCGAGAATGCGTTCCAGCGCCGCGAAGTTGCGCTCACGGCGCGCCAGGTCGGCCCGCATGCGGTCGCGCACGTCGCCGAGCACGCCCGTCCCGCCGGACAGCACCCGCCCGATCGACGGAAGGGGAACGTCAAGCGAGCGCAGCAGCCCGACCAGCAGCGCGGCACGGGCCTGGTCGGGCCGGTAGTAGCGGTAGCCGGTGTCCGGATCGACGTACGCCGGAGTCAGCAGCCCAAGCTCGTCATAGTGCCGGAGCTGCTTGACACTGAGCCGGCACAGCCGCGCGAACCGCCCGATCGGAAGATATTCCTCGTTCACCTCACCAGCATGGACGTTCCCGTCGGGGGAGGGGCCGGCAGGGCGGAGGCGGTCACGGTCGATCGGTGACGCACGGTGAGACCGTCGCGGCGGGTCACGATTCTCGTGAGGCGTCCGAGCCGGTCGAAACGGCGTTCGCGGGGGGTCCGGTGACGCGCGAACGCGGCAGCAATGGCTGACCCGGGAGCGACAACAACCTGTCTATCACGACGTGTGTTGAGTCGATTACATTCTGCGTATGCCGGGTGCTGACGAGAGGATTCACATGGGGGTTTCCCAACGCGTCCTTGCCGCCGCTGTCGCCGCCGTCGTCGCCGGCGGTGCGCTCACCGCCGCCTCCCCCGCCGGTGCGACCACGCCCCGATCCCCGCACGGGGCCGAGTCCGCGGGGACGACCAGGGCGGTGGTCACCGACATCGGAGAAGTCGTCAACCAGCTCTCAGGGGAGTACACGGGTCTCGGCAAGGGGGAGACCGGGTCCGAGGGGTTCGATGTCGCCCCCAACGGCCGGTGGACCGGCTCCATGTGGGTTCCCTGGGTCGGCAACGACGGTGAGATAGGCAAGAGCATCGTCGTCTACCGGGGCATCCGCGCCCAGTACTGGCTGTTCCAGGACTACTGGGACACCGCCGACCAGATCAGGTACAGCACGACGAAAAGTTACCAGCAGAGCGTGCCCGTGCCGGGCAGCAGTACCGGTGGCGGCAGGAAGCGCCTCATCGTCCGCGGTGACGGCTCGCTTTTCCTGGAGAAAATCAACTGACTGGAGAAAATCAGCTGACGCGTCCGGGTGAGCGCCGACCGGCGCGACGACCACCGACGACCACCACACTTCGAAGTCCGGGCAACGGACGTCTCGCCCTGTACGCCGGTCGGCTCGACACCGTACCGGGGGGCGCCCGTACTGGGAGCCGCGCGTACCCGGGGGCCGTCCGGGTCCTCCGGCAACGGTGACCGGTGCCTGTGAAGCCCCACAGGCACGGCCACCCCGGCAACCGCCTCGGAAGTGACGGCAATCACCTTCACCATCATCGGGTTCCTCGCCGCAGGAAGGCATTCACATGGGAGTCTGCCGCCGTATTCTCGCTGTCTCCGCCATGGCCCTCATCGCCAGTGGCGTCCTCACCGCCGCCTCCCCCGCCGGCGCCGCCGCGCCCGGTCCTCAGCACGGCGCCGGCTCCGCGGCCGTGACCAGGGCGGTGGTCACCGACATCAGGGAGATCCTGAACCAGCGATCAGAGCAGGTGGACATCTTCAACAGGGAAGGCCGCACCTCGTTCGCGGTCCTGCCCAACAGCCGGTGGGCAGGCTCCATGTGGGTTCCCTGGGCCACCGGCAGGGTCGAGGCGAAGGAGAAGTGCATCGTCGTCTACGACGGCACCCACCTCCTCTGGGTCTATCAGGACCACTCGGACACCAACAACACGGTCAAGTATCACGTGGACGGTACCTACTGGTCCCCCGTCGCTGTACCCGGCAGCAGCACCGGCGGCGGCCGGAAGCGCCTCATCATCCGCAGTGACGGCTCCCTGTTGATGGAGAACACCAATTAAACCCGCCTCATGGATCTCCCGCCTGCTGATCGGCGTCGCGTGGCCTGATGCTCGGCCCTCCGCGTCGTGGCCGGAGCGCCGAAACCCGTCCTCTCCGAGCAACACGACGGACCGTGTCGCACCGGCCAGTGCCCCTTTCCGGCTTACTCGGTCTGCCCCCTGGGGGGTGTGCTCCGCGCGGGCGGGGCGGTGCGCCCGGCCCGCGCGGAACGGATGCCGCCTTACGGAATCCGCTGGCAGCCAAGCGCGACAACACCGTCCGGGAGCTGCGCGCGGCCCCCGTCCCGGCAGTGGAACTTCAACCGTGGCTCCCGGCGGGCGATCACCAGGGACTCACCCTGGAACTCGCCCTGCGCGACGGCGCCGTTGGAGGCGGCGCAGTTGCCGTGCCCCAGCACGACGCGGCCGGGCACAGCCACGTCGCAGGTGTAGGTGGGGGTGGCGTCAGCCTGGGCGGGGGCCGCGATGGCCAGGGTGCCGGCCGCCGAGACGGCGGCGAGGGTGATGGTGAAGATGCGGCCGGGGAAACGCATGGGGGTGGTGTCCTTTCTGAAGCAGGAGGGTTACCAGCTGGCACATTACCAACAGTAGTCAATTGATTGCCTATCGTGACGGCTGGGTTGCTGTTACCTTCTACCGGTCCACGACGCGGAGACTGTGCCGCTACCTCCACGGCGCCCCGCAGGCCGCCGATCAACTCTCGATTCCGCTTACCCTTGCGCACCGCGACATCTCACCGTGGGATCGACGCCGCCCAGGCCCTGCCACCTTTTTCGCGGCCGAGCTCGCCCGGCCACACACGCACTCGTGACCTTCATCGACCAGCACGCCGGCGTGTTCGGTGCCGAGTCGGAGAATCCGAAGTGATCTTTTGCCCTGGTGAAGAACACGTCGCGATGCGGCAGGCCGGAACGGCCGTCAACCGGGTGTGTCCAGTCAACGGTGTACCTCGATCTTGGCTTCTTCTATCGGGTGGTCGGGGTCAGGCGGCCTTCGAAGGTGACGGCGAAGGCGTTCAAAGCGGCCTTCCAGCGGGTGATCCAGCGTTTGCGGCCCTTGCCGGCGGGGTCCAGGCTCGTGATGGCCGTGTAGACGCACCTGAGCGCGGCCTGCTCGTCGGGGAGGTGCCCGCGGGCCTTGACCGCCCGCCGGATCCGGGCGTTGACCGACTCGACGGCGTTGGCCGAGCAGATCACCCGGCGAATCTCGGTGTCGAAGTTGAGGAAGGGCACGAATTCGGCCCAGGCGTCTTCCCGCAACTTCACGATCGCTGGGCACTTGCCGCCCCAGACCTCGGCGAACTCGTAGAACCGCTCCAGCGCGGCAGCCTCGGTCGGGGCGGTGCAGACGGGCTTGAGGGCTTCAGCGATGGCGTCCCAATGCTGTCGGGCGGCCTATCGGAACGAGGCCCGCAGCAAATGGACGACACACGTCTGGACGACGGCCTGGGGCCAGACGGTCTCGATGGCCTGTGGCAGGCCCTTGAGCCCATCGCAAACCACCATCGGCGCGTCCGCGACGCCGCGGTTCTTGATCTCGGTCAGCACGTGCGGCCAGAACTCGGCGCCCTCGCCGCCGTCGCCGGCCCAGAGCCCGAGGACGTCGCGCTCGCCGTCGACGGTGACCGCCATCGCCACGTGGATCGGCCGGTTGGCCACCTGACCGTCTCGCGGCTTCACGTGGACGGCGTCAATGAAGATCACCGGATAGACGGGATCGAGCGGCCGGTTCCGCCGTTCGGCCATGCCCTCCAGCACCCTGCCGGTGATCGTGGAGATCGTCTGCTTGGAGACTTCGGCCCCGTAGACCTCAGGCCCGGTGCGCGGAGACCTCGCCGGCGGTCAGGCCCTCGGCGGCCAGTGAGATGACCATCTCATCGACGCCGGACAGGCGGCGTTGCCGCTTGCGCACGATCTTCGGCTCGAAGCCGGCGTCCCGATCACGTGGGACGGTGATCTCCACCGGTCCGACCTCGGTGATGACGGTCTTGGCCCGGCTGCCGTCGCGGCTGTCGCCCTTCTCGCCACCACTGCGCTCGTGCCTGTCATAGCCGAGACGGCCGGTGATCTCTCCCTCCAGGGCGGACGCCGGCACCAGCCTGGTCAGCCGGTCCGGCAGCCCGTTCTCACCAACGAGCTCCACTCCTTCGGCGCGGGCCCGATCGACCGGCCCGGCCACCGGCTCCCGATCCGTCGAGTTCTCCGGCTTCTTGCGCGCCACCGTGGCGTCCTCCGGGTCGATCTCCGTCGATGCCTGGATCACCGTACTCATCAGGTGCGTTCTCCCTGATCAGGAGATACACCGAAAACCGTGCAGTCCCGTCAAGACGTGATCACAACCTAAGCCCAAGATATGGCGGGCGCAGGCGCGCGAGGACCCGTAGACAAAGACGATCACTCACGGCGACGGGTGTGTCCATGACGGCGTCACGCCGTCATGGCTGAGACAGCGACTCCACAATGATCGTGTTCAGAGCGTTGCAAAGCTCTGCATGCCGGAGATCTTGAGCAGCTCTGCCCGGATGTCTGGGCATTCCTTCTGGGTTTGGTCGTCGATCTGAGCTCCGGTGGGAACGGCGCCCTGTTTCTCATACCAGGAGTAGAGGTTGACGGTGAGGTTGCCCATCCTGCCCACCTTCGAGCCGATCGCGCGCAGGGCCGGTAGCCGGCCCCGTAGGTAGTCGCACAGATCGTTGGCCGACACAATGGTCGCGTCGTTGGATGGCCGGGTCGCCGCCGTCGCTGCGGCCGAGGGGCTGGAGTCGGGAGCGTGCGCGGGCGCGGTGGTTTCGGTGCCGGAGCACGCGGTGAGAGCCAGCGCGCCACACAAGAGCATCGTCGTGGACATGCGAGTGATAGACGTTCGCGTCACAATGAATTCGTCCCGGAGAGCGTTGGCCGAAAGGGCAGGTTGCCGATGAGGTCCCGGACCGCGGTGCCGGCGATGGACAGGCCCCTTGTCGGTGTTGAGGTTGTCTGCCGCGCCGAGCCTCGCCAAACCCTGCCGAGCAGCGCGGTCAGCTGGAGCTGACCGCGCTGCTGTCCGGGATGGGCGGGCCGACCACGCGCAGGCCGTAGCGGGGGGCGATCTCGTTCCAGCGGTGGATCTCCTCCTCGGCGGGGGTGGCGTCGGGGCCGGGCAGGCGCCGCTCGCGGGCCGGGACGCCGACCTCGTCGTAGAGCGCCATCAGTCCGCCCGGCACGGTCAGCCCGAGGAAGCGCACGGGAACCGTGCCGGTGACGCGGAAGGCGTGTGGGATGCCGGCTGGCAGGTAGATGAACGATCCCGCCGACAGCTCGTGACAGGCCTCGCCCGCCTGATAGGTAATCGTGCCATCGAGCAGATAGAACGCCTCGGCCTCGTGAGTATGCACGTGCAGGGGGGTCGCGATGCCCGGTGGCTGGGTGACGAGTGAGATCCCCAGAGCGCCGCCGCTCTCCTCCCCCGAGACCAGCCGCTCGAACAGCGACCCCATCGCCCAGGTCGCGGGCCCCTCGCCCGCATTGCGGATCACTAAGCTGTCCATTGTTTGTCCTAGGGTTAAGAGAGTCATCCTAAGTAGCCTCGGATGAATACTGCTAACCTAGGTCGTATGCCTGACCCGGTCAAGCCCCGCAGCTACCGTTCACCGTTACGCGCCGAGCAGGCGCTCAGAACCAGACGCGCGATCCTTGAGGCCGCCCGCGCGGTGTTTGTCGAGCGGGGCTATGCCGCGGCGACCATTCCCGAGGTGGCCCGGGCGTCCGGGGTGGCGGTCGACACGGTCTACGCCGCCGTGGGCCGGAAGCCGGTGCTGTTCCGGCTGCTCATCGAGACCGCGCTGTCAGGTGAGGACCACCCGGTGGAGGCCGGGCAGCGCGACTACGTGCACCGGATCAGGCAGGCGGCCACCGCGGGTGAGAAGATCGCCGTCTACGCGGCGGCCATCCGGCCGATCCAGGAGCGGATCGCGCCCCTCTTCGTCGCCCTGCGCGACGCGTCGGGGCAAGACGCCGAGCTGGCCGAGCTCTGGCAGGAGGTCGCCGAGCGGCGGGCGGCCAACATGCGGTTGTTCGCGCAGGACCTCGCGGCGACCGGAGAACTGCGCGCCGACCTCACGCTCGACGAGGTGGCCGACGTGGTGTGGAGCACCAACGCCCCGGAGTACTACCTGCTGCTGGTCCACGACCGGGGCTGGACGCCGGAGCGGTTCGAGCAGTGGCTGGCCGACGCCTGGCGCCGGTTGCTGCTCGGCTGACCCCTCGCTGACTCGGATGGGATCAAGGGTCTCCCTGCGCGGCGGGTTTTACCCGCCTGATGAGTGGCTTCCCAGGCGCTGCGTCTGGCCTGAAGTCGCGTCCTGCCTGGCCCGTCCGAACTCCCAGGTTACGCAAGGCCGCGCTGCAGGCCGAGTCGGCGCTGCGGGCGGCGCTGGACACCCGATGACCCAGCGTGAACAGTCCCCGCAGCCCGATGACCGGGCTGGGGAGGGCGCCGAGTTGAGGCCGGTGGTGTGCGAGAGGACCGTGTCGGAGGTGATCGCGCGGATCGCGTCGGTGATGCCGATCGAGCAGGTGGTGCCCACCTGCCGGTGAGGACGAGGATCTGGCGTGGCGGGCGGAGCTGACGAATTTGACACAGGCTCTAGGGCCGCAGTCTCACGGCGCCTGAGGGGGCAGTGGAATCGGAAGGCTCCCGCGCGCTGGTAGTCCATCGATCTGGGACGCGACCTGCGGAAACACCCTCAAGATCATTCCGTGTATATTCCGTGACCGCTGGCACAGGGCTGCCTACGGCTGCACTTGGCTGCCTGTGCGTAGAGATGCGATCATGGATACCCCAGGTCAGAGGTGTATCCGCTGGTAGGAAGAGTGCCCCCGGCATGATTCGAACATGCGACACCCGCTTTAGGAGAGCGGTGCTCTATCCCCTGAGCTACGGAGGCAGGGGCTCCCTGTAAGAGTAGCGAAAGTGGGGAGTGGATGTGCGACCGGAGGGGGGTTGATCGGAGGTGGGGGGTTATCGGGTTCGCTGAGCCGCGGTAAAGGGGTGGCAAGCACCTGAGTGCCCCAGGCGGGCGTGACTAGTGTCACGCTCTGTGATGGAGCGGCGGCGGAGGCGGATTCGGGGGCGGCGGGCACTGCGGCCTGTGGTGCTGTGTGGGGCGATGCTGGCGCCGGTGCTTCTCGCGGCGGGGTTGCTGGTCGCCGAGCTCACGGGATACCGGAGCGCTGTCGAGGGGATCGTCGCCGAGGCGAAGGCTGCGGGCGCGGGTGCGAGCGGGGATGCGAGCGGGGATGCGGGCGGCGTGGCGCCGATCGCGCTTGCGTCTGTCCGGGGGGTGCCGCTGGAACCGCGGATCGTGCCTCCTCCCCATAGGCCCGACCGGGTCTATGGGGGATGGGCGCCGCCGGTGGTCGTGACGAACGTCCCCCCCTCGGTACGGGAGGCCGCCCGCGTGGGTGTTCCTCCGGTCACCCGAGGGAGTGCGCCTCGGAAGCCGCCGGAGCCGAGGGTGAGCCGGACGCCGAGGCCGGAGCGGAGCAGACCCGGGTTCGGCTGCCCCAGTGAGTGGCGAGAGACCTGGTTGTGGGAGGTCTGCAAGGAGCAAGTGGGGCAAATGACCTGAGGGGGTCGGCTGCTAAATAGGGTGTTTGGCGCATAACGGCTGCGAGAGTCTGCCCCTGGCACTTGGCGAGCTGTAGTAACGTGCGTGCCTGGCCCAGGTCACGAGTTCGCAAACGGAGGGGTCGAACGTGCCACCTCGTCGATCAACGGGTCTGATCGCCGTCGCCGCGACGATGTCTCTCCTTTTCCCGGGAGTGGCCGCGGCACGGCGGGTGCCGGCCGAGGCCAGGCCCGTCGCCGCCGGCGAGCGGATGAACCTGACCGGGCCGCTTCGTGTCCCCGTCAACCTCACCGAGCTACGGCGTGAGGCGGAGAAGGCGGCCAGGGACCTTGAGGCGGCGACGAAGGCTCTGGAACAGAGACGGGCCAGGATCCGGGCCTCGGAGAAGAAACTCGCGGTCACGTTACGCGAGCTGCAGGCCGCGGAGAGGGCCTTCACGCAGATACGGCAGCCGCTGTCGGATCTGGTCGGCCAGCTCTACCAGCGGCCCATCGGCGGCGACGCGATCATCCTGCTGTCCGGCACATCTGACACATCCGGCATGGCGACTCTGCGGGCCATGGCCGACGTCACCCAGCTTGTGGCCGAGCGTAACAGGATCCTTGAGGACGGCGGGCGCCTGCGGGCCGAAAAGGAGCGGCTCACCGCCGAGGCGCAGGAACTGCGGGCGGGGAACCTTCTCTCGGAGGCGCAGATGGCGGCCGAGATCGAGACGCTTCGGACGCGCTCGGCGAAAATCGTCAAGTCGCTGACCCAGGCGCTGGTGAAGCTCGGCGTCAAGGTCGACAGGTCCGGCAACCCCGCCGGCGGGTGTGACCCGACGCGGGCCGCCTCCTCGGCGAACGAGTTTCCCAACGGGCTGATCCCGAAGGCCTACCTGTGTCCTCTGCAGCAGCAGGGCAACCAGCTGAGGGGCGACGCGGCGATCGCCTTCATCAGCCTCAACGAGGCCTACCGCAGGCAGTTCGGCAGACCCATGTGCGTCACCGACAGCTACCGGAGCCTGGCAGAGCAGCAGTCGGTCTACTACCGGCGACCGGGGTTCGCCGCCGTTCCCGGCCGCAGCAACCACGGTCTTGGGCTCGCCGTGGACCTGTGCGGGGGAGTGGAGCGATTCCGGTCGGCCGAGTTCAACTGGCTGGAGGCCAACGGCAAGAAGTTCGGGTGGATGCACCCGAAATGGGCCTATGTCAGTCCTTTCGAGCCGTGGCATTGGGAGTATGACCCCGCGTTGGGTTCCCTGCTGTAGATCGCTTGGGCAGGGGGGTCCCGTCGAGCGGGCCGCCGGGAGTAGGACCCCGAGCCGACTCTCTCCCGGAGAGACCGCTACGCGACAGGGGCCACCGAGGCGGTGCAGTGGGCGCAGCGGGTGGCGGCCCTGGGGATCTCCGACAGGCACTCCGGGCACTCACGCATGGTGATCTCCTCCGCCTTGGCGAACCAGGCCGAGATCCTCTCGTAGGGGCGGACGATCAGGAAGTAGAGGACGGCCGCGGCCATCAGGAACGCGATCAGCGCGTTGAGGAAGAGGCCGTATTTGATCTCGGTCGTGCCGATCCACAGGCTGAAGGAGGAGAAGTCGGGCTGGCCGGCGATCGCCGCGATCAACGGGTTCAGGACGTCCTTGACGAATGAGGTCACGACGGCGGTGAAGGCGGCGCCGATCACGACGGCGACGGCGAGTTCCACCACGTTGCCGCGCAGCAGGAACTTCTTGAATCCGTTGAGCATGGTCACTCCTTGTTCACGTGCTTACTCGCCGTTGGCGTACGGCGTCGCGCGGGTATTCGTTCCGTCAAGGGGAAGGAAAGTGTCCCGCACGCGAGCCGATGGTAATCGACAGATGGCCTCCGGCCTGCGCCGAGGCCAGATCGACCGCCTGCGCCGAGGTGGTCGCCAGCACGACGAGAGCGCCTCGGTCCGGCTCGCCGCCCGGGACGGCGAGGACCGTGACGTCCTCGGCGACGCTCCGGGCCGGGGCGGAGCCGTCCCAGCGCGAGGTGGCGGCGAGCACGCTCACGACGTCGCCGGGTGACAGCAGCCGCGCGGTCTGCGCGTCGGCGACCCGGACGGGGGTGGCGACCGCGCCCCGGCCGTGGGCGGACAGCAGGCCGGGGCCGAGCAGGCGGACGTCCGTCAGGGGCTCTCCCCGCCGCACGGGACCGGTCAGAATCTTCCCGGCGACCGGTGTGCCGGGTGTCAGAGCTCCGTCGGGGACCGTGTCGGGGTGCAGGAGGACGGGTTTCAGGTCGGTGGCGTTCAACGCGCCGCCGGGAAGGTCTTTGGCCGCCGCCAGGACGGTCACCGACGCGGTGACGGGGCGCAGTCCGATCATGGCGCAGAGCGTCGCCAGGGCGGCGGTGACGGCGGCGGCGAGGCGGTGGCGACGCCCTGACAGACGATGACGACGGCCGGCGAGGCGGTGGAGCGCGCGCATCACCGGCTCGGGGAGAGGGACGGGCATGACCGCTCCAGAGGAGAGGAGAGACAGGAGAGAGGAGAGATCGGAGGGAGAGGGGCGCGTCGGCCCGCCACGTGGGCACGGCGCCGGCGGACCTGCCGGGGGACAGGTCTTCGGATGCCTGCTTCAAGGGGCTCACCGGGGGCAAGACGCCTGCTCCAGGGCTCACCGGGGCAAGGGAGAGAGGAGACGGAGGAGGGGTCAGCCGGGAAGCTCGAAGGGAAGGCGGAGGCCGTCCAGGGCGTGGGAGCAGGGGCAGGCCCGCTCTTCGGGAAGGGCGGTGACGACATCGGCGATGAGGGAGCGCATGCGGGTGACGTTGGCGGCGAAGAAGGCGAGAACCTCCTCGTGGGTGACCCCCTCACCGGCCTCGACACCGGCGTCGTGGTCGGTGACCAGGGACAGCGTGGTGTAACAGAGGGCGAGCTCGCGGGCGAGGACGGACTCGGGGAAACCGGTCATGCCGACGATCGTCCAGCCGTTGGAGGTGAACCAGCGCGACTCGGCGCGGGTGGAGAAGCGAGGCCCCTCGATGACGACCAGGGTGCCGTCTTCGGTGACGTCCCACCCGGCGGAGCGGGCGGTGGAGACGGCCGTCGCGCGGCCGGCGGGGCAGTAGGGGTCGGCGAAGGCGACGTGCACGACACCGCCGGCGTCGTAGTAGCTCTGGGGGCGGCCGGAGGTGCGGTCGACGAGCTGGTCGGGCACGACCAGGGCGCCGGGGCCGAGCTCGGGACGCAGGGAGCCGACCGCGCTGGGAGCGAGGATCTGGCGGACGCCCAGGGATCGCAGGGCCCACAGATTGGCGCGATAGGGGATGAGATGAGGAGGAAAGCGGTGGTCACGGCCGTGGCGGGGGAGGAAGGCCACCGATCGTGATCCGATCCGTCCGACGGTGACGGCGTCGCTGGGCGGGCCGTACGGTGTGGTGATCTCCACCTCTGCCGCGTCGTCGAGCAGAGAGTAAAGGCCTGAGCCGCCGATGACCCCGATGTCCGCGTTAGTGACCATGGCGCAGAGGTTAGCCGCCCTGACGGGTGGCCGAGGAGCCGCGATCGTCATCCTGTGGATATCGCCGAGGCATTCTCGGGTCCTGTGGATAAGGGAACGCGGCGACGGAAGCCGCCTGATGTGTGGTGATCTGATCACGCTGGGTATGCTCTGCCGTATATCGGTCGGGGGGTCGATATGGGTGCCCATGAGCCTCGGTCGGCGGCCGGTGGGAACGTTCGGGAGGCCCGGCGGGGGCGCGGACCGGGCCTCATCATCGGCGCGCTCATGCTGGGCATGCTCCTCGCCGCCCTCGACCAGACGATCGTCTCGACCGCGCTGCCGACGATCGTCGGCGACCTGGGCGGACTGCGGCAGCTCTCCTGGGTGGTCACCGCCTACATGCTCGCCTCGACGGTCTCCACGCCGCTGTGGGGCAAGCTCGGCGACCAGTACGGCAGGAAGCGGCTCTTCCAGGGCGCGATCGTCATCTTCCTGGCCGGCTCGGCCCTCTGCGGCCTGTCACGGAACATGGGGGAGCTGATCCTCTTCCGCGCCCTGCAGGGGTTCGGCGGCGGGGGACTCATGGTGCTGGCCCAGGCGATCGTCGGTGACGTCGTGCCGATCCGTGAGCGGGGGAGGTACCAGGGGTTCTTCGGCGCGGTGTTCGCCGTGGCCAGCGTGGCCGGGCCGCTGCTCGGCGGGCTTTTCGTGGACCACCTGTCGTGGCACTGGGTCTTCTACGTCAACCTCCCGCTCGGAATCCTCGCGCTGGCCGTGATCTCCTCCGCGCTGCCGTCCGTCGCGGATCGCGGGCGTCACGTCATCGACTATCCCGGCATCGTCCTCCTCGGCACCGCCGCCGCGTGCCTGGTGCTCATCACCACCTGGGGTGGGACCGCCTACTCCTGGGGAGACCCGGTGATCATCGGGCTGGTGCTGGCCGCGTCCGTGCTGCTGGCGCTCTGGTGGTGGGCCGGGCGGCGGGCCGCCGAACCGGTGCTGCCGCCGCACCTGTTCGCGCTGAAGGCGTTCAACGTGGCGTCGCTGATCGGCTTCTCCGTGGGGTTCGCGATGTTCGGGCCGCTCACGTACATGCCGCTGTTCTTCCAGGTCGTCCAGGGGGTCTCGCCCACGCTGTCGGGGATCCACCTGCTGCCGATGATGGCGGGCATGCTGCTGACCTCGATCGCCGCCGGGCAGGTCATCACCAGGACGGGGAGGTACAAGGTCTTTCCGATCACCGGCACCGCGGTGGCGGCGGCCGGCCTT
The DNA here is from genome assembly GCF_014654615.1 of Streptosporangium violaceochromogenes. Lineage (GTDB taxonomy): Bacteria > Actinomycetota > Actinomycetes > Streptosporangiales > Streptosporangiaceae > Streptosporangium > Streptosporangium violaceochromogenes. The sequence goes on along the minus strand of NZ_BNBB01000023.1, from coordinate 36,366 downwards.
TTCCTGCTCTCCCGGGTGCGGCCGGACATCTCCGCCCCCGAGCTGAGCGCGTACCTGCTCGTCCTGGGCGTGGGCATCGGCATGGTGATGCAGGTGCTGGTGATCGTGGTGCAGAACGCCGTCGGCTTCGAGGAACTCGGGGTGGCCACCTCGGGGGCCACGTTCTTCCGCTCCATCGGGGGCTCCTTCGGCGTGGCGATCGCCGGATCGGTCTTCACCTCGCGGCTCACCGCGGACCTGGCCGGGCTGTCACGGGCCGTACGGCTCCCGCCCGGCCTGGAGAAGGCGGTCCAGTCGGACCCCGAGATCGTCAAGAGGTTGCCGCCCCAGGCCGCCACGATGTTTATCACGGCCTACTCCGACGCGATCGCGCAGGTGTTCCTCTACAGCGTGCCGGTGGTGCTGGTCGCCTTCGCCGTGGCGTGGCTGCTGCCGGAGCTTCCGCTGCGGGAGACCACCAAGGCGCCCGATCTGGGAGAGTGCTACGGGGCCGTGCCCGCCGAGCGGTCCTCGCTCGCCGAGGTCGAGCGCGGGCTGTGGCGGCTGGCCGACGCCGACATGCGCAGGGACTACTACCGTCGCCTGGGCGCCCTGGCGCACCTGGACCTGCCGCCCGGCTCGGTGTGGCTGATCGCGCGGCTGGGCACCAGGGGCCGGCAGGAGAGCGCCGAGCTGGCCAGGCGGGCGGGGGTGACGGTCGACCGGACGAGGCCGTACGCCGATCTGCTCGTCGAGCGAGGGCTGGCCCGCCGGGCGGAGGGGGACGGCGCGGAAGGGACGCTCGAACTCACCCCGGCCGGTGAGCGGGCGGCCGGCCTGCTGGTGGCGGAGGCCCGTGAGGGGCTGGGGCGGCTGATCCGCGACTGGAACCCCGCCGAGCACCCCGGGCTGCGCGAACTGCTGGACAGGCTGCCCCGCGAGATGCTCGGCTCGACCTCGGATCGTCCCCGCGGCTGAGACCGTGGCCGCCTCGGCGGCCGGCGTCGTCGCCCGTCGCGCCGCGGGGTACGGCGAGGCCGGGTCAGGTGGCCGCGGGGGCCGGGCTGCTCGTCGCGGCGGGCTTGGACTCCGTGGACGGGGAGGCGGAGGGCGCGGAGTCGGCGGACTTCGTCTCGGTGGAGCCCGACGCCGAGGAGGTGGCCGAGCCGACGGTGCTGGACGAGGAGGAGCGGCTGTCGGTGCGGTAGAAGCCCGAGCCCTTGAAGACGATTCCGACCGCGGAGAACACCTTGCGAAGCTCGCCGGAGCAGGCCGGGCACTCGGTGAGCGCATCGTCGGAGAACTTCTGGACGATGTCGAACTCGTTGCCGCAGGCACTGCAGGCGTACTGGTAGGTGGGCACGCGCTCCTCCTCTGGTGTCCGCGCCGACTGGCACTCTCCTGGCGCGACTGCTAATGATAGGCAGCCGACAAGCATAAACGCGAGTCGGATCTGTCGCATTCCATATGGAATTTCGGGTGGTCAGGTTCCCAGTTCGCCGAACCAGCCGGCGAGTTTACCTCGGCGGCTGATGGCCTTCATCCGGCGCTCGACGGGTTCCCGGCAGGTCGCGCTGGTCACCACCAGCAGCTGGTCGTCGATCCTGATCCTCGTCGAGTCCGTGGGGACGAACGTCCGGCCGTCCCTGACGATCAGCGCGACCTGGGCGTCGGCGGGCAGTCTCAGCTCGAAGATCTCCACGCCGTGGAGCCTTGAGGTCGGCGGAACCTTGATCTGCAGCAGGTCGGCGTTGAGCTCCTCCAGGGGGGCCGACTCCACCTCCAGGTCACGGGCCTCGTCGGGGGTGGCCAGGCCGAGCACCCTCGCCACGAAGGGCAGGGTCGGCCCCTGGAGCAGCGTGTAGACGACGACGATGACGAAGACCTCGTTGAACACGAGCTTGGCCGTGCCGTTGTGAACCGAGCTGGCGGCCCAGGGGATGGTGGCGAGCACGATGGGGACCGCGCCGCGCAGGCCCGCCCAGGACAGGAAGGCCTGCTCCCGCCAGTTGAGCCGGTCGACCCGCGCCAGCCGTACCAGGAAGGCGGAGAGCACGATCGACAGCGGCCGGGCCACCGCGACCAGGATGAGCCCGGCGACCAGGCCCGGGATGATCGCCGAGGGCATCTCCGAGGGGCTGGCCAGCATGCCGAGCATGACGAACAGGCCGATCTGGGCCAGCCAGGCCACCCCCTCGGCGAACCCCCTGGAGGAGGCCCGGTGGGGCATGCGGGAGTTGCCCATGACGAGGGAGGCGAGGTAGACGGCCAGGAAGCCGCTGCCGTGCACGAGTACGGCGCCGGCGTAGGCGACGAACGCCAGGGCGAGCACCGCGATCGGGTACAGGCCGGAGACGGGCAGCGCGATGCGGCGCAGCGCGTACACGCCGATGGGGCCGACGGCCAGGCCGACCGCGGCGCCGATGAGCAGCTCGACGCCGACCATCAGCACCGCGCCGCCCAGGCTGGGGGAGGTGGAGGCGCTCAGCAGCGTCACCGCGATGACGGTGGGCGCGTCGTTGAACCCGGACTCGGCCTCCAGCACGCCGGCCAGGCGCGAGGGCAGGGGAAGGCGGCGCAGCACGGAGAAGACGGCCGCGGCGTCGGTGGAGGCCAGGATCGCTCCAAGCAGGAGCGCGGTCCGCCAGTCCATGCCGAGCAGCAGGTGAACCGGGGCCGCGACGGCGGCGATGCTGACCCCGATCCCGACGGTGGCCAGCACCAGTGCCGTGGGGATGGAACGTTTCACATGGTGCCAGTTGGTGGTCAGCCCACCTTCGGCCAGAATGACCGCCAGGGCGCTCAGACCGATCTGCTGGGCGAGGACCGGGTTCTCGAACTGGAGGCCGAGACCCGACTCGCCGATGAGCAGGCCGAACCCCAGGAAGATCAGAAGGCTGGGGAGCCCGCTCCGGTGGGCGATCCGTACCGCGACGATCGCGGCGATGACGATTCCCGCGCCAAGAAGAAGCCAGACGTCCAATCCCATCTGGCCCCCTCCCTATACTTCCGGGACCATTGTGTCGTATTGGACTACCTCATTGGACACGCCCCGCGACCACCCTGGTGATCCCGCCCGGCTGCGCCACGTAGCGGACCGGCACGTCGTGAGGCTCGGCGGGAACCCCCTCCAGCAGTTCGCCGTCGTGCAGGAGCGCGACGGTCGGCACGTTCGGGCCGACCCTCGCCAGCGCCCGGTCGTAGGAGCCGCCGCCCCGGCCGAGCCGGATCCCGGTGGACCGGTCGACGGCCAGCGCGGGCACGATCACCAGCGAGGCCGTCCTGACGGTGTCGACGCCGCGCCGCGTGTCCACCGGCTCCATGATTCCGAAACGGCCGGGCGCGAGGGTGTCCGGCCCGTCGTACACCGCCCAGTCGAGATCGTCGTCGTCGCGCAGCACGGGCAGGATCACCGTCGCGCCGTGCTTCCACAGCGCGAAGACGAGCCCGTGCGTCGCGGGCTCCGTCCCGGCGGACCAGTAGCACGCGACGAGCCCCGCCATCTGGACCCACGGCTGCTCCAGCAGGTTCTCCCGCGTCCTGACGGAGGCCGCGTGCCGCTCCTCCTCCGGCATCGAGGCCCGCGCGGCCTCGACAGCCGACCGCAGCCTCAGCTTGTCCACAACCCCTCCACTATGGTTTTGATATGGCCGACTTCGATCTCGTGACCAAAGCCGTCGTTCCTGCCGCGGGACTGGGCACCCGCTTTCTCCCGGCGACCAAGGCGACTCCCAAGGAGATGCTGCCCATCGTCGACAAGCCCGCGATCCAGTATGTCGTCGAGGAGGCCGTCTCCGCCGGGCTGCTCGACGTGCTCATGGTCACCGGCAGGAGTAAGCGCTCGATCGAGGATCACTTCGATCGGGCCATCGAGCTGGAGGAGCTCCTGGAGGCCAAGGGCGACGACGAGCGGCTCTCCCAGGTGCGCGAGCCCGCCGACCTCGCCACCCTTCACTACGTGCGGCAGGGCGAGCCGCGCGGCCTGGGGCACGCCGTCCTGTGCGCCAGGCAGCACGTGGGCGACCACCCGTTCGCCTGCCTGCTCGGCGACGACCTCATCGACCCCCGTGACGAACTGCTCAAGCGCATGATCGAGGTCCGCCGCGCCCACGGCGGCAGCGTCGTCGCGCTGATGGAGGTTCCCAAGGAGCAGGTCTCCCTGTACGGCTGCGCCGCCATCGAGCCCACCGCCGAGGGCGACGTGGTGCGGGTGACCGATCTGGTGGAGAAGCCCCCGGCGGCCGAGGCCCCCTCCAACTGGGCGGTCATCGGCCGCTACGTGATCGACCCGGCCGTGTTCGAGGTCCTGGAGAACACCCCGCCCGGCAGGGGGAACGAGATCCAGCTCACCGACGCCCTGCGCACCCTGGCCGGCCGCGGTTCCGGGGAGGGTGGACCGGTCCACGGCGTGCTCTTCCGCGGCCGTCGCTACGACACGGGCAACAAGCTCGACTACCTCCGCACGGTGGTCCAGTTCGCCGCCGACCGCTCCGACCTGGCACCGGAGTTCCTGCCCTGGCTGAGAGAGTTCCTGGCGTCCCGATGAGCTCTGTGAACACCCCGGAGACCCCGGGCACACCGGGGCCGGTGAGATCGGTCGACGAGCACCTCGCCGACATCCTGAACACCGTGCGCCTGCTGGCCCCCCTGGAGGTCGAGCTGGAGCGGGCGCTGGGCACCACCCTCGCCGAGGACGTCGCCTCGCCCGTCCCGCTGCCGCCGTTCGCCAACGCCGCCATGGACGGCTACGCCGTACGGGCCGAGGACGTCGCGCGGGCTCCGGTGACGCTGCCGGTGACCGGCGACGTCGCGGCCGGCGACGACGGGTCCGTCGTGGTCTCCCCCGGTACGGCGGTGCGGATCATGACCGGTGCCCCGGTGCCCGCGGGCGCCGACGCGGTGATCCCGGTCGAGTGGACCGACGGGGGCACCGGCCAGGTCGTCGTCGGACGCCCGGTCTCCCCGGGAAACGCGATCCGCGAGGCGGGCGAGGACGTTCGCGCCGGCGACGTCGTGCTGACCGCCGGCACCCCGATCGGCCCCGCGCAGCTCGGCATCCTGGCGGGGGCCGGCAGGCGCCGGGTACCGGTACGGCCCCGCCCCCGCGTGGTGGTGATCTCCACCGGGGCCGAACTGGCAGAGCCCGGCACGCCCCTGGCCCCGGGCCAGATCTGGGAGTCCAACAGCTACACCCTCATCGCGGCCGTTCACGAGGCGGGCGGTGAGGGATACCGGGCCGGGATCGTGGCCGACGACGCCGCCGGCTTCCTGGACCAGCTCGACGCGCAGCTTCTGCGGGCCGACGCCGTGATCACCAGCGGCGGGGTCTCGATGGGGGCCTACGAACCGGTCAAGGAGGCGCTCGCGCCCCTCGGCACGGTCCGTTTCGACCGCGTCGCCATGCAGCCGGGCATGCCCCAGGGCTTCGGCGTGGTGGGCGAGGACCAGATCCCGGTTTTCGCCCTGCCGGGCAACCCGGTGTCGTCCTTCGTGTCGTTCATGGTGTTCGTCCGGCCCGCGCTGCGGAAGATGAGGGGGCTGTCCTCCGGGCCCACCCCCACCGTGCGGGCCGTGGCCGCCGTTCCGCTCCGCTCCCCGCGGGGCAAGCGGTCCTACCTGCGCGGGGTGCTGGCCGCCGACGGCTCGGTCACGCCGGTGTCCCGGCAGGGGTCGCACCAGCTCGCGGCCCTGGCCTCCGCGAACGCCCTGGTGGTGATCCCCGAGGACGTCACCGAGGTGCCTCGGGGAGCGGTCGTGGAGGTCATCCCTCTGTGAGGCGGGCCGCCGGGGCGGCCGGCCCCCGAGAGCCCGAAGACCCGGTGACCTTGGAGAATGGGGTTGGGATGAGTGGATTCACGCACATCGACGAGACCGGCGCGGCCCGCATGGTGGACGTCTCGGCCAAGGAGGTCTCCGTCCGTACGGCGAGCGCCACCGGGAAGGTGCTGCTGTCCGCCGAGGCCGTGGCCCTGCTGAGGTCGGGGGAGATCCCCAAGGGGGACGCGCTCGGCACCGCGCGGATCGCCGGAATCATGGGGGCCAAGCGCACCCCCGACCTGATTCCGCTGTGTCACCCGATCGCGCTGCACGGTGTGAAGGTCGACCTGACCGTGGCCGACGACGGGGTGGAGATCGCGGCCAGGGTCAAGACCGCCGACCGGACCGGGGTGGAGATGGAGGCGCTGACCGCCGTCTCGGTCGCGGCGCTCGCGCTGGTCGACATGGTGAAGGCGGTGGACCCGGCGGCGGTCGTCACGGGCGTCCGGGTGGAGGAGAAGACCGGCGGCAGGACCGGGGTCTGGAGGAGGCCGTAGGGCGGGCGGCCGGGCTTGGGAGGATGGCGGGATGAGAGCTCTGGTGATCACGGCGTCCCTTCGGGCCTCCGCCGGGATATATGAGGATAAGTCCGGTAAGTTGCTCGCCGAGCTTCTCGTGGAGGCCGGGTGCGACGTGGACGGCCCGAGGGTGGTCCCCGACGGTGAGCCGGTCGAGGCCGCGCTGCGGTCCGGCGTCGCCGAGGGCTACGACGTGATCGTCACCACCGGCGGCACCGGCCTGACCCCCGCCGACCTCACCCCGGAGATGACCGCGCGGGTGCTCGACAGGGAGATCCCCGGCATCGCCGAGGCCATCCGCCAGGCGAACCGCGACAGGGTTCCCACCTCGGTCCTGTCCCGCGGCCTGGCCGGGCAGGCCGCGCGCACGCTGATCGTCAACCTTCCGGGCTCCTCGGGCGGGGTCCGCGACGGGATGGCCGTCCTGGCACCCGTCCTGCGGCACGCGGTGGACCAGATCCGCGGCGGAGACCACCCCCGCTGACCACCCCGCCGCCCCCTCCACCGATCGGCCCCGCCGGCCGGCCCCGGTCCGCCGTGGCACCCCGCCGCGCCTTGGGGGGATGATGGAAACCGTGGATCGACTTCGTGGCTGGCCGGTGACCCTGACGGAAGGCCCGGTGGGGCTTCGGCCGCTACGCCTTCGGGATGTGCGCGTCTGGCGTGAGACGCGGCTGCGCAACGCCGCCTGGCTGCGTCCCTGGGAGCCGAGCAATCCCGAGACTCCGCTGTTTCGGACCGGCCTCGGCCCCTACGTCTCGATGACCGGCACGCTGCGCCGCGAGGCCAGGCAGGGGCTCGCCCTGCCCTGGGTCGTCACCTACGAGGGCGCCTTCGCCGGACAGCTCACCATCGGCGCCATCGTCTGGGGCTCGGCCAGGTCGGCCCAGGTTGGCTACTGGGTGGACGGTGCCCTGGCCGGCCGGGGCATCATCCCCACTGCCGTGGCCATGGCGGTCGACCACTGCTTCTTCACCACCGGCCTCCACCGCGTCGAGGCGAATATTCGCCCGGAAAATCACGCGAGTCGCCGGGTGGTTGAAAAGCTTGGCTTTCGGGAAGAAGGCATCCGACGGCGGCATCTGCACATCGACGGTGCTTGGCGCGACCACATTTGTTACGCGCTCACGGTCGAAGACGCACCGAGGGGTTTGCTGGTGCGGTGGCGGAGGGCTCGCGAGGGGGCCGCCCATGGTGGCCCTCCCCATGAAGAGGTTTGAGGATCTCGCGACACACCGCATTGAATACTCGTCAAATAGTGACACGCGGCCTTACTGTGCGTGACGTGAGCACATGGAAGACGCCAAGAGACCCCAGGCGTTTCCATGCTGCCCGGAGGTGGCCGTGAGCAGTGTTCTTCTGTACCTGGCCATTGTCCTCATGTGGCTGTGCGTGCTCGTTCCCATGTGGTTGCGCCGTGACAGGGGCACCGCCGTCGAGTTTTACGAGGGTGCCGAGCCGTACGCCGCGGACGAGCGAACGGTGGAGCACGGGCCGGGAGAGGAGATGCCCGTCCCCGTGCCAGGCTCGTCCCCCTCGCGCGCCTCCTCGTCCGGCGGGGCGTCGCCTGCGGCCTCGTCACCCTCCGTGCTGCCGTCCCCGGCCCCTCCGCCCCCCCGGGTCTCCGCCCGGCTGCCCTCCGGCGCCGGGGCCGAGGCCGACACCGACGGCGCGGCCGAGATCCGGCCGAGACGGGCTTCGGCCGGGCGTCGTCCCGGTGCGGGACGCCGGCGTGCGCTGCGGATGGCCAAGCGCCGCCGGCTGACCCTGTGGTGCGTTCTGCTCCTCCTCACCTCCGCGGTGACGGCCGCCCTCCAGGCGATCCCCTGGTGGGGTGTGACGCCCTCGGTGGTTCTGCTGGGTCTCTACCTGGCGATCCTGCGGACCTCCGTCCGTGTCGACACCGAGCGCCGCAGGGTCGTCGCCCAGGCGCGCGCCGAGCGCCTGCGACGCGCCCGCCGCAGGGCCGAGGAGCGGACCCGGCGTCCGGCGGCGCAGGTCATCGACCTGTCCGTGCACCGTGACGAGCTCTTCGACCAGTACGCCGCCCCACCCCGCCGCGCGGTCGGCGACTGACACCCGTAGGAGCGTCCGACGGCGGCCCGCCGGTTGCCCCTCGGGGCCGTCCCGGGCCACCCCGTCCCGCTCCTGTTCACGCCCCGCCCGCGGTCTTCTCCCCTCCCGGCGCGGCTTCGCCCAAACGTTCTTGGATGGCACGAGCGGCTCCGGAAGTTTGCTAACCTAGGGGGCGTCTTGGGGATGTAGCGCAGTCCGGTAGCGCACTTCGTTCGCATCGAAGGGGTCAGGGGTTCGAATCCCCTCATCTCCACCACGAGCTGTTCTTGAGTTAGCTCAGGAACGGTTGACGAGATCCCGTCCGATCGCTTGATCGGGCGGGATTTCCTCGTTTCCGAGGCTCTGTGGCCGCTGGGTGGGCTGATTTCGGCTCGTGCGGTGGCCCTGGCGGAGGGCGCTGGTGGTTGTGGATCGCTGTGAGCGCGTGTGGGACCGGCCGGTGGGCGTGCGAAACCCAGCGGTCGTCGTGATGTGGTGCGGTTGGTGGCGGGGCGGATCACTCGCGTGGTGGTGGTCTGCTGTCTGCCTTGGGCGGGGCGGGGTCGTGCTCGTCAGGCGTGGGCGTGTCCTGAGGCGCGGGCTGCTCGGTGTGGTCGTGGGTTTGCCGCCAGCTGAGCAGGATGTGCTGGTTGGCCAGGCAGACCATGAGCGCGGTCAGCAGCGTTTGGGCCACGCGGCCGTGCGCGAGCCGGTTCATCGGGTCGCCGATATCGATGTGGTGGCCCTTGATCCTGCCGTTGACGCCTTCGGTGTTGGCTCGGATGCTCTTGTAGGCGTCCTGCCAGGCGGGGGTGAGGTAGCGCCGGTCCTGGCGGAGCTTGTCTTTGATGCCGAGGTCGTCGGGGCGCAGCGTGATGGTCGACTTCTGGCAGATGCGTGGCAGCTCCGTCAGGGGAAGGAGTCGTTTTCTCTCGTTGTCGGGCAGTTGGATCGTGGGTTTGGCGGCCAGGTGGGCGGCGCGCTGGCGGGCGTTGGTCAGATCCACCGCCGCGGGAGAGGCGGGCGGGGTAGGGCGGGTGCGGTTGAGGCGCGGGCAGGTCACCGAGGGGGAAGGGCCTGCGGCCGGGCATTGCAGTCGTATGCGTCCTTGGGCGTCGGCGCTCTGTTTGAGCTTGAGCCAGTAGGGCTCGCGCGCTGCGATCAGCTCGTTCAGTTGCTCGGGTGGAGTGCGGACGGTCTTGTCGTCCAGGCCTTCGGTGGCGTGGATCAGCGGTATGGGCATCAGCGGGCAGGCGAGGTTCCCGTCGATGAGCAGGGCGCCGTGTGCGCTGCCCTGCAGACCGCGCTGGTCTTGTTTGTAGTCGAGTACCAGGTGATATCCGAGGGCGCGGGCTGGGCGAGCGAAGTGCTCGGTGGCCTGGTCGGTGTAGGCGCGGTCGACGGCGAGGGCGCCGACGGGCAGGCCGAGTGGCGCGAAGCCATGCAAAGTGGTGATCGCGTTTTGGCCGACGCGTTTGTGCGGGGTGTCGATGACCAGGCCAAGCACGAGTTGCGGGTAGGTGCCCAGGGTGGTGCGGGTTCGGGTGGCGGTAGCGAGGGTGGCGCTGTAGCCGAAGGTGGGCCGGTCATTGCCGGCGCTGTGGTGCCAGCCTGCGGTGATCTCGGTCGAGGCCAGACCTCTGTTGGCACGAGGTGGTTTGGCCCAGGTAGGCATGGCGGTGGCGTCGATGCCGACGTGACCTTGGTAGTACTTGAAGTAGCGGCGACCTTTGTCTTGGACCACGGGGGCGAGGATCAGGTTCGTAACGATGGTTTGCAGCAGGTCACGCAGACGCCGGTGCTCAGGATCATCGTCCTCCCAAGCAACGGCGTGCTGGATGGCCTTGTGCCGGGGCAAGCGGGTGCGCCGATCGGTGCGGGCGGGGTCCAGCGTGCTGGTGATCCGGTCGAAGGCTCGGTAAAAGCGTCGGGAACTCGCGAGCCGCTCGTATGGGTCGTCAGGATTGATCGCTTCCAGGCCCAAACGGGCTTGAGCCGCAGGAGTGAGGCTGAAAGTGACCAGCCGCCAAGCGTCACAGAGGGTGGCCTTGCCGATGTAGTGGATGGACAGCAGCAGCCCGAGCAGCACGGTGCGGATTGGCAGTCCTCGCGGGCCAGGTCGTCCAGCCAGCTCGGCCTCGATCAGGGCAACGACGCCGCTGTGGTCCAGCAGGTGGCTCATTTGGCCGACAGCGGCGTCCAGTACCTGCAGCGGTGTGTCGGTGAGCGGGCGCGGACGGCACTCGACCACCCGCGCGGTGCGCCGTCGAAAGGACCGAGCGGTCATTACGGGCGGCCGCGCAACAGCGCGGTAGCGGTCTCCTCATCTAGGGGAGGTACGAAATGCTGATAGCGGGCCAGCGCGGGCGAGGTGAGGCCGGCTGCGGCGGCTACTACGGCCGGATCGATGCGATCACTGAGCAGTTCCACGATCCAGCTGGCGCGAAGCCTGCGGACAGACAGTGTCGGCAGGCCGCTGGTCGGTCTGTGACGGGTGCTCCACGAGTTGATGAGGTTCTTGGCGTAAGTAGTGGTACGCCGGGGCCGAAACAGATACCGGTCACCTGCCAGGGCGGCGGCCTCGGCCAGATGCTGCTCCCACGTGGCTCGTGCGACGATCAACCGGCCCAGGTGCGACGCGTCGACCACGACCGCGCCGGAACCGATGGGGCGGACATGCTCGCCGCGGATTGCCGCCAGTTCACCCGGAGCCAAGCCGCACCCTGCGGCGAGCCCCATCAATGCCAAGGCGTCACTGCGTGCCTGCCCGGTCAGGTTCTCCGCCCACGAGCGCAACCGGGCCAAGTGTGTCGGACTATAAGGAGCCGAACGATCAGCAGGCGCTTTCAGCGCTGGCGGGACGCGTTCACCACGCTCGATCCAAGCCAGGGTCGCGCGCATTCGACGCAGCCAGGCTCGGTAGGTCTGGGCCGAGCGCGGAGCCAGATCTGTGCAGCCGGCCAGGACGAACGCGTCGATCGTCTCGTGCCGCAGCCAGACCTCCGGATCATGTCCCATGCCCTGGCGGTGACACCAGATCGCCAGCCGGGCAGTGACGTGCAGCAGCCGGTCAACGTTGTAGGGGCTCATGTGAGCACTGGCTGCCACCAGCATTCGCACCCGGTCGGCTACCTGCTCCCACTCTGGCGGGGCTTGTCTCGGTCGATAAGCGGTGATCTTGGCCGAAGCGGCGGGACTGAGCTTCATGCACCACTCATACCGGCTGGACAAGCAGCCGTCTTGGGTTCTGAAGGTATCGACCGATAGGAGAACTTCGCGATGGTCGGAGGGCAAGCTCGTGCCCGGGCGCCACGGGAACTGGCCGATGATCCGGACGCCTGGCCCAACGCGGACCTGTCCGGGCACGTCGCCGCCGAGACCGTTCAACACATCGCCCGTCACCTGGCCGTTGCCATCGACGCCCAGCATCTGAGCCTGCGCCGGCTCGCCACCACTTCCGAGGTCAATCGACAAGCCATCGCTGACCTGCTGGCCGGGCGCAGTTGGCCGGACGTAGCCACCGTCGCTCGCCTCGGGCGTGCTGTAGGGAAGTCGTTGTGGCCCGGACCGAACGGTGACGGTTCCGTTTGATGGTCGCGGTCCTGCTTGGCGTGTCGGGGGCACTGCCGTTCCTTCCTCGTCCTTGCCCTCCCGCGATCATCAGATCGCGGGAGGGCAGAGCGAATTACGGCTCGACGGCCCCGAACGAACGCGCGCTGCATTACGCTCGGAAACGCGGAGCCACCTCTGTTTACCTATGGGGGCACTCACGCAACCGGTGCCGCCGAGGTGCAACTCGGCGGCACCACCCTTATTTAAGCCCGGACGCAGTCGGCACTTCCTGCTTGCCACCTCTTGCCCCGGCTATTTCAGCCTTTGTCGGTGTCGGCGGCTCCCTTCATGGTGTGCCCGTTGACTTCAGTAACGATCGAAAACAGCCCTGGCTCGGTTTCGGCCAGCCAGCCTGCGGTCACCAGTCGCTTGAGCCTCGCACGTGTGGTCTCTACTCGACCACGGACGTCCGGTTCACCCAGCGCCTGCGCGACCTCTCTGGCTCGCAACGGCCGACCCGCGCTAGCCATCGCCAACACCACTCGCCTGTCGACCTCAGGTAACTCCAGCAGTGCATCAGCTAGCGGTCCGGCTGGCTCTGCGTCTGCCTCAGGCGGGGTAGACGGTTTCTCTTGATCAGATTGATCCTGTGCTGCACCCTCTGCAGCCGACCCTTGCGTCAGCAGCGGCGCGACTACCTTCTGAGCGATAAGCAGCTCGGAGAGCCGCTCTTCTAAGGCTGTCACCTGCTCCCGCAAATCGGTGAGCCGCTGTCGGGTCGCGGCCTCATCCGCGGCCAAACGTTCCAACAGCGATGCCATACCCGCCTCCGATCCGGCGTCCGCCACCACGTCAGGCTTGCAAAGCCGCTGACTGCGAATGGTCACACTTTGCCTGTGCGATGAACTCTAAGGGGCAATGGAACGCTAGTGAAGACAGATCCACAACATCCTGGCCGCAAAGCCTGACGGCTGGGTTTGCAGCTGGCTCAAGGCATGATGCGGTGTCGCCGTCGGCTTGTTCCCTGGGGCAATCTCACAACGGGGACACTCCGAAGCGCAGACGCCGACTGTTATGTAGCGAGCAGCGCTTTATCGAACTGCTGTTCGCGTGTGATGGGCTAAAGCATCCCAGGGCGAGGTGCGTGTTTCAGATGTTGTAACGAGTAATCCATGTACAGACGGGTTGGCCGACGGCTAATGCATAGCAGTCTGGAGCACTTCACGTTTGTGAATAATTACCCATATACTGTTTATCGGGCGTGATTATATTTAAGTACTATTTGATTAATCGGAGAAACTTCCATGCCCATAGTTCGCTTTATATGGCGATACGGGTCAGGTCGAGGACTTCGCCCGGAGAAATCTCACGATCCCACGGGGTGGCCAATTCGGTCAGGAAGCGCACCGCTCGTAGCAGCGCGTCCGGAACCTCGGGGAGCCCCGCCGCGTGCAGGACCCGCCAGGGTGAGCGCACCGTTGTCCCGATCATCAGCTGAGGCTCGGTGCACGGGCTGGTGTTCGCGCTCTGGGTCTGAGCCAAGATGCCCACGTGCTGCCAGAACGCCAGGAGATCCGCCATGGTGTTCACCTCTGAGTAGCCGCACGCCTGAACCAGGGCGGAGAACCCACCGTCCCAGCGGGCCCAACTGCGTTCATCGCCGATCATTTGCAGACGCAACGTGTGGATGCCGGGGTACTCATCCAGCTCGGGCACCTCGCCGACGGCCGGTATGTAGTCCAAGGGGGGCTGAATACCGTCCCAGACACTGGAGGTCAACCACTGCTCACCATTGGTCCATCGTCCAGGGGTCTGGGCTGCGGCGTGTGCAGCGATCTCCTGCGGCGAAGCGTATGAGGCGTCGAGGAAAGCTCTGATGATCTCACCGGCGCGAGGGCAGATCGTCAGCCAGCCGGTCTCGTACACCCCGATGACCACATGAGGCGTATCTGTCGGCCGCGAAACATCAGGGTGGGTGATGGTGATCTGGTGCGGACGCGAAGGCAGCGTGGGCAGCTCCACCCGGTGGGGGCGCCGGCCGTAGCGGTCGATCCAGTCGTGGGCCAAAGTCACCCGCTGGCACTCGATCGCGTCTTCTTCGGCCTGGCGGACCTTGTCACGGGCCGCGCGCAGCTGTTCGCGACGCTGTTGTTCGGTGGTGGTCAGATGCACGTGGCAGTGCTCGGCGCCGATGCCGGTGAAGATGCGCTTGGCGCAGCGCGCGCCTTTGAGGTTGACGCCGGAGCACTGGGCGTGCGGGAAGAGGTCGGGGCGGGAGGCCTCGCTCAGTGCCTGCAGGTGTTCGGCGGGGATGTCGGGTTTGGCGGGGGCGTACATCTCCGGGATGACCGCCTGCGGATCGCTACCGGCCTCGCGGGCTTGGGCGAACACCGAGCGCGGGCGCGGCACTCCGCTGCTCCAAGAGGGAGCCAGCGGGAGGCGAGATTCGACGATGACGCCGGCGTGCGCGGCGTTGATCAGCGCCTGGGTCGCCTCGTACTGGATAGACAGTTCTTCGGTGAGGTTGAGACGCGCGCCGTGGATGAGGGACAGGATGGAGTTGATCTCCCAGGACAGTTGGGCGGCTTGGACCAGCAGCCAGGTGGGGGAGTGGCCACCGTGGTGGTTGCGGCGCGGCAGGGCGATCGTGCGTACGGGACGACGCGACTCCGTTGTGATCATCGTTGCCTCTTCAGGTTTGCCGAGGTGAGCAAAGGGGTCGCCGCCAGCTTCTCGGCTTCTCAGGAGTAGACGCTGATCACCCTCCGTTATATGTACCAAACTTGGTACAGACCTTGGAGGATCATGCACGCCACCTTGGGTAGGTGTCCGCCCCGATCCCGCCACGCCTCGCTGAGCTGCGTAGACAGTTCGGTCTGCGACTGCGCGACGTACGGGAAGGTCAAGGACTCAGCCAGGAAAGACTCGGAGAACTCGCCGAAGTCGACCGCAAAACCATCAACCGCATCGAGAACGGCATGTACAGCCCTCGACTGGACAGCGTCTTCCAGATCGCCGACGCCCTTAACGTCCCAATCAAGGAGTTGTTCACTCTGCGCGGCGCTTCCCCCAACGGGTAAACGCATCTTTCTTCACGTACTCATGGCAATCTGTGGTGCCACCGCATCGGAGCGAGCTTAGGGCCCTGGAAAAGTGGGGTTTACCCGTGTGGCAAGCGTGGTAGCTGCCGGAAACGCTCCGGCTGAAGCAGAACCGGTCTCAACGCAGGGCAGGGCATCGGGCGACGCCCCAGCCCGCCGCGCATCAACCTCATCGTCAACAGCGCCGCCACGCTGGCCAGCCTCGACCACCTCGACACCTACGCTGCCCACGGCCTCCGAACAGGCGGCGCCACCTCCGCCGCAAGAGCAGGCACTTCCACGTCCGGAATCACCGCCCACGCCCGCTGGATCGACGGCTCACTCGTCATCGCTGACTACCTCCGCCAAGTCGACAAATGGAACGACAACCCCTACGCGGCGTCGGGCTGTAGCACTTCGCCCTCTCCTGCATGCAGCGGCTAAGCCAGGGAAATGTCAGTAGGACCAGGAATAATCTGGTTGAGAAGGGGAGGTGCGATGTCCCACGACGTTCCAGACTTCGATCGTCAGTCCTTGCCTTCGCCCAACGGCTGCCGCTGGTGTGGCGTTGAGGAGCGCGAGCACGCCCAGCGGTGGAAGCCGCCTGTCGGCTGGCACCGCTGGGCGGAACCCACATCCGATCAGCGCAAGGAGCGCATGAGAGCACGCCGAAACCGGCGTGCGGATCCCGGTGCCCGTGCTACCCCGCTTGTCGCCTGAGCTCTGTGAATACTTCTCTGAGCTGGGTAGGCACCTGCTCGGGACTGGTGAGCGATGAGGCCAGGAGGTACATCATTTCTGGCTTGCCGCCGGGGGCCATCTCGCTTTCCCGCCGCAGCAGTTCTTGAACATCCTTGCTGAATTTGCCGTTCCCACGAAGGGTTTTGAAATCTTCGGCATGCCACTGGCCTGATATCTTGGGCCAAATGGTGTTGGCGACTTCGGCCCACATTTCATCGCCGAAGAGTTCTTCGAACTCGTTCAGCTGCTGGGGCTCACCGAGGAGCTTAACGATGTCGTCGTGGGCTTGCCCGAAACGCTTTCGTAGCCGCTCTGATTTGAAGATCGACAGATTCCTGCTGTCGGCGTCGATCATGAGCATGACCGATCGCTGATGCTCGACCAGGTAGCTGGCCAGGTGCAGGGCACCCTCGTTGTTGCTGCACGCCCACAAGGCGATGCCGGCCGCTTGTAGGGAGATCCCCTCCGACAGGCGAAACAGCACCGGAATAGCCTGCTGCTCCGAGGAGCCTTCGACGGCGAGGAAGACGCGCTCGTGCAGCAGTACCGAGTTACGCAGCCCCAGCGACGCCGCCAAATGGCGCAGGTGCCGGTCGATGGCGCCGTGCTCGTCGATGCCAAGCCGTTCCATGACGGTCCGGCCTGCGTCGTCCAGCTTGAGGTTGACCACGTCGGCGATGTCGACACCGTCGATAAGGTTCATGGAGTGCGTGGCCACTATGACGCCCACGTGAGGTAGCGCGCTCTGCTCCCTGATCAGCTGCATGATCTTGCGCTGATACCCGTAGTCGAGGTGTGTGTCAGGCTCATCGTAAACAATGATCATCTGAGGTCGCGAGGGAACAGGCTCCTCCGTCGTGTCCGTGACCTCGGCAGCGACTTCCTCCTCAGCCTGGAGAAACTCGCTCGTCCATTCCCAGATCGCCAGCGAGATCCTTCGGGTGCTGCCCTGCCCGGAGCGCTCCAAGCCCACATGCTCTCCCGAAGCGCGGGCAATACGCAGCGGAGCGGCTTTCAATCCTTGCGTGAAGGAGACCTCGGGCTCGACGAACACCTCTTTGAGGTCAGGGCAACGGCTCAGGATGTGCTCGCACAACGACTTGGCGTCCGCCTGCAGATTCTCCTTCACCTGTGCCTGTATCTCGCGCAGGCGCCCCTGCAGGTTTTCATCGGCCAGGTGCGTCTGGAAGCAGCTCTGCAATACCGAGCGCACCGCCTCGTTGGGCTCAGAAGATCGTCCACCGAAAGCCAGCACGGTAGGCATGCGGGTTTCCAGTCCTGGAGGAGCCTGCACCCATCCTTCAGGCCCGGAGTGGAGCGCCGCGTACTCACGCAGGGACTGCTCGATCTTCGCCCTGGTGCCGGACGCGGGCAGACCGAACTCCTTGGCCAGTTCCTTGAGTTCCGGCACCTTGTACGAGGACAGGTCGCGCAGGCGCTCGTCTTGCGGAACCGGCAGCCAGCACTCCAGGCGTGAGATAAGGTCAGCGCCCGCCGAGCGTCGCAGTCGTACGGTGGCCTTGAGACCAAATGTCTGCTGCTCCCACTCGTCGAGCGTGAACACGCCTTCGACCTCGGTCTCCTCGCAGCGCGACAGCGAATCAGACGACAACAGGTAGGTGCGGTCGTCATCCTCCAGGGGCCATCGGCCGAGCAGGTAGCTCAAGGCCGCGAGGATCGCGCTCTTTCCGCCGTCGTTGGGGCCTGCCAGGATCGTCGGCTTGCTGACGGGGATGCCGTCTAGTCGCAGCAGGGAGCGAAACCCTCTGACGGAGAAGTCGGTAAGCAACACGCGCTGTGAACTCCGATCGCGGAAGAGGGAGAGGGAGAGGTTTCGCGATCACCGTTAATCTCGGCGACAGCCACTCGAACCCCAGGCGCAACATCGTAGAACGTCTATGCGGTCGAACGCTCACGCTTTGTCCGACACGCGGAAGGATGAAGTGCACAAAACACGCAAAGAGCACTTACATCCCTTCGGTCCGACATGTCAGTTACGCAAGGCAACGAGCTCTAACGTTTTGCGTTTACCGGTAGCCGGGCTATGGCCCGCCCGAGATAGATGTTGCCGTTGTTGGCGACACGGCCCGGGCGCGACATCAGCTTCGAGTCGTTTGGGCGACTTCAATGAGCTGCTAGCGGCTTGTTTCAGAAGGTATTCACGAGGGAATCGAACAAATGATCGATGGTGTGTGGCCTTCGGTGGAGTGAAGTTTATAATGGCCACATGTCTCGTCAGCCTGAGCCCTTCGCGCCTGGCGTGTTGTCCCTGCTCAGGGTGAACGCCAGGCTGACGGTGTCGGGTTTGGCGGCTGCAGTGGGGGTCTCGGCGCGGCAGATCATCTACTACGAGCAGGGCAGGCACTCACCCTCACCGGCGCGGTTGAAGAGACTGGCTGAGGTACTCGGGACTTCGGCGCAAGCGTTGACAGGTGTTCCCCGCGAGGAGGAGACCCTTACGGACTTGCGTCGGTTTGCTGGGCTGAATCGTGGGGACGCCGCCAGGGCGCTGATGAAACGGGTGCCAGAGGTGACGGTCTGGAAGCTGCAGGCGGTCGAGTCCGGCATCGTTGTCCATGCGTGGACTGACCGGGCATCCCTCGAACAGGTCGTTACAGGTTTCGCTGAGATATACGGTACGTCGACGTCTGCTGTTCGGCAGGCGTGGTTGCGGGCTTTTCCGCAGCAGGCGCACCTGTTTCACGCGGTACCAGTCAAGAGGGCGAAAGACGAGACGGCGGTAGCTTCATCGGAAAAGGGGCTGCGTGACTGGCGGGCGTTGAACGAGCGGCAGCAGGCCTATCTGGTGGCCTGCTTCCATCAGGACCAAGAAGCCGAGGCCCACGCGCGCGCTGAGCACGCGGCTGGGCGTGATCCCGGACCGGCCGGCGTCTGGCGTAAGCTGCCATTCACCATCAAAGCCGATCCTGCTTTCACCGGCTACACCGACATCCAGCTGCGGCTCAAGGAACAGGGGCTGCTCGATCCAGGTGCAGGCTCGAGCCTGGCTGTGCTGAAACGCCACGGACTGATCACGCTGACCGAGGATCAGGTGGAAGTGTTCCCTCTGGGGTCGGTCAATCGCGTGCTGGTGGAATTGACTCGGGTAGGTAGGGCATGTGTGCGGGCAGGACTAGGCGCCCAAGCGCCGGTTCGGACCCCGGCGCATCTGTTATCCGCGTGGTTGTGGGAGAACCTGTTGAAGGTCGCCTCAGCCGAGCCCGATGGGTTGCCGGAAGCCGGATTGTGGGGGAAGGCCAGGTTCTACCTGGGGACAGGGTTCCGGCCGAACAGGGCGGCCAGTCGCGGCTATATCGACGCCGAGCCGATTCGCGTCGAGGACGCCCAGGGCACGTTCGTCAAGGAATACCGCTGGCATCTCACTGAAGCTGGCCGACAGCACATCGTTGATTATCTCGATGCATATCGGGACCTATATCCGCAGTTCGAGGTGGACGAAAGGACTCGTGCCGCGGCTGCTGCCGATCTCTGAGCGTTAGAGCGCAATCTCAAACTGTCACACCCACTGGTTAGCATGCCCGGTGTGAACGACCCAAGCTCACTCCTGGATGCTCCCGAGGTCCGGCATACGGTGATGGCGGCCGCTGCCTTGGCAGCGCAGGCCCTCACTGACGCCGAGGCGCCCCCAGAGCATCGACTACGCACCTTGATGGAATCCCACGGCCGGATCATGGCGGCCCGCGGCCCCTCTCACCCATTGACCTTCGCTGAATTCCGTGAACTGCTCACCGGAGACCTCGATCTTCTGCTGCCTGGGGAAGTGCCAGCGGAGGAGATGCAAGGCGTTCGTCTGATCACTGGAGACGGGCAGTTCGACGACGACCTATACGACCTGGAGGCCGAGCAGCGGCTGGTGCTGAGGACCTTGTCTCGGCTGACTCGCGGTGGCCGCTCAGCAAACGGAGATGATCTCGAAGCGGAGATGGACCAGGAACGGGCCTACGCTGGCCTGAAAAAGGCCATGGACCAGACCGTATATGTGGAGGGCCGCAAAGCACTCATTGACCATCCGGCCGGGCCGGTCAGCAAGCTCCGTAAGCTGCCGCTGCCCAGTAGCGTTCGGCAGTTCTACACCGACATTCCGCACGCTGCGGTCTTCGACCGTTGGTGGTTCGCCTGTCCGGTATGCGAATGGCCCATGCGGGTGACTCTTCAGCAGACCCGCGGCGGTCGGTCCGGAAGCGTCCAGTGCTTCCACCGACCGCACCGCGACTTCGGAGCCAAGTACCACTTCAAAATCCCGGCCGACGGTGGCGCGCCGAAGCTGGTCCCCGCCGCATCGGCGCCCGTCGCACGGTCGGGCAACGACAAGGTGCTGTTCCCCACAGTGCATGGCGTGACGCCGCAGGCGACACTGGTCAAGGACCACGCCGCGCTCACTCGCGGTGTGTGGCGCTGGACCACCGTGCCGGGTCTGGTCGAGGTCGCACTCTACGAAGCCCTCAAAGCGCGCGGCCTGGCGCCAGTCCTGTGGCCCGATCTCGACTCCTACGACCTTCAAATCGAGGTTGCCGGCGCGGGAGAGAAGACGCAGTTCCGGATCGATCTCAAAGATTACAGCCACCCGCTGCTGCTGGCCCAGAAGATCCAGGCGGATAAGGGTGACGCCGGAGGGGCCGACTGGCTTGCTGTTCCCGACTACCGGGCCTCCAGCCTCCCCTTGCTGAGCCGCGTATGCAGCGAGTTCGGTTTGAGTGTCTCGACCGCGGGTGACCTCGGCGCGAAGATCTGCGAGGAGGCAGGTGTCCAGTGGGCCTGACGAAGCTATCGAAGAACGATGCTGCCATCTGCTGTGCGCTGGCGCTGGCCGCCCACTACTTCCCCGGTTACGACGAGGAGGGGAACCCGTGCGGCCCTTTCCGGTACGCCGCCTACCTGCTGAGCGGCCAGCTCGATAAGTGGTCGAGGTGGCGAGGCCTGCCGCATGAGGAGAAGCAGCGTCTCGCTGCCGTAATGGTGGCCGCACCCGAAGACCTGTCCAAGACGACCGTGTTCGGCATCCGGGCCCGCAAGCTCCTCACTCCCACCGAACAGGGTCCAGCCCCATGGCCGTTCCGCCTGTCCGGTGAGAGCGGCCGCGAGCAGGCAGCTATCCCGATCGTCGGGGGCGATCTGCTGGCCTACGTAGACCGTATGCTGGATCGGCTCGGCAAAGATCATCGGCGACGGCGGCCACCCAAGCCTGCCGAGGCGGGGGATTGGCTCACCCGCGATCGTTACGTGGCTGGCCATGGGCTTGTACAGGGAAAAGTCACGATTCCCGGCTTCACCTCAGGCGCTGACGAGGTGAAGCCGCTGGAGGTGGTCACCGCTCCTTATCGGGCCGAGATCACAATCGACGTGCCCGACTTGCTGGAGGTGGCACGGGAGATCGACCTGCGGTACCCGCCGGAAGGCCGGTATCTGGAGCAGGTCCTCACCGATCTGACGAGTCAGTTGAACACCACCGACTCAGTAAAGGCTAGCGATATGATCCGGCTTCTGGCCGGGCCGATGGAGATCCTCAACGCACCCACCGGCACAGGAAAGAGTGTGCTGGTCCGGGTCGCCGCGTCCTGGTTCGCGCTCAACGGTATGACCATCACGATCGTCCTGCCGACCGTGGACGCCACCTTGGCCACTACCTGGGACATCCACGAGGACCTCCAGCACCTGTCCGCCCGTAGAACGATGCCCGCACCGGTCTCGTGCACGCCGTTGATGTCGGCGTGGGGGTTGCATGACCGGGCGATTAAGGCTGCGGGCCGTGTAGAGGGAGCATTCCTCCACCAGCCGACCAAGACGCTCTGGAAAATCGACCAGCTGGCCTATGGATGTGCGCTGAAGGCCCACACCCAGATCAGCCACCCCCTCCCCGATGGAGAAGAGCCTTGTATGGCTTTGCGAGCCCTCCCTCCTGGCCGGGGCACGCGCTCATGCCCGTTCATGTCGACCACCTGCGGGAAGTTCGAGCAGCACCGACAGGCGGTGACCGCGTCGGTGCTGGTGACCAATCACCACAACCTGATGATGGGACGGTTCCCGCTCGGTGTCCTGGCCGACGGCCGTCTGGTCGGCGATATGACGATCGCCGAGCTGGTGCTGCGCCGCTCTGACATCGTCATGATCGACGAGGTGGACCAGTTCCAATCAGTCGCGATCGGACAATGTGCACGAGAGATCGTCTTGGATTCCCGGCACCGCCGCACCGTTCCACTCCGGCAGTTGGACGACGACAAGACCGACCTGCCGGTGGAAGCGGTCAAAGACCTCTGCCCGACAATCAGCCATGCCCGGTATCTTTCAGAATTCCTGCTGGCGTCGATCTGCACCGGGGACATCCACCTGAGGCAGTACGAAGGAAGCGGCCCCGCCAAGGACCGGCCCGGTCTCAATACGACCGGTTGGCACCTGGCAGGAGGCCGAGACCGTCGCCTCATCACTCTGCTGTTCCCAAGCGCTGGCATCACCGATCGGCAGGACATCCCGAAGGGCCTGTTCGATACCCTCAACGCCCTGCATCCCGTCCCGCCCGCCGCGACGAGCGACACCCGGTCCGACTCTGCACCGGTCCAACTGCCCGACCCCTTGGCGAAGGTGCGGGACTTGCTGGAGAGAGTCCTCGCTCCCCGCGGCGACGACCTGCTCGCTCAGGTCAAACTGGAGCTAAACGAGGCGCTGGAGCAGACCGTCACCGATGCTCACGACCGTAGCGAAGCCATCGAACTGCTACTCGTGCGGACTTGGCTGACCGAGCTCGACGACGCACTCGGCCTGCTTCGCAGCAAGACCGCCCAACTACGATCCGTCGGTCTGCAGTCCGCTCGTGATCTGGCCGAACGCCTGGAGTCGAAGATCGGCGGCAACATCTTCCCCTACGGGATGCTCGGCGGCGCGATCGTCGGCTACCGGGTCACCGGACTGGACGACCCGGACAAGAACGCCGAACTCACTGCACAATTCATCACCGGCGACCCGCACACCTATACCGCCCAGCTGGGCAGCATCCTGTCCCTCGCCCTGACCGGAGTCGAACGCCCCGTCATGGGGCTGTCGGCCACCGCCTACTTCCCTCAAGCGGTCCGCGAACACGTCCATACCGACGTCAAGTGGTGGATGACCGACGCCGCACCCGCCAGCATCCGCGCTGAACGCCACATGATCACCGATGCGGTCACCGACAAGGCCATCCAGATCTCCGGTATCCCCCAGGCGATGAAACGCCGTGCGCTGATCACGCTCGGGGAACGGCTCTACGACACCGAGATCCACAATGAACTCGCCCGAATCGAGCGCACCGACCGGGCCCGCGCACACGCCGCCGTCGTGGTGAACTCCTACGAGCACTGCCGCCACATCGCCATCGGCATCCATAACGCTGGCCGGTTCACCGGTGGCCTGTGCATCGCCGTCCCCGCCGAAGCGTCCCGCCGCGAGCAACTACGGCGACTGGTGCCACTGCCGCCAGACGTCGTCGAGCTGACCCCGGATGAATTCGAAACCTTCCCGACACGCGGCCGGATCCTCATCGTGCCGATGGCACGGATCGCCCGCGGCCTCAACATCGTCATCGGCACCAAATCCGCCATCACACCCGTCTACCTATGCACCCGGCCGCTTGCTCTGCTCACCGACCCACCCGAGATGTACGCGAGCGTCAACGCCGCCGGCTTGCAGGCCCTGCCTACTCTGCCCTCAGACGACCCCGTCGCCGCTCTCGCGGAGGCCCGTCAGGCAGCCTGGCAGCGTTTGGGAGTGATCATGCGCTCCGCTCCCGGGTTCGTCGCCGCCCGCCCCGAACTTCAGGAGGAGATCGTCGCGGGAATGATCGTCGACATGATCCAGCTTGCTGGCCGTGCCCGACGCGGCGGCACCGACATGACCTTGCACCTGGTCGACTACGCCTTCCACGAGGACTCCTGGCAATCCGACCTGGCGAACATCCTGCGCCGCATGTACGACGGATGGCATCCTGACACTCGCCGCCGAATGAACGCGATCTACCGAGAAGCTCTGGCCGCGTTCCTCGCCTACGCCGGCATTGACACCAGCGCCGCCGACGCCTGACCAACTGGCCTCCCTGAGGGAGACGCCCTTCACTTCCCCTAAGGAGGGAACCCTTCTCATGGCTGGAAAACTCCGTCGGCAGTTGGACCTGCTGGCCTATCGGGCCACCCCCGCCCTACTTGCAGACGCCACAGTCAACCTTCGACTGTTTGAGCCCGGTGTCGTGTCGATGTGGCGGCTGCTCGATCGGCAGTACCGGGAGTTGGTGAAGAACAGCGATGCTCAGACGCCCTACTCGATTGCGACCAACGCGCTGCGCTGCCTCACCGGCGGTTACGTTCACCTCGATACCGACCGTGGGTTCCTTGTCAGCCGCGAGCCGATCGACGACGACACCCTCTGCGACACCTTCACCCTGCTCACCGGGCTGGTCAACGGGCAAACTGTCGAGGAGGTAAACCTACTCAAGCCCAGTACTCTCGCCGAACGCATCGCCGGCACCGTTCAGGAGGAGCGGCTTCTGGCTGACCACCTCCTCGCTACCACGAGCGGGCAGCCCAACGCCGACGCGTGGGTGTATCAAAGCATCGGCTGGGACTTAGCTCGCCGATTCTGCAAGGACCCGTGGCAAGTAGACGGACAGACGGTCCATCTGCGACCCGACAGCGATGGCGGGTTCATCGCTTGGAACCTTCCCTGGTCGAATAAAGCAGGCACCGCACACGCCCTGGCTCGCGGTCGCATGCTGATGAAAACCATGGCGAATATCAGCGACCCGCTCATCTTTCTATCGGCGTCCGCGACCCGCATCCAGAACAGTATGACTTGGGCCCGCACCGTCCTGGTCGAGCAGACCAAGAGCGACAGGCCGATCATTGCGGTCGAATTGGCAGGGCGCGGTCAGTTGCGCGTCATCCATCGCATGACGCTTCAAACTCTGGCCCGTCTCAACATGGACCACTCGGTCCTACACGGCGTCCAAGAGCGGATCAACCACGAAGAACGTGCGCGTCAAGAGGCCAAGAAAGCCGGGGACGACACGTGGCGTCCTCCAGGCGGGCCGCTGACCAGGATTCGGCCTATCCAGAGTAAACATTACAAATTCCCTATCGGGACAGGCGTCGGCCTGTTCTTCGAACGCGAACTCGACCGTAGGTTCCGGGAGGTATTCGGCGACACGGCGATCAGCCCAAACGTCGTCGTCGACACCGTCGGAATGAAGCAGCGCAAACAAGCCGACATTCTGCCCACCCCCGAAGAGGTCGCGAGATCGCTTCGCACCATGGGCTACCAGCGGTTGCGTCTAGTCTGCCTGTGGTACAAGGACGAGAATCGCCTTCGGATGATCCGCGCCCTCTGCTCCGCCTACAGACTCAACACCGAAGCCGACCCGGTCGACGGTGAGTTGGTGGCGTTGCTCGACGACCGCGTCACCGCTGTCTTCCATGAAGCACCCCGGTTCCTCAAGCACGGGCCCGACTCCGGGATGAAGGAGGACCTCGACGGCCTAGCTGGACTCCAGTCGGAGCAGGGAACCCTGATCGGGGTGTGGGCCGAGACCGAGTGGGATGACGACGAGGACGAACAGCAGGAAGCAATCGAAGGGGACGATCAAGAACTGACGGGTATAGAGGGCAGTAGTGAAGAACCCGCTGGCCGACCGGGCGAAGACGAAGACGCCAAGCACCGCAGCCGTCGCGCCCTATCCCGCCGCAACATCGCTTCGCAGTACATCAAAGACGGCAAGAAGACCGCCACGACGAAGACCACGACCGCGAAGCAGCCTGTTGATCCGGCGCAGACCAAACCCAAGAAAAAGGTCCAAGACCACCCGGCGATCTACGCCCAGCTCGACCTCTATCGGAGCCTGGGAATCGTCGACCGGCGCATCGACGACGTCATGGTCGGCGGTGTTGTCGACCGTATCGGTCCATATAAGGCAACCGAGGTCGCGCACTGCGGCATCCACGTCCGCCGCCAGAGCAAGCGTCGCGGTGAGCGGTCGGCGAAGATCTGCGTAACCGCCACCGTCCTGAGGCCTCCGGCTGACCCAAGCCAGGCATGGACACTGCACGGGTGGAGCTACACCGATCGCAACTGGCAGCCTTATACCGATGCTCAGAACGCCTTCCACGCCGAGGACTACCCCGAGGGCAAGATGACCGAGCTCGTCGATGACAACAAGGGCCACAAGTCCGTCGCCAAGACCATCGACCAAGCCCTAAACGACCTCGCCCGCTACCTCGACGGAACCCCGTACACCGTCACGGTCGACGGCAACGCCACTCGACGCCTTTGGGGCGGCCTACACAACAACAAACAGGGCGAGACGGGCAAGCCCGGCACCACCTGGCTGCCTGGATACAGCCTCCGGGAGGACTATCGACCCGTCGCTGTGATCCGGATCAACAAGGACACCTACGAGACACCCCGCCCGTTCGGCGCCACGTGGATCAACGAGGACGACGAATACGACACTAAAACGACGTCGAAGAGTCTGTTCCGCGTTGACCCCGACTTCGGTCACCCAACCTGGCTGCTCGTTACCGTCCCACCCCAGCATGACGGTGCCAACAGCGGCCGACTCGGCGAGGACAAGACCCGCTGGGCCGCTGACCACGGCTCCAACATCGAAGGACAACTCCGCAGGAACGAGATGGCTGCCAACTGGTACGCGATGACCGCCACCGAGATCTACGTCATCCCGCTCCGCGACGACATCCAACCCCGCCCCCTCGCAGTCCTCACCGCACGCCTGTGCAACCAGCCACTCACCTGGGCCAACCGCACCCGCTATAGCGCCCCACTACACGCGGCCCAAAAAATGGACCAAGATCACCCGCAATATCGCCGCACTCAGGTCGCCGAATCCGACGACGGTACTGCGCAGTTGGGGCTGACTGACGGCCTCGACTGATCAGGACATAGCTACTCGAGCGGCGCGTTCTGTGTGTCGAGTTCGGCCAGTTGATCACGGAGTAGAGCGGCCTCGGCTTCAGCTTTTTGGAGACAACGTTGCAAGCTGGGCTCTAGAAGGCGTGGAGTTGCCCCGGTTCGGTAGACACATCAGGGCTTGCGGCTAAGCGGTAGCATAGCCGTCTTGGTGGACGTTCTTGAGTGCTTGTCGGCGCTCGTACTCGGCCGGGCTGAGCTGGCCGTTGGCCGAATGCCGGCGCCGAGGGTTGTAGAACCCCTTGATGTAGGCGAACACCGCCCGCTCAGCCTCCGGCCGGGTGCGCAAGGCCCGCCGGTCGAGCAGCTCGCACTCCAGCGAGGCGAAGAAGCTCTCGGTGATCGCGTTGTCGAAGCAGGTCCCGGTCCGGTCCGTCGAGGGACGGACCTCGGCCTGGGCGCAGCGCTGCCCGAAGGCGAGCGACGTATATTGACCGCCCTTGTCGCTGTGGTGGATCACTTCGGTGCTGGGGCGGCGCTGGTGAATCGCCATCGCCGGCGCGTCGGTGACCAGTTCGGTGCGCATGTGATCGGCCATCGCCCAGCCGACGATCCGCCGGGAGAACACGTCCAAGACCACGGCCAGATAGAGAAAGCCCTGCCCGGTCGGCACATGCGTGATGTCAGCGGTCCACAGGCGGTTCGGCTTTTCGGCGGTGAACTGGCGCTTGACCAGGTCGGATGCGGCCGCAGCCCGCCGATCAGGGATCGTGGTGCGACATCTACGTTGGGTCACGCCCGACAGGCCTGCCGTGCGCATCAGCCGGGCCACCCGTTTGCGGCCGATCCTGATGCCGTCGATCTCACGCAGGTCGGTGTGGATGCGCGGCGCTCTGTAGATCTCATCCGACGCGGTGTGGTGAGTGCGGATCTTCTCGGTCAGCTCGGCGTCGCGGCGAGCGCGTGCCGACGGGCCGCGCTCCCGGCGTCGGAGCCAGAGGTAGTAGCCCTGGCGCGACACACCGAGCACCCGGGCCAGCAGGGAGACGTCGTGGTGGTCGTTCTCCGTATCGATCAGCCGGAACTTCATCTCGGCCGATCCGTCTCCCGTGCGAAGAAAACCACGGCCTTGCGCAGGATCTCCTTCTCCTCGCGGAGAAGCTTGGCCTCGCGGCGCAGCCGGGCCGGCTCGTCTTTTCGGCACTGGTCAAGCCGTCGGCGCGGCGGCCGTCATCCAGATCGGCCTGGCGCACCCAGGTACGGATCGACTGGGCGGAGGGCTTGAACTCCCGAGCCAGTTCCTCCGGCGACCGTCCGGCACGCACCAGCTCCACCATCTGCCGGCGAAACTCCGGCGAATAGTTGTTCGGCACAGCAGACTCCTTCTTCCGGGAACCAGGGTTCCCTAGAGATCAGGTGTCCACCAAATCGGGTCAACTCCACTTCTCTATGACCTTGTGGGTCGGACACCACGCGAGCACGACGCCACCATCCCGAACGAAACCGCTCCGCTCGGTGACGATCTCCACCTTGGCCAGCTCGGGGTGGTGGGTCGCGTTCGACTTCTGTGCGCAGAGGAAGGTCAGCCGAGCGCCGTGCTTCCGCGCCACCGCCAGGCCGAGCCGCTTGTCCGGCTCAATGGTGTCCTTCTCGGCGCCCCACGGCACGTAGATGAAGCGGTGCTTAAGTACCTCTACGAGTTGATCCGACATGCCCATCTCTCCCGAACGTCCTGCTCATGAAGGTAGGCGGGGGCACCGACAGTTCCGACGAGTTGGCTCGCACCCGTCGTTGCACCCCTTGACAGAAGTTTGTGATATAGCAAAGATAGCAAACATGACATCTGTAGCGGCGCCGGACGTCCTCCGGGCCATCAGGTCGAGTCTCGCGCTTACTCAGACGGAGCTCGCGGAACGACTCGGCGTGTCCTTCGCCACCGTTAATCGGTGGGAGGGCGGCGACGGCAGCACCAAGGTGCAGAAGGCCAAGCTGGCGGCCATCTTGACCTTGGCCGAGGAGGCGGGCATAGACCTCGCCGACCCTGGTGATGCCCCGGTCGTCACCTCTGGACGGCGGAAGCGCACGACCAAGGCTGATGCCAAGACCACCAAGCCCATGGAGCAGATGCTCTGGGACGCCGCCTGCTCGATCCGCGGTGAGAAGGACGCAGCCAAGTTCAAGGACTACCTGCTGCCGTTGCTCTTCATGAAGCGGCTGTCCGACGTCTTCGATGACGAGATCTCGCGCCTGGCCGAAGAGTACGGCGACCGCGACGTGGCGCTGGAGATCGCCGAGGCGGACCACTCGCTTCTGCGCTTCTACCTGCCGCGTGAGGCTCGCTGGGCCGTCATCTCCGAGCGCAAGATCTACGAGTGGCCGCTGGACGAACGTGGCCGGCCGACGACCCCGAAAGACATCGGGGAGCACTTGACCAAGGCAGTGCGCGCCGTGGTGCGCTACAACCCAAGCCTCGCTGGCGTCATCGACATCGTCGACTTCGCCGAGGTGCGCAACGGCGACCGTGACATCAACCCGTCGAAGCTCAAGGACGTGGTGCAGACCTTCTCCGACCCGCGCTACCGCCTGGGTCTGGCCGACGTGCAGCCCGATTTTCTCGGCCGTGCCTACGAGTACCTGCTGAGGAAGTTCGCTGAGGGCTCAGGGCAGTCGGCTGGTGAGTTCTTCACGCCGACCGAGGTCGGCTTCCTCATGGCGCGCCTCATGCGGGCTAAGCCTGGTGAGACCTGCTACGACTACGCCTGCGGCTCTGGCGGTCTGCTGATCAAGTTGCAGCTCATCTCCCACGAGCTCGACCCGACGAGCAAGGTGCCGCTGAAGCTCTACGGCCAGGAACTCCAGGCCGAGAGCTACGCCGTCGCCAAGATGAACGCGATCATCCACGACATGGACGTCGACATTCGTCGCGGCGACACCATGATCAACCCGAAGTTCCGCGACACTGCTGGTGGGCTGCAGCGGTTCGACATCGTGGTCGCCAACCCGATGTGGAACCAGACCTTCTCGACCGAGATCTTCGATAACGACCCGTATGACCGCTTCGCGAAGACTGGTGGGGTCACGTCCGGCAAGGGTGACTGGGCTTGGCTCCAGCACACCCTGGGTTCCATGAGCGACGGTGGCCGTGCCGCGGTCGTTCTCGACACCGGTGCCGTGACCCGTGGGTCGGGCTCGAAGAACGAGGACAAGGAGCGCAACATCCGGAAGTGGTTCGTCGACCGCGACTACGTCGAGGGCGTGATCCTGCTGCCCGATAACCTCTTCTACAACACCAGCGCTGCCGGGATCATCATCGTCCTCAATAAGCGCAAGCCGGCGGCACGCAAGGGTAAGATCGTTTTCCTGAACGCCAGCAAGCAGTTTCGGAAGGGACGACCTAAGAACTATCTCGTGGAGGAGGAACTCCAGCGGCTCGCCGACTTGTTCCGCTCCGACCAGCCCGTCGAGGGTGAGGTCAGCATTATCACGACAGAGCAGGCCCGTGGGGCTGACTACAACCTCAGTCCGGGGCACTGGGTCAAGACGACCGACGACTCCGAGATCGCGGATGTCCCGACCTTGGTCAAGGAACTCCGCGAACTCGTGGTCCGTCAGCGTGAGACCGACGAGCGGGTGCTCCAGCTTCTCGGGGGGTTCGCTCAGTGAACGGATGGCGTGAGTCGACGCTGGGCGACGAGATCGATCTGATCTACGGCAAGGCCCTACCTGCGCACTCTCGCGCGGAGGGCAATGTCGGAGTCTACGGTTCCAACGGCGTTGTCGGTACCCACAGCGAAGCTCTGGTCGACGGACCTGGAATCGTGGTCGGACGTAAGGGCTCAGTCGGTGCTGTCGCATACTCGGACGTCGGTTTCTGGCCGATTGATACTACCTACTACGTCGAAAACAAGGGCGGCCTGAACTGGCGCTACCTCTATTTTCTCCTCCGAAGTAGTGGGCTGACGGCACTTAACAGCCACAGCACTGTGCCGGGACTGAACCGTGCCGACGTGTACTCGATCCCCGTGCGGGTCCCACCGCGTGCTGTTCAGGATGACGTCGCCCGCGTACTCGACTTCATCTCGGAAGCTGTAGAGCTCGAGGACGAGGCGCTGCGCAACGGCAAGGAGTTGATGCGCTCTGTGGCGCACTCCGTGTTTTCGGACGGAGAACCGAACGAGTGGGTAAAGGAGCGCCTTGGTGACAGCCACAGCGTGAGCTCGGGGGGAACGCCGTCGCGCACCGTCGCCGAATACTGGGTCGGCGGGACCATCCCATGGGTCAAGACGACCGAAATCAACTACTCGATCATCATGTCGACGTCGGAGCACATAACAGAGCGCGGACTGAACGAGTCCGCGGCCAAGATTCTCCCTGCAGGCACGGTCCTGCTGGCCATGTACGGACAGGGAGTAACACGCGGGAAGGTTGCTGTGCTCGGCATCGACGCCGCGACCAACCAGGCCTGTGCAGCGATCCGTTCCACGAGCGAGGCAGTTGAACCTCGCTATGTCTATCACTACCTGGCATTCCAGTACGAAGAGCTTCGGCAACGAGCGCACGGTGGGCAGCAGCAGAACCTGAACCTCGACATCGTCCGCGACTTCCCAATCACGTACCCGCGGGATAGGGCGGAGCAGACCAGGATCGTCGAGCTCCTCGACGCCATCGACAACAAGATCTCGGCTCACCGTGAGCGTCGGTCTGTGCTTGAGCAACTCGTCATCGCCCTGACACGCCAACTCATCGTTGAGGGTACAAGTCTTGACGGCCTTGACCTACTTGCTCTGCCCGCCACCAATGTCAGCTTTGAGGCGGCGATCGCATGACCACGCTCAAGATCGCGGAGGGTTACACCGTCCAGTTCCCCATGGTCGGCCACGCTGAGGAAGTTGGCTGGACGCCCCTGACGCCGGACGAGGCGGAGTCGCTGCGCCACGGGCGTCAGAACATGTTGTTCACGGACGTGCTCGAGGAGAAGATCCTCGACTTCAACCCGTGGCTCAGCGAGGACCAGGCGCGCTCGGTCATCGAGACCATCGAGGCCATCACGCCGAGCATCGAAGGCAACTGGGAGGTGCTCAAGTGGATACGCGGCGAGCACATGTGGCGCGACGAGAACGAGAAGCGCGTCCGTCCGGTCCGCCTCATCGACTTCGACAACCCGGAGAACAACACCCTGCACGTCACCTGGGAGTGGCGGATTGACCCGGTCGTCCGCAAGGGGAACCGCGCCGATGTCATGTTCCTGGTCAACGGCTTGCCGATGACCATCGTCGAGCACAAGAACCCCAAGGATGGCAACGCCCTGACCCGTGCCATCACGCAGTTGCGCCGCTACGAGATCGAGACGCCTGAGCTGCTCGCCCAGACTCAGCTGCACAACGTCACGCACCTGCTGGGCTACTGGTACGGCGTCACCTGGAATGTGAGCCGTCGCTTCATTTTTAAGTGGAAGCACACCGAGGATGAGGAGTACCGCTCAGCGGTTCAGGCGTTCTTCGAGCCACGCGACTTCCTCCGCACCCTCCGCGACTGGATCCTCTTTTACATCGAGGACGGCGAGACCAAGAAGTCGGTCCTGCGCGAGCACCAGCGAGTAGCGGTCGACAAGATCGTGGCGCGCTGTGCCGACCCCGAGAAGGGCCGGGGCTTGATCTGGCACACGCAGGGCTCGGGCAAGACCTTCACGTTGCTGACGGCTGCCAAGCAGATCCTCGAAGACCAGGCTCGGTTCGCTGGCTCCACGGTCATCCTGGTGGTCGATCGCAACGAGCTGGAGGGGCAGCTTAAGGGCTGGGTCGAGCGCCTCATCGGCGAGATGCAGTCCAGCGCCATCGCCTGGCGCCGGGCCGACAGCAAGGCCGACCTGCAGGACATCTTCGACTCGGACTTCCGCGGCCTGGTGGTCTCGATGATCCATAAGTTCGAGGACATTCGGAAGAACAGCTCGCTGCGCGACAACATCTACGTTTTCATCGACGAGGCGCACCGCTCGGTGGCAGCCGATCTCGGTTCCTATCTCATGGCCGCCGTCCCGAACGCCACGCTCGTCGGCTTCACGGGTACACCAGTCGGTAGTAGCCGGGCTGGTTCGGGCTCGTTCCAGATCTTCGGTGCGCAGGACGAGGACGGCTACCTCGACAAGTACTCGATCATCGAGTCGATCACCGACGAGACGACTCTGCCGATCAAGTACATGCTGGCGCCGTCCGAGATGACCATGGCGACCGAGGATCTGGAGCAGCAATTCTTTGCTCTGGCCGATGAAGAGGAGGTCACCGACATCGAGGAGCTGAACAAGGTCCTCGACCGCGCGGTCGGCCTGCGGACGTTCCTCGGTGCCGATGATCGCGTCGAGAAGGTGGCCAAGTTCGTCGCCGAGCACTTCAAGGAGAACGTCGACCCGCTGGGCTACAAGGCCTTCATGGTGGCCGTCGACCGCGAAGCGTGCGCCAAGTACAAGCGGGCGCTCGATCGCTACCTGCCGCCCGAGTGGTCGGAGGTCGTCTACTCCAAGAACCCGAACGACATCGTCGACCGGCCGGACGTGCACGCCCTGCAGATCTCGGAGAGCCGCGAGGAGGACGTCCGTAAGCTGTTCAAAAAGGCGGACGAGCAGCCCAAGATCCTCATCGTCACGGACAAGCTGCTGACTGGCTACGACGCCCCGGTGCTCTACGCGATGTACCTCGACAAGCCGATGCGCAACCACGTCCTGCTCCAGTCGCTGGCGCGGGTCAACCGGCCGTACATCGACGACAACAACGTCATGAAGCGGGTCGGCCTGGTCGTCGATTTCGTCGGCATCCTGCGCAACATCACCAAGGCGCTGAGCTTCGACGCGGCCGACGTCAAGGGTGCACTGGAAGACCTCGACATCTTGATGGCCAGCCTGCACGAGAAGATCGCGGCGGTCGCGGCCGAGTACCTGCAGGTTGACGGCAAGCTGACGCCGGACGCTCAGCTGGAGAGCGTCGTCTACGGGCGGTTCCTCGACCCCGAGGCTCGCAAGGTCTTCTACGGCGACTACAAGGATGTCGAGGCGCTCTGGGAGATCCTGTCGCCCGATGCCCAGCTGCGGGATCACATCACGACCTACAAGCGGCTGAGCCAGCTCTACGCCGCCGTGCGGGCAGCCTTCTCGGAGACTGGTTCCTTCCTCGGCGACCTGGAGCACAAGACCAAGCGCCTGATCGAGGAGGGCGCCATCCAGGAAGGTCTCGGTCGCTTCTCGAAGGTTGTGACCTTCGACATCGAGGCGCTGGAGTCGCTCAAGAGTGACGAGGGTCCGGACGAGGGCAAGGTCTACAACCTGCTGCGTGGCCTCAAGAAGGAGATAGAGGATGACCCGGCCGGTGCCGTGGTGCTTCAGAGCATCCGGGTCAAGGCCGACCGGATTCTCCTGGACATGGAGACCCGCAAGATCGACGGCCTCGCCGCCATGGACGAGTTGTCCGCACTGGTCCGCGAGAAGGCTGAAGTCAAGAAGCAGGCCGAGGACAGTGGCCTGTCGAGCGTCGGCTTCGCGGTGTTCTGGACGCTCAGTCACGAGAGCAACGCCGCCGCAGCCGGTTTCGACCCCATGACGGCGGCACGCGAGATCGAGACGGTGCTGGCCAAGTTCCTGACTTGGCAGGAGAACTCCGAGGAGCGCCGGCGACTGCGTGCCCAGCTCTACAAGCCGCTGTTGGCTCTCGGCAAGGACGAGCGGGCTGACGCGATCGACAAGATCATGCAGGTGCTGGAGCAGGCGAGCTGATGGCCACTAAGTCGAGGCTCTACCCCGAGCAGCAGCTGCGTCGGCGTGCCATGGGCTGGGCAGTCAGGCTCAAGGTCAACCCCGAGCAGGTCCAGATCAAGCGCCTCCCGGGCAAGTGGGGCTCGTGCGCGCCCGACGGCGTAGTCACTTTGGCGGACGACCTGGCGACGGAGGCTGAGGACTTTCAGGACTACGTGATCGTCCACGAGCTGCTGCACCTGCGGTACCGCGACCACGGCAGGCAGTTCAAGGCCATGATGACCGCCCTCGTGCCCAACTGGCGCGACCTTGAGCAGAGCAGCCGACACTCGACCAAGCGACAGATCGAGCAGGGCGGTGAAGGCTCGTGACCACGGTCGGCGAGCACATCCGGAGCACGGATGAAGGGGACCTCCCCCCGTTTGGTGGACGCCATGGTGTCCGCCGAAGCCGGAGCGGTTCAGGGGGTCGTCCAGTCGTTCCGACTGATTGATCGCGGTGTGTGGCTCGAGGGGGGCATCTTGGGGCTGTCAGATCAGGAGCAGAGTCTTGCCAGGGCGCTGCGTGACTCGATCGCGGCGTGCGCGTCCGCGGCGCGTTCCAGGGGGAAGGTCTGCCCGATGACCGGCCGGATCCGGCCCGCCACCGCCTCCGACATCACCCGCTCCGCCCACCGTCCCATCCGTGGCCCGAAACCGAAGAGCTGCTCGATCCCGATCACCTCGACCCCGCGCCGCCGCGCCCGGACAGGATCGGTCGCCGTGAGCTCACCGCTGGAGGCGCCGTGGACGGAGAAACGGCCGCCGTCGGCCGTCACCTCGAACGCGGCACGGCCGATCTCCCCGCCGACCCCGTCGAACACCACGTCGGGGCCCGCACCGCCGGCCGCCTCGCGTACCTGGTCCGTCCAGTCCGGATTGGAGTAGTCGACCACGGCCTCCGGCCCAGGCCGCGAACCAGGTCCAGCTTCCGCGCGCCGCGCGCGGCCCCGACGCCCCTTGCACCGGCTGTCCAGGCCAGCTGTATCAGCAGGCTGCCGACACCGCCGCCCGCCGCCTCGACCAGCACCCATTCCCCGGGACGGATCCGGGCTCCCTCGACCAGACCCGACGCGGTGCTGCCGTCGGTGTGCAGGGCGACGGCCTCGGCCAGTCCCAGCCCTTCCGGCACCGGGATCAGGTCCGCCACGGCGGCCACCGCCCGCTCGGCGAAGCCGCCGCTCTCCCCGGTGCTGGCGATGACCCGCCGTCCGGACCAGCCCGGATCCACGCCCTCCCCCACCGAGGCCACCCGGCCGGCCACCGTACCTCCCGGCACGTACGGCAGTGCGGGCCTGGCGTGCCACTTGTCGACACCACGTCGGATCTGTGTCTCGACGAACGTGATGCCCGCGACGGACACCTCGACCATCACCTGTCCCGGCCCGGCGACCGGATTCGGCGCCTCGCCCGGGATCAGTACCTCGGGACCTCCGAAACCCGTGACCTTCACTACTCGCACGTCGGTCGCTCTCCTGTACTTGGCTGCCCGGCACCGGCGCGGAGTAGTCTCCGACCTCAACCTCGATCGAGGTTAAGCGACCGTGAGCGGGGTCCGCCGAACTCGCCGCGGCCACCCGCGGCCTGATCTTCCCTGATGCTCCTGGTGGCGGAGGCGGCGCCCGGAGTCTGTCGCCTGCATGGCCCCCGGATGCTCCCGTGCTGGTCGGGCCGCATGGCGAGGGTCGTTTGCATCTTCTGTCCTCGCCGACGAGCGGCACCGGCTGATCCCGGGAAACGATCTATCTCGTCCCGGGAAGCGATCTTCAAGTGCCTGTTCCATAACAGGTCAGACCCACCCGTGAACACCCCACCACGACGATGCAGGTCAGGGTCTTGCCCGCTTAGGTGGGCAGGGCCCTTCTGCCGCTTCTGGGAGAAAAACGGGTCACGTCCAGCGGAGTGGTGTATGAGTTGATCTCCGCGTGATCCTGTTTCTGCAGGTTAAG
>NZ_BNBB01000022.1 GCF_014654615.1 Streptosporangium violaceochromogenes | reverse complement strand
CATTTCACGACGCCACGCCTGTCACCAGCGAAAACTCGTACACCACCTCCGTGGACGTAACCCGTGCCGGCCCCGACGACGGCCGGGGAGGCCCCGCGGGAAGGGGACGCCGGCCGAAAGTACACCTGGCCGGGTGGACGATCGGCCGGTTCGCATCGGGCCGTTCCGCCGATGAGTCGCGTCGCCTCGATCGCCATGATCGGGGCATGACCGACAAGAGCATGACGAGACGCCTCCTGTCCCCGCGAGCGCCGCGAAGCGCCCGGGTGGGGGACGACCGGAGCGGAGCGAGTGGCTCCGCCGTCGTCTCCTCCACGAGGGGGAGACGGCGCTTGCCCGCCGCGCTGATTCTGCTCAGCGTCGTTCCCCTGATCGCGGGTGCCGTACGCCTCGGCGAGCTGGCCGGCGGTGCGGCGATCACTCCGGAGAACGCACGGTTTTTCGCGGCCCCCCTGCCCGTGGTGGCGCATATCGTCTGCGTCGGTCTGTACAGCGTTCTGGGGGCCTTCCAGTTCGCCGCGGATTTGCGTCGGCGGAGGCCCGGCCTGCACCGCGCCGCCGGGTGGCTGCTGATTCCGTGCGGGCTCGTCGCGGCGGTCACGGGCCTTTGGATGACGTTGTTCTATCCCCGTCCCGCCGGTGACGGGGATCTCCTCGCCGTCTTCCGGCTCGTGTTCGGCACGTTCATGGTGGTCTCCATTCTCCTCGGCGTCGCCGCGATCCGGCGTCGTCGTCTCGCCCGGCATCGCGTCTGGATGATTCGCGGTTACGCGATCGGCCTGGGGGCGGGTACGCAGGTGCTGACCCATCTGCCCTGGTTCCTGTTTTTCGGCGTACCGGGGGAGTTCACCAGAGCCCTGCTCGTGGGGGCCGGATGGGTGATCAACCTCGCGGTGGCCGAATGGTTCATCCGCAGGCGGCCGGTCCGTTCACCTCGTCCCCTCACCGGTCTCCCCGACGCCCGGCTCAGTTCCTGACGCGGTCGGTCTCGTAGGCCCACATCGCGATCTCGACGCGGTTGCGGGCGCCCAGTTTGGTCATCAGGCTGGAGATGTGAGACTTCACCGTGCTGAGAGAGATGTGAAACTCATCGGCGATCTCGCTGTTGGTGCGCCCCCGCGCCACGGTGGCCAGGATCTGTTCCTCCCGATCCGTGAGAGCCTCGACGGGTTGCACCGTCGGTGAGGCGGGTCCGGTGCGGGCGAAGGCTCCGAGCAGTCGTGCCGTGACGCTCGGGGCGATGAGCGCGTCGCCGCCGGCGGCGGCGTGGACGGCCTGGGAGAGCAGGGCGGCGCCGGCGTTCTTGAGCAGGAAACCCCGGGCGCCGGCCCGCAGAGCGGCGTAGACGTACTCGTCGAGGTCGAAGGTGGTGATGACGACGACGGCGAGGGGGTCTTCGACGTCCGGTCCGGCGAGGGCGCGGGTGGCTTCGATGCCGTCGACGCCGGGCATGCGAATGTCGAACAGGCACACGTCGGGACGCAGACGCCGCGCGAGTTCGATCGCCCGCCGACCGTCGGCGGCCTGACCGACGACCTCGATGTCGGGCTGGGCGTCGAGGATCATCGCGAGCCCGGTACGGACGATTTCCTGGTCGTCGGCGACGAGGACGCGGATGCTCATGTCGCCGCCCCCGTTCGAGGCAGGACCGTGGTCACGGTCCAGCCGCGATCGGGATTCGGGCCGGCCACGCAGGTTCCGCCGAGCAGGCCGGCGCGTTCGCTCATGCCGATCAGCCCGTATCCCGGCGACGCGGCCGCACGTACGGAACCGATGTCGCCGTCGTCGCTCACCCGCAGGAACACCGACGTGTCGTCGGCGGCGACGCGGACCTCGATGCGGGTGGCGTGCCGAGCGTGCCGCCTGGCGTTGGTGACCGCCTCCTGAGCGATGCGGTAGACCGCGGCTCCGATCGACGGGGGGACGCCGTCGAGGTCACCGGATATCTCCACCTCGACGGACGGACCGGCACGGGGACGCTCGGTGAGCTCCTGGAGATCGGTGATGCGCCGGCCGGGTGTCAGGTCCGCCGGCCGGTCCCGGCGGAGGACACGGACAATGGCGTTCATCTCGGCCAGGGCGAGCGCCGCCTCGGCCTCAATCACCCGGAGGGCCTCGGTCGCGGCGCCGGGCCGCGACGCCGAGGTCGCCAGGCCTGCCTGAGCGCGGATCGCCATGGCCGAGACGTGGTGCGCGACGGTGTCGTGCAGGTCGCGGGCCAGCTGTTCGCGTTCGAGCAACTTGACCCGGTCGAGTTCGCGCATCCTCGCCCCGGCCCGGTAGCGGAACGTCCCGCCGAGGGCGACGGCCGAGAACATGATCGCGAACGCGCCGATCGCGTCGGGGAGGCCGAGGCGGCCGGAGGCGGCCGGAACGGAGACTCCGATGAGCATGACCGCTGATCCGATCACGACCTCGCGTCCGGCCCCCCACCGGAACAGCGCGTACAGCACGATCAGCAGGAACGCCATCGTGTGCGTCTCCGCGGTCTCGCCGCCGGTGAACAGCGGGGCCAGGTTCGTGCTGACGAAGACGATCACGATCATCAGCAGTGGTCTGGTCCGGCGCCACAGCAACGTGGGCACCAGGCCGAGAGTGAGGATCACCGAGAGGGGCCGCCACGGGAGGTCCGGCCGCACCACTCCTTCGAGGACCGCGAGAAGCGCGAGCACGGCCACGAGCGCCCAGTCTCGCCATGTCCGAGGCGGAGGGGCGGGGGGACGGGGTTCGTGCCACACGGAGCGAAGAAAACCCTCCACGCGATTATGGTACGAGAGCCCGCGCCGCTCCGGCTCTCCGAGAGCGGGTGAGGCCGTTCTCACGTTCACGGCCCTGAGGACGTCTGCCGCCCGCCCCGTGCCGATCGGGGGAGGCGGACGACCCGCCGATGTTCATCCGCCTCTGTCGCATCGCGGCATGTTCGGCACGGGATGGGTGGGGGCGGTGACATATTCGGCTCCGACAAAGCCCCATCCCTCCCATCGCTCCTTGCCCGGCTCCGAGCGATCTCCCCGGGTGTAGTACCAGACCCTTCCTCCGTCGCCTTGGACGCGCCCGAGCTCCCAGCAGATGAACCAGCTCTTCGGGGTGTCCATGACCGCTATCTTCTCCGTGCTGTTCACGTCGAGGTAGATCGGTATGTCAGGCCGGTTGACGCACACGAAGTCTCTGGTCCAGGCATGACCGCCGTGTCTGGCGTCAACGTGTTTGACCCCGCTGCGGTCGGTGCAGGAATGCGCGTTCGCCGTGTCCGTCGTGAAGTCCGGACCGGGGCGCCATGTGAGGACTCCGCCCGCGATCAGGATCGTCATGCCCGCCAGCACCCACCGTGTGGGTCTTCTGCGCAGGACCGGCGGATAGTCGCGCGAGCCTTTCGCGGGCGGCGGGGAATCCGGCGGCGGAGGAGCCTCCGAACGCTCCGGTGACTCAACCGGCTGTTCCGGGCGGGCTTCCGTTTCGGGCTTGGGGACGGTCTCGGGCTTGGGGACGGTCTGCGCCCCTACCCACCGCTGGTGCAGTTCGATGACCTCCGCCTGGCTCGCCCCGCATTCCTTGGCGAACCGCTCCAAGAGGGTGAAGCGCGGCGGAACGCCGTCTCCGGAGCAATAGCGGTGGAGGGTGGATTTGCCAACGCCGAGCCGTTTGGCGAGGGCGTCGTAGCTCCGGCCGGTCTTGCTTTTCAGGTGGCGTAGATATGTGGCCAAATGCTCGGCTGCGGATGGCTCTGACACCCCGGCTCCTCGAGTTCGGGCCCCGAGTTCGACACCCCGAAGGTTAACAGCAGAACCAGACGTATTTGCGGCATGAATCCCACTTTGTCCCAACGCTCGTGGGATTGCGCTGGTCAAAGCGGCTTCTCATCCCGTAGCCCCTGATCTATCCCAATCCTCTTGTTGTGGGATGGGCGCCCGGTCACGGTGATGACCGTCAGACGGAGAAGAAGACAGGCTGACTCCTCTCAGGGGTCGCAGGACCACTCGACTGTCAGGAGATACATGGTCACGCGTCCGTTCATTTCCCATCCCTCCCCGTACCCCTCCCCGCGGCGAAGAGCAGGGCGGCGTACGTGGACGAAAACGGTGGCCGCGGCGGCACTCACCGTCCTCGTCGGTGGTCCGCCGAGCCTTCCGGCGCACGCGGCGGTGGCCGCCCCCAACCTCCAGTTGCCCTTCCCCTGCGGTCAGCAGTGGCGTTTGGACACCTGGGGGCACGCCCCGGCGCTTGACATGGTCAAGGAACCGAATCAGCAGGGCACCGAGGGGGCCACGCTGACGGCGCCCGCTCCCGGAACGGTGAACAAGTCGTACGTTCACCCGAACGCCGGCAACGTGATCCAGATCAATCACGGTGGCGGCTACTTCACGACCTACCTGCACCTGCAGTCCCGGGCCGTCAACGTGGGAGCCAGGGTCGCGCAGGGCGCCGTCATCGGGAGGGTCGGCCGGACGGGACGGACCTCCAACAACCACCCCCACCTCCACTTCGAGCTCGGTTACGACGCGAACGGCGACGGGGAGGCGTCCTGGGGGTTCGAAGGCGCCGAGCGGATCAAGCCCGCGTTCAACGGTGTCACCTACGGCGGCGCCAACGGCCAGACCTACCGGAACGTCACCAGCCGTAACTGCGGTGGCTCCGGCGATCTGGGGGTGCTGGACTTCTACCTGTCCGACGACCAGGCCTCAAGTACCGCCACCCGCCCGGTGTTCCAGTACGGCAACAGTCCCATGGTGCCGATCAAGGGTGATTGGGACGGTGACGGCAAGGACACCGTCAGTACCTACGATCCGGGGGCGGGCAGGTTCTTCGTGAGTAACGATCCGGCTACCGGGGCGGCGCAGTACGCCTTCTTGTACGGCGATCCGGGTGCGGTGCCGTTTGTTGGGGATTGGGATGGTGATGGCAAGGACAATGTGGGGGTGCGCATGGGAAATGTGTTTTACATGCGTACCAGTCCGGTGACCAGCGCCACCGAGACCACCCGCTCGGTCGCCTACGGCGATGCTCCGATGGTCCCGCTGGCGGGTGATTGGGACGGTGACGGCAAGGACACCGTCAGCGCCTACGATCCGGGGGCGGGCAGGTTCTTCGTGAGTAACGATCCGGCTACCGGGGCGGCGCAGTACGCCTTCTTGTACGGC
This sequence comes from Streptosporangium violaceochromogenes, assembly GCF_014654615.1. GTDB lineage: Bacteria > Actinomycetota > Actinomycetes > Streptosporangiales > Streptosporangiaceae > Streptosporangium > Streptosporangium violaceochromogenes. The sequence goes on along the minus strand of NZ_BNBB01000022.1, from coordinate 86,697 downwards.
GATCCGGGTGCGGTGCCGTTTGTTGGGGATTGGGATGGTGATGGCAAGGACAATGTGGGGGTGCGCATGGGAAATGTGTTTTACATGCGTACCAGTCCGGTGACCGGCGCCACCGAGACCACCCGCTCGGTCGCCTACGGCGATGCCGGTGATCTGCCGGTGATCGGCGACTGGGACGGCGACGGCAGGGACAGTCAGGGCATCGCCCGCTGACCCGGTCTTCAGCCTGCGGCCGTTCGCGCGTGTTCCGGTGCATGACCGCAGCGCCAGAGAAGGAGTACCCGGGGCATCCGCCGGTGAACTGCCGGCCCTCCTCGCGGGAACGGCCCGCCGTCGCGTTGTCCATCCGGCCTCACCTGCCGGGGAGGGGCCGGGGATTCAGTCGATTCGCCAGTAGGCGGAGTGCCGATGGGGGGATCCGTCCCGGAACGTCTCGGTCACGGTGGCCGCCCACGCGGTGGACGTTCCCGGCCATGAGGCGATCGCCTCGATCGACGTGTCCTGGAGGTTCAGGTGTCTCACCCAGCGGGTGCCGGACAGCCGCCAGAGCGACGGGGTGCCGTTGGCCACCCAGGCGTCGCCCTGACCCGCCGGGGCGAGTTCGAGCTCGTCGCCCATCGGCCCGTGCGGGCTGAGGTGATGGGACCAGCGGCCGGCGGAGAGGCGCATGACCAGGCTGCGGAAGACGTACTGGTCGTCGCCCTCGTCCTCCTCCCCGTCCTCCCGGCCGTCCGGCCCCACGTCGAGCCACGTCGTGTATCCGACGGCGAGAAGCCCGTCGCCCGTGGAGAGCACGTCGACCAGCGAGGCGCGCCAGTCCCGGACGCGGCGCCCGGTGGGCCGGGGAAGCCGGGGAAGCCGCGCCCGGGTCCAGGTGGCGCCGTCGAAGGACGCGGCGGCCGGCTGCTTGGTCGAGGGGTCGTACCCGACGGCCCAGACGTGCGAAGGGCCGTGCCCGGTCAGTGACCGGGCCGTGATGGGGACGCTGTGGCGCCGCCAGGTGCCCCCGTGGAACTCCACGACCGTGCTCGGACACTCCGAGAGGCTGTCGGCCCGGGTGCTGCAGCCGACGCTCCAGGCTTTTCCGGGCGCCACGACGTCGAGGTCCAGCGGGTAGAAGTCCCCGATCGTGTTTCCGAGGACCGTCGCGGACCAGGCGCCGCCGGCACGGTGAAAGGCCCGCACCGGCCCGGACTCGCCGTGGTGGACGATCCAGAGGTCGTCGGCCGACGTGCCGGAGATGAGGCTGTCGTACTCCACGCGGACGCGCGGCGCGGCCTCTTGCCGCCAGATGCCGCCCTCCCCGCGTTGCAGGAGCAGTTCGCCGGGCTCGCCGTACGTGCCGAACTCGCCGATCGCGTACGCGGTGCCGTCGGCGAGTACGGTCAGATCGCTGATGGTGGTGCTGTGCCTGCCATGGTTGACGGAGGTCTGCCGCCACCGCCCGCTCCGGGTTCCACCGGGCAGGGGGGACGTCTCGACGGCGGGGGTGGGCTTGCCGGGCGTCAGGTTCGACCTGGCCGTCGCGGGGACGCGAGAGGCACGATCGGCGGGCGCGGCGCTACAGGCCGTCACCATCAGGAGAACGGTCAGGACCGTGGGGAGGCGCACAACCCCAAGGGTGACCCAGCCCCCCCTGCTGAAGGGGCGACTTTTTCAGGAAATATCGTTTTTTGGGGGATGTTGCGTGTCCGGCAGCCGCTTCGGCTGTTCGGTCCTGTTCGTTCACGGTGGCAATGAATTTCAGCGGATTCCGGCGGATTCCGGGTGATTTCGGGTGGCGGAGCCATGCCTCAGGGGGCCTCCACCCGGACGTCCAGGAACACCGGGCGCTTGTCCGGGAACAGCTCCCGCCCCCGCGCGTCGGTCATCTTCCAGTAGATGCGGCAGCTCCCCGGCCTGTCCGAAGCCCGTACCCGCACCTCGATGTCCACGGTCTGGCCGGGCGCCGTCGGCGGCACGCCCACCGACGCGGGGGAGCGGCACGACGCGGCGTTGATACGGGCCAGGCGCCTGCCCTCCCAGGAGGTCGTCCCGGTGTTGCGGATCCTCCACACCTTCGTGAACGACGAGCCGGGCCGTACCGTCGAGCCGTCCGGGTACGTTATGTCGCCCACGAACAGGGAGTCGTCCCTGGGGGTCGCGCTCGCCGCCGGTGCGGGCCGGAGGGCGCCACGCTCCACACCCGTCGCAGGGGGATCCGTCGCCGGGGAGAGAAGCATCGGGCCGGCCACGACGATCAGGGCCGAGGCCGCGACGCCGACGAGGACGACGAGGGCAGCGGGGACGGCGGGAACACGACGCCGCCTCGCGGATCTCACCGGCACCGGCACCGGCACCGAGACCGCCTCCGTGCCCGCCTCCGATGCGGTGGACGCCGCGGGGGGTGAGGAGGTGACGGTCACGGCGGCGGCCCGCGCCCCGTCCGCCGGGCTCTCGTCCGCCGGATCTCCGTCCGGCGTGCCCCTGTCTGTTATGCCTCCGTCTGTTATGTCTCCGTCCGATATGGGCCTGTCTGTCGTATCCCCGTCCTTCCCGTCCGCGCCCGTCGCGGCGCCGTCGCCGGATGAGGCCGCCTTCGCCCGCTCCCAGAGGTCCCGCCACTGGCGTTCGGTCCGCTCGGCGTCATGCCCCAGCCGGTCGACCGCGAGGACGCGCACGAACTCCCAGGTCGTCTCCCAGCTCGGCAGCCTCCGCCCCTGGGCGGCGCCGGCCAGCGACGACTTCGACGCCGCCGCGCCCAGCACAGAGGACATCTCGGCGTACGAGGGGTTACCCGCCTCCTCCTTCAGGCGCAGGAGCCGGGCGGCGAAGAACGCCGTCGCGCCCGAATCCGGATCAGGCCGTGTCGGGCGCCGTCCCCGGCGCTTCCCGCGATCCTGAACCTGCACGTAAGCCCCATTTCTCCGTCTACTCGCCCCTGTCAGTGCCCCTGTCCTCTTCGGTGCCTCCCAAATTAGCCGACGATCTCCGCCGTGGAGTCGGGGGAAGGGCGCCCGGCGGCTCGGGGCGGGCGTCCGCGGCGCGGCGCTCCGGCCGGCCGTACGGCGCCGGCGCATCCCCGGCCCGCCCGTCGGGAGGTTCACGTCGCCGCAGGTGGAAGCGGGGAGCTGATTTGTCCAATGTCCAGCTTCGCGCTCCCGGCGAACCGTGGACAAAGATCGCTGGGGTGGCCGCCGTCACCGATGACAGGGTGGTGGAGGCCCCCGGCGAGCGCGCCGCCGGGGCATGGGTTGGGACACCTCATCGACAGCAGAGAAGGAGAACGTCATGTCCCTGAGCTCTCGCGGATCGCGCCTGCGTACCCGGGTGGCCGTCTTCGCCGCCACCTCCGTCGCCGTCGCGGGTCTCGGCGTCGGCCTCGGTGCCACTCCGGCGTCGGCGGGCGTCCACCGTGGCGTCAGCGGCTGCTTCGCCTGGTCGTGGGGGGACGGCAACACATCCGTGACGGTGTACTGGCACAACCGCTGCAAGACCAGGCACAAGCTGAACATCAAGTACAGCCTTGGCTGGACCACCAAGAAGTACACGGCGGTCGTCAAGGCCGACGGAAAGGGCCACAAGAAGTTCCAGACCGCCTCGATCGTGTCCATCACCGACGGGGGCCGCGTGTAGCCCGCCGGGGGTGGGGTCCGACCCGGTTACGACCGGGGTTCGGGGGGCGGCGCGTTCACGCGCCGCCCCCCGGCGCGTTGGCACGCCTTGGGAAGGTCGTACGGGTCGACCGGCCCGGTGAACCGGGTAGGTGGGGGCGTGGCGACGGTCAGGCGGCAGGCCCCGCTCCACGGTGAAGGACCGCTGCCCGGACCACTGGGTGGGATCGGCGTGGTTACCGTGATGTCTGCCGGTAGCCGGGATGGACGCCGGGGGCGAGGTTCTGCTGGGCGGCGATGGCCTCCAGCAGGCCGATGAGCTGCGCGCGCTGGTCGTCGTCGAGCGCGGCGCAGATCTCGTTCTCGTGCGCGGAGCCCAGCTCGCGCATCCTGGTCATGACAAGGGTGCCCTCGGCGGTGAGGTGCAGGGCGTGGTTGCGCCGGTCTCGCGGGTTGCGCCGCCGTTCGACGAGCCCTTTGCGCTCCAGTCCGTCGATCAGCGTGACGACCCGGCTCGGCACGACTGCCAGTTCCTCGGCCAGGGACTGCTGGCTGCGCCCCGGGCGGGTGGCGATCATGCGCAGGAGCCCGACGTCGGCGGGGATCACCCCGAGGTCGCCGATCCGTTCGGCGAAGCGCGCCGCGGCGTGCGCCCCGACCTGGGAGAGAAGGAACGCCGCCCCGCGAGGCCGGGACCGGGACGCCGGTCCGTCGTCGGGGCCGGTCTGCTGTTTCGTGGACATGGACCGATGGTAGCGACAGGGAATGATTCTGTGCTATGAATAGTTCACATTAGAGAATGGAGTTCGATGTGAACGACGACACCGGTGGAGGTCCGCCGCCACCCTCCGGCCTGTCCGGCAAGGTCGCGCTGGTGACCGGCATCGCCCAGGCCGTGCTGTACCTCGCCTCGGACGCCTCGTCCTGGGTCACCGGGGTCACGCTCGACCTGACCGGCGGGCGGGTGATCGTGTGACCACCGTCGAGCGCGCTCCGCGACAGGCTCAGGGCGGGCCGCCGCTGGGAGTCCTCGCCGTGGTGTTCACGGCGCTGCTCCTCGGCGGGGTCGTCGTCAGCACGATCATGGCGGGCGGCGCCACCTTCCCGTCGCCGTTCGGTTCCGCGGACGAGATCCTGGCGTACTTTCGCGACCACGGGGACGCCGTGCGGGTGAGCGGTTTCCTCCACTTCGCCGCCTCGGTCCCGATGGCCATCTACGCCGCCACCGCCTCGGCCCGCCTGCACGGTCTCGGCGTCCGGGCGCCGGGCGCCACCATCGCCCTGGTCGGCGGTGTCCTGGCCGCCGCCATGCTGGCCGCCTCCGGGCTGTTCAGCTGGACGCTGTCACACCCGGAGGCCGTCGCCGTGCCCGCCGTGGCCCGGGTCCTGCAGGACCTCGCCTTCGCCGCCGGCGGCACCGGGCACGTCGTCTTCCTGGGCCTGCTCGTGGCGGGCATCGCCGTACCGGGGCTGCTGGCCGGCCTGCTGCCCCGCGCGGTCGCGTTCGCCGGCCTGGCCGTCGCCGTCGTCGCCGAGCTGTCCACCCTCACCCTGCTGGTCTCCGACGCGGCCGTCCTGCTGCCGATCGCCCGCTTCACCGGCCTGGCCTGGCTCATCGCCACAGGTTTCCTGCTGCCCCGTACCCGAGCCAACAAGGCCGCCGCGCGCCTGAGCCGGATCAGTCCGCCGACGGCCGAGGACGGAACCGTATGAACACCGCGATGACCGAACGCCTCGTCCGGTTCCAGCACCCCGAGAAGGCCCTGGGGTATCTCGGAGGGCTCGACGACGAGCGCCTCGCCGCCCTGTTCGGGCTGGACACCGGCTCCTACCGGCGGCTGCGCCAGGGGTACGGCGAGCAGACCCGGCGCGCCGCGGCCGGCCTCCTCACCGATCCCGGGTTCGCCGCGAAGGTGGACCGCCTCCCCTTCACCCCCGGTCAGCACGTCCTGGCCATCGGCGAGAGCACCACCGACGACCTGCTGTCATGGTTTGAGATCCTGCGCCACGTCATCGACCTCCGGCGCCCCGCCGACGGCATCACCCTGACGAACATGGCGGTCTCCGGGCAGACGAGCACCCAGGCGCTGACCACGCTCCCCGGCGTGGCGTTCCACCGTCCGGACTGGGTGCTGTGCATGCTCGGCGGCAACGACGCCCAGCGCCTGGGGGCGGCGGACGGGCCGACCCTGGTCAGCCTCGACGAGACCGAACGCAACCTCCACGCCCTGCGCCACCTCGTCGCGCGGAACGTCACGGCACGATGGGTGTGGATCACCCCGTCCGCGGTGGACGAGGCGCGCGTCGCGGCCTACCCGCCCTTCCGGCGCGCCGGGCTCACCTGGGCCAATCGCGACGTCGACGCCATCGGGCAGGTCATGCGCGCGCAGCCGGACCTCACGGTCGACGGCTACTCCGTCGTCGCCCGGCGGACGGGCGAAGGGGTCCACCTCGACGACGGCCTCCACCTCTCCCTCGCCGGTCAGCGGGCCCTGACCGCCGCCCTCGTCGGCACCCTGACGGATCGGTCATGAGACTTCTCGTCTTCGGCGCCACCGGGGGCAGCGGTGCCCAGCTCCTGCCCCAGGCTCTCGACGCCGGTCACGACGTCACCGCCGTCGCCCGCGACCCGGGCAGGATCACCGTGCGGGACCACGTCCAACGTCATCGACGCCATGCGCTCCGCCGGGGTTCGGCGGCCTCTTCGCCGGGGTGCGGCGCCTAATAAAGGAGCATTTTCCATCAAAAATCAATAATTTTGGTGGAGGGCGTCCTCGGGCGACGGCCTCGGTGACCTCTGCGCTGCCGGATCACCGGGCCTGGCCGCCGCCCTCGTCCGCCGGCTGCTGAGTGCCTGTCCGGGGCTGACCGTGCTGGCCACCGGTCGCGAGCCGCTCGGTCTCACCGGGGAGGCGCTGGTCCCGCTGGCGCCGCTGGAGCTGGGGTGATCGGCGCGGTTCGTGACCGACAGCCGGAGGTCGAGTTCCTTCTAGGCGATGGCCTGCCGGGCGCGATAGCTCCAGACCGTGAGCGCCCGGACGATCGTCTCCCCGGCGCTCATGTCGGAGGTGTGCACGAGGATCACGCCGATCCGGAACGGCCGGTCGTCGAAAGCCGCCTGCTCCAGCAGGGCCACGACCGGCATGATCGTGTCGCCGCCGCCCAGGTCGTGGTCGAGCCAGAGTTCGTCGATCTCGCGGTCACGGTGCTCTTCGAGCAGGAGGGTCCCCTCCCGGCTGGAGCGGGCGACCCTGGTGGCCTTCGGCAGGAGGCGCCGATCGTCGACGGCGAGGATGAGCGGAGTCTGAGCCCCCGGCTCGTTCTTCATCTCGACGCCCCTCCGGTGGGTTCGATGAATTTCGGCGAAGGAGCCGGTGCCCCGGCGGGCCCGCCCGGTCGAGGGCACGGCGGCGCCGCTTTTCACATGTTGACGTCATCTGGATGTTAAGCGTATCGTTCCCAGCCCGAACGGCAAGCGACCGAGACGAACCAGGTGGGCCCGGTGAGGTGAGCCCCTTGAGATCACGTCGGTGAGAGAGGCGCGATGGCCAGGCTGACCCGGACGCAGCAGCAGGAGCGCACCCGAGCGGCCGTGCTGGCCGCGGCGCGGGAGGAGTTCGCCGAGCGTGGCTACACCGACGCCAAGGTCGATCGGATCGCGGAGCGGGCCGAGCTGACCCGCGGCGCCGTCTACTCGAACTTCCCGAGCAAGCGCGCGCTCTACCTTGAGGTCCTGCTCGGCTCTCTCCGGCACGGGGACACGCCCGAGGTGCCGTCACCTCTCGACGCGGCCGAGGCGCTGGGCGCGTTCGCCCGCCTCCGGCTCGAACGGCTGCCGCTGACCGGAGAGGCGCCCGCCGGCGGGCGACCGCGACCGCTCTCGCCGGCCGGGCTGTTCGACGACGGGCCGGGCCGTACCGCGCTGGCGCAGATCGGCAGGCTGGAGGCGGTGCTGCTCGCGCTCGCGCTGGAGTCCCGCGCAACGCGCCCCGCGGAGCGGGTACGGCGGGTGCGCCTGGCCGAACTGGCCCTCACGCTGTTGCACGGGGCCGCTCACCTGGGTGAGACGGCGCCCGGGTTCGGCGACCCCTTCGACGTGGTCCGCGCCTGTCGGCACCTGGCGGGCCTCGACCTCGCCGACGTCTGGGACCCACCCCACCTGCCGTACGTTCCTCGCGCGCGGCCTGTCCGAGTCGCCTGGAACCCTCCCCCGGCGGCACTGGACCAGATCACCGGCCGCCGGGTCGGCTTCGACACCGACGGTGTGATCGCGGTCCTCGGCGTACATCGGCTGGAGGCCGTTGAGGAGGCCGTCCGCGCCGCCGGGCCCGGCGACCTGATCACCGTGGCCGTGGTGACGAATGACCCCGCCGAGACCGGGCGTCTCGTGCGGCTGAGGATCGGCGACCACGCCGGGTGCCTGCGGCAGGTGTTCGGGCGGGATCGGTGGCCGGGCCTGCGCGTCGTCCTCGACGACCGCGCCGCCATCGCGTCGGCCGCCGGAATCCCGGACCCGGGCGACGCGACCGAGGCCGCGGTGCGCGTCCGGGCGGGCGAGATCGTCGCCCAGGCCCATGGGCGGGGCGCCCTCCACGCGGCGGCGGTCGCGGCGACGGCGCGGGAAAAAGGCGTGGGACGGTTCAGTGCCGCGGAATGCCCAGGGTGGTGAGCAGGTCTTCGTGAAGCTGGAACCACACGGTGTGGTACGACTCAAGGTTGTCCGTCAGGTAATCCAGCCGGCCGTCCTGGGCGTGCCCGAGCGCCTTGGCGAGCCGGAGGCCGTACCGCTCGAATCGCGGCAGCGCCGCCGACAGATCCGCGCAGACGACCTTCGCGCGCGCGTGGAAATCCGTGAATCGGGCGAGAACGCGAACGTCGTAGACGGGATCATTGTGGTCGTTCACCGTCACGACTCCGTCGGCGGAGCGCATCTGCCACGCCCCGCACAGGTCGAGCAGTTCCGGATTGAGCACCAGGAAATCGTCGAACGTCTTCGTCACCGCGGCCCGGGCGCCGGCGGCGTCCAGTTCGGCGGAAATCCGCTCGGCGTCGGCGGCACGCCCGGCCTCGGTAAGACCCCACGCGGCGAAATCGCCGGGAATACGCTCGACGAGCCCGGCCACCGCGAGATCGATCAGTTCGGACTCCGCGTCGGGTTCGGAAAGTCCCGTCACCTCGGACAATCGGGCAAGGGCGACGAACCCCATGCAGCGAAGTGCGTGAAGCACCAACGTGTCAGGGCCGGTGGAATGAGGAGAGTTTGGCACGCCGACATGCTACACCGATGAAGTGGATTTACCACCTGTCGCCGGAGACAAATGAAAACGGAGACGTTCTCGGCGGTAAGGGGCGCGGCCTCGTCATATTGCGAAGACTTGGGCTTCCCGTTCCTTTGGGATTCATTGTCGGCACCGAAGCGTGCCGTTTTTTCCTGCGAGACGAGAAGTTTCCCGGAGGCCTCGGCGCCGAATTGACGGCGGCGATTTCCGATCTCGAATCCGCCACGGGGCGGCGCCTCGGCGGACCCCGGCGGCCACTGGTGGTGTCGGTCCGCTCGGGCGCCGGCGTCTCCATGCCCGGCATGATGAGCACGATTCTCAACCTCGGCCTTACCGCGGAGGCCACGGCGGGGCTGGCGGCCGAGACGGGTGACCCGCGGTTCGCGCTCGACGCGCGTCTGCGGTTCCTGACCGGTTTCGCCTCCGCGGTCTACGGCCTGACTCCGGAAAGCCTGGAAACCGTCACGCGTGAGGCCGGGGGCCACGCCGCCGGTGACGAACCGGCGCGTCTCGCCGCCGCGGTTCACGGCGTCGAGACCCTCATCGCCGAACGAGCCGGAGCACCGGTCCCCGACGACGCGATGCGCCAGCTGGAACTGGCCGTCAGGGCCGTGTTCTCGTCGTGGAACACGCCGCGCGCCACGACCTACCGGGACCTGCACGGGATTCCGCACGAACTCGGCACGGCCGTGACCGTGCAGGTCATGGTGTTCGGGAATCGCGGCGATCACAGCGGCACCGGGGTCGCGTTCAGCCGTGACCCCAACACCGGCAAGGCGGTCCCGTTCGGTGACGTCCTGTTCGGACGCCAGGGGGAGGAGGTCGTCTCCGGGAGGTCGATGACGCGGCCGCTGTCCGAGCTGGCCGAACGGGAACCCGAGGTGTGGGCCGCCCTCCTGAACGCCCTGAACAGGATCGAGGAACACCACCGGGACGCCTGCTCGGTGGAGTTCACCTTCGAGGCGGGCCGGTTGTGGCTCCTGCAGGTACGGGCCGGCGGTCTCGTCGGGCGGGCCGCCGTTCGCGTCGCGGTCGATCTCGCGGACGAGGGCGTCATCAGCCGCCGGGAGGCGCTGCTCCGGGTCTCCCCGCGGCATCTCCAGCACGCTCACACGCCTCGCGTCGAGACGGCCGACGCGCTCGACGTCTTCACCCGCGGGCTGGGCGCCAGTCCGGGGGTCGCGGCCGGCAGGGTGGCGACCACCGCCGGCAGGGCGGTCCAGATGGCCCGCGGGGGCCCGGTCATCCTGGTGCGTCCGCAGACCTCCCCGCTGGACATGCACGGCCTGGCCGCCGCCGCGGGAGTGCTCACCGCCCGGGGCGGCCCGGCCAGCCACGCCGCCGTCGTCGCGCGATCGATGGTCAAGCCCGCCGTCGTGGGAGCCGCGGACCTGACGGTCGACGAAGCCGGTGCGTTCCTGCGCGCCGGTGGGCGCACGCTGCCCGAGGGCACGCTCATCACCATCGACGGGGTCGGGGGAGAGGTCGTCGTCGGCAGCCCCCGCGTCGTCACGGCCGCGGCCGACCCCCACCTGCACCGCCTGCTCGGATGGGCCGACGAGGTCTGCGGTGACGGCTCGGGCCGGACCGAGGCGGAACGCCTGTCGGCGGCCCACACGGTCCTGCGGAACGGCTGACCGGCGACGCCGGCGCGTGGGGGATCCCCGGCGTCGCCGAGGCGCGGATTCTCGTGATCGCGGCCGGGGGCGATCTTCACAGCGCCCGCCTTCTCAGACGGGCGCCGCGGACACCGGCTCGTCCCAGGAGATCCGGTGGTCGTGCATCCAGGCCGGGGAGTTCTCCCTGGACATCCGGCGCATGATCACCGGTAGCACGAGGTCGCGGACAAGGGCGCCGGCCGCTCCCGGGGTCTTGATCCCGTCCGCGAAGCCGTCCGTGTTCAGCGAGCCGTCCTGGCCGCGGAGGTCGGCTACGTCGAGGGTCTCGCCGACGCCCCGCGCATGGACCGTGTCACCTGGGACCACCGCCCCTGACGTTCTTCGAGCCTTGCGGTACCTCATCGACCCGGGCTTCGCGATGACCCGCGGGGGGTGCCCGGTTCGACTGACATCCAGGCGCCGCCCCCGCGTGCGCGGGGACGGTTCGCCGTGCCGGAGCCGTGGCCTGCGGCGGGGTGGGGAGATCAGGCGTGCCCCATGCCGTTAAGCCGACAGTGAGTGAAATATCTAGTAAAGGGGAAAGCTTGGGGGACGTCCGGTAAGTTGCGGGTTTGTGGATAAAGGCATTGGATTGCTCGGCCCGTTCGTGCTCTTCGGTTTTTGGGCTGCGCTCATATACGGTTTAGTCCGTTTTATCCGCTGGATCCTGAACTTATCGCGTCACTCCCGGTTTCAGGTGCACGATGCGCCTCCGGACCCGACCTGGAATTCACGTCCGAACCCGGGGCAGATCTGGTGGGCCCTCGTGCCGTTCTCCGACATGCCGGGAGGTAAGGTCAGGCCGTGTCTGGTGGTCCGTACGCATCGGCAGAGCGTTGAGGTCCTCAAGATTACAAGCCAAGACAAATCACATCAGATAAACTGTGTCAGCATTCCTACCGCCCGCTGGGACCCCCGGGCGAGGAAGGACAGCTGGCTGGACCTTGAAGACACGTACTTTATCCATGACGGCGACTTTCGGCGGCGCGCCGGTGTTTGCGATGACGGGACCTGGTCAACGGTGACCCACCTGTACTGGACGGGCTGGGTGTACTGATCTCCGCCGTTAAGGGACGCCCGTTACCGCCGGAAAACCGATCCGGTATCACCCGCGGCGTTTCCGTGGAGCGTCGCCTGTGGAAATCTCCATCCGTGTCCTGTCGTCACCGCGCCCTTTTCGCACTCGGGCGGGCCCGTGGTTTTACGGCGTGCTGATCGCCTGTCATGGATTCGCCCGGGTCCGGATCGGTGGCGGCGTGGACGACACGTCGGTGCCGGGAGGGCGCACGATGCTCGCCGTTGTCTTCGGAGCCGGGGAGATGCGGGCGGGCGGCTGGGGGCCGACCGCGATTTCGGGCTGGGGGGAGGGAGGAAGGGAACCCTCGGCCGCCTCGGCGATCGCGCCGTCCATCGGCCACCCCGCGAGGGTGCGCTGTCTCCCGGCTCCCGCCGTGCCACCGGTCGACACCCTGTGCGGCGCGCCCGCCAACCCCTACGGATTCACGTTCCGCGACACGGGGAGAAGGGGGTACGCCCCCGCGACCGGTGCCTGCGAGGTGTTCGCCTGCATCCGCAACTTCCCGAACGGGCTGGGGCACCTGGTTCTCTGCGGTGACGGATGGGTGAGCCTGTCGGGCGGGCGCCCGGGCACCTGCTCCTCTCACAAGGGCTGGTCACGCGACGTCTTCCAGAGCGTTTGACTCCGCGGAAGGACGCCCGGCGACGCGAGCGGCCCGGGCGGCAGGGTCGCCCGGGCGGCAGAACCGGCCGGGTCAGAGCCGGGGCACGACGTGGCCGAAACGGAACATCCGCTTCGGGTCGTAGAGGTCCTTGACCGCGACGAGCCTGCGCAGCGTCGCCTCGGGCCAGGCGCGGGAGAGCGACACGGGGGCCAGGTCGGCTCCGTGGAAGTTGAGCTGCGTCCCGCCGGTCGCCCAGGGGGCCACGGCGTCGAGCACGGCCTGGCCGACCGCCGGGATCACCGTCTCCATCAGCTCGGGTACGGGGGCGCCGATGGCCAGCAGGGAGAACGCCGCGTCGCGTCCGCCGACCGCGTTGGGCCGCTCCGGCTCGCGGCCCAGCGCCCCGCCCAGTTGACGTAGTTCCACGACGGCGAGGGGAACGTCGGCGGCGGGGCCGGCGACCGCCAGCAGCGCCTCCACGGCCTCCTCGGTGAGCTCGCGCAGCAGGGCGCCGCGATCCCAGGCGGGCATCGGCGTCACCGGGTCGCTGTGCACGCTGTGGATCGCGGTGAACGGCATCCGCGCGACCGCGTCCATGATCGGCTTGGCGGCGGCGCGCATCGGCGCGAGCAGGCTCTCGGCCTCTCCGTCCTCGCCCAGGTGGGTGAAGCGCAGGTGAACCACGAACCGCCCCCGGAGCGGTTCGGGGATCTCCGGGATCGGCGGCAGGCGCAGCATCGCCACCGACGTGCCGGTGGTCTCCGGCAGCGTGCCGGTCCAGCGCCGGTAGGCGTGCAGGACCGCGCTCGCGTCCTCGGCGGCGTAGTAGAGGCCACCCCCGTACAGCGACGCCACGGGGAACAGGTCGACGACCAGGGAGGTGACCACGCCCAGGCTTCCCTTGCCGCCGCGCAGCGCCCAGAACAGGTCGGGCTCCCGCAGGGAGTCGGTCACGCGGGTCTGCCCGTCCGCGGTCACGACGGTGATCTCCCGCACGTGGTCGGCGGCGAAGCCGAAGGCGCGCGAGATCGGCCCGATGCCGCCGCCCAGGGTGTAGCCGACGACCCCGACGCCGGTGGACGAGCCGCTCAGGGGGGCCAGGCCGTACGGCGCCGCGGCGGCGATGACCTCGGCCCAGGTGCAGCCCGCTCCGATCCGTGCGGTGCGGGCGGAGGGGTCGACGTGGAGGTCGCGCAGCCTCGACGTGTTGACGAACAGCGCCCCGTCGGCGGCCTGAACCGCTCCGTGGCCGGTGGACTGGACGGCGACGGGAAGGTCGCGGCTCGCCGCGAACCGAATCGCCGCGGCGACGTCCGCGGCGTCCGCGGCGGCCACGACGAGGGCGGGACGGTGCCGGACGGCGAGGTTGAAGCCCGAGATCTCCTCCTCGAAGCCGCTCTGCCCCGGCGACAGGACGGGTCCGGTCACCTGGTGGCGCAGCTCGTCGAGCTCCAGGTCGTGGAGGTCGGTTGCCGGGGGGACGGTGCTCATAGGGTGTTTCTCCCGTTTTGCGAGATATGGGGTCGACCGGGAGGGGAAACGACCCGGCACTCCTGTTCTCCCATACGGCACTGACAAACCACTGCGGTGTCACTGGTGAACGGCTGCGGGGAGACCTCGCCGGCCCCGCGGGCGCGGCCCGGGACCGGCGGCGTCTCCGGGGGCGTGCCCCCGAGACCGTCTCCACCGGGCCGGCGCCCCTCGGGCTCGTCGTTCACAGGGGGTGAGTGTCCATCCGGCCGGGGAACCGCCGGGAACGGCCGGGCGGATGAGACCGTTCCCGCCCCGGGGTGAGAGACGGAACGGTCCACGAAGGAGGTCCGGGCCGTACGGCACGGCCCGCGCGTGGCGGCTCAGCCGGTCACGAGCAGGACGGACAGGAAGGCTTTCTCCGGGGTGTCGTCGGCGACGGCGTCGTGGAGCGTGTTCCGGATCGCCTCGTAGGCCGCGGGGTCGCGGGAGAGCAGCGACGCGGGCTGTGACCAGACCAGCAGGTGCTCTCCCGGGGACAGCCATTTCAGGTCGGTCAGGCAGTCGTACAGGGCGTCGAGGTTGTGCCCGAAGTAGCCGGGAAACGACAGGGCCTCGGCGATGGCGTCCATCGCCTCGGCGGAGGTGGTGATGTGATCGCCGTCGATGCGGTGCTCGGTGACGCCGGCGCGTGAGAGCCCGGCGGAGGGCGGGCCCTCTTCGAACGTTCCCCTGGGCATCGTCGTTCACCTCCGCGCGTCGACGAGGACGAAGGACCGGTAGTGGTCGCCGGTGTAGTAAAGCTCATCGGGGCCGGTACCGGTGACCAGCCGCCGCGCCGTGCCGCCGGGGGCGGGTGAGGCGGTGGGCGAGACGAGGCCGGCGTCCGTTCCGGGTGAGGTGTGGGCGCGCACGGCCGGCCCCGCGGGGACGCACCCGGTCAGCAGTAGGACGGCCGCCAGGAGCGCGGCGATTCCCCGATGTTTCACCTGGCCAAGCTACCCGTGTCTGAATCATGAAAAACGAAGGGTTGGGTGTGGGCATCTGTAAGGATTGGACAGCATTGTCTAGTTGTCAGACAATGTCGGGGTGAAAGTCGCCGTCGTCGGAGCCGCCGTGCTCTGGGGTACCGCGGGCACCGCGGGCCTGCTGGCCGCCGGGGTGAACCCGGTCTCCCTGGCCGCCGCCCGCCTGGTGGCCGGAGGGCTGGTGCTCGCCGCCGCGACGGGACCGGCTCTGTGGCGGCTGCCCCGCCGGGGCTCGCTCGTCGCGGCGGCGGTCGCCGTGGCCGCCTACCAGCTCTGCTTCTTCGCGGCGATCGGCCGGACCGGCGTGGCCGTGGGCACCGTCGTGGCCATCGGCAGCGGCCCGATCTTCACCGGTCTGCTGTCGTGGCTGCTGGAGGGCGAGCGGCCCTCCCGGCGCTGGGCCGGGGCGACCGCGGCGGCGGTCGCGGGCTGTGCCGTACTGACCGGAGGGGGAGGCCAGGTGCGGGCGGACGGCGTCCTGTTCGCGCTGGCTGGCGGCCTGCTCTACGCCTTCTACGCGGTGACGGCCGCCCGGGTGATCGGCGCGGGGGCTCCGTCGGACAGGGTGATGGGCGCGATGTTCGGCGGGGCCGCCGCCGTCATGCTTCCGGTGCTGCTGTGGACGGGCACCTCCTGGCTCGCCGAGCCGCGCGGCCTGCTCACCGCGCTGTATCTCGGCTGCGTGACCACCGCGCTGGCCTACATCCTGTACGGCAGGGGCCTGCGCACCACCCCCGTCGCGACCGCCGCGACCCTCTCCCTGGCCGAGCCCGCGGTCGCCGCCCTGCTCGGGGTGACGGTGCTCGGGGAACGGCTGACGCCCCTGGCGGCCGGAGGACTGGCGCTGCTCGGCGCGAGCCTGGTCGCGGTTGCCCTTCCCGAGGGGGCGCGGGCCCTTCCCGAGGGGGCGCGCGGCGCGGCGCGGCGGCGTTAGGGTCGTCGGCGTGACCACCCCGATCCGTCCCGTCTCCACCGTCGGAGCCCTCGCCGACGCCCTGCGCCGAAGGGTGCTCTCCGGTGAGCTGCCCGCGGGCACCGCGCTGCCCGAGCAGGACCTGTGCGCCCGGTACGGCGTGGCCCGCCCGACCGTCCGGGAGGCGCTGGCGCTGCTCGCGCACGAGGGGCTGCTCAGGCGTGAACGGCACCGCAGCGCGCAGGTGGCCGAGGTGACCGCGGCGGATCTGGCGGACCTGATGTTCGTCCGCCGTCCCCTGGAGGATCTGATGGCCGCGGCGCTCGCCGGCCGGCGGGTCGCGGAGGCCGACGAGGCGCTGGCCCGGATGGCCGCGCTGCCGGGCGAGTCCCCCTGGTCGGAGGTGGTGGCCGAGCACATGGCGCTGCACCAGGCGTTGATCACGGCGGTGGGCAGCCCCCGGTTGGAGCGGCTCTACGGCACGCTGGCCGCCGAGACCCGGCTCGGCCTGGTGCGGCTGCGCACCGTCTACCCCGACCGGGAGGTGCTGGTCGCCGAGCACCGCGACCTGCTCGACGCCATCGGCCGGGGCCCGGTGGAGGCCGCCAGGCGGGCCGTCGCCGTCCATCTCGACCACGGCTGGGGTGTGCCGTAGCGGACCGTGATAAGGCCATAAAGGGGCATAAGGGGATATATGGGGAGATGTGGGGGTGCGGGGAGGCTGGGAGGGGGCGAAAAAGTCGCGATGTGTAACGGAATGGTGACAGCGGGTCGAGCGATCGGGTCCTTCTGGTCACCGACTTGTGCGTTTCTCTTGCAACCGATGCCTTGAAGTCGTCACAATCGCGGCCATGCACGGCAATTCAGCGCCGGACTCCTACGTATACGTGACCGAGGAAGGCGTGGCCCGCCACTACGCGGACGGCAGCGTCGAGGCCCTCGCGTGGGAGGACGTCGTCGAGGTGCGTGTGGTCGGTGAGGCCGGCGTGGACGTTCTGTACATTCTGCTCGATTGCGGTGGTCAGGGCTGCGTGGTGCCCAAATCAGCGACCGACGCCACTTTTCTCACCCGGCTCCGGTATCTGCCGGACTTCGACCTGGATCGATTCGGTGCGGCGGTTGAGGCTGCGGGGGAGGACTATGTCGTTGTTTGGCGTAGTCCGGAGCCTCCGTCCTCCCTGCCCGGTTTTGAATACGACTGAGTTATAACGCTCCAGGGAAGTCAAACGGTCCAGTACGGCATGGCTACACGTTTGGACCGTTCCGTCAAGGCGGCCGCTCCGTGTCGCCGAGGCCAGTAGTGGACAGTGGGGTCTATTCCCCTGTTGGTAGGTGATCACTAGGATTTCCGTTGGTATCCACGCTCCTGGTGCATTCGGGAAAGCTGTCAACCATTGAAATGAGATGTGCGTCCCGTAGCTGTTAACGCTGGGGCATCTGGGTGGGGTGGTATGAAAGTGGGGACGGAGGAGCCCGCTGTTACGCTCCTCGGTGATGCGGCAAGGACTGCTCCGAGCATCTGGACACGGTCATACGCACGGATTCTGCTGGCCGGAGACCTCGGGTGCGCCGTGGTCGCCTGCGAGACGGTGCTGGGCGTCCGGCTCTGGTTCGGCGCGTTCATCCCCAGGACGGAGGCGCTGCTCGGCCTCGGTCTCGCGCTGGCGTGGCCGCTGTCGCTGGCGATCGGAGGCGCCTACCGCAAACGCGCGCACGGTGAGGGAACGGAGGAGTTCCGGGCGGTTTTCGACGGAGGGGTCGGTCTGACGGCGGCCGTCGCGATCGGAGCCTACGCCACCCAAACCACCATCGCCCGCAGTTTCGTGATGGCGATGTTTCCCCTCGCGCTCATTCTCACGATCGTTTTCCGTTACCGCATGCGAAAACGGCTTCACCGGAGGCGCTCCTTCGGTGAGTACATGCGGCAGGTCGTCGCCGTGGGACACCGCGAGTCGGTGCTCGACCTGGTGATGCAGCTGCGAAGACAGCCGCACCACGGCATGACGGTGGTCGCCGTGTGCCTGCCCTCGGGCCCGGAGGAGACCGACGTCGACGACGTCCCCGTGCTGGGCGGCTTCACCGACGTGGCCGCCGTGGTGGCCAAGGTCGACGCCGACGCCGTCGCCGTCCTGGCCTGCCCCGAACTGGACGGCGTGGCGCTGCGCCGCATCGCCTGGGGGCTGGAGGACGCGCGCACCGACCTGTTCGTGGCGCCCGCGCTCATGGAGGTGGCCGGTCCGCGCATCAGCATCCGCCCCGTGGCGGGCATGCCGCTGCTCCACGTCGAGCATCCCTCGTTCGACGGGGCCAAGCAGCTCGCCAAGAGCCTGTTCGACCGGGTCGGGGCGAGCTTCGCGCTGCTGCTGCTGGCCGTTCCCATGCTGGTCATCACCGTGCTGATCCGCGCGACCAGCCCGGGGCCGGCGCTGTTCCGCCAGGTCAGGGTGGGGCGGGGCGGCACGGAGTTCAAGGTCTTGAAGTTCCGCACCATGGTCAACGACGCCGAACGTCTCAAAGGAGACCTCCAGGGGAGCAACGAGTCCGACGGCGTGCTGTTCAAGATAAGGAACGACCCCCGCATCACCCGGGTGGGGGCCTTCCTGCGCCGCTACTCCCTCGACGAGCTGCCACAGCTGATCAACGTGATCCGGGGGGAGATGTCCCTCGTCGGGCCGAGACCGCCGCTGCCGGGCGAGGTCGCCCAGTACGGCGCCGACGTACGCCGCCGCCTGGTGGTCAAGCCCGGCATGACCGGTCTGTGGCAGGTCAGCGGCCGTTCCGATCTGACCTGGGAGGAGTCGGTCCGCCTGGACCTGCGCTACGTCGAGAACTGGTCCCTCTTTCTGGACCTGCAGATCCTCTGGAAGACCTGGAGCGCCGTCACCGGCGGAGAAGGGGCCTACTAGCAGTGAAAGCTCTCGTGCTCGCCGGGGGGTCGGGCACCCGGTTGCGGCCGATCACCCACACCTCCGCCAAGCAGCTTGTCCCGGTGGCCAACAAGCCCGTGCTCTTCTACGGGCTGGAGGCCATCGCCGCCGCCGGGATCGGCGACATCGGCATCGTCGTCGGCGACACGCACGCCGAGATCGAGGCCGCGGTCGGCGACGGCTCCGCGCTCGGGCTGCGGGTCACCTACCTGCGTCAGCGGGCCCCGCTCGGGCTGGCGCACGCGGTGCTGGTCGCCCGCGACTACCTGGGCGACGACGACTTCGTCATGTACCTCGGCGACAACTTCATCCTCGGTGGCATCCAGGACATCGTCGGACGATTCACTCGCGACCGGCCGGCCGCGCAGATCATGCTCACCCGGGTCGGCGACCCGAGGCAGTTCGGCGTCGCCGAGCTCGACGCCGCGGGGCGGGTGATCGGGCTGGAGGAGAAACCGGTCGCCCCCAAGAGCGACCTCGCCCTCGTCGGCGTCTACCTGTTCACCCCGGTGGTCCACGAGGCCGTGGCCGAGCTCAAGCCGTCCTGGCGGGGCGAGCTGGAGATCACCGACGCGCTTCAGTGGCTGATCGAGCGGGGGCACGGGGTCGAGTCCACCGTCATCTCCGGCTACTGGAAGGACACCGGGAACGTCACCGACATGCTGGAGGTCAACCGGCTGGTCCTGGAGTCCCTCGACGGCCGTCTCGACGGCCGGGTGGACGACGGCAGCGAGCTGATCGGCCGGGTGGTCGTCGAGGCGGGCGGCGTGGTCGAGAGATCCCGCATCGTCGGCCCGGCGATCATCGGCGCCGGCGCCCGGGTCGCCGACAGCTACATCGGCCCCTTCACCTCGATCGCGGCCGACTGTGTG
The DNA here is from genome assembly GCF_014654615.1 of Streptosporangium violaceochromogenes. Classification (GTDB taxonomy): domain Bacteria; phylum Actinomycetota; class Actinomycetes; order Streptosporangiales; family Streptosporangiaceae; genus Streptosporangium; species Streptosporangium violaceochromogenes. The sequence continues at coordinate 67,275 of NZ_BNBB01000022.1, read as the reverse complement.
ATCAGCGGCAGTGAGATCGAATACTCGATCGTGCTGCCCCGGGCCTCCATCTCCGGGGTGTCCCGGATCGAGGCCTCGCTCATCGGCCACGACGTCGAGGTCACCCCCGCCCCCAACACCCCCCGAGCCCACCGCCTCGTGCTGGGCGATCACAGCAAGGTGCAGATCAGCTCTTGACCCCCTCCCCCACGTCCGAAGGCGGGCGTTCCCCCGCTCACCGAGACGCGACGAAGGTCCTGGTCGTCGGCGGCGCCGGATTCATCGGCTCCCACTACGCGCGGGCCCTCAGCGCCGACGGTGCCGCCGTGACGGTTCTCGACAGGCTCACCTACGCCGGGAACCCGGCGAACCTGGAGGGCGCGGCCTGCGACTTCGTGCTCGGCGACGTCTGCGACACCGCCCTCCTGGCCGAGGTGGTTCCCGGCCACGACGTCGTCGTCAACTTCGCGGCCGAATCCCATGTGGACCGGTCCATCGCCGAGGCCGGGGAGTTCGTGCGGACGAACGTCCTGGGCACGCAGACGCTGATGCAGGCGTGCCTGGACGCGGCCGTTCCCCGGGTGGTGCAGGTGTCGACCGACGAGGTGTACGGATCGATCGACATCGGCTCCTGGACCGAGGAGGCGCCGCTGCGCCCGCGCTCGCCGTACTCCGCCTCCAAGGCGGGCGGAGACATGATCGCCCGCGCCTACGCGGTCACCCACGGCCTGCCGGTGTCCATCACCCGCTGCGGCAACAACTACGGGCCCAATCAGTATCCGGAGAAGATGATCCCCCTGTTCGTCACCAACCTGCTCCGGGGCCGCAAGGTCCCGCTGTACGGCGACGGCGGCAACGTCAGGGACTGGGTCCACGTCGCCGACCACTGCGCGGGCATCCGGCTGGTCGCCGAGAGGGGCGAGCCCGGTGAGGTCTACCACATCGCCGGGGCGGCGGAGCTGACCAACGTCGAGGTCACCGGCAGGCTGCTGGAGCTGTGCGGCGCCGGCTGGGACATGGTCGAGCACGTCGAGGACCGCAAGGGCCACGACCGCCGCTACTCGCTGGACGACTCCCGGCTGCGGGCCCTGGGCTACCGTCCGTCCGTCCCCTTCGACCGGGGGCTGGCCGAGACGGTCCGCTGGTACGCCGACAACCCGGGCTGGTGGAGGGCGGCCACGCGCGCGGCACCCGCGAGGACGATCGCCGGGACCGCCCAAGACGCCGAGACCTCTCAAGAGGCGACCTCCGGCACCCAGGGGGAGGCGGACCGGTGAGTCGGTGGCTGGTCACCGGTGCCTCGGGCATGCTCGCCGGTGAGCTGCTGCGCCGCCTCGCGGCCGAGAACGAGCCGGTCGTCGCGCTCCGCAGGCGGGACCTCGACCTTCGCGACGCCCCCGCCGTCCACCGGGCGGTGGCGGCGCACCGGCCGGAGATCGTGGTGAACTGCGCGGCGTGGACGGCGGTGGACGACGCCGAGACCCGCGAGAGCGAGGCGCTCGCCGTCAACGGGCACGGGACGCGGGCGCTGGCCGAGGCGTGCGCGCCCCTGGGCGCGCGGATGATCCAGCCCTCCACCGACTACGTCTTCGACGGGGCCGCGCTCGACCCCTACCGGGAGGACGCGCCGACCCGGCCGATCAACGCCTACGGGCGCACCAAGCTCGCCGGTGAGCGCGCCGTCCTGGAGGTGCTGCCGCTGACGGGCTACGTCGTGCGGACCGCGTGGCTGTACGGCGCCGCCGGCGGGAACTTCGTCCGCACCATGGCCGCCCTGGAGAGGACCAGGCCGACCCTGGACGTGGTGGACGACCAGTTCGGCCAGCCGACCTGGGCCGGCGACCTGGCCGGCTGGATCGTCGCGCTGGCCCGCTCGGCGGCCCTGCCGGGGGTCTACCACGCCACGGGCTCCGGCCGGACGAGCTGGTACGGCTTCGCCCGGGAGATCTTCACGCTGCTCGGCGCCGACCCCGGGCGGATCACGCCGGTCTCGTCGAAGGAGTTCGCCCGGCCCGCCCCCCGCCCGGCCCGCAGCGTGCTCGGGCACGACCGCTGGAACCGGGCGGGGCTGCCGCCGTTGCGCGACTGGCGAGAGGCGCTGCGGGAATCCGATGTGCTCGTCAGCGGCTAGAGGCCGCCGGGCCGGGCGGGGCGAGGCTCGCGTAGTGGGACAGGCACGCGGCGTGGTCGGGCAGCAGGCCCGCCTCCAAGGCCTGGGCCAGGGTGGGGGCGCAGGCGTCCTTCTCCGACAGGATCGGCTCGGTTCCTGCGGGCCAGTCGATCCCGAGCGCCGGGTCCAGGGGGTGGATGCCGTGTTCGCGCCCGGGGGCGTACGGCCGCGAGCACAGGTAGACGACCGTGGCCGACTCGCTCAGCGCCATGAAGGCGTGGCCGATCCCCTCGGCCACGTAGAGGCCGCGCCGCGACTCGTCGTCCAGGCGCACCGCCTCCCAGCGGCCGAACGTGGGCGAGCCGACGCGGATGTCCACGACCACGTCGAGGACGGCCCCCGCGACGCACATGACGTATTTGGCCTGCCCGGGCGGTACGTCGGCGAAGTGGACCCCTCGCAGGACGCCGCGCCGGGAGACCGAGCAGTTGACCTGGGCGAGGTCCATCGGGTGCCCGGCGGCCTCGCGCAGGTCGGCCGCGCGGTAGCCCTCCATGAACGCGCCCCGCGGGTCGGTGTGAACGCGCGGGGTGTGGCACCAGGTTCCGTCGATGCTGAGGGGGTTCATGGGCCGAAGCATGTCATGGCGGACCCCTGTAACACCCCCGAAAGATCAGGCGAAATCCTAGGGTTCGCCCCCAAAGAAATGATCTTTGTGAACATTGTGGAGCCGCCTCGCGCGGCGAGGGAGCGTATTGATGACAACGTGCCGGCTGTGCGGTTCGACGAGCCTCGTCAGCGTCGTCGACCTCGGGGCGACACCGCCCTGTGAGCGGTTTCTCACCGCCGGGCAGCTCGACGAGCCGGAGGTCACCTACCCGCTGCACCTGAGGGTGTGCGCGGGCTGCCGGCTGGCGCAGATCCCGCCGCTGATCACCCCGGAGGAGACCTTCACCGAGTACGCCTACTTCTCCTCCTACTCCACGTCGTGGGTGGAGCACGCCGGAAGGTTCGTCCGCGAGGCGGCCGACCGGCTCGGGCTCGACGACGGCTCGTTCGTGGTCGAGGTGGCCAGCAACGACGGCTACCTGCTCCGGCACGTGATCGAGCGGGGCATCCGGTGCCTGGGCATCGAGCCCTCCGGGAACGTCGGCCAGGCGGCCAGGGAGAAGGGCGTGCCGACCCTCACGGCCTTCCTCGGCCCCACCACCGGCGCCCAGGTGCGGGCCGAGCACGGGCCCGCCGACCTCGTGGTGGCCAACAACGTCTACGCCCACATCCCCGACATCGTCGGCTTCACCCGGGGCCTGCGCGCGCTCGTGGCCGACGACGGCTGGGTCTCCGTCGAGGTTCAGCACCTGCTGACGCTGATGGAGCACAACCAGTACGACACGATCTACCACGAGCACTTCCAGTACTACACGGTCGCCTCCGCCCGGCAGGCGCTGGCCTCGGGCGGCCTGTCCCTGGTGGACGTCGAGTCGCTGCCGACCCACGGCGGCTCGATCCGGCTGTGGGCGCGGCCCCAGGAGGCGGCGGGCGAGCCCGGAGAGCGGGTGGCCGAGCTGCTGGCGGCGGAGAAGGCGGCCGGCCTGCACGAGCTGTCGGGGTACGCCGCGTTCGCCGGCCGGGTGGACCGGGTGCGGCGGGATCTGCTGAGGTTCCTCGTCGAGGCCGCCGACCAGGGCAGGACCGTGGTCGGCTACGGCGCCCCCGGCAAGGGCAACACGCTGCTCAACCACTGCGGCGTCCGCCCCGACCTGCTGCGTTACACGGTGGACCGCAACCCCTACAAGCACGGCAGGTTCACCCCCGGCACCCGGATCCCGATCCTTGCGCCCGAGCGGATCGCCGAGGACCGCCCCGACTACGTGCTCGTGCTGCCCTGGAACCTCCGCGAGGAGCTCGTCGGTCAGCTGTCCTTCGTCCACGCCTGGGGAGGTCGGCTGGTCTTCCCCATCCCCGACCTGGAGATCGTCGAGGTGAACCCGTGAAGGTCGTCCTCTTCTGCGGCGGCTACGGCACGCGGATGCGCAGCGGCACCCCGGGCGACGTGCCCAAGCCGATGCAGCTCGTCGGGCCCCGGCCCCTCATCTGGCATGTGATGCGGTACTACGCCCATTTCGGGCACACCGAGTTCATCCTGTGCCTCGGCTACGGCGCGCACCACATCAAGGACTTCTTCCTCAACTACCAGGAGACGACCTCCAACGACTTCGTCCTGCGCGGCGGCGAGGTCGAGCTGCTGTCCACCGACATCTCCGAGTGGTCGATCTCGTTCGTGCAGACCGGGATCGAGTCGCCCATCGGCGAACGGCTGCGCCGTATCCGCGAGCACCTCGACGGCGACCCGATGTTCCTGGCGAACTACGCCGACGTGCTCACCGACGCGCCCCTGCCGGAGATCGTCGGCCGCTTCGCCGACTCCGACGCCGGTGCCTCCATGATGGTCGTCCCCCCCTCGGACACCTTCCACTGCATCGAACTCGGCGAGCACGGCATGGTCGGCGGCATCACCCCGGTCAGCCAGATGCCGCTGTGGGTCAACGGCGGGTACTTCGTGCTGCGCCAGGAGGTCTTCGACCACATTCCGCCCGGCGGTGACCTCGTCGCCGACGGCTGCGCCGAGCTGGCCAAGCGCGGACGGCTGCTCGCCTACCCGCACCGGGGCTACTGGCGGCCGACCGACACCGTCCGCGAGCGGATCGCCCTGGACGAGGCCTACTCCCGCGGCGACCGGCCGTGGGCGCTGTGGGAGCGCGAGCCCGCGGGACGGCCCGCGTGATCGGGTTCCGGCCGGCGGCGGTGACCCGCCTCGCGCTGCTCGCCGCCCACTGCGACGACCTGGCCATCGGCGCCGGCGGCAGCCTGCTGACCCTCTGCGCGGCCCGGCCCGGCCTGCGGGTGGACGCCCTGGTGCTCTCCGGCGGCGGCACCGAGCGGGAGGCGGAGGAGCACGCGGCGCTCGCGGCCTTCTGCCCCGGCGCCGACCTGCGGCTCACCGTGCTGAAGCTGCCCGACGGGCGGCTGCCCGCCACCTGGGGGGAGGCCAAGGCCGCGGTGGAGGAGCTGCGCGCCCGGACCGACCCGGACCTGGTGTTCGCGCCGAACCCCGGCGACGCCCACCAGGACCACCGGGGCCTGGCCAAGCTCGTGCCCACCGCCTTCCGCGACCACCAGGTGCTCGGCTACGAGATCGTCAAGTGGGACGGCGATCTCGGGCGGCCGTCGGTCTACCAGCCGCTGACGCCCGAGGTCGCCGAGGAGAAGGTGACCCTGCTCCAGCGGCACTACCCCTCGCAGAGACGCCGCCCCTGGTACGACCGTGAGGCGTTCCTCGGGCTGGCCCGCATCCGCGGCATCGAGTGCCAGGCGCGCTACGCGGAGGCGTTCCACACCACCAAGCTGACCCTCGATCTGGCGGGAGGATGAACCGGATGCGTGTGCTGCTGACCGGGCACCAGGGCTACCTCGGAAGTGTGATGGCCCCGGTGCTCACCCGGGCGGGTCACGAGGTGATCGGCCTGGACTCCGGGCTGTTCGCCGGCTGCCTGCTGGGGCCCGCGCCGGACGACCCCACCGGCCACCGGGTCGACCTGCGCGACGTCACCGGCGCCGCGCTGGCGGGGGTGGACGCCGTGGTCCACCTGGCCGCGCTGTCGAACGACCCCCTCGGCTCGCTGGCGCCCGAGCTGACCTACGCCATCAACCACCACGCCTCGGTGCGCCTGGCCAGACTGGCCCGCGAGGCGGGGGTGCGACGGTTCCTGTACGCCTCCACCTGCTCGGTCTACGGCGCCTCCGGTGGCGGCGACCTGGTCGGCGAGGACGCGCCGCTGCGCCCGGTGACCCCCTACGCCGAGTCGAAGGTCCGCGTCGAGGACGACCTGGCCGGGCTGGCCGACGACGACTTCACCCCGGTCTTCATGCGCAACGCCACCGCGTTCGGCTTCTCCCCCCGCCTGCGCGCGGACATCGTGCTGAACAACCTGGTGGGGCACGCATTGCTCTCCGGCGAGGTGCGGGTGCTGTCGGACGGCACCCCGTGGCGCCCGCTGGTCCACGCCGAGGACATCGCCGAGGCGTTCGCGCTGGCGCTGACCGCCCCCCGCGAGGCCGTGCACGCCAGGGCGTTCAACATCGGCACCGAGGCGAACAACGTGACCGTGGCGGAGATCGCCGCCGAGGTCGCCGAGGCGGTACCGGGCGCCAAGCTCGTGATCACCGGTGAGGCCGGCGCCGACCCGCGCTCCTACCGGGTGGACTTCTCCCGGGTCCGGGCCGCGCTGCCCGCCTACCAGGCGCGCTGGACGGTCAAGGCGGGCGCGGCCGAGCTGGTGGAGGCCTACCGGCGGTTCGGCCTGACCGAGGAGGGCTTCCACCGGCGCTTCACCCGGCTGGCCCATCTGGCGGCGTGCCGCGAGGCCGGCACCGTCGACGACGCGCTACGGCCACACGGGGCGGTCGCCGGTGACGGCTGAGACCGAGGGGCGCGCGATGCACGCCCTGGTCGAGCGGCTCTACCCCATCTGCCGGAGCATCACCGGCGACGGGGTGCGCCGCACGCTGGAGATCGTCGGCGAGTCGGTCCCGCTGGAGATCAGCGAGGTGCCGACGGGGACGGAGGTGCTCGACTGGACGGTGCCCAGGGAGTGGAACATCCGCGACGCCTACGTCAAGGACCCCTCGGGCAGGCGGGTCGTCGACTTCGCCGACTCCAACCTCCACGTGGTCGGCTACAGCGTGCCGGTCTCGGCCGTCATGACCCTCGCGGAACTGCGGGAGCACCTGCACACGCTTCCCCGGCAGCCCGACCTGATCCCGTACCGGACGAGCTACTACGCCGAGACGTGGGGGTTCTGCCTGCGCGAGAAGACCCTGGCGGAGCTGGACGAGGGCCCCTACGAGGTCAGGATCGACGCCACGCTGGCCGACGGCCACCTCACCTACGGCGAGCACGTCGTGCCGGGGCGGACGGCGGAGGAGGTGATCGTCTCCTGCCACGTCTGCCACCCCTCGCTGGCCAACGACAACCTGGCGGGCGTCGCGGTGGCCGTCCACCTCGCGCGGCGGCTGGCCGAGGCCGACCCGTGGTACACCTACCGCTTCCTGTTCATGCCGGGCACCATCGGCGCGATCACCTGGCTGGCGCGTAACCGGGAGCACGTCGGGCGGGTCGCGCACGGCCTCGTCCTGGCCTGCGCGGGCGACTCCGGCGCGCTGACCTACAAGCGCAGCAGGCGCGGGGACGCCGAGATCGACCGGGTGGTGGAGCACGTGCTGCGGACCTCCGGGCGCGCCCACCGGATCGTGGACTTCTCCCCGTACGGCTACGACGAACGGCAGTTCTGCTCGCCCGGGTTCGACCTGCCGGTCGGCTCCCTCACCCGCACGCCGTACGCCGGCTATCCCGAGTACCACACCTCCGCCGACGACCCGGGCTTCGTCTCGCCCGAGGCGATGGCCGACACCCTGGAGACCTGCTGGGAGGTCACCCGGGTGCTGGAGCGCAACCGCCGTTACCGCAACCTCAGCCCGTACGGCGAGCCGCAGCTCGGCAGGAGGGGCCTGTACGGATCGCTGGGCGGGCGCAGCGACACCAGACAGGCGCAGATGGCGATGCTGTGGGTGCTGAACCTCTCCGACGGGCGGCACACCCTGCTCGACATCGCAGAACGGTCCGATCTGCCCTTCGCCACCGTGGCGGAGGCGGCACAAGCCCTGCGTGGCGCAGGACTCGTCGAGGAGTGGACATGACGCGATTACAGGCCGTCAGCCCCGGGGCGCTCAACCTCCGTGTGGGAGAGACGGTGGAGGTCCGCAGCGAGGCCGAGATCATGGCCACCCTGGACGAGCGGGGCGAGCTGGACGAGCTGCCGTTCATGCCGGAGATGCTGGCCTACTGCGGGCGGCGGCTCACCGTGCACAAGGTGGCCTACAAACTCTGCGACACCATCAGCCGCAGCGGCATGCGCCGCATGGAGCGCGCCGTCCACCTCACCGGGGCGCGATGCGACGGCGGGGCGCACGGCGGATGCCAGACGGCCTGCCAGTTCTACTGGAAGGAGGCGTGGCTCAAGCGGGCCGACCCCGCCGACCCCACCGACCTCGCCGCCCCTTCCATCCCCGTCGGCCCCCCGGTGCCCTCCGGCTCGCCGGCGTCCCCGGGCGGTCTCGCGGCCGGTCGTCCCCTTCTGCCGCTCCTTGAGGCGGCCACGCGCGGGGAACCGGGAGAGGACGGGGAGGAGCGTTTCTCCTGCCAGGCCACCGAGTTGCTGCGGGCCGCGCCCACCTGCCTGCCGCTCAAGGACGTCCGCCAGTACGTCACCGACGTGCAGACCGGCAACGCGACCGTGTTCTTCACCTCCCGCGCCCTGCTCGTCGGGCTGTTCAACCGCTTCCAGGAGCGGGTCGCTCCGAGGCTGCCGCGTCCGCTGCGCATCAAGGACGGCCTGAAGTGGGGTTTCGTCAAGGGCAGGCTCTCCGGCCCGACGCCCAGCGTGACGCTCGGTCTTCAGCCCGGGGAGCTCGTCCGGATCAAGCCCAAGGAGGAGATCCTCAAGACCCTCAACCAGGATCTGCTCAACCGGGGGATGGGCTTCGAGGAGGAGATGTCGCGCCACTGCGGGCGCACGGCGCGGGTGCTGGCCAGGGTCGAGCGGTGCATCGACGAGAAGACCGGCCGCATGCTCCGCATGAAGAGTCCCTGCATCGTCTTGGAGGGCATCGTCTGCACGGGCGCGTACAGCGTGAGCTGTCCCAGGGAGTTCCTCCCGTTCTGGCGGGAGATATGGCTTGAGCGGGTCGAGGAGCCCGCCTGATCAACCCCCGAACGCCCAAGGACGGCGCGCCGTGGCGGGCGACGGCCGCCGCCGTGGCGGCGGCCCGGCGGGCGGCGGTGAAAGGTACGACATGACACACACACAGGACGCCGGGCCCGCGACGGCCGGGGCCGAACCCGGTGGTCCGGGATCGCCCGCCTCCCAGGTCGGGGAGATCGGCCGGCAGGCGGGCCGGGGGCTGCGCTGGAGCGTGCTGGGGAACCTTCTGCTGAAGGCGGGCTCGTTCGCCATGAGCCTGGTCCTGGCCCGCCTGCTGGCGCCGCAGGACTTCGGCCTCTACGCCATCGCGCTGTCGGCGAGCCAGTTCATCGTCTACATCAACGACGCCGGCATCATCGCCGCCACCGTGCAGTGGCGCGGACGGCTGGAGGACGTGGCGCCCACGGCGACGGTCGTGGCGATCTCCTCCAGCACGGCGCTGTACGGGCTGTTCTGGATCGTCGCCCCGTACTTCGCCGCGCTGTCGGGCAGCGAGAGCGCCACCGGCGTGATCCGGGTGCTCACCGCCGTCAACCTCGTCTACGGCATGACGGCGGTGCGCAGCGCGGCGCTGATGCGCAGGTTCGAGCAGGACAAGATCACCAAAGCCAACATGGTGGGGTTCCTGGTGACCGCCCCGGTCTCCATCACCCTCGCCGCCGGCGGCGCCGGCGCCTACAGCTTCGCCTGCGGCCAGCTCGCCGGCGCCGTGGTCACCGGCGTGCTGGTGGTCGCCTTCGCCAAGGTCAGGATCGGCTTCGGCGTCGACCGCGCCACCGCCAGAAGACTGCTGGTCTTCGGGCTGCCGCTGTGCGCCGGCCTCGGCGTCGAGGGGGTGCTGCTCAACGCCGACGCCGTCGTCGTCGGCAAGACGCTCGGCGTCACCCTGCTCGGCTACTACCTGCTGGCGTTCAACATCTCCAGCTGGCTTCCGGGTCTCGTCGGCACCGCCGTACGCTACGTCGCGCTGCCCAGTTTCTCCAGGCTCGCCGAGGAGGACCCGGGCGCGGTGTCGCTGGGTGTGCGGCGGGCCCTGCCACTGCTGATCTCCATCGTCCTGCCCATCGGCGTCCTGCTGGGGACGCTCGCCCCGGCGGTGGTGGTGTTCCTGTACGGCGAGCGCTGGCGTCCCTCCGCCGAGGTGCTGAGCTTTCTGGCGATCGTCATGGTGGTGCGGATGCTGACGGCCCTGGTGTTCGACATCCTGGCCGCGATGGGCGCCACCACGGCCACCCTCTGGCTCAACCTCGGGTGGGCGGTGGCGCTGATACCGGCGCTGATAGCCGGCGCGCACCTGGGCGGCATCCGGGGCGCGGCCATCGGGCACGCGACGGTCGCCGTCGTCGTCGCGCTGCCGCTGGCGGTGCTGGCGTTGCACACCACGGGCGTGGCCCTTTCCCCCGTCGTCTCCGCCCTGGGGCGCCCGCTGCTCGGCGGCGCGCTCTGCGCGGCCGTCACCGTCACGCTGGCCCACCTGACCGAGGGGACCCCGTTCGCCCAGCTCGCCGTGGCGGGCGGCGCGGGAGCGCTCGTCTACGTCCTGGTCGTGGTGCCCCGGGCCGAGCTTCGGCGACTGGGCGGCCGGGCGGCCGCGTTGATTCCCGCACGTTCACGCTGATTCGGAAAGGAGATCGGATGCCCGGCCCCGACACCCTGGTGTCCATCGGGTTGCCCGTGCGCAACGGCGCGGCGAGACTGGAGGGGGTGATCCGGTCGGTGCTGGCGCAGGACCACGAGAACATCGAGGTGGTGGTCTGCGACAACGCCTCCACCGACGGCACCGAGGAGCTCTGCCGCCGGATGGCGCGCTCCGACGGGCGGATCGTCTACCACAGGCATCCGCGCGACATCGGGCTGCTCGGCAACTTCATGTACGCCGGCCGCCGGGCCCGGGGGGAGTTCTTCCGGTGGGTCGGAGACGACGACCGCCTGGAGCCCCACTGCGTGTCGCGCTCACTGCGGGCGTTCGCCGAGGACGAGCGGCTCATCCTGGTCACCACGCAGCTGTCCTACACCGACCCCGACGGGACGGTCAGGACCGGCGTCTACGAGGGCACCGGCCTGCGGTCGGACGACCCGGTCGAGCGGTTCGCCGAGATGCTGCGCATGCTCAACGAGAGTCACCTGCTCATCGACCCGCTGTACGGTCTCATGCGCCGCGCCCCCGTGATGGCCATCCCCCGGCGCAACATGCTCCGGGAGGACGAGGTCTTCGCGACGAAGCTCGCGCTGGCCGGGCCGTGGGCCCACGTGCCCGAGGTGCTCGCCCACCGCCACTGGAAACACGAGCGCACGGGGACGGTCGGACGCCGCCTGGGCGTGCCCGGCTGGCAGGCGCACTTCGCCACGACCCTGCAGTACCTGGAGATCCTCCGCTGGCTGCGCGACGCCGACCTCGGTCTCACCGGCGAGCAGCTCGGCCGCGCCCGCGTCGCCGCGCACCGCATGTACGCCCGCCGCCAGCGTCGCGTCGCGTCGCGCCGAGGACGCAGGCTCGTGCGGATGGCCACGGGGGCGCTCCGGCCCGGCCGGACCTCCTGACCACTTCGCTGGAACTGACCGTCCCGCTGGAATTGACCGCTCCGGCGGGACGCGCGGCCGCGAGGGGGCGGCCGCGCTCCGTCGCACGCCCACCCGGCCCGTCCGCCGCCACGATCCGCCGCCCACAAGGGGAGACCTCACCATGACGACCGTCTTTTTCAACAGCGAGGTGGACGACGACACCCGGCGCGGCCTGCTCTACGAGGGGAAGGTGTTCGTCTACTCGGCGACCCCCGCCTCCAGGGACCTGGTCGCCTTCGCCCGCGGGCTGATCGCCGAGGCGTTCGGTGACCAGGACCCGCGGACCGCCCAGTTCGCCATGCCGGTCGAGGACTTCGCCGCCCTGCTGGCCGAGCTCAAGCCCCGGTTCATCCACCACCCCGAGTGCAAGAAGCTGCTGCCCGCGGTTCTGGAGGAGCTGGGCTGCCGGCTCGACCGGACCTACTTCGACGTCCCCCGGATGCGCACCTCGACCTCCGACGACTACCTCACCTCCGGCATCTCCTACGCCTTCCACCCGCACCGCGACTGCTGGTACTCGGCGCCGTTCAACCAGATCAACTGGTGGATCCCCATCTACCCGGTGGTGCCGGAGAACGTGATGGCCTTCCACCCCGCCTATTTCGACCGGCCGGTGCGCAACGGCAGCGCGCGCTACGACTACGCCGAGTGGAACCGGAACAGCCGCCTGAGCGCGGCCCAGCACGTGCGCACCGACACCAGGGAGCAGCCCAGACCGGAGGAGCCGGTCGAGCTGGAGCCACAGGTCCGGGTCGTGCCGGAGCCGGGCGGGGTGATGCTGTTCTCCGGCGCGCAACTGCACTCGACGGTGCCCAACACCTCGGGCAGGACCCGCTTCAGCATCGACTTCCGGACCGTGGACATCGGCGACGTCCGGGCCCGCAGGGGCGCGGTGAACGTGGACGCGGCGTGCACCGGGACCACCCTGCGCGACTTCGCGCGCTGCGCCGACCTCGACCCCATGCCCGAGGAGCTGGCGCTGGAGTACGAGGCCGAGGCGCTCGCCCGGCGGGGCTGACACGCCCCGGCCGGGGACCTTCCGCCTTCTACCTTCTACGGCGCCGGGCGCGCCGCCGCGCGCCCCCGCGTCAGCCTGGCCCGCGCCGCCCGTCTGAGCGCGGGCAGGCCGCGGTACCGCTGGAACGGCAGCTCGAAGACCTCCGCGAACCCCCGGGCCACCAGCAGGGAGACCGGGACGGCCGTCGCCAGGAGGGTCAGGAACACCGGCAACCCGGCGGTCACCCGCGGGGCGACGGCCAGCTGGTGGATCGTCACCACGATCGGGGCGTGGATCAGGTAGAGCGTGTAGGAGAAGGAGCCGAGGCTCCGGACGGGCCGCAGCTCCAGCAGCCGTACCAGCGGCGCCGGCCGTCCCGTCGCCACCGCGGCCAGCAGAAGGGCCACCGAGGGGCCGAGCGCGATGTCGATCCAGTAGAAGTTGCCCACCGTCCAGACCGGCCCCCGTGTGGCGATCACGGCGATCACCGGGGCGGCGGCGACCGCCGCGGCCCAGTGCCAGGGCAGCCGCCGCGTCCGCTCGCCCGCCCCCAGGACGCCCGCGGCGACCACGCCCAGCGCGAACAGCACGGCGAACTGGGGGGTCAGCCGGATCAGCAGGTGCACCGGCGGCACGCTCGGCGCGAGCAGGCCGACCGCCCCCACGACCACGGTGACCGTCCCGAGCATCACCGCCGCGCCCGCCCTGCGCAGCAGGAGCAGCAGCAGGGGGAAGGCGAGGTAGAGCTGCGCCTCCACCGCGATCGACCAGAAGGCCCCGTTGGGGCTTGGCGCTCCGAAGAGGTCCTGCAGCAGCAGGCCGTAGACGACCACCGACGTGAGCGTGGGCGGCTCCTCACCGGGCTGCCCGGCCAGGGTCCAGGCGACCACCAGGCTGAAGACCAGGGCGGCCCAGTAGGGGGGAAGGATGCGCCAGGCGCGGCGCAGGGCGAAGCGTCGCATGCCGCCCAGCCGCCACCCCGAGCGGGCCGGGGAGACGGCCAGGGAGAAACCCGACAGCACGATGAACACGACCACCGCGAAGTGCCCGTAGAGCAGCCAGCCCAGCCAGCCGGGCGCGGTGTCGGCCGGATAACCGGGAAAGGCGAGGAGCCGGCAGTGGTGCACCATCACGAACAGGGCGGCGACACCACGAATACCATCCAATCCGGGCAGCCTGTCGTGCCGTTTCCCAGGCGGTGTCCGCGCGGAAGTGCTCTCGGTACGTTCCAGGAGATCCTCGTCAGAGGAATCCATCAAATATCCCCCGTCTTGGGCCGGTTGCACTGCTCATATCTGCTGAGTTTTGGCCTATCGACGGGTCTATCGCTGTATGGTCACCAGACGTAACATGCCGAGGGACGAGGCGCCGGTAATATCGGGGTTCCCGCCCGGCCGCCGTGACCACAGGCAGATGTAACGACGGCCATATGGCCGTCGATGGGTAACCGTACTGTCTCGGGGGTTCGCTGTGCCCCGGCGCGAATAGGGGGCGGAGGCGCATGGATTTCTGGAAGACCGTCTTCGGCCTCGTCAGACGCAGGGCGATCGGCCCCCCCGTCGGCGCCCTCGCCCTCGTCGTGGCGGCCCTGGTCTTCCTCCTCATGCCGACCTACTACGTGTCGACCGCGTCCATGGTGCTGACCACCCCCGCCACGGGCGGAACGCTCTCCGCCGACCCGACCAAGCCGATCGGGCTGACCAACCCGCTGCTGCAGTTCAGCGACGGCCTGCGCGTCACGGCGGGCATCCTCATCCTGTCCATGAACACCACCGACGTCATGGCCGAACTGGGGGTGGAGAAGAGCGGCATCACCAAGGTCACGATCAACGACGGCCGTACCAACCCCGACCTGCTGGGCATCAGCACGAACGGCCCCTTCGTCTACGTGGAGGTGGAGGGCAGGAGCGCCGAGACGGTGCGGGACGTGGTGGCGCGGGCCAAGGAGCGCATCCGCGGCGAGCTGACCGGCCGCCAGCAGGCGCTCAGGGCCCCCCGCTCCACCTTCATCACGATCGTCGACGTGGTCCCCTCGTCGATCCCCGAGGCCAAGATGTCCGGCAAGCTCATGGCCGCCGGCGGGGCGTTCCTCCTCGTGGTCCTCGTCGGCCTGGGCGTCGCCTACGTCGTGACGGGCAGGCGGGCAGGCGGCGAGCGGCCCGGTGAGCACGCCGGGCACGCCGAGCCGTACGGGCACGCCGACGCCGGCGATCTCGGCGGCCCGGGTGATCCCGATGATTCCGGTAAGCCCGATGACACGGTCGCCCCCGCGAGGGCGCGGGGCGAGGGCTCCGGCGCCACCGGCGGCGGATCGGCGCCGTCCGCCGAAGGACCGTTCCACGACGACCAGGCGGAGCTCGTCGTCGTGCTGGAGGGGGACGAGGAGGACGCCGGCGACCGGGCGGCCGACACCATCGTGTTCACCCGTTCCGGCGGTCCGGAGGACCGCGCGGAGTGACGCGGCGCGGGCGGCCCGAGGGGCCGCCGGCGCGACGGAGGATCTCGCGGTAACGCCCCGTCCCGAGGCGGGAGATTGACCATTGGCGGGACGCGGGCCCGATCGCCCGCCGCCCGGGCTGTGAGAGGGAGCGCATGGACTTCTGGGGGACGGTCCTCGTCCTGTTCCGCCGTTGGTATGTCGTCCTGCCGGCGTTCGCGCTCTCGGTCGCCGCCGCGGCCGCCGTCTACTCGACGGTTCCCACGACCTACACCTCCAGCGCGGTCCTCGTCCTGACCACGCCGACCACCGGTGGCAGCCTGCCGTCCAACCCGCGTTTCCCCAACGGACTGACCAACCCGCTGCTCAACTTCGACCGCGGGCTCAACGTCTCGGCCTCGATCCTCATCGCGGCGATGGGGACACCCGAGATGGCGGCGGAGCTCGGCGCGGTGGAGGGCGGCGACACCGCCTTCGCGGTCACCAACGGCGGCAGCAACCTGGAGTCGCTGGCCACGGGACCGTACCTGTTCGTCGAGGGCGAGAGCTCGTCTCCGGAGGCCGCGCGCGACATCGTGAAGCGGGTCATCGCGCGGGCCAAGCTCGAACTGGTCACCCGCCAGCGGGCGGTTAAGGCTCCCAGAGCGACCTACATCACCGCCTACGAGGCGGTGCCGCCCACCGTCCCGCGGGAACAGCGCGGCCGGAAGCTGCGCGCCGTCGCCGCCGCGGTGGGCGTCGGCGTCGCGGCGGGCCTGTGCGCGGCGTTCGCCGTCGAGAGCTTCGTCACCTCCCGCAGGGCGCGGCGCGCCGCCGCGGAGCGCGGAGGGACGGCCTCAGGGCCGGTACCGGTGCTCGCGCTCGACGGCGGGGCGGGCCACTCCGGTGCGAGGTCCTCGGCCTCATGACCGCCCCCGCGCCCCCTGTGCCCTCCGCGTCCCCCGCCGGCCCGGTGACGCCCGCGTCCCTCCGCCCCGGAACGCCGCCCCGGCGCCACGCCGACGGCGCGACCCTGGTCTGCTTCTTCGTCGTCGCCCTGATGATCATCCCGGCCCGTCTCGTCTTCCGGGCGCTGCCGCTCTCGATCACCCCGGCCAACTTCGCGGCCCTCGTCGCCGCCCTGTGCTGGCTGTGCGCGCACTTCACCAACACGCTGGGAATGGCCAAGGGCCGTACCCCCGTGCGTACCGCACTGTTCCTCTTCCTGACCGCGATGCTGGCCACCTACGGCTACGCCACCTACGGCTACCTTCCCTCCGACGAGCTCAACCTCGCCGACCACGCCCTGGTGCTGCTGGTGGCCGGCGCCGGGCTCGCGCTGATGGTGTGCGACGGGGTGCGCGGCACCGGCCGGCTGGACTTCCTGCTCCAGATCGTCGTGGCGGCCGGGGCGGCCATCGCGGTGATCGGGGCCTGCCAGTTCCTGTTCGAGCTGGACCTGACCCGCTATCTGGCGCTGCCCGGTCTCCGCTACACCTCCGAGGACGGGTTCATCGGCGCGAGATCCGACTTCCGCCGGGTCGCCGCGACGACCGGCCACGCCATCGAGTTCGGCGTCGTGTGCGCGATGATCATGCCGATCGCGGTCCACTACGGCTTCGAGGCGCGGCGGCGCGCTGAGCCGGCGCTGCGGTGGTGGGTGTGTACGGCCCTGATCGGGATGGGCCTGATGTTCTCGGTCTCCCGGTCGGCGGTGCTGAGCCTGACGGGCGTGTCGGTCGTGCTGTTCCTCGGCTGGCCCGCCCGGCGGCGGGTTCAGGCGCTGGCCGTCACGGCCGGGTTCCTGATCCTGATGAGGATCATGGTTCCCGGGCTCATCAGCGCCTTCTACAACCTGTTCGCCAACGCCGGCACCGACGACAGCGTCCGCTACCGCACGCACGACTACGAGGTCGCCGCCTACGAGATCGCCAAGCACCCGTGGCTGGGACGCGGAGCCGGCACATGGTACGCCCCCAAACACCAGGTCTTCGACAACCAGTACCTGCTCTCGGCGGTGGAGACCGGCCTGATCGGCGTCACGGTGATCGTCGCGATGTTCCTGTGCGGGATCTACTCGGGGCTCAGGGCCCGCCGGCTGAGCGCCGACCCCGGCGCGCGGGACCTCGGCCTCGCCCTCGCCGCGGCCCTGGTGGTCCCGCTGATCGGCTCGGCGACGTTCGACCTGATGTCCTTCGCCACCGTCACGGGCCTGTCGTTCCTGCTGATCGGTGCCACCGGGTCGCTGCTGCGGAGCGTCTCGTCCGCCGCCGCGGCGCGGCCCCGCGGCCCCGCGCCCCGCCGGCTGCGTGCCGGTGCGGTGGCCGGACGCCTGTTCGCCTCCCGCCGGAGGTCCGGCGGGACGGGCGTCGCGCCCGCCCCGCCGGAGTGACGGGGACGTCACCCGGTTGTCGCTCGCAGGGAATGCACAGGGAGTGCGGGGGAGGCTACGTCACGCGCACTTCAGCGGGCCGACGGTCGAGGTGATGCGGTACTTCTCGTCGATCGTCACCAGGGTGTTGCCGGCCCAGTCGATCTTGGCGCAGTCGGACTCGACCGGTCCGTAGACCCAGGACTTGTTCACCAGCCTGTTGCCGCGCACGACCAGTCTTCCCTGGCCGTTCTTCACCTGGATGCTGTAGGTGCCGCCCATGATGAGGTTGTCGGTGACGCTGGCGTTCACGATCTGGCTGTCGGTGAGGAAGATCGGCGCGGTGATGTCCTTGGCGTGGCGCTGGTCGACGGTGTTGTGGTCGAAGACCAGGTTTTTCCCGGTGTGGTAGGTCTGGATGCCGTCGGAGTGGTCGCCGGGGTTGGAGCACAGGCGCACGTAGGAGTCGCGGACGACCACGTCGTCGCCGGCCGCCCGGAACCCGTCGCCGTGCCCCCGGACGTGCACGCGCACGGCGGTGTACTTGTCCTGCCCGATGCCCGGCAGCGTCAGGCACCCGCTCGCCGGGCCGACGGTGGAGTCGGCGATGGTGAACCGGAACGTCTTCGGGCCGTCGGCGTTGACGACGGTTCCGTCGATCCGGCTGTTCTTGATCGTGACGTCGTCGGCGTGGACGAGCAGGTCACCGGCGATGTGCACGCCGTCGAGGACGGTGCCGGGGGTGGTGACCCGGTAGGCGGCGCCGTCCTCGTTCAGGGTCTTCTCCATGAGCCTCGTACCGGCCGGCACGCCGGTGCAGTCCGGGGTCGGGTAGGCGCAGTCGCCCTCCGGGACCGGCGCCTGGGTCGGGTCGGCGGTCAGTGTCGGCCGGGGGGTGCTCCGCCCGGTGGGGGTGACGGACGGCTTGGGGTCGGGGTCGCCGGTCGTGCTCGGGCTGGGGCTGGCCGTCCGGCTGGGGCTGGGAGTGGGGCTGGGCGGGGAGGACGGGTCGTCGCTCACGCTCGGGCCGGGTACGGGCGTCCGGCTCGTGCCGGTGCTCGGCTCGACGCTCGGCTCGGTGTCCGGCTCGTGGGTCGGGACCTCCGGCGGCCGGGGCGCGGGGGTTTCGGGGGTGTCCGACCCCGGCGGGCGGTGGCGCCAGCGGAAGACGACGTCCACCCAGTAGTTGTACTCCTTGGGGTTCGAGCGGCGGGGGAAGGCGCTGTCGCCGTACCCGAACACGCCGGCGTCCCGCGAGACGGTGGTCAGCGGGCCCGAGCGGATGGGGGTGAAGCCCCGGCTGCCCACGTAGGTGCCGTTCCCGCTGTGGTAGGAGACCGTGTAGGACCGGCCCGCCTCCAGACGCACCGGCGAGGCGAAGCGCGCCTCCTGCCAGCCGGAGGGGGTCTCTCCGGCGAACGTGACCCGCGCCAGGCGCCGCCCCTTGGAGTCCCACAGGCTTCCGGTGTGCCTGCCCTTCTGGCCGCGCGCCTTGTAGAAGCGCACGCCCGCCGCCCAGCCGGCCTGGACCGGGGCGAAGCGGGTGCCCAGTTCGACGGGCGCGTGGTCGGCGTGGGTCGCGGCCTTCGCCGGGGTGGTCGCCGGCCAGAGGCTGGTCTCCCTCGGCTCGTCCGGCTCCGCTCCGGGGCCGGGCCGCGCCGAGGCCACCTGCTTCACCGTGACCTCGTCACGGCTCATCACCCAGACGGTCGAGACGGAACCCGCGGCGAGGGCCACGACGAGGGTCGCGATGAGACCCGGTCTCGGTCCGCGCCGGCGGGAGGAAGTCTCCTCCCCGTCGTCCTCGCGATGTGGGGGGTGTGTACTGGCCATTTCTCTGACCTCCGCGCCGATCCGGTGGATCGGCTTGACGATGTGTCGGTTCTGGTCCCCGTACGGGGGTCATTGTTACGACTGAGGTCATCGGTATGCAGGGTTTTCGTGAATATTTGACTATATGTGGTTTTGGATAACGATTGTCCTGCTATGCCATAAATTGCATATTCGGTCGAGCCGGACACGGCGCCTGATATGCCGCGAGGAACGGGGGAGGGGACACCGGGGATGCCTATCCCGCGCAGTTCAGCGGGCCGACGGTCGAGGTGATGCGGTACTTCTCGTCGATCGTCACCAGGGTGTTGTCGGCCCAGTCGATCTTGGCGCAGTCGGCGGCCACCGGTCCGTAAACCCAGGACTTGTTCACCAGCCTGTTGCCGCGCATCACGAGCCTTCCCCGGCCGTTCATCAGCTGGATGCTGTAGGTGCCGCCCATGATGAGGTTGTCGGTGACGCTGGCGTTCACGATCTGGCTGTCGGTGAGGAAGATCGGCGCGGTGATGTCCTTGGCGTGGCGCTGGTCGACGGTGTTGTGGTCGAAGACCAGGTTTTTCCCGGTGTGGTAGGTCTGGATGCCGTCGGAGTGGTCGCCGGGGTTGGAGCACAGGCGCACGTAGGAGTCGCGGACGACCACGTCGTCGCCGGCCGCCCGGAACCCGTCGCCGTGCCCCCGGACGTGCACGCGCACGGCGGTGTACTTGTCCTGCCCGATGCCCGGCAGCGTCAGGCACCCGCTCGCCGGGCCGACGGTGGAGTCGGCGATGGTGAACCGGAACGTCTTCGGGCCGTCGGCGTTGACGACGGTTCCGTCGATCCGGCTGTTCTTGATCGTGACGTCGTCGGCGTGGACGAGCAGGTCACCGGCGATGTGCACGCCGTCGAGGACGGTGCCGGGGGTGGTGACCCGGTAGGCGGCGCCGTCCTCGTTCAAAGCCAGGTCGGTCAGTCTCGTGCCGGGGGGCACACCGGTGCAGTCGGGGGTCGGGTAGGCCGGGCAGCGGGCGGCCCGGGCCGATCCGCCGGGTGAGGCGACGGGCCCGCCCGCCGGCCCCTCCGCCGAGGAGGCGGCGCACCCGGCCAGGAAGGCCGCGAGGGGCACCGAGAGGGCGGCGAGCAGGCTGGACCATCGCATCGGCGTTCACTCCATCGCACTGGGGGTCGGGTTCGGCAATCCCATCCGTACCCCGCCCGGGCCGCCCAGCCGCTCCCGCAGCCGCGCCCACGACCCCGCCGAGAGGTCGCGCGCGCTGATCGCCGACACCGGAAGGGGCCAGGCGATCCCCAGCTCGGGGTCGTCGTAGCGGACCGACAGGTCCTCGGAGGGGTCGTGCTCGCGGTCGATGCGGTAACAGACGTCCGTCTGCTCGGTCAGGGCCTGAAAGCCGTGGAGCATCCCCGGCGGCACGTAGAGGGTGGCGAACGTCTCGTCGTCGAGCAGCACCGACATCCGCTCGCCGAACGTGGGGGAGTCCGGCCGGGCGTCGACCAGCACGTCGTGCACCGCGCCGCGCGCGCAGCGCACCAGCTTCGCCTCGCCCCGGCCGCCGCGGCCGTGCATTCCCCTGACCGTTCCCCGCCGGGATCGGGACTGGCTGTCCTGTACGAAACGCGCGGGGTCCAGTCCGGCGTCCTCGGCCGTGGCCCTGTCGAAGGTTCTGGTGAACAGCCCCCGGTCATCACGGTGTGGCGTCGGTATGAACAACAACACTCCATCAATTCTGGTTCGTTCTACTCTCATGTGGTCAATCCTTGAGAAATAGTCGGGAGGCGTTCCGGTGAATGGCGCCGCGGATAAGGATGTACCGATAGATCTCGGACATTTTTCCGGGAAGAAACCGGTCGTCAGCGTCGTCATCCCCGCGCACAATGAGGAAGCCGTGATCGCGGGCTGCCTCGACAGGCTGTTCGCGGGCACCGCGCCCGGCGAGTTCGACGTGGTGGTGGTCCCCAACGCCTGCTCCGACCGGACGGCGGAGCTGGCCAGGCGGACCCCGGCGCGCGTCGTGGAGACGGCCGTGCCGGGCAAGGCCAACGCGCTGCGCCTGGGTGACGAGGCCTGCCGGACCTTCCCGCGCGTGTATCTGGACGCCGACGTCGACCTGGACGCCGACGCGGTGCGCGCGCTGGCCGCCGCGGCGGACCGGCCGGGGGTGCTCGCCTGTGCTCCCGGCTCCGTCCTGGACCTGGAGGGGGTCGGCCCGCTCGTCCGCCGCGTGCACACGGTGCAGGACCTGCTGGTCGCCCCGTCCCGCGCGCTGGCGGGGGTCGGGGTCTACGTTCTCACCGAGGAGGGGCACGCCCGCGTCTTCCCCATGCCGCGGGACGTGATCTCCGACGACGGCTGGGTGCACGGCAGCTTCGCGCCGCACGAGCGGGTGGTGGTGCCCGAGGCCCGCTCCCGGGTGCGCCCGCCGAAGACCGTCGCGGCGCACCTGAGACGGCGGGTGCGGGTGCGCCTGGGCAACCGTCAGCTCGCCGTCCTGGGCCGATCCGCGCCCGAGGGTCGCCTGCGGCTGTCGTCGCTGGGCGCCCTCGTGGGGGCCCGCGAGATCACTCCGCTCGACGCCGCCTGCTACCTCGCCGTCATGGTCGCCGACCGGGGACTCACGTGGGCGCGGGGCCTGCGCGGCGGGCGCGTCCAGTGGGGCATGGACACCGGCAGCCGGTCCCGGGCGCCGGGGTAGCCCGCCCGCAGCCGCGGCCTGGCCCGGTCCGGCGGCGCCGGGCCGTGCGAGAGTCTCCGTCATGGGAGCCGGTCACCGGTCTTGGTCGCCGGCCCGCCCGGTGACGGTATACGTCTTGATCCAGCCGAACGGGCTGTCCCGCTCGGCGTCGGGCCGCGCCTTCACCGTCCCCGTGTGGCGGAAGCGGCCGGTGCTCAGCAGGAACTCCTCCTCGGCCGGGTTGTAGTAGATCACCGTGACCCGGCGGGGGTTGCGGTCCACGGTCGCCAGCAGCCTTCTGATCACCGTCGCGAAGGTCTCGCCCCGGAAGGGGTTGTTGAGGAACACCACGCTGACGTCCTCGGGGATCTCGTAGTCGAGCACGTCCGAGTGGACGAGCTCCACATCCGGGCAGCGCAGCCGGAGGCGGGTCCCGGTGATGTTCCGCCGCGCGATGTCGTTGAGCCGGCCGGACAGCTCGACGCCGATCACCTTCCTGAACGGGTAGCGCCAGGCCGCCTCCAGCACCATCCGCCCCATGCCGGAGCCGAGGTCGATGAACACGTCGTCCCCGCCGACCTCCCGCCTGGGCAGGGTGCGCCGCAGGCTGTTCCAGGTCGCCGCCACGTAGTAGACCCGCTCGTCACCGGCGAGCCCGAACTCCTCCAGATCCACCACCTCCGAGGTCCGCACGCCGTACCGCCGCTCGAACAGCAGGTGGGCCGCGGTACGGCGTAGCCAGCGGTAGGGGCGGCGGACCGCCCTCGCCAGCGCGTTCACGCTCACCGCCCCGATCTCCGGGGCGGAGCCGAGCTCTTCGATGGTGATGAAGTCGACAAGGACGCTCATGGCGACCACCTTTGTTCTTTTCGGACACAGACGGGGTCTTCCCCGGCCATTGCTTCAGCCGACGGCCTTGTAGGCGGCCAGAAGCGCGATTCTGGACCGTTCCCACGACAGGGGCCCGCTGACGCGGGCTCTGCCGATCTCTCCCATGCGGTGGCGCTCATCGGGGTCGTCGAGCAGGCGGCCGACCAGTTTGGCGAACTGCGACTCGTCGTTGGGGGGCGCGTACAGCGCGGCCTCCCCCGCCGAGACCCTGGCCTCCCTCAGGTCGAAGGAGACGATCGGGCGGGACATGGCCATGTACTCCATGATCTTGTTCATGGTGGAGACGTCGTTGAGCGGGTTGAGGGGGTCGGGCGCCAGGCAGACGTCCGCCGCCGAGAGGTGGCGCAGCAGGTCCTCGTCCGGGATCCGCCCGGTGAACTCGACGAGGTCGGACAGGCCCAGCCGGTGGGAGAGGGCGATCATGTCCTGGAAGGTGTCCCCACCGCCGACGAACACCGCGTGCCAGTCCGTACGGCCCTGCTCGTCGCGGAGCCTGGCCAGCGCGCGCAGCGCGTAGTCGACCCCGTCCTGCGGGCCCATCACGCCCAGGTAGCACAATAGGTGGGGTTTGCCCCGCTTGAGCGCCTCCTCGACGGGGACCTGGTGGAACCGCTCGACGGTGGGCGCGCTGCGCACCACGAACACCTCCTCGGGCCGTTTGCCGCCCCGGGTGATCGCGACGTCGCGGTAGCTCTCGTTGGTCGCGATGACCACGTCGGCCGCCCGGTAGGTGAGTCGTTCGAGCCGGCACACCGCCCGGTACAGGAAGTCCTCGCCCCGGTCGAACCGGGACAGGTAGAGCTCGGGGACCAGGTCGTGCTGGTCGAACACGAACCGCGCGCCGCGCCGCTTGAGCATCAGCGCCACGAGGAACAGCAGGTCCGGCGGGTTGCAGGCGTGCACGACGTCCACCGGGCCGATCCGCCGGGCCAGCCGGAGGGTGTGCCACAGTGCCGTGCCGTACTCCTGCACGTAGCCCAGGGGCCCGCCGGTCGCGGCCCGCAGGGGGTAGCGGTGGATGTTCACCCCCTCTATCTCGACGTGGGGCTCGGTGTCCCGCGTGGTGCCGCGGGGGCAGATGACGTGCACGTCCCACCCGGCGTCGCGCAGGGTGGTGCTCTCCTGCCAGACCCGCCGGTCGAAGGGGACGGAGAGGTTCTCGACGAGAATGAGTGCTTTACCAGCCAAGGCCCACGTATCCAGGGTGTGCCCGGCGCGCGTCGGCGTCGGGGAGGCGGACGAGGTCGATGATCGTGCGGTCGCCCGCGTCGTCGAGCGCGCCCAGCACGGCCGGGTCCTTGCAACCGACGACGCAGACGTCGGCGTGCGCGAGCACGTCGGCGGCGGAGTGGGTGAGGAGGTCGCCCAGGTGCGGCAGCCTGCTTTCGATGTAGTCCCTGTTGGCCCCCATCAGGCGCGACAGGGAGACGTTGGCGTCGTAGATGCGCAGGTCGTAGCCCTTACCGAGGAGGCGCTCGGCCAGTTCCACCAGGGGGCTCTCCCGCAGGTCGTCGGTGCCGGGCTTGAACGACAGCCCGAACAGCCCGATCTTGCGGCTGCCGGCGGCGGCCACCAGCTCGAAGGCGCGGCGCAGGTGGTCCTCGTTGGAGGGCAGGACGTGCGCGAGCAGCGGTACCGAGACGTCGGCGCGCCGGGCCGCGTAGACCAGGCCCCTGAGGTCCTTGGGCAGGCACGAGCCGCCGAACGCGAAGCCCGGCCGCAGGTAGGCCGCGCTGATGTTGAGCTTGCTGTCGGCGAGGAAGACGTCCATGACCCGGTGCGAGTCGAGCCCGAGAGCCCGGCAGATCGCCCCGATCTCGTTGGCGAAGCCGATCTTCAGGCCGTGGAATGCGTTGTCGGCATATTTCGTCATCTCGGCCACCGCCACGGGCACCCGGAAGACCTGGCCGGGCAGCCCCGCGTACAGCGCGGCGACCACGTCTCCGCTTTCGGTGTCGAACTCGCCGATGACGGTCTTCGGCGGCTCGAAGAAGTCGCGCACGCTCGTTCCCTCGCGCAGGAACTCCGGGTTCACCGCGACGCCGAAGTCGTGGCCCGCCCCCAGCCCCGAGGCCCGCTCAAGGATCGGGACGAGCAGGTCGGCGCAGGTGCCGGGCAGCATGGTGCTGCGGAAGACGACCGTGTGCCGCTCGGCCTTGGTCGTCAGCGCCCGGCCGATCTGCTCGGAGACCCGCTCCAGGTAGACGGTGGACAGACTGCCGTTCGGGGCGGACGGCGTGCCCACACAGACCAGCGAGATCTCGGTCGCGGCGACGGCCGCGGAGACGTCGGTGGTGGCGCGGAGCGCCCCGCCGCGCACGACCTCTGAGATCAGCTCGCCGATCCGCTCCTCGACGACCGGCGCCTGTCCCCGGGTGACCAGATCGACCTTCAGGGGGTTGACGTCTACCCCGACCACCTCGTGTCCGCTGGCCGCGAGACAGGCCGCGGAGACGCACCCCACATAGCCGAGCCCGAACACGCTGATTTTCATCTCTGCGCTGCCTCCATCGCGTCACGTGCCGGCCGTTCGCGGGGCGAGAGGCGCGTTTTCCCGGCGCCCGCCCGGTTTTCCGGACGGCCGAGTGACTTTTTGTCATTGTTAGGTGGTTGTAAATTATTCACGGTATATTCCGGATATATCATCGGCTTAGTGCTCGGAGACCGTGCACGATTTTTCTCAGGCCGGGGCCGAGCACGGACGACCTCATCGCGCCGGTCACGGAGTCCCGCGCCCGGCGCAGGGCCCGCCGCGCGGGACTACGCGTCACGAGCCCCTGGCACACCAGGGTTTCGCCGGTTTTGGCGCGTCGTTTGTACTCGTCCTCCCCCCGTCCGAGGTCGATGCGCGTGACGCCGAGGGTCGGCGCGGCGACGACGAGCTCGCGCAGCAGCATCCATCCGGGCGCGAGGTGGGAGAAGGAGGGGTCGTAGACCGGGAACCACCAGTGCAGCACCCCGCCGGACCGTATCCCGAAGTGCGCCGCGAGCAGGTGCGGGCCGGCGTACAGGGCCGACAGCACCCCGCCGAAGGAGGGGTCGCGGACGTGCAGCAGCCGGGTCAGCAGGTCACGGCGGTCCGGCTCGGCGAAGTAGTCCTTGGCCCCGGTGACGGCGTACTGCGCGCGTTTCAGCTCCACCACCCGCTCCAGGAGCTCCGGGTCGGTGGAGTCGGCGACGAACCGCACCGCGCCGTGGGCCCGCTCGGCCTTCGCGGCGCGGCGGCGGGCCTGGCCCATGTTGTCCTTGCCGCTGCGCGAGGCGCGGCCCAGATACCCCTCCAGGCCGCCGGAGACGTCCAGGAAGGGGGACGGGCGGCGCGATTCCACCCACGGCTCGAAGTCGGCGTACCCCTCGATGAGGTGGTCGAACTCGAACCCGCGGACCCCGCCGGTGAGCAGGGCCGGCGGGGACAGGGAGAAGCCCCGGGCGAGCACGGGCCCCTGGAAGTCCGCGGCGGGCCAGCCCGCGGGCCTGATCAGCGACCGCTCACGGTGATGGGGCAGCAGCGCCCGGACCGCGCCCGTCCCGTCCCTGCCCACCGCGACCCGCACCTCGCGCCCGCTGGCGTGTACGGCCGCGGCGAAACCGGGGTGGAAGTAGGGGCTGTCCAGCAGTGGGTCGGCCGCCCGGATCAGGTGCCAGGCGTCCAGTTCCTCGCCGGTGAGCGCCTCGAAGCCGACCGTGCGCAGCGCGGTGATCGCGATCGGCTTCCGGGTGCCCGGGGACGCCTCGCTCGCGGGCATGCTCATCGTCTCCTCCCCCCCTGGTGGCCGGTCAGTCCGCCAGCTCGCGGATCCGGCGTGACGGCCGCAGCAGCGCCACGACCGAGGCCCGTGAGGTACGCCGTCCCGCGAGCGCGCGGACCGCCTCGCCGAGCACGACCGCGAGATAGTAGGCGAACGAGGCCGCGCCGCCCCGTCGCCGGCGGAAGAGCGTGACCTTGTTGACGGTGAGCAGTGAGGCCAGGACGGGGTTGACGCCCGAGTCGCCGCCGATGTGCTCGACCACCGACGCCGGCTCGTACCAGAACGTCCAGCCGTGGTCCGCGGCCCGCAGCGCGAACTCGGTCTCCTCGCTGTAGAGCAGGAAGGACTCGTCCCAGGCGCCGATCTCCTTGATGGCGGCGGCGGAGACGAGCATGGCCGCGCCGGTGGCCCAGGCCACAGGCGCGGCCCTGTCGTAGGCCCGGGGGTCGGTGACCATCTCTCCCAGCCTGCCGATCCGGCCGGCGAGGTTTCCGCCGATCACCGCCTCGGCCAGCGCCCTGCCCACGCTGGGCATTCTGCGCAACGAGGGCTGGAGGCTGCCGTCGGGATTGATCAGGAGCGGTGCCGCGATGCCGCATCTGGGCCGCCGCAGCGCCTCGGCGAGGGGGAGGAGCGAGCCCGGCCGCAGCCTGCAGTCGGGGTTGATCACCATGACGGCGTCGAGGGTGTCGAGGTCGAGGGTGTCGACGCCCGCGTTGATCGCGGCGGCGTAGCCGGCGTTCCGCCCGAGCTGGACGGCGCGGATCGGCAGATCGGCGGTCTTCTCGGCGAGCGCGAGCGCGATCGAGTCGTCCTTCGAGGCGTTGTCGGCCACGACCACGTGGGCGAGGTGGACACCTTGTGAGCCGTCACGGAGCGAACGCAGACAACCGGGAAGGATCTGTGCGCTGTTGTAGGTGACGATCACTATGGCGATCCGGGGTGTACCAGGTGTCATGTGCAGGTCATCGTCCTAGGGCAGAGGGCTTTTACCGCGTTTCACACCGCTGTCGTTTCCGCCGGCCTATCTCCGCAGACGCTTGAACGTTCGCGCGGCGATCCGCCGGGCCCGGAGCGGCAGCGACGGCGTTCCGTCCATGACCCGCGCGATCCAGGCCGCGTCGAGGTCGTGCCGCAGGCTGTCACGCGGCTGGAGCCACGTCCCCGGCCTGGCCCGTCCGCCGTCGCAGGTGTAGGCGCAGGTCACCTTCGCCCGGCGCAGCATGCCGAGCACCCCGGCGTCGTAGGAGCCGAACGGGATCGCCACCCGTGACACCGGATGCCCGGTGATCTCGCCGAGAACCCGGTGGGCGTCCTCGGTCTCCTGGCGCACCTGCTCGGTGCTCAGCTTCCGCCAGTCGCGATGTGCCCAGCCGTGCGAGCCGATCCGCATGCCCGAGGCCATCAGCTCGCGGACGCCGTCGGCGTCCAGTCTGCCCGGCTCGCCGAGGCGTCCGGCGAGCACGAAGAACTCCGCGGTGAGGCCGCGCTCGACCAGCCGGGGAAGGGCGATCTCCACGTCGGAGGCGTTGCCGTCGTCGAAGGTGATGTGGACGTCCCGGCGCCCCGCCGCCGCGTCGAGCACCTGCTCGAACTGCTCGACGCCGACCCAGAACACGTCCTCGTCGGGGTCCAGTTCGCGGTCGACGGGGCCGATGCCGTGCACCGTGAGATTGACGACCGAATGCACCAGCGTCCTCACTTCTGATCCGGCACTCCGACGGAGGGAGTGGCGCCTTGCGATGTTTAGCCCCCATTGATATCGGGCGTCACGGCACCCCGTTACAGGCACTTCCGGAAAAATTCCGATTACCTAATCCAGTCGATATATCAGTTTTTGGGCGGTTTAAATATCGTGTGGTCCGTCCGTCTCCGGGTGTTTCGCATACCAGGCGACGGTACGGCGGAGCCCCTCCTCCAGCCCGACCCCGGGACGCCAGCGCAGCGTTTCCGCCGCGGGCGCGATGTCGGCGATCCGGGCGCTGTCCAGCGGGCGGTCGGAGAGCGCGCCGTACCGAGGACGCGGCGGGCTCCCGACGATCCGGCCGAGCAGCTCAACGGTGTCGCGGATGGACGTCCGGGTCCCGGTGCCGATGTCGAAACTCCGGCCGGCCGCCTCCGGAACCCTGCCCGCGGCCAGGAAGGCGTCGACCACGTCGTCCACGTAGACCCAGTCCAGCAGGCGCGTCCCGCTGCCGAGACACGGTTCCTCGCCGCGCAGCAGCGAGAGCGTCACGTAGGGGACCAGCTTCGTGGTGTCGTTCTGGCCCGGCCCGTAGACCATTCCGATGCGCAAGATGGTCACCGCGACATCCCACAGCTCGTGGAACATCCGGGCGTAGCCGCTGGCGGCCCACTTGGCGACCGCGTAGGGCGAGGACGGCGCGGCCTCGCCCTCCCCCGGCCGGGGCTCCTCCAGCGAGCCGGCCAGCACCACCCGGGTGCCCGGCCTCGCGGTGACCGTCGTCAGCAGGTTGACCGCACCGGCGAGGTTGCTCTCCAGCATCGGCCGGACGAGTCGCGGGTCCCTGGCGCCGGCGACCTCACTGGCGAGATGGAAGACCACGGCGGGCCGGACGGAGCCGACCAGACTCTCCACCGCCTCGGCGTCGCCGACGTCGGCGACGTGCCAGGTCTCGCCGTGGCCGGCCTTCTTCCCGGGGGTACGGCTGACGGCGTGCACCCGCGCGCCGAGCGCGCCCAGGCGCCGCACCAGGTGGGCTCCGATGAAGCCCGTGGCCCCGGTGACCAGCACGGACGCGCCGTGCCAGTGGAGATCCTCCTGATCTTCGGCAAGGGTGTCCGCAGAGACCGGCGCGGTAAGCATGGGCCTTCTCCCGTGTGCGTAACGAGTTCCGTCGAATGCTGTGGCGGACGGCCTCCGGCTGGCAGGCCCATGCTTTTCATACCTTGCCGAACGATCCGATGCGGGCGGGAAATGTATCGACTTCCCGTGAAAACGGATTGGCGTGCCGTGAAAACGGAACGAGACCGCCCAATCCGGGCGGTCTCGTCGCGCGTTCGCCGGTGTCAGCCGATACGCCAGGTGTCCCCGGCCATCAAAAGGCCGTCGAGATCGCCGGAGCCCGCGCGGTCGACCGCCTCGGCGAGCTGATCGGCCATCAGCTCGTCGTAGGACGGGCGCTCCACACTGCGGAAGACGCCGATCGGAACGTGCTCGAAGGCGGGCTCGTCCAGCCGGGACAGTGCGAAGGCCGTCGAGGGGTCGGCGCGGTGGGCGTCGTGGACGAGGATCTCCTCCTCGCTCACCTCCGAGCGCGGAACGACCTCGATGCCGCCGTCGGCGGTGCGCCGTGCCGCCTTGGAGGCCGACGCGATCGGCCGGCCGTGCTCCAGGCGCAGCGTGATGTCGTCACGCTGCTCGGGGTCCTTCAGTGCGTCGAAGGCGCCGTCGTTGAAGATGTTGCAGTTCTGGTAGATCTCGACCAGGGAGGCGCCCCGGTGCTCGGTGGCCTGGCGCAGCACCGACTGCAGGTGCCTGCGGTCGGAGTCGACGGTCCGGGCCACGAAGGTGGCCTCGGCGCCCAGCGCCAGCGAGATCGGGTTGAACGGCCGGTCCAGCGAGCCCATCGGGGTGGACTTCGTGATCTTGCCGACCTCGGAGGTCGGGGAGTACTGCCCCTTGGTCAGACCGTAGATCCGGTTGTTGAACAGCAGGATGTTCAGGTTGACGTTGCGGCGCAGCGCGTGGATCAGGTGGTTGCCGCCGATGGACAGCGCGTCCCCGTCACCGGTGATCACCCAGACCGACAGATCGGGCCGGGAGGCGGCCAGACCCGTGGCGATGGCCGGGGCACGGCCGTGGATCGAGTGGAACCCGTAGGTGTTCATGTAGTACGGAAACCGCGACGAGCAGCCGATGCCCGAGACGAACACCATGTTCTCCCGCCGCAGGCCCAGCTCCGGGACGAACGACTGGACCGCGGCCAGGATCGCGTAGTCGCCGCACCCTGGGCACCAGCGGACCTCCTGGTCGGACTTGAAGTCCTTCATCGCCTGCTTGACGCCGGTCTTGGGCACCAGGGACAACCCCCCGCGGGCGCCGCCCCCGCCGTTGCCGTTGACGTCGCCGTTGTGTTCACTCACTGTCGATCACGTCCTGGATCACTGCGGCCAGCTCCTCGGCCTTGAACGGAAGCCCGCGCACGCGGTTGTGGCCGATGACGTCGACCAGGAAGCGCGCCCGCAGCAGCAGCGCGAGCTGGCCGAGGTTGATCTCCGGCAGCAGCACCCTGTCGTAGGAGCGCAAGACCTCGCCGGTGTTGGCCGGCAGCGGGTTGAGGTGGCGCAGGTGGGCCTGGGCCACCCTGCCGCCGGCCCGGCGGACCCTGCGCACGGCCGCGGCGATCGGGCCGTAGGTGGAGCCCCAGCCGATCACCAGCACCCGGGCGCCGCCGTCGGGGTCGTCGACCTCCAGCGGCGGGATGTCCCGGGCGATCCCGTCGATCTTGGCCTGGCGGAGCCGGACCATCCGGTCGTGGTTGCCGGGGTCGTAGGAGATGTTGCCGGTTCCGTCGGCCTTCTCGATGCCGCCGATCCGGTGCTCCAGCCCCGCGGTGCCCGGGATCGCCCAGGGCCGGGCCAGGGTCACCGGATCGCGGGAGAACGGCAGGAACGTCGTGCCGTCGTCACCGTTGGGCGTGTCCGCGAACGCGGTGGAGATGTCCGGCAGGTCGGCCGCCGAGGGGACCTTCCACGGCTCGGAGCCGTTGGCGAGGTAGCCGTCGGAGAGCAACATGACCGGCGTGCGGTACTTCACCGCGATCCGGGCGGCCTCGATGGCCGCGTCGAAGCAGTCGGACGGGGTGGAGGGCGCCACGATCGGCAGCGGCGACTCGCCGTTGCGGCCGTACATCGCCATCAGCAGGTCGGTCTGCTCGGTCTTGGTGGGCATGCCGGTGCTCGGCCCGGCCCGCTGCACGTCCACCACGATCAGCGGAAGCTCGGTGGTCACGGCCAGGCCGACGGTCTCGGCCTTCAGCGCCACCCCGGGCCCGGAGGTCGTGGTGACGCCCAGGGCTCCGCCGAAGGCGGCCCCGAGCGCCGCGCCGACCCCCGCGATCTCGTCCTCGGCCTGGAAGGTGCGGATGCCGAACCGCTTGTGCCGGGACAGTTCGTGCAGGATGTCACTGGCCGGGGTGATCGGGTAGGAGCCGAGGAACAGCGGCAGCCTCGACCGCACCGACGCGGCGATCAGGCCGTAGGCGAGCGCCTGGTTGCCGGAGATGTTGCGGTAGACGCCGGGGGCCAGCCTGGCCGGCTTGACCTCGTAGGAGACCGAGAAGGACTCGGTGGTCTCACCGTAGTTCCAGCCCGCCTGGAAGGCCGCGATGTTGGCCTTGGCGATGTCGGGACTCTTGGCGAACTTGCTCTCCAGGAACCGGATCGTCGCCTCGGTGGGCCGGTGGTACAGCCAGCTCAGCAGACCGAGGGCGAACATGTTCTTACAGCGCTCGGCGTCCTTCTTCGACAGCGCGAAGCCCTCCAGCGCCCTGACCGTCAGCGAGGTCAGCGGCACCGCGTGGACCCGCCACTCGGCGAGCGAGTCGTCTTCGAGGGGGTTGGCCTCGTACCCCACCTTCTGCAGGTTGCGGCGGGTGAACTCGTCGACGTTGGCGATGACGTCGGCCCCGCGCGGCAGGTCGCCGAGGTTGGCCTTCAGGGCGGCGGGGTTCATCGCGACCAGGACGTTGGGCGCGTCGCCCGGGGTGAGGATGTCGTGGTCGGCGAAGTGGAGCTGGAAGCTCGACACACCCGGCAGGGTGCCGGCGGGGGCGCGGATCTCCGCCGGGAAGTTGGGCAGGGTCGACAGGTCGTTGCCGAACTCCGCCGTCCCCGCCGTGAAGCGGTCACCGGTCAGTTGCATACCGTCGCCGGAGTCGCCGGCGAACCGGATGATCACGCGGTCGAGTCGCTGAACCTGCTTGGTCACAGCTCAGTCCTCCTCGACGCGGCGGGGCGCCGTTGATGATGGCACGTTCTCAGTTTCATGCTAGATCCCTCGGAGTAACGCGTGGTTTTCCGCGTTCCACTCGGCGGAGGAGTGTGACGTACGTCTCAGTCCTCGGTGACCGCTGAGCTGGCGCGTGGGCACGGGCGATGTGGGCGCGGCCGGGGCGGCACGGCCGGCGCGGGGGTCACGATCGCGGGTGACCGGCCCAACACAGCCCAGCGGCGAGCCGGCACAGGTCGACGTGCAAACGGCCGTAGAGGACAGTTAGGGTCACGATGCCTAACTATATGTCCCGCCGGAGAACGGCCTCCATCGGCTCAGGCCATATGCCTGTGGTTTCCGATCACGGGGTGATCCGTTTGCCGGATTTTCCCTGGTCGTCACCGGAGTCGTAGATCCCGCCCGGCCGCATCCCGCCCGTGCCGTACAGCTCGGGGACGGTGACAAAAGTGTAGCCCCGCTCGCGCAGGCGCCGCAGGATCTCGGGCGTGGCACCGACGGCCGAGGCGTGGACGTCGTGCAGGAGGATGATCGACCCCCGCTCGGCCCGGGCGACGGCCCGGTCGGCGACGATCCTCGGGTCCGCGGGAGGCCCGTCCTCGGGGTCCACGCTCCAGCGGACCACCGCCAGGCCCATCCCGCCCGCGATGGAGGCGATCCGGCCGTCGGCCGCGCCGTACGGCGGGCGCATGAGGCCGGGGGGCCGCCCGATCACCCGGGTGATCGCGTACTGGGCGCTGCTGAGCTGGTCGGCGACCTTGCCGTCGGGCAGGGAGGTCAGGTCGCGGTGGGACCAGGTGTGGTTGGCCACCAGGTGCCCCTCGCGCATCATCCGCCGCAGCAGTTCGGGGCGGGCCGAGGCGTTGCCTCCGGAGGTGAAGAAGGTGGCCCTGGCCCGATGCGCGGCCAGGACGTCCAGCAGCCGCCGGGTCCCGGGACCGGGACCGTCGTCGTAGGTGAGCGCCACGCACCTGGCCCGGGCGCAGTCGACGGTGCCGGCCTGGGAGCTCTCCGCCGGGAGCCCGCCCGCGGCCGCGTCCCCGAAGGTCTCCTTGGCGGTCTTCACCGGGGTGGGGGGCGGGGCGCTCGCCGGGTCCGTGGCCGCCCTCTGCGCGCGCGCCCCGGTCGCCGACAGCAGCGGCCTGATCTCCGCGGCGGGGACGGCCACCGCCACCCGGTCGGGGGAGGAGGTCACCTGGTGGCCGTCGAACTCCACGACGAGGTCACCGCGGGGGTTGAACGCCAGGGAGTCGAACAGCGCAGCCTCCGGCGTGATCGCGAGCGGGTTCCCCACGGCGTGGGTGCCGGCCAGCTTCCTGCCGGCGAGCCCGGCCAGCTCGGCCAGGGCCGGGGCGTCCCTGAGCAGGCCGGTGGAGTCCAGGGCCTGTCCGGTCACCCGGTCGTACCAGAGGGTGGTGCGGACCTGAGACCAGTCGGCCCCGGTGGACTCGCCGACGCGCAGCCGTACCCCGATCACCTGGTCGGACGCGGCGGAGAGCTGCCAGTCGACGTTGAGTTCGGGACGGATGAGGGGGGCGTCGCCGAGGTGGCCGGTGGGGCCGCCGCTCCCGCAGGTGGATGGTTTTCCGGTGGTGCCGCGGGTGAACCGGTCGAGCCATCCGGTCACGGTACGGCGAAGTTTCTCGTTGAGCAGGGGTGCGCCCGCCATGAACGGGTAGGCGATGTGCACGCGGCGGTCGCCGGAGTCGCCCCCGGTGATCGTGCGCACGCTCAGCCCGGAGACGCGCGCGGGGTCCACGTAGTTGATCATCGTGGGTTCCGATGGCACGAGGTCTGCCGCTTCATGGGGCGCGGTGGTCGTTGCGCAACCGGTGACGGTGGCGGCGAAGATCGCGATCCCTCCGGCGAATCGCATTTTAGCCATGCATGTAATGCTATATGTGATATAGCGCACTTTGTGGTTTCTTGAGATTAATGGCGATCAAACTTGGGCTATGTCTGGTTTGCTCGTCGCGGTGGGTGACGGACGACGGTGGGCCCCGCCACGGTCGGTGGGAAAGGGGCCCGTACCGGGGGCGCCCGGGGCCCGTACCGGGGGCGCCCGGGGCGCGGCGCGGGGGCGAGCGCGGCGGCGACGGCATGAGCGGCGCGGGCGATGTGAACGGCGCGGCCGTCCGGGCGCGCGGGCCTTTCCGCCTTGGAGGAGAATGAGTGTCATGGCGGATCTCCCGATGCCCACCGTGAGGCCCACTGCGGGGCCGGCCTCCCCGTCGGCTCCCAGACCCATGCGTTTCATCCTCAACTGGGGGAGACGATACTCCCTGTGGGTGTTCAACTTCGGGCTGGCCTGCTGCGCGATCGAGTTCGTCGCGACCTCGATGAGCAGGCACGACTTCATCAGGTTCGGGGTCGTCCCGTTCGCCGACGGCCCCCGGCGGGCCGACCTGATGATCGTCTCCGGCACGGTGACCGACAAGATGGCCCCCGCGGTCAAGCGCCTCTACGAGCGGATGCCCGACCCCAAGTACGTGATCTCCTTCGGTGCCTGCTCCAACTCCGGCGGACCGTACTGGGACTCCTACTGCGTGACCAAGGGCGTCGACCAGATCATCCCCGTGGACGTCTACGTCCCCGGCTGCCCGCCCCGGCCCGAGGCCCTGCTCCACGGCATCATGACGCTCCAGGAGAAGATCGCCGCCCAGCACCCGGAGGACCGCCGTGCCTGACCGCCCGCCCGCCGGCCCTCCGGCCCCTGAGCCGTTCCCCGAGGCGATCAGGGAGCGGTACGGCACACGGGCCAAGATCTCGGAGACGTTCGGCGAGACCACGGTGGACGTCCGGGCCGGAGACTGGATCGACCTGCTGGACTTCGCCCGCCGGAAGGGGTACGCGTTCTTCGACTGGCTGACCGCGGTGGACGAGCCGCCGGACGGCTTCGCGGTCGTCGCCCATGTCTACGACCCCGCCGCGCGTGCCCGGCTGCTGCTGCGCACCCGGGTGCCGCGCGCCGACCCCCGGCTGCCCAGCGCCGTCGGCGTCTTCAAGGGGGCCGACTGGCACGAGCGCGAGACCTTCGAGATGTTCGGGGTGGCCTTCGAGGGGCACCCGCACCTGGTCCCGCTGCTGCTGCCCGAGGGCTTCGAGGGCTTCCCTCTGCGCAAGGACTTCGTGCTGGCCGCCAGGGTCGCCAAGGCGTGGCCCGGGGCCAAGGAGCCCGGCGAGTCCGGCCACGGCTCGCCGAGCCGCCGCAAGACCCTCCCCCCGGGCGTCCCCGCCGACTGGGGGCGCGACGCCTGAGCCTTCCGGCCGCACCCCCGGAGGCGAGGGTCCCCGGCCCCGGTTCGGCTCGCTCTGAAGGGAGCCCTCAGGGTCCTCGCCGGGTGACCTGCGGCGGGCGCCTTCCCCCGGCGGGAGGTCAGTGCACGATCCGCAGCATGATGTCGGCGGCCGTGGGGCGGTTGGCGGGCTGTTTGTCCAGGCAGGCGGCGGCCAGCGGGCGCAGGGACGGAGGCAGGGCCGACAGGTCGGGGTGATGGTTGAGCACGCGGTTGAAGATGGCGGGGATGGTGTCGTCGCCGAAGGCCGTCCTGCCCGTGGCCGAGAAGATCATGGTGGCCGCCCAGCTGAAGACGTCCGACTCAGGGCCCACCGCGCCCCCGGAGAGCTGCTCGGGGGACATGTAGGCGGGGGTGCCCATGATGTTGCCCGAGGTGGCGGTGACCTGGTCGAGGGCGCGGGCGATACCGAAGTCGATCACCCGCGGTCCGTCGGCGCCGATCAGCACGTTGGCCGGTTTGAAATCCCGGTGCACCACGCCCGCCCGGTGGATCGCCGCCAGCGCGCCCGCCGTCGCCAGGGCCAGCCGGGTCAGGCCGTCCTCGTCACGCGGCCCCCGGTCGCGGACGAGCCGGTCCAGCGAGACGCCGTCCACGTACTCGCTGACGATGTACGCCTGGTCGTCGGTGATGTTCACGTCCAGCACGCGGGCCGTGGAGAAGGTCGCGACCTTGCGGGTCGCCTCCACCTCCCGCAGGAACCGCTCCCGCACCATCTGGTTGCCGGTGAGGTGCTGGTGCAGGACTTTGATCGCGACCTTCTGCCCCTGGGGGGTGAGGGCGAGGTGAACCGTTCCCTGACCCCCCTTCCCCAGGTCGCCGATCAGCCGGTACGGCCCCAGGTGGCCCTGGGGCGAATGGGCGGGCCGGGCCGGATGCCCCTGGGGGGAGGTCTGACCGGGGGCGGTGTGCCCGTGGAAGGTCTGACCGTGGAAGGTCTGGCCGTGAGAGGCGTGGCCGTGGGTGGTGTGGCCGTGGAGGGGACGGCCGTGAGAAGGCTGCGCGTGAGGGGGCGGGGGGTAGGACGGGCGGGGACCCTGCTGGTGCGGGTTCGTGGGCACGGTGGGCAGGGTCGGGTACGGCGTGGCCGGGGGAGGGGGCCCCTGGAGCGGCGGCCGGCCCGGGAAGGGGGGCCGCCCTTGGAAGTGCGGCGTCCCGGGGAGATACGGCGTGTCCTGCCGGAACACCGCGCTCCTGATCACCAGCGCGTGCCCGAGGCCGCCGAGCCAGCTTCCGAAGAGCCCGACCATCATCGTGGCGTCCAGCCAGGCGGGGGCCAGGTCGGAGTCTCCGTACGCGGCTATCCCGGCGATGAAGATCACTATGCCGAGGCCGTACAGGACGGAGGCGACGACCAGCAGCGGGCTCCGCAGCCGGCGGGCGGCATAGGCCATGATGAACGGTGTCCCCATGCCGCAGGTGAACAGGGGGACCAATGTCCACACCACACTCAGACCGACATTGGATCGAGGCGGCTGCTGTTGGTGCCAGGCGGGGCCGTACTGGTGGGACATGTGGCGAAGGATACGTATATCCAAGGTTCCTTGCAGTCATCTTCGCGGGGGATTCCGGGGGTGAGGGGACGGAACTCGAACACACAGTCTGTGGACAATGCCTGTGGATAACCCGGGGTGTCTGCGGATCGTCCCTGCCCAGGGCGTGCCTGCGGGGGACCGCCGCGTTCCCGCACCGGCACATATGCGCCATGATGTTGAGGTGTGGCACGGATACCAGGAGTGGGGTTGGCGAAAGGGCTCACCGTCACCCTTCACCACATGCTGGGCAGGTCGGTGACGCGGCGATACCCCGAGGTCCGGCCGGAGCTTCCCCCGCGGAGCCGGGGAGTGATCGGGCTGGTCGAGGAGAACTGCACGGTCTGCATGCTCTGCGCCCGAGAATGCCCCGACTGGTGCATTTACATTGACTCCCACAAGGAGACCGCTCCCGCCCCCGAAGGGGGCCGTCCCCGCGCCCGCAACGTGCTCGACCGCTTCGCGATCGACTTCTCCCTGTGCATGTACTGCGGAATCTGCATCGAGGTCTGCCCGTTCGACGCCCTGTTCTGGTCACCGGAGTTCGAGTACGCCGAGGGCGACGTCCGTAACCTCCTCCACGAGAAGGACAGGCTGGCCGCCTGGGCGCGCACCGTTCCCCCACCCCCGGCCCACGAGCCCGGCGCCGACCCCCCCAAGGAGCTCGCGGCCGCCTCCCGGCCCGCCGGGGCGCGGGGCCGGTCCGGCCCGCGGGCTGGGGGCGCGTTCGGCCCCGAGGGCGGCGCATCCGGTCCCGAGAGCGGTGCGCTCCGTGCGGGGGGCGGTGTGACCGGTGCTTCCGAGGCGCCGGGCGGGCCGGATGCCGCACACGGTCCCGGCGGGGTGAGCGGGCCCGGTGCCGGGAGCGGGGGCGGGAGCGGGGGCGAAACGGTGAGCGGGCCCGGTGCCGGGAGCGGGGAGGAGAGCGGGCCGGGGAAGATCCCCGGTGCGGCGGCGGAGAGGGAGTCCCCGCCGGGCCGGAGGCCGGAGCGCCCTGTACGGAGGGCCTCCGCCGGGCACGCGAGCGTCCGGGCCATCCGCCCTCCGGGAGCTCTCCCCAGAAAGAACGGCGCGGCCACCGGCGTCTCCGCCGGCGGTTCACCCCCGTCCGCCGGCGGCTCACCCCCGGACGAACCCGTGACGGGGGCCTCCCCCGGGCACCGGTTGTCCACAGGGGGGCCGCCCGCGGAGAAGTCGTCCACAGATGAGGGAGACACACCTCCCGCGGCGACCGCACCGGAGCAGACTTCTGCCGCGGCCTCGAACGGAGAGCCCGAGGAGGAGATGTGACCCAGGCGCCGTCCTATCCGTCTCACCCGGGCAGGAGATCGTCTTCCTGCTGCCGGGTGTGGTGGCCGCCGGGATGGCGCCGCTCATAGTGACCACCGGGCAGCTCGTTCACGCCGCGCTGTGGTTGGTGCTCTGCTTCGGGGCCCTCGCCGGGGGTGTCGTGGCGACGTTCTCCGTGGCCCCGCAGGTGGTGCCTGATCCGCTGCCTGTGACTTTCATCGCTCCGGGCTGAACATCCGGGGGAACGTTGTGCCTGGCCGGAAACGTTGTCACCGATGAACCGGCATCAACCGACGAGGGGGGTGTAGTGCGTCACAACGGTTTGCGTGTCGCTGTTCTCCTGGGTGCGTTGTCCGCGGTGATCATCGCGATCGGTGCCTGGCTGGGTGGTGGCACCGGCGTGCGGGTCGCGGCTCTGGTCGCTCTGACGACCAGCGGCGTCGCCTACTTCTTCTCCGACCGGATCGCCCTGTCGGCCATGCGTGCCCGCCCCGTGTGCGAGGTCGAGCAGCCCGTCCTCTACCGCATCGTGCGCGAGCTCTCCACCGAGGCCCGCCAGCCCATGCCCCGGCTGTACGTCTCGCCCACCATGCAGCCCAACGCCTTCGCCACCGGCCGCAACCCCCGCAACGCCGCGGTCTGCGTGACCTACGGCATCACCCGGCTCCTGAACGAGCGTGAGCTGCGCGGGGTGGTGGGGCACGAGCTGTCCCACGTCTACAACCGCGACATCCTGATCTCGTCGGTGGCGGGAGCGCTCGCCACGATGATCACTTACCTGGGGTATGTCGGACTGTTCTTCGGCGGGGGAGACGACGACGAGGGCCCCGGGTTCATCGGTGCCGTGCTCATGATGGTCCTCGGGCCGGTCGCCGCCGGGATGATCCAGATGGCCATCTCCCGTTCCCGCGAATATCAGGCCGACGAGTCCGGGGCCCGGCTGACCGGCGATCCTCTGGCTCTCGCCTCCGCGCTGCGCAAGATAGAGATGGGTGCCCGGCAGCTTCCGCTTCCGGAGAACGCCCGCGTCGCCTCCACCTCCCACCTCATGATCGCCAACCCCTTCCGGGGGGCGGGTATCGGCCGGCTGTTCTCCACCCACCCGCCCACCGCCGAGCGTGTCGCCAGGTTGGAGCGTATGGCCGGATATCGCCGCTGACACCGGATGGGGGCCCGCCACCACGCCCGCTCCGCCTGGGGCACCCCCGCCGCTCTCATGAGCGAAGGGGACGGCGGCGGCCCGGCGGGGCCCTCGTCAGGAGCGGCGAACGGCCGGGTCGGTCTCCTCGGGGAGGAGACCGGCGAGTCCGTCGATGCTTTCGCGGTTGTGCTTGGCGCGGTACGCCCGCCTCTCCTGGACGTCTTTGCGCTCCGCCCACTCGTCCAGCAGGGGCCGATCCCGCTCGAAGGACATGAACGGCACCGCGAAGCCGCATGAGTCGGAGATGCGATCACAGTCGACGACGATGATCGACCGGACACCGGGGTGCGGGCCGAACCTCTTGATCAGCTCGGAGAAGGCGGGGTCGTCCGGGACGACGACCCGGCCGGTGCCGTACAGGCGGAGGATGTTCGGAGGGCCGGAGAAGGCACAGAACATGATCGTGACGCGACCGTTCTGGCGGACGTGGGAGATCGTCTCCACACCGCTGCCGTCCAGGTCGAGGTAGGCCACCGTGGTGTCGTCGATGACGGAGAAGGTGTCGGCGTACCCCTTGGGGGAGACGTTGACGTGACCGCCCCGCTCGGGGGCGGTCGCGACGAAGTAAACCGGCTGCGCCTCGATGAACGCGCGCAGCCGGTCACTGATCTTGCTGTGGATTTTCCCCATAACAGGACGATATGTGGTGCTTACTCGCCGGGCAGCCACCAGGTCCAGGGGCCATTCTTGATCATGAAGGAGTCCAGCTTGCGCGTGGCGCCGGTCTCCGCGTTCACCGCCCGCTTCACGGCCGAGGTGATGTCGTTCTTACCGCCGTCGCGGCTGGTCCAGAGGGTGAGCGTGCCCGCCCGGTCCCAGTGGAGGCGCTGCGAGGTCTCCCCCTTGGGGATGCCGAGCGGAACCGCCTCCGAGACGGTGTCCGACGCCAGGTCGTAGGTGCGCAGGCGCGCCTTGCTCGACGGGCTCGTGATGATCAGCGTCACCGTGGACGCGTCGTCGGCCAGCGCGACCGGCGAGTTGTTCGACACGATCTGCGGGACGACCTGACGGCCGGCCTCTCGTCCGTCGGCGTCGAAGACCGCGAACTCGGTGATGTTGTCGTCGGTGGACCGGCCGGTGAGCAGGTGCTGTCCGTCCGGGCTGAAGCTCAGCACGTTGTTCTTCGCAGGCAGCTTGATCGTCTTGCCGGACGCGAGGTTCACGATCAGCGTCGGCAGCTTCTCCGCGCTGTCGAAATAGTCGATCACGATGATCGAACCGTCGGGGGAGAGCATGGTGTCCACGTCGTCCTGGCCGATGCCCTTGGGCAGAACGGCGGCACCGCCGGGAAGCGGGCGGACCCGCCCGCTGTTCACGTCACGGACGACCAGCTTGTCACCCTTGAAGTAGTTGACGATCCGGCCGTCGCCGCTGACCGCGAACAGGGCGCTGGTCTCCTTGTTCACCTTCCCCCGGGCGTTGCGGGGGTGGATCCGCGCGTCGGGCAGTTTGACGCTTCTGCCGCTGCGCATCGTCAGCGTCCACTTGCCGCAGGGAATCTGGTAGTCCTTCTTGGGGCAGCTCTTGACCCAGGCGTACCGGACCGAGTCGGCGGAGGCGGCTCCCGTCCGCGCCTCCGCCGGGGTCAGGGTTACGGTGGTGGCCGCCATGGCGGCGAGGGCGAGTACCGCGAGTCCGCGCGAGGGTGTCATGGGGGACTCCTTTCTTCATCTGGGTAGATGCGGCCTCGCTGCGAAAAGTTGCATCACGAATCAGCTACGCTCCGCGGGGTACGGGCTTCTGCCGTGCCGTGCCGCGGGGCGGGCCGAGATGAAGATCGCCTCGCGGCTTCGCAGCCAGGAGGCAACCGGTGGTCTGTTAGATGTGGGCGTAGAGGTTGAGGGTGTGTCCGGCTCCGACGGCGGTGAGCAGCCGCTGGAGTTCAGGGGGCGGGGGCGCGTTGGACCGGGCACGCCAGTAACGCTGGAGCCGTATCCAGGGGGTGGGCCAACCGCGGACGTGGCGCAGCGCGAGCGGCCGGGAAGGCCGCCGGTCCCCTCCCGGACCTGGTGGGCCGCGACTTCACCGCTGAGGTATCTGGAGCCAAGCTGGCCGGCGATATCACTGAGATCAAGACTGGAGCAGGGTCGCTGTATCCGGTCACTGTCGTTGATTGCTTTTCGAAGGCGGTGATCGGGTGGGCATTGGATGTGCGATATCCGGCCGTTTTGGTGTGCGCGGCCACTCGACATGGCCGCGATGCGGGTCGATATTCCCGTCGGCAGGTGAGCCGCTGCATGATGTAGTTCATTTACTCCGGTGTCCGGAATTACTCCGGTGTCCGGAAAACGCGGGGCATATCACTGCCTTATCAGCCACCCTTCGTCGAGGCCTTCGTCAATCTCGTGTGTGGAGTAGCCCAGCGAACGCAGCACCTCGGCGCTGTGCTCACCCAATCTTGGCGGTGGCCGCATCGGTTGTGAGGCATGGGCACTGAACTGGACCGGGACATCGACCGTCGCGGCCTCCTCGCCGTCGAAGGAGCGAAGCAGGCCCAGTGTCTTCACCTGCTCGTCCTCGAACACTTCCTTCATGTCGTTCACCACGGCGCACGGCACACCGGCCGCGGCGAGGGCATTGATCCACTGCACGACACTGCGGCTCGCGAACAGCGGCGCCAGTTCGTCCCGCAGGTCGAGGTAGTGAGCCTGTCGAGCGTGGTGAGTGCTGAACCGAACATCCTCGGCCAGGTCGGTCCGGTCGATCACGGAGAGCAGTCCACACCAGAACTTCGGAGGGGACGATAGGTGGATCGCCAG
Organism: Streptosporangium violaceochromogenes; assembly: GCF_014654615.1. Classification (GTDB taxonomy): domain Bacteria; phylum Actinomycetota; class Actinomycetes; order Streptosporangiales; family Streptosporangiaceae; genus Streptosporangium; species Streptosporangium violaceochromogenes. The sequence goes on along the minus strand of NZ_BNBB01000022.1, from coordinate 24,828 downwards.
CAGCCGCTGGTCGGAGCATCGGAAGACGAACGCCAGAGAACCGGAGGGCCTGGTCAGATGATGGGGAACTACGCCGGTGTCCAGATAGCGCTGAGCCTCTGTCCCAAGAAAGGCCAGAGTGCTGCCGACCAAGTTGAGTGCAACCCTTTGCCCCACACCAGTCTGGGAGCGTTCGTGCAGCGCCGCGAGCACCGCGTACACCGCCATCATGCCGGTGATGGAATCGGAAAGATTGGGACCCATGATCTGGGGCGCCTTCGGGTCCAGCAGCTGGCTGGCCAAGCCGCTAACGGCTTGGCCGATCATGTCGTAGCCCGGCCGCTCCACATACGGGCCCTGCTCACCGAATCCCGAGATGGAGCAGTAGATCAGTCGTGGGCTATCGGCGCGAACATCGTCGTAGCCCAGGCCCAGGCGGGCCATGGTCCCCGGGCGGGAGTTCTCGATGAAGACGTCGGCGTCGCGCATGCAGGCCGCGACGGCGTCCCGGCCTTGTGCGGTCCTGAGGTCGACGGCGAGACTCCGCTTGTTCCGGTTCAGCGCTGTGAAGCTTGAGCTAAGGCCACCGGGCCTGCCCTGCACGAAGGTCCGAAACGGATCCCCTGAACCGGTCTCGACCTTGACGACTTCGGCGCCTAGGTCGGCCAAGAGTCGTGACGCATACGGCGCCGCCACGAACCTGCCCAGCTCCACGACTCGTAGCCCCGAAAGCGGTCCGGAATTGAAGGAACCAGAAGCGACTGCGTTCATCAAGATCGCCCATTTCCAACATGGTGGCTTACGGCAGCTTCTGGCCGCGATCCGGCGCCCAGGCCGCGCAGATAGCTGGTGGTGTCAGCCAACGAGACCACGTCGGCGTACTTGCGGTCGATGTCGAACAGGTTCATGGCGTGCACCAGGGCCGAGCGGTCGAACGTGCACTCCTCCACGACGTTCACCCGATAGTTGTGCGAAAATCCGTCGATAACCGTCGCGCGTACGCACCCGCTTGTCGTGACACCGCACATCAGCAGGGTGTCGACGCCCAGGTCGGTGAGGAAGGCCTGCAAAGGGGTGCCGAAGAAAGCGCTCGGCTTGGCCTTGCGCAGCACGAAATCCCCAGGCATCGGCTGGATCTGGGCGACGATCTCGTTGCCGGAGTAGTCGCCGGACTGCGTGCGGCGAACCGAGTCCGACACCAGCCGAGGATTCTTGTCCTGCCACCGGCCGGCGTCGCGGCCATCCGGGCGGTAGTCGAGTCCGGCGGTGTAGAAGACGGGCGTACCGCTGGCCCGGGCTTGTACGAGCAGTTCGGCGGTCGCGTGCACCGCGTCCCAGGCATCGATGCCGTGGTGGTGCGCAGTCACCTCATCCGGGTTCTGGCCGTCTGCCGCGGGATCCCGGCCGCAGAAGCTGTAGGTCACGTCGATGACCACAAGGGCCGGGCTGTGCCCCTGTCCGACCCGCTGGCCGAAACCCGCGGCGTCGTAGATCGCCCGGTCTGCTTCTCCAACGTATCTGTCCCATACTGCCATCTTTGTTACTCCAACTCTTTTCCGGTGGTCGCGGCGGGCAGTGCCTATCGCGGTCCGCAGGCGAGGACCTGGCCGTCAGACGGCCCTTCCATCGAACCGTTCGGCGGCACGCATTCGATCTTGAATGAACGGTCGCCCCATCACTCCCAGCAACACCGAACGTATGGGCAGCAGCGGGGCCGGCCATCGATTCGTGATCTTGTCCAGGCTCATCGCCCAGCGTTGGGTCCGGTTCGTAAGGGGCCGGCACCGGCGCTCCCAGGCACGGAGGATGTCATCGATCGGGTCGCTGTGCCGCGTAACGAGCATCTGGGCAAGGCTGTGCCCGTTGGCGAGCGCCAGACCGCCGCCCTGACCCAGGGTCGGGGGCTGGGCGTGAGCCGCGTCGCCGACGAGGGCGACGTGTCCCGCCACCCAACGTCGGCAGCGCACGATGTTGTACTGGTGCTGGATCGCCTCCGTTCCGTGGTGCCGGATCTCTGCGAAGATCGAAGTCAGAGCCGGGAACGAGTCGCTCCAGTTCCGCACCTCGACCGGCACCCTTGTGCCGACGCGGTCGTCGGCCGGGCAGATCAGGTATACGTACGTTTGGTCATCCGACACGGCCGACACCCCCACCCTGCGTCGACCCGCCCAGTGCATTGCCGTGATCGCCTCCGGCCAGGCGGTCCTGGACGGCAACAAGTAGCGAGTGGCCACGGTTTCCAATCGCTGATAGTGCGCGGTGAGGTCGAGGGACTCGCGAACGGCGGAGGACACGCCGTCGGCGGCGATCACGACGTCGGCGTGGAACTGTTCGCCCCGATCGTTTGACACCACGCCGTCCGGGGTGGCGGCAACCACCCGGGACCCCAGTTTGAGCTGGGCGCCGGCCGCTGTCGCGGCATCGGCGAGAGCACGGATCAGGCTCTCTCGCGGGCACATCCAGGTTCGTCGGTGGCCGTTGAGTTCGTGGTCTTGGAGAACGGCTCCGCTGCCGTCGCGCATTTGAGAGCGTTCCAGAACGATGCCGTGGGAAAGCACCTGGTCGGCGATGCCCAGGTGTTCGAGGACGGACAGGAGGTTGTTCTTCAGATATATTCCGGCGCCCACCTCGCGGACCTCGGTCGCCCGCTCGTGTACGGTCACCGACCACCCCGCTCGCGCCAGGACCGTCGCCGTCGTAAGCCCGGCCAGCCCGGCACCACAGACGTGCGCGCGCCGTTCAATCACCATGTCCCGTTCCATTTTCTCATCCCGCTCGACCACTTCCTCGAACCCCTGCGGGTCACTACTTCAGGCGGGCACGAGCCCAGGTCGGGTCACCGCTGCCGAAGAAGTCGAACTCGGCTTCGACATTCTGGATGCGCTTGGAGTAGGCCTCGTACTTGGGCACCATGGCCAGCGGGAACACCGGCAGGTCGCGTGTGACGATTTCCTGCGCCTGCTGGTAGAGCGCTTGGCGCTTCGAGGTCTCGACATGCTCAGCGGCCTGCATCAGCAGTTGGTCCAGCTTAGCGTTGCAGTACCCGGTCGGGTTCTGGTACGGCTGACCCGAGTCGTCGCACCGGTACGCGCGGTCGATGCCCAGATTGGGGTCCTCGTATGTCGAGTAGCCGATGTGGGCGAGATCGAACTTGTACTCCTTGTACACCTTCGTGAGCAGGGTGGGCTGATCGAGAGACTGGACGTCCACGGTCACGTTCACGGCCCCGAGGTTGGCCTTGATGATCTGCGCAACGCTCTCGGCACCGTGCGTGGAGGGTGAGTAGAGCAAGGAAAGCTTGAAGCGCGCACCGTTCTTCACGGGGTACCCCGCGTCGTCAAGCATCTTGGCGGCGTCCTTGGTGCTGTGGCTGAAGATCTTCCCGTAGTCCGTGCCCTTGTCGTATAGAGCGGCGTATTCGGCCGGGATCATGCCGGTCGCGGGCTCGGCGTAGCCCTCGAACGCCGCTTCGATCATGGCGTTCCGGTCGATTGCGGTGAACAGGGCCTTGCGCACCTCGGGCTTGGCCAGAATCGGGTTCTTGGTGTTCGGGAACAGGTACTTGACCGCTGGTGTGCCCGGGAGCCTGGAGACCGGGACGCCGGCGTCCTTGAGAGTCTTGCTGGTGTTCCCGTTGAGGATCGCATTGCCGATCACGTCGATCTCGCCGGTCCGCATTGCGTTGGTCATGGATGCCGCGTCCGGGATGATCTTGAAGACCACCTTGTCAATGCTCGGCCTGCCCTGCCAGTACGAGGGGTTGGCTTCAGCCGTGATGGACTGGCCGTGGTTCCACTTGGTGACCTTGAACGGCCCAGTACCGATCGGCTCCTGGTTGAAGGCGCTGTTCGTGACGTCACCTTCCGGCAGGGCGTGCTTGGGCAACATCGGCAGGATGCGCTGGTCGAGCACTGCGAACAGTGGACCGTAGGCCTTCTTGAGGCTGAGCTTGACAGTCTGGGGATCCACAGCGGTCGCCGACTCCAAGACGGCGAGGAACGACCCCGCGCGTGCCGAGAGCTTGGCGATGTTGGTCAGGGTGAAGACCACGTCGTCTGCCGTGAACGGCTTGCCGTCCTGCCAGGTCGCCGCTTCCTGAAGGTGGATGGTCACGTCTTTTCCGTCATTCGCGACGTCCCACGACTTGGCCAGGACGGGCACCGGCTTGTAGTTGCCGTCGAGGTACCAAAGTCCCTCGGACCACACGTTCGAGACGGTCATGGTGCTCGGCGAGGACGAGACGATGGGGTTCAGACTGGTAGGATCGTCGTTGATGGCGACCACCAAGGTGTTAGCGCTTGATCCGGCGCTTCCTTGGCCGTTTGAACTCCCGGATTGGCACGCCGTAACAGCGAGAAGTAGGGCCGCGCACAGGACGGCGATGGCGAGGTGATTCCGCTTCGCGGGGGGTGTTTCCTGCTTGGCTGGGGTGACCATGAGGTCGCTCTCTCTTTCACACAAGGGCTTCTGGTTGGCCGAGATTGTCAGGGTGGCGCGGGCGCCGGCTAGACGTCGCCGTCGCGCCGCTGGATGACGTGACAGGCCACCTCCGTTCCGGGTTGTCCGCTCCTGCCCAATACCGGCACCTCCGTCTTGCACTGCGATTCAGCCAGGGGGCATCTGCCGGCAAAGCTGCACCCCGCGCCGTCATCCCGTGGAACGTCGAACACACGCGCGGTGTCGGCCGCGCCGATCCGACGCTCGTTCGGATCGGCGCTTAGGGTGGAGGCCATCAGCAGGCGGGTGTACGGATGCTGCGGGGCGTCGCATACGGTGGTCGCGGGCCCGCTCTCGACGACTCGGCCGCGGTACATGACCGCCACTCTGTCGGCCACCTCGCCGACTAGGGCGAGATCGTGGGTGATGAGCAGGTAGCCGATATCGCGCTCTCGCTGCAGACGTATGAGCAGGTCCAGGATCTGCGCCTGCACGGTCACGTCCAAGGACGAGAGGGGCTCGTCGGCCACGACGAAGTCGGGGTCGACCGATAGCGCTCGGGCGATCATGACCCGCTGTCGCTGGCCGCCACTGAGCTGGTGGGGAAATACGTCCCGGAAGGCTGCGGCTGGGGTGAGCCCAACGGTCTCAAGCAGTTCGTCTACGCGCGCCCGCAGCTGGGTCTTGGAAGGCTTACCGTGTAGCAGTAGGGGCTGGGCCAGGGTGGCGAGGACGGTACGGCGCGGGTTGAACGCCGCTGACGGGTTCTGGAAGACGATCTGCACAGTTCGACGGAAGCGAGCCATGTCCTTGGCGCCGGCCTTTTCCAGCGGCTTGCCGTTGAAAACCACCGAACCCTCGGATGCGGTCAGCAAGTTCATGGTCAGGAGCCCGAGAGTGCTCTTCCCACTGCCGCTCTCGCCCACGAGCGCGAGGGTTTCTCCCTTCACCAGGTCAAGGCTGACGTCGCGGACTGCGTACGACAGTGGGCGCGTGGCGTTCCAGAAGGAGCGGCGCTCAAAGGTCTTGGACAGCTTGTTCAGTCTGAGGATCGGCATGTTCATGAGGTCGTGACCTCCTTCGAGTCAGCCGGTTTGTCGGTCGAGCGGCCGATGGGTCCCGATTCGTCGGCGAAGAGCCAGCAGCGGACGCCTTCGTCGCCGATCCGCACCCAAGGGGGTTCGGTCGAGCATCGGTCGTGCGCTAACTCGCACCTGGCGGCGAAGCGACATCCCGTGGGGACGTCTGTCAAGTCGACGACCGAACCGGTCAGGCGTTTACCGAGCCTGTAGTCCGACTTGCCGGGCATGCTGGCCATGAGGCCACGGGTATACGGGTGTCGCGGCTCGCTGAACAGTCGGCTCACTGCCGCCTCCTCGACGATCTGCCCGCCGTACATGACGAAGGACCGGTCGCAGACCTCCGCCACGATCGCGAGGTCGTGGGTGATGATCAGCATTGCCATGTCGGTCTTCGTGTGCACGGCGACGAGGGTGCGCAGCACTTGTGCTTGCACGGTGACGTCGAGCGCCGTGGTCGGCTCGTCCGCGATGAGCAGCTTGGGCTGAGAGGCGAGCGCCATCGCGATCAACACCCTCTGGCGCATCCCGCCGCTGAGCTCGTGGGGATACCTGCGCATGAATCGGGTCGTCGTCGGAAGTGCGACGGAGGCGAGGATCTGGCGGGTTCGCTCCTGTCTGTCTGTTGCCGAGAGCCCAGCCATGGCCTCGGTGATCTGCTTCCCGACCCGCATCGTCGGGTTCAGATACGTCATGGCGTCCTGGAAGACGATGGACAGGTCCTCGAACCGCACCCGGCGCATGTCCGCCTCGTTCAGCCGCATCAGGTCGATGCCGTCGAGCGCGATCCGACCGGTGAACGTCTCGACATTGGCTGAAGGCAGCATCTGGAGAACGGCGCGCGAAAACATTGACTTCCCGGAGCCGGACTCGCCTACCAGGCCGACCCGTTCGCCGGGCCGCACCTTGACCTCGGCGCGGTCCACCGCTCGTACGACCTTCGCACCCCGGCGCAAGTGGACGGTGAGGTCCTGGACGTCCAGTAGCGCGGTGCCGTCGCCCGTGCGGCTCGGTGCGGCAGCGGGTGGGCTCGCGACGTTCTTGCGCTTCTGCAGGCTTACCCTGCCTACGTCGGAACGGGAGTTGAACCACTCGCTCAGGGCGTCGCCGACGAAGTTTACGGCGAGAACGGTCAGGGCGATCGCCACGCCGGGCCAGAGGGCTATCCACCAGGCGCGCTCCAGGTGTTCCTGGGCCCCGAAGAGCATCTGCCCCCAGCTCGCCTTGTTGGGATCGCCGAGCCCAAGGAAACTCAGGGCGGTCTCCAGCAGGATGGCGATGCCTATGTCCAAGGTCGCCTGGACCAGGACTGGCCCCAAGGCGTTGGGATAAATCTCGCGGAAGATGATGTGGCGGTCGGAGAATCCGAGAGCCCGGGACGCCTGGACGAACTCTCTTTCACGGAGCGTGAGGAACTGGGAGCGGACGATCCGTGCCTGCTGCGGCCAGATCGTGATTCCGATGGCGATCGTGACCAACCACAGGTGCGAGCCCAGCATGGCGACGAGGATGAGGGCGAACACGAGGCTGGGGATGATCTGGAAGAACTCCGTGACCTTCATCAACACCGCGTCTACCGGGCCACGGAAGTAGCCGGCCAGGCTGCCGATCAGCACGCCCAGACCGAACGAGATCACCGCCGCCGTCACGGCGACGAGCAGCGTCACTCGGGCTCCGTGAAGCAGCTGGCTCAACAAGTCGTGGCCGACCAGGTCCGTGCCCAGGAGATGCTCGCCAGACGGTGGACCGAGATACGAGCTCGAAATCGCGTGGGGATCGTACGGCGCGAGCCATGGCGAGAACAACGCAGCCAAAACCAGGATCGCCAGTGTGATTGATCCTACGAGACCGTAGCCCGAACGCAGGGTGTTGGCCCAGCTGAACAGTTCCGCGCGGTTCTTCCGTGCGCCCAACGGACTGGCTTCATCGGACATGGCGTGCCCCTCTGATGCGCGGGTCGAGAGCTCGGTACAGAAGTTCGGTGACCAGGTTTGCGATGATCACGAGAACCGCGATGACCAGGATCACGCCGACGACGAGGCTGTTGTCTCGCGCGAGAATGGCTTGGTAGAGCAGGCGGCCGATTCCGGGCCAGGAGAAGACGACCTCGATCGTCACGGCGCCGGCAAGCGCCAGACCGACGCGGTAGCCCAATGACGCGATCGTCGGCAGTGCCGCGTTCCGGATCACATGACGGCGGATCGTCGCTGCCGAGGACAGCCCCTTGGACCGCGCGGTGACGATGTAGTCCTCGGACAGGACTCCCATTGTCGCCCCTTTGGCGATCCGGGCGGTCGCCGCGAGTTCACGGATGCCCAACGCGACGGCGGGCAGGACGAGGTACGGCCCGGCGGCCAGCAGCGAGGCCCACCCGGTGGACTCTGCTCGGGCGTCGGACATCCCGCCGCTGGGAAGCCACCCCAGACGCAGTGCGAAAAGGAGAACGAGCATCTGGCCGAGCCAGAACGTCGGGATCGAAAAGCCCACCAGGACGAACATATCCAGCACTGCCCTTGTGCTGCGGCGGCTCGAGACGGCACTCCAGGTTCCGAGCGCGATGCCCATCGCCGCCGCCGAGATCAGGCCGGCCGCGGTGAGCAGGAGGGTGGCCGGGAGCCGCTCGAGGATAAGTCCTCCGACGGACTGGTGGCTCGCATACGAGTACCCCAGATCACCTCGCGCGACATGGCCCAGGTACACCATGAACTGCACGAGCCACGAATCGTTGAGCCGATACTGGCGCGCGACTTGGTCGCGATACTCGTCAGGAACGGGGAAATCGCCCACCATCGCTTGGACCGGGTCGCCGGGGGCCATCCGGATCAGGAGGAACATGACCATGACGACGCCGAGGAGCAGACCAAGCGATTGAAGCAATCGGGACACCGCGAACCGCGCCGTGCCGAGCAGGTATTTGAGGTACTGCCCACGTTCAGACATCGTTGGCACCCCCGATGGTGCGGTGGCGCCTGTCCACCGGCCCGCCAAGGGGTTGCGGGAGTAGTTCCCGCACCGTCCCGCCGAGGATCTTGTTCGCCCGGTCGAGGCCACTGACGGCGTAGTGCAGCCGCTCGACCGCTCCCTCCAGGTGCTTGGCACCAAGCATCGGGAAATCTGTGCCGAACACGAACCGCTCGTGGCCGAGCGTCTCGATTGCGAACCGGACGGCCGCGGGTCCATGCCCCGCGGTGTCGAACCACACGTTGTCCAGGCTCGTGCTCGGTCGCCGAGTCCCGGGCCGCCACTGCTGGTCGCGTTCCCAGTGCTCGTCAAGTCGTTCGAGGAGAAAGGCGAAGGTGCCTCCAAGGTGCGCGATGATCCAGCGGATACGGGGGAAGCGTTCGCGTATCCCTGGACCGGTCACCTGCAGCGTCGCCAAGGTGTCGTCGAACTGGGTTCCCGCGTCCACCTCGGTGTGCGTCGGCATCAGCCCCCGGGTCCGGAACCGGTCTGGGTGCACGAAGACCGCAGCGTCCATTTCGTTCCACAACGAGAAGAGTGGATGAAACCGCTCTGAGTCGAGCGATTCGCCTAGGACGTGTGCTGTGACGCTGAAGCCGACCGTTGTCTCGTGCTGGGCCACTCGGTGGGTCTCACGGATGGCCGCGGGGACGTCGGGCAGCGGGACCGATCCGAAGACTCGGAAGGCTGACGGCCGTGGCGAGGCCAGGATCGCGTCACGGACCGCGTCATTCCACGCGGACACTAGTTCCACCCGGTGGGCGACACCCCGAGGAAACGCGAGTGCCGAGCCGGCACTGAGGATCTGGCAGGCTATGCCCGAGGCTGAGAGAAGGTCCAGCCGACCCTCAAGGCCGTTGAGCATGTGTCGCGCACAGGATGACGGCAATCGCGACATTCCCTCCGGTGTGGAGGCGTGGCGGGCCGCGGACAGCATGGGATCGGACTGGGCCAGCTCGGCAAGCCGCGCGACATAAGCCTGCGGGAGCACATGACTGTGAAAGTCGACGGCGCGAGGCCCCGCGCCGGGGGCTCCGGCTGTATCTGCGATCATGGTTGACCGCACCTTTCGTTGGGACCCGACGGCGACGCGGTGGGCAGCGCCGGCCGGCGGGTGCGTCCATCAAACTGCGCCGATTTCGACGTCTTGGTGGCGGTTGCCGATCCGGGCGAACGGCCGACCGCTGGAGGCCGCGGCGATGGAGACGACGATCTCGTCAGCCATGGGCGCGTCCGCGATGTGGGTCTCGATGGTGAGAAAATGGGACCGCTCGGCGCGGTCGGTCTTGTGCACCATCGGGATGGTGATGTTGGCCCCGGCGGGCCCTCGCTTGTTCGTGAAGCTGAGGAAGCTGGTTCCAGCGGCCTGGTCGCGGAGCACGTTGCCAAATCGCAGCGTGTGGATGAGCGCGGAGGCGTGCTCCACCTCACCGGAGAGCCCGACCGTCGCAGACTTGCCGTACGCGGCGATATTGTCGGGTCCGCCCATGATTTGAATGAGGTTCGGCACGATGGCGTTCGCGAGCTTCGGAGCAACTTCCTCAATGAGTGGATACAGATCCTCGACGTAGCCCAGCCCGGCCCAGGGGTTGCGGATTACGGCGCTCACCGCAGCGGCGTGCATCGGCGGCGATATCTGACGCGCACCCTCGCGGTGTACGTCCTCGATGAAGGACACGATCTTCCTGATTTCCAGCGACATCAATTTCCCCTGTCAGAAGTTGGTTGGCACGGCCGCTCTATCTCGGGCGGTTGTTGGGTCTAGCCGTAGTTGGCGACTATCGTCTTGCTGCGGGTGAACGACATCGGCTCGTCGAGGCCATACTCGGCCCCGATGCCGGAGTCCTTCCAACCGCCGAACGGAACGGCGTAGTGGCGGAACTCGACGTCGTTGATCCACACGTAGCCCGACTCCAAGGCGTCAGCGATGCGCAGGGCACGGCCGACATCATTGGTCCAGACCGCAGCGGTCAGTCCGTACGACAGCGAATTTGCGCGTTGGAGGACATCGTCGAGGTCGGACCACTCCATGACGCTGAGAACCGGACCGAAGATCTCGTTCGTCGCGCAGATCGACCGGTCTGGGACATCGACGAGAACCGTAGGCAACAGGTAGGGGCCATGGGACAGTTCTGGGTTGTCAGGGATCCGGCCGCCGGCGACAACCTTTGCGCCGTCCCGCACTCCCTGAGCGATGAACTCCAGGCAGCGGTCTACGGCCTCTTGGCTGATCAGACAGCCCATCTCGGTCTCCGGGTCGTCCGGCCTCCCTATGCGGATGGCCTCGACCCGAGGTATCAAATGCTTCATCACCTCTGCGGCGATGTCCCTGTGGAGGAACAGCCTTGTCGTCGAGCCACAGCTTTGCCCCTGGACCGCCGTGAAGTTCATTCCGCGCACAGCGGCTGCGGCAACCTTCTCGGGGTCGGCGTCAGGCAGAACAATCATGGGGTTCTTACCGCCGAGCTCGAAGCTCATGGATTTGATGTGCCCGCTGAGTGCCGCTTGCTCGGAGATCTTCAGCGCGGTACCTACGCTGCCGGTAAATGAGATGCGCTCGATGCCGCGATGTGCTGTCAGTGCCGCCCCGAGCTCCGCGCCGCCGGTGAGGACGCTGAACACCCCGGGAGGAATGATGTCCTCGGTCAACCGGGCCAGTGCGAGGGCGGCAAACGGCGTGTGCTCCGACGGCTTTAGCAGCACCGAATTGCCGGCGACCATGGCCGAGGAGACCCGTCCGCATGCGAACAGGAACGGGTGGTTGAAGGCCACGATTCTGGCCACGACCCCGTAGGGATACCGCCGGGTGTAGTGCAGTCCCTCGGTGGAGACCGGTATCACCTCGCCGTTGAGCAGATGGCCCAGCCCGGCCATGTGCCGAAAGATCTCCGCACCTTTGGCCACATCGCGGCGCATCGCCGTCACAGGGTTGCCGGAGTCGAAAGCCTCAAGGATGGCCAGCTCGTCCTGCGCCGCATCGATGGCGTCCGCGACTCGGTGCAGCACCTTGCCTCGCTCCGAGGGCGCCATGGCCGCCCAGGTCTTCTGGGCCGTGCGTGCCGTGTCGAAGGCCTCGTCCACGTCGGCCGCGGTGGCGTTGGGGACCTCGGCGAGCGTTGCGCCGTTGGCTGCCGCTCGCACCGTCATCGTGCGGCCCGATACCCCGCGGTGCCACGAGCCGGAGTGAAACATGGGTGCGAACGGTGCGTCCTCCGCAGGCACCGTGTGCACCACGGCAGAGGTCGCCATGGGAGATACGGTCACGGTCTCTTGCCTGCTCATACGTTCACCCGTCCTTCAGTGAGTCGCGGCCGATGTGCCGGCCGAAGCCCGGTTCGCCGACGATGGTCTCGTTCTCGGCGATGATCTGGCCGCGCAGCATTGTCAGCACCGGACCACCTGTGAGGGTCCGGCCGTGGTAGGGGGTCCAGCCCGACTTGTTTTCGGTGCGCTCGTCGAGCGGGTGAACCTTGCGTCGGGGGTCGACAACGACAATGTCCGCCGAAGCGCCGGGCTCCAACGATCCCTTGTTCGGGTAGAGCCCGATGATCTGGGCCGGACGACGGCACAGGAGGTCAACGAGGCGGGCGATCCGGAGTTTGCCCTCGTTGACGTCGTTGAGGAACACCGACAGCAGGTACTCGTACTGCGGGCCGCCGATGGGCCCCGAGCGTGGGTCGTTCGTGGTCCGAGCCATCTCCTCCAGCGTGTGAGCGCCATGGTCCGCATCGATGATGTCGATCGTGCCGTCGTCCAGCGCACGCCAGACCTCGGCCATCCGACCCTCGTCCTCGGAGATGAAGCCACCCGGAATCCCCCGTGCCCCGGCGGTTTCGAGGTCTTCCATCCGCATGTGGAAGTACTTCGGGTCGCAGGCCGCCGTGACACTGAACCCGTTGGCCTTAGCGGTCCGGAGCTGATTGATGACGTCGGCCGCGTGGGTGTGCACTAGGTGGAGGCGCACTCCCGTGGCGCGCTGGACAGCCATGAGGATCGCGACGCCAACCGACCAGATGACCTCACTCGAGTAGGTGCGGCTGAAGGTCGTGACGTCCTTGGGGCTCCCTGACTCCAGAGCGGTGCTGTAGAGATGCTCCAGCAGGGATTGGCTGCACGGGTGGACGAGGCAGGGCAGGCCGGTTTCTTTGATCGCTTTGAAGGTCTCGTAGAGGGTGGCTGGGTCGTCGACGGCGAGCCGGGGGTCGTGCGGGTAGGCGCCCTTGAGCTGATACAGCTTGAAGCCCATGGCGCCGGCCTTGGCCAGCCTCGGAACCTGCTCCAAGTCGGTCGCAGCGGCGAAATGTCCCCAATCTACGAGACAGTCGCGTTCCGCCACAGCACGCTTCTCCCGTAGCAACTCGACGGTGGTGGTCGGCGGGTCGACGTTGGGCATGTCGACGAAGGTCGTGATCCCGCCCCGGGCCGCGGCACGTGATGCCGTGACGTAGTCCTCCTTGTGCTCGTATCCGGGAACTCGGGTGTGCGCGTGGAGGTCGACGATGCCGGGCATGATCCACAGGCCCGAGGCATCGAAGTCCGTGACGCCGGCGTCGCTGCGCTCGTCCCGCCCGAGCAGGGCCGCGACCCGGTCGCCCTCGATCTGAAGGTCCTGCTCTAGCGGGCCATCAGGGGTCTGGATGATCCCATCGCGAAAACGGATCTTCTGCGGCACAAACGTTCCTTCCCATCGTTTCACTGGTTGTTGTCGTCTGAATGTGATCGCCACAGTGGCGCGGACGCCGGTGGTCAAGAGCTGGGTCGAGGGTGGTCGTCCCGAGCTGGTTCAGGTCCTGACCAGGTTGCGTCCGAGGACCCACCGCAGCACTTCGTGCGAGCCCTCGGTGATGCGCATGCTGCGCGTCTGGCGATACCAGTACTCAAGGGGCAGTTCGTGGGTTAGCCCCACGCCTCCGTGGACCTGCAGGGCTCGGTCCACGATCCGGCAAGCGGTCTCGACACTGCTCATTTTCACCATGTAGCTGGCGTTTCGGACGTCCTCGCCGCGGTCGAACCGGGCTGCTGCCGAATGGACCATCAGGCGCGCGGCATCCAACTCCAGCGCGGAATCCGCGATCATGAACTGAATCGCCTGGCGGTCTGCCAATGGTCGGCCGAAGGTGGTCCGTCCGCGGGCGTAATCCAGCATGAGGTCCAGCGACCGCTGCGCGATGCCCAGGCAAAGCGCGCCTTGGCGCTTGATCCGGCCCTCGCTTAGCCATCGCTGACTGAGGGCGAACCCCTTGCCCGCCTCACCCAGCAGGTTCGTCACCGGTACGGCGACATCCTGGAACGTCACCTCGGAAGGGGCATCACCCATCATGGTCGGCTCGCGCCGTCCGTGGGCCACACCCGGTGAGGCAAGGTCCACCATGAGCATCCCCATGGTGTCTGTCCCCCGGCCGTCGTCGAGTTGACAGAGGACTTGGGCGTAGTCGGACTGCCACGCGTCGGTGATGAATCGCTTGGACCCGTTGAGAACGTACGTGTCGCCGCGGCGCACGGCACGCGTCCGAACAGCTGCCGGGTCGGACCCGGCTTCGGGCTCGGTCTGGGCGAAGCAGATTTTGAGCTCGCCACGGATCGCCGGATACAGGAAGCGGCCGCGTTGCTCCTCATTGCACTGCTCAAGGATCGGTCCAACCCGGGGGCCGAAGAGGCAGGCGAGGCCGCGCATCGGCAAGACGCTCGTCCGACCGATCTCCTCGTACACCACACATCGGGCCAGCAGATCCAGACCTGGCCCGCCGAACTCCTCGGACAAGTCCAACTGCCAAAGGCCCATCGCCTCGATGGGGCCGCGAAGGAGGCGCACGTGATCGGGTGTGATCTGCTGTGGTCCGACAACCTGCTCCAACGGGATGAGTTCCCGCGCCACGAACTGGCGAACCACGGTTCGCAGGTCCTTCAATTCCAACGGCAGGTCGAACAGCCCGGGCATCTCGTTGGTGCTCACTGGACGGGCTGCTGGTACGGCCCAAGCCCCGGGCGGTAGGTCTTGTCGTCGAGAAACTGGCTCATCCCATGCGTGCGACCCTTCTGGGGATCGGTGGCCCGCAGGGCGATCTGCTTGACCTTCAGGTATTCCTCGGCTTCTAGCATGCCCATGTCCTTGACGAACTTGTACGCCTGCTTGGTGGCGTTCATGACCGCGCTGTTCTTCAACAGCAACTTGGCCACCAACCGTTCGGTCTCGTCCCGCAGTTCCGCCAGCGGCACCGACTTGTTGACCAGGCCGATCCGCTCGGCCTCCTTGCCGTCGATCGGGTCGCCGGTAAGGATGAGGCGCATGATGTCGCGGTAGCCCAATACCTCCTTGATGGCCCGGCTCACATATCCGCCGGGCAAAATGCCCCAGTTGACTTCACTGAGGCCGAACTGGGCCTCATCCGCCGCGATTGCCAGATCACAGGCGGTCAATTGGGTGAATCCGCCGCCGAAGCACCAGCCGTTGACCATGGCAATGGTCGGCTTGGGGTAGGCCCAGAGTCGTCGCCAGCGCCACTCTTGGCTTGCCCTGCTGGATGCGGCCAGGCCCATCGGGTCGTCGTCCTGCTGGCGGAAGTATTCCTCGATATCCTGTCCGGCGACCCAGGATTCCCCGGCGCCGGTGAAGACCAACACCCGGGTACGGTCATCGGCCTCGAGCCGTCCCAACACGTCGACCATTTCGAAGTGCATCCTCGGGTTCATCGCATTGCGCTTCTCCGGGCGATTGAACGTAATCCACGTTGCCCCGTCGTCGCGTTGCTCCACGGCTACGGTTTCGTAATTCGATTCAAAATCAGACACAAACGTCCCCATTCCTTCGTCTGGTTACGGTGCGAAGCGGCGCCGTTCTCGTTATTGGTGATCGGTTTCGCGCGGTGCGTTCGTCGGGTCGCGCAGAACGCTGTGCATTACGCGGCAGGCGGCCAGGGCCGCCGGCACGCCGCAGTCGTCGATCACGTCAGTCCCACCCCATGGCCACCGACCAGGGGCTCTCACTGAGCAGCCGCATCGCGACCGTACAGGCTTTTTCGGCGTGGGCCAACGACTCATTGGCTGCTGCGGCCGAGTCACGACTCTTGATGGCCGTGAGTATTCGGCGGATCTCCTTTACCGATTCCTGGTGCCGGTCAGGGACAGTCAGCGACATGGTGCGCATTAGGGCCACCCGTGCGTTGAGGGTGTGCAGTACCGCGTACACCACCGGTGTGTGCGACCCGAGGATGCGGTAGATATCGCCCTTCGAGGCGATCCGGTCGCCGACAGTGGAGGCCGCGCCGTAGGCGTCAACCGCAGCGCTGAGGTCCTGTATCTCTTCCTCCGAAGCGAGTTCGGTGAAACGGCGAGCGGCTAACGCCTCCAGCGCACCGCGGACGTCGTACAACTCCCGAGCCTCGTCCTGTGTGGGAATTCCGACAATGTGCCGGTTGTATGGCACGGTCTTGACGATTCCGTCGGCAATGAGTTCCCGCAGAGCCTCGCGCACGCTCGTCCGCGACGCGCCGGTCATCTCGATCAGCTCGCGTTCAATGAGGCGCTGCCCGGGCTTGATGCGCATTTCGAGAATCGCCTGCCGGATCGTCTCGTAGACCTGCCTGCGTACCAAGGCATTCCCGTGCACGACTTCCTTGGTCGGTCCCGCATTCATCGCGCTCTCTACCTTCTTGTCGGCTCGCCCGGTCGGTATGATCATACGATACGATCGTACTGTAGTACAGTCCCGGACCGTACCACCTCTGGCGCGTTTCGGGTAGGCCCCAGAAGAGCGATAGCGCCGAGGCGTGTTTGTCCGGTGGAGGTCGAAGGACCTGATCGCCCGCAGCCAGAAGGCACCGTCGCCGAGGGTCGTCGGGCCCGCCGCGTTGTTCGGCGCGGCCGAGGCGGCCGGTGTGGACGTGTTCGCGATGATCCGGGAGGAGCCGGGGAACGTCAGTGTGAAGACGATCGAGCGGGAGGTGTTCAAGCTGAACGCGATCCGCAAGGTCGGCTTGCCGGACGTTCTGTTCGCCGACGTTGCACCGAAGGTGCCGCTGAGCTTGAAAGGCTGAAGTTACAGTTGAGCGTGCGCGGCCTCCGGCAGCGCCGCGAACCGCGCAGGCCCGAAGCCTTTGACCTCACCGGGCTGCCCGCGCCGGACCAGCACCCGGTACATCAGCCGGGTACGCTCACCCGGCCACCGCCACCCGCCCCTACCTTTTGCCGGTCACCGTCACCACCGGAGTGCGGCCGCGCGGCGCCCAGGCGGCCGCCCTCGGCATACCTCATACCTCCGGATAACCGATCGCCGCAAGCCATCACAGGCCGCCCCCTCGTGACACCGGCCTTTCAAGCTCAGTGGCTGAGCACATCCGACGTTATCCGCCCGTCGAGATTGAGATCGACGACGAGACGAACCCTCGTAAGCCGGTGCGGCGGACGGTCAAGCTTTTGTTCACCACGAACAGGCTTAACCGATCCACCGGGCGACATGGTCGGAGATTTGGTCACCGTCGGCGAGAGCGGTAGGCATCCCGAAGAGGACGGGCATCCATTGCTTGCGGCACCACTTCGCCGCGCTCTTGATCCACAAGGGTGCGAGCGTGAAGGGTACAGCTTGCGCTTGGCCACAGCACACCAATGATCACGCTCAACACCTATGTCGGTGAGTGGCCCGAGGCTCGGGAGCGGACTCGTGCACTCGTCGACTCGGCGCTCGGTGGTGTGCACCGTATGTGCACTCCGAAGATCGAAAGTCGATAAGTGTGCAGGTCAGAGCCTCGGGGTGCCACCTACTACCGGTAGTTCGTGAACTGCAGGGCGACCTCCAGGTCCTTGCCCTTGAGCAGGGCGATGACCTCCTGGAGTTCGTCCTTCTTCTTGGAGCTCACCCGCAGCTCGTCCCCCTGGATCTGGGCCTTGATTCCCTTGGGGCCCTCGTCGCGGATGATCTTCGAGATCTTCTTGGCGTTCTCCTGGTCGATGCCCTCCTTGAGGGTGACCGTGAGACGGTACTCCTTGCCGGACAGCCTGGGCTCACCCGCGTCCAGGATCTTGAGCGAGAGTCCGCGCTTGATCAGCTTGTCCTTGAACACGTCAAGAACGGCATTGGCGCGTTCCTCGCTGTTGGCCTTGATCTCGACGGCCTTCTGACCGCCCGACCAGGCGATGCTCGCGCCCGTCCCCTTGAAGTCGAATCGGTGCCCGACCTCCTTGACCGTCTGGTTCAGTGCGTTGTCAGCCTCCTGGTGGTCGATCTTGCTGACGATGTCAAACGACGAGTCTGCCAAAACATAACCCCTCTGAACTGCGGAAACTCTAGTTCTCGTCTGGTTCCCAGGTGCTGCGGACATCGAACCGCGGTGGTGTTGCGGGCACCAGTCCGATACACGCGCACGTAACGGATCAGCCTAGCCAGCATCTCCCGCCGATGGTGTGGAGGTAGCGGTGTCCCGCTCGGCGGGCGTGCCCCTGGACCTCCCCGCCCACGTACCTCTCCGTATTCCGCACCGCCGTATCCCTCGCCCCCCGCATTCCGTACCGCCACCTTGTGGCCGACGCCGAACCCTCCGCCGAGGATCTGTGGCACGGATCGTTGGTCTTGTTCCGAGAGCGGACCGCTTCCGTGAGGCGGATCACTCGGCCCGGGCCTGCCCGGGGGCCGAGGCGTGAAGTATCGCGGGCAGGACGACGGAGTCGACGATGTCGGTGATCACGTCCTCGCCGGGAGGTCGACCGTAGAGGATGATCTCGTTGCGGACCAGGTCGAGCGGGAGCCTGGCCACTCGCGAAGGCAGGCGGATGGCGGGGATCTCGTTCCGCGCGATGGCCCGCCGGACGATGGTTGTGATCTTGTAGCCCTGGGTGGGGGTAGCCAGCCGGGCGCGTAGGGCGTGGGCGGTCTCCGGGTCGCGGGCGGTCTCGGCGGCCATGCCCGCCAGGATCTCGCCGTGTACGGTGCCGAATCGGCGGACGATCTGCTCCATCAGGGCCAGCAGGTCGGTGCGCAGGGTGCCGGTGTCCGGTGGTTCGGTGTCGGCGGGCGCGGCGTGATCCAGGGCCGCGAGGGCCAGCTGGGCGCGGGTGGGCCAGCGGCGGTGGATCACCGGCCGGCTGGTGCCCGCCCTGGCCGCTACGGCCTCCATGGTGAGCTTGACGTATCCCACCTGGACCAGCAGGTGCCAGGCGGCGTCGAGGATCGCGTGCTCCAGTCGTTCGCCGCGTCGTCGGTTCATTCCATGCTCCTTGGATGCGTTGCGCATCCTACCGGCGACGCTCTACGTTAGATGCGGTCCGCATCTTATCTGATACGCGCAAAGGGGAAGTGCTGATGCCCGCCCGTACGAGCCACCGGCTGGACGTGGCCGGCGCGCGCCTCCACTACGAGGTCCGCGGTTCGGGCCTCGCGCTCCTGCTGATCCCCGGAAGCAACGGCGACGCCGGCTTCTTCGACGCCGTCGCCGAGTTGCTCGCCGACCGCTACTGGACCGATCCCACCGAGTTCGCCGCCACCCTGGACGACGTCATGGCCGAGTAGCCTCGGAGCAGGCTCCTTGGTGTCCCGCCATGGCGCTCTGGGACGCCGGGGCCCTCCGCGCCGGCGGCCTCACGCCTTGAGGATTTCACTTCCGGCTACACGCGGAACTTCCGGCAAGGCGTTCGGCGTCTCCCCTTCCGGCTCGCGGTGAACGTGACCATCAAGGCTGGGATGGCGGTGTCAAGCATCCTCCTGTGCCTGTCGTGAAGGCCGAGACACAACCGCATAAGTCCCGGTACAGCGGGCTATCGCCAGGTGGTCTCCGTCGATGTCACGTCGCCCCCCGAAGTCCGCTATTCTTCTTCCTGTCACCGCCTCAAGCGGATGACGCGGCAGGTTGCCCGAGTGGTCAAAGGGAGCGGTCTGTAAAACCGTCGGCTCAGCCTACGCAGGTTCAAGTCCTGCACCTGCCACCAGCCAAAACGGCAGCTCAGAGGCCCTATAGGGCCTCTTTTGCGTTTCCGGGCCATGCAGCCGTATGCCGCCAGGAGCAGC
The DNA here is from genome assembly GCF_014654615.1 of Streptosporangium violaceochromogenes. Taxonomy (GTDB): domain Bacteria; phylum Actinomycetota; class Actinomycetes; order Streptosporangiales; family Streptosporangiaceae; genus Streptosporangium; species Streptosporangium violaceochromogenes. The sequence goes on along the minus strand of NZ_BNBB01000022.1, from coordinate 5,379 downwards.
CGCATGTCACCGCTCCACCAATATACGTGCAATGATCTTGAAGGCATTTCCCCAGGTCGCGCCAGGCTTTCCGGGCGGCTCGCAGGCGGGAGCCGGCCCCTGGAACGCAGAAGGACCCCGGGGGGTCCGGGGTCCTGGTCGTACGGCAGGCATGTCACGCGGCCAGTGCGTCGTCGATTCGCTTGTTGGCCACGTCCTTCTGCCCGTCGAGGCACTTGGCGTAGACGCGCAAGAGAACGTCCACGCTGTGCCCGGCCCGCTCGGCCACATCGGGGGCCGAGACACCCGCGTTGAGCCAGAGCGACACCGCCGCGTGTCTCAGGTCGTACGGTCTGCGCGCCAGGGGAGAGGCCACCTGGGCAGGGGTGAGGGCCAGCTTCCTGGCCTCCTGCCAGACCTCGGTGTAAGCCGTCGAGGCGACCACTCCACCGCGCTCGCTCCGGAAGAGCCGCCCGTCCTGGCCGGTGCCGTACTCGGCGATGTGCTCCCGGAGGATCTCGACCAGCGTCGGCGGGATCGGCACCGGGCGCACGTCGTCACGGCCCCGATGCTTGAGCCCCCGTTCCTCGTGTGCGTCCCCGCTGTCGGTCCACCGCGTGTTGACCTCGGGACGGGAGACATTGACCGTCAGCCGTCCCCACCCCTTGAGCGGCAGGTGACAGTCCTGCACTCGCAGGCCGACCGCCTCGGCCGGACGCAGGGCCGCGTAGTACATGCACGCGAACAGCGCCATGAGCCGCCGGCCCCGGCCGCGACCGCCCACGTGGGCGACCATGGCCAGGAGCTCTTGAGCCTGCCGCGGATTGACTGCCACACGAGGGTCAACGGTCTCGGTGGTCTTCGGTGGCTTCCACTTGACCTTGTGCAGCGGGTTGGCGTCCAGTTCCTCCAGCTCCACCGCGTACTCAAGGACGGCGTGGAAGACGGCCCGCTTGCGGGCGATCGTGTTCGGAGCGGCTGCCTTGCCGTCGAGGCGGAGAGCGAGCGCGTCGAGGGCCAGCCGTACCGTCCTGGCCTCGTTCAGGGTCGTCAGATCGAGCGACGCCGACCGCAGCCAGCGAACCGCCTGCGCCAGCTCCGGGGGAGCCTCCGCCCTCTTGCTCTCTGGGAGAAGGAGATGCTTGCGAAGAGCTGTCCGCAGGTCTTCGGCGTCAGGACGGCCGGGACGATCCTTGGTCAGCACGGGGAGGATCGTCGCGAGCGCGTCGGACATGCCGTCCCTGGTCTTGGCCGCCGCGTGGGGCCACTTCATCTCAATGAAGGCCGTGACGAACTCAAGGACGGTCCGGGCGTCCTTGGCCTTGATCATCGACTGGGGGAGGCCCGTCTCGACCTCGAACGCCTCACCCCGCTTGGCCGCCTGCCGCAGGTCCGACAGGAAGTTCTCGGCGAGCGCCTTGGTCCGGTAGGTCTTCGACGAACGCTTCCTGGCGACCGACCAGCGCACGACGTAGGACGGCGTCTTACTCGACTTGTTCCGGCTGATCTCGAAGAACTTGACGTCGTACGAGAGGTTCACGCCGCCTCCCGGAGGGTCTCAAGCCACGCCTCGAACTCGCTCCGGTAGAGGCGGATCTCATCGTTGGGCAGTCGCAGGCCGCGAGGGAACTTGCCGATCTCGCGCCACCGGTAGAGGGTCCGGGCGGACACGCCGCCGAGCCGGTCGAGGATCTCGGGGACGGTCATCAGCTTGTCATCGTCTCTCTTCTTCACGCCGCCTCCCCGAGTGCTGTTATTGCCGAAAGGTTGTGGGTGGGTCTGCCGTCGGCTCTGGCCCGTAGTTCGTCGAGCCGTGCTCTGGTGTGGTGGCGGTTGGCCACGCCGCGCAGCAGTCGCACCGGCAGCGGGGTCCGGGTCGGGTCCTTGGCCGAGACGGGCCGCCAGAGGTAGCGGTGCGGGTCGGTGACGGTGTCGTCGCCGGGCAGGCCGAGCATGTCGAGGACCCAGGCCCGGCGGTCCTGCCTGTGGTCGCGGAGGGTCTTGTTGGACCATTTGCGGGAGACCAGGACGCGGCGTCCGGCGTAGCCGAGGTGTTCGGCCTTGTGCGCCTTGCCCTTGCACCGGCCTGGAGTCATGCCCGGCTTGGCGTTCTTGGGCTGGATGCCGTAGCGCAGCCAGTTGGCGCAGGCCGGGGAGCAGGGTTCGTAGCGCAGCGCCTCGATCAGGCGGGCGGCGTGGTCCCGGCGGGCCCGGTTGACCGCCGCGCGAGCCGGACCGGCCTCCTCTTCCTCGTTGTCTTCGGCGGGGTCGAGGTCGAGGGTCTCCCCCAGGCTCTTGGTGAGGTACTTGGTCAGATACCCGATGCGCCTGTGGGCGTCCGGGGAGCCGGCCAGGACGCCCTGGACGTCGACCTGAGCACCGAAGCGCACCACGTGCAGAGGTTCGGCGGTCTCATCGGCGTCGAGCCGATCGAGGGCCTCATCCCAGGTGGGCAGGAGTTCACCCGTGGCCGAGTCGAGGTAGTCACCGCTCTGCCCGTCCGCGTACGGCTCGGCCCGCTCTTCCCGCTCTGCCCAGACAGGTAGGTGCTCGCCCTCGAACCGCACTTCATCCACCTGGGGCCACCACACCTGGTGATACGTGGCGGCGGCGATCTGCTTGATCTCGGCGCGGGGCAGGGTGCCGCGGATCGCCATGTGCAGATGCGGCGCGAACCGCTTCTGCGGCTCGACGGTGGCGAAGTACTGCACGTCGTACCCGGCGACCCGGCGCAGGTTCTGCACGAACCGGTCGACGAGCTTGGAGAAGTGCAGGGCATCCCGGGCCGCCGCCGCGTAGTTGTAGGTCGCCGGGTCGACCGGCACCCCCTGCCCGGGGCGGATCTTCCCGTACGACGGCAAGGTCAGGGTGACGAACAGCGACGGCCGGAACACCTTGCCGTCCGGGGCGGTGAAGGTCCGCCCCAGCGTGGTGTTCTGCCGAGAGCGGCGGGGCAGGTCCGGGGTGTCCTGACGTCGGCGAGTAGAACGAGAGCGGCGGGGCGTGGTCCGGCCGCCGGTGACGGTGCCGCGCATCCCGGCGGCGTTGATCTCCGCGTCGATGCCCGCGATGGCCTCATCCCAGTCGGCGACCTCGTCGGTCCTCCCGGCGTGTTCGGCCGCATCCCGCTTGGCCTGCACGTCGGCCCGGAAGGTGATCAGCCACTTCTGATCGTCGGTGGCCGGGTGGGGTTCGGCGACCGGCTCGACTTCCAGGTGCCAGCCCTCCCGGCACTGGGCCTTGCGCAACTGCTTGTTGCGGGTGGCGCACGGCGGGCATTTGGCCTCGTTGGTAGTGCCGCACGGCAGGTCGAACGGCTCGGTGCGGCCGGTGTGGGTGTCGAGGCGGCGTACCTCGATGGGGCGGATGCACACCCCGTTGAGCTTGGCCACCTCCACGGCGACGTCCAGGGCCAGGGGGAGGGTGTCGCGGACGGTGCGGGGAAGGGTGCGATCGGCGCCATTGGGGGCCGGGGACGCGGGTGTCTGGGAGGGGGACGGGTGGGCGGTGCCGGTCATGGAGCCTCCTTCCTGTGGTGTGGGTTGAGGACGTCGGCGTGCAGCCGGTAGGCGTCGCTGTAGGGATCGTGGTGCAGTCGCAGGTTGACCAGCAGGAAGCACGGCGGCATCTCGGCGTTCTCCAGGTCCAGCAGCCCGGAGGCCCGTAGTTCGGCGAGGGTGCCGTGAACGACGACTCTCATCACGCCACCCCCGGCAGGGGAAGCGTGTCGGTGGCGAAGGCGGCGGCCATGGCGCGAATGTCGGTGTCGCAGACGTAGGCGGCGCGCACCCGGATCGGGTCCGGGGAGGTCTCCAGGCGGACGTAGGCGATGCCCGCGCCCCGTTCCGGGCGGGGGGAGATGAGGTCGGCCAGGGCTCCCCGGTCCCGGGCGCCGTCACCGAGGACCATGTCCACCTGTTCCGACTCATCCAGGCGGAGGGCGATCTTGTCGGGGAACAGGTTGCGGATGGTCAGCACGTCCTTGCGGGGGTCCTGCAAGGCGGCCAGCACGCCGACGCCGACCGCCCGCCCTTGGGTGGTGAGGGTGGCCAGGGCAGCGATGGTGCGCACCCGAAGTCCCTTGTCGGGCTGGTAGGCGGTCAGGAACGCCACCTCATCGACCACCACCAGGACGAACGGGTCCTCAGGCGTGGGGGTGTGGGTGCGCCGGACCCCGGCGAAGCGGGCCGCCCGTTCCTGCATGACCTTCACCGCGGCCTCCAGCAGGGCGACGCAGCCTTCCGGGGTCGCGGCGTAGCGGTCGCCGAACAAGCCCCGGCCGAAGCTCAGCTCCATGAGCTTGGGGTCCAGTGCCCAGATCTGGGCCAGTCCGGCGCGGGCGGCGGGCAGCAGGCCCCGGATCGTCGACCAGATGACCGACCCCTTGCCCGCCCCCGTCGCCCCGGCCACCAGGACATGCGTGCCGTGCACCTTCAATCGCCAGGGGGTGCCGTCCTCGCACCGGCCGATCTCCACCGGCCCCACCGACACATCCACCGGGATCGGCAGGGCGGGCAGCGGGGTCGACAGGGGGTCGCGGCGGGGGAAGGTCAGCAGCAGCTGGCCCGACCGGACCACCGTCACCCGGCAGGAGGCCGCGCCGAACCCGTGCGCGAGCTGCTCGGTCCGCTCAGCCCAGTCGGAGGCGGCCTGGCCGGTCAGGAGTTTGACGGCGACCTCATCCGCCCAGGAGGTACACGAGACCGACAGGAGGCGGGGCAGGTAGTCCCGGCCGCCGAGGTGACGCCCCAGCCCGGAGACGATCATCACCGGTTGCCAGTGACGGCGGTACACCCAGACCAGGCGCCAGAAGGCCAGCAGCCGCCAGCCTGCCAGGCGCAGGAACGAGGCCCGATCGACCAGACCCCAGACAGCCGGGACGGCGATCAGCGAGGCGGCGAGCCCGAGCGCCCACGGCCACCCGTAGACGGTCCAGATCACCCCGGGCACGGCGACGGCGGCCGAGGCGACCGGGTGGCGCCACAGCGTCCGCATCAGCCCGGCGATCAGGCGGCCGGTGAGGATCAGGATCGTGAGGATCGCGGGGGTGGTGACGACGGCCGGGCGGAACACCACGGCGGTGTCGGGGGTGGTGGAGACGAGACGCTGCGCCTCATCCCCGGGCAGTTTCTTGAACATTAGACTCGAAACCTCTTCCTTGAATGTCGTGTGAGAGGGAGATGTGAGGGGCCGCCGGAAGTTGCCGCTTCTGGCGGCCCCGCTTTGTGTGGTCAGGCCGCGAGGTCCTTACCGGCCGGCTCTTTCGCCGTCGCCGAGGCGGCCTGCCGGGTCGAGGTCGCGACCGTGCGAGGAGCGCGCATCGCCCGTGCCCGGATCGAGTAGGCCAGTCGTCCGGAGTCCTGGCCGACATACGGGGTGACGGTCATGGCGTCGAACTCG
>NZ_BNBB01000021.1 GCF_014654615.1 Streptosporangium violaceochromogenes | reverse complement strand
CGCCAGGCCGTTGACGCTGGAGGTGAAGTTCGCCGTCGGCGGCTGGTTGGTACCGCCGCCGCCCCCGCACGAGCCGGCCGCGCAGGCGGTCAGCCAGGAGTTCCAGTCGCTCTCGTAGTTCAGGCCGGTCAGGAAGGAGCGCGCGGCGTTCCAGTTGCCGGTCCGGTAGTAGCCGAGCACCTTGGTCACGTCGGCCGGGTGCTTCTCCAGCATGTACCGCACGGCCAGGTAACCCCACCGGTAGGTGCGGGTGGTGTCGTTGTGCTCGTAGGTGGTGTCGAACGCCTCCCGCAGTGTGAAGGTCTTCTTGGCGGCCTCGGTGATCGCGGCGGTGTAGACGACGTTGCGGTAGGAGTAGGAGACGTACTCGGCGAAGCCCTCGATCCACCAGATCGTCGGCGTGGACACCCCGGCGCCGAAGTCGCCGTACATGTTGAACCGGCCGTCGAGGTAGTGGGTGTACTCGTGGTTGAGGTTCCACACCGCGAACTCGGGGAGCACGCGGGTGTCCTCGTAGGCGATGAAGCGCGGCTGGTTGCCGGACGTCGCCGGGTTGCCCTCCAGGTACATGCCGCCGTTGTTGGTGTCGATGTCGTACAGCGCGCCGGCGTAGGTCTGGTAGTCGACGCTGGAGTTGAAGATGGTCACCTCAAGGGTGGTGTTGAGGTCGCCCGAGACCGGGCCGTTGTCCTTGACGACGTTGTGGAAGAAGGCGTCCTGGTTGGCCATGCTGGTGCAGCTCGCGCTGAGCTGGGCGGCGGTCATGTCCTGGGCCAGGATGCGGACGCTGGGCCCGCAGGTGTGCGTGATCGGCAGCACCGTCTGCTTGATCTGGGTCAGATAGTCGCAGGTTCCGTAGTAGGAGCAGTTGGCCTTGTCGTAGTAGTCGACCATGTCGGCCAGGGCGATCCACATCCGGGCGGTGTTGCCGGTGATGCCGCTGCGGTCGACCAGCGCCTTGATCATGGGGCGGACCTTGGCCCGCAGCGAGCTGTACTGGACGAACCGGGCCAGCTCACGGGCGGCGTTGTAGGGAAGGTAGTAGTAGTCCCCGCTGATCAGGGCGAAGTGCCTGTCGGCGAAGCCGTAGGTCGTGTCGAGGAGGCTGGGGTCGCTCTGGACGAGGGAGACGAACTCCGGCACGTAGTGGCCGCGGAACAGCACGGTGAAGACGCTGTTCACGGCGCTGCGCATGTACTTGTAGCCGTTGTAGGAGCTGTTGTAGGCGTTCAGCAGCCGCTTCACCACGTAGATGTAGCGGGCGTTCTCCTGGGAGCTGTCGATGAGGATGACGGCCTCGGTGAGGGTCTCACCGTTGACGTCGTTGACGTCGCCGGAGCGGCTGTTGGCGAAGAACGCGTCCAGCGCTGAGCGGACCGCGCTCTTGAGGCTCGCGCCGTAGGCGCCGATGCCGTTGGCGGGCTTGCTCTGGACGTAGTAGCCGGCCCGCAGGTACAGCACGAGTTGGAGCGTGCCAGTGCTGTTGTCGCCGGTGTAGGCGACGGCGTTGTCCCGCAGCGCGGAGGCCACGGCGACCATCTGCGCCTCGCTGAACACGGCGGGGGCGTCGCCTCCGGTCAGGCCGAACAGCGTGTCCACACAGTCGGGGGTGGCGTTCTTGACCGCCGCGACCAGCGTGCCGCCGGTCTTGCCGGCGAAGTCCGAGGCGCTGCACGCCGCGGCGGCCGTCACCGCCTTCTCCGCCGACTTCTGTGACGGTTTCCTGCTCGTCGTGGGGGCGTCGTGGTCGCGGCGCCGCTCCTCGGCGAAGGACGACAGCGGCGGAACGTCCTTGGTCTTCAGGGGTTCGTGCTGGATATGGGGCGACTCCTCGTGGATGGAGCCGGTAACGTCCTTTTCGGGACCGTTCCCATTGGTGGGCGCCGCGGTGTTCCGCACGGCCGCCGTGCCCGGGGCGGCGAGCACGACCTGCGTGCCGACGCCGAGACCGAGGACGGAGCCGATGAGGACCACCTGGGAGATTGCTCGGCGCAACCTGCTCTGCATGTCACTCCTGGGGGGAGAGGGAGCGATGCCGCCCGGTCGGAGGCCTCCGGCCGGGCGGTGATCGTTATGTGAAATGTAAAATTTCACACGTTACATAGGCAAAGCAAGTGTGGGTTTGGCCTGATTTCCGGAAATCTGCGCCGCCTGTGGGGCGAAGGGGGAAGTCCGTCGCGGCCGCCGGACGGCCGCGCCCGACGCCGGCCGGGTGATCAGAGCTCTCCGGAGCGGGGGGCCGAGGGGGAGGGTTCGCGGAGATCCTCCAGTAGGCGCTGGAGTTCCGAGCGGATGTAGTCACGGGTGGCCACCTCGCCGAGCGCGATGCGCAGGGCGGCGATTTCCCGGCTCAGATACTCGATGTCGGCCTGGTTGCGTTCGGCCGCCCCTCGGTCGACTTCGCTCTGGACCCGGTCACGGTCGGCCTGACGGTTCTGGGCGAGCAGGATGAGCGGCGCGGCGTAGGACGCCTGGAGCGAGAGCATCAGCGTCAGGAAGATGAACGGGTAGGGGTCGAACCGCCACTCCGCCGGTACAAGGACATTCCACAGCACCCAGACCGCAACGAAGACGGTCATGTAAACCAGGAACCGGGCGGTGCCCAGGAAGCGGGCGATCCGCTCCGACAGCCGTCCGAACGCCTCCGGATCGTAGTACAGGCGCAGGCGCGGCCCCGGCTGCCGGGGCTGGTCGAGCCGGTCAGCCACGGTCGGCCTCCGGCGCCTCGGCCCGTTCCCGCCAGTCCGCGGGGAGCAGGTGGTCGAGCACGTCGTCGGCGGTGACGGCGCCGACCAGGCGGCCCGCCTCGTCCACGACGGGAACCGCCATCAGGTTGTAGGTGGCCAGATAGGAGGTCACCTGGCCAAGGGTGTACTCGGGCCGGATCGGGTCGAGGGAGGCGTCCATGATGCCGCCCAGCAGGGTGGCGGGAGGCTCGCGCAGCAGCCGCTGAAAGTGGACCAGGCCCAGGAAGCGGCCGGTGGGGGTCTCGATGGGCGGCCGGGCCACGTAGACCTGCGCGGCGACGGTGGGCGTCACCTCCCGCTGGCGGATCTGGGCCAGCGCCTCGGCGACCGTGGCGTGCGGGGGAAGCACCACGGGCTCGCTGGTCATCATCCCGCCGGCGGTGTCCTCCGGGTAGACCAGCAGCCGCCGTACGGGCGCGGCCTCCTCGGGCTCCATCAGCGCCATCAGCGCCTCGGCCTGCTCGGGCGGGAGGTCCTGGAGCAGGTCGGCCGCGTCGTCGGGGGCCATCTCCTCCAGCACGTCGGCGGCCCGCTGGGGGGTGAGCCTGCTCAGGACGCCGATCTGGTCGCGCTCGGGCAGCTCTTCCAGCACGTCGGCGAGCCGGACGTCGTCGAGGGCGGCGGCGACCTCGGCGCGCCGTTTGTCCGGCAGCTCGTGCAGGGCGCTGGCCAGGTCGGCCGCGCGCATCGTCTCGAAGGCGACCAGCAGGCCGGCCGCACCCTGGTCCTTCTGCACCACGCCGAAACCGCTGACCGCGCCCCAGTCCACGATCTTGGTCGGACCGCGGCGCCGCAGCCCCAGCCGGGAGCCGCCCCTGATCACCGCCACCTTGGTGATGAGCCACTCGGCGCGGCTGTTCTGCTCCATGGCCAGGTCCAGGACCGTCACGCGCTCGCCCTCGACCTCCACTTCGAGGTCGAGCATCTCCCCGATGACGAGGGTCTCGGAGCCGCGCTGCTCGAAGCGGCGCATGTTGATCCGTCCGCTGCAGACGACCGCCCCGTCCTCCACGCCGAGCACCCGGGTGATGGGCAGGAAGACCCGGCGCCGGGGCTGCACCTCGACGACCAGCCCGTGCACGCGCGGCGACGTGGTGCCGGCGATCGCCGCCACCACGTCCCGTACCCGCCCGATCCGGTCCCCGGCCGGATCGAAGACCGGGGTACCGGCGAGCCGGGCGATGAAGATCTGCACATACGAAGCGTAGGCGCCGTTCCGGGATGTCCCGTTCAGACGCGCTCACATTTCGGACGTCCCCTTGCTGCCCTGCCATCCGACATGACAGCATCAAAAGGTTTGAACGGTAGTTACGGGATGGTGGCTTATGGGGCGGAACGGTCTGCTGATCGCGTTCGCGGCGTCCTGGTGTTTCGCGTTCTCCGGACCGATGGCCAAGTACCTCGGCGAGGCCGGGTTCGCGCCGCTGGAGGCCGTCTGGATGCGGATGGCGGGAGCCGGGCTGCTGCTCACCGGGGTGGCCGCCCTCATCAGGCCCCGGGCGCTGCGGATCCCGCGTTCGCGCCTGCCGTTCCTGCTGGCCTACGCGGTCGTGGCGGTGGCGGGGGTGCAGGGGCTCTACTTCGCGGCCATCACCCGGCTGCCGGTCGGCGTCACCCTGCTCATCGAGTTCACCGCGCCGGTGCTGGTGGTGCTCTGGGTGCGGTTCGTCCGCCGGGTACGGCTGCCGCGCGCGGCCTACGTCGGCGCCGTGGTCGCGGTGGCCGGGCTCGGCATCGTGGTCGAGGTCTGGTCGGGTCTCGCCCTGGACCCCGTCGGCCTGCTGCTGGCCTTCGGCGCGGCGGCCTGCTGCACCGGATACTTCCTGCTCAGCGACGGGTTCGGCGACGAGATCGACCCGCTCGGCCTGATCGCCTGGGGCCTGCTGGGCTCGGCGCTGGTGCTCCTGCCGCTCGCCCGGCCCTGGGACATCCCCTGGGCGGCGCTCACCGTGACCGCCGCACCCGAGGGAGGGTGGGCCCTGCCGGCGCTGGGGGCGGCGCTCTGGATGATCGTGGTCGCCACGGTCATCGCCTACATCCTGGGGGTCACCGCGGTCCGGCGCCTGTCGGCCGCCGTCGGCTCCACGGTCGCCTCACTGGAGGTCATCGCCGGCGCGGTGGTCGCCTGGGTGCTGCTGGGCGAGGCGCTCGGCCCCTTCCAGATCGTCGGAGGCCTGATCGTCCTGGTCGGCGCCTACCTGGCTCAGCGGGCCACCGCGGCGGTGCCCCCGGCGACCGCGCGGAAGGTCAAGGAGCCGGTTCGAGTGGGGTGAGCCGTACCACCGTGGAGTGGGCCAGCCAGCGATCCCGCAGGCCCGCGCCGTCGGCGGCGTTGAGCCGATCCTTGGCGAGGGCGGCCACCGCCTCGCCGGCGAGCACCTGGTCGACCACCTCGACGGCGGCGGTGAAGGTGATCAGACGCGCCCCGTTGTCCTTGCTCCGCAGCGTCACCTGGACCCGCCCGGCCTCGGCCAGGCCGGGCAGCTCCTGCTCGCCGCCCCCGGTGACCACGTAGATCGCGCCGTCGTGCCACGTGTGCCAGGCCAGCCGGGGACGGTCCAGTGACAGCCACAGGACCCCCGACCTCCTGGCGCCCTCCTCGATCGCGCCCATAGGACGAATGTACGGCCTGCGCCTCCCCGGGCCGGGGAGGCGCAGGCCGTACGAGGGCGGGGTACATCGGTCAGCGGCGGGAGAGCCTCCAGGCCGCCGGGAGCAGACCGGCCGCGACAGCGATCTTCAGGGCGTCGCCGACCAGGAAGGGGACCACTCCCTTGGCAAGCGCGGTGCCCAGGTCCAGCCCGGTGACGGCCATGAGGACGGGCAGGCCGAAGGCGTAGATCACCAGGTTGCCGAGGACCATCGTGCCGGCCGTGCGCGCGACGGTGCGGTCGCCGCCGTGTTCGGCGAGCCTGCCGACGACGGCCGCCGCCGCGATGAACCCGATGACGTAGCCGAAGGAGGCGCCGCCGAAACCCGAGGCGCCGCCCGCGAACCACGGCACGCCCGCGACGCCGACGAGCATGTAGAGGGCCATGCTCAGCACCGCGCGGTTCATGCCGAGGGCCGCGCCGACCAGTACGACCGCGAACGTCTGACCGCTGACGGGGACGGGTGAGCCGGGGATCGGGAAGCTGAGCTGCGCGGCCAGCCCGGTCAGGGCCGCGCCGCCGGCCACGAGCAGGACGTCGCGGACGCGGGAACCGGGGATGAGATCGGACAGTACGGCGGGGCGTGCCGCCGGGGAAGCGTTTGCCATCGTCTCTTCTTCCTTTGCCGAGCCTAGATTCACCATTATTCGGACATTGACATAGAGAGCCGTACAAGGTCGGCGCCAAGAACGGGAGGGAGACTTTGTATGGCCCCGATAGATCACCCCGGCTCGCCGGGTGCTCTCGGAAGGCCGCTAGCGTGTGCCCATGCGCTCGCGACGTTCGTGCCTGGCGGTGCCCGGCAGCAACCCCCGTTTCCTGGAGAAGGCCCAGGGCCTGCCCGCCGACGAGGTCTTCCTCGACCTGGAGGACTCCGTCGCGCCCGCGGCCAAGGAGGAGGCGCGCAAGAACGTCGTGGCCGCCCTGCGCGAGGGCGACTGGCGGGGCAAGACCCGCGTCGTGCGGGTCAACGACCCGACCACGCAGTGGACCTACCGCGACGTGATCGAGGTCGTGGAGGGCGCGGGGGAGTTCCTCGACTGCCTGATGCTGCCCAAGGTGGAGGATCCGGGCCAGGTGACCTGGCTGGACACGCTGCTCACCCAGATCGAGCGGGCCAACGGCCTCCAGGTCGGCCGGATCGGCGTCGAGGCCCAGATCGAGAGCGCGCGGGGCCTGGTCAACGTGGACGCCATCGGCGGCTCGTCCCGGCGCCTGGAGACGCTGGTCTTCGGCCCGGCCGACTTCATGGCCTCGATCAACATGCGGACCCTCGTGGTGGGGGAGCAGCCCCCCGGCTACACCGAGGGCGACGCCTATCACTACATCCTGATGCGCATTCTCATGGCCGCCCGCGCCCACGGTCTCCAGGCCATCGACGGCCCCTACCTGGCGATCGGGGATCTGGACGGCTACCGCCGGGTGGCCGGGCGGTCGGCGGCGCTCGGGTTCGACGGCAAGTGGGTGCTTCACCCCAGTCAGGTCGAGGCCGCCAACGAGGTGTTCTCCCCCTCCCAGGAGGACTACGACCGCGCCGAGCTCATCCTCGACGCCTACGCGTACTACACGACGGTCGAAAGGCGCGGCGCGGTCATGCTCGGCGACGAGATGATCGACGAGGCGTCCAGGAAGATGGCGCTCGTCGTGGCCGCGAAGGGCCGGGCGGCCGGGCTGGCGCGCACCGGCGCCTTCACCCCGCCCACGCGTTGACCCCGCCCGTGGGCTGATCCCGCCCGCCTCGGCGGGGCCGGGGACGGGGGCCGGACGGTTTTCCCGGCCTTTTGTTTCGGAGCATCAACTACAAACCCGGATAATTCCGGCGCTTCGCAAATAAATCTGACTAGAGAGGTCTCGTCAGCCCGGCCCCGGCGTGTTGCTCTGGAGGGAGTACGGAAAGACGCGCCCGCCCGCCGGGCCGGTGGAGGTGATCATTTCGGCGGAACGGGGTAGGAGTAGGGGCGCGTGCGATTTGCCGCTGCCGTACAGGATTGCGGCGGTTTGACACGGAGATGGATGGAACGGTCCGGGGCGTGATCCCGGGCTGGACGGGCTTCCTGCGAGGAGGTGCTGAGCGTGGCCCCGGGCCCCCACGACCCACGCTCGCGAGAGTGGCCGGCCGACGACGATGGTCACGACGAGGCGACGTACGGAAGCAGGCGCCGGGAGCCCCAGAGCCTTCCCCCGGCAATCCAGCACTCCCCGCCGGGTCCCTCCGGCGACGACACCCGCGGTCTTCCGCCGGCCTCCCCGTGGATGCTCCCGCCCTTCGCCGCCCCCACTCCCGACGACACCGGAGCGCCCCGGCCCCGCCCGCAGGGCGGGCGCCGCCGTACCCGCGCCCGCCCTTACTCCTCCGATCCCGTCCGCCCCCCGCTCGGCTCGATCCCCCCGATCACGCTCGGCCCCCCGGTCTCCCCGGCCGACCCTCTCACCCGCGCCTCCGGCCCCGGCCGGTCGCCCGAGGGGGAACACGGGCCGGAATCCCTGCCGGGGGAGGGCCGCCCGGAACCCTGGGACACCGTTCCCTGGAGGGGCGCCCACCGCAGGCCGGTGGACGGGATCGGCGTGCCGGCCGTCTCCGGGCCCCGGCCGTCCGGCTCCGGGGGCGTTGATCACAGAAATCGTCCCCCCAGGCGGACCGGCTCCGGGGATGATGGTCACGTGGAACGTCCGGGGGTGTCGCGAGGGTCCGAAGACGGTCGCTACGGGGACCTCTTAGGGCCGCCGGGAGGGGCCGCCGATGACTCCGGCGGTGACTCCGCCGATGACTCCGGCCGGGCCGGCGGGTTCCGGGACGCGGGCCGCGACGGTCCTCCCTCCCCCTCCCGGGGCCCCGTGGGCGGAGACTACGGAGGCCTGCTCGACCCGCGGTACGAACCCGCGGGCGACCACTCCGCCCCGCCCCCCGAGGAGGGGAGCCGGCGGCGGAGGAACCGGCCGGATCTGCTGGTCGCCTCCGGGCCGCCCCGCCGGCCGGCACAGCCCGGCCCCGCCGCGGACCGCGCCGACGACCCCGCCGCCGCCTTCACCGCGGATCCCGCTTCGGCCCCCGCCGCGGACCGCGACGCGCCGGAGCGTGACATCCCGGCGCCCGGCGCGCCGGACGGTGACGCCCCCGGCGCCCCGGAGCGTGACGTCCCAGGGCGTGACGCCCCCGACGCGCCGGAGCGGGCCGACCGGCCGGCCGGATCGGTCCCGCCTCCCGGGCGGGGGGAGGGTTCCGGATCGGCGGACGACGCCGGGGACGCGCCGCCGACCGCGACCACACCGGAACCAGGGCTCGAACCCGGGCTCGCCGAGGAGGGCTCCGAGCCGGTGCACCGCGTCGGCCGCCCGCCCGGCGGACGGCCGACCCGGCCGGATCTGCTCGTCGCCCAGGGGCCGTCCGGCGGTCGCGGGGGTGCCGGGCGGCACCAGCGCCCGGCCGACGCGCCCTCCGCCGTACGCCGCTCCAGCCCGACGCGGCGCAGGCGCGGCCGGGGCCTGACGATCCCCCTCGTGATGGTGGTGGCCCTGGCCGTCGCGGTCGGCGGCGGCCTGGTGCTCTGGGGCTGGGTGAGCGATCCGTTCGCGACCGGGCTGCGGCTGGCCGGTGAGGAGGTGCGCCACGGCGACGCCGGCTTCACGCCCCTGCCCGGCGCCGGTGGCGACGGATCGAGTCAGGTGCTCAACGCGGTGGCCTCCGTCGGCTCCGTCATGGTCGCGGTGGGCAGCGACACCACCAGCCCGGTGCCTCGGCCGCTGTTCCTGGTCTCCACCGACGGCGGCGCCTCCTGGGACCTGGGAACGGTGACCGGGTCGGCGGGATACGACAACGGGCCGGCCACGGTCGGCCGGGTGACGGGCGGCGACGGCCGCTGGCTGGCGGGGGGCAACGATCTGCTGGGCACCGGCCGAGGCCTGTGGACCAGTGAGGACGGCCGTGCCTGGACGGCCGTCGACCCCGGCGGGCTGAGGGCCTTCTCGGCCGGTGACAAGATCATGGACCTGGCGAGGACCTCCTCGGGCTTCGTCGTGGTGGGGACGACCACGCTCCCGAACGGCTCCGCCGGGGCCGTGGCCTGGGTCTCGCCCGACGGCCGGAGCTGGGAGCGGGTGGACAGCCGGGAGATCGGCACGCCCGACAAGGTCCGGGGTCTGAAGGCGGTCGTCGCCAGGGGCGACGTCGTGGTGGCGCTCGGCGACCCGGCCCCGGGCGGATCCGGCCCCGCCGTCCTGCGCTCGGCCGACGGGGGAAGGACCTGGACGCACGCGACGTCGTCGCCGGCCGGCGTCGTCCCCGAGGCGGGCGCGCTGGCCGCGGCCAAGGACGGGTTCGTGCTCGTCCCGACCCAGCGGCGCGACGACAGGGGCGAGGTCGGGGTCTACTGCTCGGCCGAGGGGACCGACTGGTCCCGGTGCGGAACCATCACCGGCCTGGCCCGTGACGGCTCCGGGGTCAAGCGGCTGGCCTCCTCCTCGGCGGGGGTGGCCGCGATCACCGAGTCGGGCTTCGAGCGCTACGCCGTCTACACCAGCGAGGACGGCCGGAAGTGGAGCAGGAGTACCGACCTCGGGGAGGTTCCCGGCTCGCTGCGTGCCCTGGCCGTCTCCGACGAGGGCACGCTCGTCGTCGGCGGTGACGAGCGCGCCGCCGACGTGGACAACCGGCTGGTCCTCATGACCGCCCCCAGGGGCGGGGAGGCCCGGCCGGTCGCGCTGGAGAGGATCAAGGGCCTGTCCAGGGCGGCCCGTGACACGACCAGGGTGGCCGCCGGGGACGGCACGTTCGTCGCCGTGGGCGCCGCCTCCGGCGACGCGGGCATCTGGAGCAGCGCGGACGGCCGGGCGTGGAAGGCCACCGGCTCTCCGCAGGTCCTCGGCGGTTCACACCGGCAGGCCCTCGGCGACGTCACCTCCGGCAGGCGGGGCTGGCTGGCGGTGGGCAGCACGATGACCGACGCCTCCTCCACCGCCCCCCTGCTCGTCACCTCCGACGACGGTCGCGAATGGCGCAGGGTCCCGGCCACGGGCCCGCTCGCCCCGGCGGCCGAGCACGACTTCCTCGCGCCCCACGCGGTCGCCTCCGGCCCGTCCGGCTACGTTCTGGCCGGCGAGGACCGGGGGCCGTCCACCACCGTCCCCGTCCTGTGGTTCTCCTCCGACCTCAAGCGCTACACCCGGGCGGCGAGGCTGCCCGCCGGCGGCGGCGGGGTGCGTCTGCACGACGTCTCGGCCACCTCCTCCGGATACGTGGCCGTCGGCGGCATGGGAACGGCCGAGCGCGAGACCGGCGTGGTCTGGGTGTCGGCCGACGGGGTCAACTGGGTCGCCCGCAAGCCCGTCCTGCCGCCGGGCGCGACCTCGGCCGGGCTGCGGCACGTGGTCCTGCACGGGGGGACCGTCGTCGCCGCCGGCACGGCCACGACCGGCGACGGGCAGCGGGCCTTCGCCGCCGTGTCGGACGACAACGGCTCGACGTGGGAGTTCACGTGGCTTCCCGCGGACCGGGCGGCAGCCGTACAGGATCTGGCCGCGACGGCGGCGGGCGTGGTGGCGGTCGGCTGGCAGGGGGCCCCGGGCGAGCGCGACGGCATGGCCTGGACCTCCGAGGACGGCCGGGAGTGGCAGCCCCACACCCCCGCCCAGGACAGCCTGGACGGCGAGGGCGCCCAGTGGCTCGGCGCGGTCGCGATCTCCGGCGGCGAGGTCGTGGCCCTGGGCCGGTCCACCACCTACCGCACCGACCACCTCACCCTGTGGCGTTCGACGCTCAGCTCGGACGGATGACCACTCGCCGTGCTCAACCAGATCGACCGCCTCTCCCCGGTTCGGCGCTCACCTCGGACGGATGACCGCCCAGCCGACGAGGGCGTCCAGCAGGCCGGTCGTGAGCGGCAGCCGCGAGAGCTCCTCGTCGGTGAACCAGCCGGCGTCGTCGGCGTCGTCTCCGGCGCGGAGCACGCCGCCGGAGACCTCGGCCAGATAGTCGCGGATCTCGTAGGTTGTCCCGCCCGGCCCGGGGCGGTCGACCGTACCCGCCAGACGCCCGGCGGTGACCGTGAGGCCGGTCTCCTCCAGCACCTCCCGGACCACCGCCTCGGCGTCGGACTCGCCGGGCTCGATCCGCCCGCCGGGAAGGGACCACAGGCCCCGGCCGGGCGGGCGGCCACGGCGGATGAGAAGTGTCCGGCCCTCGCCGTCGCGGACGATCGCCCCGACACAATTTACGCGCACGTGAAGAAGATTACGGCCGTGCGGTCAGAGGTGCCCTTGACGAACGGGGGGTGGACAAAGCAGCGTGGATAGGCGTGAGAGCCGAGCCCATCTGCCCGCGCTGTTTCGGCCCGCTCTGTCCGCCCGGTGCGTGGTCGAGCGCGTGGAGATGCGGGCCGCACGGCGACGTGCTGCCGTTGCGGTTCCCCAGACCTCCCTCGGACGCGGTGGCGCAGGCCGTCGCCAGGAACGCCCTGGTGCCTGTCTGGCTGCTGTGGCCCCTGCCCCAGGGCTGGCTCGTCACGGGGTTCGCCGAGGCCGGTGACGAGCGCAGCGGGGTGCGGGCCACCGCGGTCGCGCTCTCCGGCCCCTCGCTGACCCCGGGGCCCGCCGACATGGTGATCGTCGCCGAGGAGCCGGGGGTGGGGCTGGGCGCCGGGTTCGCGGGGCTTTCGGCCACCGATCCGGGGGAGGGGTTCGACGAGGGGCCGCCGAACGCCAAGGTCCAGATCGGGGGGCACCCGGCCGCGCTGTGGTGCGTGGAGGCGGCGTCCGACCGGGCGGTCTACGCGGGGGAGGCGCTGGGCAACTGGCTGTGGGTGGTGGTCTGGCCGGCCGAGGCGGGATATCTCATGACACTGGCCGATATCGGGATGCGCGATCTCCGTGATCAGGATCAGATCCTGGACCTGCCCTTCGGGGCCTTCTCCCCGCGCCTGAACGACGACACCTGATCGCCGCCGGGCGTGACCGCCCACGGGTGTGGAGAAGGGCCCACCGGTGCCGAGAAGGGATGGAAATGGGATGGAATAGGGAAAGAGTGGGCGAAGTGTAAGGCCATCCATTACCCGCACCCGGGCCGCCCGCCGGGATGAGGCAGTAAAGTGCGGAAGCGTGACAGCGCGTATCGAGCGAGTGGTGACCGAGGGCGTCGTCGATGTCGACGGCGTCGAGCACAAGGTCGAGAACAACACCTGGATCGTCGGCGACGATGAGGAGGTCATCGTCATCGATCCCGCGCGTGACGCGGACAAGATCCTGGAGAAGGTCGGCGAGCGGGAGGTGCTGGCGGTCGTCTGCACCCACGGCCTGCCCGACCACGTGGGGGCGGCCATCGAGGTGGCCGCGCGTGACGAGGCCGAGGTGGCCCTGCACCCCAAGGACCGGCCGCTGTGGCGGCGCACCTGGCCGGGCACCTGGCCCGACATCGACATGGAGGACGAGGGCCTGTTCGGCGTCGCCGACGTCCAGCTGGAGGTGATGTGCACCCCCGGTGTCACCCACGGGGGCGTCTCCCTGTACTGCGAGGCGCTCGACGCCGTCTTCACCGGCAAGACGCTGCAGGCCGACGGCCCGGGAAGGATCGGCGGGGAGTATCCGGCGCTGGCCGACCAGCTCACCGCGATCGGGGGCCGGCTGTTCACCCTGCGTCACGGCACCCGCGTGCTGCCCGCGCACGGTGAGGAGAGCAGCATCGGCGACCTGGAGCCGCACTTCGACGCCTGGCTCTCCGGCTCGCTGACCCGCGGCGCGGCGGCCGAGGAGGACGCCTCCCTGACCGACGGAACGAAGGCCGCCGGGATCCGGCTGAACCTCCGCGACCAGTAGCCCTCCCGTGGATCAGCTGCCCCTGGAGGGGATGCCCCGGCGACTGTACTCCTGCACGCCGTCGCGGCTGAACACCTGGCTGGACTGCCCCCGCCGCTACCGGTTCACCTACCTGGACCGCCCCTCGCCGCAGAAGGGACCGCCGTGGGCGCACAACAGCGTGGGCATCAGCGTGCACAACGCCCTGGCGGGCTGGTGGCGTGAGCCGTACGAGCGGCGGACGACCACGGTGGCGGGCACCCTGCTCGCGGGCGGGTGGATCGGCGAGGGGTTCCGCGACGCCGAGCAGTCGGCCGCCTGGCGTGACCGGGCCCGTGAGATGGTCGTCGGATACGTCGCGGGGCTCGACCCCTCCGACGAGCCGGTCGGCGTCGAGCGGACCGTCGCCACCAGGACCTCCGCCATCGCGCTCTCCGGCCGCGTCGACCGGCTCGACCTGCGGGGCGGCGAACTGGTCGTGGTCGACTACAAGACCGGGCGCCGTCCCCCCGGCCCCGAGGACGCCCGTTCCTCGCTCGCGCTGGCCGTCTACGCCGTCGCCTCCTCCCGCGTGATGCGTCGTCCGTGCCGCCGGGTCGAGCTCCACCACCTGCCGACAGGCGCGCTCGTGGAGTGGGAGCACACCGACGAGTCGCTGGCCCGTCACCTGGGCCGGGCCGGGGAGATCGCCGCCGAGGCGTCCGAGGCCGACGACCGCTACCGGACCTGGTCGGCCGCCGCCCCCCGGGGCACCCGTACACCCCCCGGAGCCGGCCGCACCCCACCCGAGGTGCCCCCGGAGATCGACGCGCTCTTCCCGCCCCGGACCGGCCCCCTGTGCTCCTGGTGCGACTTTCGCCGGCACTGCCCGGAGGGCCGGGCCGCCGCGGGCGACCGCCTGCCGTGGGAGGGGCTCGCCGACGACTGAGCGTCCCCTCAGCCCGGCGTGCCCTCAGCCCGGTACGCGCGACTCCGCCGTGTTCCAGAAGCGGGTGAGCGCCGCGGCGGTGGTCTCCGGGGCGTCCACGGCCGGCGAGTGGGCCGCGCCCGGGACGACCACGCACTCGGCCCCCAGCCTGCGCGCCATCTCGGACTGGAGCACCGGAGGCCAGCCGTCGTCGCGCTCGCCGTACAGGACCAGGGTGGGGACGTCGACCTGGGTGAGCTCGTCGCAGCGGTCCGAGGCCGAAAGGACCTCTCTGGTCATGGTGTAGAGGCCGGTCGTGGAGTTGGCGAGCAGCCGTTTGCGCAGGAAGGTGACGATCTCGTCGGGGACCCCGGCGGCCAGGGCCTCGGGTTCCAGCCGGGTGTACCACATCTGCTCAAGGCCGACCTCGGGAAGCTGGGCGAGCATGGCCCGGCCCGCGCGGGCCCGGGGCCCGACGATCGCGGCCGGGCCGGTGCTCATCAGCGTGTAGGAGGCGAACTTGGTGCGGCCGTCGATGACGGCCTCCCTGGTGACCAGCCCACCGAAGGAGTGCCCGACCAGGTGAAGGGGATCGCCGCCGCCGATCGTCTGCGCCAGTACGTCGACGTCGTTGCCGAGCGCCGCGCAGGTGTAGGCGTGGGGGTCTTCGGGGCCGCCCGTCTCGAACTGACCCCGCATGTCGATCGCGATGACCTGGCGTCCCGACTGGGCGAGCGTCTGCAGGACCGCGATGAAGTCCTCCTTGCTGCCGGTGAGACCGGGAACGAGCAGGGCGGGCCACCGTTCGGGGACACCGCTGACCGGCAGAGCCTCCAGAGCGGCGAACGTGCCCACGGCGGTGTCGATCCGGCGGGAGTGGACGCCTGGAGGCAGGGTCAGAAATCGCGGCGTACTCACGTGGCCCCACGATACCTTTCTTGGTGGCATGGCTCCGCGCGTCCGTGGCATGGCTCCGCGCGTCCGGGGAGGTGCGTCCTGGGACGCGAAGAAGGGGCGCCACCGTCAGGTCGCGCCCCTTCTCCCGGCGCGGGGCCGGGCGTCGCGCGGCTAGCCGGAACGGCGAGAGCCCCTCTGTTGGCCCCTCGCCGGCGGGCGGCGCCGGCTCTGTGCCCGCTCGGAGGCCGCCGACGGAGCTATTTCGTCGTCCTCGGTGGCGAGGTCGGGAGACTGGAAGATCACCGTGAACGGGCTGGAGGGGATGATCTTCTCCGGCTGCGGTCGTGACTGCGGCTGTGGCCTGTGCTGCGGCTCGGGCGCGTCACCGCCGGGTTCGTCGTCCCGGCGGTCGGCCACCGGAAGGTCACGGGTTTCCTTGCGGGGGGTCACGTCGCGGGGGGTCACGTCCACCTCCGGCTCGGCAAGCTCCATGATCGGAATTTGGGTTCCCGCATTCTCCGCCGCCTCCGCGCCGCTCCGGCCACCGCGGGTGCGGCGCCGTTCCCTCGGGGTGCGGGCGGGGCGCTCGCGGCGCTCCTCCCGCTCCTCGGCCTGCCCCCTGCGGGGACCTCGCGAGCGGATGCGGCCGGTCTCGCCGAGATCCTCGACCTCCTCGGCCGCCAGGCCCGCGCGGGACCTGTTGGCCTGCGGCAGCACGCCCTTCGTGCCCTCGGGGATGCCGAGGTCGGCGAAGACGTGCGGGGAGGTCGAGTAGGTCTCCACCGGCTCGGTGAAGCTGAGGGAGAGCGCGTTGTTGATGACCTTCCAGCGGGTGATGTCCTCCCACTCGACGAAGGTCACCGCGACGCCTGTCCTGCCGGCCCGGCCGGTGCGGCCGATCCGGTGCACGTAGGCCTTCTCGTCCTGCGGGCAGTCGTAGTTGACGACGTGGGTGACGTCGTCGACGTCGATGCCGCGCGCCGCGACGTCGGTCGCCACCAGCACGTCGATCTTGCCGTTCCTGAAGGCCCGCAGGGCCTGCTCACGCTGGCCCTGCCCCAGGTCCCCGTGAACGGCCGCGGCGGCGAAACCGCGCTCCTTGAGCTGGTCGACGACCATGTCGCAGGCGCGCTTGGTCTCACAGAAGATCATTGTGAGCCCGCGTCCCTCGCACTGGAGCAGCCGGCCCACGATCTCGATCTTGTCCATCCGGTGCACACGCCAGACGAACTGGGTCGTCTGCGGGGTCGCCTCGGCCTCGGCGTCGACGTTCTCCGCCCGCACGTGGGTGGGGCGGCTGAGGTAGCGCCGGGACAGGGCGACGATCTCGCCCGGGAGGGTCGCGGAGAACAGCATCGTCTGCCGCTTCTCCGGGATGAGCTTGATGATGCGCTCGATGTCGGGCAGGAAGCCCAGGTCGAGCATGCGGTCGGCCTCGTCGAGGACGAGCATGTCGATCTGGCCGAGGTCGAGGTGCTTCTGCTTGACCAGGTCGAGCAGGCGCCCCGGGGTGCCGACGATGACGTCGACCCCCTGCTTGAGCGCGTCGATCTGGGGTTCGTAGGCACGCCCGCCGTACACGGTGAGGATCCGCGAGCCGAGCTTGCCGGCGGCCGTCACCAGGTCGTCGGTGACCTGGACGGCCAGCTCGCGGGTCGGCACGACGACCAGCCCGCGAGGCTTCTTGCGGTTCTTCCTGGGCTTGCCGACCCGTTGCAGCATCGCCACGCCGAAGGCGTAGGTCTTGCCGGTGCCGGTGCGTGCCTGGCCGATGATGTCCTGGCCGCCGAGGGCCAGTGGAAGTGCCATCTCCTGGATCGGGAACGGCGTGGTGATGCCCTCGGTTTCGAGGGCATCGGCGATCTCTGGTGTGACTCCGAGGTCTCGGAAGGTCGTCAGCTTGGCCTGCCTAGTTCTCCGTTGAAGGCAGTCCTGCCGGGACCACGGTCTGAAAAAGCTCCCCGTGCCGGGTCCTCGCGGAAGGGCCAGCCCTCTCAATGTCATTAGCGACCGCTTGCGGCGTCATGCCGACTTCGGGGGCGTCCAAGAGCGGATCTCCTGGATTAACACAGGGCGGTCGCACTTTCACAGAGCAGTGTACTCGATACCACAACGAGGAACCGATTTCTTCGTATTCCGACTGAATCGGAGGGGGGCGCAACTCATAGGCTGCCTGCATGAGTGATTCCCCTCCCGGCGTCGCCGACCTGCTCGGCGTCCTCGCCTACGCCGAGCTGACGGCCTTCCTCCGGCTCGCGGAGGACGCCGCGCGGCACGCCCCGACACTGGCCGACCGGGCGGCGCTCGGCGATCTGGCCGCGACCGAGTACGCCCACTTCCGCCTGCTCCACGCCCGGCTCGTCTCGCTCGGGATCGATCCCGAGGAGGCGATGGAGCCCTTCAGCGGGCCCCTGGACGCCTGGCATGCCCAGACCGCGCCGGCGGACTGGCCGGAGGCCCTGGTCAAGGCCTATGTGGGCACCGGGATCGCGCTCGACTTCTACCGGGAGGCCGTCTCCCGGGTGGACGCCAAGACCCGGGAGCTGGTGGAGGAGGTGCTCGCCGACGAGGATCGGTCCCGGTTCGCGGTGGAGCGGGTCGGCGCGGTCGTCCGGCAGGACCCCCGGCGGGCGGGACGGCTGGCGCTGTGGGCCAGGCGCCTGGTCGGGGAGGCTCTGAGCCAGGGACAGCACGTGGCCGCGGCGAGACCGGAGCTCGCCTCGCTTCTTGTGGGGACGGAAGGGGAGGACGTCACCCGGATGTTCACCCGGCTCACCGAGGCGCACGGCAAGCGCATGGCCGCGCTCGGCCTGACACCGGGCCCCTAGCTGACCTCACTTTGAGACAGCTCCTAGCCCACCGCCCCGCCGGCCGTTTCGCCGTGCGCGGGGGGCGAGCGCGAGAGTCGTGCGCGAGCTTGTGCGCGGAGGGGCCGGGGTCTTCGGAGGGCGGCCGTCTCGGGGGCAGGGGGACGCGCGTGCCACCCGGGACTCCGGGGCCGGAAGGGGGCTCTCCCGGTGCGCGGCGGAGCGGCCGGCGGCCCGAAACCTGCCGACACCGGCGCGGGCGGGCACCAAACGGTTGTACCGTGCGAGACATGAGGGCCTCGCGCCGCTATGGCTGTTCCTTGACGAGATGTGGACCGAATATCTGGACGTCGCGCCCCGTGTTGCGCAGGGGAGGCGCTGGCTGTCCGGCCGTCGCCTCCGGGGAACCCTGCGGGGAACCTTCGGGAGGGCATCGTGTCCGCCGTGTCCGCCGCCCCTGCGGCTGCGGGCTGTGGGAGCGGGGGGAATGTCCCGGGGGCGGCCGTTGAGGAGATGACAGGTGATCCGGTGAGCGGCGGCGCGACCGGTCCGGCGGACCGCGCCGGCCGGCGCGAAGGGGCGTCCCGGCGCGGTCCGCGCCGGGACGGACGGGCCTCCGCTCGGAGAAGGGCTGGAAAAAAGGGGGCGGAAAGGGGCTAGAGGGTCCCGCCGAACCCGACGGGCCGCGCCTCCTCACCGCCGATCTCGATGAAGCCGAGTGAGGTGATCGGGATGAGGACGCGGCGGCCCTTGCTGTCGGTGATGGAGAAGATCCCACGGTCGGCGGCGAGGGCCTTACCGAGCTCCTCCTGGACCTGTTCGGCGGACAGGTCGGTCTCCACCACGAGCTCACGGTGTACGGAACGCACGCCGATCTTGATTTCCATGTCGCTTCCTTTCGCGGGGGCTGTCCGTCCCATGCTCGCCCCATCGGGGGCCCGCCGCGCCGGTTGATCGCCTCAAGCGAACAGCCGTGTCAGTGATCGGCGGTGCGAGGGAAGCCGGAGATGCCGCGCCAGGACAGGCGCGCGATGAGCTGGGTGGCGGCCTCCTTGGGAATGGAGCCACCTCCGCTGATCCAGTAGCGGGCGCTGACCTCGGCCATGCCGACCAGGCCGACGCCCAGCAGCCTGGCCTCGTCGCTGGAGCAGCCGGTGTCCTCCTGGATGACCTGACTGATCATCTCGGCGCTCTCGCGCAGGTTGCGCTCGATGCGCTGACGGACCGGGGCGACGTTGCGCAGGTCGGACTCGAAGACGAGACGGAACGCCTCGCCCTGGCCGGAGACGAAGTCGAAGAAGGCGCCGATCGCGGCCTGGACACGCTGCTTGTTGTCGGTCGTGGAGGCGAGCGCGTCGCGGCAGCGGGCGATCATGTCGTCCACGTGCAGGTCGAGCAGCGCCAGGTAGAGCTCCTGCTTGCCCGGGAAGTGCTGGTACAGGACCGGCTTGCTCACCCCGGCGCGCTCGGCGATCTCGTCCATCGCGGCCGCGTGGTAGCCGTTCTCCACGAACACCTCCTGCGCCGCGCTCAGCAACTGGCGGCGGCGGGCCGGCCGGGGCAGGCGGGTGCCCCGGGGCTTGGCGTCCGGGGTAGTGGTCACGACGTTCTCCTCGCGGGTTCCCATGCTGTCTCGCTCATCCTACGCGCGGGTAATCCGGCTCAGCGGTAATCGTCCTCGTCGAGCTCGACGGTACGCCGCTGCTCGGCCGCGTCCGCGGGGTTGGCGTCCGGCGGGATCTCCTCGGGCCAGCCGGGGTCCTCGCCGCGCACCTCTCGGCGCTGCTCGGCGGCGTCGGCCTCGGGTGCCTCGATGTCGAGCTCGTCCGCGGGGCCGGGAGCGCGCCCGCCGGGTCCCTCCCCGCCGGGTCCCTCGTCGTGTACGTCCCTCTCTGACATCGCTCTCTCCGCCCTTCTCCGGTGGGGTTCCGGTGTTTCCACGAACGTCGGACATCGCCCAGCGTACGGCCTCCTCCGCCGGCGGCCGGGAAGACGGCGCGTCGGATCCCCCGTGGTGGGTAGTGCCCCGTTGGTGAGTGTTCGGCGGGTGTTCGCACCCGTTCCGTGACACTTCCGAACGCGTGTGCGAAAATGGGGGGACGTTCCACACCGGGGAGACGCCATGCGGAGCATCTGGAACGGCACGGTCGCGTTCGGGCTGGTCACGATTCCGGTCAGGCTGTACGCCGCGACCAGGCGGCGTGATGTGACCTTCCACCTCGTGCATCGCGAAGACGCCGGCCGCATCCGGCTCCGGCGGGTCTGCGAGCACTGTGAGGAGGAGGTTCCCTACGCCGACGTGGCCAGGGGGTACGAACTTCCGGCGGGGGAGACGGTGGTGCTGGACGGCGACGACTTCGAGGGCCTTCCGCTGTCGACCGCCCACCGGATCGAGGTGCTCCAGTTCAGTCCGGCGGAGCAGATCGACCCCATCCTCTCCGGCAGGTCCTACTACCTGGAGCCCGAGCCGGTGGGGGCCGGGCCGTACGCCCTGCTCCGTGACGCGCTCGAACGCTCGGGGCGCGTGGCGATCGCCAAGGTCGCGCTGCGGCTGCGCGAGTCGCTCGCCGCGGTGCGCGTCAGGGAGGGGGTGCTCGTGCTGGAGACCATGCTCTGGCCCGATGAGGTGCGCCCGGCCGACTTCGGCTTCCTGCGTGAGGGGACCGAGGTCCGGCCCGGGGAGCTGAGGATGGCCGAGTCGCTGATCGAGAGCATGACCGCCGACTTCGACCCCTCGCGATACCGGGACGCCTACCGCGAGGCGCTCCATGAGGTCATCGAGGCGAAGGTCTCCGGCCGTGAGGTCGTCTCCGTCGGGGCGCCGTCCGAGCCCGGGCCCGAGGCCGATCTGATGGCGGCGCTCCGGGCCAGTGTCGAGGCGGCCAAGAGGGGACGCGGCGCAAGCGGGGAGGGCAGGCGGAGCGGGGAGGGCCGGGAGGGCCGGAAGAAAGGCGGCCGGCGCCCGGCGTGAACGTTTACGGCGCCGCGGAAAAGCGGTCACGCGGTGAGGGCTCCAGGGATTGTGAAAATCCCTGGAGCCCTTTTCCGGAATTACGCGGAGAGTCGATTCTCGCGCCGGTCCGGAAAGCGAAGTCTGGAGATTCGCTCCCCCGTGCTCGCGTTTCCCGTGCGGTCGTGATCCTCATGGAGGATCATTCCCCGGGAAGCGACGGGCACCGTGCCCCTCCGCCATGGGCCGGGAGCGTGTCGCGGCCGCCGGTCCGGTCGCGCGGTCATGTGGTGCCACCGCGCTCCGCGCTCGTGTGGAGCGCGTCCCGGGCCTTCGCGGTCAGACGTCCTGGAGGACGGCCTGAGACCTTACGGCCTCCGCTCCCTCTCGCCGTCGTCGTTGAAGTTGCGGGCAGCGCCGCCGCCACCGCCGCCGCCACCGCCGGCACCGACGTTGTTGGTGTTGACGACGACGAGCCTGCGGTGGTGGTGACGCCGGTGGCAGCAGCCCCAGCCCCAGCCACGGCAGCCGCGGCGACGCCAGCAGCCGCAGGTGTTCCAGCCCCAGCTGGTCTGGAAGGACGAGATGCCGGTGGTGGCGGTGCCGGCGGTGGCGCTGGTCGCCGTGGTCGCCGCACCCAGGGCGACGACTCCACCCGACAGCGCCGTGCTGATGGCGAGCCCCGCCAGGACGCTCTTGAACTTGGGCATTGCGTTTCCTCCTTGAAAGGATCGGTTGCCCCGCTCTCGACATTTTCCGGAGTGGTTGGAAAATGCCCTGGATGACTGTTAATCGGTCATCCTTCGCAGTCTTGATTTCCGCGTGCGTCGTGCAGCAAACAGAGATCGGTGGCTTTTACTATCTCCTTATCTCTTTATTGACGGTGTTGGACTCTTATTAATTGTTTTGATGCGATAAGTCTTTAATGTCGCTTTTGTGCACCTCTTGAGGGGCGGGAGCTATCGTCGAAGGAGAAGGCGAGCGAGGGGAGGAGCACGTGGCCGTCCAGCCGATTCCGCACTGGCCGGGGGAGCCGATCGACCTTGGGGGAGGCCCCGGGGGGCAGAGCGTGTACGTGAGGTCGACCCCCCGGGGTCCCGAGGAGGTCGCCGTGTACGTGCACGGTCTCGCCGGCTCGGCGACCAACTGGACCGATCTGATGGGTGAGCTGTCCGACCTGGTCACCGGCCACGCGGTCGACCTGCCGGGGGCCGGACACTCACCGGCGCCGCCCGACGGCGACTATTCCGTCGGCGCCCACGCCAGAGCCGTCGCCGCGCTGATCGAGCGGGTCGCCGACCGTCCCGTACACCTGTTCGGCAACTCCCTCGGCGGGGCGGTCTCGGTGCGCCTGGCCGCGACCAGGCCCGAGCTGGTCCGCTCCCTCACCCTCGTCTCCCCGGCCCTGCCCGACCTGCTTCCCCGGTACGGCCCGGCCCGGGTGGCCCTGTCCACCGTCCCCGGGCTGGGGGAGTGGGCCGCGGGCCGGCTGCGGACCCTGCCCGCCGAGCGCAGGCTCAACGTGACGCTCGGCCTGTGCTACGCCGACTTCGAACGCATCCACCCCGAGCGGCTCCGGGAGGCGATCGAGGAACTGCGGCGCAGGGACGGTCTGCCCTACGCGGCGGTCGCCCTGATCGGCTCGGCGCGGGGCATCGTGGCCGAGTACTTCAGGCGCGGCGCGGAGAACCTGTGGCGGCAGGCGGCCACGGTGACCGCGCCCACCCTGGTGATCCACGGGCGGCACGACCGGCTGGTCAACCCGCGCATGGCCGCCAGGGCCGGTCGGACCTTCCCGCACGTGAGGCTGGTGCTGCTGCCCGACGCCGGGCACGTGGCCCAGATGGAGATGCCCGGTGCGGTGGCCCGTGAGGCCCGCCGCCTGATCGGCGAGGCGGCGGTCTCCCCGGCCGGGGAACGACCTTCAGATCCCGCCGCCGGAGGAGCCGGTCGGGCCGGCGGCCCTCCGGCCGGGGAATGACCGGGCCACCACCTGGGGTTGTGAGTGGTGCGTGCTGTGCTAGCCGCATCGTCAAGACCCCTGAAACGGGAGCAGAACTGTGTCGTTGCCACCACTGGTAGAGCCGGCAGCCGAGTTGACGGTCGACGAGGTGCGCCGTTACTCGCGTCACCTGATCATCCCCGACGTGGGCATGGCCGGGCAGAAGCGCCTGAAGAACGCCAAGGTGCTCTGTGTGGGTGCCGGTGGTCTGGGCTCTCCCACCCTGCTGTACCTCGCGGCGGCGGGCGTGGGAACCCTCGGCGTCATCGACTTCGACGTCGTGGACGAGTCCAACCTGCAGCGCCAGGTCATTCACGGCCAGTCGGACGTCGGGCGCCCGAAGGCGGAGAGCGCCGCCGCCAGTGTCAAGGAGATCAACCCGCTGATCGACGTGATCGTCCACAACGTGGCGCTCACCACCGACAACGTGATGGAGATCTTCTCCGGCTATGACCTGATCGTCGACGGCACCGACAACTTCGCCACCCGCTACATGGTGAACGACGCGGCCGTCCTGCTCGGCAAGCCGTACGTCTGGGGGTCCATCTACCGCTTCGACGGCCAGGCCAGCGTGTTCTGGGCCGAGCACGGCCCCTGCTACCGCTGCCTGTACCCCGAGCCCCCGCCTCCCGGGATGGTCCCCTCCTGCGCCGAGGGCGGCGTGCTCGGTGTGCTGTGCGCCTCGATCGGCTCCATCCAGGTCAACGAGGCGATCAAGCTGCTGGCCGGCATCGGCGAGCCGCTGGTCGGCCGCCTGATGATCTACGACGCCCTGGAGATGACCTACCGCTCGGTCAAGGTCCGCAAGGACCCCGAGTGCGTGCTCTGCGGCAAGAACCCGACGGTCACCGCACTGCTGGACGACTACGAGGCGTTCTGCGGCGCCGTCTCCCAGGAGGCACAGGAGGCCGCCTTCGGCTCCACGATCACCGCGGCCGACCTCAAGTCCCTGCGGGACGCCGGTGAGGACGTCTACCTCGTCGACGTCCGCGAGCCGAGCGAGTACGAGATCGTCTCCATCCCCGGCGCCGTGCTCATCCCCAAGGGTGAGTTCATCAACGGCTCGGCGCTGGAGAGGCTTCCGCAGGACAGGCGGATCGTCCTGCACTGCAAGTCCGGCGCCCGCTCCGCCGAGGTCCTGGCGATCGTCAAGAACGCCGGGTTCTCCGACGCGGTCCACGTGGGCGGCGGTGTGCTGAGCTGGGTCAGGACGGTGGACCCGAGCCTGCCGACCTACTGAGTCTCCTCGGCTCCCCGTCGGGCCGGCTTCATAGCGGGCTTTTGCCGGTTTTCGCGTTGTTCTGCATAGATTTGCGGCTTGTGCGGCTTTCTGTGCGCCCGTTCCCGTCCGGACGCCCCGCCGAGCCTTCCGCTCCGCGGGGCGTCCGTTATTCGGGGATCGGGCAGATGCGCTCCCCCTGACCGCATTAAGGTCGGGGATGTGAATGACGTCCCAGGTCAGCGGCGACCGCTGTGGCCGACGCTGGTGGTGGCGTCGGCGCTGACGCTGATCTGCGCGGCGATGGCGGGAGTGGCGGCCAGCACGGCCGGAAGAGAGATCACGCGCGGCCCCAGTCAGGCGGAGCTGGAGCGGGCCGCCGCCGTCGAGATCGCCGGGCGCTGGCTCTCCTGGCCCGCCGGGCGGGTCTTTCCGGAGACCGTCGGCTACGCCGCCGAGCAGGGGGGAGAGGAGAAGGCACGCCGCGTGGGCATCTCACCGGAGACACGCTGCGACAGGGCCGTGGACGCCGGGGTGCGCGGGGCGCTGCGGCGGGCGGGCTGCCAGGGAATCCTGCGCGCCACCTACCTCGACGCGCTCCAGGGGGTGGTCGTCACCGTCGGCGTGGCGGCCTTCGCCGGTGAGCGGGGCGCCGTCGCCGCCAAGGCGGCGCTGTCCAGGAACGGCCGCCCCTCGCCGGGCCTGCGGGCCCTGGCCTTCCGGGGCACGGTCACCGAGCGGTTCACCTCGGCAGGACGGCAGCGCAGCCTGGTACGGCAGGCCGGGCCGTACGTGGTGATGACCACGGTCGGGCAGGTCGACGGCCGCCCCGCCAAGGCGGCGGGGCAGCAGCGGCCGACCATGTTCGCCTTCACCGGCGACATCGCCGACCGGATCCTCGCCGACCTTTCGACCCCGGCGCTGCCCGACTGCCGTTCCGGGGAGTGGCGATGCTGAGCAGGTGGGCGGGTGCCGCCGCGACGCTGGCGTTGACCGCCGGATGCCTCGCCCCCGCCGTCCCCGCCGCCCCGGCCGCGTACGCCGACGAGGTGCGGGGCAGCCAGCGGCAGGTGCTCAAGACCCTGGACCTGCCCCACGCCTGGCAGGTCTCGAAGGGGCTCGGCGTGACCGTGGCGGTGCTGGACTCAGGGGTGGACCCCGCTCACCGCGACCTGGTGGGCTCGGTCGTCGAGGGCAGGGACTTCACGGTGGGGGCCAACCCGCCGGGAACGGCCCCCCTGCGGCTGCACGGCACCTACATGGCCTCGCTCATCGCGGGCCACGGGCACGGCCCCGGCGGGGCCAGCGGGGTGATCGGCGTCGCGCCGAAGGCGACGGTGCTCTCGGTGCGGGTGATCCTGGAGGACGAGGAGCCGGGTTTCCGGGCGTTCAACACCGCCGAGCGGTTCGAGAACGTGGTGGCCAGGGGCATCAGGTACGCCGTCGACCACGGCGCCGACGTGATCAACATGTCGATCTCCAAGGAACTGGCCACCAAGGAGGAGCGGGCGGCGGTCCGCTACGCGATCTCCAGGGGGGTCGTGCTCGTCGCGGCGGCGGGGAACGGCGGCGCGGGAAAACCCGACTCCACCGGCTACGCCCCCTACTCCTACCCGGCGGCCTTTCCGGGGGTGGTCTCGGTCGCCGCCGCCGACCTGCGGCTGCACAGGGCCTCCTTCTCCAACTGGAACCCCTCGGTGCTGGTGGCCGCGCCGGGGGTGGACATCCTCGGCGCGGGGCCGGGCGACGAGTACTGGGTCGGGCGCGGCACCTCCCAGGCGACCGCGCTGGTGTCCGGTGTCGCCGCCCTAATTAAGGCGAAATATCCGAAAATGTCGCCCGCGCTGGTCGCGCAGGCGCTCACGGCCGGGGTGGTCGGGCGGCCGAGCGGGGGCTATGACACCGGCGTGGGGTTCGGCGTCGTCAACGCCTCCCGCGCGCTCGCCGAGGCCGACAGGATCTCCCGGTACACCCTCATCGCCCGCAGGGCGCACACCCACGACCCCTCCCGCCCGATGGGGAGCCCCGCCGGGCCGGTGCAGGTGATCCACCGCGACAGGAACAAGATCACTCTGTACGGCGCGCTGGCCGCCGCCGCCCTGCTCGGCGCCTTCGCGTCCCTGATGGTGATCGTCGTGTTCGTCGGCAGGACGCGCTCCTCCGAACAGGGCGCGCGGAGGTGAACACCCTCCGGAGATGGGGTGGGGCGCCCCCTACGACGTAGCATCGGACTATGTCGAAGCCCGGGTGGTCCCAGGAGCCGGAACGGCCCCCGGCGGCCTCGGGGCCGGGGGGCGGCCCGCCCCCGGCGGGCTCTGGGAGGTCCGGCGGCCGTTTCCCGGCCGGTTCCCGGGTGCCGCGCGCCGCCGCTCCGCGGGTTCCCCCGCACGGAGAGCCCGCCCGGCGGCCCCGGGTCCGCGCCTGGCGGGCCGCGGGCCGCGACCGCCTGGAGCGGGAGCGCGCCGAGCTGGCGGTCCTGGAGCGCGGGATCCGCCTCCGCGCGATCTTCATGATCCTGATGGGCACCGTCCTGGCCGTGGCCGCGGGCGACGTGCTGGCCGGTGTGACCGGGCTGTCGCGCGAGCTGGGGACCCGCCCGCTGACCGCGGCCGAGCAGGCCCGCTACGTCCGCGAGGACATCGCCGCGCGCTGGCACTCCCGCCCGGCCGACCTGGTCTTCCCCGTCGAGTTGCAGTACGTCGCCCTCGGCCGGGCGCAGCAGTACGCCCGCCGGATCGGCCTGGCCCCCGAGACCTCCTGCCGGTCCGGCCTGGACGCCCCGGTGGGGGCCCTGCTCGCCGAGAACGGCTGCCGTACGCTTCTGCGGGCCACCTACGTCGACCAGACCGCCGCGTTCGTCTTCACCGTGGGCATCGCCGTGCTCGGCGACGAGGAGCGGCGTGCCGCCGCCACCGCGCAGATGTCGGCGGACGACCGGGTGGGGGTGCGGCCGGTGGCCTTCCCCGGCACCGAGAGCGCGCTGTTCGGCGCCGCCCAGCGCCAGCGCAACGCCTGGGTGGCGGCCGGTCCCTACATCGTCTTCTCCACGGCCGGCTACGCCGACGGCCGTACCCGCGCGTCGATCCCGCCGGAGGAGATCCTGCACAGCGAGCTGTGGCCGACCGCGCAGGCGATCGCCGGGCGCATCGCCCGCGCGCTGGGCGACGAACCCGGCTCGGTGCCCCGGTGCACCCGGGGAAACGTGTGCTGAGGCGGCTGTGGGCCGGCGCCCTGGCCGTCCTCGGCGTGGTGCTCTCCACGCCGGCGGCCGCGGGCGACGTGCGCGAGGAGCAGCGCTGGGTGCTGGAGCGGCTGAACGTCGAGCGGGCCTGGAAGATCACCAAGGGGGCGGGGGTGACCGTCGCCCTGGTGGACAGCGGGGTGGACGACCAGGTCGCCGAGCTGCGCGGCCGGGTCGTCACCGGGCCCGACATGACCTCGGTGGAGGCCGGCGGGGGCAGGCCGGCGGCCGGCTGGCACGGCACGGCCATGGCCTCGCTCATCGCGGGCGGGGGCGAGGGGGGCGGGAAGGGCCGCGCCAAGGGCAAGAAGGGCAGGGGCCTGCTCGGGATCGCCCCGCAGGCCCGGATCCTGTCGCTCCCGCTGGTGGCGCCCGAGGCGCCCGAGGGCGACTCCGTCCCCCCGCGGGAAGATCTGCGCAGCCGCGCCGACAGCCCCCTGGCCAGGGCGATCCGTTACGCCGTCACCCACGGCGCCAAGGTCGTCAGCATGTCCCTCGGCGCCTACGGCCCGCACAGGGCCGAGCGTGAGGCGGTCTCCTACGCGCTGTCGCGGGGGGTGGTGCTGGTGGCGGCCGTCGGCAACGACGGTGACTCCGCCTACGCCCGTGACCACGCCACCTCCTTCTGGAACTTCCCCGCCGGCTACCCGGGGGTCATCGGGGTGGGCGCGGTCGACGGGGCGAACGCGCCGGCCACGTTCAGCAGCGACAACCTGTCGGTCCTGGTCTCGGCGCCCGGGGTGGACGTGCCGGTGGTGATCCCCGGAGGGGGGTACGGCTCCTCGGCGGGGACCAGTTCGTCGGCCGCGCTGGTGGCCGGGGTGGCCGCACTGATAAAAGCTAAATATCCGGATATTCCTCCGCATATAGTGTCAAAAGCCCTCACCTCCACCGCCCGGTTCGCCCCCTCGGCCGGATACGACGACCACATCGGGTTCGGCGTGGTCGACGCCGCCGCGGCGCTCGCCCGGGCCGGGGAACTGACGCGCGCCACGGTGAAGGTCCCCCCGCCCTCGGGCGGGCACTTCGGCCGGGGCTCTTCGTCCCCCGAGTCCCTCCGCCCCGGACCCGACGGTCCGAGGCTCTGGCTGTACGGCACGGGCACGGCCGCCGGGCTGCTGGCCTTCGGGGCGGCCGTGGCGGTGCTCGGCCGCCGCTCCGAGCGGGACGACGAGGCCGGAGGGAGGACCGGAGGGCGCCCCCGGCGTCCCGGACCGAATTCGGAATGACCGCGAATCGAATTCGATTCGGGCGCTTTTTGGACACTGTTCGGACGCGGTCGGCCTCCAGGGCGTCTTCACGGTCCGGTCGTCGTCCAACATTCGCTAAGGTCGCGCCTCATGGGTTACGAGTTGCGCGTGGAGCGCCCGGCGCCTCTCGCGTTCGCGGAGCTCGCGACGGTGCTGGGGCAGGCGGGGTTCGAGTTCCGGGGGTCGCAGGAGACCGGCGAGGTCCTTGCCCGTCACGGCGACGGGTTGCACCCCATCGCCCTCTGGGACGGCGGTCTGACCGGCACACCCGGGTCCGACTGGCAGGTGGCCCAGCTGGCGCGGGCCTCCGCCCTGCTGGGGGCGCGCCTGGTCGGCGAGGACGGCGAGTCCTACGTGATCCGCGACGGCCTCGTCGAACAGATGAACGGCTCGGCGGCCCACGAGTTCGGCAGGCTTGACGAGATCCTCGCGGCCGGGCCCGCCGTATGGAGCAGGTAGGCCATCCCACCCCGTACGCCGAGCGGGTGCTCGACCTCGTCGAGCGCATCCCGCCCGGCGCGGTCATGTCCTACGGCGACGTCGCCGAATACCTCGGCGAGGGAGGACCACGTCAGGTCGGCAGGGTGATGTCGGCCTGGGGCGGCGGCGTGCCCTGGTGGCGGGTCGTTCACGCCGACGGCACCGCGGCCCCCGGCCACGAGGCGCGCTGCCTCGAGCACTGGCGGGCGGAGGGCACCCCCCTGAGGGGCGCCCGCGTCGACATGCGGGCCGCACGGTGGGACGGGCCGGGGGACGGGTTATCGCAAAGCACTGCGTAACCGGCTTGTGCCGGGCACACTACCATTGCCTAGGACAGCGATCTGTCCGAAAGGCGGTGCCTCTCTCCCATGGCCACCGGCGCCACATCCGCGCGAGCCGGCGGTGATCCGGTCACCGATCGTCTCCGGGCCGTTCAGGACCTCTGCGACCGGGGTGAGCCACTTGAGGCGATCGTCACGGCGGTGCGGGCCGAGGGGCTGACCGCCGCGCAGCGGCGCCGCTTCGACGCCGGGGCGCTGGCCGGCCCGCTCGGTTCCCGGCTGGACCTCGCGGTCAAGCGCGGAGCGGCCCGCCGCCGCGAGTTCGCCACGCTCTTCAAGCCCTACCTCGCCGGTGTGGACCCACGGGTCAAGCGCGACCTGCCCGTCGCCCGCAGGGTCGCCTTCCACCTGGTCGAACACCGCGACCTGGACGACATCGCCGACGGTGAGGCGCTACGCCGGCTCACCGCCGCCGCGGCCGAGCCGTTCAAGCGGATCCGCAGGCGCCTGCGCTGGTATGCCGACCTTCCCCTCCGGGACGAGCTTCCCGAGGCCATGTTCCGGCTGCGCGCCGCCGATCTCATCCCGGTGACGCAGATCGAGGACATCTCCTGGTCCGGCGGGCGGCTGCGGATCAGCGGCCACGCCTACCTCGCCGGGCTGTCGGTCCGCGGACGCCGTTTCAACCGGGCCGGCGTCGTGCTGCGCGGTCCCCGCTGGCTGCCGCCCGTACGGCTGCGCACCCGCCGCGTCCTCCACCCCGAGGCCACCTACGGCGCCCAGGAGCCCGGCTGCAACTACGACTGGTCCGGGTTCGTCGCCGACCTCCACCCCTGGCCGCTGCGCTGGCGCGCGGGGGTGCGCGCGGTCGTGCGCGGGGCCCGGCGGCTGCTGCGGCACCGCCCCGCCGTCCGCGACACCACCACCTGGCGCGCCGAGATCGTGATCTGGAGCCGGGGCGCGCGTGCCACCGGCCTGCTGCGCGGGCCCTCTCCCGGGCGCACCGAGCGCCCCGAGGGCCTGGAGCTGGGCCGGGGCTGGTGGGTGCGGCCGGTCTGGACCTCCGACCGCGCCCTGCAGATCGTGCTCCAGCCCACCAGGGCCGAGCTGACCGGGGTGCGCCTGGACGGCGACCGCCTGGAGCTGACGGTGTTCGTGCCGGGCAGGGAAGAGGACAGGGGGCACGCGCGGCTGGACGGCCACCGGATGTCCGCCGAGTTCACCCGCGTCGAGGGAGGCACCACGGTCGTCGTGCCGCTCGCCGTGCCCGCGCTGCTGCAGGAGCGCGACGGAGGCAGGCTCTGGGTCGAGCCCAAGGGCGATCCGGCGGCGCCGGTCATGCTCGGCGCCGCCGAGGAGAGCCGCCTGGTCGTCGGCGACAGGGAGATCACGGTGCTGGGCGACCGGCGGGGCCGCGTGATCGTCTCGGCGCACCGGATCCGCCCGGTCGTCTCGGCGGCGACCTGGGGCGAGGACGGCACGCTCACCCTGGAGGGCTCCTACCCCGGCCCGAGGCCGGCCGAGCTGGTGCTCAGGCACCGCGGCGGTCTCGTCCACACCGTGGCCCTGGAGCACGCCGGAGACCGCTTCTCGGCGCGGTTCGCGCCCTTCGCCATGCCCCGCTTCGGGCAGACCGCGCCGCTGGGCTCGGGGACCTGGAGCATGACGGTCCGCATCCCCTCGGGGGAGACCGTGCCGCTCCGCGTCGACCACGCCGCCCTCGGCTCGCTGGACGAGAACCCCCGGCTCCGCGACGGCCGCCGGTACCGCCTGCTGTCCACCCGGTTCGACGTGCCGGTGCTCACCGTCGCCGAGGACCGGCCCGACGACGAGCGGGGCGCCGGGGGCCTGTACGCCCTGCAACGCTCGTTCTACCCGGCCGAACGGACCCGCGAGCTCGATGAGGCGACCGTCTACATCGCCTACGACGGCCGGCGCTACGAGGGCAACGTCCGGGCGATCTACGAGGAGCGGCTGCGCCGGGACGACGAGCGCGAACACATCTGGGTGGTCAAGGACGGCGCGTTCGTGCCGCCGGGGCCGGCCGAGCTCGGACTCGGGCGGGGCGCCGCGCCGACCGTGGTCAGGGCGGGCAGCCGTGAGTACCACGCGGCGCTCGCGCGCTCGCGGTACGTGGTCACCAACGGGTTCCTGCCGCCGTGGTTTCGGGCGCGCGAGGAGCAGACGGTCGTGCAGACCTGGCACGGCAGCCCGCTCAAGAAGATGGGCAACGACCTGTCGTACATGTCCCGCGACCCTCGCCCGCCCGCCTGGCACCGGCAGGCCGCCGAGGTGCGCAACTGGGACCTGCTGGTCTCGCAGAGTCCGTGGGCGACCCCCGTGCTGCGCCGGGCCTTCGGCTATCAGGGCAGGGTCCTGGAGTGCGGCAACCCCCGCAACGACCTGTTCGCGGCCCCCGACCGCGACCAGCGGGCCGCCGAGGTGCGCCGCAGGCTCGGGGTCGCCGAGGACGTGACGCTGGTCCTC
Organism: Streptosporangium violaceochromogenes; assembly: GCF_014654615.1. Taxonomy (GTDB): domain Bacteria; phylum Actinomycetota; class Actinomycetes; order Streptosporangiales; family Streptosporangiaceae; genus Streptosporangium; species Streptosporangium violaceochromogenes. The sequence continues at coordinate 63,353 of NZ_BNBB01000021.1, read as the reverse complement.
TACGCCCCGACGTTCCGCGACTACGACCGCAGGAACGCCTCGCTCCGGCTGGACCTGGCCGAGGCCCGGCGGGCGTTCGGCGCCGGCCACGAGTTCCTGGTCAGGGCGCACCCCATGCAGGCGATGCCCAACGTGCCCGCCGGGCTCGGCCTCGACGTCACGACCTATCCGGATGTGACGGAGCTGCTGCTGGTCACCGACGTGCTGATCACCGACTACTCCTCCATCATGTTCGACTTCGTCGCCACCGGCCGGCCCGTCCTCCTCCTGGCCCACGACCTCCAGCGGTACTCCTCCAAGCGCGGCCTCTACCTGGACCTGGCCGCCGAGGCCCCCGGCCCGCTGCTGTCCACCGGCGCCGAGGCGATCGAGGCGATCGGGGCGATCGACGAGGTGGCCGCCGCCCACGCCGGGCGCTACGAACGGTTCCGGAGCCTGTACGCCCCCCACGAGGACGGCAAGTCCGCCGCGCGGCTGGTCGACCACGTCTTCGTCTCCTGACCCCCGTCACCCCCCGCCCCCTTTCGTCTCCTGGCCTCGCCCCGCGCGGCGTCCCGCCGGTTCCCGGCGGGTGCCGGTGACCGGCCGGTTCACCCGCCTCGCGACCGGCCGGGGCTCGCGCCCCGCCATGCCGTCCCCCGCCGACTCGGCACGATCATCGCCCGGGATCTGGTGGAATGACGAGTTGTGAGTGGTCGGGATTGGCGGTTGGTGCGTCATGCGAGTGCGGGGAGAGCCGTTGCCCCCGCGCTTGACGAGCGTCAACGGGCGGTCGTGGCTCACGAGGGGGGGCCGCTGCTCGTCCTCGCCGGGCCGGGCACGGGCAAGACCACCACGATCGTGGAGGCCGTCGTGGAGCGCGTCCGGCGCCGCGCGGCGGATCCCGAACGGCTGCTGGTCCTCACCTACAGCCGCAAGGCCGCCGAGGAACTGCGTGGGCGGATCACCGCCCGGATGCGCCGCACCACCCGCACCCCCCTCGCGCTGACCTTTCACGGGTACGCCTACGCGCTGCTGCGCCGCGAGGCCGTCCTGGCGGGCAAGCCGCCGCCCCGGGTGCTCACCGCGCCCGAGCAGCTCCTGGAGGTCCGCCGTCTGCTCCACGGCGAGCTGGAGGACGGGGCCCCCCACTGGCCGGAGGAGATGCGCGAGGCGCTCAAGACCCGGGGGTTCGCCCAGGAGCTCCGCGACTTCATGTCCCGGGCCGCCGAACGCGGCCTCGACGGCGACGGCCTCGTCGAGCTGGGCCGCCGCCACGGACGCGCCGACTGGGTGGCCGCGGGCCGGTTCGCCGACCGCTACCACGCCAGGTTCGACCTGAACCCGGAGCCGGTGCTCGACTACGCGGAGCTCGTCCGCGCCGCCGCCGCGCTGCTCGCCGACCCCGAGGTACGGCTGCGCGAACGCTCGGCCCACGACGCCGTGTTCGTCGACGAGTACCAGGACACCGACCCCGCCCAGGAGGCCCTGCTCAGGCATCTGGCGGGCGAGGGACGCGACCTCGTCGCGGTCGGCGACCCCGACCAGTCGATCTACGGCTTCCGCGGCGCCGACGTACGCGGGATCATGGAGTTTCCCGACAGGTTCCGCCGGTCCGACGGCGGGAAGGCCCCCGTCGTGGCGCTGCGCGTCTGCCGCCGCAGCGGTCCCGAGCTGCTGAGGGCCTCCCGCCGCCTCACCGCCCGCCTGCCCGTGCCGCCCGGGGCCGCCGGGCACCGGGAGCTGCGGGCCCTGGCGGACGCCGAGCCCGGAGAGGTGCGGGTGCTGGTGGCCGACGGCGCCACGCAGGAGGCGGCGCTGGTGGCCGACACGCTGCGCCGGGCCCACCTGCTCGACGGCGTCCCGTGGTCGCGGATGGCGGTGCTCGTGCGGTCGGCCTCGCGGCAGATGCCGCCGCTGCGCCGGGCCCTGGTCAAGGCGGGGGTGCCGGTGGTGATCGGCGCCGGAGAGCTGCCGCTGTTCCAGGAGCCGGGCGTGCGCCCGCTGATCAGACTGATCCAGGTCGCCCTCCACCCGGAGATCCTGGACGAGGCGCTGGCCGAGGAACTGCTCACCGGGGCGCTCGGCGGCACCGACATGATCGGCGTACGCCGCCTGCGCCGGGCCCTGCGCATCGCCGAGCACGAGGCCGTGGCCGGCTCCGAGGGGCACGACCCGGACGATCTCGGCGAACGGGAGACCTCCGGGCCGCGCTCGTCGGGCGAGCTGCTGATCGCGGCGCTGAAGGACGCCCGGGAGCTGGTCCGGGTGGAGCCGCACGTGGCGCTGCCCGCCGAACGCCTGGCCGGCCTCATCGCCGCCGCCACCGAGGTCGTACGGCGGGGCGGCACCGCCGAGGAGGTGCTGTGGGCCGTGTGGGACGCCACCGGGCTGGCGCGCAGATGGGCCGAGACGAGCGCCGCGGGCGGGTTCAGGGGCACCATGGCCGACCGCGACCTCGACGCGGTGGTGTCGCTGTTCGACCATGCCGCGAGGTTCGTGGACCGGCTGCCGCACGCGGGTGTCGAGGTGTTCGCGGAGGACCTCGTCGCCCAGGAGATCCCCGGAGACTCCCTGGCCGAGCGCGCCCCCGACGGAGAGGCGGTGCGGGTCGTGACCGCCCACCGCGCCAAGGGCCTGGAGTGGGACGTCGTGGTCGTCGCCGGGGTCCAGGAGGGGGTCTGGCCCGATCTGCGGCTGCGCGGCTCCCTGCTCGGCACCGACGACATGGTCGCCAGGGCGGCGGGCTCCGAGCACGAGAACCCCTCGGCCGTCTCCGCGGCGCTGGCCTCCCAGCTCCTGGCCGAGGAGCGCCGCCTGTTCTACGTGGCGGCGACCAGGGCAAAGAAGCGGCTCGTCGTCACCGCCGTGGGCGGGGACGACACCGAGGAGCGCCCCTCCCGGTTCCTCGCCGAGCTGCTGCCGGGGGAGACGGGCCAGGAGGCGGTCGACGAGCGTTCCCGCTGGCTGAGCATGCCGGCCCTGGTGGCGGACCTGCGTTCGGCGGCCTGCGACCCGACCCGGCCCGACGCGCTCCGCGAGGCCGCCGCGGGGCACCTGGCCAGGCTCGCCGCCGCCGGGGTCCCCGGCGCCCACCCCAACGACTGGTACGCCCTCACGCCGATCTCCGACGACCGCCCGCTGAGCTGGCCCGACGGCGTCGTGCGCGTCTCGCCCTCGGCGGTGGAGAGCTTCACCAAGTGCGGCCTGCGCTGGCTGCTTGAGACCTCCGTCGGCGCCGGCGGCACCGACGTGGCCCGGGGGCTGGGCACGGTCGTCCACGCGCTGGCCGTGCTGGCCGCCACCGGCATGCCCACCGAGGAGACCCTCGGCAAACGCCTCGACGACGTCTGGCACGAGCTCGACTTCGGCGGCGTCTGGTACAACCGCAGGCAGCGCGGGGTCGCCGAGGAGATGATCTCCAAGTTCCTCCACTGGCACCGGGAGAACCCCAGGGAACTGGTCGCGCTGGAGGAGGCGTTCACCGCCACGGTCTCCGAGGGCGTGCAGATCAGGGGCCGGGTGGACCGGGTCGAACGCGACGGTGAGGGCCGGGCGATGATCATCGACATCAAGACCGGGAAGAACGGCCCGAAGGACGCCGAACTCGAACGCCACCCCCAGCTCGGCGTCTACCAGCTCGCCACGCTGCTCGGCGCCTTCCAGCGGCACGGCCTGACCGAGCCGGGCGGCGCGGCGCTGGTCCAGGTGGGCGACGCCGGCGGGAAGAACGCCAAGGAGCAGGCCCAGCCGCCCCTGTCGGAGGACGCCGACCCCGGCTGGGCCCGTGACATGGTCGACACCGTGGCGCTGGGCATGTCGGGGCCGTTCTTCCAGGCCAAGGTCAACGACGGGTGCCGCACCTGCGCGGTGCGGGCGAGCTGCCCGGTCAGCAAGAACGGAGACCAGGTGTGCTGAGCCCCGGCCTGCTCGCCGCCAAGCTCGGCGTCCTGCCCCCCACCCCCGAGCAGGCCGAGGTGATCGAGGCGGGGCTCGAACCCATGGTGGTGGTCGCCGGAGCCGGGTCGGGCAAGAGCGAGACGATGGCGGGCCGGGTCGTCTGGCTGGTGGCCAACGGCCTGGTCCGCCCCGACCAGGTGCTCGGCCTCACCTTCACCAGGAAGGCCGCCGGTGAGCTGTCCGTCCGCGTCCGCGAGCGGCTCAACGGCCTGGTCGCGGCCGAGCAGGTCCCCGCCGACCTGCTGGAGGGCGAGCCGGCCATCTCGACCTACCACTCCTACGCCGCCCGGCTGGTCACCGACCACGCCCTGCGCGAGGGCCTGGAGCCCACCATGCGCCTGATCGGCCCGGCCGTCTCCTGGCAGCTGGCAGGACGGGTGGTCAGCGGCTACGACGGGCCGATGGAGCAGGTCGAGTGGGGGCCGGCCACCGTCACCCGGGCGGTACTCGAACTGGCGGGGGAGCTGTCGGAGCACCTGCGCACCCCCCAGGACGTGCGCGAGGTGGGGGCCTGGCTCACCGAGCGCCACGCCGCGCTCCCCGGCCCGTCCACCCTCGCCCAGCGCAGGCCCCTGGCCACGCAGCGGGCCAGAGAGCAGCTGCTGCCCCTGGTCGAAAGCTACCGGCGGCTCAAGCGCGCCCGGGAGGTCGTCGACCACGGTGACCAGATGGCGCTGGCCGCCCGGATCGCGGCCGGGCATCCGGAGGTCGGTGAGATCGAGCGGGGCAGGTTCGCCGTCGTCCTGCTCGACGAGTACCAGGACACCAGCCACGCCCAGCTCGTCCTGCTGCGCTCGCTGTTCGGCGGCGGTCACCCGGTGACGGCGGTGGGCGACCCCTGCCAGTCCATCTACGGCTGGCGCGGCGCCTCGTCGGGAAACCTCACCCGCTTTCCCCGTGACTTCAGGACCGCCTCGGGCGAGCTCGCCCCCGTCCGCCGGCTGTCGGTCAGCTTCCGCAACGGCGACGCCGTACTGGACGTCGCGGCCCGGGTGCAGATCCCGCTGCGGATGGAGGCGAAAGAGGTGCCGGTGCTGGTGCCCGGCGGCAACCGCGTCGAACGCGGCAGGGTGGTGTGCGCCTTCCACGAGACCGCCGACGACGAGGCCGGGTGGGTCGCCGAAAGGATCGCCGGCCTGCTGGGGAGCGAGAGCGCGCCGGACGGCATGCCCTGGGGGGACGGCGAGCGCAGGAAGGCCAGGCAGAGCGCGTGGGGCGGCCCGCAGTGCCTGCAACCCCACGACGTGGCGATCCTGGCCCGCAAGCGCTCCCAGTTTCCCGCGCTGCGCCGGGCGCTGGAGGCCCGGGGCGTCCCGGTCGAGGTGGTCGGCCTGGGCGGCCTGCTGACCGTGCCCGAGGTCGCCGACATCGTCGCCACCCTGCGGGTGATCTACGATCCGACGGCCGGGGACGCCCTGGTCCGCCTGCTGTCCGGCCCCCGATGGCGGATCGGCCCGGCCGACCTGAAGGAGCTGGGGGAGCGGGCGCGTGAGCTGAACCGTGAGACCCGCAAGGCCCCCTCGGACACGGCCGACCCGCTGGAGGAGGTCGTCACGGACCTGACCGAGGAGCGCGGCAGCCTGGTCGACGCCCTCGACGAGCTGCCCGAGCGCCCCGAGTGGCAGGACCTGCTCTCCCCCCTGGCCCGGGTGCGCCTGGTCGCCATGGCGCAGGAGTTGCGGGCCCTGCGCGCCCACACCGGCCAGCCGCTCCCCGACCTGATCATCGAGGTCGAGCGCAGGCTGGGCCTTGACGTCGAGGTGGCGGCCAGGGGGACGGCGGCCGGAGTGTTCGCCGCGCGCGCGGATCTGGACGCCTTCCTGGACGCCGCCACCCGGTTCTCCGGTGACGCGGAGGACCCGACGCTGGGAGCGTTCCTGGCGTTCCTGAAGGCGGCGGACGAGGAGGAGAACGGCCTGGACGCCGGCCGGGTGGGAGAGAGCAACAGCGTGAAGCTGATGACGGTCCACGCCTCCAAGGGCCTGGAGTGGCCGGTCGTCGTGGTGCCCGGCATGTCCCAGGCGCTCTCCCGGTCCGGGGCGCTCACCGTCGGCACGATGTTCCCCGCACGTCCGGTCGCCAGCTCCAAGTGGACGGAGAACGCCCGCAAGCTGCCCTACCCCCTGCGGGGCGACGCCTCCGATCTGCCCGCCCTGACCGGGCTGTCCAAGGACGAGCTGGCCGAGTTCGACGAGCGCTGCCGCGAGCGCGACCTGATGGAGGAGCGCCGCCTGGCCTACGTCGCCGTCACCCGCGCCCACTACCTCCTGATCGCCTCCGGCTACCGCTGGGGCACCTCCTCCCGGCCCCTTGAGCCCTCCGGCTTCCTGCTGGAGATCCGTGAGACCTGCGGCCGGGTGGAGGCCTGGGTCCCCGAGATCGAGGAGGGCGCCGTCAACCCCCTTCTCGCCGACCCCGCCGAGTCGGTCTGGCCGGTCACCCCGGAGGGCCTGCGCTACGAGGCCGTTGTCGACGGGGCCACCATGGTCGAGTCCGCCCTCGCCGCCCACGCGGCGGCCGGGGAGGAGGCGGCGGCTCAGGAGGCGGCCGGGCCGGAGGGAACGGCGCGGAAGGGGGACGAGGCGGTCCGGAGCGACGCGGGCTCCGAGCTGCGCGGGTGGGACAGGGAGCGGGCCAGGGCCTGGGAGCGGGACACCGAGCTTCTGCTCAGGGAGCGGGAGCTGAACCGGCGGCACGGTGGCGGCCGGGTGCCGCTGCCCACCCACCTGACCGTGTCGTCCCTCGTCGCCCTGGCCGCCGACCCCGAGGCCCTGGCCCGCCGGATCCGCCGGCCGCTTCCCGGCAGGCCCACCCCGCCGGCCCGCCGCGGCACCTCGTTCCACGGCTGGCTGGAGTCCCGCTGGGGACAGCAGCGGCTGATCGACGAGCTCGACCTGCCCGGCGCGTCCGACGACGTCGAGACGGCCGGCGCCGACCTCGACGAACTGCGTGCCCGGTTCGAGGAGAGCGAGTGGGCCGACCGGGAGCCGCTGGACGTCGAGGTCCCGTTCGAGACGATGATCGCCGACCGGATGGTCCGGGGCCGGATGGACGCGGTGTTCCGCACCCCCGGCGGCGGTTACGAGGTCGTCGACTGGAAGACCGGCCGCCGCCCCTCGGGCAGGGCGGAGACCGCCGCCGCCGTACAGCTCGCGGCCTACCGCCTGGCCTGGTCCCACCTGGCCGGGGTCCCCCTGGAGACGGTGAGCGCCGCCTTCCACTACGTCCGTCTCAACGAGACGGTCCGCCCGGCCGACCTCCTCGGCGAACGCGGCCTGATCGCGCTGATCGAGTCGGTTCCCCTCGCCGGGTGACATGGCAGAGATCGCCGCCGGCGAGCCGGTGCCGTACGATCCCGACTTCGCAGGGGAGACGGTGCGCGAGGGGCGCCGTCCGGGTCAGGCGAACCAGCGGTAGCGGCGTTCGGGGCGGCCGGCGGTGCCGTAGCGCAGGGAGACCTGCGCACGGCCGGCGGCGTGGAGGTGTTCCAGGTAGCGGCGCGCGCTGACGCGGGAGATGCCGACCCGGGCCGCGCACTCGGCGGCCGACAGCGTCCCCTCGGTGGCGCGCAGCGTGCGCTCGACCAGCGTCGCGGTCTCCGTGCTCATGCCCTTGGGCAGCCTGGCGAAGGCCGCCCGGGAGGGGTTCCTGGTGAGCACCCGGTCCACGTCCGCCTGGCCGCTGACCGTCGTCGTGCGCATGTGGTCGTTGCGCTGGACGGCGTACTGTTCGAGCCGGAGGCGCAGGTCGTCGAAGTCGAACGGTTTGAGCAGGTAGTTGACCACGCCCCGCTGGGCGGCGCCGCGGACCGTCTCGACCTCCCGGGCGGCGCTGATCACCAGGATGTCGCAGTTGTGTCCGGCGGCCCGCAACCGGGTGATGACGTCCAGGCCGAAGGTGTCGGGCAGGTACAGGTCGAGCAGCACCAGGTCCGGGCGGAACTCCGCCACGGCCTTCAGCGTCTGCTCGCCGGTGTGCGCCGTGCCGACGACATGGAAGCCCTTGATGCGGTTGACGAACCCGTGGTTGATCCGTGCCACCATGAAGTCGTCGTCAACGACAAGAACATCGATCATTGGGGTTCCTCCGTTTCGTCAGGCGTCTGACCGACCAGCATCCGCGCGGTGAACACGGCCCCCTCGGGGGTGTTGGAGACCGAGACCTCTCCGCTGTGACGTCTGCACACGAGCTGGGTGAGCGCCAGTCCGATGCCGCGCTCGCCCTCCTGGGCCGCTTTGGTGGTGAAACCGCGGGTGAACACCTCCTGGGCGAGCTCGGGGGCCACCCCGGGGCCGGAGTCGCGCACCACGATCTCCACGGTGGTCGCGTCCTGCCGCAGCTCGACCTCCACCCACGCGCCGCCCTCGCCGATGTCGGCCGCGGCGGCGTCCACCGCGTTGTCGACCAGATTGCCGATCACCGTCGCCACGTCCGCCGAGTCCGCCGCGCCCAGCCGGTCGAGGGCCGTGCGGTGGGAGACCCTCAGCTGGACCTTGCGTTCGGCGGCGAGGGAGGACTTCGCCAGCAGCAGCGCGGCGACGGCCGTGTCGCGGACCTGGCTGCTCAGGGTCAGGTCGAGCGATTCGCGGTGCTTTCTCAACGTGCGGATATAGCGGACCACCTCGTCGTGCTCCCCCACCTGGATCAGGCCGGAGATGATGTGCAGCTGGTTGGCGAACTCGTGCGCCTGGGCGCGGAGCAGCTCGGTGGAGCTGCGGAACGAGCCGAGCTCGCGCTCCAGCTGGGCCAGCTCGGTGCGGTCGCGCAGTGTCGTCACCGAGCCGAGCCGGAGGCCGTCCTTGGTGACGCTCATCCGGTTCATCACCAGCACCCGGCCCCGGCGTATGACGATCTTGTCACGGGCCTTGGCCGCACCGCCGTCCGCCCCCGCCAGTACGTCGTAGAGCCTGCCCCTGATCCCCAGGTCCGCGAGGCTCATCCCGACGCACTGCTCGGGCAGGTCGAGCAGTTTGCGGCCGACGGCGTTCACCAGGGTGAGTCGCAGGTGCGGGTCGAGCGCGACCACGCCCTCCGCGATGCCGTACAGCATCGCCTCACGGTGCTCGGCGAGACCGGCGATCTCACGCGGCTCCATGCCGAGGGTCTGGCGCTTGATCCGCCGGGCCAGCAGCAGTGACCCGGCCAGGCCGAGGGTGGTGGCGATGCCGAGGTAGGTGAGCAGGTAGGACGAGGCGCCGACCAGCCGCTGCCAGACGGTGGGGAAGGCGTTGCCGATCATCACCGTGCCGAGGTGCCGGCCGAGGTTGCCCCGGGCGGCCCCGAGCACGGGGACCTGGGCCACCAGCTCCCGGGAGTGGTCCAGGGTCAGTTTCCCCGACCAGCCCCGGCCGGCGGCGACGCCCGGGTCGCCCAGGGGCAGTTGCGTCCCGACCAGGGTGGGGTTGGTGGAGCTGACGATCTTGTCGCTGGCGTTCGCGATCGTCACGGAGGTGACGCCGGACTGGGTCAGCGTCGTCTGGACGAGCGGGGCGATCGTCTCGCCCGGCCGAGGCCGGCCGAGCTGGCTGCGCACCAGGGGGTTGCCGGCGATCTGCTCGGCCAGGGCCGTCACGCGGCGCCCCTCGACCTGATCGAACGCCGCCGCCGACTGCGCCAGTGAGAGCCCGCCGACGACGATCAGCACGACCACGACGATGGCGAACTGTAGTACCAACAGCTCGCCCGCCAGGGTGTGGCGATGGAACGTTACGACCACAATTAACTCAATCTTCGCTGGTCACACAAGGCAGACGGGGGACTCGCCGCGTCGTCACAATCATGGCGCCGGAATCCTGCAAAGCGAAAGAGACCAATTGTGAGAACCTCGATCACCACGTGGCTCGGCGCGCTGGCCGTCGTGTCGATGTTCGCGGTCGGCGCCTGCGGGGCCACCGCGCCGAAGGAGGCGGCCCGCGCCGAGGGCGGCGGGCAACTCCTCACGGGACTGCGCATCATGGTGCCCAACACCCCCGGCGGCGGGTATGACACCACCGCCCGCACCGTCGCCAAGGTGATGGACGACGTCAAGATCGCCTCCGGCGTCCAGGTGTTCAACCTGCCGGGGGCGGGCGGCACGGTCGGCCTGCAGCGCACGGTGAACGAGGCGGGCAACGGCAAACTCGCGATGCAGATGGGTCTCGGCGTCGTCGGCGCCTCGCACACCTCCAAGTCGAAGGCGACCCTCACCCAGACCACTCCCCTCGCCCGGCTGATCGAGGAGGCCGGCGCGATCGTCGTGTCGAAGGACTCGCCGTACAAGTCGATCAACGACCTCGTCACCGCCTGGAGGAAGAACCCGAAGAAGATCACCGTCGGCGGCGGCTCCTCGCCCGGCGGTCCGGACCACCTGCTGCCGATGCAGCTGGCCAAGACGGTGGGCATCGACCCCAGGGAGGTGAACTTCGTCTCCTACGACGGCGGTGGCGAGCTGCTGCCGGCGATCCTCGGAAACAAGGTCGCCTTCGGCGCCAGCGGCTACGGGGAGTTCCTCGACCAGGTCGAGGCCGGCCAGGTGCGGGTGCTCGCGGTGACCAGCGACGAGCCGATCGGCGTGCTCAAGGCCGTCCCGACCCTGAAGTCGGCGGGCATCGACTTCACCTTCACCAACTGGCGGGGCATCGTCGCCCCGCCGGGGATCGCCGAGACCGACAAGAGGGCCTGGATCGAGGCCCTGACGAGGCTGCACGACTCCGAGCAGTGGAAGGCCGAGCTGGCCAGACGCGGCTGGAGCGACGCGTTCCTCGCCGGTGACCGCTTCGGGGCCTACCTCGCCGACCAGGACAAGGTCGTCGCCGAGATCCTGAACCAGCTCGGGCTGGCCTGACCGTGCGGGTCGAGGAGAAGCCCGTCACCGACGTCCGGGAGTCCTCCCGGGGCGGGGACCGCGCGCAGTACGGCCTGTGCGCCTTCCTCGCCCTGGTGGGCCTCCTGGTGATCGCCGACGCCCTGCGGATCACCCGCCTGACGGGCGGCGACCCGGTCGGGCCGCGCCCGCTGCCGGTGATCCTGGGGGCGCTGCTCCTGGTGGTCGCGGCGCTGTACGCGCTCGACGTCGCGCGGGGCGGCCAGGGTGAGCAGGAGGGCGGGGAGGACATCGACCTGTCGACGCGGATCGACTGGCGCACGGTGGCGCTGCTCGCGGCCGCCTTCGCCGTCAACGCGGTGCTGATCGAGCCGCTCGGCTGGGTGATCAGCGGAACCCTGCTGTTCTGGGGGGCGGCCTTCGCGCTCGGCAACCGGCACCACGTCCGCGGCCTGGTGATCGCGGTGGCGCTGTCGCTGATCACCTTCTACACGTTCGCCATCGGCCTGGGCGTCAACCTGCCGGCCGGTGTACTGCAGGGAGTGTTGTGATGGATGCCCTCGGCCACCTGCTGGGGGGGTTCGCCCACGTCGTGACCCCCCTCAACCTGCTGGTGGCGCTGGTCGGCGTCGTCATCGGCACCGGTGTCGGCGTGCTGCCCGGCATCGGCCCGGCGATGACGGTGGCCCTGCTGCTGCCGGTGACGTACGGCATGGAGCCGACACAGGCCTTCATCATGTTCGCCGGCATCTACTACGGCGGCATGTACGGCGGCTCCACCACCTCGATCCTGCTCAACACGCCCGGTGAGTCGTCCTCCGTCGTCACCGCGATCGAGGGCAACAAGATGGCCAAGGCGGGCAGGGCGGCGCAGGCGCTCGCGACCGCGGCGATCGGCTCGTTCATCGCGGGCACGATCGGCACCCTGCTGCTGGTGCTGGTGGCGCCGGTCGTGGTGACGTTCGCGATCAGCCTGGGCGCGCCCGACTACTTCGCGATCATGATGCTGGCCTTCGTCGCGGTCAGCGCGGTGCTGGGCGCCTCGCGCGTGCGGGGGTTCGCCTCGCTGCTGCTCGGCCTGGTGATCGGTGTGATCGGCATCGACGCGGTGACCGGGCAGCAGCGGCTCACGCTCGGCGTCCCGCAGCTGGCCGACGGCGTCGACGTGGTCGTCGTGGCGGTGGGCATCTTCGCCGTCGGAGAGGCCCTCTGGGTCGCCGCGCACCTGCGGCGGAGCAAGGGGGAGGTGATCCCCGTCGGCCAGCCCTGGATGGGGCGGGACGACTGGGGACGGTCCTGGAAGCCGTGGCTGCGCGGCACCGCGCTCGGCTTCCCGTTCGGGGCGCTGCCGGCCGGGGGCGCGGAGATCCCCACCTTCCTGTCCTACCTGGCGGAGAAGAGGCTCTCACGGCACCCCGAGCAGTTCGGCAAGGGCGCGATCGAGGGGGTGGCCGGGCCGGAGGCGGCGAACAACGCCTCGGCGGCCGGCACGCTGGTGCCCATGCTGGCCATCGGGCTGCCGACGAACGCGGTCGCCGCGGTGATGCTCGCGGCGTTCGAGTCGTACGGCATCCAGCCGGGCCCGCTGCTGTTCCAGCGCGAACCGGACCTGGTCTGGACGCTGATCGCCAGCCTGTTCGTCGGCAACCTGCTGCTGCTCGTCCTCAACCTGCCGCTCGCGCCGGCCTGGGCGAAACTCCTGCGCATCCCGCGCCCCTACCTGTACGCGGGCATCCTGTTCTTCGCCTCCATGGGCGCTTACGCGGTCAACGCCCAGCCCTTCGACCTGTTCCTGCTGCTGGTGCTGGGGGCGCTGGGGTTCGCGATGCGGCGGTTCGGGCTTCCGGTGCTGCCGCTCATCGTGGGGGTCATCCTCGGCCCGCGCGCCGAACTCCAGGGCCGCCGCTCGCTGCAACTGTCGGGCGGCGACCTGTCCGGGCTGCTGGGGGGACCCGTCTCCTACCTGATCTACGCCGTCATCCTTCTGGTGCTGCTCTGGCCGCTGGTCGGGCGGCACATGGTGGGGGCGGTGCGCGGCCGGGCGGCCTGAGCTCACGGCGGCACCGGCGAGAAGACGGGGGAGGGCAGAGGGTCCAGCGGGGCCAGAGGGTTGGCCACCGGGACGTAACCGGCGCAGCGGTCGGCCGAGCGCGTCCACCGGACCGACAGGTTGGCCTTGGCGGGCAGAGGGGCCCCGGCCAGCAGGTCCGACAGCGGGCGCGGCCATCCGCGGGAGCGGGCGTACCCGGCCAGCACCTCCCCGGCCGCCTCCCACAGCTCCCGCGTCGGGCCGGGCCCGGCGAGGGAGGCGGCGATTTCGGCGAGGTGGTTGACCATCAGGCAGTAGACCACCCTGTCCCAGCCGGCGCCGGGGTCGTAGGTCAGGGCCTCGGCGACCCGGCCCGGCAGCGCCGACAGGTCGTGGCGCCCGGCGACGAGCTTGGTGCCCTCCAGGTCGCGGAAGATCGCCTCCACCGGCAGCCCCGACGGGTCCATCCCGATCAGGACGTTCTGCAGGTGGGGCTCCAGCACCACACCGTGCTCCAGGTAGGCGTCGAGCACCGGGAGCGCGACGCGCTCCACGTAGGCGCGCCACCAGCGCACCGGGTCGGCCGGAGGGCGGCCGAAGGCGGTCAGGGCCCCGCTCAGCAGCGGGGTCACCCCGGGCCGGCAGACCGACCAGGGGCTCGTCCGGATGATCACGCCGAGCCCCTCCAGGAGCCGGGTGCCCAGGGCCGCGGAGCGGTAGCCGGGCTCGGGGAGCCAGCGGGTGCCGGGGAACCGGGCCGACAGGCTCTCGAACACCGGCACCAGGCGCCGGGACAGCTCCACCGCGCCCGCCAGCTCGTACCAGGAGTTCTTCCTGACGCAGTTGGTGATCCGCACGTCCAGGCTGAACTTCAGGCACCGGTCGATCGCCGGCTCGTAGACCGTGCGCACCGACGAGGTGGGAACCGCCGTGCGCGGGGCGGAGCCCAGGTCGATCAGCCGCCCGTCGGCCAGCGGCGCGGCGAGGTCCGCCGCGAGCAGGTCGAGCTGCCACGGGTGCGCCGGGAGCGTCGCGTAGCCGTCCGGGGCGGGGCCGAGCCCGTCGAGCGTCCCGGTCTCGCCCGCCTCGGCCAGCACGTCGCGGCGGACCCCGAGCAGTCTCAGCGGGAAGCGCGCGTGCGCCTCGGGGGCGTAGCGCAGCCAGCCGGCGCCCTCACGTGCCTTGGGGGTGGGGTGGAACGGGTGGCCCAGGACCAGCGCCTGCTCCGAGGCCAGCCACGGATCGGCGGGCGGCGAGGCGTCCCGCCGGGCCGCGAGCAGCTCCGTCATGACCTGCCGGCTCGTCCTCACCTGGGCCGCGAACTCCTCGTTGGCCCCGCCGAGCTCGCTCTCCACCAGCCCGACCAGCCGGTCGGCCGACAGCGGCCGCCAGCGACCGCGCTCCAGCCACTCGGGGCGCCCCTCGAAGCGCAGCGCGAGCCCGCCGTGCGTCCGGACCCGCAGCAGGGTGCCCGCCACCCGCAGCAGCACGTACGGCTCGGCCTGCCACACCTGCCCGCGGGGCCCGGCCACCTCCCTGACGCAGCAGCGCAGCAGGGCCGCCAGCGACGCCTCCTCGGCGACGGCCGCGGGGGAGGGGCCGAGCGCGAGACCGGTCACGACGTCCCCCGCGCGATCGCGCCCCCGGCGGCCTTGAGGAACTGACGCAGGTAGTTGGGGCCGCTCGTGCCGTAGAACTTGTTCACATCGCGTGCCCCGGTGCGTGACGTGTCCACGAGCGTCCCGGCGGTGATCATCGACTTGCCGACCAGGCGGGCGGCGTCGAGGGTCCTGGCCCGCAGCAGGCGGGCCATCGGGTCGTCCCCGTGCTCGTCCAGCGCCGTCACCAGCGCGTCGCGGACCAGCCGGGCCGCCTGCCGGGCCGGCAGCGCGCCGAACGTCACCGCCGCCGCGGCCAGGTGGAGCGTGATGGTCACGAACACGTCGGCGAGCGCGTGCGGGTCGTCGGTGAGCATCCGCCGGTCGGCGAAGTCCGGCACCGGGAGGCCCGCCGCCCGCAGCCGGTCCGGTGAGGTCAGCAGCCCGTCGTTGTCCTTGACCAGCAGGGCGGGCGGGCCCGTCCCGAGGACCAGGGAGAGGTTCTGCTGGTGGGTCTCCAGCGCGGTGCCGTACCGGACCAGGAGCCGTACGTGGAAACCGAACAGCAGCCGGAGGTACTCCTGGAGCATGCGGGTCACGTCGCCGCCGTACCACCGCCCGGCGAGCTCCTCCACGACCAGCCCTCCGCCCGGCAGGGGGGCGAGCAGCGCCGCCACCGGGACGATCTCGCCCGGCGGGAGGCGGCGGACGAGCCAGCCCAGGTACTCGTGCCCGGCGTGGGCGTAGGTCTGCTCGTCGGCCAGGAACACCCCCGGGTGCGGCATCTCGCGCAGCAGCAGCTCGGCCCGTGCCCCGTCTGCCAGCGTGTCCGGTTTGATCGACCGCCGGTTGCGCAGTCCGAGCGTGCTGGTGGTCAGCGGCAGCTTCAGGTGGGTGCCGCGGTCGACGACGACCGTGCGCATCGACAGTGTCGGCCTGACCTTGAGGCGCGCCCGGGGCCCCACGACCACCCAGGGGATCCTCTCGACCCGGGGCACCGTCAGCGGATGGACCGGGAACAGCACGTGGGTGCCGGCGAGGGAGGAGGGCAGCCCGACCTCGGGGAGGCGGGGGGCGCCGGGCAGCGCCGCGCCGGCCACTCGCTCGCGGGGAACGGCCGCCCAGCGCAGCTCGAAGGCGGGGGCGAACTCCGGCGCGTACGCCGTCAGGTCGTCGTCCGACAGCCCGCTCCGGCAGCGCGCGGTCGGGTAGACCGGGTGGTCGACGAAGGCCGCCAGCGTCTCGTAACGCGCCGAGGGCTCGAAGGGGGGACCCGGGGCGGAGGCGGAGGCCGCGGGGCGGGGCTCGCGGCGGAGCCGGGTGAGGACCTCCTCGCGGTGGGCGTCGTGGAGGTCGAGGGCGCGCAGGGCCTCCCGGCACTCGCGGACGAACGCCTCCACCCCGGCGGCGTCGGCCGGCGCGGCGATCTCCTTCAGCGTGCGCAGGACCTCCTCCAGGCCGAGCGCCTCCTCCGGGGCCACCACGAAGTCCTGGAACAGCGCCCCCGCGACGAGCCGCACCCGCCGCCCGCCGGACAGGACCAGCGCGACGCCGTCCTTGCTCCGGGTCACCCGCCCGGCCAGGTGGCCGTAGTTCTCGCGCAGGAGCGCGTTCAGCACCCGGGCGGCGAGGTACGGCTCCCGCCCGCTTCCCCCGCGGCCGCCGATCACGCGACCACCCACCGGTTTCCGGCGGTGAAGGCCCCGACGGCCGCGTCCACGCTCGCCCGGTCGGGTCCGATCGCGCGGACGATCCCCAGATAGTCGCGGTTGGTGTTGCCCGGGGTGATCCGGTCGCCCACGGCGCGCAGCGGCCGGTGCCAGAGCCTGACCCGGTCACCGGGGGCGGGCTCGACCGTCCCGGGGGCCGCCAGCACGGTTCCCCGCCGGTCGGCCACCAGGCTCAGCGCGGTGGCGTGCCCTCCCACGCCGCCCGCCTCCCCGGCCGGCGCCCCCAGGTGGACGCCGAGAACGCGCTCGAACAGGGGGACTCCCAGCAGGTCGCCGAGGAGGAAGTCGCAGTGGTCGCCGATGACCCGGTAGTTGATCTCGATGATCCGCGGCCCGGCGGGGGTCAGGACGTACTCGGTGTGGCAGGCGCCGAATCCCGCCCCCAGCGCCGCCAGCGCCCGCAGCACGTGTTCCCGCGCCGGTGGGGGCTCCCAGTCGAGGCGTTCCTCCACGAAGTACGGCGGCGGCCCGAGCGTGGTCCGGAAGCCGCCCAGCACCACCGGCGCGCCCCGGCCGTCGCCGAGGGTCTCAAGGGTGTGCAGGGGGCCGGGGAGGTACTCCTCCACCACCAGCGCCTCCCCCGGCCGTCGGCCGCGGATCTCCCGCAGGGCGGTGGCGAGCTCGCGCTCGTTCCGCACCAGGACGACGTCCTCGCTGGCGACGCCCTCGCGTGGTTTGACGACGGCGGGGAACGGCGTGTCGCGGGGGGCGGGGTCGTCGGGGGCGAGCCGCGCGCAGCGGACGGTCTCGACGCCGGCCGCCGCCAGCCGCCGGCGGGTCAGGGCCTTGTTCTTGGCGGTGACGCAGGCGCGCCAGTCCTTGCCGGGCAGGCCGAAGTAGGCCGCGGCCAGGGCCGTCTCCGCCTGGAGGTGGTCGGAGTTGGAGAAGACGGCGTCCGGCGTGTGGTGGTGGGCGATGACGTCGATCACCGCGCGGGCGTCGCGGACGTCGCAGCGGAGCACCTCGGCCGTCACCCCGGCCGCCGTGTCCAGATGGTGTTCCGGCCGGTCGGTCAGGATGGTGACGTCGCAGCCCAGCGCGCGGGCGGCCGGAAGGAATCCGCCGGTGACCGAGTCGGTCGGCTTGAGCGCGAGGAGGTACAACCGCAAGGCAGGGACTCCCGATATCAGGTAAGGCTAACCTAACTCGATAAATCCTAGCCGTACGGAGATCATCTCGTTGAGGTGATTGCGTATTCACCGTATATGTCCCTCTCCGGTGTGGAGAGGGGAATCCGGCATCCCCGGTGCGGGGGCACGCCGGGCCGTCTCCTTTTTCCTTTCCTCCGGCCGTCCTTGTTCTCGGTCCCGGTCCCGGTCCCGGTCTCGGTCTCCGTCCCCGTCCCCGTCTCCGGGCCGGGGCCGGGGCCGGGGCCGGCGAGGCGGCGGGATGGCGGGATGGCGGGAACGCGGAAACCGTCTCCGCTCCGCGGCATAAGATGTCGAATCGGCCTTAAAGACGGGGGCAACGTGGAGATCACGCCACCATCAGGACTCCTGGGACCGCTGCTGCTCGCGCGCGGCGCCATCGACCGCTCGGCGCAGCTGCGCGGCGACTCCCGGTGGTGCGAGCGGGTGTGGACCGACCCGGCCACCCGGGTCGTGGTGGTCGGCGGCGGGCAGGCGCCGGTCCGCCGCAGCGGGCAGGAGGTCCGCCTGGTCACGGTCTCCCCGGCCGAGGCGCCCGCGGGGGAGCGCTACCTGCTCGGCGTGGACGCCGAGGGCGTCGCCTACTTCGCGGTGACGGCCTCGCCGGAGGAGACGGCCGAGCGGACCGTCGCCCCGCTGGCCCTCGCCGCGCTGCCGGAGGGGCGGCCCGTCGTCACGGGGCTGCGCCAGGTGGCCGCGCTGCTGGGAGATCTGGACGCCGGGCTGCTGGTCTACGCGGTGGCGCTGGAGGCCTGGCACGCC
This sequence comes from Streptosporangium violaceochromogenes, assembly GCF_014654615.1. GTDB lineage: Bacteria > Actinomycetota > Actinomycetes > Streptosporangiales > Streptosporangiaceae > Streptosporangium > Streptosporangium violaceochromogenes. The sequence goes on along the minus strand of NZ_BNBB01000021.1, from coordinate 45,345 downwards.
ACCCACGAGTTCTGCCCGCGCTGCGGGAGCCGTACCGAGGTGCGCGCGGGTGGGCACATGAGGGTCTGCCCCAGGGACGGCAGCCAGCACTTCCCCCGGGTCGACCCCGCGGTGATCATGCTCGTCCACGACGGCGAGGACCGTTGCCTGCTGGCCAGGGGGCCGCAGTGGCAGCCGGGGAGGTTCTCGGTGCTCGCCGGGTTCGTGGAGCCGGGCGAGTCGCTGGAGCACGCCGTCGTCAGGGAGGTGGCCGAGGAGGTCGGTGTGCGCGTCACCGACCCCCGCTATCTGGGCAGCCAGCCCTGGCCGTTCCCGCGCAGCCTGATGCTCGGCTTCGTCGCCCGGGCCGTCTCCACGGAGTTCGTCCTCGATCCCGAGGAGATCGCCGAGGCCCGCTGGTTCGGCCGCGCGGAGCTGCGCTGTGCCCTGAAGAGCGGCGAGGTGCGCCTGCCGTCCGAGGTCTCGATCGCCCGCGGGCTGATCGAGACCTGGTACGGCGGCCCGCTCGCCGGAGACTGGTGATCAGGCGTTCAGCCGGGCCTTGACCTCGATCACCGAGGGGTTGGTGACGGCCGTGCCGTCCTCGAACAGCACGGTCGGCACGGTCTGGTTGCCGTCGTTGACGCTCATGACGAACCGCGCGGCCTCGGGGTTGCGCTCGATGTCGACCTCCCGGTAGGAGATCCCCTCCCGCGTGAGCTGGGACTTCAGCCGCCTGCAGGGACCACACCAGGTGGTGGTGTAAACCGTCAGCGCCATCTGTGGACTACCCCCTCGTGAGATGTTCGGCGCTCATGCCAACAAGGCGAGGACCGCTCGTCTTCCCGGAGGCCGGAGCGGTCTGTTCCCTGAGGTCAGAGCAGTTTGCGGGCGATCCAGTCCTGGATCCGCTCCGCCACCCCCGGCAGCCGGTACAGCGGCGCGCTGTGACCGGAGCCGGGCTCGGTGGCCACCGTCATGCTGACGCCGAACCGGTGCAGGCGCTCCTTGAGCAGGAGGCTGTGCTCGACCGGCACGAACTCGTCGTGGGAGTGCAGCGTCAGCATCGGCACGTCGCCCCGGCTCGCGTACCGCGCGACCTCCATGCTCGCCCAGACCTTCGAGCACCGGGCGGGCTCGCAGCCCCCGGCGAGCTGGATGGCGGCTTCGCGCAGCCTGCGCCGGTTGAGGTCGAAGGTGTCGGCGCCGTCGACGTAGGCCAGCATGGGCGAGATCACCGGGGAGACGCCGACCACGCCGCGCAGGCCGGGCAGGCCGTCCCCGTAGGTGCCGGCGGAGGCGGCCAGGTGGCCCCCGGCGGAGAAGCCGACGATCACGTAGTCGTTGGGGTCGAAGGACCACGCCGCGGCGTGCCTGCGGGCGGTGGTGACGGCGTCGAGCACGTCGTTGCGCTGCGCCGGCCAGGGCGCGTCGCGGGAGAGGCGGTAGTTGAGGTTGAAGACCGCGTAGCCCTGCGCGGCGTAGCTCCTGGTGATCTCGGCCATGTACTTCTTGTCGCCGCTCGACCACCAGCCGCCGTGGATCAGGAAGACACCGGGCCGCCGCAGGCCGTCCATGTGGCGCCAGACGTCCATGCGCTGGTGGGTGTGCGGACCGTACGGCACGGTGTCGACGACGACGCCGTGGAGGGGGTCGTCGTCGGGATCGTCCTCCTTCTCCGGGTCCGGAGCGGAGGGTTTCTTCGGTGTCGCCGTGGGTGCGGGAATCGTGGGCGCGGGGGCGGCGGGGGCGGCGGTGGGGTCGGCCTTCAGCGGCCTGAGGGGCGTGCCGCCGGAGTGCGAGGCCGCCGAGGAGGCGTACGCCACGAGAGACGCATGGGGCGCCACGGGGCCGATCACCAACGCCGCCAGGGCGAGAGCACTCACGGTTACCGCGGTTCGCACAGGCCTCTTCCTTAACTCCAGGGTTCAGTTTGCACCCATTGTGGAGGAACTACCTTTTTTATGCATCTCGGCGAACGACATAGGTTGACGGCGGCATGTTGCCAGAATGGACGATGCTTGGCCACCGGGCGGAAGGACTCCTTCCGTCCGGCCTGCTCAACCGTGTGTGAGGAGTCTCCGTGCAGTCCGACGACGTCCTGGCGGGACTCGATCCCGAGCAGCGGGCGGTGGCCGAGGCCGTCCGAGGGCCGGTCTGCGTGCTCGCCGGGGCGGGCACGGGAAAGACACGGGCGATCACCCACCGCATCGCCCACGCGGTCCGCGGCGGGGTGGTCGACGCCCGGAGCGTGCTCGCGGTGACGTTCACCACACGCGCCGCCGGGGAGCTTCGGCAGCGCCTGCGGCAGCTCGGCGCCCCGGGGGTGCAGGCCCGCACCTTCCACGCCGCCGCGCTGCGCCAGCTCACCTACTTCTGGCCGCGCGTCGTCGGCGGCCCCCCGCCCAAGGTGATCGAGTCGAAGCTGCCCCTGCTCGTCGACGCCTGCCGTGCCCTCAGAAAGAGCCCCGACCGCTCCGAACTGCGTGACATCGCCTCGGAGATCGAATGGGCCAAGGCCACCCAGATCGGCCCCGAGGACTACGCCGAGGCGGCCCGGAAGGCCGGTCGCGTCCCGCCCGTGCCCGCCGAGGAGGTCTTCCGCCTCTACGACGCCTACGAGACGCTGCGCCGGGAGCGCAACCAGATCGACTTCGAGACCGTCCTCGAACTCACCGCCGCCGTGATGACCGAGCACCACGAGGTGGCCGCGCTGATCCGCGGGCAGTACCGCCACTTCGTCGTGGACGAGTACCAGGACGTCAACCCGCTGCAGAAGCTGCTCCTGGACACCTGGCTCGGCGGACGTGACGACCTGTGCGTGGTCGGCGACCCCAACCAGACGATCTACTCCTTCACCGGCGCGACCCCCCGCTACCTCACCGGCTTTCCGGTCGAGTACCCCGACGCCCCCGTGATCAGGCTGATCCGCGACTACCGCTCCACCCCCCAGGTCGTCTCCCTGGCCAACCGGGTGCTCGACGCGGCCAAGACCCCCCACCGGCTCACCCTCCTCGCCCAGCGTCAGGACGGGCCGGAGCCCGCCTTCACCGAGTACGACGACGAGCAGGCCGAGGCCCGGGGAGTGGCGCGGGCGGCGCGCGCTCTCATCGGCTCGGGCGTGCCGGCCCGCGAGATCGCCGTGCTCTTCCGCGTCAACGCCCAGTCCGAGTCCTACGAGCAGGCGTTCGCCGAGGCCGGCGTCCCCTACGTCCTGCGCGGCGCCGACCGCTTCTTCGAGCGCCCGGAGGTCCGGCAGGCGGTCGTCCTGCTGCGCGGCGCCGCCCGCTCCGCCTCACGCGACGACGACATGGTCGCGACCGTCCACCACATCCTCGCCGGGGTCGGCCTCACCCCCCAGGCGCCCGGCGGCGGCGGGGCCCGCGAGCGGTGGGAGTCGCTGAAGGCGCTGGCCGGCCTCGCCGAGGACCTCGCCGCCCAGGGCGCCGACCTGCCCGCCTTCGTCGCCGAGCTCGAACGCCGGGCGGGAGAGCAGCACGCGCCGCCCGTCGAGGGCGTGACGCTGGCCTCGCTGCACGCGGCCAAGGGGCTGGAGTGGGACGCGGTCTTCCTGGTGGGCGTCACCGACGGGATGCTCCCGATCGTCTACGCCGAGACGCCCGACCAGATCGAGGAGGAGCGCCGTCTGCTGTACGTCGGCATCACCCGGGCGAGGGTCCACCTGGCCCTGTCGTGGGCGCTGGCGCGCTCGCCGGGGGGACGCCGGTCCAGACGTCCCTCCCGTTTCCTCGGCGGCCTCACCGGCCGTCTGGGCGCCTCAGCCCGGCCGGCGCGCGAGCGCGCCCCCTCGCGGGAGCCGGGCGAGCGCCGCCCGATCGCCGCCCCGGTGAGCTGCCGGGTCTGCGGCAAGACCCTCGTCGCGGCCCCCGAGCGGAAACTCGGCAGGTGCGCCACCTGCCCGGCCGAGTACGACGAGGCCCTCCTGGAGAGCCTGAGGTCCTGGCGCGCCGCGGTCGCCAAGGAGGCCAAGGTCCCGTCCTACGTCGTCTTCACCGACGTCACCCTCCAGGCCATCGCCGAGCGCGCGCCGGCGCGCGAGCAAGACCTGGCGGCCATCACCGGAATCGGGCGCGTCAAACTTGAGCGGTACGGTGAGGCGGTGCTCGCTCTCTGCCGTGCCGCCGCAGACCGTACGGAGGATCCGTGAACGAGGCGCTCAAGGAGTTACTGGGCCTGCTGGACCTGGAGCAGATCGAACGCGACATCTTCAGGGGCCGCAGCCCCGAGGAGCACATCCAGCGCGTGTTCGGCGGCCAGGTGGCGGCCCAGGCGCTGGTCGCGGCGGGCCGGACGGTCCCCTCCGAGCGGCACGTCCACTCCTTGCACGCCTACTTCATCCGGCCGGGTGACCCGGCGGTCCCCATCGTCTACAACGTCGAGCGCGTCCGCGACGGCCGCTCCTTCACCACGCGCAGGGTGGTGGCCGTCCAGCACGGCAAGGCGATCTTCACGATGTCGGCCTCCTTCCACATCCTGGAGCCCGGGGTCGAGCACCAGGCCGCGGTGATGCCTCGCGTGGCCGGCCCCGAGACCATGCCCCGGTTCGAGGAACGGATCCAGCAGGTCCTGGGGGTGGAGGTCCCCCGGCGCGAGTGGCTGGACAGGCCCCGCCCGGTGGACGCCCGCTACGTCACCCCCCTCACCTGGGAGGCCGAGCGCGATCCGGCGCTGCGGGGCTCGGTGACGAACGTCTGGTTCCGCTACGAGGCCGACCTGCCCGACGACCCGCTGCTGCACGTCGTCCTCGCCGCCTACGCCTCCGACTTCACCCTGGTGGACACCGTCCTGCTGGCCCACGGCCTGGCCTGGGGCGCCTCCGACGTCTCGGGCGCCTCACTGGACCACGCGATGTGGTTCCACCGGCCCTTCCGCGTGGACGACTGGCTGATGTACGCCCAGGAGTCGCCCTGGGCGGGAGGGGCGCGGGGGCTGGCGAGGGGGGAGATGTTCACCCGTTCCGGCGAACTGGTGGTATCAGTGGTTCAGGAAGTGATGATCCGCGTGAACATGGGGTAAAACCGCAGGTGGAAAATATGTTGCCCGCCCCGGCTACCGGGGTTTAGGGTCATGGTCAAGCAAGTCGGACGATCCTGTCCGGCGATCGACGAATGGAGGTGAGTCCACGGTGAAGAAGCAACTGATGCGGTCCCGGTTCGGGCTCGCTTCCGCGCGTCCGGGCGCGTTCCCGTCCCTCCACGGCCAGGCTCTCCTCGCCGATGGTGTGGCCACCCAGCTCCGCCGAGAGCAGTCCGTCCAGACGCAGGTGCCGACCGGCCGTCCGCGCGCCCTGACCGCTTTCGCGGCGACGGGTGTCGTGGCCGTCCCGGCTCCCGGCGCCGGCTACGCACCGACCAAGCACATCGCACGTGGTGGTTCGCGTGGTCCGTATCCCTGGAGGCAACCTCCGGTCATAACCTGACCGGTTGAGAGCCTTCAGGCCGCGGATCCGCACCAGGATCCGCGGCCTTCTTGTTTGCCCCGGCATTCCTGTCCCCCCACCCAGAGGTAACCAAAGATCAATACCTAACTGAGAGGTGAAGCAGATGGGGGCCCAGACGATCATGGACCTGATCGACGAAGCCGTAATCCCCTGTCGTACCGACCCCGACCTCTGGTTCGCGGAGTCTCCCGAGGACGTGGAGTTCGCCAAGGCGCTCTGCGGACGCTGCCCGATCCGGCAGGCATGCCTGGCCCGCGCGCTTGAGCGCGAGGAGCCCTGGGGTGTCTGGGGCGGCGAGCTCATCCTGCGAGGCGTCGTCGTCCCGAAGAAGCGCCCTCGCGGCCGTCCCCGCAAGACCCCGGTCGCGGCCTGACACCGGCAGGGCCCGGCCTTCCCCAAAAACTCTGAGAACTCCTGTGCCCCTCCCGAAAGGACCACCTACGATGACCTACTTCAGCACCCGCGGCTTCGGTACACCTTCCGTTCACGAAGAACTGGTGCGTGAGCGAATACAGACCCGCCACCGCCAGGCGGAGGAGCATCGGCGTGCGCGCGACCTTCTGCGGGCACGGCGTGCGCGCCGCGAGGTCGAGCGCGCCTCCCTGAGCCTGCGCCACGCGCTTCTGCGTCTCGTCTGACCACCGGTACCCCAAGGGGTGGCCCGCTCCGGGCCACCCCTGCTGGCCTTTGGTGCCCCTCTTGGCTCCCTGTTGCTTTCGTCCCTTCTGTGAACCTTCCCGGGGCGGAAGGCTCGCCGGCGCTCAGCTCGCCGCGGCGGCGGGCCGTCCCTCGACGTCGTCGTCCGCGAAGCCCGGAACCCAGCGGATCACCTCCTGGCGGAAGCGGGCCGTGGCGCCGAGCTGGCAGAGCACCCCCACCCCGGCCGCGTGCACCCGGTGGATGAGGACGTAGGACACCGGCAGATTGAGCTGGCGCACCACGTTGCCGGGCCGCAGGTCGGTGACCGTGGCCGCCTGCTCCTGCAGCCACTCGCGGCTGAAGGTGAACTCCTCCACCGCGGTCGGCTCGATGTAGGGGGCGAGGAAGGCCCGCAGGGCCTCGGTGTCCACCTCGATGTGCGGGAGGATGAACCCCTCGTCCCGCAGGCCCTGAATCACCTGCTCCATGTCACCGTTGTTGAAGATGCGGGTCAGCTTTCCGAAGACGGGGGGATAGCCGTCGGGCATCCGGTTGACGGCGCCGAAGTCGAGCACGCACAGCCGGCCGTCGTCGAGGATCCGGAAGTTGCCCGGGTGGGGGTCGGCGTGGAGCATGCCGACCCGCGCGGGCGAGCTGAAGAGGAACCGGACGAGCTGAAGCCCGGCGCGGTCACGCTCTCGCTGGGTGCCGTCGCTGATGATCCGCGACAGCGGGGTGCCGTCCACCCACTCGGAGACGAGCACCTGCTCGTTGGCGGCGATGACGTCCGGGACCATGAAGTCGGGGTCGTCCTTGAACTCCAGGGCGAAGGCGTGCTGCGCCTCGGCCTCCCGGAGGTAGTCGAGCTCCTCGGCAACCCGCTCACGCAGCTCGCTGAGGACGGCCTTGATGTCGAGGCCGGGCAGCAACACCCCGAAGAGCTTTCCGAGCCGGGAGATCTGGGTGAAGTCGGAGAGCAGCGCGCTGCCCGCCCCGGGGTACTGGATCTTGACCGCGACCGTCCGGCCGTCGTGCCAGACGCCCTTGTGCACCTGCCCGATCGAGGCGGCGGCGGCCGGCCGGTCGTTGAACGACAGGAAGTTCTCTCGCCAGTCGTCGCCCAGCTGCTCGACGAGGACCTTGTGCACCGTCCTCGCGGGCAGGGGCGGCGCGGAGTCCTGGAGCCTGGTCAGGGTCGCCCGGTAGGGGCCGGCGATCTCGGAGGGCAGCGCGGCCTCGAAGATGGACAGCGCCTGGCCGAGTTTCATCGCCCCGCCCTTGAGCTCTCCGAGGACTTTGAAGATCTGCTCGGCCGTACGCTGCTGGATCTCCTGGGCGACGATCTCCGCGGACTTGCCTCCGATGCGTTTTCCCAGCCCGAGGGCGGTGCGGCCGGCGAACCCGATCGGCAGGGCCGCCAGCTTGGCGGATCGCGTGACTGCGCGGCGCGGAAGGTCGCTCACCTTGTTTTGCGGCGTGTCTCCCGTACGGTGAGACGCCGCTCCCTCCCTTCGGTGTGGTGCCCGTCAGTGGCAGGTAGCCGACGCGACCATTGTTAGCGAACCCGGGTTGTTTCGGAAGCAACGACATCGAGGATGAACACTCCAGGATCGCCGCTTCCATATCCCATCAGGTAACACATCCATTGTGCCGTTGGTCACAGCCGGTTCCCCGCCGTCGATCAATGTCAGCGCGTGGCCGGTGGCCACCGCCGCCACCAGCGTCGACATCACTGTGTCGCAGGCTATCTCCCCCGCGGGGAAGCCGCCGAGCCGGGCGCTGACGACGGGCCACCCGGGATCGCGGTCGCGTCGTGTCAGGTCCAGGCAGCGCAGGCAGGCGCTCCGCCCGGGAAGCACCAGGGGGCCGACCGACCCGAAGCCCTCGTAGGCGGTCACCAGCAGGTGGGGGACCTTCCAGGCGAGGAGCTCGGTGGCCAGCAGGCCGTCCAGCGGCCCCACGGGCGCGAGCACCGCCAGGTCGGGAGGCCGGGCGCCGTCGGCCGGGTGAGAGGCTCGGTCACCGGTCCACGCGGTGACCGAGGGCGCCAGCTCTCTGGCCACCGCGACCGCGCCGTCCTGTCGGCTCATGCCGACCTGCGCCCAGGTCAGCCCGCCGGGGACGACGTCTTTGGGGCGGGCCGTGCCGGGGTCGACGACGCACAGCCCGCCGACCCCGGCGGCGGCGAGCAGGGCGGTGATCTGCGCCCCCACCCGCCCGGCCCCGTAGACCCGCACCCGGGCGTCGCGCCTGCGCGCCAGCGTGGCGAGACCGCCGTCGACGGTGCCGGGGGCCAGGGAGAGCGCGTCGAGGTCGGGCTGGAGCCGGTCTCGCTCGGCGAGCGTGAGCCCCCGCAGCGGACCGGGGCGCGTCGCCGCGTCGTCCACCACTCCCCGGCCGACCAGCAGGTCGAGCAGGGCACGGCCCCGATCTTCGCCGATGCCCGCCTCGACGGCCCCTGCCAGCGCCCCGGTCACGTCGCGCACGCCGTCCAGGCTCTCGACCCAGCGGCGGACCTCGGGCTCAAGGCCGGTCAGCACCATCGCGCGCCGGGGGTGCAGGCCGAACTGCACGGTACGCTCGTCGCGCGCGATGCGGCGCAGGGCGGGCTTCAGGCGTGGCCTCATCGGATCTCCTCGGGTGGGGGCCTTCCGGCCCCGGCCGGGGGTGACGCCGGACGGGGGCCGTTTCTCGCGGGGTGTGCAGCGTGTCACAGCGCGTCGAGATCACGGACGGGGTTTCCGCGGCCTGTGGATAACTTTCGCCGTCGCCGCACATCCGGCCGCGGCGGGTGCCGGAAGAGCCGACGAAACGGGCCGGCGGGAGCACTCCCGCCCCGGTGAGGGCGGGTGAAAGCCCGGTGGGAGCCGGGGGAGGACCGGGGCGGGCCCGCCCGGCGATGATTCATCGGGTCGTTCCCGTCCCCGGCCGGTCGTGCGGAACCGCCGGTGAACAGGGATTGACCAGCCATAACGCGCTCGGCCCTCTGGTGTGAATTCGTGATTCTCGGCTACCGTTCAGATGTGCCCCCCGAGACAGTCGAGGTCCGCCGAAGTTCTCGCCGCCGGCGGACGGTCTCCGCGTACCGCGACGGCGAGAAGACGGTCGTGCTGCTCCCCGCCGGGCTGAGCAGCATCGACGAGGAGCAATGGGTGCGCCGGATGCTCGACCGGCTCGCGGCCAAGGAGCAGCGAAGACGCCCGTCGGACGACGACCTTCTCGAACGGGCCCGTGAGCTGTCGGCCCGCTACCTCGGCGGGCGGGCGAGCCCTTCGAGCGTGAGGTGGGTCGACAACCAGCACCACCGCTGGGGCTCGTGCACCCCCGACCACGGCACCATCAGGATCTCCACGAGGCTTCGGGGCATGCCGTCGTGGGTGGTCGACTACGTGATCGTGCACGAGCTCGCGCACCTCCTGGTGCCGAGCCACGGTCCCCGTTTCTGGTCGCTGGTGGAACAATATCCCAAGGCCGAGCGGGCACGCGGATTCCTCGAAGGATTCTCCGTGGCGGCCAGCGGAACCGCGGAGGAATATTGACATCGGAACCCGGGCGGGTGGCGGCGGTCGTCGTCACCTCCTCGACGTCGGCGGCGGCCCCGCCGGGAGTCGACCCCGGGGAGTTTCTGAGGGCCGCGGCCGAGGACACCTACGAGGTCGTCGCCGGGCTCGACCTCGTCGCCCCCGTCCTGCTGACGAGCGTGCCGGGGATGGACGAGATCGTCTGGCCCGGCACCCCCGTCGTGGAGATCCCCGACCTGTCCGGTGCCGCCCTGGTCGAGGCCGCCTTCGCCGCTCTGCCGTACGGGGGGCAGGCGGTCCTGGTGAGCGGTGACGCGCCCGATCTGCCGCCCCTGCTGATCGGCAAGCTCTTCCGGAGGCTGGGCAGGGCCCGCGTGGCCGTCTGCCCGGCCGCGGGCGGCGGCGCCGTCGCGATAGCGGCCCACCTGCCTCTTCTGAACTGGGCCCGTGTGGGCTTCGACGACCCCGACCCGGTCCGGAACCTGCGCGCCGCGGCCCCCGCCCCCCGGACGGTCGCCGCCGGGCCCGGCTGGCACCGCCTGCGTGCCCCCGGCGACGTCGGCGTTCTCGACCCCGGCCTTGAGGGCTGGGACAACACCCGCGCGCTGCTGTCGCCGTGACCGCGTTGTCCGCCCGGGGCGCGGGCGGCGTGATCAGGGCGCGGTCAGGGCTGATCAGGATGTGATCACGGCTGATCGAGGCGTGGTCAAAGCGCGGTCAGAGCCGATCAGGCCGATCAGGGCACGTCTTTAGAGCGGGGGCAGGCGCAGGTCGGCGAAGACCGCCCGGTGGTCGGTGCCGGGGACGGTGTGAACGCTCACCGCGCCCACGTTCACCCTCTGGTCCACCACGACGTGGTCGATGGTGATGATCGGCGGAATCCTGTGGTTGGCGGGCCAGGTCGGGATCAGCCCCTGACCGGCCCGGTCGGCCGCGTCCGCGTATCCCCGGCCGAGAAAACGGCGCATCGCGGTGTGGTCGAGGCTGGCGTTGAAGTCGCCGGCGAAGACGCGGAGACGGTCCGGTGAGGCCGCGGGAAAGGAGTCCAGGGCCGCCGTCCAGTCGTGCACCTGACTGCCCAGCGGTGGAAAGGGGTGCACGTCGACGAACTCGATCTTCCCGGCGCCGGGAACGGTGATCACGGCGGCGGGCATGTTGTGCCCGATCGGCCGGAACAGGTTCTCCAGCGGGGTGAGCGGGTGGACGGAGTACAGGCCGCTGCCACTCGCGCTCCAGGCCTCCTGCAGCACCCGGTGGGGCATGAGGTCCTTCAGCCCGGCCGTGTCCAGCTCCTCGACCATGCCGGGGGTCAGCTCCTGGGCGCTCAGCACGTCCGGCCGCAGGCGCCGGACGAGGTCCATCACCGCGCCGGGCTCGGCGTGGCCGAACAGCATGTTGAGGGAGAGCACCCGAAACGGTGTCCCCCGCGTCGCCTCCGCGGAGCCGACGGCCCGGGGAACCACGCTGACGCCGAGCGCCGCGGCGGTGATCAGCGCCACGGCCGTGGCCGCGCGGTTGCGGCTCACCGAGGCCAGCAGCACCGGGACGAGCGAACCCACCGCCGCGTACGGCGTGGCGGTCATGAGCTGGGTGGTCAGCGACCCGCGCTCCAGCCCGGCCACCCTGGCCACCGCCCAGGCGGCGAACGGGGTGATCGCGGCCCAGACCAGGGACCGGGGAATCCCGGAGAGCCTTCCGCGCCGTCGCGGGGTCACGATCGCACCACCCACCACATCCCTGCCGGCCGAGACGTCCACCCTCACACTGCCTCGATTCACTTGCCCACTCGTTGAGAACGACGATATCCACGGCACCGTGAGGCATGGGTAAAACGGTCCATCAGGCCCGCGCGGAGGGGACCGCCTGCTTTAGCTGGCGGGGGAATCCGCGCTCCCCCCTTTCCGTGATCAAAATGTGGTAGCGTTTTGGTTGTGGTTAGAGGAGCGCCCCGCGAGTCGCTGAACCTCCGCGTCTCACCGGAGCTGAAGCGGCAGATCGAGGAATACGCCGCACGCACCGGCATCTCGATCAACGCCGCCGCGTGCGTTCTCCTCGCCGAAGGACTGCGTGCGGAGCGCAGGAAGCGGTGAGACGCTCCTACAAGTTCCTGCTGCGCCCCACCGCCAAGCAGACGGCCGCGCTCACCGCGTGCCTGGACGACCACCGGACCCTGTACAACGCCGCTCTTGAGCACCGCCGCACCGCCTACGCCAAGGCGAAGGTGAGCATCCGCTACGGCGACCAGTCCGCGGAACTGAAGCACATCCGCGCCGACGACCCGCACGGCCAGGCACGCTGGGGCTTCTCCTCCCAGCAGGCCACCCTGCGCCGCCTCGACAAGGCGTTCCGCGCGTTCTTCGACCGCGTCAAGGCCGGGCGCACCCCGGGTTTTCCCCGCTTCAAGGGCCGGGGGCGGTTCGACACCGTCACCTGGCCCAAGGACGGCGACGGCTGCCGGTGGGACTCCCAGCCCGAGCACCCGGCCGCAACGTTCGTCCGCCTCCAGGGCGTCGGGCACGTCCGCGTCCACCGGCACCGGCCCGTGCGCGGCCGGGTGAAGACGATCAGCGTCAAGCGGGAGGGTTCCCGCTGGTTCGTGGTGCTGTCGTGCGACGACGTCCCGGCCTCCCCCCTGCCCGCCACGGGCGCGGTCGTCGGCGTGGACATGGGGGTGGCGTCGCTGGCGACCACCTCCGACGGCGAGCATCTGGCCAGCCCGCGCCACCTGGCCGCGTCCGCCGGGAAGCTGGCAGACGCGCAGCGCGACCTGGCCCGCAAGAAGCGCGGCTCCGCACGGCGGCGTAAGGCCGTTGCCCGTGTCGCCGCGCTGCACGGCAAGGTCCGCCGTCAACGCGTGGACGGCGCGCACAAGGCCGCGAACGCCCTGGCCCGCGACTACGACGTCATCGTGTGCGAGGACCTGCGGATCGCGAACATGACCAAGGCCCCGGCGCCGAAACCAGACCCCGACCGGCCGGGCGCGTTCCTGCCCAACCGCGCGGCGGCCAAGGCCGGGCTGAACAAAAACATCCTGGACGCGGGTTGGGGGGTGTTCCTGACGATCCTCGTACACAAGGCTGAAAGCGCCGGTCGAGAGCTGATCACGGTGAACCCCGCCAACACCTCCCGCACGTGTGCCCGCTGCGGGCACCGCGCTGCGGAGAACCGTGTCACTCAGGCCGGGTTCCGATGTACGGCGTGCCGCCACGAGGCACACGCCGACGTCAACGCGGCGATCAACATCCTCAGGGCAGGGCTTGCCCTTCGCGACGCTGCGCAAGCGGCTTAACGAGAAGCCGCCCTCTTTAGGGGGCGGAGGAGTCACAGCCACTTGGTGGGGTACGTGTCACCTCCGTTCACGGCCCCTCGTCCCGGGCCTTCGGCCCCAGAGCGCGGGGCGCCGCTAGGCGGAGCGCAGCGCCTCCCGGGCGCGGCGGGTCAGCCTGCGGGTGGCCTCGTCGGACAGTTCGGGGATCGCCTCCACGGGAAACCAGCGCAGGTCGAGGGACTCGTCGCTGATCACGGCCTCGACCCCGGCCGGGGCGACCGCACCGTACTCCACGTCCAGGTGATGGGCGGGCGGAGGGTGGCACCAGACGCGGTGCCGGTCGAGGGCCAGAGGGCCGGGCAGCAGGCGCAGGCCGGGGATGCCCGACTCCTCACCGGCCTCCCGTAGCGCCACGGCGTCCAGGGAGACGTCGCCGCGCTCGCAGTGGCCTCCCATGGGGAGCCACATCCCGGCCTTGGCGTGGAGCGTCAGCAGTACCCGTTCGCCGTCGTGGGACAGGACCGCGGTGGTGACCGTCAGGTGGTCGGGGACGCACTCGCGCCACATGGCGTCCTCGTGGGCGCGCAGGTGATCCAGGAACTCCTCGCGCAGGAGCTCCTCCCCGGCCGTCGGCGCGGCCCACGCCGTGAGAACATTCCGCGCGTGCGCGCGCAGGCTCACGCGGTGTCGCCCTTGTGGTCGCCCTTTTCGTCGTCCTTCCGGCCGCCCTCGCCGTTCTCGCCGGGTGTCTCGCCGGTCTCGCCGCCGCCGGAGGTCTCGCCCTCGGCGGGCCGCTCCGGCGACGTCTCCAGGGACGACAGGTCGAGGTGCGGCTCCCCCCGGACGAAACCGCCGGGGTCGCCGAGGTCGTCGGCGGTGGGCATCAGGTCCGGGTGGCTCCAGACCGCGTCGCGGCCGTCGACGCCTCGGTCGTCCTCCAGCGCCTGCCACAGGGCCGCGGCCTCACGCAGGCGGCGTGGGCGCAGCTTCAGGCCGACGAGCGTGGCGAAGGTCTGCTCGGCGGGCCCTCCGGTCGCCCTGCGGCGCCGTACGGTCTCCGCCAGCGCGGCCGAGGAGGGCAGCTTGCCGGCGGCGGCGCCGTCCACGACCGTGCCGACCCAGCCCTCGACCAGGGCCAGCATGGTCTCAAGCCGGGACAGGGCGGCCTTCTGCCGCTCGGTCTCCTCGGGCTTGAGCAGGTTGCCCCCGCTGAGCGCCTGCTGAAGCTCCTCCAGGTTGTTGAGGTCGAGCCCGCGCAACTGTTCTTCCAGGGCGGACACATCCACCGTGATGCCCCTGGCGTACTCCTCCACCGCGCCGAGCAGGTGCGCGCGCAGCCACGGCACGTGCTGGAACAGGCGGTGGTGGGCCGCCTCGCGCAGGGCGAGGTACAGACGGATCTCGTCTGCGGGCGTCTCCAGCCCCTCGCCGAAGGCGGCGACGCCGCCGGGCAGCAGGGCCGCGTTGTCCGACAGCGGCAGGCCGATGTCGGTGGAGCCGATCACCTCGCGGGCGAGTGAGCCGAGGGCCTGGCCGATCTGCTGGCCGACCATCATGCCGCCCATCTGCCGCATCATGCCCATCAGCGGGCCGGCCACGGCCTGGGCCTCGGCGGGCAGGCCGGCGGCGCCGAGCGTGCCGCCCATGGTCTCGACCATGCGGGCCGCGATCGGGTCGCACAACTGCCGCCACACCGGGACGGTCTTTTCGATCCACTCCGACCGGCTCCAGGCCTGCGGGTTGTTCACCCCGCTGGGGAGCGCGGTCGCCTCGTTCAGCCACAGGTCGGCGAGGTTGAGGGCGTCCACGATCTGGCGCCGCTCGCCTTCCATGACACTGGGGTCGCCGTCGGCGGCCACGACGTGCCGGGCGATGTTCTTCGCCATGTCCCAGTTGACGGGACCGGAGCTCTGGGGGGCGGACAGCATGTCGGCGAACTGACGCATGGCCGCCGCGATCTGCTCCGGGTCGCCGAACATGGCGAACGGATTGTCGTTGGGGTCGTTTTCCCGACCTGGCAAGTCAGTCACCGCTCTACCTCGTGCAGGATGGAGGAGTCCACATCCGCCACGTTATCCGTCGCATGGTGGGTCAGTGCAAAGTGAGGACCTGGTGCCTACCTCAAAACGCTCCCGGCTCCCGGTCGTCGCCGTTACCGGCGCGGCCTCGGGTCTCGGCCGCGCATTTCTGGCGAAGGTCGCCTCGTCTGCGGGTTTCCGCAGAGTCGTGGCCATCGACGATCAACGCGGAGATGTGCCCGACGTCACCTGGAGAGTACTCGATGTCAGAGATCCGCTTCTGGCGAACCGAATCTCTGATATCGACGTGCTCGTCCATCTCGCGGGTGACTACGCCCTCGACGCCGACCCGGCGGAGCGGCGCGCCTACAACCTGCGCGCGGCCCAGACGGTGCTCACCGCCAGCGCCGCCGCCCGGGTGCGCCGGGTGGTGCTGGTCACCAGCGCCATGGTCTACGGCGCGGCGCCCGACAATCCCGTCCCGCTCCCGGAGGACTCGGCGGTGGCCGCCGAGCCCGACACCGGCATCGTGGGCGACCACCTGGAGATCGAGGCGCTGGTCCGGCGCTCGCTGCGCAGCCACCCGGGCCTGGAGGTGACCGTGGTCCGCCCGGCGGCCGTCGTCGGTCCCGGCGTGGACAGCGTGGTGACCCGCCACTTCGAGGCGCCCCGGCTGCTCAGCGTCAAGGGGTGTACCCCCCGCTGGCAGTTCTGTCATGTGGACGACCTGGTCTCGGCGCTGGAGCTCGCCGCGCTGGGCACGGTCTCGGGGGTGGTGGCCGTGGGCGGCGACGGCTGGCTGGAGCAGGAGCAGGTGGAGGAGCTGTCCGGGTTGCGCCGGTTCGAGCTGCCCGCCGGGCTGACCTTCGGTACGGCCCAGCGCCTGCACCGGCTGGGCATCACCCCGGCCCCGGCCACCGACCTGCACTACGTCGTCTACCCGTGGGTGGTCGACTGCGCCGCGCTGCGTGAGGCCGGCTGGAAGCCGGCGTGGGAGAACGAGGCCGCGTTCGCGCAGCTCCTCGAACTGCGCGAGGGCAGGCACGCGGTGGTCGGCCGCCGCCTGTCCGGCAAGGAGGCCACGCTGACGGCGGCCGGCGCCACCGTCGCCGTGCTCGGCACCGCCGCGATCGTCCGCGCCGCCCGCAAGAAGCGCCGCGTCTGATCGGGCGCGCGAGGATGACCGGGTCCGCGAGAAGCGTCGCGCTCGACCGGCGCGCACGGGGAGCCGTCCGGATCGACGGGGTTTAAGGGTATTTAGGGGGGTTTAGGGATTAAGGTGGGCCTCGGAGAGGTTTTCGGGGGGCGGTACCCTTTGTGGGATGGACGTCATCCGGCTGCTGGGCATTCGCGACAGCGCTCTCTCTGTCGACGAGGTGTTCGCCGCCGTCGGCGACCGCGCCGCGGGCGGAACAGCGATCTTCGTCGGCGCGGTGCGTGACCACGACCGGGGCAGGGTGGTCGAAGGGCTCTCCTACTCGGCGCACCCGAGCGCCGAGGCCGAGCTGAGCCGGGTGGCCGAGAAGATCGTCGCGGACTTCCCGGTGACCGCGCTGGCCGCGGTGCACCGGATCGGGGATCTCCGGATCGGCGACATCGCCGTCATCGTGGCGGTCGCCGCCCCGCATCGTGCCGAGGCGTTCGCCGCCTCCCGGCGTCTGATCGACGATCTCAAGACCGAGGTTCCCATCTGGAAGAACCAGCTTTTCGCCGACGGCTCGGCCGAGTGGGTCGGAGCCTGAAGGGGCGGAGGCGGGGTTCACGGACGGGCGACCGGGAAGATGACGGCGCGTGCGTGCGTCTCCCCGGCGGGTCACACCGCATAGGCTTCCTCCTATGTCCCGACGAGCGCTGACCTTGATGGTGGCCGGCTTCCTCACTCTCCTGCTCGGCGTTGTCGGCGTCCTACTGCCCGTGCCGTACGTCGTGCTGAGCCCCGGGCCGACCGAGAACACCATCGGCGACGTCAAGGGCAAGCCGGTGATCAGCATCGAGGGGCACCAGACCTACCCCACCGACGGCAAGCTGAGCCTGGTCACCGTGGCCTACCAGGGCGGGCCGGGCAACAGGATCAACCTCTTCGGCGCCCTGCGCGGCTGGATCGACTCCACCGTCGCCGTCGTGCCGGAGGAGCGGATCTTCCCGCCGACCAGCACCGCCGAGGAGGTCGAGCAGCAGAACACCCAGGAGATGACCAACTCCCAGGACGACGCGACCGCCGCGGCGCTGGCCGCGCTGAAGATCCCCTACACCTCGGTCGTGACCGTGGCCGGCACCCAGAAGGGCCTGCCCGCCGACGGGAAGTTCAAGGCCGGTGACGAGATCGTCGCGGTGGACGGCACCCCCGTGACCGATCGGGAGAACGTCTCGGGCATCGTCCGCCGCCACAAGCCCGGTGAGCCCGTCGCCTTCACCGTCAACAGGGGGGACGTCAGCGTGGCCGTGACCGTCCCGACCGTCGCGGCCAAGGACGGCACCCCCATCGTCGGCGTCACGATGCGGATCAGCTACAAGTTCCCCTTCAAGGTGAAGATCAACGTCGGGGACGTCGGGGGGCCGAGCGCGGGGATGATGTTCTCCCTCGGCATCGTGGACAAGCTCACCCCGGGGGCCATGACCGGGGGCAGGTCGATCGCCGGGACCGGCACGATCACCCCGGAGGGCAGGGTCGGCGCGATCGGCGGCATCCAGCAGAAGATGGTGGGTGCCCGCAGGTCCGGGGCGACCGCCTTCCTCACCCCGGCCGACAACTGCGCCGAGGCCCTCAAGGCGGTCCCCGCCGGGCTCACGCTGTTCAAGGTGAGCACCCTCCACGACGCCCTGAAGGCGGTCGACGTGATCCGCACCGGAACCGGCACCGCGCCCGGCTGTTCGGCCGGCTGAGCGAAGGGACGGTGTCCCCGCAGGTCCCCGCGTGGGCGCGCTCTCCCCGCCCCGCACGCGGACGTCCCCCTTCGGGTGCCTGATACGCCGTTGGCTTGATGTCCTTAAATTCCCCTGTGGGGCACTTATCCGGAACCTCGTCCGTTGGCACCGTTGGACTTCGGACCCCGGGAGGGGATGCGGCCGGACCGTGCCCGAGCGGCTGAGCGCGACCCGCACCCCCGCCGGTGTAGGTTTCCAAACACGGACCGTGCTCTCACGACAAGGGGTTGGCCTTGAGCTTCCGGACCCCCGGAGCCGGTAGGGCAGTGCGCTTGCCTCGCCGGCCACGACTTCTGCTTCCCGTCGCGATCGCCATCGTCGCGATCATCGCGCTGTTCTTTCTTTTCGCGGGTATATACACCGACTATCTGTGGTACGACTCGGTGGACTACACGACGGTCTTCTCCGGAGTGATCGTCACACAGATCCTCCTCTTCCTCGTCGGCGCCGTCTTGATGGTCGGCCTCGTGGGCGGCAACATGCTGCTGGCCTACCGGACGCGGCCGATGTTCGGCCCCGGCATGTTCGGGGGGGCCAGCGGCGCCGACCGCTACCGGATGGCCCTCGACCCCCACCGCAAGCTGATCTTCCTGGTCGGCGTCGCGGTGCTCGCCCTGTTCGCCGGCTCCTCGTTCGCCGGGCAGTGGAAGACCTGGCTGGAGTTCGTCAACGCCACACCCTTCGGTGAGAACGACGCCCAGTTCGGCATGGACCTGTCGTTCTTCATGTTCACCTACCCGTTCCTGCGGATGGTGCTGAACTTCCTGTTCACCGCGGTGGTGCTGTCGACCGTCATGGCGGCGATCGTGCACTACCTGTACGGAGGCTTCCGGCTCCAGTCGCCCGGTGTGCACGCCTCCCGAGCGGCCCGGGTGCACCTGTCGGTGCTGCTCGGCGTGTTCGTGCTGCTGAAGGCGGTGGCCTACTGGGTCGACCGGTACGGCCTGGTCTTCTCCGACCGGGGGTTCGCCTACGGCGCGTCCTACACCGACGTCAACGCGGTACTGCCCGCCAAGACCATCCTGGCGATCATCGCCCTCATCTGCGCCGTCCTGTTCTTCGCCGGTGTCGTGCGGTCCGGCGGCATGCTGCCCGGCGTCGCCTTCGGCCTGCTGGTGCTCTCGGCCATCCTGATCGGCGGGGTCTACCCGGCCCTGGTCGAGCAGTTCCAGGTCAAGCCGAACCAGCAGGACAAGGAGAAGGTGTACATCAAGCGCAACATCGCCGCCACGAGGAAGGCCTACGGCCTCGACAAGACCGAGGTCATCGACTACGCGGCGCAGGGCGACCCCTCCAAGGTCGGCGTCAGCACCGACAGCTCGATCTCCGGCGTGCGGCTGCTCGACCCCAACCTGGTCGCCAAAACCTATCAGCAAAAGCAGCGCATCCGCGGGTACTACAGCTTCCACGACCCGCTCGACGTCGATCGTTACCCGGACGAGTCGGGCAAGATGCGCGACACGGTGGTGGCGGTGCGGGAGCTCACCGGCCCGCCGCAGGAGCAGGCCAACTGGATCAACCGGCACCTTGTCTACACCCACGGGTACGGCTTCGTGGCCGCGCCGGGCAACGAGGTCGACTCCCAGGGCCTTCCCGACTTCGACGCCAAGGACATGCCGGTCACCGGCTCGCTCGCCCAGCGGACCGGCCTGACCGAGTCCCGGGTCTACTTCGGCGAGTCCCCGACCGCCCCGGAGTACGTGGTCGTGGGCGGCGACAAGAAGCAGGAACTCGACTACCCCGAGAGCAAGGGGACCGGCCAGCAGAACACCACCTACACCGGGAAGGGCGGCGTCCCGGTCGGCTCGTTCTTCAACCGCCTGCTGTACGCCGCCAAGTACAGCGAGAAGAACCTGCTGCTGTCGAGTGACATCAACGACAAGTCCAAGATCCTCTACGAGCGCAACCCGCGAGCGCGCATCGCCAAGGTCGCGCCGTTCCTCACCCTGGACGACAACCCCTACCCGGCCATCGTCGGCGGCAGGGTGGTCTGGATCGCCGACGCCTACACCACCTCCAACGCCTACCCCTACTCCGACAGCAGGAGCCTGGAGGCGATGACGCGCGACACGGTCACCGACCCGCGCGCGCTGGTGCAGCAGCCGCGTGACCAGATCAACTACATGCGCAACGCGGTCAAGGCCACGGTGGACGCCTACGACGGCACGGTCACGCTGTACGCCTGGGACGACAAGGACCCGATCCTGCGGACCTGGCGCAAGGCGTTCCCGGGCATCGTCAAGCCGCAGAGCGAGATGCCGGAGGCGCTCAAGCAGCACCTGCGCTACCCGGAGGCGATGTTCAAGGTCCAGCGCGACGTGCTGTCCCGCTATCACATCGAGGACCCCGGCGCGTTCTACAGCGGGCAGGACTTCTGGAACGTCCCGAACGACCCCTCCTCCGGAGAGCGCGACATCAAGCAGCCGCCGTACTACCTGTCGGTCAAGATGCCCGGCACGGCGGAGCCGACGTTCTCGCTGACCACCACCTTCGTCCCGCGGCAGGGCCCCAACCTGGCCGCGTTCATGGCGGTGGACGCCACGCCGGGACCCGACTACGGCAGGCTGCGCGTCCTGCGCATGCCCTCCAACACCACCATCCCCGGCCCCGGGCAGGTGCAGAACAACTTCCAGAACAAGTTCTCCGGTGAGCTGAACCTGCTCGGCATCGGCGGGGCGAAGGTGCGCTACGGCAACCTGCTGACCCTGCCGTTCGCCGGCGGCCTGGTCTACATCGAGCCCGTCTACGTGGAGACGGCCGCCTCCGCGGGCCAGGAGCCCTATCCCATCCTCCGCCGTGTCCTGGTCTCCTACGGTGACAAGGTCGGCTTCGCCGACACCCTCAAGGGCGCGCTGGAGCAGGTCTTCGGGGAGACGGCCCAGCAGGGAAGCGGGACGGGCGACAACCAGGCCAAGCCGCCGGCCCAGGCGAACACCGCGCTGAGCCAGGCGATCGATGCCGCCCAGAAGGCGTACGAGAAGGCGCAGAAGGCCCTGAACTCCGCCCCGCCGAACTGGACGGAGTACGGCAACGCCCAGAAGGAGCTGCAGAAGGCCCTGGAGAACCTGAAGAGCGCCGCGCAGCCGACGCCCGCGCCGAGCCCGCCGGCGACGCCCGCCCCTTCGGGGACACCCACGCCGTCGCCCTCGACCTCGCCCTCGTCGAGCCCCTGAGGGGTTCCACCCGGCTGGAAGGGGGGGAGTCTCCCCGCCTCCTTCCGGCCGGGTGAGCCGTTCGATTCGCGTTACCCCTCAAAGCCGGGTAGTCTTCAGACACACACCGACGCGGGGTGGAGCAGCTCGGTAGCTCGCTGGGCTCATAACCCAGAGGTCGCAGGTTCAAATCCTGTCCCCGCTACCAGGTAAAACGCCCTCCGGGAGGATCCTCCCGGAGGGCGTTTTCGCATGTGCGGTAACCAGAACTGTAATCAGGGTTTTCCGGGGCCTGTCAGGGCACCTCACCGAAGATCATCTTGGCGATCTCTTCAGCGGCGTCTCTGTCCTTGATGGCCGCCTTGAGTCAGGCCGCGAGCTGTTCAGGCGTTCAGGTGGAGTCCTTGAGCCGCTTCCTGGCCTTGCGCGCCTCTCTCGGCAGGCTCGCGTGAGCAGCCGGGTTGGACTCCAGGTAGCGCCAGGCCACGGCGTCGGAGAGTGCCCGACGCGGCATCCGGGGGGACGTTTTTGACGGTCTTAATGAGGGTGAACATCCCCCTCGACATCGAAGAGTCCGCTTTCCAGGGCTTCACTGTCGAGAGCTGTCCCCACTGTCCCCGAGAGCCTTGAGGGCCTGAGAGCGCCCCTAACGCGAGCAACATGGCGATGATGCAACGAACGTCAGGACACTGCCGTCCGGCTTTCTGAAGGCCACACGGGGCCTCTGTTGGCGTGGAGATCGTCATTCGGACGAGACGTTTAAGAAATCAGGGGGCATAGAGGCGCTTCGCACGCCTTATGGGTGTTTCGCGCATTGGCTGAAACACTGGGGCGAGCGAAAGTTCGTAGAGACGGTTGGGTAAATCCCCGTTTTTCGACCTCTCTCGTACGGGACGCCGCCAAGTGCATCTATCGGGAAAATTGTCTTTCTCTATTGATCGGCTTCCCCGTTGTTGGCAGCATGTGAGATCTCTCGGCCCTGGGAACTCTGCCGGTAGGGGGGCATATGACGAACGAGGCGACACGGCAAGAGAGTTCTCGGTTTACGACGACTACCGCACTAATCGCCATAGTGATCTCACTTTTCAGCGCGGGTTTGGCCGTGTGGGCAAACTTGGAATCCAAGCGAAACAACGATTTCAATCAGGAAGGCCCAAGTTCTGCTGCGATAACGAGTGCAACCCCGGACAGGGTGGATGAGCAGGGGTGCGTAATCGTCGCCAACGAGAAGATGATCTTGGAGCTGAAGGGAACGGCCAAGCTTGCGAAGGGAGCCACGCTGTTCGAGGTCACCCAAGGCACAAAGGACAGCTCGTTGTGGCCTGGCCCCAAGGCGCTGATGAACGCCGGCGAAAGCACATGGTCAATGCCGCAGGTCGGCCCCTTTGGGGATAAGAAGAGCCGGGGCAATCGATTCACGGTTCTGTTGGTCAGTGTGACCCCGAACGCGGCCAGGGCGTTGGACCCGAAGGCGTCGGCCACTGGAAATGACTACAAGGCTCTCAAAGAGCTTCCGGACGGCGCTGCGATCGAGGACCAGATGTGCGTCGTGAGAGCACGCTGACGTACTGACTCATCCGGGACGCATCCTGTTTCATCCGATCCTCCGTCTGGAGGCTGGTTGGTAACCAGGGCGGGGTGTCGCGGAAGCTCACGGCTGAGACGTGGTGAGACGCTCCCGGCGTTCTGATCCAGCTCGGCTCACGGCCGGAGAGCTCATTCGGGAGCGGTGAGACGGCGGACAGCTTGCTCATAACCCAAAGGTCGCAGGTTCAAATCCTGTCCCCGCTGACAATGTGGATGTCTCAGGGCATCGGAAACCCCCGGACCTTCAGGTTCGGGGGTTTCGCGCTGTCAGGCCACCGGAGCGCGACCGGGCGACCGGCCGGCGCGCGTGGACATGTCCCGGCGGGCGCGCCGTCCCCCCGAGAAGAACACCACCCCCGATGAGAACGGTGGAAACGGAGGGGGGTGACGGCCAAAGGACGGATCGCCGCCCCCCTCGGCCGCCGCCGATTTGCCCTTGGCCGGCGGGCCCGGTAATCTTGAGACATCGACGCGGGGTGGAGCAGCTCGGTAGCTCGCTGGGCTCATAACCCAGAGGTCGCAGGTTCAAATCCTGTCCCCGCTACTGAGAAATCGTAGGGCCTGGTTCCTCCGGAAACGGAGGAACCAGGCCCTACACCTTTTCCCGTCGTCTTCCCGCCGTCTCCCCACGACACTCCCCGGGGTGACCCCGTCGTCCGCCGGTCACGGTCCCCTTGCGGGACGTGCTTCCCCGGCGTCTTCCGTCCGGACTCCCGCGCGCCGGTCGCCCTCCCTGCGGGACGCGCTTCCGGCACCCCGGCGAGGCCATGCCCGACCGCCCGCCGCCCGCCCCAGGGCCCCGCGCGGACGGGACAACCGTCCCGCGCGCACGGGACGCCGCTCCCGTGTGCGCAGGGCGCACCGTATGGCACGCTGAGCGATGTGTCCGACCCCCCCGCCGCCGACGGTGTTCCGGTCACCGAGGAGGCTCCCCGAGCGGGCGCCGCCTCCACGGACGGCCGCGGTTCCGCGCCCGCCACCGGCGCCGACCGGTGCCTGGCGGTGACGGCGGCGGCGATCGCCGTCGTGAGCGTCATGGCCGCCGTGACCGCCACCTGGATCGACGTCGCGACCGGAACGGTGACCAAGCCCGAGCCCCTGGCCTGGACGGTGTGGTCCTCCACGGTTCCCGGGGTGGCCCTGGTGCTCGCCGGGGGAGTGCTGGCGGTGCGGCTGCCGCGCCACCTGATGACCTGGCTGCTGATCGGCGGCGGGTCCGTGGCGTGCGGCAACGGCCTGGCCGCCGCGTACGCCGTGCTGTCGCTGACCCGCCACGGCGGCGGCCTGCCGCTGACGGCCGCCGCCGTCTACGCCGGGGCGCGGCTGGGCCCCCTGCTGAACCTGGTGCCGCTGCTCGTCCTGCTGTTCTTCCCCGACGGGCGGCTGCCCTCGCCGCGCTGGCGGTGGCCCGCCTCGCTCTCCCTGGTGGCCACGGGTCTGGCGGTCCTGATCTTCCTGCTCTTCCCCTGGCGCATCGAGGCGCCCCGAGGAGGCCACTGGCCCGGAATCGACCCGCCGGCGCTCGCCATCCCCGACGTGTTCTGGCGCCTTGCGCTCGCGGGGGCGCCGGCTCTGCTGGTGGTGAGCCTCCTGGTGCCGGTGGCGGCCTTCGCGTGGCGTTTTCGGGGCTCAAACGGCGCGCGGCGGGCCCAGCTCCGCTGGATGCTGCTGGCGGGGCTGCTCAACGCGATCCTGATCCCCGCCCCCGCCGTGGTGAAGGGGCTGCCGCAGGACGTCACGTTCGTGCTGTCCCTGGTGGCGCTCGCCGCGGCGGTGCTGGTGGCGATGAGCCGCTACCGCCTCTACGACATCGATCCGGTGCTCGGCTGGACGCTTCTGTACGGCGGGCTCGCGGTCGCCGTCATCGCGATCGACGTGCCGCTCTTCGCGGGCCTGGGCGCGCTGATCGGTGAGCCGGTGGCGGCCGTGCTCGCGGCGGTCGCGGTGGGTGTGGTCTACGCGCCGCTGCGGAAGTGGGGGCGGCGGTGGGTGGACCGGGTGCTGACCGGGCGGGCCGAGCCGTACGAGGTGGTCTCGGCCCTCGCCCGGAGGCTGGAGGAGTCCGCGCGACCGGAGGAACTCCTGCTGGAGGTGGCCCGGGCGGTGTCGGCGGCGTTCCGCTCGCCGTACGTGCGGGTCGAGCTGGACCGCGCCGACGGCCGGACCGCCGTGGTGGAGCACGGCGCGCCCCGTGAGGACGTCGTCGTGCTGCCCTTCGCCTACCGGGAGGCGCCGATCGGCCGGCTCGCCCTGGTGGCGAGGCCGGGAAAGGGGCCGGCGGAGGCCGACCAGCGGCTCCTCGCCGACGTGGTGCGCCAGGCCGCCGCCGCCGTACGGGCCACCGCGCTGACCGAGGAACTGCAGCACAGCCGTGAGCGCCTGGTGACCGGCGTGGCCGAGGAGCGCAGCAGGCTGCGCCGCGACCTGCACGACGGACTGGGCCCCACCCTGGCGGCCGCCGCGCTGAAGGTGCAGGCGGCGCACAATCTGATCCCCCGCGACACCGGCGCCGCCCGCGAGGCGCTGGGGCAGGTCAAGGCCGATCTCGGCACCATGCTCGGCGACGTGCGGCGGCTCGTGCACGGCCTGCGGCCCCCGGCGCTGGACCGGTTCGGGCTGGCCGGCGCGCTGAGGTACGAGGCCACCCGGTTCCGTGACGACAGCCTGGCCGTGCGGGTGGACGCCGAGGGCGACCTGGAGCTGCTGCCGGCCGCGACCGAGGTGGCGGCGTACCGGATCGTCTGCGAGGCTCTGACCAACGTCGCCCGGCACGCGGGCGCGGCCAACTGCCACGTGCGCGTCGCCGTGGCCGGAAGCGAGCTGGAGGTCGAGGTGACCGACGACGGACGTGGGGTCCGCCCCGGCGCCGTCGTGGGGGTGGGGTTGGTCGGCATGCGCGAGCGCGCGGAGGAGCTGGGCGGGTGGTGCACCGTCGCGGCCCGCCGCGGCGGCGGCACCCGGGTGCGCGCCGTCCTGCCCGCGCGGGTGGTGACGGCTCCGTGACGCCGCCCCGCGTGCTGCTCGCCGACGATCACCCCGTCTACCGCGACGGCCTGCGGATGATGCTCGACTCCACCGGCGAGGCCGAGGTGGTGGGCACCGCCGCGGACGGCGAGGAGGCGGTCGCCGAGGCGGTCCGGCTGCGGCCCCAGGTGGTGGTGATGGACCTGCGGATGCCCCGGCTGGACGGCGTGCGGGCCACCGAGCGGATCGTCGCCGGCTGCCCCGGCACCCGCGTGCTGGTGCTCACGATGCACGAGGACGACGAGAGCGTCTTCGCCGCCATGCTCGCCGGAGCCCGGGGCTACCTGCTCAAAGGGGCCGACCAGACCGAGATCCTGCGCGCGATCACGGCGGTGGCCGGCGGTGAGATGATCTTCGGTCCCGCGCTGGCCGAGCGCGTGACGCGCTACTTCGCCCGGCTCGCCGCCGGCGGCCCGCGCCGCGAGGAGCCCTTTCCCCAGCTGACCGGCAGGGAGCGGGAGATCCTCGATCTCATCGCCTCGGGCCTGTCCAACCGGCAGATCGCCGAGCGCCTGTCGCTGTCGCCGAAGACCGTGCGCAACAACGTCTCCAACGTCTTCGCCAAGCTGCAGGTCGCCGACCGTGCCCAGGCCATCATCCAGGCCCGCGAGGCCGGCCTCGGGCGGTGACATCCGGGCGGTGACATCCGGGGCGACCCGGCCGGTGGACCGGCGCGTACGGCGCCGCGGCCGCCCGCACCCGGTGCGCACGGGCCGGATGTCGCGGGCCGGATGTCAGGGTCTCCGGTCCGGCCAGGGCGGTCAGGCCCCGCGCCCGGTGCGCGCGGGCCGGATGTCCCGGCTCACGCGGGACGCCCGGTCCCGGTCACGCCGGGCCGGGCCGGGACCGTGCGCGTGGCCCCGCTCCCTGGGCGCCCGGGGCACGTGAGGGAGACGGTGCTCCCACCGACCCGCAACGAAGGAGCACCGATGTCCAGTCGCATTGTGCCCAGCAACGTCAACCCCCACGAGCCCGTCGCGGCCCGGCCCGCCGACGACCTGACGCGGATCCGCGTCGCCGGACTCCTCCTGGCCGCCGGGGCCGCAGCCTGGGCGGCCGGCACCGTCATCGTCGGGGACAGGATCCAGGAGGGCATCCAGACCCTCGACACCGTGACCGGCATGCTGTTCGTCGTGGGCCTGTTCGCCTTCGTCTGGACGGCGGGGGCCACCCGGGGCGCCGGAGAGGGGTGGACGCGGATCGTCCCGGCCGGTCTGCTGGTGCTGCTGCCCGGCGCGTTCCTGCTCAACGCGCTGTCCTTCGGCTACGCCGCCCACGACGACTTCCCGCTGTGGTTGATGATCCTGGACGGCTGCTGGCCGCTCAGCCAGCTCGGCATGCTGGCTCTGGGCGTCACCGTCGCGATCGAGGGCCGCTACCGCGGCGCGGCCCGCCTGCTGCCCCTGCTCGCGGGCATGTGGTTCCCGGTGACCGTCGTGGCCCAGATCTTCGGCGGTTCCGCCGTCTCGGTGTACGTCAGCGCGGCGTGGTTGCTCGGCACGCACGCACACCTGGGCGTCCGCCTCGCCCTGCGTCCCGGGGCGATGACCGCGGGCCGGATGTCCCGGCCCACCCGGGACGCCCGACCCTGATCATGCCGGGCCGGGCCGGGACCGTGCGCGTGGCCCCGCTCCCTGGGCGCCCGGGACGCCTGATCGGGATGGTTCTCCCACCGACGCGTAACGAAGGGGGCGACGTGACACCGGCTGGCGCACAGAACGCACAGATCGAACTGGCGGAGACGTGGTGGACGGGCGGCTTGAGCCTGTCCGAACGCGGGACGGCACCCGCCGGTCCGGCCGAACAGGACAGCGCCGTCACCCGCTGGCGACTTGAGCAGTGGGGGGAAAGACACGGACTGCGGGAGAGCGGTCAGTTCGACAGGCGGCTGGCCTCGGCGGGGCTCACCCCGGCGCGGCTGCGGGATCTGCTGGAGGAGGAGCCGGAGGCCCTGGCCGCCCGGTCGGCCCGGCCGGCGTGGGCCGACCAGGTGGCCGGGGCGCTGCTCGCGCCGGAGGCGGACGTGGGCGGAGACGGCATGGCGGCGGTGGTGGCGCCGTTCGGCCGGACCGCGCTGTCCAGGGTCGGCGCTCAGCTCGCCTCGCTCCGCCCGGCCGGCGAGACCGGCACGCTGCTGACCGGCTGGACCGAACGGCTGCACCGCAACCTCGTGGACCTCGCCTCCAGAACGCTGGTTCTCGAACTCAACGTCCTCCGCGTCAGTGGGCGACTGGAGGGAGACACACCCCAGGAGCGGTTCGCCGACTTCGTGCGCCGCTTCCGGCGTCCGGAGGCGCTGGCCACGCTCTGCCAGGAGTATCCGGTGCTCGCACGGCTGCTCGCCCAGGAGGCGGAGCGGTTCGCCGACGGCCAGGTGGAGATGCTGCGGAGGCTCGCCGATGATCGCGACGCGATCGTGGCGGAACTGCTCGCGGGCGCCGACCCCGGGGCTCTGACGGGGGTGAGTCTCGGGGGCGACAGCCACCAGGGAGGCCGGTCGGTCGCCGTCCTGACCTTCGCGGACGGTGCGAAGGTGGTGTACAAGCCGCGCCCCCTGGGGGTTCACCGGCACTTCAACGACGTCCTGACCTGGCTCAACGGGCAGGTCGCCGGCCTGGACCTGGTACGGCTGAAGGTGCTGGACCGCGACGGCTACGGCTGGGTGGAGTTCGCGCGTCACCTGCCCTGTCCGGACGCGGAGGCCGTGGACGGCTACTACCACCGTCTCGGCGCGCTGCTGGCGGTTCTCTACGCCCTGGACGGCGCCGACTTCCACTGCGAGAACCTGATCGCGTGCGCGGACCAGCCGGTGCTGGTCGATCTGGAGGCGCTCCTCCACCCCGCCGTCCCGCAGTCCCACGCGGAACTGCGCGACGACCCGGCCCTGACGGCGGCCGAGGCGTCGGTGAGCCGCAGCGCGCTGCTCCCGCTCCTCATGGTGGGGGAGAACGGCGTGATCGACATGTCGGGTCTCGGCGGTGACAAGGACGCCCTTATCCCGATAAAGGCCCCCACCTGGGCCGACGCGGGCACCGACGTGATGCGGCTGGTGCGCGACCATCCCCTGTTCGCCGGAAGGCAGAACCGCCCCCATCTGGTGGACGGCGGCGTGATCCCCGAGCCGGCCGACCACCTTCCCGCCATGCTGTCCGGCTTCGCCCGCGCCTACGACGCGATCGCCGCCCACGGGGAGGAGGTCGCCGCCCTGATGCGGACGTTCGCCGAGGACGAGGTACGCGTCGTGCTGCGGGCGACCCAGACCTACGCCTCCCTCCTGAACGAGGCGACCCACCCCGACGTCCTGCGGCACGGTCTCGACAGGGACCGGCTCCTCGACTACCTGTGGGCGATCTCCCGTGGCGACGACGTCAAGGAACGACTGATCCCCCACGAGATCGAGGACCTGTGGGACAACGACGTCCCGATCTTCATGACCCGTCCCGGCAGCACCACGCTGTGGAGCTCCAGGGGAGCGCCCATCGAGGGCGTCCTCTCCGAACCGAGCCTGGAGCGCGCCCTGCGCAAGGTCCGGGCCATGGGAGGGCCCGACCGCGAGCGTCAGGAGTGGATCATCCGCGCGTCGATGATCAGCCGCGACATGACCGGCCTGACGGCCTTCGTCGGGGGCGCCGCCCCCGAATCGGAGCCTCAGGGCGCCCCCGTGCCCGGGGAACTGGTCGCGGCCGCGGAGGAGATCGCCGACCTCATCGGTGAGCGGGCCTATCTCGACGCCGGCCGGGCCAACTGGCTGGGGCTGGAGATGCTGAACGACAGGTACTGGGCGCCCCAGCCGCTACGGGCGGAACTCTACGGCGGGTACGTCGGCGTGGCGCTGTTCCTCGCCCGGCTGGCCGTCGTCACGGGCCGGGACCGCTACGCCGATCTCGCCCGCAGGGCCGTCGCCGCCATGCCCCGCGTCGTCGAAACGGCCGCCGATCGCCCCCTCATGGGCGCCCACAACGGGCTGGCCGGCGCCGTGTACGGCATGGTCCACCTCGCGGCCCTCCTGGAGGACCCCGCCCTGGCCGACCCGGTCGAGACCGTCGCGGACCTGTGCGCCGGCGCCGCCGAGCAGGACGAGACCCTCGACATCATCGGTGGCAGCGCAGGCACCCTGGCCGTGATGCTCGCCATCCACCGGGCGACCGGGAGCAGCGCCGCCCGGCGCGCGGCCGACGCGGCGGCCGAGCGGCTCCTGGCCACGGCGACCCCCATGCCCACGGGCACCGCCTGGCCCTCCTCCATGGCCGCCACCCAACCGCTGGCCGGTTTCTCCCACGGCGCGGGCGGCATCGGCTGGGCGCTGCTGCGCCATGCCGAGGCCGGCGGCGGCCGGCGCAGCCGGGAGACGGCGCTCTCCGCGTTCGCCTACGAGCACGCGCTGTACCAGCCCGACCGGCGGACCTGGCCGGACTACCGGGAGGGCGTGGACACGGGTGGGTCACTCCACGCGTGGTGCCACGGCGCTCCGGGCATCGGCCTGTCACGCGTCGCGACTCCGGACGATCCGGACCTCGACCTGGCGCTGCGGGCCGAGCTGGCGCACGGGCCGATGGCCAACCACAGCCTCTGCCACGGCGAGCTGGGCAACCTTGAGCTCCTCCTCCACCTGCGTGAACGCCCCGAGGCCGCCGAGGCCCTTGCCGCCCGTGGCGGGCGGCTGCTACGGGACCTGCGACGGCACGGCCCGCGTTGCGGCGCCCCCGGCGACACCGGCACACCCGGGCTGATGAACGGCCTCGCCGGAATCGGGTACGGGCTGCTGCGTCTGGCGTACCCCGAGCGGACCCCCTCGGTGCTCCTGCTGGACGCCCCCTCCGCGGAAGGCGCCTGATGCCGCGCGTTCCGCTCCGCCACCAGCTCACCACGACCGAATGCGCAGCCGCCTGCCTGGCCATGATCGCCAGCTACCACGGCAGGGACACCCGTGTGGCGGAGTGCCGTGACCTGCTCGGCATCGGCCGCGACGGCGTCTCGGTCGCCCACCTCGCCGCGGCGGCCCCCAGGATCGGCCTCCGTGTCCGGGCGGAGCGGGTGCCCTCCCTGCGGACCGTCGACGAGCCGCTGATCGCCTTCCTCACCGAGCAGCATTTCGTCGTCGTGGAGAGGGCGACCAGCCGTCGCGTACGGATAGCCGACCCCGGCTCGGGACGGGCGTGGCTGCACAGGGAGGACTTCGACCGCCGGTACAGCGGCGTCGTCGTGCACGTCTCCAAGGCGCCGGATTTCGCGCACCGGCGCACTCCGTTCCGTGAGTGGCTGATGATCCGCTACCTGCGGGACTTCGTGGCCATGCCCGGCAGCCGGCCCCTGCTCACCGCCGTGGTCGCCTGCGCGATCGTGCTCAAGCTGCTGGCCCTGGTCCTTCCCGTGGCCACCCAGCAGGTCGTCGACACCTTCGTCCCCGGCCACCGGGCCGACGTCCTGCCCGCCTTCGTCGCGGTGGTGGCCGGCACGACCCTCCTGGCCGGGCTGATGACCCTGCTGCGGGAGCTGGCCGTTCTCACCCTCCGCGTGCGAGCGGAACGGACGCTGGGGCACCGCCTCATCCGGCACATGCTGCGCCTGCCGCTCTCCTTCTTCATCCAGCGCCGGCGCGGGGACCTGCTGGCCCGGCTGGGCAGTGTCTCCGCCACCCGGGAGGCCGTCACCCAGCGCCTGCTGACCATGGTGCTGGACGTCGCCCTGCTGACCGGATACCTGGTGGGCCTGGCGCTGCTGGCTCCGGGCTATCTGCTCGTCGTCCTGGCGCTGGCCGCCGTGCACATCCTTCTGGTCGTGCGGGTCTCGCCACGGGTCGGCGCGGTGTACCAGCGCGAGCTGACGACCAAGGCCGAGGAGCAGAGCTACCTCACCGAGACGCTTGAGGCCATCGTCCCGGTCAAGGCCAACGGCGTGGAGCCGCGGGCCGAGCAGCACTGGGGCGGGCTCCTTGAGAAGTACCGCGCGGCGCTGATCGCCCGCAGCCGCATCACGGCGGTCGTGGACGCCGTGAGCCAGAGTCTCGCCACGCTCGCGCCGCTGCTCCTGCTGCTGTTCGGGCTGACGCTCGTCCTGTCCGGGCGGATGAGCCTCGGCACCGCGCTGGCGGCCAACGCCGTCGCGCTCGCCGTGCTCGCCCCCGTCCAGGCGGTGGCCGGCGCCGGGCAGAGCTACCCGATGCTGCGCAGCCAGATCGAGCGTGTCTACGACATCGTCGACGCCGAGGAGGAGCCGACCGGAAGGCTCCGCCTGCCGGATGGAACCGCCGCCCGCGTCGAGGTCGCGGACCTGACCTTCCACTACCAGCCGGACGCCCCGCCCGTCCTGAGGAACATCGCCTTCACCGTGCCCGCGGGCACGAAACTCGGCATCGTCGGGCACACCGGCTCGGGCAAGAGCACGATCGCCCTGCTCGTGCTCGGTCTGCTGCGGCCCACCCGTGGAACCGTCCGCTACGACGGGCACGGGCTGGACGACCTCGACGTGCACCATCTGCGTTCCCGCTGCGGGGCCGTACTGCAGGACCTGAACCTCTTCAACGGCTCCATCAGGGACAACCTCGCTCTCGGCCGGCCGGACGCCCGCGAGGCCGACGTCGTCCGGGCGGCGCGGATCGCCGGTCTGCACGAGGACGTGCTCGCCATGCCGATGGGCTACGGCACGCTGGTGGGTGAGGCGGGCGCGGCCCTGTCGGCCGGCCAGCGTCAGCGCGTCGCCCTCGCCCGGGCCCTCGTCCACCGGCCCCGCCTGCTGATCCTCGACGAGGCCACCAGCCACCTCGACCCCGACACCGAGCGCCGTGTCGACGCGGCGCTGTCGGGACTTGAGGTCACGCGGATCGTCATCTCGCATCGCCTGAGCGCGATCCGCGACGCCCACCAGATCCTCGTGCTCGACAAGGGCGAGGTCTCCGCCCTCGGCCGGCACGAGGACCTCATCACCGAAGGGGGGATGTACACCCGTCTTTTCGCCGAGGGTTCGGCGGCGCACCGGCGGCCCGAGTCGCTGAGTGCCTGATCCGCGCCGGGACGACCGGCGCCCTCATCACAGACACCACAGACACCACAGACATCACAGAAGGAGCGCATCAGATGTCCGGCAATGAGCTGATCCAGCAGTGGAAGAACCCGCACGCCCGGGCCCTCGACACCGGCCACCCGTCCGGCGACATCACCTTCGACGACCACGTCGTCGGCGCCGCGGCCCCGAAGACCCAGTACTTCTGGTCCATCGGCTGCTGCCCGACCTACACCAAGTCGGAGAACTGCGGCGGGGCCTAGGCCCGGATCACCCGCATCCCTGTCGTACCTGACAGACCGATCTCACCGTTTCCCACCGTTTCTCACTATGAGGAGTCGCCATGTCCGGCAATGAGCTGATCCAGCAGTGGAAGAACCCGCACACCCGGGCCCTCGACACCGGCCACCCGTCCGGGGACATCGTCCTGGAGAACCGGGTCGTCGGTGGAGCCCGGCCGGCCACCGAGGGCTGGGACACCTGGGGCTGCTGCAAGACGTCCTGGAGCTTCTGCACCTTCGTCTAGCCGGCGCCGCGTCCGCCCTTTTTGGAAGTCCTCATCCAGCGAAGGAGTCTCATGTCCAGCCACGAACTGATCCAGCAGTGGAAGAACCCGCACACCCGGGCCGCGAACGCGTCCCACCCGTCGGGCGACATCCTTCTGGAGGACCGGATCGTCGGTGCCGCGATGTCCGTCACCTACGTGTTCTTCACGTACGGCTGCTGCAAGACGTCGATGGGCCTCTACTGCGGCTGACCGGCCCCGTGGTCCGCCCGTGAACGGAACCGCGGACCGTGAGACGTCCGGCGCCCCGGCGGTGACGGCCGGGGCGCCGGACCCACCCGCGCCGGACGATCCGGCGCGTCACCACCGCCGGACAGGCCGACGCGCCTGCCCGTGGACACGAAGGAGCACATCCCATGTCGGATCACGCGCTGATCCAGCAGTGGAGGAACCCGCACACCCGTGCGGCCGAGATCACGCATCCGGCCGGGGACATCGTCCTCGACCGGCTCGTCGTGGGCGGGGCGCAGCCGCGCACCGAGTTCATCATGACCATGCAGTGCTGCCCGACGATCTCCGGCCCGCCCTGCACCAACCCCTAGGCTCCAGGGTCTCCGACCCACCCGGGGGCGGCGCCGACGCCGCGCCCGGAGCCTCCTGACGATCACCAAGGCCCGCCGCCGGGATTTTCCCGGCGGCGGGCCTTTGGCGTGCGCCGTGGACGTCTCCGGTTCTCCCGGTGGAATCCTCCCCGGTTCCGGCCGAACGCCGCCGGCGGGAGTGCCGCCATCCCCCGTGTCACGGGCCGCAAGCTTTTTGTACCGTTATGTGGCCTAAAGGGGGTATCTAAGAGCGCAAGAAGGGAAAATGCGATCACTCTTGACTATATGAGCATCGAGAATCTATCGTTCGATCACCCAAGAGTGTTCGACTCACCTGGAGTACGGCGATGAACAAGGCTCGCGCGACCACCTCGGGGCGGTTGCTGACCCTGTTGGCCTACGCCCTGGTGCTCTGCACACTCCTGCCGTTGCTCTGGCTCTTCTCCACGGCCTTCAAGACACGGGTCGACGCGTTCTCCATGCCGCCGAAGCTGCTGTTCGAGCCGACGCTGGACAACTTCCGGTCGGTGCTGGAGCAGGGCGACTTCCTGGCGAACTACGCCAACAGCCTGATAGTGGTCGTGGCCACGACGTGCTTCACGTTGCTGTTCGGGATCACCAGCGGCTACACACTCGCCCGGACCCGGTCCAAAGGGGCCCGGGCCATGGGCATGTGGATCATCCTCGTACGGATGGCCCCGCCGATCGGGTTCGCGCTGCCGTTCTTCCTCATGTTCCGCACGCTCAACCTGCTCGACACCTATCCGGCCATGGTGCTGATCTACCTCACCGTCACGCTGCCGTTCGCGACATGGCTGCTGGCGGGATACTTCCAGGGCATCCCGGTGGAGATGGAGGAGGCCGCGCGGATCGACGGCTGCTCCCGGATCGCCGCGCTGTTCCGGGTGGTCATCCCCTCGGCCTGGCCGGGTATCGCGACGGCCGCGATCTTCTCGTTCGTCAGTTCGTGGAACGAGTTCTTCTACCCCCTGATCGTTTCCGGCCGTGACACCAAGCCGGCCTCCGTGGCGATCCAGGGGTTCATCAGTTCAGCCGGCGTGAACTGGGGCGAGCTGTGCAGCGCGGCGATCCTCGTACTGCTGCCGGTGTTCGCCTTCACGTTGTTTGCGCAGAAGGGCCTTATCCGGGGCCTCACGCACGGTGCCGTGAAATAACACGCCATAGGGAGAATCATGCAGTCGACAACGGCCCGCGCGCTCGTCGGCCTCCTGCTCACCACCACCGCGCTCACCGCCTGCTCCGGCACCGGCGGCGACTCGCCCGAACTCAGCCTGCTGCTGGTCGACCAGGCGTCGACCAAGGAGCTTCAGTCCACGCTCATTCCCCGGTTCGAGAAGTCCACCGGGATCAAGGTCAACGTCGAGCTGGTTCCCGAGTCCGGGATGGACGCCAAGCTGGCGCTCTCGCTGTCCAACAACTCCAACCAGTACGACGTCGTCATGACGGGCGCCAAGAACTGGAGCACGCTGGTCGCCTCCAAGTGGATCAAGCCGCTGGACGAGTACGTGAACGACCCCAAGACGGCCCCCAAGGACTACCTCGGCGGCTTCCCGGGGCAGCTTCTGGAGACCATCAAGTCCGGCGGTCACTACTACGCGATGCCGTACCAGGTCGGCGCCGACATCCTCTTCTACAACAAGAAGATGTTCACCGCCGCCGGCCTGGACCCCAGCAAGCCGCCGAAGGACATGAACGAGCTGATCGAGACCGCCCGGCGCCTGACGAAGGCGGACCGGAGCCAGGCGGGGTTCGTCGGCCGGGGCACACGGGAGGGCAACGAGAACTCCTTCACCTGGATCATGATGTGGTTCCTCAACGGAGGACACTGGGCCGAACCCGGCGCGAACGCGAAATACGACGTGCTGACCGAGAAGCCGGCCCTCACCACCGCCGACCAGTACAAGCGGCTCATGTCCGAGTACGCCCCCAAGGGCGCGGCCGGCTACGGCTTCGCCGAGGCGCAGCTCGCCATGCAGCAGGGCAAGGCCGCCATGTGGCTGGACGCGGCCCAGCTCGGCCCCGCGCTGGAGGACAAGAACGCCTCGAAGATCGCGGGAGACGTCGGATACTCCGTACTGCGCGGCACCGGTGAGGACTACATCGTCGGCGCGGTGTGGGCGTTCTCCATGACCAGCACGGCCCGCGACCCCAAGCGGGCGTGGGAGCTGATCAAGTACCTGACCGGCAAGGACGTGGCCGTCAGCCAGGCCGTCTCCGGCACCAACGGCTCGCCCGGGCGCACGGACGCGCTGGCCGACCCCGCCGTCGGCCAGAAGTTCAACCCCGAGTTCGTCAAGGCGCTGCAGGAGGCCATCGCCCACGCCAACCCGCGCTACACCCCGCTGATCCCCGAGGGCACCCAGATCCGCAGCGCCCTCTCCCTGGCCCTCTCCAAGGTCCTCAGCGGTGAGGCGGGAACCGAGGCGGCGATGAAAGAGGCCGACGACGCGATCCGGAAGATCATGCAATGACCCTCGTGCGGGAAGCCGAGAGTGTCGACGGAGCGGGCGCGCGGCCGGTGAGGCGGCGTGCCCGCTTCCGTCACCGGAGCAGGGGCGAGGCGGCGAGCTTCTACCTGCTGATCGGAGTGCCGTTTCTGGTTCTCTTCCTCGTCACCTTCGTCCCCCTGGTGGTGGCGCTGTGGACGAGCCTGCTCGACTGGAACCTCGCCGACCCCGCCGGGGCGGTCTTCGTCGGCCTGGAGAACTTCACGGCCCTGGCGGGCGACCCCGCGTTCTGGCACGCCCTGCTGCTGACGGCGTACCAGGTGTCGGCCACGGTCGCCCTGCAGTTCGCGCTGGGGATGCCGATCGCCCTGCTCCTCGCCCGCCGCTTCCGCGGGGTGAAGGTGCTGCGGTCGCTGTACATCATCCCGATGATGACCACCCCGGTCGTGGTCGGCCTCATGTGGCGGATGCTCCTCGGCACGGACTCCGGGCTGGTCAACTACGCCCTCTCCCTGGTCGGGATCGGCCCGGTCGACTGGCTGGGAGACGCCGGGACGGCCATGCCCGCCGTGATCGGCGCCGACCTCTGGCTGTCGACGCCGTTCGTGGTCATCATCCTCCTCGCCGGGCTGCAGTCGATTCCGCAGGAGGTGTACGAGGCGGCGAGCGTGGACGGCGCCGGCGGGCTTCGGGTGTTCCTGCACATCACGCTTCCCCTGCTCAAGCCCATGATCTTCCTCGCTCTGCTGTTCCGCGTCATGGACGCCATCAGGAGGTTCGACACCATCTACACCATGACCGGCGGGGGGCCGGGGAACGCCACCGAGACGCTGGACCTGCACGCCTACTTCGCGGCCTTCAGGGACCTGGAGATCGGCAAGGGGGCGGCCATGGCGATGGTGATGCTGCTGATCATCATGGTGTTCTCGGGCTTCCTGCTCGCGCGGGTGCGCGCCGACGACCGGGCGGACGGGTGATCACCGGCGCGAGGCGCGCGGTGTGCCCCCTCCCGCGAGGTTTCCCCCCGAAAGCGATCTTCCGGAACGGGAGACGGCACGGTGGCCTACGGTCGGGTAATGTGCCGGGTGGCGGCGGCCGGGCCGCCACGAGTGCCCGGTGCGCCGCCGTCGCCGTACCGGGCCGGAACGCGGCGAGACACCGGTGAGGACGGTGAGGGGCCCAAAGGCCCCGACCGGCGAGAGAAGTCGCCGGCGAGGCGGAAAGCCCTGCCCTCGCGGAGGCCGGAGGTTCCCGGCCCCGGTGAGGGGAGGGGGTCGAAGGAGCCGTCCCGAGCGAACGGGGCGGCTCGACGCGGAGGTGAACGGTGAAGGGCGGCCGACATGACGCCATACTCGAGGCCCTCGAAGCCAGCGGCACCGTCGAGGTGACGATCCTCGCCAAACAACTGGGGGTCTCCGAGATCACGGTCCGCCGCGACCTGCTCGAACTGGAGTCGGCGGGTTACCTGCGCCGCGTGCACGGCGGGGCGATGCGCACCACCGGACGCGCCTTCGACCGCCCCTACCTCGTCAGGGAACGCCAGGACACCGCCACCAAACGCGCGATCGCCGCCGCCGCGGCCCGCCTGGTGAAGAGCGGGGACGCGATCGCGCTCGACTCCGGGACGACCGTGCTCAACATGGTCGACTTCCTGGGCGGGCTCGCGAACCTC
Source organism: Streptosporangium violaceochromogenes (assembly GCF_014654615.1). Taxonomy (GTDB): domain Bacteria; phylum Actinomycetota; class Actinomycetes; order Streptosporangiales; family Streptosporangiaceae; genus Streptosporangium; species Streptosporangium violaceochromogenes. The sequence continues at coordinate 7,525 of NZ_BNBB01000021.1, read as the reverse complement.
ACCCTCGTCACCGCCAACCTGCGCACCGCCTGGACCGTGGCCAACAGCCGCACGCTCCTGCGCCCGTTCCGGCTCATCGTCTCCGGAGGCGTCGTCCGGGAGGACGAGCTGTCGATGGTCGGCGCCAGCGCCCTGTCCCACTACCGCAAGATGCGCGTCGACATCGCCTTCATCGGCGTGGGAGGCGTCAACGCCAAGGCCGGCATAACCGACTACAACCTGGACGACGCCGAGCTCAAGAGGGTCCTCGTCGAATCGGCCCGCCGGGTGGTGATACTGGCCGACAGGTCCAAGCTCGGCAACGAGAACTTCGCCCAGGTGGCCGAACTGTCGGAGATCGACATGCTGATCACCGACAGCGGAGCCGACCCCGCCCTGGTCAAGAGCCTCCGTGACGCCGGAGTGGAGGTTCAGCAGGTCGACCCCGCCGACGCGCCCGACGGGCGCTGACGCGCCCCGGCGTCACGGGGCGATCTGCACCTTGATCGCGCCCTCGGTGTCCGTCCTCATGGTGTCGAAGGCCGCCTGCGCCTCGTCGAGGGGGAAGCGGTGGGTGACGAGGGAGGCGACGTCGACCTTCCCCTCGGCGACCAGCCGCACCGCCTCCGAGGTCTCCTCGTTCGCGCCGGTGCAGCCGATCATCGTGATCTCCCTGTGCAGGATCGGCAGCAGCTCCAGCGTGACGGTCCGCCGGATCGCGCCGAAGAACATCACCGTCCCCCGCTTGCGCACCGCGCCGATGGCCTGGCCGTACGTCTCGTCGATCCCGACCGACTCGATGACGACGTCCATGCCGGCGCCGTCGGTGTGCTCCAGGGCGGCGGCACGCGGGTCCTCTGCCCTGGGGTCGAGGACGGCGTCGGCACCCAGCCGCGCGGCCATCGCGCGCCGGGCCGGGGAGAGGTCGGTCGCGACGATCCGCCCGGCGCCCGCCATCCTGGCCGCCTGCACCAGGCACAGCCCCAAAGGACCGCAGCCGAGGACCATCACGGCCGAGCCCGCGCCGATCGGCGAGCGGCGCACCACGTGCAGGGCGTTGGCCAGAGGCTCGATCACGGCGCCCTGGTCGAACGGCACGGCGTCGGGCAGAGGGTGGACCTGGCTCGCGGCCACCGCGATCCGCTCGGCCATCATTCCCTGGACGAACCCGCGCAGGCTCGACCCGGTGACCTTCTTGTGGTCGCAGATCGAGATCCAGCCCCGCTCGCACGGCAGGCACCGGCCGCACACCACCTGAGGGTCGACGGTCACCCGGTCGCCCACGGCCACCGTCCCGGCGTCCCGGCCGACGGCGACGACGGTGCCGGCGCCCTCGTGCCCCATGATCAGCCCCTCCCCGCGGGACGTTCCCCCGTGGTCGAGGAAGCCGTGGAGGTCCGACCCGCAGATGCCGGCCGCGGCGACGTGGACGACGACCTCGCCCGGACCGCACACCGGCTCGGGGACCTCCTCGGTCCGCAGGATCTTGCGGCCCTCACGGAAGCGGATGACAGCGGCTCTCACGGTGACTCCTTCGATGCTGTGGTGACGGTGGGCGTGGTCTTCACGCGGGTGACGAAGCCCGCCAGACCGGGCAGGGGGTCCGGCGCCGCCGTGAGCGGGTGGCCCTGCACGAGGACCCGCGCCCCCCGCCGGACGGCGGCCACGGCCTCCGCGACGTCGTAGGTGGCGTAGGCGACCGGGGTGGAGACCGCCGAGGTCACCTCCGTCAGCAGGTCAAGCGCGTCCCCCGCCTCGCCGAGTCGTTTCTGGTCCACGCCCACGTGCACCATGAGCAGGTCCGCGCCGGCCTGGGCGAACATACGCGCCCGGCCGACCACGTCCGGGCAGTTGAACAGGTCGACGACCACCCGCACGCCGTACCGCCGCCCCGCCTCGATGGTCTCCAGGACGGTGGACGCCGGCGCCAGGCCGGAGACCGTGACCATGGCCGCCCCCAGCTCGCCCGCGGCCCGGACGTATTTGTCGGCCCCGGCCAGGATCATCGTGTCGAGGACGAAGTGCGTGCCGGGAAACCGCTCGATCACCGGCCGGAGACCGGTGAGCCCGATGAACTCGATCAGCGGCTTGCCGAGCTCGACCCAGTCGGCGCCGGCGGCGAGGGCCGCCTCCACCAGGGGGACGGCACGCTCGGCCGAGGTGACGTCGACGGCGATCTGCACAAGCGGTTCAGTCACGCTCCGCCTCCGGAAGCAGGAGCCGGTCCACCGATCCGGCGTCGATGAGGGGACGGTCGTCGACCAGCAGCGCCCCTTGGCCGCGCAGGTCCTTGACGATGTCCCAGTGGATGGCGGAGGCGTTCGTCCCGCCGCACTCCGGGTAGGCGCGTCCGAGCGCGACGTGGACGGTGCCCAGCACCTTCTCGTCGAAGAACAGGTCGCCGGTCAGTGTCCGCAGGTGGGGGTTGAGCCCGATGCCGAGCTCGCCGATCCGCCGGGATCCGGCGTCGGTCGCCACCAGGTGGCGGGCGAACGCGGCGCCGCGGGTGGCCTCGACGCCGACCACCTCGCCCGCGGCGAAGTCCAGGCGCAGGCCGCTCAGCTCGACACCGCCGAACCAGAACGTCTCGGGGAAGGTGATGTGCCCCTCCACCCCCCGCTCGTGCGGGGCGGTCGCGATCTCGCCGTCCGGCAGGTTGTTCTCCCCGGCGAAGACCCTCCAGGCCCGCCCCCGGACGTCGAGGCTGAGGTCGGTGCCGGGGCCGACGATCCGCACGCGTGAGGCCGTCGCCAGCCGTGAGGCGAGCGCCTCCCAGGCCGGGCGCAGCGCCTCCCAGTCGGAGAGGGAGGAGGCGAAGAACTCGTCGGTCAGGTCGTCGGCGGGCCGCCCGGCGTGCCGGGCCCACGCGGCCGTCGGCACCCGGACGACGGCCCAGCGGGTCTGCCGCCAGCGGGTCGTGGAGGTCTGCCCCTTGGCCTCGCGGAGGAGCGCCAGCCGCCGGGGGTCCGGCTGAGGGGAGGGCGGCGGCACGAGCGCGCGGAACTCCACGTGCGCCTCCGCCCAGTGCAGGGCCAGGTCGAGCAGGGGCGCCGGCGTGCGCAGCAGCTCGTCGGAGGCGGCGGCCACGGCCGCCCGGTCGAACTCCTCGGTGCCCAGCAGCACCTGTGGCAGCGCCTGGCGCGCGTACGCCTCGGCGACCAGCGCCGAGACCGCGGGGGCGGCGGCGACGTCGGTCACCAGGACGCTGACCGTGGTGCCGGCCCCGATCCGCAGGCTGTCGGCGATGTGGCGCGCGAGGTCGCGCCAGCGTGGGTCCCCGGTCATTGCGGCCCCCCGGGCCGGGGTACGGCGAGCGCGTGCACGATGCTCCTCGTCTGGTGGTAGAGCTGCCGGTAAAGGGCGTGGTCTTCGGCGTAGCGCCGGTGGGCGGCGGGGTCGGGCGTCACCACACGCTCCGGGCCCCCGCCCGCAGGCAGGGCCGGCCTGGCGAGGTGGCCGGTGCCGAACGCGGCGAGCACGGCGCCGCCGAAGGCGGCCCCGGGGGTGCGGGAGACGTGCTGGGCGATGCCTGAGATGTCGCTGACCGCCTGGAGCCAGACGGGGTTGCGGGTGCCTCCCCCCACCGCGTACAGCCGGCGGATCGGACGCTCGTCCGCCGCCACCGCGCGCAGCGCGTCGACGGCGGCGTGCGCCACGCCCTCGATCGCCGACCTGGCGAGGTCGGCGCGGGTGTGGCGGAGGGTGAGGCCGGCGACCACGCCGCGGGCCATCGGGTCGTCGACCGGCGTGCGCTCCCCGCTGAGGTAGGGGAGCGTCAGCAGGCCGTTCGCGCCCGGAGGCGAGGAGGCCGCCAGCCGGACGAGTTCCTCGAACGCGCCCTCGTCCCGCCCGGGGTGAAGGCCGAGAAGCTCGGCCAGCCAGCGCGTCAGGGTGCCGGCGGTGGAGGTGCCCGCGGACACGCCGAACCGGCCGGGCCACAGGAAGGGCGCCGACCACACCGTCGGCGAGCGGGCCGGGGCCGTCGTCATCCGCATGACGAAGGTGGAGGAGCCGTACATCATCATGGTGTCCCCGGGAACGGCCACCCCGGCGGCGATGGCCTCGGCCTGCGCGTCCGCCGTGCCCGTGACGACGGGCACGCCGGCGGGCAGGCCGGTCGCGGCCGAGGCCGCGGGGGTCACCGATCCGGCGACCTCCGAGGCCCAGGCCAGCCGGGGCAGCTGCCGTTCGGCCACGAAGTCCTCGCACCGCGCGACGTTCCAGCGGTGCGTGTCGAGGTCGTACAGCGGGTCGAAGTAGCCCGCCGTGGCGTGGTCGATCACGATCTCGCCGGTGAGCCTCGCGACCACGAACGACTGGCTGGTGAGGAACGCCGCCGCCCCCGCGTGCGTGTCCGGCTCGTGCCGTGCCAGCCAGGCGATCTTCGGTCCGGCCGACTGGCTGGAGAGCACGTGCCCCGCCTGACGCAGGATCGCCTGCCGGCCGAGCCGCGCCTCCAGCTCCCCGATCTGCTCGTGGGCCCGGGTGTCGACGCCGTAGAGGATCGCCGGTCGCAGCGGGGTGAGGTCGGCGTCGACGGGCAGCACACACGGCCCGACGCCGCTGCACCCCACGGCCGCCACGTTCCGTGCGCTCACTTCCGGGTCGGCCATGAGCCGGCGGCAGACCTCCGACACCCCGGCCCACCACACGGTCTCGGCGTCGTGCTCGGCCATGCCGTCGGCCGGCGTGGAGACGGTGTGCGGCACGGAGGCGAACGCCCGGATCTCGCCGGACACGTCCACGACGACGCCCCTGGTCGCGGAGGTGCCGATGTCGACGCCGACGAACAGCGCGTCGCTCGTGCCGGATGTCACAACGTCGCCCGGAGCTTCTGGACCCGTTCCATCAGGTCCTCGACCCGGCGCGGGTCGACGCGGTTCTCGAACCGCCCGTCGATTTTGAAGGCGGTGCCGATGATCGCGCCATCCGCGATCTTCAGCAGGTCGTTCACGGTGCGTTCGTTCACTCCGGTGTTCACGAAGACCGGCGTACCCGGGGATGCCTCCTTCACCGTACGGAGCTGCCCTTCGTCGGTCGACGCGCCCGCCGTGACGCCGGAGACGCACAGTCCGTCGGGCAGTGTGTTGAACAGGGTGGAACGGGTGATGTCGGTCAGCGTGCGCCGGCCGAGGTAGGCCGCGGCCTCGGGAACGATGTTGAACAGCAGGCGTACGTCCTGGGCCCCGATGTTACGGCGGTGCCGGGCGATCTCACCGATCCGGGTGTTCCACAGGCCGAAATCGCTCGCGTAGACGCCGGTGAACACCTCGCGGACGAATCTCGCGCCGGTCGCGACGGCGAGGTCGATCGAGGCCTGTCCATCCCAGAGCACGTTGACCCCGAACGGGACCTTCAGGTGCTCGCGGAGTTCGCCGACGACACGTGCCATGGCGATCGCGGTGATCGGCTCGGTGCGCGTGAGGTAGGGGAGGCTGAACTCGTTGGAGATGAGGATCCCGTCCACGCCACCGCGTTGCAGGTTCTCGATCTCGGCCCGGGCGTGGTCGAGGACGGCGGTCATGCCGCCGTCCGTCTCGTACTGGGGGTCTCCGGGTAGCGCGGGGAGGTGGCACATACCGATGACCGGCTTGGTGATTGCGAAGACGTCCTCCAGCCAGCTCATTTCCTGGCAGCTCCTCCACTAGCGGAACAGAATGCTCGACGTTCGATCTGATCGAACGATCAGAATCGTACAGAGAAAATGATCGAACAGTCAATGCCGCTGCTCGAATTCGGCGGGGAGGGATGTTCCTCGGACGTCGGGCCCCCGGCGGGCCCCTCCGGGGCGTGCGCCACCGGCCCCAGGGGCCCCTGAGGCCGTGGAGAGGGCCCGGAGACGGGCCGCGGAAAAGGGCGGGAGGCGGACGGAGCTCGGGCGACGGGCCGGGTGGGCCCCCGTCGCCCCGCCTGGCGCGGTCGCCCGAGGGTGGGGCATGGCGCGGTCGTACGCCCCGGAGCGCGAGCGGTACCGTGCACATGTGGCTGACGTCTCCGGACCGGCGCGGAGCTGGTGTGTGCGGCGGGAGGTTCTCGCCCTCAAAGTCGTCGCGCTGGTGGGTTTCCTGACGCTCGCCGCGCTGAGCGCGGGCGACCCGCGCGGGATGCTCCTGGCCGGCGCCGCCGCGGTGGTCTCCGCCGTGCTCGCGCTGCGCGACGTCCTCGTTCCTGTACGGCTCAGGGCCGACGCCGAGGGGTTGGTCGTGGCGCGGGGGTTCACCGGATCGGAGCGGCTGCCCTGGAGCGCTGTCGAGCGGATCCGGGTGGACAGGCGGACTCGCCTCACCTCGCGCACGGAGCTTCTGGAGATCGACACGGGTGAGGCCGTCTTCCTCCTCAGCCGCTTCGACCTCGGCGCCCCGTGTGAGCAGGTCGCCGACGAGTTGCGATCGTTCAGGACCGGCTGCTGAGGAAGACCGTCAGGCCTTCTTGACCCGGCGATGCCGTGCCGCGGGCTTGGGGCGGGCGGGGCGCAGCAGCAGGGTCACCTTGCGCAGGGACCAGCCGACGAGAAAGACCCCGAAGGCGCCTTGCCCGAGGCGCCCCCAGATCGGTCCGTCGGTGACCGCGAACACCACCACACCGATCCAGAGAACACCGAAGACGCCCACGAGGGTCGTCGCACCCCAGTTCAGCCCCCGCCTCCACATGCCCGAAGTCTTACAGATCTTGGTTCAAGGCCAGGTCAATGACGCGGAATGCCTCATCGAGGGAGAGTACGGCTCGTGCCGAGACACCTGTGGACGCGTGGCCCGTTTCTGGCCGTGGTGGACGCGGCCTGCTCGGCTCGGGCCGGCCGCGTCAGACCGGCCAGGAGCGCGGCACCGGTCTGGGCGTCCATCAGAACCTGGGTCATCTCCTCATCGGTTGTGGGAAGCTGACCCCACTTGGCGAGTTCGTCGGCGAGGAAGGACAGGGGATCCGCGGAGCCGGTCGCCTGAGCGGCGACCGATGCGCGAGCGGCGATGAGGAGACGGAGATACTGGGCGCGAAGCGTCGCCTCACGCTTCCTCGCGTCCTCAAGATCGCTCACCAGGGATCGGGCGACCATCAGCAGGTCACCGGGATGATTGGCCTCCGCGTCGATGTGCGCGCGGATGTCGTCGAACTCTGAACGGGTCATGGTGCTCACCTCCACGGTGGAGTCAGAATCCTGACCCTCGGGCCTATTACGTATCCAGAGTCGATTGCGGATGGCTTGATGGCTGCTTGCGCTGTTCGACTGCCCACAAACGTTTTGGACGCGCGAGTCGCGAGGATGGTTGGCAAGTTGTCTCTGCGACGTGTGAGTCCTGGTACTGTTCTTCCCGCGGGGCGGTCGTGCCCCGGGGGCTGAAAGGCACCCGGGCCGTGGGCCGCTCGGCACCCTCTCCTTCTCCTCTCCACACCAGGCATCTCTGTCTCCTTCGGGAGACTGGACAGAAGCCAAATGTTGGAGTAAGTTGGAAGGGTTGCTCCGGAGACGGGGTGGGTTGTGGTTCTGGTGGGGTTGCGGGTGTGTGTGGGGCTGTCGCGGGGTTCGCGGTGGTTCGACATGAATCCGGCG
>NZ_BNBB01000020.1 GCF_014654615.1 Streptosporangium violaceochromogenes | reverse complement strand
CACTAGGCAATTCTGAGGCAACGGGCAGCGGGCCGCTGGTGAGGCGGTTGTTGTTTGTGTGTTTCATAAGGTTACGGCGGTTATAGCGGAGGGGAAACACCCGGTTACATTCCGAACCCGGAAGTTAAGCTCTTCAGCGCCGATGGTACTGCACCGGGGACGGTGTGGGAGAGTAGGTCGCCGCCGGACAATTTTTTCCCGGGGAGGGGAAGAGGAGGGGTACCGCCCTTTGGGTGGTGTTCTTCTTCTTTCCCTCCCCGGGCTTTTTCGCGTTCACCCGCAGGAGGGCGCGCGGGGGGCGGGGGTGAAAGGGGGGCGGCGCCCCCCCTTTTTTTGTGTCCGGGGGGTGGTGCGGGGCCGGTGCGGGGGTTTTCCGGTTGGGGGGGTGGTGGGGTGGCCGGGCCGTTGGGGGTCCGGCTTTTTGTTTTCCGCGCGCGCGGGGGGAGGGGCCGGCTGCTGTGGTGGTGAGGAGGGGGTACCGGTACGGGGGGAAGATCACGGGGTGGCCACGGCGGCGTGCAGGAGAGGGGCGATGCGGTACGGGTCAGGCGTGGAGGGTGCCGGAGAGGACGGTTACGGCGCGGCCGGCCAGGTCGACCCGGTCGCCTCGTACGGTGGTGCGGATCTGGCCGCCGCGTTGGGAGATCTGGGCGCCGAGCAGGGTCGTGGAACCGAGTTTGCCGGACCAGTAAGGGGCGAGGGCGCAGTGAGCCGAGCCGGTCACGGGGTCTTCGGGAATGCCGACCCTCGGAGCGAAGAAACGGGAGACATAGTCCACGTCGGGCTGCGATGCTGGGGCCGTCACGATGATCCCTCTGGCTTCCACGGTTTTCAGCGCCTCAAAGTCGGGAGAGACGGTGCGCACCGCCTCCTCCGAGCCGACCTCCAGCAGATAGTCCCATTCGTTTTTACCGATCCATCGAGGTTCGACCCCGAGCGCCTCCACCAGGCCGTCGGGCGGGCTCACCTCGCGTAGGGCCTTGGCGGGGAAGTCCATGCTGATCAGACCTGTTTCGTCCCTGGTCACGGAGAGGAGTCCACTCTTGGTGGTGAACCTCAGGGTTTCGGGGACCTCGCCTGTGGTGTACAGCACGTGTGCCGCGGCGAGGGTCGCGTGCCCGCACAGCTCGACCTCGACCATCGGGGTGAACCAGCGGAGGGAGTACGGTTCGCCGTTCTCACCGCCGAGCAGGAAGGCCGTCTCGGAGTGCCTCATTTCGGCGGCGAGGGAGAGCATCCAGTCGTCCGGCATCGGATTGCCGAGGAGGCAGACTCCTGCGGGGTTACCCTTGAAAAACCGGTCCGTAAACGAGTCGACGGTATAGATGCGCATGACGTAACCCTAGTCGTCCCGAAGATTATACGGTCCAAAAGGGGTAAAGGGGGGCAGAGAGGGCAGGGCGCTAGCCGTACAAAGTGGGAATATGCGCTGGGCGTGTCGCACGGCGAACTTCTGTTCGTCGGTTACCGTCCAAGGTGTGTAGGACAAGCCGGGTGCGGCGTGGTCCTGAGGAAAGGACGAGCCGATGGGGGCAGTGCGCAGGGTGGCGAGCTACCTTGGTCTGGGTGGTGTGGAGGACTACGACGAGTCCTACGACTACGACGACGAGGTCGACGCCGAGGGCGAGGACTGGCAGCCCGCCTCGGAGCGCGCGGCCAAGCGCTGGCGCGCGATGGTCGAGCCGTCACGGATCGTCATGCTCACCCCGCGCGCCTACAACGACGCCCCCATCATCGGCCGGCACTTCCGTGAGGGCCAGACGGTCATCATGGACGTCAACGGCATGAGCATCACCGAGGCCACGCGGATGGTCGACTTCGCCGCGGGACTGGCCTACGGATGCGAGGGCCACATCGAGCGCGTCGCGGAGAAGGTCTTCCTGCTGGCTCCCGCCGAGGTTGAGATCACCACGGGCTGACGCTCCGAGCGCGGCGCCCTCGATCACCCGGCCCGGGGGCCCCTGCGAAGCAGCCGGTTGAGCTCGGCGAGGTCCGAGGTCGCCCCCTGAGCCCGCTTCTCGGCCTCACGGGCGTATTCGTGCAGGGCCCACACCGCTCCGTCGGCCAGCTCCCGCAGCTCCGACAGCTGGGTGGTGACGTATTCGGCGTCGGCCCGCTCGCGCCTGTGGCGGTGCCAGAGCTGATGTGCTCCCGCACCCCCCAGGGCCGGCGCGAGGACGGCCGGCAGCAGGGGCACGGGGGTGACGAACGCGGCCACCAGAGCCACGACCCCCAGGGTGAGCAGGGCGAAGGCGAGCCAGGGCCGCCCCCTGTCGGGCACCCCCTCCATGGTGATGCGCTCTTCGGCGGCGGCCAGTGACTCGGGGTCGGGGCCTTCGGGGCGCAGCATCACCCGATGTCCGAGGAGCGGCAGGGTCACGGAGTCCGGGGGGCTGACCTGGGTGGCCTTCGCCAGGTCTTCGGCGGCGCTCCGCACGATCGGCGCGGCCACGTGCAGCGCGAGGGCCGCGAGGGCGGGGGTGGAGCCGGGCCGCAGGTCGGTGAGGAGGTGCTGGGTGAGCGAGCTGGTCGGTGTCTCGGCGCCGCCGGAGCCGATGAGCTGGCGCAGTACGGCGGACTGCTCGTCCTTGACGCGGGCGGCGGCGGCCGTGCCCTCGGGGACGTCCGGTGCCTCCTTGGCGGCGGCCTTCGCCGTGGTGATCTCGGTGCAGCGGCCGAGCAGGCGGGTCAGCTGGGCCGCGGCCTCGACGGGCTGGGCGAGTTCGGGCAGCTCGGCGAGCTCGGGAAAGTCGACCAGGGAGGGCGGCACGACCATCGACGGCTCGTGCGGGGTCAGCGCGCTCAGCCAGTGGTCGGGGTCGCAGCGCGAGGGAACGGCCACCGCGTCGAGTCTGCGGAGCACGAAGATCTTGCCGGCCGGACCGTAGGCCCCCCGGGCGGCGGCGAGCCAGAGCGCCCGCTGGCCGTGGGTCACCTGGCGGTCGAGGGACAGCTCGCCGAAGGCGATGCCCAGCCAGGAGGCGTGGATCCGGTCGCCCTGCCCGCAGGCGGCCAGGGCCAGGCACAGGAAGAGGGCGGTGCGCCGGTCGTCGAGCTGGGCGGCGCGTCCCAGGGGTTCGAGCGCGTCTTCACCGCTCGTGATCAGCCTGAGCGCCTCGACGGCCGGGGCCAGCCAGTAGCCGGGAACATCGGTGAACTCCGGCGGCGGCGTGGAAGCCGGGCAGGTCGCGTCGGCGGTCAGGCTCGCCAGGAGTGCCTCGGCGTAACGGCGCAACTCCGCCCTGGCGTGAGCATCCGCGGTCAGGTCCGTGCTCAAAGCAGAGAACTCTCCGAAGTTGTGACCGGTGACCACGTCAGCGTAATGCGATTCGGTCATTCCCGTCGGGAGGCGCGCCGAACCCAACTTTGCCGGATGATCGCCTTGATTTGGCGAATCAAGGCGATCATCCGGGAGGTGTCACATGCGCTCCGGCACCGGCACGCCGAGCAGGTCGAGGCCGGTGCTCAGCACGCGCAGGGTCAGCGCGCACAGGGCGAGCCGCGAGACGCGGACGGCCGGGTCGACGTCGTCCCTCAGAACGGGGCAGTTCTCGAAGAACGCGGTGAAGGCGCTGGCGGTGTCGAAGAGGTAGGCGGCGAGTTTGTGCGGCGCCGAGTTCTCCGCGACCTCCGCCACGACCGCGCCGAACCCGAGGAGGCGGAGCGCCAGGGCGCGCTCGGCCGGGTGGCCGATGACGATCGGGCCGTCGGCCTCGGCCGGGTCGACACCGCCCTTGCGGAAGATGGAGCGGATCCGTGCCTGGGCGTACTGCAGGTAGGGGCCGGTGTTGCCGGTCAGGGCGAGCATGCGGTCGAAGTCGAAGACGTACTCGCTGTCGTGGCTGACCGACAGGTCGGCGTACTTGACCGCGCCCATGCCGACGGCGTGGGCGATCAGCTCGCGTTCGCTGTCGTCGTACTCGCTGTCGCGGATGACGTCGGCGGCCCTGGTCTCGGCCTCCTGGAGGAGGTCAAGGAGCTTGATCGACTTTCCGCTGCGGGTCTTGAACATCTTGCCGTCGCCGCCGAGCACGCTGCCGATCTGGACGTGCTCGGCCCGGACGTGCTCGGGCAGCCAGCCGGCCATTCTGGCGGAGTCGAACAGCATCGACATGTGCAGGGCCTGTGTCGTCCCGATCACGTAGAGGATGCGGTCGGCCTTCAGGTCCTGAACGCGGTAGCGGATGGTGGCCAGGTCGGTGGTGGCGTAGCCGTACCCGCCGTCGCTCTTGCGGATCATGAAGGGGAGGGGCTGATCCTCGCGCCCGGTGTAGCCGGGGGGGAAGACGCACAGCGCTCCGTCGCTGACGACGGCGATCCCGCGCTCCTGGAGCTCGTCGCAGACCTGGGCGAGCATGGAGTTGTACATGCTCTCGCCGGCGATGTCGTCGTTGGTCAGCGTCACGCCGAGCTGGGTGTAGACCTTGTTGAAGTAGCGGACCGTGGCGTCCATGAAGATCTGCCACAGGCGCATGGTCTTCGGGTCTTCGGCCTGGAGGGTCACCACCCGCGCGCGGGCGCGCCGGTTGAACTCCGGGTCGGTGTCGAACTTGGCCCGGGCCGTCTGGTAGTAGGCGTTGCCCTCGCCCGCCTCCAGCTGGGCGACGGCGGCCTCCTCACCGATGTCCAGCAGGTGCTCGATGAGCATGCCGAACGGCGTGCCCCAGTCGCCGAGGTGGTTCTGCCGGATGACCCTGTTGCCCAGGTGTTCGTGGACGCGGGCCAGGGCGTCGCCGACGATGGTCGTGCGCAGGTGGCCGACGTGCATCTCCTTGGCCGCGTTGGGCGCGGAGTAGTCGATCACGATGATCTGCGGCGGGCCGGACGGGGTCACGCCGCCGCGCGGGTCGCGCAGGACCTCGGCGGCCCGAGCGGCGATCCACTCGTCGGAGAGCGTGAGGTTGAGGAAGCCGGGACCGCTGACCTCGACCGTTCCCGGAAAGTCGCCGAGGTGCGCGGCGATCTCCTGGGCGACCTCCCGCGGGGCTCGTCGCAGTCGCTTGCTCAGGCTCATCGCCACGTTCGCCTGGTAGTCGGCGAACTGGGAGGGACGGATCAGCGGGTCTGCGTCGGAGTACTCGGCACCGAAGGCGGTGGCCAGCGCCTGCTGGACGCGCTCGGTGAGGGCGAGCTGCGGGTCGGTCATGACCTAAGGGTATCGGTTGCCCCGTTGTGCCCCTCGCGATTTACCGGTCGGGCGGCCTGCGAAAACGGCGGTCAGCACGGCCGAGGCGACGACGCCGACCGCGAGCGCCGCCAGGCCGTCGCCCGCGCCGTTCAGGCCGAGAGCGAAGAACTCCCGGGTGAACGGGAGGGCGAGGGCCAGTGCGAACAGGGCGGCCATGGCCGCCACCAGTGCGATCCGCCACGGGACGTACGGCCTGGCGACCAGGACCAGCACCCACCAGGTGGTGACGAACAGGGTGATCACCGCCGCGGTGCGGCTCTCGGCCACGGGGGAGCCGGTGCGGGCGATCCAGTAGGTCAGGGAGACGGCGGCGGCGCAGATGACGCCGGCGGGGATCGCCAGGCGGAGCACCCGGGGCACGAACCCGGGCCTGGCCCGTTCGGCGCTGGGCGCGAGCGCCAGGAAGAAGGCGGGGATGCCGATCGTCAGCGCGTTGACCAGGGTGGAGTGCCGGGGGGTGAACGGGAAGGTGAACGAGATGCCTCCGGCGAGCAGGGAGAGGACGAGCGCGTAGAAGGTCTTGGTGAGGAAGAGGCTGGAGACGCGCTCGATGTTGGCCAGCACCCGCCTGCCCTCGGCCACCACGGAGGGCAGGCCGGTGAAGTCGTCGTCCATCAGCACGATCTGGGCGACGGCCCGGGTGGCGCCGCTGCCGGAGCCCATCGCCACGCCGAGGTCGGCGTCCTTGAGGGCGAGGACGTCGTTGACGCCGTCGCCGGTCATCGCGACGGTGTGCCCGCGGGCCCGCAGGGCGCTGACGAAGAGGCGCTTCTGCCGGGGGGAGACCCGGCCGAAGACGGTGTTGGTCTCGACGATTTCGGCGAGTTTGTCGGGGTTGTCCTCCGGCAGGGTGCGGGCGTCCACCGCGCGCTCCCCGCCGGGGATCTTCAGCGCGGTGGCGATGGCCGACACCGACCGGGGATTGTCGCCGGAGATGATCTTTACGGTGACACGCTGTTCGGCGAAGTAGCGGAGGGTCCGGGCGGCCTCCGGGCGGATCCGCTGCTCAAGCACGACGATGGCCGCCGCCTCGACGGGGCCGAGGTCGGCGCCGGGGACGTCGCCGAGGTCGCCGCCGGGTTTCCCGGGTTCGAGCAGGGTCGCCACCCTGCCCAGGGCGAGCACCCGCAGGCCGGTGGCCGCCCGCTTCTCGGCCTCGGCGTACGCCGGGGTGCCGGGGGTGAGCAGCACGTCGGCGGCGCCGAGGACCCAGGCGCCCTGGTCGCGGAACTCGGCCCCGCTCCACTTGCGGGCCGAGGAGAAGGGCACCGTGGCGACGGCGGTCCAGCCGGGCGGGGTGGGGTGGTCGGCGCGGACGGCGCTGAGGGTGGGGTTGGGGTGCGGGTCGAGGTGGGCCAGCGCGCTCAGCGCCGCGCGAACCGGAAGGTCGTCGCGGAGCGTGTGGACCTCTCCGAGGCTCATGCCGCCCGAGGTGAGGGTGCCCGTCTTGTCGAGGCAGAGCACGTCCACCCGGGCCAGGACCTCGATCGCGGGCAGTTCCTGGACGAGGCAGCGGCGGCGTCCCAGGCGGACGACCCCGACGGCGAAGGCGATGCTGGTCATCAGAACCAGTCCCTCGGGGATCATGGTGACGATGCCCGCCACCGCGCCGGTGATGGCCTGGCCGAAGTCGCCGGCTCTTTTGAGCTGGCTCCAGATCAGCAGGGCGCCGATCGGGATCACCAGCCAGGTGATGTACCTGATGAACCGCGCTATGCCCTCCCGCAGTTCGGAGTGGGAGAGGCCGAACGCGCTGGCCTCCTCGGCGAGCCGGGCGGCGTAGGCGCCGCCGCCCACGTCGGTGGCGACGTAGGAGCCGGTGCCGGCGACCGCGAAGCCGCCGGAGAGCACCCGGTCACCGGGTTCCTTGCGTACCGGGTCGGCTTCGCCGGTGAGCAGGGACTCGTCCACCTCCAGCCCGTCGGAGCCGGTCACCTCGCCGTCGACCAGCAGACGGTCGCCGGGGGCGAGCAGGATCAGGTCGCCGAGCACGACCCGCCGGGGCGGGATCTCGGTGTCCGCGCCGTCGCGTCTGACCCGCACGGGGGCCTCGCCGACGACGGCGAGGCGGTCCAGGGTGCGTTTGGCCCGGAGCTCCTGGACGATGCCGATGGCGGAGTTGGCGACGATCACCAGGCCGAACAGACCGTCCTGCCACTGACCGAAGATCATGATCAGTGCCCAGAGCGCGGCGATCACGGCGTTGAAGAGGGTGAGGACGTTCGCGCGGATGATGGCTCCGAGCGATCTGCTCGATCGGCGCCTGACCTCGTTGACCTGCCCGCGGGCCGTCCGCTCGGTGACCTCGGCGGCGGTCAGCCCCCGTTCGGCTCGCCGCTCCACGTGCCCCCCTTGTGAGATCCCGTACGGCCTCCCCACCTTATGCGGGGGTCACCAGAGGCGGTGGGGGCGGTGGGAGGCGGCGAGACGTTCGCCGATCCGGGCCACCACGCCCTGACGGGCGAGCCGGGTGGCGAGCACACACGCGGCGGCGACACCTTGGGCCTGTGAGGCGCCGTGCGCGATGACCACGGTGCCGGCCAGCCCGAGCAGGACGGCTCCGCCGTGGACCTCGGGGTCCAGCCGCCGGTGCAGGTCCTTGAGGCGTCTTCTCTGCAGCATCCCGCCGAGCCGGGCGGCGGGGCTCTCCCTGATCGCCTCGCGGAGTTCGGTGAAGGCGTAGCGGACGCTGCCCTCCATGGTCTTGAGGGCCACGTTGCCGGTGAAGCCGTCGGTGACGATGACGTCCACGACGCCGGTGAGCAGGTCGTGCCCTTCGACGTTGCCCGCGAAGTCCAGGTCCGGGGCGGCGGTGAGCAGCTCGTGGGCCCGTTTGACGAGTTTGTTGCCCTTCTCCGGTTCGCTGCCGATGGTCAGCAGCCCCACCCTGGGCGCGGGGATCTCCAAGGCGGTCTCGGCGTAGGCGACGCCGAGGTGGGCGAACTGCACGAGCATCTCCGGTTTGACCTCGGCGTTCGCTCCGGCGTCCAGCAGGACGGTGGGGGTGGGGAGGGTGGGCAGGGCGACGGCGATGGCGGGCCTGAGCACCCCGTGCTGGGCGCGGAGCCGGAGCTTGCCGGTCGCCACGATTCCGGCGGTGGATCCGGCCGACACCACGGCGCAGGCGTCGCCGCGCCGTACGAGGTGGCAGGCGACGGCGATGCTGGAACGCGGCCGGCGCAGGCTGGCCAGGGCGCCCTCGTTCATGGCCAGGGACTCTTCGGCCCGGACGATGGGGATCTCGCCGGTCGCGTGCTGCCGGGCGAGCGCGTCCTGCAGCGGGCGGGGCGCGCCGACGAGGATGACGGAAATTCCGTGCTCCCTGACCGCTCGGACGGCTCCCGCCACGATCTCGTGCGGGGCGTGGTCGCCGCCCATCGCGTCCAAGGCGATCGGTGTGGTGCCGGGAGCGTTGGTATCAGGCAAGCGGTCACCTCGTGCGGGATGGTTTGTCCGCATCGTAGGCGGGGTTGGCGGTGTGACGTGCGGTCGGGGGGATCAGGGTCTGTCCGGAAGGTTCCAATCGCTTCTCTCCCGGGAGACGATGATCTTGCCGAAGGCGGCCCTCCCGATGACCTTGATCACCGGTCCGCCCTCCGTGCCGATGCCGCCGGAGATGCCGCGTTTGGAGAAGAGGGCGCCGACCTCGTCGATGACGTGGGCGTTCTCGGGAACTCTGACGATCAGCTTACCGAAGCGGGAGCTCAGCTCCAGGGTGATCTCGCGTCCGGGCAGCACCGCGTCGGACAGGTCCACGATCAGCGCGCCGAAGGTGGCGTTGAGCGTGGTGTGGCGCCCGGCGATCCAGCGGCCACCCCGGACGACCTTGCTGAAGACGGCGTTCACCTCGTGCCGGACGGGGGCGAGCCCTCCGTCGGAGGGGGTGACGTCGGGCAGGTCGCGGACGAGCGGGGCGAGTTCGCCGACGGTCACCGAGGCGTAGGCCGCCTCCAGGCGGTCGGCGTGCTCGACGCTGGTGAGGCGGCCTGTCGCCAGGGCCTCGGCCAGGACGGTGGCCACGCGGTCGCGATCGGCGTCGGAGGCGCGCAGGGCGGGGTCGGCGGGGGCGCGCGGGACAGGATCGTGAGATGCCATGCCTGGGATTGTAGGGCTCTTCAAGATATATCGCGATGGTCGGCGGGAGATCGTAAGGAATACCGGAACCGGCTGTAGGTGTATTTACGTCCAGGTATATAAGCGCCAAGGACGCACGACTGGTTCGAGAGGTTTACATCAAGAGCAACAAAATTCGGAGGGAAAACCTCAGTGATCTTGAAAGAGGGGCCCACGCGCGGATTTCGGGCCTACACCGCGAAGCATCTTGACGATCTGCTACGCCGGGCCGGCCTCGGGGACGAGGAACGGCTCCGGGTCAGGGCGGTGGCGACCGTTCTGCCCTTCCGTACCAACGCCTATGTGGTAGATCACCTCATCGACTGGTCGGCCGCACCCGACGATCCCATGTATCGCCTGGTCTTCCCCCAGGCCGACATGCTGCCCGAGACGGATGTCACCCGGCTGGCCGCCCTGCTGAGGGACGACGCGTCCGGCGCCGAGATCCAGGCGGCGGCGCACGCCGTCAGGATGCGGCTCAATCCGCATCCGGCGGGCCAGCTCGATCTCAACGTCCCGCGCGCCGGCCCGAAGCCGGTGCCCGGTATGCAACACAAGTACCCCGAGACGGTGCTCTTCTTTCCCAAGCAGGGGCAAACGTGTCATGCCTACTGCACCTACTGCTTCCGTTGGGCGCAGTTCGTCGGGGAACCCGACCTGAAGTTCGCCTCCGACGACGTGGCGACCCTGGTCGGCTACCTGAAGGAGCACCCCGAGGTGACCGGTGTGCTGTTCACCGGCGGGGATCCCATGATCATGGGAGAGTCGGTGCTCCGCCGCTATCTGGAGCCGCTTTTGGGGCTGGAGCAGCTTGAGTCCATCCGGATCGGCACCAAGTCGCTGGGCTACTGGCCGCAGCGCTTCGTCTCCGACCCGGACGCCGACGACACGCTGCGGCTGTTCGCCTCGGTGGTGGAGGCGGGCAAGAACCTGGCCTTCATGGCGCACTTCTCGCACCCGAGGGAGATGGAGTCTCCGCTGGTGGAGAGCGCGGTCTCGCGGATCCTCGGCACCGGCGCGGTGATCCGCACCCAGGCGCCGTTGATCAGGTCGATCAACGACGACCCCGGGGCCTGGTCGTCCATGTGGCGCAGGCAGCTCACACTGGGCATGGTGCCGTACTACATGTTCGTCGAGCGCGACACCGGGCCCCAGGACTATTTCGCGGTCCCGCTGGCCAGGGGATACGAGATCTTCAGGGACGCCTACGCGAGCGTCTCGGGGCTCTGCCGGACGGTGCGCGGGCCCTCGATGTCGGCCACACCGGGCAAGGTCTGCGTGGACGGTGTCACGGAGATCGCCGGGCGCGAGGTCTTCGTGCTCCATCTCATTCAGGCGCGCGATCCGGATCTGGTCGGGCGTCCTTTCTTCGCCCGGTACGACCCGAAGGCCGTCTGGCTCACCGACCTGCGGCCGGCGTTCGCCGACCGGTTCCCGTTCGAGCCGGCGGTCGCGCGGCGGCTGCCCGCCTGACCCCGCCGGACGGACCGGGAAGGGGCCGGGGGAGACACACGGGCCTACGGGCTCGGGAAGCGCACGGAGGTGCGGCGGGCGATCTGGGCCTGAAGCCTGGCCATCTGCCAGTGCAGCTCGATGAGCTGCTGGGTGAGCTGGAGGCGGGGAATCTCGGAAGGGTCCTCCGCGGCCAGGTGGTCGATCGCGGTCGACAGCTCTCGCATCGCGCTCCCCCACTCCATGACGGCTTCCTAGGATCGAACCAACGTTCGAATCATAGCGGAACGCCGGAGGGAATGTCGGTTCGTCGCGTCCGGAAGTGGAGGCCCGCATCCCCGCCCCGGGGGGAATCGGGGAGGGTTCGGAGGGCGGGAGGGGTCTTGGGGGCGGGACGACCAGGGGGGACGCGGGGCGGGGGGCGCCCGGTCACGGCCCGCACGAGCGTGTCGCGGCCCGGTCGCGACACGCTCACGGCCGGGTTTCGGGCACGCCGGCGTGTCGCGATCGGAGACGTTCCCGGCGTCGCGCCTCAGGCGCCGTACACCGGAACGATGTATCCGCGGGCCAGGGTGTGGGCGGTGACGGTGAAGCCCACCGCCGCCGCCGAGGCGTCGGGGCCCACGCCGAGGCCGTCCACGTCCAGGGCGTGCACCGCGAAGACGTAGCGGTGCGGTGGGCCGGGGGGCGGGGCGGCGCCGCCGTAGGCCTTGGCGCCGTAGTCGTTGCGGCCGTGCACGCCGAAGGAGGTGCCGGGGGCGCCCGCGCCGGGGGGCAGCTCGGTCACCTCGGCGGGCACGTCGTACAGCAGCCAGTGCCAGAACCCGCTGCCGGTGGGCGCGTCGGGGTCGAAGCACGTCACCGCGTAGCTCCGGGTGCCGGCGGGGGCGCCCGACCAGCGCAGGTGCGGTGAGACGTTGCCCCCGCTGAACCCCCAGTCGTCGAACACCTGGGTCTGGGACAGGGGCTCGCCGTCGCGGACGTCGTCGCTCTCGACGGTCAGCGCGGGGACCCGGGGCAGGAAGTCATAGGGGATGGGCGGTTGTGAGGACACGGTTCACCTCCGGTGAGAAGCGTCTTGCCGGACGCTCCTCATCCTGCCCTGCCGTCACATCCCGTCGCGCCCGTCACGCGTTGTTGTAGGCGGTGAGCACCTTCTGCGGGTCGCCGTCCATCTTGATCTTGCCCTTGTGCAGCCAGATGACCCGGTTGCAGGTCTCCTCGATCACGTCGAGGTTGTGCGCGACGAGGAAGACCGTTCCGGCCTCCTCGCGCATCTGCTTGATGCGCTCCTGGCTCTTGCGCTTGAAGTCGCGGTCGCCGGTCGCCAGGGCCTCGTCGATGAGCAGGACGTCGTGCGCCTTCGCCGAGGCGATGGCGAAGCGGAGCCGGGCGCCCATGCCGGAGGAGTAGGTCGACATGGGGAACTGGACGAACTCCCCGATTCCGGAAAAGTCGACGATCTCCTGGTATTTCTCCCTGACCTGTACGGGGTTCATCCCCATCGCGTAGCAGCCGAGGACGATGTTGCGCTCGCCGGTGAGCTCTCGCATCATGGCGGCGTTGACGCCCAGCAGGGAGGGCTGGCCGTCGGTGTAGACCGCGCCCGAGTGCGGGGGCAGCAGGCCGGCGATGGCGCGCAGCAGGGTGGACTTGCCCGAGCCGTTGCGGCCGATGATGCCGATGGCGTCGCCGTGACGGGCCACGAAGGAGACGCCCCGGACGGCGTGCACCTCCTTCATCTGCGGCCTGCCCTGGCGCTTCAGCAGGCGCATGAGGGCGTTGGCGGCGTTGCCCTTCTCCGCGTCGGTGGCCGCGCCGTACACCCGGTAGATGATGTGCAGGTCGTCCACGATGACCGTCGGGGTGCCCGAGCGGGAACCGGGAGCGGGCTCCGGAGCGGGGGGCACACGCGCGTCGGTGTTCTCGGCGCCGGGCTCGTCGGCCTTCACTTGGGGCAGCTCCTCGGTCAACTCAGCCACGGCCGTACTTCTCTTCGGCTCGCCAGAAGTACCAGAAGCCGCCGATCAGGGCGAACAGCGCCCAGAATACGCACACAGACCAGATCCAGGTGGGGCTTATACCTCCCGGGGCGAGGCGTGTACCCCCTGGGATGAGGAGATCTCTCATGAGCTCTATGTAGGCGGCGGCGGGGTTGAGGTACATGACGTCGGCGACCCACTGCGGCAGGCCCGCCCCCCTGGCGGGGGAGACGACCTTGTCCTGGATCGAGAAGAACACGCCGGACGCGTAGAGCCAGGTGCGGGTGATGAAGGGCAGCAGCTGGTTCAGGTCGCGTGAGGCGGCGCCGACCCGGGCGAGGACCAGGCTGGCGCCGATGTTGAACATCGTCTGCAGCAGCAGGGCGACCGGGATCAGCAGCCAGAACCAGGTGATCGGTTCCCCGGTGATCAGCACCAGCGCCAGCAGCACGCCCATGGAGATCAGGAGCTGCTGGAACTCCTGGATCGTGTAGGCGAGCGGGAGCGCCGCGCGGGGGAAGTGCAGCGCGCGGATCAGCGACAGGTTGCCCGAGATCGACTTGGCGCCGCCGGTGACCGAGCGCTGGGTGTAGGTGAAGACGAACATCCCCGTGATGAGGAAGGCGGGGTAGTTGGGGATGTTCTTGCTCGCGCCCAGGATCAGGCCGAACATCACCCAGTAGATGCCGGCGTTGAGCAGGGGGGTGAGAACCTGCCAGAGCTGGCCCAGGGCTGAGGTGCTGTACTTCGAGACGTTGCGCGAGGTCGCGTATGTCGTGACGAAGTGCCGCCGCTCCCACAACTGGCGGAGGTAGACGGGAAGGCGGGGGCGTGCGATGGCACGCCGAAGTCCGTAACGCTCGGCGAGCTTGGCCAGTGGCTCCTGCCGGGTGGCAGGGGTGCCGTCATTCGGGCCGCCCGCCTGGGCGTCCGCGACCGCGGATTCCGGCTGGCTCATGGCAAGGACTCTATTGGATGCGAGTGGGTGGAGTGCCTGCGGCGGCGCTCCCGCCGCACACATTGGACAGGAGCTCCAGGGAAGAGGCCGCGGGGCGATTTGTATGATTCGCCCGCGACCCTCCGGCCCCTGCGCCGCCGTCAACGTTAGCCCAGGCGCGGGTCGCCCGTGAGCGATGAAGCGGGAGCACCCGGCGCCGGGGGATATTTCGGCGGAGCCTATCCCACCCCCCACATGACCCTATGTCTGCTTTATGGTTTCTTGAGAGCTTGGACCGGTCGAGTTGGCATGCGTGCGGTGTCCGATCGGTGGGCGCGTGACCGAACTGCAACATCCCAGAGACGGCTCGGTGTGGGGTGGTGCGGAATAGTCGCGTCCGACTGGTGTGGCGTTGGCGCGTCGGCCGGGCCGGCCGGGTCGGAGGACCCTGTTCCTCCGTCGGGCTCTTCCCGGGCTCCGGAGCTCATGGCGACGTCCGCCTGCAGAGGGAGGAAACACCGTAATGCGCATTGTCAAGAGCGCACGGCCCATCGCCGGTGTCGCGTTGCTCGCTCTGGGGCTGACCGCCTGCGGTGGTCAGGCCACCACGAGCGGAAGCGTGGGCGACCAGCCCGTGCGCATGGAGCTTCGCGAGCCCCAGAAGCTCCTCTACCCCGGCGACAGCCTTGAGACCGAGGGCTCGGAGGTGATGGCCGCGATCTTCGCCCCGCTGGTGAACTACACCGACGAGGGAAAGGTGGTCGACAACGTCGCCGAGTCGATCAAGACCTCCGACAGCAGGGTCTGGACGATCAGAATCAAGCCGGGGTACACCTGGCACAACGGCGAGCCCCTGATCGCGCAGAACTACGTCGACTCGTGGAACTACAACGCCAACCGGGACAACGCCCAAGGGGCCAACGGCTCCTTCATCCGGGTCGAGGGCTGGAGCGACCTGAACCCCCCGGAGGGGCAGCCGCTGAAGACCAAGAAGATGAGGGGCCTGAGGGTCATCGACGACAGGACCTTCCAGGTGACGCTCACCAAGCCGTTCTCGCAGTTCAAGACGATGCTCGGCTACGGGGTGTTCTTCCCCGTCCCCAAGGCGGCCCTCGGTCCCGACGGCAAGATCACCGATGAGTACGTCAAGAAGCCGATCGGGCAGGGTTACTTCAAGTTCGACAAGCCGTACAACAAGGGCGTCGACCAGGTGATCGAGCTGAGCCGGTACGACCGGTTCCCCGGCAAGAAGCCCAAGTTCGACAAGCTTCAGTTCAAGATCTACACCGACTCCGAGGTCGCGTTCAACGACCTGCGCGCCGGTGACCTGGACATCCACGACTCGCTGTCCCCGGCGGCGATCGCCGGGGCCAAGGCCGAGTTCGGCGAGCGCTACCTCGACCAGGTGGACGCGGGCGTCGGCTACATCGGCTTCCCCCTGCAGTTCAACAACACCTACGAGAACGTGAAGGTGCGCGAGGCCATCTCGCTGGCCATCGACCGCAGGACGATCAGCGAGACGGTCTTCTCCGGCACCCGCGCCCCGGCCGACGACTTCATCAACCCGCTGATCGACGGATACCGCGCGAACGCCTGCACGGTCTGCGTCTACGACCCGGCGCGGGCCAGGGCGCAGTACGTCGAGAACAACGGCCCCAAGGTGCTGGAGCTGGGCTACAACAGCGACGACGCGCACAAGGAGTGGATCGAGGCCGTCGCCAACAACCTGCGCGCCAACCTCGGTGTCAAGGTCAAGGTCAGGTCGTTCGAGAAGTTCGCCACGATGTTCAACGACCTGGGCGACAGGAGGTACGGCGGCATGTTCCGCGCGGGCTGGGCGATGGACTATCCGTCCGCGGAGAACTACCTGTCCCCGATCTTCTCCACGGTCGCCATCGAGAACGGCTCCAACTTCTCCGGCTGGTCCAACAAGGAGTTCGACTCCCTTCTCGTCAAGGGCGACACCGCCCCCTCGCAGCGGGAGAGCCTGAAGTACTACCAGCAGGCCGACGACATCCTGATCAAGGAACTGCCGTACATTCCGGTTTATTTCTACCGGACCAACGCCGCCTTCTCCCAGAACATCAGGGGCCTGAAGATCAACATGCTCAACCAGATCGAGTGGGCCGAGATCGAGAAGGTCAGCTGAGGGGCGGCCGGCGGCCGGGGCGTCCTCGGGCGGGGCGCGGGCCGCCGGCGGTGGCATGTGCGGGAGGCTTGCGTGGGCCGTTACGTCGTCAGGCGCCTGATCCAGGCGATCCCCGTCGTGCTGGGCGCCACTCTGCTCATCCACGCCGTCGTCTTCGCCCTGCCCGGCTCCCCCGCCGTGGCGCGGGCGGGCGCCGACGGCCTGCCCCCCGGAGCCGCCGCGCTGCTGCGGGAGCACTACCGTCTCGGCGAGCCGTTCCTGGTCCAGTACGGGCACTATCTCGCCGGGCTGTTCCGCGGCGACCTCGGCGTCACCTTCGCCGGCGTCCCGGTCGCCGACCTCATGGCGGGAAGGTTCCAGGTCACGGTCAACCTCGTGGTGACGGCCCTGGTCGTGGAGGCGGTGGCCGGGGTGGGGCTCGGGCTGTACGGGGCCCTGCGGTACGGCGGGGCCCAGGACGCGCTGGTCCTCGGGGTCACGCTGGTGCTCATCTCCGTTCCCGCGCTGGTCACCGGGTTCGTCCTGCAGCTCCTGCTGGGGGTCAGGCTCAGGCAGGCCGGGGTGGGCCTCTTCCCCGTCGCCGGCATCGCGGAGGGCTGGCGGGGCTACCTCCTGCCCGGCTTCGTGCTGGCCGCCTCGTCGATCGCCTACCTCGCCCGGCTGACCCGGGCCGGCCTGCTGGAGGCGCTGCGCGCCGGCTACATCCGCACGGCGGTGGCCAAGGGGCTGTCCCGGCGCCGGGTCGTCGGGCTGCACGCGCTGCGCAACATGCTGATCCCGCTGATCACCTACCTCGGGGCCGACCTCGGCACGCTGATGGGCGGTACGGTGATCACCGAGACGATCTTCAACCTGCCCGGGGTCGGCCGGCAGCTGGCCGACTCGATCCATCTGCGCGAGCAGCCGGTGATCGTGGGAACGGTGACGTTCCTGGTGCTGGTGTACATCCTGGCCAACCTTGTCGTGGACCTGCTGTACGCCGTGCTCGACCCGAGGATCCGCCATGAGTGACGCCCGCGTCCCGGCCGGGCGCGGGGACGGCTTCCCGGGGCCGTCCGGACGGCCGTGGCCCCCCGTGCCGCCCGTCCCTCCGGGGCCGCCCGCGCCTTCCCGGCCGGCGAGCCTGGGGAACGATGCGTGGAACGATCTCCGGCGCCGCCCGCTCTTCACCGGCTCAGCCTTCCTTATGGGCATTTTTCTTGTTATGTCGGTTTTTCCGCAGCTCTTCACCTCGGTGGACCCGTACGACGCCACCACCTGCGTGCTCGCCGAGGCCAGGCAGGGGATGAGCGAGTTCCACTGGTTCGGCACCGACAACCTCGGCTGCGACGTCTACGCCCGCACCGTCCACGGCGCCCGCAACTCGGTCGTGGTCGGCGGGGCCACCGCCGTCCTCACCGCGCTGGCCGGCGGGTCGCTCGGCCTGGTCGCCGGGTTCCGGGGCGGGGCGACGGACACCCTGCTCTCCCGCCTCACCGAGGTCTTCTTCGCGATCCCCGCGGTCCTCGGGGCCCTGCTCCTTCTGACGATCTTCCGTACCGGTGAGGTCTGGACCGTTGTGGCGGCGCTGGCCGTACTGGCCTGGCCGATGACGTTCCGGATCACGCGGGTGGAGGTGATCACCGTCAGGGCGCAGGAGTACGTCGTCGCGGCGGAGGCGCTCGGCGCCTCGGCGGCCCGGATCATGTTCCGGCACATCCTGCCGAACGCGGTCACGCCCGTGATCGTGATCTCCACGGTCAACGTGGGGGGCTTCGTCGCCGCCGAGGCGGGCCTGTCGTTCCTCGGCGTCGGGCTGCGCCCGCCCGACGTCTCGTGGGGGCTGATGATCGCCGACGCCCGCGGACGCTTCCTGGAGGCCCCGGAACCGCTGCTGTTTCCCGCGCTGTTCCTGAGCCTGACCGTGCTGGCCGCCATCATGCTGGGCGAGGCCGTGCGCGACGCCCTCGCCCCGAAGCCTCGGTAGGGGGTTCCTCCGTGTGGAAGACCCCGGCGCCCGCGTCGCCGGCCGGCCGGCCCCCGGGCGGGGGGCCGCTGCTCGCCGTGGAGAACCTGCACGTGGAGTTCGTCACCCGAAGGGGCGTCGTCCGGGCGGTCAACGGGGTCGACTGCGCCCTGAACGCCGGTGAGACGCTCGCCGTCCTCGGCGAGTCCGGTTCGGGCAAGACGGTGACCGCGCAGGCGATCATGGGAATCCTCGACACGCCGCCGGCCCGCGTCACCCGGGGAACGATCCGCCTGCGGGGCACCGACCTGCTCGGGCTGCGCGAGGAGGACCGTTCCCGGATCAGGGGAAGCAGGATCGCGATGATCTTCCAGGACGCGCTCTCCGCGCTCAACCCCGTGTTCACCGTCGGCGCGCAGATCGGGGAGATGTTCCGGGTGCACCGGGGCCTTTCCCGCCGCGACGCCGAGCGCAGGGCGGTCGAGCTGATGGACCGGGTGCGCATCCCCGACGCCCGGCGGCGGGTGCACGACTATCCGCACCGGTTCTCCGGCGGCATGCGCCAGCGCGTGATGATCGCGATGGCGATCGCGCTCGACCCGGAGGTGCTGATCGCCGACGAGCCCACCACGGCGCTGGATGTCACGGTCCAGGCCCAGATCATGGAGCTCCTCTCCGAGTTGCGGCGCGAGAGCGGCATGGGACTGATCCTGATCACCCACGACCTCGGCGTGGTGGCCGACGCCGCCG
This sequence comes from Streptosporangium violaceochromogenes, assembly GCF_014654615.1. Taxonomy (GTDB): domain Bacteria; phylum Actinomycetota; class Actinomycetes; order Streptosporangiales; family Streptosporangiaceae; genus Streptosporangium; species Streptosporangium violaceochromogenes. The sequence continues at coordinate 76,750 of NZ_BNBB01000020.1, read as the reverse complement.
ACAGGGTCGCCGTCATGTACGGCGGGCGCATCGTCGAGAACGCCCCCGTGCACGACATCTACCGGGCCCCGGCCCACCCCTACACCAAGGGGCTGCTGGAGTCGATCCCCCGGGCCGGCGGGAAGGGGCGGGCGCTGCGCGCCGTGGAGGGTTCCTCGCCCGACCCGATGGCCATGCCCTCGGGGTGCGTCTTCCACCCCCGCTGCTCCTACCGCCAGGACGACTGTGCCGCCGGCGAGCCGCCGCTCCATCCGATCGGACCGTTCCGGGGCAGCGCCTGCCACTACTGGAGGGAGGTTCTCCATGGCAGCCACGGGTGAGCCGATCCTCCGGGTCCGCGACCTGGTCAAGCACTTTCCGCTGCGCCACGGGCCGCTGCGCGCGCAGGTCGGCCTCATCAAGGCCGTGGACGGCGTCTCCTTCGACCTCGGGCGCGGTGAGACGCTCGGCGTCGTGGGGGAGTCCGGCTGTGGCAAGTCCACCCTGGCGAGGCTCCTGCTGGGGCTGGAGCGGCCCACGTCGGGCTCGGTGACGGTCGGGGGCGGGGAGATCACCCGGGCCAGGGGAGGAGAGCTCAAGCGGCTCCGCCGCAACATCCAGATGATCATGCAGGACCCCTACGCCTCGCTGAACCCCCGGATGACCGTGGGCGACATCGTCGGCGAGCCGTACGAGATCCACCGGGACGCCGTGCCGAAGGGCGACCGCCGCCGCAGGGTGCGGGAGCTGCTGGAGATCGTGGGCCTCAACCCCGACCACGCCGATCGCTATCCGCACCAGTTCTCCGGAGGCCAGCGCCGGCGCGTCGGAATCGCCCGGGGGCTGGCGCTCCAACCGGAGATCATCGTCTGCGACGAGCCGGTCTCCTCCCTCGACGTGTCGATCCGGGCCCAGATCGTCAACCTGCTGGGACGGCTCCAGGACGAACTCGGCCTGTCCTACGTCTTCATCGCCCACGACCTGTCGGTGGTGCGGCACATCTCCGACCGGGTCGGCGTGATGTATCTGGGCAAGCTGGTAGAGCTCGGCGGCGACGGCGAGATCTACGGTCACCCCGCTCACCCCTACACCCAGGCGTTGCTGTCGGCGGTGCCGGTGCCCGACCCGGAGGGGCGGGAACGGCGACGGCGGATCATCCTCCAGGGAGACCCGCCGTCGCCGATCACCCCGCCCTCGGGCTGCCGGTTCCGCACGCGCTGCTGGAAGGCGCGGGACGTCTGCGCCGAGCGGGAACCGCCCCTGCGGGCGCTTTCGGGCACCGGGCACGCCGGAGCCTGTCACTTCGCCGAGCCGCGCGAGGCACCCCCGCCCGCGTAGTTCCCCGTGCGGCGGCGCCCGTCCGGGGGGACCGCGGGTGTTTCAGGTGGACAGGGAGAGCCGCACGTGGGCTCCGGGCGGAAGCCCGAGCCGCTGGGAGGCGCTGCCCGCGTTGACGGCCAGCGCGACCAGCCCCGCGGAGTCGGTGAAGGCGACCAGCTCGCCGGGGGGCATCGTGGCCGAGGTCTCCCGGAACGGCACCGAGACCTGCCGCCTGCCCAGCCAGATCGCCAGCGTGCTCCCCGGCCGCACCCCGAGGACGGCCAGGTCGCCGGCGTTGATCGACAGCTGGGTGTTGCCCCGGCCGTCGACCGACAGCACCTCGCCCTCCACCGCGTTCCCGCGCACCACCGAGGTCGGCGGGGGCAGGAGAACCAGCTCGTCCGGCGGGATCCTCGGGCCGAGGTCGGCCGTGGCGCGCCCGGCCGCCAGGTGGGCGGCCACGGGGGCGAAGACGTCGCGGCCCCGGAAGGTCGGCGACACCGGTTTCCTGAAGAACTCCTCGTTGGCGAGCTCGCGGGCCGTCTTCGGGCCGCCGGCGGCGTGCACCGCCCACGACAGCACACCGTTGTCGGGCCCCAGGAACACGTGGTCGCCCGCCTCGATGGCGACGGCCCTGCGCGAGCCTGCGCCGGGGTCGACCGCGGCGATGTGCACGCCGGGGGGAAGATGAGGCATCGTCTGCGCCAGGATCGTGGCGGCGCGGCGGACGTCCCCGGCGGGGACCAGGTGGCATACATCGATGATCCGGGACCGCGGGGAGATGCCGATGATCACGCCGTGACAGGCGCCCACATAGCCGTCCGCGAGGCCGTAGTCGGAGAGAAGGGTGATGACAGAGGTCACATCTGGTGACTGTACGTCTCGACACCGGTCATGAACAGCGGGAAATTCCCGACTATCCTGGCATCGGGTCACGTGAACGCGGTGCGGCGGTTGCGTGCCGGATATGTCCGTTCGAGGAGGCCGAGGAGGACAGCGATGAACACCGCGCCGCCCCCCGGCGACGGCACCGCCCCCGGGCCGGAACCCCGGCCCCTGACCGAGCGCGAGCGGGAGCTGCTGGCCTTCGAGCGCCGCCGGTGGCGGCAGGTGGGCTCCAAGGAGCAGGCCGTGCGCGAGATCTTCGGCATCTCCGCCGCCCGCTACTATCAGCTCCTCTCCGAGCTGATCGACAGGCCCGAGGCGCTGGCCCACGACCCGATCCTCGTCAAGCGCCTGCGCGGGCTCCGCGAGCGGCGGCGTGACGAGCGCGCCTCCCGCAGAGAGGGCTTGCGCCCCTGATCATCGGGGTACGTGAGGCGACGACGGATCGGGAGGGTGGCGACGATGGACATCGCGGCGGGCACGGGCATGCCGGAAGGGCTGCGGGCGATCCTGGCCGGCCCCGCCGAAGCGGTGATCGGCCTCGACTTCGACGGCACGCTCTCCCCGATCGTGCCCGACCCCGAGAAGGCCAGGATCCACCCGGACGGCCCCGCCGTGCTGACCAGGCTCGGCACCCTGGTCGGCGCCCTGGTGATCGTGACCGGCCGGCCGGCCGCCACGGCGGTGGAGTACGGCTCCCTGGCGACGGTTCCCCGCCTGGTCGTGCTCGGCCACTACGGTCTCGAACGCTGGGAGGGCGGCGCGCTCACCGCGCCCCCCGTCCCCCCCGGCCTGGACAGGGTCCGCGCCGGGCTCGCCGCCCTGGTCTCGGGGATCGAGGGGGCCGTGGTCGAGGACAAGCGGCGGGCGGTGGCGGTGCACACACGCCGGACCGCCGCTCCGGGGGCCACGCTCGACGCGCTGCGCGACCCGGTCGCCAAGCTGGCGGCCGAGGCGGGGCTGGTGGTGGAGCCGGGCAAGTTCGTGCTTGAGCTGCGACCGCCCGGAATGGACAAGGGCATGGCGCTGACCGCCTTCCTGCGGGAGCGGGCGGCCCGTTCGGTGCTGTTCGCCGGCGACGACCTGGGCGACCTGGCGGCGTTCGAGGCCGTGCGCGCGTCCGGGCTGCCGGGGGTGACGGTGTTCAGCGGCTCGGCCGAGCTCGCCGTGGAGGCCGACATCGTCGTGGACGGCCCCGCCGGGGTCGTGAGACTGCTCGGCGCGATCGCCGATGCCATCGCGGCGTAAGTCGTCCGCAAGCGGGCGTCTGTAGCCTGCCCGGCATGAGAAAGAGCTCCATCGCCCTCGCCGCGCTGGCCGGCGCCGTCACCCTCGCCGCCTCGGCGACCGTCCCCGCCTCCGCCGCGGTCTCGTCCGCCGGGGCCGCGCCGGCCTCCGCCTCGGCGACGCGGACCCTGTCGTTCCGCGGTATGAACCTGACGATCCCCTCCGGCTGGAAGGTGTATCGGAAGACCGACCAGGTCAAGGTGGTGACGGGATCGTGCCTCCGGCGTACCGCCGGATATTTCACGCCGAAATGTGATGCGTTCTGGATCTTCGGTCCGAAGGTGCTCAAGTACGGTCACGAGGGCTTCTCGGCCTACACCCCCGAGCGTCCCTTCTACCCGGCGGGCGACGTCGCGCAGTGCCCCTTCGACGGCAGGCACGGCCAGGTCCTGGGCAAGGCCACGGTCGCCGGTCTGCGCCAGGTCGGCCCCGGCCACAAGGCGGAGTACCGCTCCTGGGCCGGCCGGTGCGTGAAGTACGGCAACGGCGAGCAGACCGCGACCTTCGCCCAGCGCGAGTGGTACCTGCCCACGTCCAGGATCCTGGTGGTCGACGTGTGGAACACCCCGGGCCTGGCCGGGGTGCTCAAGCACGCCACCTGGGGCTGACCCCGCGGCCGCTGAGGCCGTGGAGGAGGTCCCGTCCGGAAGGGGCGGACCTTAGAGAGCCGCGAGCTGGTCGGCGAACCAGCGCTGCGGGGGCAGCGCGGTGGCGGCGGCGGCCAGCTCGGCACCCCTGCGGGCGCGCTCGTCCTCCGGCATGACGAGACCCTCGTGCAGGGCGCGGGCGGTGGCCGAGACGTCGTAGGGGTTGACCAGCAGCGCGTGCTCGCCCAGCTCGGCCGCCGCGCCCGCCTCGCGGGAGAGGACCAGCGCGCTGCGCGGGGAGAGCACGGGGCCCTCCTTGGCCACCAGGTTCATGCCGTCGCGGATCGGGTTGACCAGCATCACGTCGGCCAGCCGGTAGGCGGCCAGCGAGCGCGCGTAGTCGTCCTGCACGTTGAGGATCAGCGGGTCCCAGTCCGCGGTGCCGTACTCGTCTTCGATCTCCAGGGCGCAGCGCTGCACCGCGGCGGTGTACTCGCGGTATTCGGGCAGGTCGTGACGGGAGGGGTAGGCGAAGGCCAGGTGCACGACCCTGCCGTGCCACTCGGGATGGGCCGCGAGGAACTCCCGGTAGGCGGTCAGGCCCCTGACGATGTTCTTGGACAGTTCGGTCCGGTCGATCCGTACGATCAGCCTGCGGTCGCCGACCGCCTCGCGCAGCGCGGCCATGTGCGACTCCACGTCGGGTTCGCGGGCCCGCGCCCAGAGCGCCCCGCCGTCGACGCCCAAGCCGTGCACGCCGACGCGGGTGGCCCGGCCGTCGTGGACGACCACGCGCCCCGCCCGGTCGACCCGCGCGCCGAGGACCTTTTCGCAGCAGTCCATGAAGGCCCCGGCCCAGCGGGCGGTCAGGAACCCCGCGTGGTCGGCGCCCAGGATGCCCTCCAGCAGTTCGGCCGCCACGTCGTCGGGGAGCAGCCCGAAGTACTCGGGCGGGGCCCAGGGGGTGTGGGAGAAGTGGGCGATCCGCACGTCGGGCCGCTCGCCCCTGAGCATGGCCGGGACCAGGGCCAGGTGGTAGTCCTGCACCATCGCTCTGGCGCCGTGCGACGCCTCCTCGGCCAGCGCCGTCGCGAACGCCTCGTTGTAGGTCCGGTAGGACTCCCACTCCCGGCGGAACCTGGCGTCGAACTGCGGGCGGTTGGGGGTGTCGTACAGCAGGTGGTGGACGAACCAGAGGGTGGAGTTGGCGACCGCGTTGTAGGCCCGGTGGAAGGTCGCCTGGGGGATGTCGAGCATCCGCAGCGCCCCGGTGTCGTGGCCGGCGTGGTCGAGTCTGCCGCCGGGGGCCGGCCGTACGGCGCCGCGGTCGCCGTCGGACAGCGCGGCGCAGATCCAGAGGGCGTCGGCTCGGCCCCTGACCACCTCCGCGAGGCCCGAGACCAGGCCGCCTCCCCCTCTGCGCATGGTCAGCGAGCCGTCCTCGGAGAGGACGAAGGAGACGGGGCCGCGGTTGGAGGCCACCAGGGTCGCGCTCAATGTGATCCCCTCGCCTTGGGGCCGTGCGTGTCCCGCAGGTTAACCAAACATAACCGGCGACCGTAGGATGTCGAGCGACTGTGACCGCTGATGGGGGCTCGCGATGGCGCTGGACGAGACGACCGAGGAACTGGCCCACGCGGCAGCCCGGGGCGATCACCGCGCGCTGGGCGAACTGCTGCGGCGGATCGAGCCGGACGTCCTGCGGCACTGCGGCCGGATCCTCCCCTATCGGCAGGACGCCGAGGAGGCGTGCCAGGACACCCTGCTGGCGGTGGCCCGCAACATCGGGCGTTTCGAGGGGCGTGCCCGTTTCAGCACGTGGCTGCATATCGTGACCGCCAACTGCGCCCGCAGCACCTACCGCTCCCTGAAGCGGCGCTCGGCCGAGCAGGGCTCGGAGGAGTTGCTGCTGCACAAGCCCGACGTCGCCAGGGTGAGCGTGATCGCCGGCTCCCGGCTCGACCTGCTCGACGCGATGGAGGCGCTGGAGGCAGACAAGCCCGATCTGGCCCAGGCGCTGGTGCTGCGCGACATCTGCCAGCTCGACTACAACGAGGTGGCCGAGCAGCTCGGCATCCCGCTGGGCACGGCCAAGTCGCGCATTCACCAGGCCCGCAAATACGTCCAGGGCGCGCTGGGCGACGCCTACGGCTTCTGAGGCGCGGCCCGTGGGAGCGCGGCCCCGTTGCCCTTCTGGGCGCGGCCCGTTCCGCGGCCCTTGCCCGCGCGCCTCCCCGTCTCCCCGCCGCGCCGGCCCCCTTCCGGGGGGCGCGGGTAGGTGTCCGAGGGGTAACACGTTACTTCTCACATGGTGAGACATTTGGACAGGGACGTGATGCCTCGGGGTAGAGTGCTCAAAGGATCCGCCCATCGGGTTCACAACTGCATATTGCTCATCCAGAGGGGTGGAGGGACCGGCCCTGCGAAGCCCCGGCAACCCTCCCGGTTCAAGACTCGTGATCTGCGAGGTCGGCCGGGACAGGTGCCAATTCCGGTCCGCGGCCAGGGTGGTCGCGGACGAAGATGAGGGAAAGGCCTCGCTTCATGGCGCTCGCGAACACCGCAACCACCACCTCGCCCGACCGTGCCGCAGGCGCGGGGGACCGGCCCTTCGGCCCGGCGTCCGGGCTGTCCTGCCGCGAGTGCGGCACCCGCCGCGACCTCGGTCCGGACTTCGCCTGTGCCGAGTGTTTCGGGCCCCTTGAGATCGCCTACGACTTCGGGCGCGTGACCCGCGAGCAGATCGCCGAGGGGCCGGCCAGCATCTGGCGCTACCGCTCGCTGCTGCCGGTTCCCAAGGACGTGGCCCTCCGTCCCAACATGGCGCCCGGCTGGACCAGGCTGGTCAGGGCCGGCAACCTCGCCCGCGAGCTGGGACTGCGCTCGCTGCACGTCAAGGACGACTCCGGCAACCCCACCCACTCCTTCAAGGACCGCGTGGTGGCCATCGCCGTCGAGGCGGCGCGGAACTTCGGCTTTCACACCCTCTCCTGCTCCTCCACCGGCAACCTGGCCGGTGCCGTGACCGCCGCCGCCGCGCGGGCCGGGCTGGAGGCGTGCGTGTTCATCCCCGCCGACCTGGAGCAGGCCAAGATCGTCATGGCCTCGGTCTACGGCGGGCGGCTCGTCGGCATCGACGGCACCTACGACGACGTCAACCGCTTCTGCTCGGAGCTCATCGGCGACGAGCTGGGAGAGCGGTGGGGCTTCGTCAACGTCAACCTCCGGCCCTACTACGCCGAGGGCTCCAAGACACTGGCCTACGAGATCGCCGAGCAGCTCGGCTGGCGGATTCCCGATCAGATCGTCATCCCGGTCGCGTCGGGCTCCCAGCTCACGAAGATCGACAAGGGGTTCAAGGAGCTGATCGCGCTCGGCCTCGTCGAGGACAGGCCCTACAAGGTCTTCGGGGCCCAGGCCGAGGGGTGCTCCCCGGTCTCGGCCGCCTACAAGGCGGGGCACGACGTGATCCGCCCGGTCAAGCCCGACACGATCGCCAAGTCGCTGGCGATCGGCAACCCGGCGGACGGCCCCTACGTGCTCGACATCGCCCGGCGCACCGGCGGGGCGGTGGAGGACGTCACGGACGCCGAGGTCGTCGAGGGCATCAGGCTGCTGGCCAGGACCGAGGGCATCTTCGCCGAGACCGCGGGCGGCGTCACCGTCGGGGTGCTGCGCAAGCTGGTCGCCTCGGGACGGATCGACCCCGACGCCGAGACGGTCGTTCTCAACACCGGCGACGGCCTGAAGACCCTCGACGCGGTGGCGGGCAGGGCGCGTCCCAGTGCCGTGATCAAGCCCTCCCTTGACGCATTCCGTACGGCCATCGCCTGAAACTCGTGAAAGGTACTGAACAATGAGCGTTTCTGTGCGGATTCCGACGATTCTCCGTACGTACACCGGTGGTTCGGCCGAGGTGAACGGGGAGGGTGAGACCTTGCGCGATGTTCTGCGGAAGCTGGACGCCGACTTCCCGGGGATCGGTGCCCGTATCCTCGACGAAACCGGGAGGATTCGTCGTTTTGTCAATGTTTACGTCGGCGATGAGGATGTCCGATTCGCCGACAACCTGGACACGGTCACCCCGGCCGGTGTCCAGGTCTCCATCATCCCGGCGGTCGCCGGAGGCTGAGCGTGCGGCGGGACGGCCCTGGTCGGAGCCCCTCCCGCCCCAGCCGCCTCATCTCCCGTCAACGGAACGCGCCACCCGCGCCGGCACGCCGGCGCGGGTGGCGCGTTTTATGATGCCCGCTCACATTTCGCGTTCGAGCATAATGTAATATTTAACTAACTAATCGTGATAGTAAAACTATGTCTGCGTGTTGAATGGGTCCGTAAAGCGGTAGTTTGCTGATTGACTCTGTTGCCCCACGGTCTCCCACAGGTATGGTCGAGGACGATCGACGTAGGCGATGTCTCCGCCTCGGAGATTGAGGACTTCGCGAGAGGAATGGGCGGTGTCCTCAAGTCCAGTAAGAGGAGTCGGAAGTGGCGCAAGGCACCGTCAAATGGTTCAACGCGGACAAGGGCTACGGCTTCATCGCGGTAGACGGTGGTAAGGATGTTTTCGTCCATTACTCCGCGATCCTGATGGACGGCTATCGTGCGCTCGAGCAGGGCCAGCGGGTCGAGTTCGAGATCACGCAGGGACAGAAGGGGCCCCAGGCGGAATCCGTCCGGGCAGTCTGATCCGTCCGTCGGTTCTTCGGGAAGCGTTGACGGATCCCGCGGCAGCGCAGTCCGTGTGGATCCCCCGCGCGTGAGCCCGGCTCGCCGTTCGATCGGCGGGCCGGGCTTTCACTAAGCTGAGGGCAGGTCAGCGGGGCGTGGCTTGCACTCGGGTGGGGGGAGTGCTAAACAGTTGGTTGGCACTCTCCAACGGTGAGTGCCAACCTGGATCGAGACGATGGGGCCCGCCGAACGGAGCCGTGGGCCCACATGCCGTCGCGGGCGTCGGCTCGATCTGGTGCAAGCCACCCTGTGTTCGGGAGGTCTAGCCGTATGGCAGCCAAGATGATCGCGTTTGACGAGGACGCCCGGCGCGGTCTCGAGCGTGGTATGAACCAGCTCGCGGACGCCGTGAAGGTGACCCTGGGCCCCAAGGGCCGTAACGTCGTTCTGGAGAAGAAGTGGGGCGCCCCCACCATCACCAACGACGGTGTCTCCATCGCCAAGGAGATCGAGCTGGAGGACCCCTGGGAGAAGATCGGGGCCGAGCTCGTCAAGGAGGTCGCCAAGAAGACCGACGACGTCGCCGGTGACGGCACCACCACCGCCACCGTGCTGGCCCAGGCACTGGTCCGTGAGGGGCTGCGCAACGTCGCCGCCGGCGCCAACCCGATGTCCCTGAAGAAGGGCATCGAGGCCGCCGTGGAGCGCGTCTCCGAGGAGCTGTCCAAGCTGGCCAAGGACGTGGAGACGAAGGCGCAGATCGCCTCCACCGCCTCCATCTCCGCCGGCGACCCGCAGATCGGCGAGATGATCGCCGAGGCGATGGACAAGGTCGGCAAGGAAGGCGTCATCACCGTCGAGGAGAGCAACACCTTCGGCCTGGAGCTTGAGCTCACCGAGGGCATGCGCTTCGACAAGGGCTACATCTCGCCCTACTTCGTGACCGACCCGGAGCGTATGGAGGCCGTCCTCGACGACCCGTACATCCTCGTCGTCAACTCCAAGATCTCCGCCAACAAGGACCTGCTCCCGGTCCTCGACAAGGTCGTGCAGGCCGGCAAGCCGCTGCTGATCATCGCCGAGGACATCGAGGGCGAGGCCCTGGCCACCCTGGTCGTCAACAAGATCCGCGGTCTGTTCCGCTCGGTCGCGGTCAAGGCGCCGGGCTTCGGTGACCGTCGCAAGGCCATGCTGGGCGACATCGCCACGCTGACCGGCGCCCAGGTCATCAGCGAGGACCTCGGTCTGAAGCTTGAGTCCACCGTCCTGGACCAGCTCGGCCGCGCCCGCCAGGTGATCGTGACCAAGGACGAGACCACCATCGTCGACGGCGCCGGTGACGCCGAGCAGATCGCCGGCCGGGTCAACCAGATCCGCGCCGAGATCGACAACACCGACTCCGACTACGACCGCGAGAAGCTGCAGGAGCGCCTGGCCAAGCTGGCCGGCGGCGTGGCCGTCATCAAGGCCGGTGCCGCCACCGAGGTCGAGCTCAAGGAGCGCAAGCACCGCATCGAGGACGCCGTGCGCAACGCCAAGGCGGCCGTGGAGGAGGGCATCGTCCCCGGCGGCGGCGTGGCACTTCTGCAGGCCGGCGCCAAGGCGTTCGACAAGCTGGAGCTGCCCGGCGACGAGGCCACCGGTGCCGCGATCGTGCGCAAGGCCCTGGAGGAGCCGCTCAAGCAGATCGCCGTCAACGCCGGCCTGGAAGGCGGCGTCGTGGTGGAGAAGGTGCGCAACCTCACCCCGGGTGAGGGGCTGAACGCCGCCACCGGTGAGTACGTCAACCTGTTCGAGGCCGGCATCATCGACCCGGCCAAGGTGACCCGTTCGGCGCTGCAGAACGCCGCCTCCATCGCGGCGCTCTTCCTCACCACCGAGGCCGTCATCGCCGAGAAGCCCGAGAAGGCCGCGGCCGCCCCGGCGATGCCGGGCGGCGGCGACATGGACTTCTGAGTCCGGCGCTTTTCCGAGAAAGAGGCGATCCCGCGATGCCGGGGCCGCCTCTTTCCCTTTCTCCGGCCGTCTTTAGGTTTTCCCGGTTTTTCCGGGTTTCCCTGCTCGTCCCCTGTTCTCCTCGCTCTTTCCTCCGCTCCCGGGCCTGTCCTGGCGGCTCCCGGAGCCGAGCCCCACGGGAAGCTCGCCGGTGTGCAGGACGGTCAGGGACGTGACCGCCCGGGTCAGCGCCACGTAGAGGCGGGCCAGACCGCACGGTTCCGCGCTCACGATGTCGGCCGGCTCGACCACGATGACGTGGTCGTATTCCAGGCCCTTGGCCAGGGTCGCCGGAACGACCAGGAGGCGGTGCTCGCCGGTCGCGTCCGGGCCCAGCACACGGTGATCCAGGGGCGGCGGCGCCCCTGACGGCGCTTCCGGCGGCGCCTCCGGAGGCGCCCCTGACAGCGCCTCCGACACCCCGGCGACCGACGCGTCCGCGACGATGACGCCGATCGAGCCCTCACGCCTCAGCACCTCCTCCACCGTCTCCCGCAGCATCGCCCGCACCGCCTCCGGGAGCGGTTCAGGGGATCGGGGGGCCGGTCGCGCGGGGGACGCCGGCTCCGCGACCCGCCGTACGGACAGGGAGCCCGCGCCGGGCCGCAGCGACCGGGGCGGGGCCAGGTCCGGGGCGATGGCGGGCAGCAGCCGGGCGGCGTAGTCGAGCACCTCCCGGGGGACGCGGAAGCCGACGGTGAGCTCGGTGACCACGCCCTCGTCGAAGCCCAGGTGGGACAGGACCTCGGTCCACGAGCGGGCCGACCAGGGGGTCGTGCCCTGCGCCAGGTCGCCGAGCACGGTGGCCGAACCCGTACGGCAGCGCCGCCCCAGGGCGCGCAACTGCATCGCCGACAGGTCCTGTGCCTCGTCCACGACCAGGTGCCCGAGGAGGGAGGTCCGCTCGATGAGGTCGCCGAGCTCGTCCATCAGCGCACCGTCGGCCGCCGACCACTTCGCCGACCGGAAGGATCTCGCCGGCCTGTCCCAGAGCAGCAGGGCCTGTTCGGCGGCGGTGAGATCGTTCTTGGCGGCGGCGGCGAGGAACACGGGGTCGCTGAGAAGCCGGTGGAGCACCTGCTGCGGGGTCACCTTGGGCCACACCTGGTCGATGAGCCGCCTGACCGGCCTGGAACGGGCGACCGTGTCCTGCACCCGGTCGTCGGGGGACTCGCCGCGCCGTTCCATCCGCACGAGCACCAGGTGGGCCAGCCGCTGGGCCAGGGCCGCGCGGCCGGGACCGTAGCGGGTGGTGCCGCGCAGCGAGGCGACGACCTCGCGCACCTCGTGCTCGGCGACGCGGTAGCGGCCGGCCCCCTTGGTGAACAGCACGCCCTCGGCCGGTTTGACGATGTGCATCCACAGGGCCCGCTTGAGCACCGGCGCGATGCGGGCGTCGCCCTTGACGGCGCTGACCGCGGGCTCCTCGGGGGCGGAGTGGCCGCCGAGGAGGTCGGTGACCGTGGTCTGGTCCACCTTCACCTCACCCAGCGCCGGGAGCACCGAGGAGATGTAGGCCAGGAAGGCCCGGTTCGGGCCGACGATCATCACACCGGACCGGGCGAGCCTCTCGCGGTGGGTGAAGAGCAGATAGGCGGCCCGGTGCAGGCCGACGGCGGTCTTGCCGGTCCCGGGCGCCCCCTGGACGCACACCGTCCGGTCCAGCGGGGAGCGGACGATCTCGTCCTGCTCCGGCTGGATGGTCGCGACGATGTCGCGCATCGGGCCGGAGCGGGGGCGCTCGATCTCCTCGGTCAGGATTCTCGACCGCTGGAGCGGCTCGCCCCGGTCGAGCCGCTCGTCTTCGAAGGCGGTCAGCTCGCCGCCGCGGTAGCCGAAGCGGCGGCGGAGCGCGACCCCCATCGGGTCGGAGGGACTCGCCTGGTAGAACGCCCGCGAGACCGGGGCCCGCCAGTCGATCACCAGGGGGCGGCTGCGGTCGTCGTGGACGTGCCGGCGCCCGACGTGGACGGTCGGGGGGAGGTCGTCGCCGGCCGACCGGTCCAGCCGGCCGAAGAACAGGGGGGTGTCGGAGTGGTCGGCCAGGGCCGCCACCCGCTGGTCCAGCAGTCCCTGAAGGACCTGCCGGGAGACCCAGTCTCCGGCGGCGTCGGCGGACAGGGACTCGGCGTGTTCGCGCATGGCGCGCAGCGCGGCCCGGGAGGTGGCCAGGTGCGCGCGTTCGGCGGTGAGGATCGTGGCGGGGTCGCCGGACGGACCTTCGGGTCCGCCGGGGGACGGTTGACGTTCGGGCACGCGAAAGCGCCTCCCATTCGGTGAACGGAGGTGGTTGTCGGTAGCGAATCGGTCAGCTTACCGACGGCTCCCATCCGCTTCAAAAGGATTAACCCGTGTGCTGTGAGCGAGGAATCGTAGCCGTCTGGTGATCGTGGGGAGGGTGAGATCCGACCAGGTGGTAACCGTCTTGGCACGGTCCGTGTTTGTGCGCCAAAATCGCTAAAAAGGCGAGAAAATCCAGTGACTCGCGCAGATCATGGGGTATGTCGCCAGTGGCCGTCGAGGCCTCAGCGAGGGGGTGGTTGCTTTGTCGAAAGCGTGCGGTATCTCGTGGACCTAACGCGCGGTATCTCATGGACCTGATGTGGATGACGGCGTGTTCGCCCCAGGACGTTAATCACCGGCGAGCACGTCGTCGGCGTCGATGATCTGGTAGGCGTATCCCTGCTCGGCCAGGAACCGCTGCCGGTGGGCGGCGAACTCCTGGTCCACGGTGTCCCTGCTGACCACCGAGTAGAACCGAGCCCCGCCACCGTCCGCCTTGGGGCGCAGCACCCGGCCGAGCCGCTGAGCCTCCTCCTGGCGCGACCCGAAGGTACCCGACACCTGGATGGCCACCGCGGCCTCCGGCAGGTCGATGGAGAAGTTCGCGACCTTGGAGACGACGAGCACCCGGACCTCTCCGTCGCGGAACGCCTGGAACAGCTGCTCCCGCTCCCTGATCCTGGTCTCTCCCTTGATCACCGGCGCGTTCAGATGCTCGCCCAGCTCGTCCAGCTGGTCGATGTACTGCCCGATGACCAGTACCTGGTCGTCGGGGTGCCGCCTGACCAGCGCCTCGGCCACCCGGATCTTGGACGGGGTGGTCGCGCAGAACCGGTAACGCTCCTCGGGGTCGGCCATCGCGTAGGCCAGCCGCTCCCCGTCGCCGAGCGTCACCCGCACCTCGACGCAGTCGGCCGGGGCGATCCAGCCCTGGTTCTCCATCTCCTTCCACGGCGCGTCGTACCGCTTGGGGCCGATCAGGGAGAACACGTCCCCCTCACGGCCGTCCTCGCGCACGAGCGTCGCGGTCAGCCCGACCCGCCTGCGGGCCTGCAGGCCGGCGGTCATCCGGAAGATCGGCGCGGGCAGCAGGTGCACCTCGTCGTAGACGATCAGGCCCCAGTCACGGGCGTCGAACAGCTCCAGGTGGCGATAGACCCCCTTCCTGCGGGTGGTCATCACCTGGTAGGTGGCGATGGTGACGGGCCGGATCTCCTTTCTGGTGCCGGTGTACTCACCGATCTCGTCCTCGGTCAGAGACGTCCGCCGGATCAGCTCCTGCTTCCACTGGTGGGCCGAGACCGTGTTCGTCACCAGGATCAGCGTCGTGGCCCTGGCGTGCGCCATCGCCGCCGCCCCCACGATCGTCTTACCCGCGCCGCAGGGGAGCACGACCACGCCGGAACCGCCGTGCCAGAACGCCTCGGCCGCCTCCCGCTGATAGCCGCGCAGCCGCCAGCCGTCCTCGTTCAGGGTGATCGGGTGGTGCTCGCCGTCGACGTACCCGGCCAGGTCCTCGGCGGGCCAGCCGAGCTTCAGCAGAAGCTGCTTGACGGTGCCGCGCTCGCTGGGGTGCACCACGACACGGTCGGCGCTCAGCCGCTCGCCCAGCAGCGGCTGGACCTTCTTGGAGCGCAGCACCTCCTCCAGCACGGCCCGGTCGGTGCCGGTCAGGACGAGCCCGTGGACGGGGTCCTTCTCCAGCCGGAGTCTGCCGTAGCGCGCCATGGTCTCGGCCACGTCCACCAGCAGCGCGTGCGGCACGGGATAGCGGCTGTAGGAGATCAGCGCGTCGATCACCTGCTCGGCGTCGTGCCCGGCGGCCCGCGCGTTCCACAGGGCCAGCGGGGTCACCCGGTAGGTGTGCACGTGCTCGGGGGCACGCTCCAACTCGGCGAAGGGCGCGATCGCCTTACGGCACTCCCCGGCCCGTTCGTGCCCGACTTCGAGAAGCAGGGTTTTGTCCGACTGGACGATCAGGCAGGACACGCGCACCTCCGTATGGGGACCCCTGACCTTGAACGACGGTATCCCGCCGTCTCTTCCGCGCGGCCGGAAAACCGGCCGGTTCAGTGGGAGAAGGCGCCGTTCACGCCCGCCACGACGAAGGCGCCGACCCCCAGGACGAGCAGGGCGACGTTGATCCCGATGCTCACCCAGGTCCACTTCAGCAGGTTCCGGGCTCCCCGGGGGTCGGTGTCGACCCTGCCGAGCGCGATGCCGGACAGGATGGCCCCGGCGATGCCGCCCAGGCTGACGTAGCAGCTCAAGGCGAGCACGACGCTGATGACCAGCGCGACGATCGCGTGGGTTCTGACCCCCTCGTCGCCCCGGTACGGCGCGGGCCCGTAGCCGTACCCCGGGTGGTGGCCGTAGGGCTGCTCGCCGTACCCCGGGTGGCCGTGGGGCTGCTCGCCGTACGCCGGATACCCCTGGCCCTGGGTGGGGAGGTCCCGATAGTCCGGGGGAGGGTGGGGAGGCTCCTGCCATCCGTGTCCCTGGTGTCCCTGGTGTCCCTGGTGTCCCTGGTCGCCGGGCCGGGCGCCGGGGGTCTGCCCGGGGCCGGTGCTGTAGGGGCTCTTCCAGTCGTCCGGGTTGGTGCTGGGGCCTTCGGGAGGGCCGCTGCTCACTTGTGGATCTCGCTTCCGTCGAGGTGGGACGTCGGCGGGCGCCGCGGACGCGGGGTGGGGACCACATGTGGTCCCCGGCCCGAGCCCGCCGGGGGCTCCGGTCAGTTGATGTCGGTGACGTCGGTGATGCCGGTGATGCGGTGCAGGGCGAAGCGGTGCACGGCCGCGCGGGTCTCATCGTAGGCGGTGAGGTAGCCACCCTCCAGTCGCGCGGGTTCGAGGATCCGGCTGGTGGCGTTCCCCTGGGAGTCGAGGTAGCCGATCCAGACCTGCGAACCCTGGCGGATCGCCTCGCGCAGGGCGTTGATCGTGGCGGTCGCCGGCGAGCGGGGCACCTGACCCGCGGGGGCGCCCACCGGGGCGCGGCGTGACCGGTGGGCGGCGTCTCCGGCCCGTACGGCGCGCACCGCCGCCGCCACGACGTCGGCCTCCGGGCCGTTGAACGTCGCCGTGGGGCGCGGGGACGTCGAGCCGTCGGCCCGGCGGGCGTCGAGCCTGGCGATGAGCACGTCGCCCTCCAGGGACTCGGCGGCCGGGGCGTACCCCATGGCGCGCAGCGCGTCGACCAGGGCGGACCTGGGGGTGCCGGAGGCGATCACGGTGGGGGCGAGCCTGCGCAGCCGCAGCGGGATCGCCCGCCGGTCGGCCATCACCTCGTCGAGCAGCGAGGAGTCGTCACACCGTATGTAGGAGCTCGCCGTGCCGACGCGCATACGTCCGTGGCGGCGGGCCACGTCGGTGACGAGGTAGCCCAGCGGCTGCGGGACGGGCGTGGTGGAGTGACGCTCCAGCATGGCCAGCATCTCGTCGGCGCCCTGCCCGGCGTCCAGGGCCCGCCGGATCGACCGCTCGCAGAACCGGTAGACCGTCGCCCCGC
Source organism: Streptosporangium violaceochromogenes (assembly GCF_014654615.1). Lineage (GTDB taxonomy): Bacteria > Actinomycetota > Actinomycetes > Streptosporangiales > Streptosporangiaceae > Streptosporangium > Streptosporangium violaceochromogenes. The sequence goes on along the minus strand of NZ_BNBB01000020.1, from coordinate 60,236 downwards.
CGGTGGACTCCACGTCGGCGGCCAGCGCCAGCCATCGCCTCAGGTCGCCGGTGAGCGGCCCCGGGGCGACGGCGGTCAGGTCGGCCTGCAGGAGCACGTGGTCGAGCGGCTCGGGCAGCAGCGGGGCCAGCCGGGTCATCGCCTCGGCCCGCCCGCCGCGGAGCAGGGCGCGGCCGTGGCCGGAGATCACGCCCAGGCCGGTCACCCCGATCTGCTCGGCCTCGCGCAGCGTGAACGCCATGAGCCGGTCGCGCCGGGCGCCGCGGCGGCGGGGCTGCTCCCAGGCCAGGCGTTCGCCCACCGACTCCGCGGTGGGGGCCACGCCGGGCCCCGCCGCGGCGAGCACGCCGAGGGTGGCGGCGCGCACCTCGGCCGCCGCCGGGCGCCGCAGATCGGGGTGGAGGGCGTTGAGCAGCCGGTCGCGCTCGTCGCGCTCGCCGATCACCCCCGGCACCCGGTCGGTTGCCAGCCACGCCGCGGCCAGCGTCCCCCAGCGGTCTTCGGTGCTCCTCACCCTCCAGACGTCGTAGGCGGAGGTGGGCAGCCAGTCGCCGTCGACCCCGCCGCTCGCGGCCAGCAGCCCCGCGGCGTACGCCACCTCGACGACCAGCCCGGTCACCCACTCGGGCAGGTCGAGCAGGCCCGACGCCCGCTTCAGGTCGCGTACGGCCAGGCCGCCGCCGCGCAGCACGCCGGGCGGCTCGACGCTCCATCGCTCGCACAGCTCCTCGACCGCGCGCGTGAACGCGAACGCCTGCCCCGCGGCCGTGCGGTCGGCGAGCCCCCGGTCACGGGCGACCCCCGTCAGGGCGGGCGGCAGGGGGGACAGGTCGCGGTGGATCCGGCCGCCGCGCAGGAACAGGCCGACCTCGCGGGGCAGGACGACGGTCTCCTCGCCGGTGGCGCCGAGCAGCGCGCGTGCCAGCAGCTCCTCGATCGGCGACTGGGCGGCGGCGGCCCGTACCTCCCGCCGGGCGTTGGGCACCCGGCCGCTGGGAGGCCCCCAGGCCAGCTCGTCGAGCGCCGACCTGGCCTGCGGGGAGATCTCGCCGAGCAGGCGGGTGAGGGTCGCCGGGTCGCCGAGCAGCCCGGCGAGGGTCTCCTTGGGGGGACGGGCGGCGCCGGCGGCGTCCGCCCCGCCGATGTCGCGGATCAGCTCGGACAGACGCTCGGCGGGGTGGTGCCGGAAGACCTCCACGGCGGGCGGGCCCAGCCCGGCGGGTGTCTCCAGGACCTCACGGACCCCCGGGGCCGGGGTCGGCGCGGTCTGCGGGCCGTAGACCAGGGCGAGCGTCCGCAACCGCTCGACGGTCTCGGTGAGCGCGACCCGCAGCGCCGGGGCGGCCACCCCCTCGGGGAGCGCGCGGGCCATCCGGTCGCGCAGCGCGCGGTAGCCGGTGGGGGAGGGGAGCACGACCAGCGCCTCCACGACCGCGAGGGTGAACCGGTCGAGACGGTCGAGCACGCGGGCGACGGCCGACGGGCTGCTCGCCCGCCCGGCCAGCCCCTCGACATGGGCCGGAACCGGGGTGATGAGCTCGGGCCGCACGGTGACCAGGGCCCGCAGCTGCTCGTCGTCTCGGCTGCGCAGCCACTCGGTGAACTCCGTGCTCATTCCGTCCATGGTAGGAGGCGGAACCGACAGAGCGGAGACTCGGGAAAGACCTCGGGAAAACAGACTTTTCTCCTGAGCGTCCGCGTTCCCGGCCCGGGGGCCGCGGCGTACCTTGTCGGCAACGATCCAGAGATCACCACTGTCGCCCGATGTGGCATCCTGCGATACTCCTGCGGAGCAGCCTTCCGCCAGGCGGACAAGGAGCGGTGAAGGCCCGGATGAAGTCGGTGGGGTTCGACCTGGACATGACGCTGGCCGACACGCGCGCCGGCATCGCCGCGGTCTACGACGAGCTGGCACTGCGCGTCGGCGTGTTCATCGACAGCGCCGCCGTGGTGGCCCGGCTGGGCCCTCCCCTGGAATGGGAGCTGGCCAACTGGCTGCCCGCCGAGCGGATTCCCGAGGCCGTCGCCGTCTTCCGGGCCCTGTACCCCTCGATCGCGGTCCCCGCCACCACGGCGATGCCCGGAGCGCGTGAGGCCGTGGAGGCCGTACGGCGGGCGGGCGGCAAGGTCATCGTGGTGACCGGGAAGAACACCCTCGACGCGACGAGGACGGTGGGCTTCCTCGGCCTTGAGGTGGACGTGGTCGCCGGCGCGGTCTTCGGGGCCGGCAAGGGGCCCGCGCTCGCCGAGTTCGGCGCGGACGCCTACGTCGGGGACCACGTCGCCGACATCGACGGGGCGCGGGCCGGGGGCGCCCTCAGCGTGGGGGTGGCGACCGGCCTGTACGGGCCCGAGGAGTTACGCGGGCACGGAGCGGACGTGATACTCGGCGACCTCACCGAATTCGCCCAGTGGTTCGACGGCTGGAGAAGCCCCGTCGCCCTCGTGTAATTCGGGTCTGAATCGACGGTCGCTCCAGGCCCTCGCTGGGCATAACCTACATCCATTCCTTTTCACGACAGTCTGAACGAGGTCACCCCTGTGCCGAGTGGCAAGGTCAAGTGGTACGACGCCGACAAGGGTTTCGGCTTCCTCACCCGCGACGACGGCGGTGAGGTCTTCGTGCATTCTTCCGCGCTTCCCGATGGCGTGGATTCCCTCAAGCCGGGTCAGAAGGTCGAATTCGGCGTGGCCGAAGGGCGCCGAGGTCAGCAGGCGCTTTCGGTGCGCGTCGTCGACCAGCCCCCCACGCTCGCCAAGGCCGCCAAGTCAAGGGGAAAGCGCAAAAAGCCCGACGAGATGGTGGTCATCGTGGAGGACCTGATCAAACTCCTGGACTCGGTCTCCATGTCCTACCAGAAGGGGAAGCACCCGGAGGCCGCGCACGCCAAGAAGATCGCCGCGGTGCTCCGCGCCGTGGCGGACGACCTGGACGACTGAACCGCCCCCTTCGGCTCTCCCCTCGTGACACTCCACGATCCCGCGCCCCGCGCCCCGCGCCGCCTTCGGCGGAGGGGACGGTGGGTGTGAGGAGACATACGTGTTGGAAAGAGCCGCTGACCGTGTTCACCCCGCGGTCCGCGTCCCCATCCCCTTTTTTCCGGATGAGCGAAGGTTCGTGGGAAAGTCCCTTCGAAGGGCTTTCATTACGGACCTCCGTCCCTGAAAAGGGAGGGCGGCGCGGGCCGCGAGCCGCTTTCCCGAAAGACGGCCCGGCCTCCCCGGAGCGGAGGGGGAACGTTCCAGGTCGTCGCCGGACGCCCCGGGGCCCGGCCTCCCTTCACGGGTCGGCCGTGGGCCGGCCAGGGCACCCGCTTCAACCGGAAGCCCGCCGCCCGGTTCCCCCTTACGGGTCAGCCGTGGGGGTTGGTCAGGGGCTTGGTCCGTTTCTCGGTGGGCGGATCGTCCCGCCGTACGACCACGGTGGTCGTCGCCCCCGACGGGGGGCGCCGCCACCTCCAGGAGGCGGGGCGCCGGTCGCCGGAGGGCGCCGAGGTCTCGTCCGGTGCCGTCTCGTCCGGTGCCGCCGTGTCCTGCGGCGCCGCCGTGTGCTCCGGTTCCGGGGGCGGTGACGAGGGCGGGGGGTCGCCGGGCGCGGCGCCGGGAGCGGGCGAGCCGTCGTCCCCGGCCGCGCGGGCCCGCGTGCGGGCCGCCCTGGCCGCCTCGACCCGCGCGTCTCGCGCGCCGACCCGCGCGCGCCGCCGTACCAGCAGCCAGACGAATGTGCCGCCGAGCACCGCGGCCATCACCGCGAGCCCGGCCGGCCCCCTGGCGAACAGGGAGAACAGCAGCCCGACCAGGCCGCCGATCACCCACGCGACCTGCAAGAACGCCTCCACAACCCCGAAGGTCGAGGAACGGACCTCCTCGCCGATCTCCCGCTGCACGATCGCGTCCAGGGCGAGCTTGCCCAGCCCCTGGGCGAAGGAGGCCGTCAGCGCGACGGCCACCGCGCTCCAGAGGGTGAACATGATCGCCGCCGCCACCGTGGTCGAGGCCGCGAGCGCGAGCGTGGCCAGCACGATGACCTGCGGAGAACGGCCGCGCGTCCACGAGGCCACGGCCGACCCCGCGAGGCCGCCCGCCCCGGCGGACACGGCCAGCACGCCGATGGTCACCGCCGGGGAGAGGCCGGGCAGGTTTCCGTCCCGCACGAGGAAGAGGAGGTAGAACAGCAGGAACCCGCCGAAGAGACGGACGGCCACGTTGGCGGTCATGGCCTCGGCGACCACGGGCCCCACGGCCGGCAGCGCGCGCCGGCGGCGGGGCCGCTCCCCCTCCTCCTGTGGGTCCTCCAGATCCTCAAGGTCGGGGGAGTCCACGTGACGCGGGAGCCGTACGGCCAGCACACCCAGCAGGATGAAGATCGCCGTCGCCCCGCGCAGCGCCCACTCGGGGCCGGGCCAGGCGCTGACGCCCGCCCCGAGCGGCAGGGCGACCCCGGCGGTGACCAGCGTGAACAGGGCGACCCGGGCGTTGGCGGCGACCAGCGGGATGTCGGCGGGCAGCACGTTCGGCATGATCGCGGCACGCGAGACGCTGTAGGCCTTGGACAGCACCAGCACGGCCAGCGCCGCGGGGAAGATGGTGAGGACGTCGCTGGGGACGATCGCCGCGGCCATCGCGAAGCAGAGCAGGCCGCGGCCGAAGAGGGTGCCCGCCATCACGAAGCGCCTGCCGGAGCGGAAGCGGTCGAGGACCGGGCCGACGAAGGGCGCGACCACCACGAAGGGGATCATCGTGATCAGCAGGTAGAGCGCGACCTGCCCCCGGGCCTCGTTGACCGGGATCCTGAACAGCGTCCCGGCCAGCGCGGCCGTGACCAGCGCGTCGCCCGCGCTCTGCGCCGCGGTCAGTTCGATGAGCTGGCCGAGGCCCGTACGGCCCGCTCCCTGGGCGTGGGTGAGCCGTCGGGAGGCGGAGCCGATCCGCCGGGTCCCGTTCACCGTGCCGCGCCCGGCGCGCACCGCCGCCCGTCCCGCGCCCCTGCCCGCGCGCGCCGTCGCCCGCCCCGCTCCGGCGGCCGAGCGGCCGATCAGACGGCAGGCCGCCCCCGCCGTCTCGCGCGCCTGTCTCCACCCACCTGCCACGCATTCAGTCTTACCCGAATGACGGGTGAGATGTCTGGTGCCATGGTTCGCCCTTATCCGTTGTGATTAATGTCCCGATGAAAGCGGTTTCCGGTTTGCGGTTCGGCGCGGCCGGACGCGGAGGGTGATGATCACCGGCCGGGGATGACGGGGGCGGGTGCCGTTCGCTCCTGGCATAGGTGAGAATGAACTGTGAGTCAGCGTAGCGAGCTAGGTAGTACGGACAGCGGCCGTCGGGCCGCCAAGCCGGCGGAGGAGGACTCGTGAGCCGCCCTCGAACCCGCGCCATCGTCGCCGACCCGGCCTGCGCCGCCGCCGTCGACCGGGCACGGTCCGCGATCGAGGAGAACGTCAGGCCCGAAGAGGTCGGTGAGCACCTCGGGGTCGAGGCCGAAGGCGACCGGATCGTCACGCATTACTTCGCCTGCCTTGACCGTGCCTACCGAGGGTGGCGCTGGGCCGTCACCGTCGTGCGGGCTTCGCGGGCACGCACCGTGACGGTCAGCGAGGTCGTCCTCCTGCCCGGCGCGGGCGCGCTGCTGCCGCCCGAGTGGGTGCCGTGGAGCGAACGGCTGCGCCCCGGCGACCTCGGGGTGGGCGACCTGCTGCCCACCTCCGCCGACGACGCGCGGCTCGCCCCCGGCTTCACCGAGGCCGGCGAAGAGGTCGACCACCAGATGATCTTCGAGTACGGCCTCGGCCGGGCCAGGGTGCTCTCCGCGATCGGGCGCGACCGGGCGGTGCGGCGCTGGCACGCCGGTGAGTCCGGTCCGCACACCCCGCTCGCGCACGCCGCTCCGGCCCAGTGCTCCACCTGTGGCTTCTACTGGCCGCTCGCCGGCGCGCTGGGCATGGGCTTCGGGGTCTGCGCCAACGAGTACGCCCCCGACGACGGCCGGGTGGTCGCCGCCGACCACGGCTGCGGCGCGCACTCCGAGGCCGCCGTGCTGCCCCCCCAGGTCGAGCCCACCTCACCGATTCTCGACGACCACGCCTACGACATGGCCGAGGACGTCTCCGAACCGGACCTGGCCGGTTCCGTTGACGACACCGCCGCCGAGCCGCTGGGTCACTCCTGATCCGACGCCGCTCCCACGAGGCCGCCGGGCGCCTTCCGCCCGGCGGGTCGCGACGCGACGTGATCTGCAGGGCCCCCAACCTTTGGACTCATCGCTGTGACTGACATCTTCGGCACCGAACGACTGCGCTCCGCCGTTCTCGCGGCCTGGACGGCCTCGCCCGCGCGGTTTCGCGAGGACGCCAACGCGGAGGAGGACTTCGCGCTCGGCGGGTACCGCGACCGGCTGATCGTCGAGCTCGCCCAGAACGCCGCCGACGCCGCACTGCGCGCCGGGGTGCCCGGCAGGCTCAGGCTGTCGCTGCGCGAGGGCGTGCTGTCGGCCGCCAACACCGGCGCCCCGATCGACGCCGCCGCCGTCGAGGGCCTGTCCACCCTGCGCGTCTCGGGCAAGCGTGACGAGTCCGGCGCGGCGGGCCGCTTCGGCGTCGGCTTCGCCGCCGTGGTCTCGGTCTGCGACGAGCCGGTGATCGGCTCGCTCGGGTCGGGCGTCGTGCGCTGGTCGCGTGAGCGGACCACCGCGCTGGTGGCCGCCGAGCCCGTGCTGGCCAAGGAACTCACCGACCGCTCCGGGCACGTGCCGCTGCTGCGCCTGCCGTTTCCCGCGGGGCCGGTGGAGGTCCCCGAGGGGTTCGACACCCTCGTACGGCTGCCGCTGCGCGACGCGGCGGCCGAGGACGACGTCCGGCGGATGCTCCGGGAGGCCGGTCCCGCGCTGGTGCTGGGCCTGCCCGCGCTCGAATCGATCGAGATCGACGTGGACGGCGAGCTCAGGACGATCCTGCCCGACGGCTGGCGGGTGGTGTCGGCCTCGGGGCGGTTCACCCCCGAGCAGGTGGCCGAGCTGTTCGCCGACCGGCCGACCGAGGAACGGGCCAGACCCCACTGGCTGGTCCGCTGGGCCGTACCCGTCGACGGCCCTGACGGCGGCGGTGAGCCGAGGCCGCTGCCCGCGCGGGTGCCGCCCGTGGTGCACGCGCCCACGCCGAGCTCCGAGCCCCTCGACCTGCCCGCCCTGCTGATCGCCTCGTTCCCGATGGCCACCGACCGGCGGCACGTGGCCGCCGGCCCGCTGACCGACTTCCTCGTCGAGCGCGCCGCCGACACCTACCTCGAACTGCTCACCGGGCTGCCCCGCACGCCGGCCCTGCTCGGCCTCGTCCCCGGCCTGATGGGCAAGGGGGAGCTCGACGCCCGGATCCGCCGGGCGATTCTGTGCGGGCTTCCCGACGCGCCGCTGCTGCCCGCGCTCTCCCCGCCCGCCGACGCCGAGGGCCTGCCCGCGGGGAGGCCGGACGTCTCCGGCCGGGAGGCGGGCCCGAGTGGCGGGGAGCCGGTCGTGGCCGGGCGGCAGGCGTCGGTGGTCGCCGGACCGGGCGAACTGCTGGCGAAGATCGCCGACATGGTTCCCGGGCTGCTGCCCGCCGGCTGGCCGTCCAGGCATCCCGGGCTCACCGCGCTCGGCGTGCGGCGGGTGGAGCTCGCCGACGTTGTGGACATGCTCTCCGGCGACGTCGTCAAGGACAGGGACCCCGCCTGGTGGCGATCCCTGTACGAGGTGCTGCCCGCCGACGACCCCGAGGCCCTTGGCGCGCTGCCGGTGCCGCTGGCCGACGGCCGCCTGGTTCGCGGGCCGCGCGGCACGCTGCTGCTGGCCGACGGCTCCCGCCTGGACCCCTCCGTCCTGGGCCCGCTCGGGCTGCGGGTCGTGCATCCGCAGGCGGCTCATCCCCTGCTGCTGCGGCTGGGCGCGGGCGAGGCGACGCCCCGGACGGTCCTGGAAGACCCGCTGACCCGCGCCGCCGTGGCCGAGTCGCTGGACAGTCCCGACGCGGAGCCGGTCTCGGCGGCGGTGCTCGCCCTCATCGACGCCGCCGGGCTGGTCGCCGGGGAGGCGCCGTGGCTGTCGGAGCTGGCGCTGCGCGGCGCCGACGGCGAGCTGTACCCCGCGGGCGAGCTGCTGCTGGCCGACGGGTCCCTGGCCGGGCTGCTGGACCCCGAGACGCACTTCGGCACGGCCGCGCCCGAGCTGGTGGACCGCTACGGCTCACGGGTGCTGGCCGCGGCCGGGGTGCTCGACGGCTTCGCCGTGGTCAACGACACCGACGTCATGATCGACCCCGACGACTGCGATCACGACCTGGACCGCGAGGACGAGTGGCTGGAGGCCGTTCTCGACCTGCTGCCCGAGACGGACGTGCCGCCGGTCGCCAGGGAGTTCTCCGCCGTCCGCGACCTGGAGTACGTCGCCGACTGGCCCTCGGCCCTGGCCCTGCTCAGCCGCCCGCCGCTGCGCTCGGTGCTGCACCCGCTGCGTCTCCTGGTCGCCGGGGAGGTGGTGGAGGTGCCGTCCTACACCGCGTGGTGGCTGTCCACCCACCCGGTGCTCGGCGGCACGCGCCCGACCCGGCTGCGGCTTCCCTCCGGTGACCCGCTGCTGTTCGGCCTGTACGGCGACGCCCCCGCCGGCCTGGACGAGGGCGCGCTGGCGATGATCGGCGTCCGGACCACGCTGCCCGACCTGCTGGCCTCGCACGGAGGGCCCGACGAGGTCCTCGACCTGCTGGGCGACCCCTCGGTCGAGGTGGACCGGGCCCAGCTCCGCGCCCTGTGGGTGGCCCTCGCCGGAGTCGCCCCCACCCGGGTCGCGCCTCCGCGCGCGGTACGCGCCGTCCTGAACGGCGAGATCGTCGTCGTCGACGCCGAGGACGGCCGTCCGCTGTCCGGCGGGGCCGGAGACGTGGCGGGGGAGCCCGTCGTGGTCGAGGCGCCCGACCTGCTGCCGCTGGTGGCCGGCCGTCCGCTGGTCCTCGGCCCGTTCGACCTGGCCGAGGCGCTGTCGGAGCTGCTGGACCTGCCGCTGGCCGGGGAGGAGGCCGTCGGGGAGGTGACCTCCGCGGGGACGGTCCGCGACGTGCCGGCGGCCGTGCGGTCCCTGCTGCCGACCGCGCCCGCGACCTATGTGGAGCACGAGAAGCTGCTGGTGGACGACGTTCCCGCCGCCTGGCGGTTCTTCGAGGGAACGGTGCACGCCTCGGGGGTGGAGGGGCTGGCCCGCGGCCTGGCGTGGGCGTCGGGCCAGTGGGGCGACCGGCTCGCCGTGGCCGCCCTGCTGCGCGACCCGGCCGCCGTTCCGCTGCTTCTGGCCGAGGCCGACCTGGACAGCTGGACCGCCTCGACCGGCGCCTAGCCTTCCGGGGCGGCTGAGAAAGGCGCCTCTCAGAGGGACGGCGGGGTAGGGGAGACGGGAGGGACGGGGGTCCGTGGAGCGGGGGGCTCGGGCTCCCGCGAGGCGGGGGACGGCCTCCGGCGGTCGCGACGGCGGACGAACCAGAGGCCGAACAGCCCGCCGCATATACCCGACACACAGGTCCAGATCCACCACCGGTGCTCCGGGTCCGGCTGGGCGATCAGGAGCGCGACCAGGGCGATCGCCCACAGGACGGTGCCCACGAGGATCGTGGCCGAGTCGTTGGTCTTCAACGGCTGGAGATCCCGCAGGGGAGACTGGTTCACATGTTCCAGCGTAGGTGATGTGCCCTCACCGGCTCTTCTTCCGGCCACGGCGACGCCCGCGGGGCCTCCGCCCTCGGGGGAAGGGGGGCTCGACGGGTGGGTGCTTCGCGTGCTTAGTGTGGTTTATGGAATACACGCAGCTTGGTCGTACCGGTCTGAAGGTCAGCCGCCTCTGCCTGGGCACCATGAACTTCGGTCCGGAGACCTCGGAGGAAGACTCCTGCGCGATCATGGACCACGCCCACGAGCTGGGAATCAACTTCTTCGACACCGCCAACGTGTACGGCTGGAGGCGGGGCGAGGGCGTCACCGAGAACATCATCGGACGGTGGTTCGCCCAGGGCGGCGGGCGCCGGGAGAAGACGGTGATCGCCACCAAGCTCTACGGCGCGATGGGGGACTGGCCCAACGACGATCTGCTGTCGGCGCTCAACATCCGCCGCGCGGCGGAGGCCTCGCTCAAGCGTCTGCGGACCGACTACATCGACCTCTACCAGGCCCATCACATCGACCGGAACACCTCGTTCGAGGAGTTCTGGGAGGCCATGGACATCCTGAAACAGCAGGGCAAGATCCTGTACGTCGGGTCGTCGAACTTCGCGGGCTGGCACATCGCCAAGGCCCAGGAGGCCGCCGACCGCCGTAACACGCTCGGCCTGGTCTCCGAGCAGTCGCACTACAACCTGATCGTCCGGGCCGCCGAGCTTGAGGTCATCCCGGCCTGTGAGGACTACGGGCTGGGCCTGATCCCGTGGAGCCCGCTCGCCGGCGGCCTGCTCGGCGGCATCCTCCGGAAGATCGACAAAGGACGGTCGGCCTCGGAGCAGATCACCAGGGAACTGGAGAAACACCGCGACAAGATCGAGCTGTACGAGGCGTTCTGCGACGAGCTGGGCGAGGATCCGGCCGACGTCGGCCTGGCCTGGCTGCTCCACCGGAGGGCCGTCACCGCGCCGATCATCGGGCCGCGCACGCTCGATCAGCTCGACGGTGCCCTCCGGGCTCTGGAGATCAGGCTGGACGAGAAGGCCCTGGCCGGGCTCGACGAGATCTTCCCGGGATTCAAGACGGCCCCGGAGGAGTACGCCTGGTGACGGGCTAGGAGACGAGGGCGCCGATCACCACGAGGAGCACGAGCAGTGCGAGCACCGTGGGCAGGAGCCAGCGACGGGGACGATCCACGTCCTGGAGCTTAGCTCCGCCCACCGGGTGCCGAGGCCGTCAGGACGTATTCGGCGATCGTCTCATAGTGGACCACGGCCCCCAGGCGGCTCCGCACCAGGTGAACGGTGCGCGCCTCCCACGGGGTCCCGGCGAACGCCTCGAACCCCTCGACCAGGGGGCGCACGTCGACGTCGGCGCGGGACCTGGCCAGGCTCAGGTGCGGCCGGAGCCGCCGCCGGTCGGTCCGTACGGCTCCCGCCCGTACGGCTCCCGCCCGTACGGCGCCGGCCCCCAGCGAGCCGGCCAGGCGGGTGAGGCGGGGGTGAGGGCCGCGGACACCGGTCCACAGAACCCGCGCCCGCCGGACCGAGGGGAAGGCGCCGGCCCCGGCGAGCGACAGCGTCATCGGGGCGTGACGCGAGGCGGCGCGGGCGAGCCGGGTCTCCAGCTCGGGCAGGACCTCCTCGGGCACCTCCCCCAGGAACGCCAGCGTCATGTGCCAGCCGGCCGGATCCAGCCAGCGCAGCCCCTGCCACGCGGACCGGTGGGGGGCGATCGCGCGGGTCAGTTCCTCACGCGCTTGCCGCGGCGGCAGCATTCCCACGAACAACCGCACGCGACCTCCTGCCGATTACCTTGGTCAGCATTATCGCCGCGCCGGTGCCGAGCAGGGTGAGCACCCCACCGAGCACGACCCCCGTGCGCGGGCCGCCCAGTTCGGAGATCCAGCCGAGCACGGGGGCGCCGATCGGTGCGCCGCCGGTGAACACCAGCATGTAGATGCCCATCACCCGGCCGCGCATCTCCGGCGAGGTGGCGAGCTGAACCCGGGTGTTGGCCGCCGTGTTGACCGTGATCAGCGCGACACCCGCGGGGACGAGGAGGAGCAGGTAGGCCGGGTACCACGCCGCCAGGCCGGCGGCGATCTGGGACAGGCCGAAGAGCACCGCTCCGCCGATCAGCAGCCGGTGGCCGGGCTGTACGCGCCGGGCCGCCATGAGCGCGCCGCCCAGCGCACCCACCGCGAACATGCTGGAGGCCAGGCCGAAGGAGGACGCGCCCGCGCCGAAGACCCCTCGCGCCATCAGGGCGATGGACATCGAGAACGACATCGCGCACATCGACACGAAGGCGATCAGCAGGATCGGCATCAGCAGGTCCGGCCGCATCAGCACGTAACGCAACCCCGCGCGGAGCTGTCCCTTGGCCCGGGGCACCGGATCGGGGGTGGTCAGCTCCGAGGCGCGCATGAGCAGTACGGCGCCGAGCACGGCGGCGAACGACAGCGCGTTGAGCATGAAGATCGGGCCGGTGCCGCCGAGCACGTAGATCAGTACGCCCGCGAGGGCCGGGCCGACCACGCGGGCCAGGTTGAAGCTGGAGGCGTTCAGCGCGATGGCGTTGGACAGGTCCCGGCGGCCGACCATCTCGACCACGAACGACTGCCGGGTCGGGACCTCGACGCACAGGACGAGACCGAGGGCGAAGGCCATCAGGTAGACGTGCCAGACCCGCGCGTGACCGGTCAGGGTGAGCAGGCCCAGGGTGAGCGCCAGCACCCCCATGATCGACTGAGCGATGACCAGCAGCCGCCGTTTGGGATAGCGGTCGGCGAGCACTCCGCCCCAGAGCCCGAACAGCAGCTGCGGCAGGAACTGCAGCGCGGTGGCCAGGCCGAGCGCGGCGGCGCTGCCGTGCGTCAGTTCCAGCACCAGCCAGTCCTGGGCGGTGCGCTGCATCCAGCCGCCGACGTTGGAGACCATGCCGCCGAGCGCGAAGAGCCGGTAGTTGTAGACGCGCAGCGAGCGGAACATGCCGCCCGGCGCCTCGGGCACCGCCTGCGCGCCTCCGGTCTCCGCGGCCTGCACTTCTGCGGCCTGCACTTCCGCGGCCTGCGCCGCCGCGTCCGGAGAAGCCTTGTCCGGGGAAGCCCCGTCCGGAGAAGCCTTGTCCGGGGAAGCCCCGTCCGGGGAAGCCGCGGCCGGGGGAGCGGGAGTGCCGGTGCGGGGGCCACGCGCCTCGACGTCCGAAGGGGGCGTCGAGGCCCTGGGTTCCTCAGGGTCGGCTAGTTCCTGCTGAGCTTCTCCAGAATCGGAGCCGCCTGCCGGAGCACCGCCCGCTCCTCGGGGGTCAGCTCCTTCAGTCGTTGCGCCAGCCACGCCTCCTTGCGGCGGCGTTCCTCTTTCAGAAGTCTCGTCCCCTGATCGGTCACGCTCACGGTCACCTGCCGGCGGTCGGACGGGTGCGGGGCGCGGGACACCAGCCCCCGTTCTTCCAGGGCGGCGATCACGCGCGTCATCGAGGGGGGCTGCACCTTCTCGTGCTCGGCCAATTCGCCGGGGGTTATCCCGGAATGCCGTTCCACTGCGGCGAGCGTCGCGAGCTGGGTGGGGGTCAGCGAGTGACCTACGGCCTGCCTGCGCAGGCGCCTGTTCAGACGTGTCAGTGACACGCGGAGTGCCGAGGCCAGACCGGCGTCGCTGCGCAGGTTCGCGACGAGGTCCTTCCTGAGGTGGTTCGTTAGCATATGTCATTACCTTTGCTAACTATATACCCGTTCACTTGATTCCGTTCTGCCGGGGTTGTCTCGATGCGGGCCGTACAGCGTGGCAGACCTCGCCGGGATCCCCAACCCGGAGGGGGAGATGCGACCGGTGGCGGCCGGTGACGCCAGGGGGAGGCGGCCGCGACGGGGAAGGGAGCCGGGGGAGACGGGGAGGGAGCCGGGGGAAAGGCGGGGACCGGGGCCCCTCGGCGAACCTGCGTGCCGATCGTGGTGGCTTCCACCGGTTAGGCGCGGCGCAGGGCATGATGGCTGGATGGTGAGGAGACCGGGGTATGTCGTGATTCGCGTGCTCGTGGTGGCCATGCTGGCCGGGGCGGCGGTCTCGCTGGGGCAGGGTGCGTGGGCGGAGGGTGCGTGGGCGGAGGGGGAGTCGCTGTTCTTCTCCTTCAAGGACAGGCGGATCAACGAGTCGAGCGGTCTGGCCGTCTCGCCGACGCACAAGGACGTCTACTACACCCATAACGACAGCTCCGACGGGCCGGTCTTCTACGCGGTCGGCCCCGACGGGCGGACCCGCGCGAGGTTCACCCTGCGGGGGGCGGGGGCCCGCGACTGGGAGGGCATGGCGGCCTCCAAGGACCCGCGGACCGGACAGGGGGTCCTCTGGTTCGCCGACATCGGCGACAACTTCGACGGCGCCTGGCCCGACGTCTCCGTCTACAGGGTGCCGGAGCCCACGCTCCTGCGCGACGCCGTCGTCCCCGCCGTCCGCTACCGGTTCCGGTACGAGGACGGCGGGCACAACGCCGAGGGCGTCATGGTGCACCCGGGCACCGGGCGGCTCTACATCGTGAGCAAGGAGTTCTCCGGCTCGATCTACGCGGCCCCCAGCCGGTTGCGCACCGACAGGACCAACGTGCTCCGCAGGGTCGGCTCCGCGCCCATCATGGCCACCGACGCCGCCTACGCCCCCGACGGGTCGAGCTTCGTGATCCGCACCTACTTCTCGGCGACGGTCTACCGCGCGCCGGACGAGCAGATCGCCCGGGTGTCGATGCCGAATCTGGAGCAGGCCGAGTCGATCGCCTACACGCCCGACGGCAGGGCGCTGCTGACCGGCAGCGAGGGCAGGAACAGCCCGGTCTACCGCGTGCCGCTTTCCGAAAGCGTCCTGCGGGAGACGGCTCCCCGCGCCGCCCCGGCCCCCACCGCCCCCACCCCGGCCTCCTCCGGTGACGCCGCCGGCGCCCGTCAGGGCGGCCGGAACGGCCAGAGCCCCCTGGCGGCCGGAACGAAGGAGGGAACCGCCCTCGTCGCCGACGCCAGGGAGCACGACGCCGACGCCGGGGTGCCCGCCTCCGCCGTTCTGCTCTGGCTGGCCGTCGCCGCCGGGGCCACCGGCTTCATCACGCTGCTCGCCCGCCGCACCCGGTGACGTGCGTCCCTCGCCAGGAACCCCTCCCATCCTCGGGACCTTCCCCCGTCCCCGCTTCCTGCACCTAATGACCGTCATATCCCGTCATGCGTTGATGGTCCCGTAAGCGGATCGCAATCCGCGCGCGGCATGCTTGGCGCCATGCAGGAGCAGAGCGCGGCCTCGGAGCCGCATCGCCCCCGCCCGGGGGCGGGGTGCCCGGAGTGCGGAGCACCCCTCATGGAAGGCCGGGACCGCTGCCCGCGCTGCGCGCTGCCGCTCCACGGCCCCGTCGCCGCCGGTTTATGGCGGATCGACCAGGAACTGGCCGGGCTGCGAGCCAGGGAGGCCGACCTCCTGGCACGGCGCGAGCATCTGCTCGGCCTGCTCCGGGCCGACAGGGATCGCGGGGCACGGGACACGTTGCAGGCCGTGGGCGCCCCCGGCGTCCCGTCCCCCCTGACCGGCCCGCATGGCCCACAGGGCCCGCATGGCCCGCGGGCCGTGACGGGACCCGCCGTCCCCGCCGGAGCCGTGCCGAGGAAGGACTTCTCGCCCAGGGCCGTACAGAACCTGCTGCTGGGGCTGGGCGGCCTGCTCCTGACCATCGCCGCCGTGGTGTTCACGGTGGTCAGCTGGGGGCACATCGGCATCGGCGGGCGGGGGGCGATCCTCGGCGGGGTCACCGTGCTCACCCTCGCCGCGCCCCGGCTCCTGACGGCGCGGGGGCTGACGACCACCGCCGAGACGATCGCGATGCTCGGCGTCGCGCTGCTCTTCCTCGACGGCTACGCGGCCTGGCGCGTCGGCCTGGCCGAAAACTCCGGCCTGTCCGGGCTCGACTACACCGCCCTGCTGTTCGGCGTGGTGGCGCTCATCGTGGCCGGATACTCGCGGCTGTTGCCGCTGAGGCTGCCCCCGGCGGTGGCGATCGTGCTCGCCCAGGTCCCGCTCCCGCTGCTCGCGCTGGACGGAGGCCTCTTCCGGATCACCGTCGCCCTCGTGGTGACGGCCGCGGCCGACGCCGCCCTGCTCCTGTGGGCCGAAAGAGCGGGCTCCGTCGCGGTGCCGCGCGTCTGTTTCGGGGTGGTGTGGACGCTGGGAGTGGCCTGTGGCGTCGTCGACTCCTCCCCGGCGGGGGCGGACTTCCTCCCCGGCGGCCCGGCCGGCGCTCCGCTCGGAGGAGTCCCGCTCGTCGCGGCGGCGGTGATCGGGGCGGTCGTCGCCCCGCGCCTGGGCGGGTACGGGGCCAGGGTCCTCACCGCCGGGTCGGTGCTCGCGCTGGCCACCGGGCTGGGGGCCTTCCTCTGGCCGTCGCTCCCGCCTGACTGGTGGGCGGTGCCGTACACCGCCGGGGCGTTGGCGGCCGGGGCGGTCGCGCTCTTTCTCCCCGGGCCGGCCGACGCCCGGACCCGCTCCCTCGGCGCCGCGTGCGCCGGGTGCCTGGCCGGGCTGATCGCCGT
This sequence comes from Streptosporangium violaceochromogenes, assembly GCF_014654615.1. Classification (GTDB taxonomy): domain Bacteria; phylum Actinomycetota; class Actinomycetes; order Streptosporangiales; family Streptosporangiaceae; genus Streptosporangium; species Streptosporangium violaceochromogenes. Next base: position 44,005 of record NZ_BNBB01000020.1, on the reverse strand, counting down.
CCCGTTCCTGCCCTCGGTGATCTTCGCGCTGTTGACGCCGCTCACCCGCCTGGACCGGGTGTGGCTCTGGCCGGGAGATCTCGCGGGCGCGGGGGAGATCTGGCCCCCTCCCTGCGCGCCGGTCGTGCTCGGGCTGCCCGCGCTCGCCGCCGCGGCGGTGGCGCGGAGGACGCCGGCCCCCGTCGGCCTTCTCGCCCTGGTCGCCGGGGCGCCGGCCGTGGCCGTCGTCCCGTTCTCCTCCGGCTGGGGTCTCCTTCCCGCGCTCGTTCTCCTCACCACCCTGGCCGTCGTGCTCGTGGCCGGTCTGGCCCTGGGCGAAAGGCCGGTCTGGGCGGGGACCTGGGCGGCCGTGGCCGTGCCGGTGGCGGTGATCGCGACGGCCGTCGCCCTCGCGGAGCGGACCACCACCTACGTGACGCTCGCCGTGCTGACGGTGGCGTGGGGGGCGGCGGCCCGCGCGGCCCGGGTTCCGGCCGCCGGCGCGACGGCCCTGGTCGCGGCGGTGCTCTCGGCGACCGGCCTGATCTGGGCGGTCGTCACCGGCACCGGGTGGCAGCCGGTGGACGACGGGCTCTCCCTCGCCCTGGCCGCCGGCGCGCTGTCGGCCGCGCTCACCTGCCTCCACCGGTGGCCCGGGGCGGGGGACGCCGACCCGCGACGGCGGGCCGGGGTCGTGCTGAGCGCGGTGCTCGCCGTGCTCGCGGTCCCGCCCCTGGGGGACGCTTTCGCCGCGATTGCCGGCCTCTACCGTCCGCTCGCCCGCCCGTGGGCCGCGACCGGCGATCTCGGCCACCATCCCCTCCTCATCGTGGTCGTCGCCCTCGTCACGGCTGCGGCGGTGACCGTCGCCGGGCGGGTCGCGGGGCGCGGGGGCGTGATCAGGGCGGGGCTGACGGGCTGGCCGCTGCTGTCGGCCGCCCTGCCGATCTCGGTCGGCATGCCGTACGGGATGGAGGTGGGGCTGCTCGTCGCGGGGGCCGGGCCGGCGGCGTGGGTGGCCGCGCGTGGCCGTGCCAACGCGGGCGTCGCCGGGGTGTCGGCGCTGGTGACGCTCTCGTCCGGGCTCTCCTGGGCGCTGGCGAGCGAGCCCGCGACGCTGGCCGCGCTGCCGGTGGCGGCGGTCGCCGCGGCGCTGGTCGCCCTCGGCGGGCGGGTGCCGGACGTGCGGGCGGCGGCGGCCGGGACGGCGACGCTGCTGGCCGGCGGCGAGGCGCTGGCCGCCGGGATCGCGCTGGAGTGGCCGGTACGGCACGCGGCGTTCGGTCTGCTCGCCGTGGCCTGCGCGGCGGCGGCCGTGGCCGGGCGGTTCCGGAGCCGGCCGTTCGCGGCCGGGGCGGAGGGGGCCGGGTACGTCCTCGCCGCCGTGGGCGTGGCGCTCGCCGCCGCGAGCCTTCCCACGGCGGCCCTGGCGTGCGCGACGGCCGGGGTCATGATGGCCGGTACGGCGCTGCGGCCCGACCGGCGGTGGGCCGGGTACGCGGGGACGGGCCTGCTGCTGGTGGCCTCCTGGCTGCGGCTGCTCGCCTCCGACATCACCGTGGTCGAGGCGTACACGGTTCCGTTCTCGCTGGTCCTGCTGGCCTTCGGCCGGTGGCGGGCGCGGGGCCGGGCCCTTTCCTCCTGGAGGGCCTACGGGGCCGGGCTCGCCTCCAGCCTGCTGCCGAGCGCGGTCGCGACCCTGACGGGCACCGGCTGGGTCAGGCCGTTGTCGCTGGGTGTGGTCTGCCTGGCCGTACTGCTGGCCGGGGCACGTCTGCGGCTCCAGGCCCCGGCGTTTCTCGGCGGGCTCACCCTGGCGGTCGTCGCCCTGCACGAGCTGGCCCCGTGGATCGCCCGGGTCGTGATGGCGGTGCCGCGCTGGGTGCCGGTGGCGGCCGGAGGTCTGCTGCTCGTCGCGGTCGGCGCGACCTACGAGGCACGGCTGCGGGACGTGCGCCGTCTCCGCGAGGCCGTCACCCGGATGCGCTGACCTCCGCCGGGGCCGGGCAAAGGCGTCAAGGGCGGCGGGGGAGGTGAGGGCGTCAAGGGAACGGAAGGAAAGAGGGGAATGAACGGAGCGGAGATGCGTATGCCCGTATAGTTACGATCCCTAAAAAGGCCGGATATGCTCCTTCTCCTGCGAGAGGGTTACCCGTGGCTTTCGGGCACGCACGCTCCGGCGACCCGGCGACCCGGCGACCCGGCGACCCGGCGACCCGGCGACCCGGCGACCCGGCGAGCGGGCTTCCCGGCCGTGGGCCGGCGGCCCGGTCGTACGGGGGCCGGGCATCGGCGGATCGGCCGGCTGCTCCGAAGGCCCGGTGCCGCCGGTCCGAAGGTCCGGTGCGCCGATCCGGGAGGACGCGGGAGTCCCGGACCGGGGGAGCCGCCCGCGCGGGGCTGGTCCAGGTAACGGTGGTCGGGAAGGGTGCGCCGTGAAGGTCGGAGTCGTCGGTGCGGGAATCGTCGGCCTGGCCGTCGCCAGGGAGGTGACGCGGGCCTGGGGGGCCACGGTGACCGTCCTCGACAAGGAGGATCACGTCGCGGCCCACCAGACCGGGCACAACAGCGGGGTCGTCCACGCGGGGATCTACTACCGGCCCGGCTCGCTCAAGGCGAGGCTCTGCCGGCAGGGGGTGGCCCTGCTCAGGGAGTACTGCGCCGAGCACCGCCTCCCCTACGAGGAGGTCGGCAAGCTCGTCGTCGCCTCCACCCTGGCCGAGAGGGCGGAGCTGCGCCGGATCGCCGAGCGGGCCCGCGCCAACGAGGTCCCCGGCATCGCCGAGCTGGACGCCCTGGCGCTGCGCGAAATCGAGCCGCACGCGGTCGGCGTGGCCGCCGTGCACTCCCCGCACACCGCGATCGCCGACTTTCCCGCCGTCGCCCGGCGCCTGGCCGAGGACATCGCGGAGGCGGGGGGCTCGGTACTGCTGTCGCACCCCGTGCGCGCGCTGCGGGAGACCGCCGGCGGGGTGGAGGTGCTGGCGGGGCCGGGCAGGTTCACCTTCGACCGCCTCGTCGTCTGCGCCGGGCTCGGCACCGACACCGTCGCCCGGATGGCCGGGGTCCCGGGCGAAGTGCGGATCGTGCCCTTCCGCGGTGAGTACTACGCGCTCGCCGGACCGGCCAGGGACCTGGTCCGCGGGCTGATCTATCCGGTGCCCGACCCCCGCTACCCCTTCCTGGGGGTACACCTGACCCGCAGGATCGACGGTGAGGTGCTGGTCGGCCCCAACGCGGTGATGGCGCTGGCGCCGGAGGGCTACTCCTGGGGCGACGTCGATCTCGCCGGCCTGCGGCGGGTCCTGGCCTGGGAGGGGACCCGGCGGCTGGCCGCGCGGCACTGGCGGACCGGGGTGAGGGAGGTGTTCGGCTCGGCGTTCAAGCGGTCCTTCCTGGCCGCCGCGCGCCGCTACGTGCCCGCCCTCACCGCCGCCGACCTCGTCAGGACGAGGGGCGGGGTCCGTGCCCAGGCCGTCGCCAGGGACGGGAGCATGGTCGATGATTTCGCGGTCGATGTGCAGGGCCGGGTGGTTTTGGTAAGAAATGCCCCTTCACCTGCTGCGACGTCGAGTCTGGCCATCGCCCGACACATTGTGGAGATAACTTCGACTCTGACTAGTTAACTGGTTTCTTATGTGGATGAGTGAAGATACAACCGTGACCGACTCATCCGAAGCCCGCCTTCTGATCGTCGAGGACGAGCCCAACATCCTCGAACTGCTGGCCGCGAGCCTGCGGTTCGCCGGGTTCACGGTGAACACGGCGGGCAACGGAACGGACGCCGTCACCGCCGTCCAGCGTCACCGCCCCGACCTCATCGTGCTCGACGTCATGCTCCCCGACATGGACGGCTTCGACGTCGTACGGCGCCTGCGGGGCGGTGGCACCGACACGCCCGTGGTCTTCCTCACCGCCCGCGACGCGACCGAGGACAAGATCCGCGGGCTGACGGTCGGCGGGGACGACTACGTGACCAAGCCGTTCAGCCTGGAGGAGGTCGTGGCCCGCATCCGTGCCGTGCTGCGCCGTACGGGCCAGGGAGATCCGCTCACACGGCCGCCCCGGCTCACCTTCGCCGACGTGGAGCTCGACGAGGAGAGCCACGAGGTGTGGCGTGAGGGCAAGGCGATCCCGCTGTCGCCGACGGAGTTCAAACTGCTGCGCTACTTCATGGCCAACGCCGGGCGGGTGCTGTCGAAGGCCCAGATCCTCGACCACGTGTGGGACTACGACTTCCGGGGCGACGTCGGGATCGTGGAGTCCTACGTCTCCGTGCTCCGCCGGAAGATCGACAACACCGACCCCCGGCTGATCCACACACTGCGGGGCGTGGGATACGTGCTGCGCCTTCCTCCGGGGTCCTGATGCCCTCCGGGATCGGGGCCGGTCGGCTCCCTCTGCGGGTGAAGCTGATCGCCGTCATCCTGATTCTGCTGACCATCGCGCTCGCCCTCATCGGCATCGGCAGCGTCTCCATCATGCGCGCCTACCTGATCCACCGGGCGGACGGACAGATGGACCTGGTCCATCAGGGGGTGCTGCGCCGTCTGCAGCGGGGTCCCGCCGCACTGGCCGGCAAGCCGCTGCCCGCCGACTTCAGGGTGGAGCTCCGCGACGCCGCCGGCGCGGTCGTCATCGCGATCACCGGCGTCGACGTGGAGAGCAGGCCCGGTCCGCGCCTGCCACCGGGGCGGGTGGCCGGAAGCGAGCCGTTCGAGAGCGGCGAGTGGCGGGTCCGGTGGCTCCCGTACGGTCAGGGCGGCGCCATCGTCCTGGCCGTGGACATGACCGAGGTCCGGCAGATCGTCGGCCAGCTCGCGCTGGTCGAACTGCTCGGCGGCGGCGGGCTCATGCTGGTGCTCGCCGGGGCGGGGGTGACGATCATACGGCGGAGCATGCGCCCCCTTGAGGAGATCGAGCGCACCGCCCAGGCCATCGCGGCCGGAGACCTGAGCCGCCGCGTCCCCGACGCCGACCCGGGCACCGAGGTGGGACGCCTGGGCCGGTCGCTGAACGGCATGCTGGCCCAGATCGAGACCGCCTTCCAGGCCCGGTCGGAGTCCGAGGCGGCGGCCCGCCGCTCCGAGGAGCGCATGCGCCGGTTCGTCGCCGACGCCTCCCACGAGCTGCGCACGCCGCTGACGTCGATCCGGGGCTTCGCCGAGTTCTACCGCCAGGCGCCCGACGTCGACCCCGCGCCGCTGATGCGCCGGGTGGAGTCGGAGGCGACGCGGATGGGCCTGCTGGTGGACGATCTGCTGATGCTCGCCCGGATGGACCGGCAGCGGCCGATGGCCATGCGCCCGGTGGACATGATCGCCATCGCCGCCGACGCCGTGCACGACGCCCGCATCCTCGCCCCCGCCCGCGAGATCACCCTGTCGGTGGACGGCGCCGCCCTCATCGTCCAGGGAGACGAGGTACGGCTCCGCCAGGTCGTGGGCAACCTCATGACGAACGCGCTCACCCACACCCCGGACGGCACGCCCGTGCGGGTGACGCTCTCGGCCCGGGAGGGCGCGGTCGTCGTGGAGGTGGCCGACGAGGGGCCGGGGCTCACCGGGGAGCAGCGCGAACGGGTCTTCGAGCGGTTCTACCGCGTCGACTCCTCTCGGGGGCGGAGCGCGCCCGAGAGCGGGGGCAACGGCCTCGGGCTCGCCATCGTGGCCGCCATGGTCGAGGCCCACGGGGGCACCGTCGCGGTCGAGTCGGACCACGGCAAGGGGGCGACGTTCCGGGTGGTTCTTCCCCTCGCCCCCGAGTCCGCCTGATTCACCGGAATCCTCCGCCTTCGGGGGTGGGGAGGAAGTCAAGGGCGCGTCCCTTCCGGACGTCCTGTTGCCGCTGCCGCTGCCGCTGCCGCTGCCGCTGCCGTTGCCGTTGCCGGTCCGTGCCGGGGCGGGGCAGGCGGTGTCCGCGGGGCCGGGGATCGGCGCGATTCTGCCTGAAATCGGGCAGGAGGAAAGATCGGTGGTTTTCAGGAAACGTTCAGCCTGAGCTGAGCCCCGTTCCAGGGGCATGGTCCAGCCTCGTGGTGTGCTGGACAGACACGAGGCCAGATTGCTGGTCGTGGACGACGAGCCGAACATCCGCGAGCTGCTCGCGGTCAGTCTGCGCAGGTTCGGCTTCGAGGTGGTGACCGCGGCGGACGGGCGCGAGGCCGTGCACTTCGCCGAGCGGCTCCGTCCGGATCTTGTCGTGCTGGACGTGATGCTGCCGGACATGGACGGGTTCGCCGTGGCCGGGCGGCTGAAGGGGCTGGACGGGCAGATCCCCGTGATCTTCCTGACCGCGCGGGACGCCGTCGACGACAAGGTCGCCGGGCTGCGCGTGGCCGACGACTACGTGACCAAGCCGTTCAGCCTGGAGGAGATGCTCGCCCGGATCCGGGCCGTGCTGCGCCGTACGCGGGGCGACCTCGACCTTCCCGCGAGACTGAAGGTCGGTGACCTGGAGCTGGACGAGGAGGCGCACCAGGTGTGGCGTTCCGGCAGGCAGATACGGCTGTCGCCCACCGAGTTCAAGCTGCTGCACTATTTCATGGTCAACAGCGGCCGCGTGCTGTCCAAGGCGCAGATCCTGGACCACGTCTGGAACTACGACTTCGGGGGTGACGCCGGAGTCGTCGAGTCCTACGTCTCCTACCTCCGCCGCAAGGTCGACATGGTCGAGCCGCGTCTCATCCACACCCTGCGAGGTGTCGGGTATGTCCTTAGGTCTCCCTACAATGGTTGAATCTTCAGGGGACTTTCAGGTTTGTCTGATCTGGCGCTGAGCTTCGGCTGCTCCAATGGACAGCGCGTGACCCCGATCATCCCGGGATCGCACCGCGGGTCCGGGTTCGCCTCCTGCTGCGGGGGAGACGAGCCGACACCACGGACTCCGCGTGATCCCGGGACAAGGCCCCGCCCTCGGCCGGATTCGCCCCCGTGATCCGGCCGGGAGGCGGGGCGAAACACGTCTAGGGCCCTTTCCCTCGGGAAGGATCGCCCTATGAGCCGGATCGAGGGTCTGCTCGGGGCGTTGCGCGAGATGCGCCGCCACCTCGACCACGACCTGTTCCCCCTGGCGACCGGTGACGCCGGCGCCGATCGCCGGGCGCTGCGCGAGCTGACCGGTCAGCTCGACGACTATCTCCTCCCCCGCCTGAGCTCGATCGACGCCCCGCTGCTCGCCGTCGTCGGAGGCTCCACGGGGGCGGGCAAGTCCACCCTGGTCAACTCCGTCGTCGGCGCGGACGTCTGCGAGCCCGGCGTGCTGCGGCCCACCACGCTCACCCCCACCCTGATCACCGGCCCCGCCGACCGGGAGTGGTTCGCCGGTGGGCACGTCCTTCCCGGCCTTCCCCGCGTCACAGGGGCCTCCCGCGGTGAGCCCGGCACGCTCCGGGTGGTCACCGTGCCGTCCCTGTCGCCGGGGCTGGCCCTGCTCGACGCGCCGGACATCGACTCGGTCGTCACCGCCAACCGCGAGCTGGCCGCGCAGCTCCTCGCCGCCGCCGACCTGTGGTTGTTCACCACCACGGCCGCCCGCTACGCCGACGAGGTGCCCTGGGGTTTCCTCCGTCAGGCGAGGGAGAGAAGCACGGCCCTGGCCGTCATCCTGTCGCGGGTCCCGCCGGAGGCGCTGGGCGTGGTCCGCGAGGATCTGAACAGGCTGCTTGAGGCCAACGGCCTGGGCGGGACACCCCTGTTCGAGGTGCCGGAGCTGGCGCTGCCCGAGGAGGGGGCACGGCTTCCCCGTACGGCGGTCCGGCCCGTCGCCGACTGGCTGAACGGCATCGCGGCCGACGGGCGGGCCCGCGCCGAGGTGGTACGCCGGACGCTGTCGGGTGCGCTGGAGAGTCTCACCGTCCGTCTCCCCCGCCTCGCCGACGCCGTGGACCGTCAGCACACCGTGGCCGAGGAGCTCCGCTCGGTGGTGGGCGTCGCCTACACGGCGGGGCTGGCCGCCTTCGACGAGGGCATGCTGGACGGCTCGCTGCTCCGGGGGGAGGTGCTGGCCCGCTGGCAGGACTTCGTCGGCACCGGTGATCTCATGCGCTCCCTGGAGAGCAGGGTCGGCCGGCTCCGGGACCGGGTGGTGGCGCTGTTCACCGGGCGGCCCGCGCCCGAAAGCGGGCTGCGTGTGGCGCTGGAGAGCGGGGTGGAGGCGCTGATCCGGGCCTCGGCCGACGGCGCCGCCGAGCGGGCCTTCGAGGCGTGGTCGGCCCGCTCGCCGGGGCGCGCCCTGCTGGAGGAGACCGGGATCGCGGCGGCCGGACGGCTCGGCCGGGCCTCGGCCGACCTGCCCGCGCGGGTGGGGACGGCGGTCCGCGCCTGGCAGGGGCATGTGCTCGACCTGGTCCGTGAGGAGGGCGCGGACAGGCGGGCCGCCGCCCGGATCACCTCCTACGGTGTGAACGGCGCCGGGCTGCTGCTGATGCTCGCGGTGTTCGCCTCCACCGGCGGCCTGACCGGGATCGAGGTCGGCATCGCCGGGGGCACCGGCGTGCTGAGCCAGAAGCTCCTGGAGGCGGTCTTCGGCGACCAGGCCGTCCGCACCCTCACCGTCAAGGCCCGGACGGACCTGCGGGCCCGCGTCGCCGACCTCCTCGACACCGAGGCCGTCCGCTTCACCGCCCTCCTCGACGCCGCCGTGCCCCCCGAGGGCGCCGCCGCGGCCCTGCGCGCCGCGGCGCGCGCCGTGGGGGAGCACCGCCGCGAACTCTCCGTCCCCGGCCCCACGGCTGCCCTGCGCCCCACGGCCGGCGGGGAGGCCGGCGGAGAAGGAGAAGGCAAGGCCGGCGGGGAGGCCGGTCGGGAGGAGGACACGCGATGAGGCTGCTGCGCCGCGCGAACGGTCCCTCCCTGGACGACCGGCTGGAGGGGCTGGCCGAGGCCGCCGACCTGGCCGACGGGCGGCTGGACGCGGACGCGGTCGCCCGAGCCCGCGCGACCGTCTCCCGCGCCGGGGCACGGAGGAGCCTGTCGGTCGACCACACCGTGATCGCGCTGGCCGGGGCCACGGGAAGCGGCAAGTCCTCGCTGTTCAACCTGCTGTCGGGCACCTCCCTGGCCGAGGTCGGGGTCACCCGCCCGACCACCTCGGCCGCGCAGGCCGCGCTCTGGGAGGGCGCGGGGGCCGGGCCGTTGCTCGACTGGCTGCGGGTGCCCCGCCGCCACGAGGTGCCGCGCGCCGCCCCCGGCCGTGCCGCCGCCCCTGACCGTGCCGCCCTTGACCGTGCCGCCCTTGACCGTGCCGCCCTTGACCGTGCCGCCCCTGACCGTGCCGCCCCTGACCGTGCCGCCCCTGACCGTGCCGCCCTTGACCGTGCCGCCTGGGCCGCCTGGCCGGATGGGGACCCGGCCGGGCTGATCCTCCTCGACCTGCCCGACCACGACTCGATCGAACTGTCGCATCGCCTGGAGGTCGACCGGCTGGTCGAGCTCGTCGACGTCCTGGTGTGGGTGCTCGACCCGCAGAAATACGCCGACGCGGCCGTGCACGAGCGCTATCTGCGGCCGCTGGCCCGGCACCGGGACGTCACGGTCGTCGTGCTCAACCAGATCGACCGCCTCTCCCCGGCCGCGGCGGAGCGCTGCCTGGACGACCTGCGGCGCCTCCTCGACGAGGACGGCCTGGCCGGAGTGCCACTGGCGGGGGTCTCGGCGCGCACCGGAGCCGGCGTCGCCGGGCTGCGTTCCCTGTTCGCCTCCCGGGTCGTCGGCCGGCGCTCCTGGGCCGCCCGCCTGGCCGCCGACGCCGGAACGGCCGCCGACGCGCTGGCCAGGTCCTCCGTCGGCGTACCCGTCTCCGGCCCGGCACCCTCGCCCGGTCCCGGAACAGGCCCCGGACCAGGCCCGGAGGCAAGCGCCGGGGCAGGTCCTGAGGCAGGTCCCGGAACAGGTCCCGGGGCAGGCATGGCCGCAGGACACACCCCGGACGGCCTCGCCGGGCCGCTGACCGCCGCGCTGTCGGAGGCGGCGGGGGTGCCGGTCGTCGTGGAGGCGGTGGCCAGGGCCCACCGGCACCGCTCCATCGCCGCCACCGGCTGGCCGCCGACCCGGTGGATCCGCGGCCTTCGGCCCGATCCGCTCCGCCGTCTGCGGCTTTCGGCCCCCCGAGGCCGCGGGTCCGAAGAACCCGTGGGACGGACCTCGATCCCGGCTACGACCGCCGTGCGGCGCTCCACGATGGACACCGCGCTGCGGGAGGTGGCGGGGGTCGCGTCGGAGGGGCTTCCCGGGCCGTGGGCGGCGGCCGTACGGCGGGCCGCCCGCTCGCGCGGGGACGATCTGGAGGACGGCCTCGACCGTGCGGTGGCCACCGCCCCGCTCGGCGCCTCCGGCCGTCCCCTGTGGTGGCGGGTGGCCGGTGCGGCGCAGTGGCTGGTGTTCGCGACCGCGCTGGTCGGCGGGCTGTGGCTGCTCGGCCTGCTCGGCCTGGACTATCTGCGGCTGCCGCCGCCGTACCTGCCCACCTGGGGGGAGGTGCCGTGGCCCACCGCGCTGCTGGTCGGCGGCGTCCTCGCCGGGCCGGCGCTCGCGCTGCTGTGCCGGGTGGCGGCCCGGGTCGGTGGCCGCCGCCGGGCCCGTGGGGCGGCGAGGGCGCTTCACGCGGGTGTGGAACGGGTCGCCCGCGAGCTCGTACTGGCTCCGGTGGACGACGAGCTGTCCCGCTACCGCCGGTTCGTCGTGGCGATCGCGACGGCCAGGGGCGCCGGCCGCTGAGGGGGAGGGATCGTGCCGGTCGCCGCAGTGGTGGCCGGTGCCGATTGTTTTCCGTTCGTTTCCGGCTGTTTCCGGCCGAGGGGGCCGGGTGCACCGGCCCGCCGGAGGCGCCCCGCGCGGCACCTCCGGCGAACCGGTGGGAATGGGCCGGTCAACCGCCCTGGGTGTAGCCGGCCGCGACCCTTCCCCCGGCCACGGCGTGGCCGTCGGCGGAGTGGATCGGTCCCCATCTCCAGACCGAGGGGTCGGTCGTGGCCGTGGCCGGGACGCCGAGGGTGAGCGCCGCGACGGCGGTCAGGCCGAGCAGGACGCGAAGACCGGTACGCATGGGGAGGGGCTCCAGACACTTCAACGGTTTCATGACGGGTCTGGAAGTACGTCTCCACGCTTGCGGAACACTGGGAACTCAACACGCGCCGACCGCCCGCCCTGGCCGGAGGCGTTCCATGAGGCTTCGAGGAGGCCGGTGGAGGCGAGGGAAAGAGAGGCGTCGCCCGCGCGGTGCCGCCCGGGTCACGAGGGGCGAAGGCGCGGGGGAGGGGCAGGGACAGGGAGGTGCGGGAGGAGGCGGGAAGGCCGCCGCCGCGAGTGGGGGCCGGGCCGTACGGCCGGTCGGGCCGTCGCCGGCCGCTCGTTCGCACCGCGTCCGGATCACGGAACGGCGGTCGCGAACCTGCCGGGGGAGACACGTGCGCTCGGTGGAACGGTGGAACGGGGCCCGCCGGGACGGCCGGAGCCGGTGCCGGGGTGTCGCCCGATCATTGCGTGTCGTCCGCCGGGGACTCCTGGGCCGCCGAGGGCCTCTGGGATATCGGGGACGCCGTGGGCGCCGAGGACAGGGCCGTGAGCACCATGTCCGCGACCACCTGGGGCTGGCCGGCCTCCACGGCCCGGCTCTCGGCCCCCGCCGAGGGCCGGGAGACGAGGTAGCGGCCGGAGTTCCTGTCCACGGACACCACGGTGTCCGCCCGGCCGGTGCCGTCGTGAACGACCAGCTCGGGGACGTATCGCCTGCGCTCTCCCAATGGGAACGGTCTACCGTCACCGAACAGCTTGAGGTTGATTCTGTGAAGGCACCGGGTGCGGACCCCGCGTGCCTTCAGCAGTCGCTGTACCGCGGCCAGAGCCAGGTCATGCTGCTCGGCCGTGGATTCGGTGATCCCGTCGTCCTCCTGGACCTTCGTGTGGGGGGGCGTTGCTGTCTGTCCAAAAGCCATAAATCAGACGGTAAAAGCAAGGTAGACCGTCGGACTACGAGGTTTCCCCATGTTGCTCCAAATCATGAAGAGCTTTCATCACCAGCGCCCTCGCCTCCTGGCCGTACAGGGCGGTCCCGGCGTAGTGGTCGAAGATCTTCGCGTACACCCCGATCTCGCGCGGCTGGGTGATCTTGATGATCGCGGAGAACGTCTCCACCTCCGCGTGCCTGTCATCGAAGATCCAGAAGGCGCACATGGGCATGTAGAACCTGGCCCTGTTCGGGATGATCCCCAGATGTACCGACGGCAGTGAGAACAGCGTGGTCAGATGGGTCAGCTGCCCCCGCATCGTGGCGGGGGAGACGACCCCCGACCGCAGGACGTTCTCGCACAGGAGGATGTGGTAGAGCCGTTTGCCGGAGCGCATGAGCCGCGCCCGCTCCGCTCTGCTGGCCACACTGGCCTCGATGTCGGCGGGGTGTCCGAGCATTCTGGCCGCGTCCGTCAGGATCTCCGTGGTGTACTCGCGCGTCTGGAGGTCACCGGGGATGAGGGAGATCTGGAAGGTGCGCAGCCGGTGGCTCTTGGCGCGCTCGTCGAGGAGTTCGCGCTGGTATCGGGCCGTGCCCGAGCGCATTAGGCGCCGTATCTCCGCATACATCTTCTCGATGGTCCGAACTGTGGCTATCAGATCTGGAAGTTCGCTCTGGGCCCGGCAGTGGAAACACCACAGTTCCAGGTCCACCTCGGTCGGCATGGTGTGGCCATGCTCGATCTTGGAGATCTTGGTGAAGTGCCACCCCGCCAGGGCGGCGAGCGCACGGCCGGTCAGCCGGGCGTCCATTCTGATGTTCCTGAGCCGAATGCCGAGAGCTGCCCTGGCCTCGTTAGCCGTTGACATACTCGGCGAAGGGGGTGGCTCGCTCCCACGCCTGCGCGCAGGCGTGCCGGTACACCTTCACAAGTTTGGGGTCGTCCACCACGTAGAAGCCGTCCATCCGCCCATTATCGAAGAACTTGACGAGGATGAGCCGGACAGAGTCGAACAGCCAGCAGTCTTCCGCTGGGAACTCCACTCCGACGGCCCTGTCCCGCGGAAGGTAGCGGATTTCCTCCCCGGCCGCGATGTTGCCGGGAGAGATGTGGAGCAGGAAGCGAGCGTAGTCGTTGAGGGGCTCTCTGACGAGGCGGATCCTTCGGACCACGCTTCCCGCCGCCGTGGCGTCACGGACGGCCTTGAGGTATCCCGCCCGCCACGCGTAGTCGTCCTTCTCCCCCGCCAGGAACTTCCGGAACGGCTCGTCTTCCTCCGTGACGCCATAGTGCTCTTTCATCTCCAGATGGACGGCATGCGCATGTCGGCGGAAGTTGGTGCGGAACTCCTCAAGCGACAGTCGCTCCATTGACGTCCTCCGGAAGGTACTTCATCAGCCCCTTCGGGATGCGAACCACGGTCTCACCCTCTGGGATCTTGAGTTGTGCGAGGACGGATGGATCCTCGATCAGGTAGCCCTGAACGAGGAAGTCCTCCCCATCCTCATAAAGCCGGGGCGAACCGTCGTTGCCGGTGTCTCCACCGAGGAACCGTACTGTCATGGCCTTGACCTCCCGCCAATGTTGCTCGTATTGCTCCATCTGCCTTTGAGATCATTCAGAGAGTGAAGGCCGGGAGTCAAGGAGATGTCCGTAACGCCCCTTAAAGAGTGATAGTAGCCGCTTTGATGGCGAAGGAATACAGGAGGGATGCTCGTATACCGGGCGCCAAACATTGTAACGTTCCGATGCCCTATCCCCCCGGAACATTTCCCTTCGAAGTTGAAAAATTGATTTCCGAACCGATGGGATTAGCCGCCCACCGGTCCGTGCGGGGCTCGCCGCCCGCCGGAAACAGTGGATTGCCGGAATACCGGAACACCGGAACACCGGGGTACGGATGACCGCCAGGCGCGCCGCCCGAGGTTTGTGACGGCGCTACCGGTACGGCACGGCCGAGTGCCGCCGTCAGCGGTGGTCCGGAGGGTGGCGCCGCCGGTCGGAGGGGCGTGGATCACCCCTTCCGGGGCCGCCCCGTCAATGGCCGGAGCGAGGGGACGGCATCCTGGGGAGACTTTACCCAATGGCCCGAGGTTTTCGCTGTCGGTGACCTTCGCGCTCGGTGACGGGCCGCATACCTGAATGGCGGATCGCCGGGAAACGGCAATTCCCGGCGGGTGCTTGACCTTCCCCGCGAATGGAGGCCCCGCACCGGGCGCCGAGGCCGCCGGGCGGGCCGGAGACATTCGCCGCGACATCGACCGTCGCGCGGAATGCAACGCCGGAGATCATACGGCGGGCCGCCCCGCGGCGCCTCCGTCGGAGGAGGGCCGGGGGCGCTTTTCGAGCATTCGTCACATGGCCGGAAGCTTTCTCCGGTAAGCGGCGGGTAAGGGCGGCGCCGACCGGCGTTCGGCGCCTAAGTACTCGACACGCTTCAGTCGAGGCGGCCGGCTTTGATGGAGGCGAGGAGGCCGGCCCAGGCGGCGGGGGTGAGGATGAGGGCCGGCCCGGTGCGGTCCTTGGTGTCGCGGAGGGCGTGGTGGCCGCCGGAGAGGGCGGCGACCTCGACGCAGTTACTGCCGTCGTCGCCGGACAGGGTGGACGTGCGCCAGCGGGCGGTGGGGAGTTCGTGGATCAGGTCGTCCATCTACGCATTGTCTCCTTGATCAGGTTGAGGGACTCGCGCCGGGGAGGGCGTCGGCCCGGATCGCGTCGTACCTGAACACGAGGTTCTTCATGTCGGTGGGGCGGTCGGTGACCCGGTCGTCGAGGCTCTGCGAGTCGAGGTAGGCCACGGGGCTGTTGCTTCTCGGCAGGTCCGCGAGGGTGAAGCTTCCCAACAAGCCAAGCACGTTCCGCGCCGCGTAGGGAAGGATCTGCAGGGATACTCGCATCTGCTCCCCGGCGTCGAGAAGGCGCTCGAACTGGCCCCGCATCACCTCCGGGGAGGCGATGGGGCGGTACAGCACGCCCTCGTCGAGGATGATCCAGAGCATCGGCGGCACCCGCCGCCCGAAGATCTCCTGCCGATCCATCCGGGCCACGACCTTGTCCTCGATCTCCTCGGGGGTGGCGCCGGGCTTGCGGCTCAGGATGGCCCGCGCGTAGTCCTCGGTCTGGAGCAGCCCCGGCACCATCAGCGCTTCCCAGATGCGCAGGGAGTCGGCCTCGCGCTCGAAGTCCAGCCAGGGCCGGAACCAGCGGGGGAGTTGGGCCTCGGCGCGGTTCAGCCGGTCGAGCAGGCCGGTGAGGGTCGTGCCCAGGCCGAGGGCCTCGTCGATTTTGGCGGCCAGCTCCAGGTTCGGCGCCCGCCCGGTGGCCGTTCTCCAGCATGCTGATGTGGCTGATGGACAGGTGGGTCGTCATGCTGAGCTTTCGCTGGCTGAATCCCGCGGCAAGGCGGAATTTGCGCATTTCCGTGCCGAATCGAATGCGCGGGGAAATGTAGGGATCGGGGTTTGATGTCGCTTCTGTTTCCGGGTCCGGCTCCGGGGGGGGGAGATCATTTCCGGGCTCCTTTCGCTCCGGGGGCGTCACCTCATTGTGGAGAGGGTTTTGGCTGGTGGGGAAGGGGGTTCACGAAACTGTGAATGGATTGAGGACCCTGTTCTCCGTACAGGCGCTCGCGGGTTTGCGACCTTATGAGGGCCACACCGCAATCCCGGTGGCGCCTCGGTAAACAGTCCGAGAGCGCATAAATCAGCCCAATTCGGCTAGGGGGCGAACCCATGAATCCGGAGACGCTTAACGAGACCTGCTTTCCCTGCGACCCCCGATCCATCTCACGGGCGCGGGAGGCGGTCCGCACCTGGCTCGGCGAGGACCACCCCGCTTACGAGGACGCGAGGCTGGCCGTTTCCGAACTGGTGACCAACGCCGTCCAGCACGCCGGAAGCCACAAGGCCGGCCCGACGGTCGCGCGCCGGTCGTCCCCTACGGCCGGCTGCGCCGCACGCCTCCTTCCCCCGTGAGGCGTCCCGCCGGGGGTCTTTCGTCACGGACCGGGTGCGGGCCGTGGAGGAAGGCCGAGGTCTCCTGGAGGACGGCCAGGAGGGGGACGAGCAGGGGGTGCCGCTCGGCGCCCCGCCGTACGGCGGCGAAGACCCGGCGCTCCGGGCCCGCCACCGGGCGGACCGTCACCCCCGAAAGGTTCGTGCCGCGCAGGGCCAGGCGGGGCACCATCGCCACCCCCGCTCCCGCGGAGGCCAGGGCGATCACCGCGCTGAAGTCGTCGGAGGAGTGCGCGAACGCGGGGGTGAAACCGGCGTGCTCGCAGGCCAGGGCGATGACGTCGTGGCAGGGGTTGCCGGGGTAGGGGCCGATCCAGGTCTCCCCGGCCAGGTCGGCGACCGACAGCGTCCCGGCGTCACGCCCCGGGAGCGGGGGTGTGTCTTTGGCGTGGCCGGGAACGGCCGCCAGGGGGTGGTCGTGGGGGAGGACGAGGTCGAACGGCTCGGAGTAGAGCGGGATCCGGGACAGGCGGCGGTCGTCTTCGGCGGGGGCGCCGCGGTACTCCACCGCGACGGCCACGTCCACAGCGCCGTCCAGGACCATGGTGAGGCTCTGGTCGCCCTCGGCGTCCAGGACGCGCACCCGGATGCCGGGCTCCTTGCCCCTGAGCGCTCCCACGGCCGGGGCCACGACCAGCCCGATCGCGGTGGCGAACGAGGCGACCTTCACCTCGCCCGCCGTCCCCGTGGTGTAGGCGGCGACGGCGGCCTCGGCCCGCTCAAGCTCGGCGAGCACCTCGTTGGCGTGGCCGAGGAGGATCCGGCCGACGGCGGTGAGGCGCACGCCCCGGCCGTCGCGCTCCAGCAGCCGGTGGCCCACCTCGTTCTCCAGCGCGACGAGCTGCTGGGAGACGGCGGAGGGGGTGAGATGGAGCGCGGCGGCCGCGGCGGTGACCGTACCGTGGTCGGCCACCGCACGCAGGGTCCTGAGCCGCCGCGTGTCCATCACCTTCCCATTTTTGCCGAGACATCTCCCGCTGTCCGACGGAGGTCGGCGCGTCGGGCCGGTAGCCCGCCCGAGATGCCCGGAAATCCACGCCGGTCTCTCCGGCTCACCGCGTGCCCGTCCCCCCACCCGCCCCGGCCGGCCCGTGAAAGCCGGCCCGTGAAAGCCGGCCCGTGAAAGGCCGGTCCCCGCCGCTTATCCGCGGGCGGCGGCGAACGCCTCCACGGCGCGGTCGACGTCCTCGGTGGAGTGCGCCGCCGACAGCTGGACCCGGATGCGGGCCTGACCGTGCGGGACGACCGGGTAGGAGAAGCCGATCACGTAGACGCCTCTTTCGAGCAGGCGCTCGGCCAGCGCGGCGGCCTCGGCCGCGTCGCCGATCATCACCGGGACGATCGGGTGGTCGCCGGGCAGAAGGTCGAACCCGGCCTCGGTCATCTTGGCGCGGAACCGCCGGGTGTTGGCGCGCAGCCGTTCGCGGGCCTCGCCGGAACCGCTGATCAGGTCGAGGACCCGCAGCGAGGCGGCGGCGATCATCGGGGCGAGCGAGTTGGAGAACAGGTAGGGGCGGGAGCGCTGGCGCAGCAGCGCGCAGATCTCTCTCCGGGCGGCGACGTAGCCGCCGCTGGCCCCGCCGAGGGCCTTGCCGAGGGTGCCGGTGACGATGTCCACCCGGTCTGCGACGCCGTGCAGCTCGGGGGTTCCGCGGCCGCCCTCGCCGACGAACCCGACCGCGTGCGAGTCGTCCACCATGACCATGGCCCCGTGGCGTTCCGCCAGGTCACAGATCTCCCCGAGGGGCGCGACGTAACCGTCCATGGAGAACACGCCGTCGGTGACGACCAGTTTGCGCCGGGCGTCGGACGCCTCCTTGAGCCTGGCCTCCAGCTCGGCCGTGTCCCGGTTGGCGTAGCGCAGGCGGCGGGCCTTGCACAGGCGGATGCCGTCGATGATGCTCGCGTGGTTGAGCGCGTCGGAGATCACCGCGTCGCGGTCGTCGAGCAGCGTCTCGAACACCCCGCCGTTGGCGTCGAAGCACGAGCTGTACAGCACCGCCTCCTCCTGGCCGAGGAACTCCGCCAGCCGCGCCTCCAGCTCCTTGTGGACCTGCTGGGTGCCGCAGATGAAGCGCACCGAGGCCATGCCGAAGCCCCAGCGGTCCAGGGCCTCCTTGGCCGCGGCCACCACCTCGGGATGGTCGGCCAGGCCCAGATAGTTGTTGGCGCAGAAGTTCAGCACCTCGCCGCCCCCGGTGACGGCGATGCCGGCCCCCTGCGGGGTGGTGATGACCCGCTCGGGCTTGAGCAGCCCGGCGGAGGCGATCTCGTCGAGGGTCTCGCGCAGGCCGGCACGGACGTTGTCGAACATCAGGTGGTCCAA
Organism: Streptosporangium violaceochromogenes; assembly: GCF_014654615.1. Classification (GTDB taxonomy): domain Bacteria; phylum Actinomycetota; class Actinomycetes; order Streptosporangiales; family Streptosporangiaceae; genus Streptosporangium; species Streptosporangium violaceochromogenes. The sequence continues at coordinate 25,740 of NZ_BNBB01000020.1, read as the reverse complement.
TCCAGGATGACTTTGCCGGTCTTGCCGCTCGCGGTGGCGTCGAAGGCCGCGTCGAAGTCGCGATGGGAGAAGCGGTCGGTGATGACGGGGGAGATGTCGAGCCCCTTCTCCAGGAGAACCGACATGGCGTACCACGTCTCGTACATCTCCCGGCCGTAGACGCCCTGGATGGTGATCATCGAGGTCACGACCGTCGCGAAGTCCACCGCGAACTCCTCGGCGGGCAGCCCGAGCATGGCGATCTTCCCGCCGTGCGTCAGGCCGGCGATCATGTCGCGGAGCGCCTGCGGGTGCCCGGACATCTCCAGCCCCACGTCGAAGCCCTCCCGCATCCCGAGCTCGCGCATGCCGTCCGCGATGGACCTCTCGGCGACGTTCAGCGCCAGGCTGACCCCGAGCTTTCCGGCCAGGGCGAGCCGTTCGTGGCTGACGTCGGTGATGACCACGTTGCGGGCCCCCACGTGCGTGGCCACCGCGGCGGCCATCAGGCCGATCGGCCCGGCACCGGTGATCAGCACGTCCTCGCCGACCATCGGGAACGTCAGCGCGGTGTGCACGGCGTTGCCGAACGGGTCGAAGATCGCCGCGACGTCGGGGTCGATCGGCATCCGGTGCACCCAGACGTTGGAGGCCGGGAGCGTCACGTACTCGGCGAAGGCGCCGTCGCGGTTCACCCCCAGCCCGACCGTGTTGCGGCACAGGTGGCGCCGGCCGGCCATGCAGTTGCGGCACTTGCCGCAGACCAGGTGCCCCTCGCCGCTGACCAGGTCGCCGGGCGCGATGTCCTCGACCCCCGGGGCGACCTCGACGACCTCGCCGCAGAACTCGTGGCCGACGATCAGCGGTGTCCGCAGCGTCTGCCGCGCCCAGGCGTCGAAGTTCCGGATGTGCAGGTCGGTGCCGCAGATGCCGGTGCGCAGCACCCTGATCAGCACCTCTCCCGGCCCCGCGACGGGCTTGGGGACCTCCGCCAGCCACAGGCCGGGCTCGGCCCTGTCCTTGACGAGTGCTCTCATCGCGAGCCCCCCTTTTTTTTTCGCTTCCGACCTTACGCACTGTGCCCGTTCGTTTCCGAAGGTGTCCATCGCGGTTTTCTTAAAACCGCCCACAGCGTCGCTTCACGCCGGGCCCGCCGTACGGTGTCCCGCGCGGGAGCCCCCGCCCCGCCCGGCCGGACGGGGGAGGGGAGAGGGGAAACGGGGAGAACGGGGGATGGGAGGGCGCGGGCGGTGCCGTGCCGGTCAGGGCTGGGGGTGCTCGTGCCGTCTGTGCAGGTCGGCCAGCGGGTCGGGGGCTCCGGAGGCCGCGCTGAGCGGGCGGGGGCCGCTGTCGGTGTCGGAGGCCTCCGCGACCGCCTCGGCGGCGGCCCGCTCGGCCTGGGCCGCCTCCAGCTCGGCCGTCTCGCCGGTGGCCGGGGCCTGGCGGGTCGCGGACGACCGGGGCAGGGACTCGGTGAACGCCTTGGAGACGCCCTGGAGGGCGGAGGTGACCTCGCTGGGAATCACCCAGAAGGTGTTGCCGCTGCCCTTGGCCAGCTCCGGAAGCACCTGGAGATACTGGTAGGCGAGCAGTTGGGGATCGGGGTCGTTGCGGTGTACCGCCTGGAAGACCTGGTCGATGGCCTGGGACTGGCCCTGGGCCTTGAGGATCGCGGCGCTGCGGTCACCCTCGGCCCGCAGGATCGCGCTCTGTTTGTCGCCCTCGGCGGTGAGGATCTGCGACTGCCGCTGGCCCTCGGCGGTGAGGATCGCGGCGCGCTTGTCGCGCTCGGCGCGCATCTGCTTCTCCATCGCCTCCTTGATGCTCTTGGGCGGGTCGATGGCCTTGATCTCCACCCGGTTGACCCGGATGCCCCACTTGCCGGTCGCCTCGTCCAGCACCCCCCTGAGCTGGCTGTTGATCGTGTCGCGCGAGGTGAGCGTCATCTCCAGGTCCAGCGAGCCCACGACGTTGCGCAGGGTGGTGACCGTGAGCTGCTCGACGGCCTGGATGTAGTTGGCGATCTCGTAGGCGGCGGCCCGGGGGTCGGTGACCTGGAAGTAGAGCACCGTGTCGATCTCCACGACCAGGTTGTCCTCGGTGATCACCGGCTGCGGGCGGAAGGAGACCACCTGCTCGCGCAGGTCGATCACCGGGTAGACCCGGTCGATGTAGGGGATCACGAAGTTCAGGCCCGGTTTGAGCGTGGTGTGGTAGCGGCCGAGCCGTTCCACGTTGCGGGCGCGCGCCTGCGGGACGATCCGGACGGAACGTACCACCGTGAACACGGCGAACAGGATGATGAGAAGACCGACGATCATCAGTGGGTCCATGATCACTCCCGGGGATATACGAGTGCCGTGGCACCCTCGATCTCGATGACGTCGACGACCGCCCCCGCCGGGATCACCAGTGTCTCGTCGTACGCCCTGGCCGACCACTCCTCGCCGCCGATCTGTACCCTTCCATCCCTGCCGGTCACCTCGCGCAGCACGTAGGCGGGCTTGCCGACGAGGGCCTGGACCCCGAAACGCCGGTCCGAGGGCGGGGGCATGAGGTGACGTCTGGCGATCGGCCGCACCACGACAACCCCGGCGGCGAGAGCGGCGATGAACACCAGAAGCTGGAACGGGAACGGGAGGCCGAGGCCCGCGGCGGCGGAGGCGAACAGGGCGGCGCCGCCGAGCAGTCCCAGGGCGGTGGTCAGGGTGAAGATCTCGGCGACACCCAGTACCACCGCGACGATCAACCAGATGACCCAGTAATCCATCCCTTCGCCCCCCTAACAGACTGAACGGTTCGGGTGTCTGGGAGGTTCCCTCCTCTACGGTATGTCGTTATCCAGGTGACCGGCAGGGCCCTCTTTCCCCTACCCCTCCCGCGCCGGTGGCCGTTTCGGGGGCCCCGGGGAATCCGGGGCGGGCGCCCGGGGGGAGGAGCCGGGCGGTCAGGGCAGACTCCGCGCGGGGGCCGGGGTGGTCAGGAGACGCGGGGGCTGGGCGGCGCGCAGCGCGCTGCCCCTGAGCCACTCGTCCCACGAGCGCTGCCAGTAGCCCCAGCCGTTGTTCCACTCCAGTTCGCGGTCGGTGCCGCGGATGACGACGGGGTCGCCGCGCAGGGAGGTGTCGAAGAACCAGGCCGCCTGGTCGGGACGGGCGTTGACGCAGCCGTGGCTGACGTTCGCCCGGCCCTGGGCCCAGACGTTGTTCAGCGCGTGGACGTACTCGCCGCTGTTGGAGATGCGGACCGCGTGGTCGATCATCAGGTCGTAGTAGCCGGGCTCCCCCTTCTCACGCCCGGGGGAGATCATCCGAACCGGGTTGCCCTTGTCCATGGTCAGGTGGACGCCGCTGGTCGTGGTGTACTCCCGGGTGGTGCCCATGCCCGCGCTGATCGCCATCCGCTGGACCACCCTGTCGTCCTGCCGCACCTGCATGCGGTGGGTACGGGTGTCGATGAGGCTGACCTGCTTGCGGCCGACGGCGAAGGCCGTCTCGTGGTCGACGGTGCCGTAGGTGTCCTTGGCCGCGCGCACGCCGGACAGGTGCGCGGTGAAGGAGACCTGCTGCCGGGCCGGCCAGGTGTGGCGCGGGCGGTAGACCGCCTCGGTGTCGCCCGTCCAGTGCCACGCCCCCTCGACCGGCTTGGTGGAGCGCACCTCCAGGGCCCGCTCGACGGCCGCCCGGTCCGTCACCGGGGTGTCGAAGCCGACGATGATCGGCATGCCGACGCCCACGGTCTCCCCCGGGGAGGGGACGACCGAGCGGATCTTGAAGGTCCTGGCCGGAGAGAGTGTGCGAAACCTGCCGGAGGTCGTCACCTGGGAGCCTCCGGCCCCCGGCGCGGTGACGTTGACGACGTACTCCCGGCCGGGGGTCAGGGCCCAGTCCGAACGCCAGACGGACCGGGTGTCGTCGAGGTGGCCCGGCACCGGGACGCCGCCGGCGTAGGCGGTCACCCGCGTCAGTGCGCCCGCCCCGGCCCTGACGGTCAGGCCCCGGCCGGTCTCGGCCTCCACGGTGCCGGGGGCGGGGAAGATCTCCACGCCGGCCGCCGCTCCGGGAGGGGGGCCGCTTCCGGCCACGACCGACGAGCAGGCCGTGGCCGTGATCGCGAGCGGGAGGAGGAGGATCGGGAGACATCCCGCGGCGCGCCGCATTGCTTCCTGCCTTCAAGATTCGTGGGTACTCGGCCGTCCCACCCTAGCGATCGGTGATCGTTTGGTCACGCCGAGTGACGTCACGGGTCCGTCGGGCCCTGCGCGCCTTACCGGGCGGGGACGACGGTCCCCGACACCTCACCCAGAGAGATCACCGTCCCGCCGGGGCCCGGGGCGGACGCGGTGATCGTGACCGTGTCGCCGTCCTCCAGGAAGGTTCTCGCCGAGCCGTCGGGCAGCTTCAGGGGCTCGGCGCCGTTCCAGGTCAGCTCGATCAGCGACCCGCACCGCCCCGGCTCCGCGCCGGAGACCGTGCCGCTGGCGTAGAGGTCGCCGGTGCGCAGGCTCGCGCCGTTGACGGTCATGTGGGCGAGCATCTGGTCGGGCGTCCAGTACATGTCCCGGTACGGCGGGCGGGAGATCACCTCGCCGTTCAGCGTCACCTCCAGCGTCACCTCCAGCCCCCACGGCTCCCGGCGGCGGAGGTAGTCCAGGGGCTCGGGCACCTGCTCCCTGCCCGGGACCCGCGCCTCGGAGAGCGCCGCGAGCGGGGTGATCCACGGGGAGATCGAGGTGGCGAAGGACTTGCCGAGGAACGGGCCGAGCGGGACGTACTCCCACGCCTGGATGTCCCTGGCGCTCCAGTCGTTGACGAGCGTCACCCCGAACACGTGGTCTTCGAACCGGCCGGCCCGCGTGCCGAGGGCGGTCGGCGTGCCGACGACGAAGCCCAGCTCCGCCTCGATGTCCAGCCTGGCCGAGGGGCCGAAGACCCCGGCGCCGCGCTGCCCCGACGGCCGGACGATCGGGGTGCCGGACACGACGACGGTCCCGGCCCTGCCGTGGTAGCCGACGGGGAGGTGCCGCCAGTTCGGCTTCAGCGGCTCCTCGTCGGGCCGGAACATCTTGCCGAGGTTGGAGGCGTGCTCGATCGAGCAGTAGAAGTCGACGTAGTCGGCCACCTCGATCGGCAGGTGCAGCGTGATGTGCTCCAGCGGGATCAGGTGCGGGGCGACGGCCGCCGGGTCGGTGCTCAGCTTGTTCCGGATCACCGCCCGGGTGTCCCGCCAGGCCGACGCGCCCCTGGCCATGAAGGCGTTGAGCGACCCGGTGGCGAACACCTCGTCGTGCAGGGCCCCGGCGAGGTCCATCACGTGCTCGCCGTACCGCACGCCCACGCGCGGGGTCTCGCCCTCGTGCCGTGAGAAAACTCCGTAGGGCAGATTGTCCAGGCCCCAGGTCATCGTGCGTTCTCCTTCGCCGGGGCGGCGCCGGCGCGCCGCCTGGTGGTCAGTCCGAGGGCCCGGAGGTCCTCGACGGGGGTTCGCGTGCTGCACGAGCCGTACGACACCAGCAGCTCCCTGGCGCGCCCGGCGGTGTCGTCCGGTACGGCACGGGCCAGCCGGACCAGTTCGTCCGCGTCCGTCGTGCTCAGCACGGGCACAGGGTCCCGCTCCTCCACGGCCGCGCAGACCGCGAGGACCAGGTTGAGGAAGCCGTGCCGGTGCGTGCCCAACGCCGGGTCGAAGTGGCGGACCGCGTTGTGCAGCCCGGCCGTGGCCTTGAAGGGGAGGCCGCGCTCGGCGCAGTGGGTGATGAAGGCGCCGAGGTCGGAGGCCGGCGGGAAGGCCGAGGCGACCGCCCCGCCACATCTGATCTTGAGCCCGGCCCCGGGCGGCGGGTCCTCGGGCGGGCGGCCGGCGGCGACCTCGACGAACCGGCGGGCCGCGGGGCCCCCGGACGGGACGGCCCGGCCGATCGGCACCTCGATCAGCTCCACGTCGAGGTCGGCGACGGCGGGAAGGCCGGGGGTGTCGAGGATCAGCCCGAGACGGACGGGCAGGCCGTTCAGGTGCTCCCGCAGCTCCGGAAGCCGCCCGGCCGGGCACAGGAACCGGTGGGTGAGCACCGGGTCGCCCTCCGCCAGGTCGGCCCGGTGCCGCCTGAGGGCCTCGGCCATCGGCAGCGCGGTCGGCGGGAACAGCCCCGCGTCGTCGACGAGGGCGTGAAAGAGCCTCACCGCGCCCACGTCCAGGCGTAGGAGGGGTCCTCGACCGACAGGGCGGCGGCGCCCAGGTCGAGGGGGCGGAAGGTGTCGACCATCACGGCCAGCTCGGTGGTCTGGGTGTGGCCCCGCCGTACCGCCTCGACGGCGGCCTCGACGGCGCCGGGCTGCGGGCCGTGCGTGAACCCGGCCGGGTGCAGCGAGATCGAGCCGACGTCGATGCCCGAGCCCTTGCGCGCGGTGTAGTCGCCGCCCACGTAGAACATGAGCTCGTCGGAGTCGACGTTGTGGTGGTTGTAGGGGATCGGGACGGCGTCGGGGTGGAAGTCGAGCGGCCGGGGGCAGAACGAGCAGATCACGAAGTTCGGGCCCTCGAAGGTCTGGTGCACCGGCGGCGGGGCGTGGGTGCGCTTCACGACGGGCTCGAAGTCGCCGATGTTGAAGGCGTAGGGGTACAGGCAGCCGTCCCAGCCGACCACGTCGAAGGGGTGGTTGCGGTAGACCAGCCGGGTCAGCCCGCCGCGCGTGCGGACCAGCACCGGCACCTCCTCGCCCTCGGCGAGCAGCGGCTCGCCCGGGGCGCGCAGGTCGCGCTCGCAGTAGGGCGCGTGCTCCAGGAACTGGCCGTGGGAGGACAGATAGCGCCGGGGAGGGCGGATGTGCCCGGTGGCCTCGACGACGAAGGCGGTGACGCGGCCCCGGGGGACCCAGCGGTGGATCGTCCCGGTCGGGATGACGACGTAGTCGCCCTCCGCGGCCTCCAGCGCGCCGTAGGCCGACTCGAACAGGACCCGGCCGGAGGCGATGTAGACGCACTCGTCGCCCATGGAGTTGCGGTACAGCTCGCTGGGCGTCTCGCTCGCGGCGTACGACATCCGGACGTCGGAGTTGCCCGCCAGCGGCCCGCGCCCGGTCACCAGGTCGCCCGCCGCCGGGAGGTCCTGGGTGCGGAAGTGCCGGGGGGACAGGGGCAGGTTGGGGGTGAACACCGCCGGGGCCGGCGACTCGACCGTCTCTGCCTTGACGATCGCGGTGGGAAGGTATCGGTGGTAGAGCAGGGAGGAGTCGCTGGAGAACCCCTCCTCGCCCATCAGTTCCTCGGCGTACAGCCCGCCGTCGGGCCGCCGGAACTGCACGTGTCGCTTACGGGGTATCTCCCCCACGGCGCGGTAGTACGGCATCCGCCCCTCCCATGATTGTCCGTTTATCGGACATAAATGTCCTTTATACGAACAACCATCTGTCACGGGAAAGGCGATGTCAAACACCGTCCGCGCCGGGCGATCGGTTTTCCGGGGGGCGGCGGGGCCCGCTCTCCCCGTCGGCCCCCGGGCGACGTGTTCTTCGCGCGACGGCGAGCCGCCGCCCGATCCGGATCGGGCCGGATCGGGCGGCGGGTGTTCACCGGACCACGGGGCCGGTGCCGGCGGCTACGCCGCGGGGCACTGCTTCCAGGAGAAGTGATAGGTGGTCGAGATGTTGGCGTCGGTCGAGTCCATCGTCATGAAGCTCGTGGTCTTCGTCGTGTCCGAGGTGCCGGCGTTCACCCGCAGCTCGGTGTTGATGTTGAAGCTGCGCAGCTCACCGCAGGGCATGTAGACCAGCTGCGCGACGTCGTTCACGTCGGTGTTCTGCCAGTTGTTCTCGAAGGGCCCCTGGAGCTTGTGGCTCATCGCCGTGGTCTGGGAGTGCCCCTGGAAGTAGTAGTTCGCCTTCTCCTCGCCGCTCGCGCCGTCCTCCAGGTGCGCGAAGCCGCGGTAGTCGGTCTGGGCGACCGCGTAGGTGAAGCCCTGGGGAACGTGCACAAGGAGGTTGAGCTGGCAGTTCTTCCGGAAGTCGGTCGGCTTGGCACCGACCCCCACCTGCGCCAGGAAGTCGCTGTAGGTGACCGTGAAGGCCATGTTGTCCGGCGAAACGGCCACGGCGGTGGTTCCGGGGCGGCAGCCCGAGCCGTTGACCGTCACGACGTCAATGATGATTTTGTCGGGCGGAGGGACGGTGGGCCATGCGTTCGCCGGAGTGGTGGACATGGCGATGAATGCCATGACCGCCGCGCCGACGGCCATTAGTTTGCGCATGCGGAATCCCTTCTATTGTCGGTCGACGACTGCCGGTCAGGGACACTGTTTCCAGCGGAGGTGGAAGACGGTGTTCACGCTTCCGTGCGTGGAATCCATTGTCATGAAGCTGGTCGTCTTCTCCGGGCTTGATGTCCCGGCGTTCACTTTCAGTTCGGTGTTGACGTTCAGGCCGCGATCCTCACCGCAGGGCATGTAGACCAGCGCCGCCACGTTGGTGGTGTCGGTGTTCTTCCAGTCACCCTCGAACGGGCCTCGCAGCACGTGGCTGACCGGGGCCGTCTGCGACTCACCCTGGAAGTAGTAGCTGGCCTTCTGCTCACCGGTCGCGCCGTCCTCCAGGTGCGCGAAGCCCTGGTAGTCGGCCTGGGCAACCGCGTAGGTGAACCCTTGCGGAGCGTGCACACGCAGGCTGAGCTGGCAGTTCTTCCGGAAGTCGGTCGGTGTGGAGCCGACTCCCACCTGCGCCAGGTAGTCGCTGTAGGTGACCGTGAAGGTCGTGCTGTCGCTCCCCTTCGTCACGACGGCCGACCCGTGCGGGCACCCCGAGCCGTTGACCGTCACGACGTCCACGGTGATTTTGCTCGACGGGGAAACGGGGCCCACGGCGTTCGCCGGGGTACTGATCTGGGCGAGGGATATCACGGCCGCGCCGCCCATCGCCATTAATTTGAGCATGCAGGATCCCTCCTATGGTCAGGTTGATAAACCGATAGTCCAACTACACGCTCTGTGATGAACTGCAGCGGGTTGAAGGGGCGGCACCGTGGTCGGCGGGATGTCCGGCAGGCGTTTGACCGTTGGTCCGGCATCTCGGTACACGCATGTTACGGACGGCATTTGACAGTGTCAACGCTTTGCGATGTCAACCGTTTTGTTTCGTGCCATACCCGCTCAGGGTAGCTAAGCGTCACCATCGGTGATTATATGATTGAAAGTTTTACCGCCGATTTTGAGGGTGCGGTGGATGAATTTCGAATTAATGGTTCCCGGGGTCCGGCGGCCGGCGGGGAGGGGCTTGCCGGACGGGTGGCCGAGCGCGCCGTCCGTGGCCGCGCCTCGGCGGTGAGCGACGCGCGATCACCCCGCCTCCGACGCCTGGCCCCGCTGTGGGGGGCCGACCTGCCGGGCACGTTCGGCGGTGCGGGGCGGCGCCCCTGGACCCCTCGTGGCCTCCCGTGACCCCGCGCTTTCCCGTCCTTCCCCCCGTCTCCGCTCCTTCCCTGTCTCCGCGAGGCTCCGCCGCTTTCCCGGCTTTACGGTGATGTCCTGGGTTTCTGTGATTTCCAGGGTTTTTGGAGCTCCGGACGTTCCCTGTGTGGACAGGGCCTCTCGGCGACGAATTTTAAAAAAGTCAGACGCTCAGGGTAATCGATCTATTACGTTGGGTAGCGGTACGGGTGAGTTGAGTTCCCCCACAGGAGGAGACACTCGCATGTCCCCCATCCGCCTTGGAATCCGTCTCGCCGGCATCGCCGTGGCCACGGGCGGCGGGCCCTGACCGGCCCGGTGCCCTCGGGCGGCCGGGGCGCCGCGAGGGTTCGAGTGACGGGGACGCCCGTCGGCACGACAGGACGACGGCCGGCGCACTGATCCGTCCGGCCGTGCCGCAGCGTGCTCACTTCGGCCCATCGCGTCCGGCGCGGGCGAAGACCCCGTGCCCAGAACGGCGGGTGGCCTCCGCGCCAGAACGGCGGCCGCGCAGATCGTCGGGCCGGCCGGTGAGACCCGTCTTCGAAGGCGAGACGCAACCAGTCAAGACGCATCAATCAAGACGCGCCGCCGAGGCGGTCGCCGTCGACCGTCCGCCCCGGCAGCGGCCTCGATCTTCCGTGAGGCCCACGAGACAACCGTCAGCACCACTGAGAAAGGAAGAGCGATGGCAGGCGCAGATCCGAACATCGCCCTGGAAGGGCTCTCCGAGCGCACGTGGGCTCGGCTGGCCGAGCTGGCGAACGAGCACAAGGCGACGGACGAGCGGGCGGTGACCGCGGCCGAGTTCAAGTCGGCGTACATCAACTCCGTCCAGACCTACCACGAGGACCCCGAGGACGAGCAGCTCGTCACCGGCGCGGAGGCGCCGACCATGCTCGCCAACGGCTGCACCAAGGTGGGCCCGTACGACATCAAGATCATCGACTCCGTCAGCGTCGGCGTCTCGGTCGAGTACTGCCCCGGCGCCAACTGGTCGGCCTCGCTCACCGCCTACCTCAAGGTGGCGGGCAAGATCGTGTGGACGACCACGTACAGGCTCTCGCGCGAGCACTACAGCATCACCTTCAACCCCAACGTCGGCGCCGCCAAGGCGACCATCACCATCGGCATCTTCGGCGGCAACCACTGCCTGCGGGTCTACGGTGAGGGCTGCTACTGGTGGTTCGGCTGGAAGTGCAAGTCCTTCGACCGCACCCTGCACTGCTTCGGGTAGGGCCCCGCCGAGATGAGGTCTCCCGCACGGCCCTCGCGTGAGAGCCGGGGAAGACCCCTCTGAAAGCCGCCGGGCGGGGAGGACAAGGGTTTCCGCCGCTCAGATCTCGGGGCCGGACGCGCCGGAGGGCGCGGACACCTTCAAGGCGTCCGGGTCACCCCCTGAGATCTCAACCCGGCCTCCCCGTCCGGTGACACCTCGGCGGCACAGTTCCTCCACAGGGAGAGACCACGCCCTCCACCGGGAGCCTCAGCCGGCCTCGGCGACGGGAAAGCCCTGGTGGGCCGGGGGCTCTTGAGAGAAAACCGTTTGTGCGCCCCGCGGGCCGCGGCCTAGCGTTGGGGGCATGTCGCTCTTCGGCTTCGGCCGGTGGAGCATGCTGACCGTGCGCACCTGGCCCTGGTACAGGTGGGAACTGCTCGGGCACGTCGGCCGCGAGGCGTTCCGGCCCGTCCCGGCGGTCGACTCGGGCATCCTGCGGATCGAGCGCCGGGAACGGGCGCCTGAGCGCGCCCTCTCGCGCCTTTTACGCCAGGAGTGTCACACCAGGGAGCGGGCCAGCTCGGCGGCGGCCTCGGCCACCCGGGGGCCGACGGTCGCGGGGTCCAGGCGGGTGAAGGCGACCACTCCCACCGAGGCTTCGAGCCAGGGCAGACCGGTGACCGGCGCCGCGACGCCGCACGCGCCCTCCTGGAGCTGCCCCTCGGTGACCACGTAGTCCGTACGGCCCTGCCGCAGGGCCAAGATGGCGAGCCCGGCGGCCCCCCGGCCGAGGGGGTGACGGGAGCCCTCGCGGTAGGCGACGTGCATGTCCGTCCAGGAGGGTTCGGCCACCGCCACCGCCAGTCCGTCGTCGCCCTCGGCGACCGTGAGGTGCGCGGTCGCGCCGAGTTCCTCGGCGAGCCCCCGCAGGGTGGGCAGGGCGCCCGCGCGCAGCAGCGGCTGTACGGCGCGGGCCAGGACCAGCACGCCGAACCCCAGGTGGAGACGGCCCTCGCCGTCCCGGCGGACGAAGCCCTCGCGCTGAAGGGTGGTGAGCAGGCGGTAGACCGCCGGGCGGCTGAGCCCGAGCTCGTTCGCGAGCTCGGTCGGGGTGCGGCCTCGATGGCCGTCGGCGAGCAGGCGCAGCAGGCGCAGGCCGCGCTCCAGGGTCTGCGAGGATTCGGCCGCCATCAGGGCGTCCGCCGGTCTGGGAGCATGTCCTGATTATCCGCGGTGGGTGTGGGGGCGTGTCGAGGGCGTCGAAGGTACGGGGTGCGGCCGGAGGGGGGAGGAGATGAGCAGGGGGGAGGGGAAGAGGGGTGAGCCGGGGGAGGTCGCGCCGTCCCCGGATCGGTCCAGGTCATATTTCTTTTTTATGACCCGCCGGTATGGCCCGCCCGCGCCGAATATGGCAGGGGAGAAATCCGATAATTTCCTGACTGAGGCTGTTGAGGCAATGGTAATGAAGATAAGGTACAAGACGATTGTTTTGACCGGCTTTACCGGGGAGTTCAGGACATGCAATTCAACGTGCGGCGGACGCTGACCGTCGGTGCCATGCTCGCGCTCGTCGGCGCGGCCACCCCCGCGGCCGTGGCCTCCTCCCAGAGCCCCAAGGACGACCGCAGTTGTAACGATCTGATGGGGGCCGACGCCCCGGCGTTCATCGTGTGCCGCTGGCTGAACAAGCCGGAGGAGGCCTACGACGTCGTGAAGTTCTGGGCGGAGAACGACGCCGCCAAGCTCAAGGGCGCCACCCCCTCCGACGGCAAGTTCATCGACTGCTCGGCCGCGGGAAGCTCCTGCCCCGAGCTTCAGGGGGAGGGCACCGTCGGCGACGAGAACACCCCGGTCCCCGAGGGCGCGGAGGACGGCGGGACGCCCGAGTGCGCCACGGGCCAGGAGTGCTCCGTCGGCGGCTACGAGGCGGGCGGCGACGGCACGCAGAGCGCGCCCGAACCCGGCAGCCCGGCCGACCCCTCCTCGGCGGCGAAGACGGGCGCGCAGACCACCGCCCCGGCGGCCCAGGTCCCGGCCCCCACCGCGCAGGAGGTCGCCGCCGCGGCCCAGAGCCCCGCGGGCCAGGCGGTCACCGCCGCCAAGGGCGCCGGGCTGCACGTCTGGATCGACACCGAGCTGGCCGACGACTGGAAGGCCGGGGCCGCGACCTTCGCCGCGGCCGTCAAGCGGGTCGGCGCGCTGGCCGCGCGGCCGGAGGTGGCCGGCATCCGGTTCAGCTCGCAGGTCGGCTACAACGCGACCTTCAAGACCGACGACGAGATCAACGCCTTCGTCACGGCCGCGTCGGCCGCGCTGCGCCAGGCCGCCCCCGGCAAGCGGCTGGGCGTGCACACGGTCGTCCCCGAGCTGGCCTGCGGCGCGAACGACGCCTGCAAGACCGAGATGCGCAAGCGGTACCCCCTGCTGGCCCCCGAGAAGGTCGAGTCGCACCTGATCACCGGCCGGGTCGACCAGCTCTCCCTGGACAGCGGCCTGCTGCGCGGAGGCTACGACACCTGGGGCATCGACGCCGGGCGGGCGCAGCGCAACCAGTGGATCCAGGTCCGGGCCCGGGCCTGGGACGTCCTGGCGCAGGTCACCGCCGAGGAGACCGGTCTGACCGGGCAGGTCACCGCCGAGCAGGTCGCGGCCAGGGTCTCCACCCCGGTCATGGACGGCGCCGCGCAGCAGGTGAACGTCTGGACGCGCGTCCAGGACGCCAAGGGAACGGTCAGCCGGCTGACCGCCTGGAATGAGCTGAAGAAGCTCGCTCCGATCCAGCGTCGCGTGGCCGCCGTCTACAGTCCGGCCACCCCCGAGACGGACGTCGCCGCCGACCTGAGGAAACTGTCGGAGGTCTTCGGGCAGGTCTATCTCACCGTCGCCTGAGCCCGCGGCCCGAGCCGCTCACCCGAGCCCGCCGCCTCACCCGGCGGCGGGTTCGGGGCGCCAGGAGCTGCCCACCCCGTTCTCGGCCTCGAAGGCGGGCCGGGCCGTCACGGTGTCGTAGACGATGTGGAGCGCCGCGATACGCCCGTCGTCGGCGAGTTCCAGGACGTCGACGCACTCGAAGTCGGCGGACTGCCCGGACGGAAGGGTCCAGTCGAACCGGAACCAGATGGTGATCAGCGGCTCTCCGCCGGTGGTCCTGCCCTCGGTCACCCCGCGCAGGCGCAGCCGGGCCCGCCCGGTGTCGGCGAACAGGGCGGGGTAGAACTCGGTGGCCGGCAGCGGGCCGTACAGCGGGGAGTGCACGACCCCGTCCTCGCGGTACAGGCTCAGCACGGTCGTCAGGTCACCGCGTTCCAGCCCGTCGAGGTAGGCGGCGGCGAGGTGTTCGGGGGTCACGGCTGCTCCCGGTCGGTGAGGCGTTCGGTCACTGTCAGGTCGATCTCCATCGCGCCGGCGCCCGGGGACAGCCCCAGCGCCCGGGTTGTTTCGGGGCGCAGCCCGCCGGCGTGGCCGAGGAGGGTACGGCCGGCGAACAGGGCGACGCAGCGCCCGGCCCGCCAGGGGGGCCGCTCGGCCCGGCGCGCGGTCACGCGCACCCCGGCGGCGCCCGCGGCCGTCCGTGCCGCCTCGACCGTCTCCTCCCAGCGCGGCTCCGCGCCCTCGGCGGCGGTGACGGCGGTTGTGACGGCGGCCACGTGGTGGGGCTGCGCCGGTACGGAGGCCAGCAGGGCGTGGATCCACCCCTCGCCGGGACGGCGGCCGGCCGGTGGACGGGGAGGCGGGCCGGTACCGGGCAGGGAGGCGAAGACCGTCCCCTGCTCGAACAGCGCGACCGGCCGGTCGTTCCGGCCGGTGCCGCGGCGCAGCGCGTCCAGCAGGCCGGGCAGGAGCGTGGTGCGCAGCGCGGGCCGCCCGGGGTCGATCGGGTTGACGAGCCCGAGGGCGGTGCGGCGCGGGTCGCCGGGGTCCAGGCCGAAGGCGGTCCACACGGCCCGGTCCAGGAACGGGAAGGTCTGCGCCTCGGTGTAGCCGGCGGCGGCCAGCGCCCGCCCCACCAGGCGCCGGACATGCCGGGACCGGCCCGGCCCGGCCTCGGGCCACACCCGCGCGGGGAGCGGAGGCTCCGCCGTCCCGGCGTCGGCGGAGGCGGCCCCGTCGACGATGTCGCGCATGTCCTTCAGGCCCTCCCGGAGCATCAGGGTGCGTTCGACGCCCACGCCGAAGGCGAAGCCGCGGTAGACGGCCGGGTCGACGCCGCAGGTGGCCAGCACCCGGGGATGGATCATGCCGCAGCCGCCCCACTCGACCCAGCCCTCGCCACCGCAGGTACGGCACGGCGCCACCCGCCCGCCCCCGGCGGTGCCACGGCAGACGGCGCACGCCACGTCGACCTCGGCCGACGGCTCGGTGTAGGCGAACCGGTACGGGCGCAACCGGGTCACCACGCCGTCGCCGAACACGGCGGCGGCGAGGTGGTCCAGTGCGTCCTTGAGGTCGGCCGGGGTCAGCCGGCGGTCGACGGCCAGCCCCTCGGCCTGGTGGAAGACCGGGCTGTGGGTGGCGTCGGGCGCGTCGGGGCGGAAGACGCGGCCGGTGCTGATCACCCGGATCGGCGGGGAGGCGCCGAGCATCTCCCGCACCTGCACCGGGGAGGTGTGCGCCCGCAGCACCAGGCCGGACCTCCGCCCGGGGGCCGCCGGGTCCTCGACGTAGAAGGTGCGGCCCGGATCGCGGGCGAAGTGGTCGTCGCCCATGTTCAGCGCGTCGAAGTTGAACCACTCGGCCTCGACCTCGGGCCCGTCGGCGACGCGGTAGCCGAGATCGGTGAAGACGTCGGTGATCCGGTCGGCCATGACGGTCACCGGGTGTCTCGCCCCTCGGGGCTCCGGCGGCCTGTGGTCGTCGGCACGGCTTCCCGGGGCCGTCTTCGTCATCGCCGCCCCAGGGTCCAGGCCGCGATGCGCTCGTGGACGAGGTCCATCTGGTCCCATGCCTGGCGGCAGGTCTCCATGAGCCGGGGGAACGCCGAGGGCGGCAGGGTGCCGAGGTGGGCGCGGCCGATGTGGCGGTGGTCGTCGTCGGCCTCGGCGTGCAGCGCGAAGTAGCCGTCGGCGGCGTCGGACCGGCCGAGGCAGCGGGAGGCGGCGAGCCCGAAGACGTGGCCGCTGGACTCGACCACCATGTGCACGAGCACGATCTTCTGGGCCTCGTCGAGCTGGTGCATCTGGGCGACGAACCAGTTTCCGGCCGCCTCCAGGACCGTGTCGTAGGCGCCGGTGGCGGCGTCGTGCCCTTCGAGCAGCAGGAGGTCGTGGCCGAACTCCTCGCGCAGGTGCCTGCCGTACTCCGCGCGCAGGACGGCGTCGGCGCAGGCCGCCTGGCGGGCGTGGAGCATCCGCTGGAAGTAGGTCGACCACACGTGGAGGGCGGCGACGAACCGGGAACGCAGCTCCGGTTCGTGCCGGAGCCTGCCGCTGTCGAACAGGACGAACAGCGGGTTTCGGGTGTGCCGTTCGAGCAGCGACTCGTTCAGCCGCTCCAGCTCGGCCAGGGACGCCCCCGCCGTCTCGCCGAAGCTCGCCCTGGGGGCGTGCTCGTCCTCGTAGAGGCCGGCTCCCTCGAACTGCACCGACAGCCCGTGGAACTCCTCGCCCGGCCGGGTGCGGAAGCCGTGGTCGCCGCCGGGTGGCACGCACACCACGTCGCCTTCCGACAGCTCGCGCTCGCGCGAGCCGAGCAGCAGCGCCGACCCCCGGCAGACGAGGATCATCGACTTGGTGGGGTGCCGGTGGACGTTCAGGATCTCCCCGTCGCGGAGCCGTACCCAGGCGAACGAGGGCCGGGCCGTCTCCGGCAGGAAGTCGGCGAGGGCGCCGTTGCGGCGGAAGTCGCGCTGCTGGCCGAGCTGGTGGACCTCCCCGCCCACCCGGACGGAGGAGATGGCGCGGATGTCGTCGCGGGCGACGGTCGTCACGGACACCGGAAGGGTCGGCTCGCTCATCGGCGTCCGCCCTTCTTCCGGGGCGGCGGGTCCGCCCGTGGCGTCTTCCGGGGCGGCGGGGCCGCCCGCAGGGCCGTGAGCAGCCGGGAGTTGTCGGCCGGGTCGCCGACGCCGAGGCGCACGTGGCCGGACCAGCCCATCGGGTCGGAGACGACGTCGAACCCCGCGCGCCGCAGGGCGGCGGCGAGGTCGGCGTCCGCCTCCAGAGTGACGAAACCCGCCTCGGCGAAGACGCGCCCGACACCGGGGCAGCCGGCGAGCCCGGCCGCGAGACGGTCGCGCTCCTCGCGGAAGGCGCCGATCCGCCCGCGCAGCCGCGCGGGCCGCGACAGCTCGGCGACGGCCTGTGCCGTCACCGGGGCGGGCAGGGCGAACGGCAGGCGCGCCTTGCGCAGGGCGGCGACGACGTCGGGGTGGGCCAGCACCGCTCCCAGGCGCAGCCCGGCCATGCCGAGCGCCTTGGACATCGACCGCACGACCACCAGGTGGGGGTGCTCGGGGATCAGGTGCCGGTGGGAGGGCCCTCCGGCGCACTCGACGTACGCCTCGTCGATCACCACCGGACCGTGGAAGGACGCGAGGAGCCGGCGGACGTCACCGGGGTCGAGGCGGGTGCCGGTGGGGTTGCCGGGGTCGCACAGGACGACCCCCTTGACGGGAAGCGACGCCAGCCGCTCGACGTCGAGCCGGCGCAGGTCCGCCCCCAGGAGCGGGACCGGGTGGCGGGCGATCCGGTACACCGTGGCGAGCTCGTCGAAGATCGCGAAGGTGGGAGGGGTGACGGCGACCGCGTCGGCGCCGGGCTCGAAGAGCGTCCTGAAGATCAGGTCGAGGCCGTCCGCGGCCCCCCTCGTGATCAGGACGGTGTCGGGGTTCCACCGCCATCCGCCGGCCCCGGGAGCGGGCGCGGGAGCGGCCTCGACGGCGTCCAGGGCGCGGACGTAGCGCGCGACCAGGTCGTCGGCCCTGTTGTCGGGGTAGTGGCGGTGTGTGCCGCCGAAGGGGTTTTCACTGTCGCGGAGATTCACCAGGTGACGTGCGGGGCGGGAGTCGAACGGGAACGCCGGTCGCATCGACTGGATCACTTCGCGTGCGAGACCTCCGGCCATGTCTCACCTCCTGTGGAGAAAGCCGGATGGAGAACTCCCGGGACCGATCGCATACGGCTGTCTCCGGGCCGGGCCGCCCGCCCTTGGCGGTGGGCCGGCCGGATGTCGCCGGAGGTCGTGAAGGGGATGCGGCCGGTTCACCGGACGGGGTGCGCGTCAGCTCATGCCGGGGCTTCCGGCGGGGGCCGGGCGGGGGTGGCCGGGGCCGTCGTCGCGACGACGGTCACCGATCACGGTGCCGATCAGAGCGCCGATCAGAGCGCCGATCACGGTGCTGATCACGGCGCTGATCAGGGCGCCGATCACGGTGCCGGTCGTGACACCGGTCGTGACACCGGGGGCGCCCCGGTCGTGAACGGGTGGTGCGGTCGCGTGACGCATCGGAACCTTACCTCTCCGCTCCATTATGAGTACGCTTGGCTACTTTAAGTTATTAATCGGTTCCTGAGGAGTCAATACTTTTCCGTGTCAAACGCGGGCCGCTTTATCCGTGCGGCGATCGCCGGGCGTTTTTTCCGATTGAAATACGCAGATCAGAATGGATAGGAGTATTTCTTGATTTTCGGCATTCCGGTACGTTCACCCGGCCCTGACCGGCCCTGACCGGCCCTGACCGGTCAGGGAGTACGGCGGCGGGCCGCCTCCCGGGCGCGCAGGACGATCTCCAGCTCGAAGCGGACCTCCGGGTCGTCGAGCCGGCCGCCGTAGAGCTCCTCCAGCCGGCGCAGCCGGTAGCGCACGGTCTGCGGATGCACGTGGAGCCTGGCGGCGACGTCCCCCGCGCCCCTGCCGTATCTCAGCCAGGCCAGCAGCGTCTCGGTCATCCGGTCCCGCTGGCTGGGGCGAAGGTGGGCGAGGGGCGCCAGCCGTATGTCGGCGAGGGCGTCGACGAGCCTTTCGTCCCTGAGGACGATCATCGCGGCCAGGTGATCGGAGCAGCGGAGCGGGGAGCCGGTGTCGTCGAGCACGCCGCGCCGGCGCAGGTCCAGGGCCTCTCTGGCCCAGCGCAGCGAGGTCGCCGCCTCCGCCGGCGGCACTGTGAGGCCGACGGCGGCGTTCCAGCCGCGCAGTCCGGCCTCCAGGGTCTGCGCCCGTCCGGGGCCGTCGGGGTCGGGCACGATCAGGCAGGGGCCGGGCGCCTCCGCGAGGAACAGCGTGTCCGGGGGGAGGGAGGGAGACCGGCGGTCCTTGGGGGGCTCCTCCAGAGCGACCCCGGCCACGGTCTTGGGCAGCCGCCAGTCCGCGGCCTTGGCCAGGTCGGCGATCGTCTCCGCCGGGGCGGCGGGCTGCCGGAGCAGCATGTCCGCCAGTTTCCGCCGGCGACGCTCGGCCTCGCCCGCGGCGTGGGCCCGCACCTCCTCGAACCCCTCGCCGGCGGCCTCGGCGATCTGGTCGAGGTAGGCGAAGACGGCCTCGCCGAGGTCGTAGACGTGCCGGGGGGTGAGACCGAGCCGTTCGGAGCGCTCGGCCAGCCGCCGCCAGGCGACCCGGGCGCCCAGCCGCATCGCGGTCTGCAACGTGTCGAGGCAGCGGCCCTCTTCGGCCTCGCCGCGCCCGATCGCGCGGAAGACCTCGGGCCTCCAGGGGGTGCCGGGGTTCTCGATCTGTTCGGCGAACTGGCGTAACGCCTCGTCCACGACCTCCCGGACGGCCTGGAGGCAGGTCTCGTCCGCCGGGTGGGCGTACTCCGGGATCCGTGACGCGATCTCCTTGAGGACCTCGTCGGTGACCTTGAGGAGGCCCGGCCGCAGCAGCCTTCCCACCTCCGGGGGGATGGAGTCCCACAGCCGCCGGTCGGACGCCCCGTGGGTGTTTTTCCGGGGGACGCCGAAGGTGGTGGTGACGATCCCGGCGCTTTCCTTTACGGCCACGGCCCCTCCCGCCTGAGTACGCCTCACATTCTGGCCGTCCGCGCATTTGAACACTCAACAAACACTTGTTCTTGTCTCAAATGCAACATGTCTGACCTGGCGGGGCGGGAAGGGGATCAGAACGGCTTATCGGATGTATCCGGCGAACTCCTCCAGGGAGATGAGGCCGTCACCGTCCCGGTCGATCCTCGCGATGGCCGCGGCCGCCTCATCCGGGGTGATCGGCTG
Organism: Streptosporangium violaceochromogenes; assembly: GCF_014654615.1. Classification (GTDB taxonomy): domain Bacteria; phylum Actinomycetota; class Actinomycetes; order Streptosporangiales; family Streptosporangiaceae; genus Streptosporangium; species Streptosporangium violaceochromogenes. Next base: position 5,948 of record NZ_BNBB01000020.1, on the reverse strand, counting down.
GCCGAGCACCTCCATCAGGCGCGTCATCTCGGTGGCCGAGATGAGGCCGTCACCGTCGACATCGATGATCTTGAACGTCGTCGCGTAGTCGTCCGCCACGGGTACATCCGCCTTCCGGCAGCAGGGAAATCAGACCCCAGCACATTAGCGGTCTTCTCAGGCGTCACGGGAGCCCGCCCGCGCCGCCCGCCCCCGCCGGTGACCTCGGCGGGGGCGTGCGGAGCCGGAAAGAGGGCTCCGCACGGCCCCGGGCGGCGGACCCGGGCCCGCTCGGGGTTCCGGGGCCCACGGGCCCCGGGGTCGCCGGGCCCCGCGATCCCTCGGTCTTGGACCCGGAGTCCGCCGAGGTCCCCGAGGTCCCCGAGGTCAGAGCACGGCGCCCGAACTCCGCCGGACCTGGGGGGCGGGGCCGCGCTTGGCCTGCGGAGGCGGTGCCGAGCTGCGCCGCTCGAACACGACCGCCAGCGGCGCCGCCACCAGCGAGGAGGACAGGGTGCCCACGACGATGCCGATCAGCAGCGCCACCGCGAAGTCGGTCAGCGAGTCGCCGCCGAGCACGGCCAGCGCGGCCAGGATGAACAGCGCGCCCAGGCCCGTGTTCACCGTACGGGGCACGGTCTGCAGGATCGCGGCGTTGGCCACCTCCGCGAGCGGCGCCTTGCGGCGCAGCCCCCACAGCTCGCGGACCCGGTCGAAGACCACGACCTTGTCGTTGACCGAGTATCCGATCACGGTGAGCATCGAGGCCAGGAAGATCCCGTCCACCGGCTTGCCCAGCCACGCGAACGCCCCGACCACCACCGCCGCGTCGGCGGCCAGCGCGAGCACCGTCGCCAGACCGAACGTCCAGCGGAACCGGAAGGCCAGGTAGACGAGCTGCGCGGCGAGCGCGACCCCCAGCGCGATCAGCGCGTTGCGCCGCAGCTCGTCCCCCAGGCTCGGGCCGATCAGCTCATCGCGCTTCTTGGTGACCTGGGCGCCCTCGCTCTCCAGCGCCGCCTTGATCTTCGCCACCTCGGTCTCACCGATCTGACCGGTCCGTACGGAGATGTCCGCCCCCGACGACTGCACGACCGCGTTCGGGAACCCGGCCCCGCTGACCAGCTCGCGGGCGGCGTCGGCACTGACCGGGACGCTCGTCGAGTACTCCATCAGCCTGCCGCCGGTGAACTCCACCCCGAAGTCGAGCCCGCGGACGACCGTCCCGGACAGGGCGGCGGCCACCAGCACCCCGGTGGCCGCGAGGTAGGCCGTCCGCCACCTCATCAGGTTGGGGTTGCGCGAGGTCAGCCATCTGCGGATCCGCCCGATGTCCGACAGGCCGGTGATCTTCGGGCGCTCGGCCACCGCGGGCAGGGTCACCGCCCACTGGGCCAGGACCCGGGTGACGACCATCGCGGTGAACAGCGAGGCGACCACCCCGATGGTCAGCGTGACGCCGAAGCCCCGCACCGGCCCCGAGGCCAGGAAGAACAGCAGCCCGGCGGCCAGCAGCGTGGTGACGTTGGAGTCGGCCACCGCGCTCCAGGCGTTGCGGAAGCCCTGCTCCAGCGAGGGCCTGAGCTTGGGCGCGAGGGCGTACTCCTCCCTGGCGCGTTCGAAGACCAGCACGTTGGCGTCCACCGCCATGCCGATCGCGAGCACGAAGCCCGCGAGGCCCGGCAGGGTGAGCGTGGCGTCGAGCGCCACCAGCGCCGCGTACGAGATGAGGCCGTAGCAGGCGAGGGCGATGACGGCGATCCCGCCCGACAGCCGGTAGACCACCATGACGAACAGCGCGGTCAGCGCCACGCCGATGACGGCGGCCTGGGCGCTGGCCGTGATCGCGGCGGCGCCGAGCGTCGGGCCGACCGTCCGCTGCTCGACGATCTCCACGGGCACCGGCAGCGATCCGCCCTTGATGAGCGCGGCCAGGTCCTGCGCCTCCTGGCCGCTGAAGGAGCCGGTGATCTGGGTCGATCCGCCGGTCAGCCCGACCCCGCAGGTCACGTCCTCGTTCACCTGCGGGGAGACGACGACCTTGGAGTCGAGCACGATGGCCACCCGCCGCTGCGGGTCGCCCACCGGTCGGCAGGCGGCCTCGCCGGTCAGCTTCGCCCACGCCTTGCGGCCGCCGTCGCGGAAGTCCACGGTGACGAACCAGCCGCCCATCTGGACGTCGGTCCCGGCCTCGGCGTCGCTCACGCCGTCGCCGGTGAGGGCGGCCGGGCCGATGAGCAGCTTGAGGCCGTCCTCGTCGGTGACGATCGTCTGGCCCTTCCCGGCCTTGGTCGTGTCGTCGGCCACGGCCACGACGGGGTGGAAGGTGAGCTGCGCGGTCTTGCCGATGACCGCGGCGGCCTTGGCCGGGTCCTGCACGCCGGGCAGTTCCACGATGATGCGCCGCTCGCCGGAGCGGGCCAGCGGGGCGTCCGCCACGCCGAGGGCGTCGGCCCGGCGGCGCAGGACCTCAAGGGCGCGGTCGGTGGCCTCGGCGTCGGCCTTGGCGGTGGGGGAGTCCCTGGTCTCCAGCACGATCTGGGTGCCGCCGCGCAGGTCGAGACCAAGGCGCGGGGACATGGTCAGCGCGATGAAAAGCGAGGTGGCGACGACGGCGAGCGCCGCCACCGCGCGTACCACCGGGGCACGCGACATGAAAGCCTCCACAGGCTTGGAAAGGAGTGTCTCCGAGTACGGCGAGGCACCCGGCACCCGGGCACGGCGAGGCGCACCGGGCCTTCTCGGCCGCGGCACGGCGTCCGGGGCGTTACCGGGGACGGCCGAGCGCGTGGATCTCGGGCGTGGCGGGGTCTCGCGGGGCGTCTCCGGGCGCCTGTGAGGCGCTCCGGACGTGCCCGGCGAGGACGGCGCACCCCGAGTTCGGGTACGGCGAAGCGCCCGGAAACGATCTCCGGGCCGCTCTCAGACGCCTGTGGAGGGTGGTGCGCGGCCCGGCCTGACCAGCGGGTCCGACAGCGGGCGCGGGTCGTGGAGGCGGGCCGGGGCGGGGGCGAGCCCCGCGCCGGGGGGTGGCTGCCGGAGATCGTGCGGGGGCGTCACGACGGGGTGGCTGCCGCCCGCGCCGGCCGCGATCCCGGCGAGGGCCGCGAGGAAGTCGTCCTGCCGCCCGGCCGGGGTGATCTGGCGGGACAGGGGCTGGTGGTGCGCGGCGGCCGCGGTGACGACCTGGTGCCGCAGGAGCGCGGCGGTCTCGCCGCTCAGCCCGCCGGGAACGAACAGCGGGAGCAGGAGCGCGAGCAGCAGGAACAGCGGCGCGCCGCGCCGTGACCGCCGCATGGCTCCCTCCCCTTCGGACGTGCTCTTCTCCGATGCCGTCGATGTCGTCTCCACCGTAGCCGCTTCGGGGCGGCAGACGGCCCCCCTCACCGCCGGGCCGCCGGGCCGTGTTCTCCCGGGATTTCCCATGGGGACGTCAAGCCCGGCCGGCCGCGGGGTTTCCCGGCGCCGCGCCGGTCACGGGCGGTGGGGGCCGTGACGCGGGTCTCGTCTCGTCTTGAGGCGGTCCAGCTGCCCGATGAGGTCTTCGCGGACCTCGGTCAGGGCGGTGGACAGCTCCGGGGCGGCCGAGCTGGCCACCAGCGGCTCCGCGCGGGCGAGCCGGCATTCGAGGGTCACCTTCTGCTCGGGCCGGTCGCGGTTCTTGACGCTCAGCCAGAGTTCGGCGGATCCGGGGGGATAGGCGCGCAGCCGCTTGCCCAGGGCCGTGAGCCGTTCTGCGATCCTGGCCCGTTCGTCCTCGGCGAAGCCCTTTCCGATCTTGAGGCGGTCTCCCAGAAGATCCGGACCCTCGCCGCTCGCGTGTGTCATGACCCCCACCCTTTCGCCTTCTGTCAGCATTACACTACATTCGGTGACATTGGGGTGGAGGGCAAGGGTGTCATCTGGACAGGGAAGCCGATCGAGGGCAGAGCTACTCTCTGGTGCACATATGCTACTCACCATTACCTTTTGGACCTAAAGGGAGAACTTTGCCATGTACAAGGAGTTCGCCATCGAGGCCGTGGTGTGGCTCATCCCCGTCGCGGTGCTGCTCGGCCTGGCCTTCATGATCACCTCGGGCTGACCCCGTCCCCCTGAGACCCCGCCGGGGCCGCCTTTCCGTGACCTCGGCCGGGTCTCAAGAGGGTTGTCTCCCCGCGACCCCGGCCATCGGCGGCGCGCTCGCGGGGGACCAAGGCCTCGACATCACAACCCGCCTTTCGCCGCGGAGGTTCCCTCTTTCGTGGAGACGTCTCCCGGCGGTTCGCCGGCCTCCCGGTTCGCCTCGCCCACGGCAACGCCTCACCGGCCGCCGCCCGCCTCACCGGAACCGTCCCGGCCGTCTACGGCCTGGCCCTGTCCGACGCCCTGTCCGACGGGAGCCGCCCGGCCTCGTGAGATCGCGTCGCCAAGGCCGTACGAACCGTATGGGGGGTGACCCGAGGCCGGTAAGGCGTGATGACACGGCCCTCTCCAAGCCCGCGCCACCCCGCCGGTCTACCGAGCCGTTCCGGACCGCAGAGCCGCCCAGACTGCTCGGGCTTCGGTGATCAGCCGCCGATAGATCTAACCAGTTCATGGGTTTCTGGACTCTTCAGAGGCATTCCCCGATGTAGGCCAGATGCGGATCGGCGAAGAAGGACCGCACCAGGGCGGGCAGCTTCTGCAAGCGCCGCAGCGCGCCTAGCGCCAACGTCTTGAGCTCCTCCACGCTGCGCGCCGAGGCACGGGCGATCCGGTCATGCTTGACGTTCTTCCACACCCACTCGTCCGGGTTCAGCTCAGGCGAGTACGGCGGCAGGAAGAACAGCGACAGCCGGCCCTGGCTGTCCTCAACGAACCGCTTGACCTTCTTGGCCCGGTGGACGCGGGAGTTGTCAACGATCAGGAACACCGGCCGGTTGGCATCGGCGAGCAGGCGCTTGCAGAACCCGATGAACGCATCAGCGTCCAGGCCCTGGTCGAACAGCTGGAAACGCAGCTCACCGCGAGGGCTGACCGCCGAGATCATCATGACCGAGCGGCGGGCCCCGGTGGCGGCCACCACCGGCGTGCAGCCGATCGGCGCCCAGGTGGTGCCCGCGTGGTGGTCGGTGCGCACCGCGGCCTCATCCGCGAAGAACACCACCGCGCCCAGCCGCTTGGCCTCGGCGGCGATGGCCGGGAAGGTCTGCTGCTTCCATTCGGCCACCGCGGCCGGATTCTGCTGGTAGGCGCGATACAGCGGACGCTGCGGGGACATGCCGAGCCTGGCCAGGATGCGGCCGACGCTCACCGGCGACAGCTTCACCTTGAACTCGCGGCGGATCAGCTCGGCCACCATCGCCCGGGTCCACAGCGCGAATCCGAAGCTCAGCTGCCGGGGGTCGGTACCGACGATCAGCGCATGCAGGCGGGCGAGCTGGACGTCGGTCAGCTTGGCCGCCGGCCCGCGGGTCTTCTTGGTGCGCAGCCCGCCGGGGCCGAGCGTGCGGTACTCGCGCAACCACTCGAAGACGGTGGCGCGACCGAAGCCGAGGATCTCGGTGACCAGATCCGGTGACTTGCCGCTTTCGATCAACTGACACGCGCGTAGGCGCTCTTCAAAGGTGGCCCGCCGCCCCAACTTCGCCATGCGTCAATCGTGGCATACAACACCGGCAAGAGTCCGGAAACCTATGAACAGATTAGATCTTGTGCACCTGACCTGTTCTGCCAAACCGAATGGCCCGGTCGCCTTTCTCACGGGGCTCGTGCTCGATGGCTCGGTGAAGGCATATCCAGAGCACCGGCCGTATCTGCCTCAAAAACTGCTTTGGGTGCCCCCACATCACCCGCCCATCAATTCGCTGGATCTTCACAGCCTCCCGGGCGCCCGTATGGTTCCTCAAAGCGATCATGAAATGCTCTCCATGGCTTCGGTAGGTGGTTGCGTCCACGGAGGTGGTGTACGAGTTTTCGCTGGTGACAGGCGTGGCGTCGTGAAATGA
>NZ_BNBB01000019.1 GCF_014654615.1 Streptosporangium violaceochromogenes | reverse complement strand
GGCGGGCGGCCGGCGGTGAAGCAGGAAACCCTGCGGGTGACCGCAGGAATCCCCCGCCTTCAGGCGGGGGAGGATGTCAACCCCGAGTACATCGAGAACCAGAAACGCCCGGGCGGGGGCAGGGAAGCCATTCCTCCCGGCCCTGAACGGCCGGGATTCCTGGCTGGAACTTGTTGAAGGATCCTCAAAAGGCCGATCACCCGTGTGAACGGCCTCCGGGGCGGTCCTGGCGCCGGATCGCGCGGGCGAGGATGGCGATCGTGCCCGCCAGGCCCAGGCCCCCCAGGACGACCGGGAGCATGAACACCGGCTCGATGCCGGGCCGGGTGATGAAGACGACCCCGGTGCCGATGAACAGCAGGCCGCTGAGCAGGGCCATCCAGTCGGTGCGGTGCGGGCCTCGGCGGACTCCGCCGTTCTCAGGCCGCACGGCGCACCTCGATGTCCCCGATGCCTGCCCTGAGGTTCAGAACGATCGTCGCCGCCTCGCCCTTCGGGGGCAGTTCGGGCTCCAGCGTCTTGCTGTGGCGGACGTCGGCGCCTCCCTTGACGGAGTGGTCGATCTTGACGTCGCCGAGCTTGGTGTACGCGCTGACCTCGGCACGGGCGGTGGGCGGCAGGATCACCCTGATCTCGCCGACCGACACCGACACCTCAAGGGCGGTCCGGGAGCCCGGGGGCAGCGGCAGCTCGCTCAGGTCGAGGGTGCCCTCGCCGATGCCGACGGCGTAGCTCGGGGCCACCTCCGACGGTTTGACCGGATCCCAGTGGTAGGTGCCGAACTTCTTCGGCATGCCGCTCAGCGTGGATCCCGCGATCAGGGCGAGCGCGACGACGGTGCCCACCGCGACCAGGCCGGCACCCCGGCCGAACCAGGTGGCGACCAGGAGCCCGGCCCCGATGGTGACGAGCATCGCGCCGCCGGCGACCGTCATGTTGACGGACCCGGATGTGGACTGGATCGCCACGACGATTCCTCCGACGATCATGGCCAGGAACAGGGTCACGGCCCCGACGAACGATCTGGGCCGCTCTTTTCGGGGGGCCCTCTCGACCGGTGGGCCGTACCCGGGAAGGGGGTAGGGGGCGTACGGCTGCTGCCGCCTGCGGGGGTCCAGGGGCCGGTAGGGGCCGTAGGGCGAGAACGGCTCACCGGACGAGTCGAACGACCCCACTCCCACGGGGTACGGCCCGGCGGTGGGAGCCAGGGGCGGTCGCCCGGGGGGCGTGCCGGGCGGGGGCGGCGGGGCCGCGGACGGCCCGACGGACGGCCCTGTGGGCGGCCCGATGGGCGTCTCGGCCCGCACTCCGGTGACCGGCCCGTCCTCGGCGGCCGGACGGGCGCGCGCCGGGGACGCGCCGGGCCCGGCGGTGCCGCTCGTGCCGGAGGCGAGGGGGCCGGGGGCCTCGGGCGTCTCGGGTGCGGGCGCCCCGGAGGCGGCCTCGCCGGGCACGGGCGCGGCGGGAGGGGGAGAAGCGGGGGCGGCGGGCGGCTCGGCGGGTGGAGCGGCCGGAGAGGACCACGCGGGCGTCCCGGGGACCGGGGAGAAGCCTGGCGCCCCTCCGCGGGCGGAGGAGAAGACCGGCGGCGGGGAGGAGGGACGGCGTCCGCGCAGCCGGTCGGGCAGCGAGCGCGTCACGGCCAGCAGGTCGACGCCGCGCGCGTGGGCGGTGAGCAGGGCGATGGCGAACAGCGTGCCGACCACGACCGTGCCTGTGCCGATGCCGTCGGAGGAGAGGTTGATGACCAGGCCGAGGGCGAAGACGCCGGACAGCAGGGCCAGTACGGTCTCGCCGTCGAAGTCGCGCCGGGTCCACTGCTCGATGTATCCGGGACCGCCGTTGCTCTCCCGCATGAGCAGAAAGGCCGCGATGTAGAGCATGACGCCGATGCCCGACCCCAGCACCAGCACCGCGAAGCCGACACGGAACACCACCGGGTCGATCCCGGCGTGGCGGCCCAGGCCCGCGCAGACCCCGGTGAGCATGCGGCCCTCGTCGCCGCGCCGGAGCGTCCCCCTGTCGCCGGAGGACGGGAAGGGCGGCGAGCCGGGCGGGGGGCTCGCCGGGTTCGGCGCGTTCCCGGTGTCGTTCATACCTCCATCGTGGGTCCTTGGGGGGTGCGGTCGCATCCGGGAGACCCCTGAGACGTCCCGGAGCGGTCAGGCCCCTCTCAGGGGCGGCTCAGGGGGACGCCGGATGCGTCGTGGGGTGGTGACATGTGACGATGCTGGGGTTATGGCTGACCGAACGACGATTCGCGACACGGCGCCCCTGGCCCCTGAGGAGCCCGTCCCGCCCCGGCTGACGAGGCCGGTGGAGGGGCGGCTGGTGGCCGGGGTGGCGCAGGCCGCCGCCACGCAGCTCGGGCTCGACCCCGTGGTGCTGCGGCTGGCGTTCGTGCTGCTCACCGTCCTGGACGGCATCGGCGCCGTGGCCTACGCGGCACTGTGGATGTTCACGCCGCGCGAGCCGTACGAGGGAAGGGAGCCCGCCCGCGACTGGAGCCAGCTCGCCGCCTACGCCGCGATCGGGCTGGCGCTTCTGGCTCTGGGGTGGCTCACCGGCGCCTCGGCGGGCGGGATCGGCGCGTGGCCGATCGCGGTCGGCGGGATCGGCTCGCTGATCCTGTGGCAGCAGGCCGATCCCGACCGGCGGCAGCGCTGGGTGAGCACCACGGTCGGGCAGGTGCGCCGCAACCGGGTCCGCACGTTCGCCGGTCTGGTGCTCGTCGTCGTCGGCGCGATCGGCTTCCTGGCGGCCAACAACGAGCTGGGCAAGGCCCGGCCCGGCATCGTCTTCACGCTGGTGGTCGTGGGGGGTGTCGCGCTCATCGCGGCCCCCTGGCTGGCCGGTCTGTGGAAGGAGCTCCAGCGCGAGCGCCGCGAGCGCATCCGGCAGGAGGAGCGCGCCGAGGTGGCCGCGCACGTGCACGACTCCGTGCTGCACACCCTGACGCTGATCCAGCGCAACGTCCACGACGCGCGCGAGGTGATGCGGCTGGCGCGCTCCCAGGAGCGTGAGCTGCGCAACTGGCTCTACCAGCCGAAACAGGACGCCGACATCTCGCTGGCGGCGGCCGTGCGACGGGTGGCCGCCGAGGAGGAGGACGCCCACGGCGTGCCGATCGAGGTCGTCTGCGTGGGCGACCGCCCGCTGACCCCGGAGCTGTCGGCGATGATGCAGGCGGCCAGGCAGGCGATGGTCAACGCCGCGAAATACTCTGGATCGTCGGTCGTCTCCGTCTACGCCGAGGCGGAGCCGGAGGAGGTCACCGTCTTCGTCCGGGACCGGGGCGCCGGGTTCGTCATGGAGGAGGTTCCCGCGGACCGGATGGGCATCCGCCAGTCGATCATCGGCAGGATGGAGCGCAACGGCGGCGGCGCCCGTGTGCGAACCGCGCCGGGCGAGGGTACGGAAGTGATGCTGACCATGAAGGTGGAGAAGACGTGAGAGAGCGGGCCGGGACGACCGGCGGGTCCGGAGGGCGCCGCGAGCGGCGGACGGAAGCGATCGAGGAGATCTCATGAGCGCCGTCAGGGTTCTGATCGTCGACGACCACCGGCTGTTCCGCTCCGGGGTCCGCGCCGAGCTGGGCGACTCCGTCGAGGTGATCGGGGAGGCCGAGGACGTGGAGTCCGCGGTCGCGGCGATCGCCGACCTGCGGCCGGACGTGGTTCTGCTCGACGTGCACATGCCCGGGGGCGGCGGTCAGGAGGTGCTCCGCCGTGTCCTCGGCTCCGGCTCGCAGGTCCGCTTCCTCGCCCTTTCGGTCTCCGACGCGGCCGAGGACGTCATCGGCGTGATCCGCGGCGGCGCCAGGGGGTACGTCACCAAGACCATCAGCGGCCGTGAGCTCACCGACGCGATCCGCAGGGTGGCCGACGGCGACGCGGTCTTCTCCCCGAGGCTGGCCGGGTTCGTGCTGGACGCCTTCGCCTCCAGCGAGGCCCCGCCCATCGACCCCGAGCTCGACTCGCTCACCCAGCGCGAGCGGGAGGTGCTGCGGCTGATCGCCCGGGGCTACGCCTACAAGGAGATCGCCAAGGAGCTGTTCATCTCGGTCAAGACCGTGGAGACCCACGTCTCGTCCGTCCTGCGCAAGCTTCAGCTCTCCAACCGCCACGAGCTCTCCCGGTGGGCCACCGCGCGACGTCTGGTGTGATCCGTGCCTGTCTGTACGGCTCCGCCGGAGTCCGCCGATGCGCTTACCCGGAAATCCCCCAAGCGGATGACGCTCCGCCCCTACGATCGGCCTACGTTGAGGACGGCTGAGTTCAAGGGGGTGACGCCATGCGGAACACGGTCCGCGAGATCGGCTGGGCGACACGGGGCGCCTGCCGGGCGAGTGATCCCGAGCTGTTCTTCCCGCTGGCGCCGTCGACCGAGCAGGAGGCGCGGGCGAAGGCGGTCTGCGCCGACTGCCCGGTGCTGGCCGAATGCCGGACCTACGCCCTGCGGGAGGCCGAGCCCGAGGGCATCTGGGGCGGTCTCACCGTCCAGGAGCGGCGCGGCCTCCGGTTTCCCTCCGGGTGGCGGCAGCCCGCCGTGGGGTGACCGCGGGGTACGGCGGGGCGGCGGGCCGCGCCGGCGGGCAGGGCGGCGGGCGCGGCGACCGGTATGGCGATGGGCGCGCCGATGAACGCGCCCGCGGGCGCGCCGACGGCCGCGCCGGTGGCCGCGGTGGCCGTCCTGGCCGCGGCCAACGTGCTCAACAACCGGGTCGCGCCGCGCCTGGCCCCGCTGACCTCGGCCGTCGCCGTGGGCGCCCTGCTGGCCCTGGGCCGCCGTTCCGGCCTTTCGTGGTCCCGGATGGGGTTTCGCGACCGCTCGCGCGGCCTGCGGATCGGCGGAGTCCTCGCCGCCGCCGTCGCCGGGGTCTACAGTGCGGGGATCGCCGTCCCGGCCACCCGCCGCTTCTTCCACGACGAGCGGGCGCTGTCGCTGTCGCGCGCCCGCCTGGCCGAGGAGGTCCTGCTCCAGGTGCCGCTCGGCACGGTCCTGCTGGAGGAGGTCGGCTTCCGCGGGGTGCTGTACGGCCTGCTGGCCCGCTCCCATGGCCCCGGGAGGGCCGCCGCCGTCTCCTCGGCCCTGTTCGGGCTCTGGCACGTGCTGCCCGCGATCGACATGGCGGCGGCCAACCCGGCGCTGAGCCGCCTGACGGCGGGGGAGGCGCCCGGGCCCCCGCGGTTCCCGGAGGGGCCGGGCCGCTTGGAGGCTTCGGAGGGGCCGGGCCGTTCGAGGTCTTCGGAGCGGGATGGCCGCTCGGGCTCTTCGGCGGGGGAGGGGGCCGCGCCCGGGGCGCCGGTCGGCCCGCCGGCCCGGGAGGTGGCGCGGGTGGTGGCCGGGGCGGTGGTCACCACCGGGGCCGCCGGGGTGTTCTTCTGCGAGCTCGGGCGCCGGGGAGGTCTGGCCGCCCCGGTGCTGTTCCACCTGGCCACCAACGGGCTCGGCTATCTGTTCGCCCGCCTCGCCCCGCCTGATCCCGGCCGGGCGGGAGCACGGTAAAGGGCGCGGACCGGAGACGGCGGAGGCACGGACGGGGCGTACGTCACCGCCGGGCGGAGAGCCGGCCGTGTGCGGCGAGCTCGATCGTGACGAGGACGGCCACCGCCTCCGCGGCCAGCAGCGCGACCAGCACGACGAGCTGCACCACCCCGGCCTGGATCGGGCTCGCCCCGCCGAGCAGCATGCCGACGAAGGCCCCGGGCAGCGTGACCAGCCCCACGGTCGAGGTCTGATCGAGCGCGGGCGTCAGCGCCTGGGACGCCGCCGGGCGGCAGATCTCCAGTGCCGCGCTCCGGGTGGAGAGGCCCAGCGCGAGCGCCGCCTCGACCTCACCGTGCCGGTGGGTGAGCTCGTCCAGCGCCCTCCGGCCCGCGAGCGCCGTGGCCGTCATGCATCCGCCGAGCAGGATGCCCGCGATCGGGATCAGCGTGATGCCCTTGAGGGGGACCAGGCCGCTGCCGGTGAGCAGGGCGAGAATCGGCGCCATGCCCGCCGCGACGGGCACCGCCGCCCAGACGGCGACGGACCCGCCGGTGATCCTGCGCCCGGCGGTCAGGCTCGCCACGCCGTACATGACCAGGATGAAGGCCGCCACCGCGAGGGGCCGCTCGATGGCCCAGAGGATGATCGACGCCACCGCGCCGAGCTGGAGGGCGGCGCGGGCGCACGCGACGAGGACGGCGCGCCCGTGTCCGAGGTGGCCGAGCCGGGCGACGGCCGCGCCCGCCACGGCCAGAAGGGTGACGACGACCGCGGTGAGAGGAGAGAGGCCGATGCTGCCCATGGGGTAAGGCTCCCACTCTTCCGGGGCCGGGCCCAGGTCAGGCGGTCGGCACCCGCTGGAACGCCTCGGCGTAGCGGTCCGGCCCGAGCCCGGCGGCGGCCGCGATCTGGGCGAACCGGCCGCGCACGAAGTTCTCCGCGTCCTTCAGGTGGCCCACCTGGCTGGCGTGGGCGCGCAGCGCGAGGATCTTGCGGTCGATGGTGGCGGTGATGTCGACGTGGTGGTCGGGGGTCTGCCCCCCGTTGAGCCAGACCTCCCGGACGGTCCAGGGGTCGAGGCCCTCCCCCAGGAGTTCGGGGAAGGTGTAGGGGTTGCGCGCGTCGGGGTAGACCGCGTCGAGCGTGGCGCCGCCGACGGCGCGGTGGTCGGGGTGGCTGGGGGCGATGAACGCGTAGTTGCGCTCGGGGGTGTGGGTGATCACCAGATCCGGGCGGACCTGGCGGATGACCCGCGTGATGTCGCGCCGCAGGCCGAGGCTCTGCGTCACGGTCCCGTCGGGGTAGCCGAGGAACCGGACGTCGCTCACGCCCACGGCCTTGGCGGCGTTGAGCTGCTCGGAGCGCCGGAGCTCGGCCATGCCGCCGTTGTCCAGTTCACGGTCGAACCCGCCCGCGTCGCCGTCGGTGACCAGGCAGTACGTCACCTCGGTACCACGGTCGGTGAACCGCGCGATCGAGCCCGCGGCGGCGAAGTCGACGTCGTCCGGGTGCGCGGTGACCACGAGCACCCGGTTGATCTCGGTCTCGGACAGCATGTGGTGCCTCTCTGGTTCTGCGCCGTAACGAATCCGCATAACCATTGGTATGTCTGTTCGCATTCCTTGGCTCCCCCGGGCCCGGTCACCGGCGCGCCGCCTTACCCTAGGGACGTGCCGATCCCAGCCGCATCTCTGACCCATCCGTTGCTCGACGGGCTCAACCCCCAGCAGCGCGAGGCCGTCGTGCACCACGGCAGCCCGCTGCTCATCGTCGCGGGCGCCGGTTCGGGCAAGACGCGGGTGCTGACCCACCGCATCGCCTACCTGCTGGCCGAGCGCGACGTGCGGCCGCAGGAGATTCTGGCGATCACCTTCACCAACAAGGCCGCCCGGGAGATGAGGGACCGTGTCGACGCCCTCATCGGCCCCCGCTCGGCCGCCATGTGGGTGATGACCTTCCACAGCGCGTGCGTGCGGATCCTGCGCCGCGAGGCCAAGCGGCTGGGCTTTCCCTCCTCCTTCTCCATCTACGACCAGGCCGACTCCCAGCGGCTGATGGCCATGGTCTGCCGGGAGATGGACCTCGACCCCAAGCGTTACCCGCCGCGCTCCTTCTCCGCGCAGGTCAGCGCCTTCAAGAACGAACTGGTCGACTACGAGACGGCCGCCGCCCAGGCCGGCACCCACCTGGAACGCACCCTCGCCGAGGCGTACCGCGCCTACCAGCGCAAGCTGACCGAGGCCGGCGCGATGGACTTCGACGACCTCATCATGCTGACGGTCACCCTGCTGCAGATCTTCCCCGACGTGGCCGAGCACTACCGCCGCCGCTGGCGGCACGTGATGGTCGACGAGTACCAGGACACCAACCACGCCCAGTACACGCTGATCCGCGAGCTGGTCGGTGTCCCCGAGCCGCGCACCGCCGACGGCGAGCCGGTCGGGGAGGGCGGGGAGGGCGGGATCGCCCCCGCCGAGCTGTGCGTGGTCGGCGACGCCGACCAGTCGATCTACGCCTTCCGGGGCGCGACGATCCGCAACATCCTGGAGTTCGAGCGCGACTACCCCGACGCCCGGACGATCCTGCTGGAGCAGAACTACCGCTCCACCCAGACGATTCTGACGGCGGCCAACGCGGTGATCGCGCGGAACGCGGGCCGCAAGCCCAAGAACCTCTGGTCCGACCAGGGCGCGGGGGCGAAGATCGTCGGCTACGTCGCCGACAACGAGCACGACGAGGCCATGTTCGTCGCGCAGGAGGTCGACAGGCTCACCGACGACGAGGGCGTCGTTCCCGGCCAGGTGGCCGTGTTCTACCGCACCAACGCGGCCTCCCGCGTGTTCGAGGAGATCTTCATCCGGACGGGCCTGCCGTACAAGGTGGTCGGCGGGGTGCGCTTCTACGAGCGCAAGGAGGTCCGTGACCTGCTGGCCTACCTCAGGGTGCTGTCCAACCCCGGTGACGTGGTGTCGCTGCGCCGCATCCTCAACGTGCCCAAGCGCGGCATCGGCGAGCGGGCCGAGGCGATGGTGGAGGCGTTCGCCGCCCGCGAGCGTGTCCCGTTCTGGGAGGCTCTGCGCCGGGCGGAGGAGGTGCCGGGCGTCGCCACCCGGTCCCTCAACGCGATCAGGGAGTTCGTCGCGCTGGTGGACGACCTGATCGTCAAGGCCGAGAGCATGCCTCCGTCCGAGCTTGCCCAGGAGGTGCTGACCTGCACCGGCTACCGCGCCGAGCTCGCGGCCTCCGGTGACCCGCAGGACGAGAGCCGCCTGGAGAACCTGGACGAGATGATCGCGGTGGCCTCCGAGTTCGAGGAGGCCAACCCCGAGGGCATGCTCGTGGAGTTCCTGGAGCAGGTGTCGCTGGTGGCCGACGCCGACCAGATCCCGGCCGACGACGGCGGCCAGGGCGTGGTCACGCTGATGACGCTGCACACCGCCAAGGGCCTGGAGTTTCCCGTGGTCTTCCTCACCGGCATGGAGGACGGCGTCTTCCCGCACATGCGCTCCCTGGGCGAGCCCAGGGAGCTGGAGGAGGAGCGCCGCCTGGCCTACGTCGGCATCACCCGGGCCGAGCGGCGCCTGTACCTCTCCCGGGCGGCGGTCCGCAGCTCCTGGGGGGCTCCCGCGTTCAACCCGGCCTCCCGGTTCGTCGCGGAGATCCCCGGTGAGCTGGTCGACTGGCGCGGTGACCCCGGCAAGAGCGCGCTGAGCGCGGCCACCGCGCGCCGCGAGGCGCGTCCGGCGGCGGGCGGCAAGGCCGGTGGCCGCCGGGTCCCCGTCCTGGCGCCCGGCGACCGGGTCACCCACGACCGGTTCGGCCTGGGGACGGTCCTGTCGGTGGACGGCCTGGCCGAGAAGGCGAAGGCGAAGATCGACTTCGGGAGCGGCGGCGAGAAGACCCTGCTGCTGGCCTACGCGCCGATCGAGAAGCTCTGAGGGGCGCGGCCGGGAGGGTCAGCCGCCGAGGCCGCCGAAGATCGGCAGGGGCGTCTCGTCGTGCGCGTCGCCGACCTTCAGCTCGTCGAAGTCGGCCACCTGACCGGCGGGCGGGGGCTTGATGGCCGTCCGGATTCCCCAGGAGCTGTAGCGGCTGTCGTTGAGGTAGGTGAGGTCGGCGCTGGTCAGGCCCCGGAAGGTCTGGGTGTAGGAGGAGACGGCCCGGCGGATGAGCCCGTCGGGGCCGATGTGGAGCCGCCAGGTCACCGGCAGCGCGGCCGAGGTGGCCGAGGGCTTGGCGCCCAGCGCGGCGCGCAGGGCGGGGGAGATCCGGTACAGCTCGCCCAGGGTGATCGAGCCCGTGTGGACGACGGTCCGGACGCCGTCCCACGTCCCGCCGGGGCGTCTGCTCGCGGTGTGGGCCAGCGCCGCCTTCAGCGTCGCGGGCTCCAGGGGGTTGAGCAGCTGCTGGGCGGGGTTGACCAGGGAGAGCCCGCCGCCCGTGTCACGCAGCCACTTCTTCCCCTCGGGCAGGGAGTCGCCGAAGATCCCGCCGGAGGTGTAGGAGACGCCTTTCACCGTGACGGTGCGGGAGGGGACGAAGACGCCCCTGAGCTCGCTGTCGCGGTCGGGCAGGTTGTAGGTGCTGGTCAGGTCGGAGGCGATCACACCCGCGCGGCCGAACTCCAGCACACCGGAGCGGCGGCTGAAGATCGACCGTGGTTTCCCGGCCGTGCCGATGAGCTTGGTCTTCTCCGAGAGCCTCACTCCCCGGTGTGCGCGGAACCGACGCTTGAGCGCCGGCACGGGGTCGGTGGCGGAGGCGACGGCCGGGGCGAGAGCGACGGCCGGGGTGGCGGCGGTGGCGGGGGACGCGGTCAGCAGGGCGGGGGCGGCCAGTGCCGTCGTGGTGACGACGGCCAGGGTGGCGATCGTTGGCCTCATTGAGGAGGTCCTCCCGGGATAGGTCCTCGCGGCGTCGCGGAGGGGGGACCAAGATTCTTTCTCACTTCAGGACATGTCGTGTCATGAAGTGGCATTCCATCGGCGCCCGGATCGGCCCCTGGCCCGGCACCCGGCCGCGACGCCCGGCGGGCGGTGCCCGCCGGGCGTCGTGACGGGATCGGCCCCTTCGGGGTTCGGTGGGTGGGGCGGGTTTCAGGGGGTGAGGAGCGGAATCGGCGAGTCGTCGGCCTTCATCCCGTCCTGGAGGTCACGGGGCCCGGCGACCTGGTCGGCGGGCGGGGCCTTGACCGTGACCGGTGACCCCCAGCCGCTGTAGTCGGTCTCGACCGTCAGCTTCACGCCGCCGGCGCCGAGAGGGTAGGTCGCCGTCAGCCGCCTGGCGAGCCGGTTGGCGTCGACCGACAGGCTCCAGCTCACCACGGTCTTCTTGGCCTTGCCGGTCGGCGGGGCCATCGTCGCCGCCCTGAACCACGGCGAGACCCTGTACAGCTCACCGAAGGTGATCTTCCCCCGATAGGAACCGGCGCTCTGGGTGGCGTGCGCCAGCAGTGCCTTGAGCGTCGCCGGCTCGGCGACGTTGACCACCTGGCTCGTCGTTCCGGTGGCGCCGAGGGAGGGGACGGGGAGCCGGAGCCAGGACTTGTCCTCGGGGAGGTACTCCCCGAAGACGCCCCCCGAGACGTAGGTGACGTTGCCGATGCGGATGACCCGCTCCGGCTTGGCCAGCCCGGTCAGCCACTTCGACGGCTCCTCCTCGTTTCCCCCGGTCAGCGCGTCGATCTCGCTCTTGGTGAACCGCAGCCTGCCGGTCTGGTCGGAGGCGGCGATTCCGGAGGTGCCGAACCGGAAAACGCCCTTGCGCTGGGCGAAGACCTTCTTATTCCCCGATGAGTCGCTCATCTTCGTGATGTCGGCGAATTTCACACCGTGGCCACTGCGGATCCGGCTCTTCAGCGCGGTCACCGGGTCGCCGGGCTGGGCCGCGTACGCGGTCGACGTCAGCGCGGGAGCGGTCAGCACGGCCGTGGCCACGCAGGCCACACCGGCGATGTATTGCTTCAACGGAAATGCCCTCCATAATCCCCTTCCACCTCGTGTGGGAGGGGCGAAGGCATTCTTGCATATCTAGATCATGTGAAAACATCATATTTTTGCGGAGAGGTGAATTAGTGGTGGATATCCATCGCGGGGCCTCTGTGCTCTTTTGGCGCCTTAAAGATGACATTTAGTAAATGAAAATGTGGGATCTGTGACGACACCCCCCTTGGGCCCCTGCCGTCCGGCGGGAGGGGAGGACGGGAGGCGGGGGAGCCGGCGGCGGGGAGGACAGGGGGAGAGGGGAAGGCGAGGGGGAGCCGGTGAGGGACGCGGTTTCGTACGGCCCCCGAAGACCGGCGCGCCGCCGCCGGTTACGCTGCGGACAGCTCTACGTGGTCTCTGGACAGGAGGTCCTGCATGGACAGCAAGCCGAGGACTCGCGTCGTCATCGCCAAGCCGGGGCTGGACGGGCACGACCGGGGGGTGAAGATCGTGGCGCGGGCGCTGCGCGACGCCGGGATGGAGGTCGTCTACACCGGCCTGCACCAGACGCCCGAGCAGATCGTCCGTACCGCCATCCAGGAGGACGCGGCGGCGATCGGGCTGTCGGTGCTGTCGGGCGCGCACATGACGCTCTTCGCCAAGGTGATCGAGCTGCTGCGCGAGCACGACGCGAGCGACATCGTGGTGTTCGGCGGCGGGATCATCCCGGACGCGGACATGCCCGAACTGGAACGGATGGGAGTTGCCCGGATCTTCACCCCCGGAGCGACCACCCATGAGATCGTCGAGTGGGTGCGGAGCGCGATCCCCGCTCCCGTTTAAGGACCCGGTGACCTGGCCACGCGGCGCGGGGGGCTAGGCTTCATTGGCGCAAAAACGCCAGGCTCCCCTCACAGTACGGAGCCGGCCCGCCGAAATATGTACACAAGCCGGACAAGCAAGGACGGACCCTCGTGGACCTGTTCGAACATCAGGCGAAGGAGCTCTTCGCGGAGTACGGCATCCCGGTGCCGCGCGGCATCGTCGCGCACACCGTGGAGGAGGCACGCGCGGCAGCCGAGGAGCTGACCGGCCGAGTCGTCGTCAAGGCACAGGTCAAAACCGGTGGCCGTGGCAAGGCGGGCGGCGTGAAGGTCGCCGACGACGCCGCCGACGCGGAGCGGAAGGCCACCCAGATCCTCGGCATGGACATCAAGGGCCACACGGTCCACAAGGTCCTGATCGAGGAGGCCAGCGCGATCGCGGAGGAGTACTACTTCTCCTTCCTGCTCGACCGTGCCAACCGCACCTTCCTCGCCATCTGCTCCGCCGCGGGCGGCATGGACATCGAGGAGGTCGCGCACAGCACCCCCGAGAAGGTCGCCAAGATCCCCGTCTCCCCGCTGGAGGGGGTCGACCGCGAGAAGGCCCGCGAGATCGCCGTGGCCGGCGGCCTGCCCGAGGCGGCGCTGGACGGCGCCGCCGAGCTGATCGAGAAGCTCTGGGCGGCCTTCGTCGACGAGGACGCCACCCTGGTCGAGGTCAACCCGATGATCCTGTCGGCCGACGGCCAGGTGAAGGCCCTCGACGGCAAGGTCACCCTCGACGCCAACGCCTCCTTCCGCCAGCCCGAGCACGCGGCCCTTGAGGACAAGAGCGCCGAGGACCCCCTGGAGGCGGCGGCCAAGGCCAAGGACCTCAACTACGTCAAGCTCGACGGCAGCGTGGGCGTCATCGGCAACGGCGCCGGCCTGGTCATGTCGACCCTCGACGTCGTCGCCTACGCCGGTGAGGCGTTCCCCGGCAGCCCCAAACCCGCCAACTTCCTCGACATCGGCGGCGGCGCCTCGGCTGAGGTCATGGCCGACGGCCTGGAGATCATCCTCTCCGACCCGTCCGTGAAGTCGGTCTTCGTGAACGTCTTCGGCGGCATCACCGCCTGCGACGCGGTCGCGAACGGCATCGTCTCGGCGTTCCAGCTCCTGGAGAGCCGCGGCGAGGCCGTCAGCCGCCCGCTCGTCGTCCGCCTGGACGGCAACAACGCCGACCTCGGGCGGCAAATCCTCTCCGATGCCGGGCTCTCCGGCGTGGAACTGGTCGACACCATGGACGATGCGGCCAAGCGCGCCGCCCAGCTCGCCGCGGTAGGTGCGTAATGGCTATCTGGCTGACCGAGAAAAGCAAGATCATAGTTCAGGGCATGACCGGCGGTGAGGGCACCAAGCACACCCGCCGCATGCTCGCCTCCGGCGCCCGCGTCGTCGGCGGCGTCAACGCCCGCAAGGCGGGCACCACCCACGAGGGCCTGCCGGTCTTCGGCACCGTCGCCGAGGCGATCAAGGAGACCGGCGCCGACGTGTCGGTCGTCTTCGTGCCCCCGGCGTTCACCAAAAACGCCGTCAAGGAGGCCGTCGACGCGGAGATCCCGCTCTGCGTGGTCATCACCGAGGGTGTCCCGGTTCACGACACCACCGAGTTCTGGGCCTACGCCGTCGCCAAGGGCGGCAAGACCCGCATCATCGGCCCCAACTGCCCCGGCATCGCCTCCCCCGGCGCCTCCAACGCCGGAATCATCCCCGCCGACATCACCACCGCCGGCCGCATCGGCCTGGTGTCGAAGTCGGGAACGCTCACCTACCAGCTCATGTACGAGCTGCGGGACTTCGGCTTTTCCACCGCCGTGGGCATCGGCGGCGACCCGGTCATCGGCACCACGCACATCGACGCGCTCCAGGCGTTCCAGGACGACCCCGAGACCGACGCGATCGTGATGATCGGCGAGATCGGCGGCGACGCCGAGGAGCGGGCCGCCGCCTACATCGAGCAGCACGTGACCAAGCCGGTCGTCGCCTACGTCGCCGGCTTCACCGCCCCCGAGGGCAAGACCATGGGCCACGCGGGTGCGATCGTGTCCGGGTCGGCCGGCACCGCCCAGGCCAAGAAGGAGGCCCTGGAGAAGGTCGGCGTCCGCGTCGGCAAGACCCCGAGCGAGACCGCCCGCCTGATGCGGGAGATCATGCAGGCGCGTTAGCCCCCGCATCCCTTCTCGCGAGCGAGGCGCCCCGGTTTCTCCGCGGGGCGCCTTCTCGTGCGCGCGGTCCTCGCCGGGGCGCCTCCCCCGGGCCCCGGCCGCCGGGCGGGCCGTACGGCACGCGACACGCGGGGCGAAGGAGTCTTCCCGACCCGGAGGCTCCTGAGACCATCGACTACTGTGACGGCCCTTCTCGATCAGCTCCGGATGGCTCCCCGCAACGTCCTCAGCCGCCTCCCCCTGCCAGGCGTCACGGGTGACGACGACGTCCGCCGGCCGCTTCCCGTCTCCGGGATGCTCGCCGCCGGCTGGACCCTCGGCGTGGGCCTGGCGGTGCTCACCACCCTCACCCTGGTCGGGTGGATCGCCTCCCCCCGGGGCGCTTTCGGCTCCGGGCTGCCGGGGGTGTTCCGCACCGCCGCGCAGCTCTGGCTGGCGGCCCACCACGCGGCCTTCGCGATCCCCGGAGGATCGGTCGGCCTGCTGCCGCTCGGGCTGACGGTGCTGCCCGCCCTCCTGCTGTACCGTGCCGGGATCTGGATGGCCAGGGACGCCGACCTGCGGCTCCGGCTGCCGGCCCGGCTGCCGGGCAACAGCCCCCGGAGCGAGGCCCACGCCCGGCGCCGGGCGCAGCTCCTGCTCGTCGCCCAGGCGGGTGTCTCACTGGCGGCGCCGTACGCGCTGCTGGCGGGGGTGGTCGGGCTGGTCACCCGCAATGAGATCACCCAGCCGTTCCTCGGCGACGTGCTGGTCAGCCACCTGCTGCTGGCCTTCCTGGCGGGCTCGCTGGCCACCGCCAGGACGATCGGGCCGTGGCGGTCCATGCTCCGCCTGCTGCCGGAACGGCTGCGCGCGCTCGTGGTGGGCTCCGCCGCCGCGCTGGGGATCATGCTGGTGGCGGGCGCGGTCATGGTGCTCGGCGCGATCGCGGTCAACTTCGACGAGGTCCGGGCGCTGTCGGAGATCCTGTCGCCCGGCTTCGTCGGGGGCCTGCTGCTCCTGCTGGTCCAGATGTTCTACCTGCTCAACGCGGTCGTGTGGGGGATGGCCTACATCGCGGGCCCCGGCTTCGCCGTCGGCACCGGCACGCTGGTGGCCCCGACGGGGGTGCAGCTCGGCACCATGCCCAGCCTGCCGATCCTGGGGGCCCTGCCGGAGTCGGGCCCCACCCCGGCGTGGGTGATGGCGGTGGTCGCGCTGCCGTTCGCCGCCGGGGCGGTGGCCGGGGTCGTGGGGGCACGGATCGCCCCCTCGCCCTCCTACGAGGGCGCCCCCTTGTGGGGGTTCGCCTGCGGTCTGGTGACCGGTACGGCCGCCGGCGTGCTGGCGGCGCTGTCCGGCGGCTCGCTCGGCGGGGCCAGGCTCGCCGAGGTGGGTCCCTCCCCGTGGGAGGTCATGCTCTCGGTGACGCTGGAGGTCGGCATCGCCGCCGCCATCTCGGCGGGGCTGGCCAACTGGTGGATGATCTTCCGAGGACACGACGCGGCCGTGACCAGGGCCGCCGAGAAGGTCGGCACGGCCACCGCTCCGGTCCGCAGGGCGGGCGTGAGGCTCGCCAGGGCGGCGGGGTCGGTGGCCGGAAGGGTGGGGCTCGCCGAGCCGGGCGAGCGCCGCGCGCTCCCCGGCCACTGGATGGACGCCACCGAGTGCGAAACCCAGCCGATCCCGGTCATCAGGGACGACTGGGAGGACGAACACGCCTCGGTCCCCGCCGACATGCCGCGGAAGGTCCCCCGCCGCGAGCCCCCGCGCCCGCCCCGGCGCGACATCGTCGACGAGTCCGACGACAAGGGCGGCCACGTGATCTATCTCGACCCCTACGCCTGGGACCGCGACTGAAAACCCGCCGCCCCGGCGGTCCCGCCCCCCGGGGGACGGGACCGCCGGCGCAGGGGAGGGAGGGGGACTCAGGGCGGGAAGGGGAACTGCACCTGGCCGGGCTGGACGAACGGCATCTTCTTCTCCATGGACCGTTCGAGGTGCTCCACGCACTCGTTCTGGGCGGTGATGGTGCCCGCGCCCTTGCGGCACTCGGTGTAGGCGGACAGCTCGTCACCGAAGTAGAACTGCATCCCGCTGACCGCCAGGGAGACGAGCAGGGCCAGCGACGCCATGACGACGCCGACGACGGCGGCCGTCGCCGATCGCCTCACCGAGCGCAGGGCCGGGATCGCCCGTACGGAGACGACGAGGGCGAAGAGCGACATGACGAGTCCCGCGAGGGGAAGGGCGAAGGTCATCACCACCGAGGCGAACGCGAGCCACAGCGCCCGTCGTCCCGCGTTCTCCGCCGGCTTCGCCTGGACGGGTGTCGTCAACTGACCTCCTTGCGTCGTCACGGAACACCGGCCGATACCCTTGCAGCGACGTTGAGTTCCCGTCCGAATGGAGTCCGTCGGTGTCGTCCCAGGCCGCTCGGCTTGTGATTCTCGTGTCCGGTTCTGGAACCAACCTACAGGCCCTTCTGGACGCCTCGGCGGACGAGGCGTACGGGGCCAGGGTTGTGGCGGTGGGGGCCGACCGTCCCGACATCGAGGGGCTGGCGCGCGCGGAACGCGCCGGAGTGCCGACCTTCGTGGAGCGGCTGCCCGACCACCCCTCGCGAGACGCCTGGGACCGCGCGATCGCAGCGCGGATCGCCGGCCACCGGCCCGACCTGGTGGTCTGCGCCGGGTTCATGAAGATCCTCGGGGCACCGACGCTGAACGCCTTCCCCGTGCTCAACACCCACCCCGCGCTGCTGCCCTCCTTTCCCGGGGCGCACGGCGTCCGCGACGCCCTCGCCCACGGTGTGCGGATCACCGGCTGCACCGTGATGCTCGCCGACGCCGGGGTCGACACCGGGCCGATCGTCGCCCAGGCGGCGGTGCCCGTGCTCGACGCCGACGATGAGAAGACCCTGCACGAGCGCATCAAGACCGTCGAGCGAGACCTGCTCGTGGCGACCGTCGGCCGAATGGCCCGTGAGGGCTGGACGGTGACCGGACGGCTCGTCCGTCTCGGACACCCGGTGGATGAGCCGGGGCCAGGAAAACCGGAACCCAAGTAGGAGGAGCACGAAGTGACCCGCATCGCCATCCGGCGCGCGTTGATCGCGGTGTATGACAAGAGCGGGCTGGAGGAGCTGGCCCGCGGGCTCGACGCCGAGGGCGTGGAGATCGTCTCCACCGGCGGCACCGCCGCCGCGATCGCCTCTTTCGGGGTTCCCGTCACCCCGGTCGAGGCGCTGACCGGTTTTCCCGAGTGCCTGGACGGCCGCGTCAAGACCCTGCACCCGCGTGTGCACGCCGGCCTGCTGGCCGACGGCGGAAACCCGGCCCACGTCAAGCAGCTCGAAGAGCTGGAGATCGCCCCCTTCCAGCTCGTGGTGGTCAACCTCTACCCGTTCCGGGACACCGTGGCCTCCGGTGCCTCCGACGACGAGTGCGTCGAGCAGATCGACATCGGCGGCCCCGCGATGATCCGCGCCGCGGCCAAGAACCACGGCACCGTCGCGGTCGTGGTGGACCCCGGAACCTACGGGGAGGTGCTCGCCGCGGCGGCCGAGGGCGGGTTCACCCTCACCGACCGCCGCCGGCTCGCCGCCGCCGCCTACGCCCACACCGCCGCCTACGACAACGCGGTGGCCTCCTGGTTCGCCGACGTCTACGCCGCCGAGCCGGGCTCCTGGCCGCGCTACACGGGCGCCACGTGGACGCTTCGGTCGCCGCTGCGCTACGGCGAGAACCCGCACCAGAGCGCCGCCCTCTACGCGGCGGGCACCGAGGGGCTGGCGAACGCCGAGCAGCTCCACGGCAAGGAGATGTCCTACAACAACTATCTGGACGCCGACGCCGCCTGGCGGGCGGCGTGGGACTTCACCGGTCCCGCCGTGGCGATCATCAAGCACCAGAACCCCTGCGGCATCGCGGTCGGCGCCGACGTCGCCGAGGCGCACCGCAAGGCCAACGCCTGTGACCCGGTCTCCGCCTACGGGGGCGTGATCGCGGTCAACGGCGAGGTCACCGAGGCGCTGGCCCGGCAGATCGCGGAGGTGTTCACCGAGGTCGTGGCGGCCCCGTCGTTCACCCCCGAGGCACTGGAGGTCCTCACCGCCAAGAAGAACCTCCGCCTGCTCGCCTGCCCGCAGGGGCCGCGCAACCCGACCGAGTTCCGCGGGATCGACGGCGGCCTGCTGGTGCAGAGCGCCGACCGGGTGGACGCCCCCGGCGACGACCCCTCCGCCTGGGAGCTCAAGGCCGGCCCCGCCGCCTCCGCCGAGGTTCTCGCCGACCTGGCCTTCGCCTGGCGGGCCTGCCGCGCGGTGAAGTCCAACGCCATCCTGCTGGCCGCGGGCGGCGCGAGCGTCGGGGTGGGCATGGGCCAGGTCAACCGGGTCGACTCGGCGCAGCTCGCGGTCTCGCGCGCCGGTGACCGCGCCCGGGGGGCGGTGGCGGCCTCCGACGCCTTCTTCCCGTTCGCCGACGGCCCGAAGGTGCTCATCGACGCCGGTGTCAGGGCGATCGTCGAGCCCGGCGGCTCCATCAGGGACGGGGAGGTGATCGCCGCGGCCGAGGCCGCCGGGGTCACCCTCTACTTCACCGGCGCCCGCCACTTCTTCCACTGACCTCCGGACGGTCCTCGACGTCTCCGCCGTACGGCCGCCGCACGTGTGGGGCGGCCGTAGGCAGGAGAGGAAAAAGTGACCTATCAGACAGAATTTCCGGGTCAAAGAAGGTTTACGACGCGGTTAGGGTGAAGCGTTCTCGTCGTGCCTTCCTTGGAGACCCCCATGCCCTTCCTTGGTCCCGTCCTGACCGTCTTCGCGATGATGAACGGGTTCTGGGAGAGTCCCTGGGTGCTCCTCATCCTCGCCCTCGGCGCCGCCTACCTGGGGGGGAAGGCCATGGAGTTCATCCCGTTCACGCGGAGGATCATCGAAAGGCGTGAGGCCGGCCGCGGATGATCTCGTGGAAGGATTGAGGGTATGAGCGCGCAGATTCTTGACGGCAAGGCCGTCGCGGCGAAGATCAAGGCGAACCTCGCGGACAGGGTGGCCGCGTTGAGGGAGCGGGGTGTCACCCCGGGGCTCGGCACCGTCCTGGTGGGCGACGATCCGGGCAGCCAGATCTACGTGGCCGGAAAACACCGTGACTGCGCCGAGGTCGGCATCTCCTCCATCCGCAAGGACCTGCCGGCGACCGCCGGGCAGGCCGAGGTCGAGGCGGTGATCGACGAGCTCAACGCCTCCACCGCGTGCACCGGCTACATCGTCCAGCTTCCCCTGCCCCGCCACCTGGACACCATGGCGCTGCTTGAGCGGATGGACCCGGCCAAGGACGCCGACGGCCTGCACCCGGTCAACCTGGGTCGCCTGGTCCACATGGTCGACGCGCCGCTGCCCTGCACCCCGCGCGGCATCGTCCTGCTCCTGCAGGAGTACGGCGTGCCGACCAAGGGCGCCGAGGTCGTGGTGGTCGGGCGGGGCATCACCGTGGGCCGCTCGCTGGGCCTGCTGCTGACCCGCCGCTCGGAGAACGCCACCGTCACCCTGTGCCACACCGGCACCCAGGATCTCGCCTCGCACGTCCGCCGCGCCGACGTCGTCGTCGCCGCCGCGGGTGTGCCCCACCTGATCACGGCCGACATGGTCAAGCCCGGCGCCGCCGTGCTCGACGTCGGCGTCTCGCGGGTCGACGGCAGGATCACCGGTGACGTCGCCCCCGACGTCGCGGACGTCGCGGGCTTCCTCACCCCCAACCCCGGAGGCGTGGGCCCGATGACCCGGGCCCTGCTGCTCACCAACGTGGTCGAGGCGGCCGAGCGGGCCGCCGGGTGACCCCCGCGGACCGCCTGCGCGGTCCGCGGGGCATGGGAGACCGGACGGCGGCGCCGAGCCCGCGGACCGCCGATGAGGCGGGCCGCGAGGACGGGCACGTCGCCCGGCAGGTGATCCGCGGGAAGCCGGGCTAGGAGGCCCGGCGTCCCGTTGTCGTGGCCGTCGGCTGGGACTCAGGAGGGCCGGGGGCGCGCTGCGGTGGCACCACCGGCGTCGGCCTGACCAGTCCCAAAGCGACGACCTCGTTGGCCAGCCTGGTGCGCCGGTTGGTCCCCTCGGGGATCCGGAACTTCTGATAGAGGCGCAGCAGGTGTTGCTTGACCGCCGCCTCCGTCACCACCAGGTCGTCGGCGATCTCCCGCGCGGTGGCGGGTGCGACGAACGCTTCGTCCGACAACGCCGGACGACACAGTGAGGTCAGAACGTCCACCTCTCGCCGGGTCAGCTCCGGTGCCGCGGCGCGGCGAAGCTCGACCTCCGGGGCGAAGTCCTCACGGGGGACTCCGCCTATCCTGCCCCTTGCGGCCCCGAAGGAGACGACGTCGCCGTCGTCAAGCACCCTCCGGGCGATCGGCCTGCCGTTCACCCGTGTGCCGTTGCGGGACAGGCCCAGGTCAACGACATACAGGTAGGGTCCACGCCGGACGAATTCCGCGTGCAGCCGGGACACGCTCGGATCGTTGAGCCGGATGTCGACTCCCCGTCCGCGTCCGATCGTTGTGATCTCGGGGCGCAACGGGACCACCTCGCCTGTGTCCTCGATGCGTATGAACGGCCCCTCCACGGCAGTTCCTCCCCAGCTAGCCCGCCGTAACTATTCCTACAGATGCGGCTTACCCAAACGAGGGGATGGGGAATCTTCTTTGCCGTGAGGAGAATCTCTCATGAAATTGGTCTTGACCACCCGAGAAGGTTTCCGCTGCTCACAGGTAGACTTCGCCTCAAGATAAGCGGAGGAAACACTCATGGCGGACAAGCCCACAAAAGGCCTCGCCGATGTCGTGGCCGCGTCCACAGCGCTCAGCGACATCGACGGTCAGGCCGGCCGTCTCTTCTACCGTGGCTACGACATCCACGACCTGGCCGGCCGCGCTACGTTCGAGGAAACCGCGCATCTGCTGCAGCGCGGACGGCTCCCCAACCGGGAGCAACTGGACGACTACGCGGCGGAGCTGGTCCGGGGGCGTGACCTCGGAACCCTCGCCGAGGCGAACATCCCGGAGATCGCCGAGAAGCAGGCGCCCATGGAGGCGCTGCGCACGCTGGTCTCGCTGGCCGCGGCCGACGACCGGGACAAGGACTCCAACACCCCCGAGGCCAACCTGCGCAAGGCCGCCCGGTTGACCGCCCAGCAACCGATCCTCGTGGCGCGCTACCACGCGGCCAGGACCGGCGCCGCGATCCCGGACGCCGACCCGGGGCTGAGCATCGCCGCGAACTTCCTGCTGCAGATCACCGGGCGCGTTCCCAGCGCGCACGAGGTCGAGGTCTTCGACGCCTGCCTGGTCCTGCACGCCGACCACACGATGAACGCCTCCACCTTCGCCGCCCGGGTCTGCGCCGCGACGCTGTCCGACATGCACTCGGCGATCGTGGCCGCCATCGGCACGCTCAAGGGCCCGCTGCACGGCGGCGCCAACGAGCAGGTCATGCGGACGCTTGAGTCGCTCGACCCGGACGGCGTCGCCCAGGCCGTGCGCGACCGGCTCGCCGCCGGAGAGAAGATCATGGGCTTCGGGCACCGCGTCTACAAGACCGAGGACCCGCGCGCCACGCACCTGCGCAGGATGTCGCAGGAGCTCGCGGAGAACTCCGGCGACGACCGGTACTACCGGATGTCCAAGGAGATGGAGGAGGTCGTCTTCGAGACCAAGGGTCTCTACCCGAACGTGGACTTCTACGCCGCGACCGTCTACCACTACCTCGGCATCCCGACCGACCTGTTCACCCCCGTCTTCTCGGTCAGCCGGATGTCGGGGTGGACCGCGCACGTCATCGAGCAGCACGCCGACAACCGCCTGATCCGCCCGGACAGCGAGTACATCGGCGAGCGCGACCAGAAGTGGAAGCCGATCGACGAGCGATGAGCCGGGCGCGAGCGACGAGCCGAGGGACGGCCGGACGGACGCGACGACCATGGACGTCAACGACACAGGCGCCGACGGTGAGCCGGGGCCCCGCGGGCACGGACGTGCCCCGGGGCACCCGGCGGAGAGCGGTGAAGGAGACCGTGGAACGGGCTACGGAGAGAGCCCTGGAAGGAGCCATGGAAAGAGTCGCGGCGGGAGCCGTGGAAGGAGACGGTCGCGGATGCGCGCGGTGAGCGCGACCGGTGAGCGGTGGGGACCGTACCCGCTGATCCTGGCGGGCGCGGTTCTCGCCGTGGTCTTCGCCGTGCTGTTCGACCCGGAGTGGGGAGGTTTCTCCCTGGGGGCGGTCATGGTGCTGGGCGCCGTGTTCCGGCTGTCCGGAGGGGGACGTCTCGCCGTACGCCGCGGGACGACCGACGCCCTCACGCTCGCGCTCTTCGGCGCCGCGCTGATGGCCGGCTCGCTGCTCCTGCAATACCCATGGCTCATGCCGCGCTGAGCCGGATGACCGGGCGGTCGCGGGGCGATCGTCCCGGTCCGATAGCCTCAACGGCCAGTGAGCCTCAAAAGGACTGTCTGGCCAGTGTTAGTTCAGAAGGGGAACCACACGCATGCCCAAGATCAAGGTAACGGGTCCGGTCGTCGAGCTTGACGGCGACGAGATGACCAGGATCATCTGGCAGTTCATCAAGGACCAGCTGATCCTTCCCTACCTGGACGTTGATCTGAAGTACTACGACCTCGGAATCGAGCACCGCGACGCCACCGACGACCAGGTGACGATCGACGCCGCCAACGCGATCAAGCAGTACGGCGTCGGCGTCAAGTGCGCCACGATCACCCCGGACGAGGCGCGGGTCGAGGAGTTCGGCCTGAAGAAGATGTGGAAGTCCCCCAACGGGACCATCCGGAACATCCTCGGCGGCGTCATCTTCCGTGAGCCGATCATCATGTCCAACGTGCCGAGGCTCGTCCCCGGCTGGACCAAGCCGATCGTCGTCGGCCGTCACGCCTTCGGCGACCAGTACCGCGCCACCGACCTGCGGATCCCCGGCGAGGGCACCCTGACCCTCACCTTCACCCCGAAGGACGGCTCGGAGCCGATCGAGCTCGACGTCTACGACTTCCCCGGCAGCGGTGTCGCGCTGGCGATGTACAACCTGGACGAGTCGATCCGCGACTTCGCCCGCGCCTCCATGCGCTACGGCCTGTCCCGCGGCTACCCGGTCTACCTCTCCACGAAGAACACGATCCTGAAGGCCTACGACGGCCGCTTCAAGGACATCTTCGCCGAGGTCTTCGAGAGCGAGTTCAAGGCCGACTTCGAGGAGGCGGGCATCACCTACGAGCACCGTCTGATCGACGACATGGTCGCCGCGGCGCTCAAGTGGGAGGGCGGCTACGTCTGGGCCTGCAAGAACTACGACGGCGACGTGCAGTCCGACACCGTCGCGCAGGGCTTCGGCTCGCTCGGCCTGATGACCTCGGTCCTGCTGACCCCGGACGGCCGGACCGTCGAGGCCGAGGCCGCGCACGGCACCGTGACCCGTCACTACCGTCAGCACCAGAAGGGCAACCCGACCTCCACCAACCCGATCGCCTCGATCTTCGCGTGGACCCGGGGCCTGGCCCACCGCGGCAAGCTCGACAACACCCCCGCGGTGATCGACTTCGCGGAGAAGCTGGAGCGGGTCTGCGTCGAGACGGTCGAGGCCGGTCAGATGACCAAGGACCTCGCCCTCCTGATCGGCGCCGACACCCCGTGGCTGACCACCCAGGACTTCCTGGCGGCCCTGGACGAGAACCTCAAGAAGAAGATGGCCGGCTGATCGCCGTCGCCCTCCTCGAAACCCCCGGGGACCTCGAGATCCCCGAGACCCGAGATCCCCATGACCTCCGAGACAGGGTCGCCCGAGGGCGGCCCTTTTTCGGTGCTCCGGGGGCCTCGCCCCGCGAGCGGCCGGCTCCTCACGGTCTCGCCTTGCGGTCCTTACGATCTCACCCCGCGGGCGGCTCCGCACGGTCTCACCGCGCGGGGGACTTGAGATCTCGCCTCGCGGGCGGCGCCGCACCCCCTTGAGCCCCGTGCGGGAGGGCCGTCGC
The DNA here is from genome assembly GCF_014654615.1 of Streptosporangium violaceochromogenes. GTDB lineage: Bacteria > Actinomycetota > Actinomycetes > Streptosporangiales > Streptosporangiaceae > Streptosporangium > Streptosporangium violaceochromogenes. The sequence continues at coordinate 76,124 of NZ_BNBB01000019.1, read as the reverse complement.
GTCAGGGGGCCGTCACGGCTCCGAGCACGACGGAGTCCGCGGGGTCCTCGTCGGGAAGGCCCGCCACGCGGTGCATCCGCCCGGTGGGTCCGTCCACCCGGAAGAAGCCGAGGAGGTCGCCTCCGGCCTTGTCCGTCATCCGGATGACCACCTCGCGGGTGTTCAGCCAGCCGACGATCGTCGCGGCGGTGGGGTCGCCGAGTGAGGGAAGCGGGAGCCGCCGGAACACCCGCCGCCTTCCGGCGTCGATGATGTGGAGGCTGTCGCCGGCGCCCTGGGCGGATCTGACGGCCGCCGCGTACCGCCCGCTGGGGGAGTCGTGCCACCGGCCGTAGGTCTCGCGCAGCCAGCCGGCCGCCTTCTCCGCCGCCGTCGGCCGCCCCGCGGGCAGGGGGGTCACGGCACCGGTGGCGAAGTCCGTGCGCAGCCGCCGCCCGCCGAGCGTCACGGTGAATCGTTCCCCACCGGGGGAGAGGGTCACCCCGGTGCCCGTCTCGGTGTCGGCGGGGGCCAGCACGGGCGACAGGTAACGCCGCTCGCCGGTGCGCAGGTCGTGGGCGACGTAGCGGTGCTCGACGGCGCTGAGGTAGGCGATACGCCGCCCGTCCCGGCTGATCGCCGGCTCCAGCGGCCGATGGCCCCGGTCGTCGCCGTAGGCCAGGTGCCGCGCCGCGTCGGGAACCTCCACCGTGGACTCGCAGTGCCCCGGACGCTCGCACCGCACGTTCTCCAGGGCCGGGTGGTCCTCGCCGGTTCCGGCGAGTCCCAGCGTCCAGCCCGCGCAGGTGACCTTTCCCGCCCGGGACGGCTCGGGCCTGCCGTCGGTGGAGGCGCCGTCGTCGGGACACCTGCCGGGTACGGCGTAGCGGATCACGAAGGAGGTGCGCGGTGCCCGCCAGGGCCGGGCCCGGCCAGGCTCCGCACCCGCGAGCGTCCGTGCGGTGTCCGCCGTGTGGGAGCGGTTGCGCTCGCCCAGCGCGGAGTTCCACACCTCCCCCTGCTGGAGCAGGGTGAAGGCGGCGATGAGGCCGATCGGGACCAGCGTCGCGGCCGTGGTGAGAAGGGCTCCCCGCAGGCGGCGCCGCCGTAGCGCGCGCAGGGCCGGCGCGGTGAGGTCGGGGACGGACGCCTCGCCCGCGACCCTGGCCAGCCGGGCCGCCACGCGGGCGGCGTCGCCCTTGCCCAGCGTGGCGACCGCCTCGGAGATCTCCGCCTCGACGCTTTCGGGGGACAGTCCGAGAACGGTGGCCATCTCGGCGTGGCTCCTGCCGTCGTACAGGCAGGCGACCACGAGCACGCGGCGCCGGGGCGGGAGCCGTACCAGCGCGGTGCTCCCCGAGGAGGCGGGCCTGCGCAGGAAGCGCCGGTACATCGCGATCCGGGCGTGGACGGTGGGGTTCTCCCACAGGGTGGGGGGCCAGCTCAGCCCGACGGAGCGCAGGGACCACAGGGCCAGGCGGACGGCCTGGTCGTGACTGCCGGTGAGAAGCAGGGCCGTGCCGACGAGGGTACGTTGATCGCGCTGGACGAAGTCGCGGTATCCGGTGTATCGGCGCATGGGAGAGAGGCTCCGGCTTGGCTCAGGGACGTCAACGGTAGCGATCTAAGCGTTTGGAACGCCATCCTGGGTTGATTTGTCGGTAATTGGGCGAGTCGACGTTCCCGGGACCCGCCACCGGGGGAGACGCCGTGCCGCGAAGGGGTGTGAGGTCCCCCTCATCCGGTGGCCGGAAGGCCCTGGCATCGTAAGGTTTGGGACGTCAGGGTTTCATCGGATCATAAGGACGACGATGCCGCAGATCGCGCCGCTGGAGGCGGGGGAGCCGCGCCGGCTCGGGCAGTTCCGCGTCGTCGGCCGGATCGGCGAGGGCGGCCAGGGGGTCGTCTACCTGGGGGAGAACGCCCGGGGAGAACGCGCGGCGATCAAGCTGCTGCACGTGAAGTTCTCCGGTGACGCCGTCGCGAGGTCCCGCTTCGCCCGGGAGGCGCGGGCGGCCCAGCGGGTCGCCCCGTTCTGCACGGCGGGCGTCGTGGACGTCGACCTGGAGGGGGACACCCCCTACATCGCCAGCGAGTACATCGAGGGCAGGTCGCTGCGGGAGGCCGTGGAGTCCGACGGACCGCTCCGGGGCGCCGCGCTGCAACGGCTGGCGATCGGCACGGCCACCGCGCTCACCGCGATCCACCACGCCGCGATCGTGCACCGCGACTTCAAGCCCGACAACGTGCTCCTGGCCGCCGACGGGCCCCGGGTCGTCGACTTCGGCATCGCCCGCATCATCGACTCCACCGGCACCATCACCAGCCGGGCCATCGGCACCCCCGCCTACATGGCCCCCGAGCAGATCTCCGGCGGCGACGTCGGCCCGCACACCGACGTGTTCGCCTGGGGGGCGACCATCGTGTTCGCCGCCACGGGTGAGGCCGTCTTCGCCGGGTCCTCGATCGCGGTGGTGCTCAACCGCATCCTCAACCACGAGGTGGACGTCGAAGCCCTGGCCGAGCCGCTGCGCGGCGCGGCGCGCGCGGCGCTGTCCAAGGCGCCCTCGGAACGGCCCTCCGCCGACCGCGTCCTGCTGCGGCTGCTCGGCCACCCCGAGGGCGCGAGCGCCTCCCCGGCCGTGCTCGGCCAGGGTGCGCAGGCCGCCGACCAGGTCCCGGCCTCTCCCGGCGAGGACGAGGACACGGACGCGGGGGAGGCCACCAGTCCCCTGCGCATACCGAGGACCGTTCCGGGCCCCTTCGCCACGGGGGGCCGGCCCCCGCCGTCCGGCGTTGACCGGGACGTGTCCCCCGGACATCGGCCGTCCACCGGCGACCTGATCGCGCTTCCCGGGCATCAGCCGTCCGCCGGCGACCTGATCGCGCCCACCGGGCACCCGGTGTCGTCCGGGCATTCGGCGTCCTTCGGGCACCCGGCGTCCTCCGGGCACTCCGGCCCCACCGCGCTCCCCGGGCGTCCGGAGACCTCCTCCCCGGCCCGGCGCCCGGGACGGATCGGCTGGATCGCGGTGGCCGTGACGCTCCTGCTGGTCGCGAGCGCCGGGGTGACGGCCTACGCCGCGGGCTGGCGCCCCGGGTTCGGCGCCTGGCAGCCCGGCCCCACGCCCACCCCCGGCACGACCCGCTTCTCCTCGGTGGTGGACAAGGCGGAGAAGACGGGCCGGCTCACCGTCGGCCTGCGTGACTTCCTGCCCGGCATCGCGCTGAACGACGGCGGCCGGTGGGAGGGGTTCGAGGTCGATCTCGCCCTCCGGATCGCCAAGCGCCTCGGAGTGCCCGAGAGCGGGGTGACCTTCAGGGCCACCCGGCGGGAGGAGCGGCCGGCGCTGCTGGCCTCGGGCGCGGTCGACCTGGTCGTCTCCACCTACTCGATCAACGACACCGAGGCCGTCACGTTCGCCGGGCCGTACTATCTGGCCCACGTCGACGTGCTCGTCAGGCGTGAGGCCCCGATCGCCTCGGTCGCCGACCTTGAGGACACGCGGATCTGCCGGCCCGGGGGCGGCACCTCGGTCGCCGCGCTGAAGGCCCGGGTGAGGCGGCTGACGCCGGTCGACGCCGCCAACTACAGCGAATGCGTGAACCTGCTCCTCGCCGGCAAGATCGACGCGATCCCCGGGGACGACCTGGTGCTGGCCGGGTTCGCCAACCGGGAGAGCACCCCCTTGAGGGTGGCCGGCCTCAAGCTCACCGACGAGCGCTACGCCGTGGCCCTCAGGAAGGGCGACAGACGCGCCTGCGAGGTCGTGCGCGAGGCGATCGGGGACCTGTACCGGGACGGCACGGTCGGGAGGCTGCTCGACAGGTACTTCTCCCGGGTCGGCTTCCCCACCCGGGAGAGGGGCGTTCCGGCCCGGGCCGGTTGCGGGTAGGCGCTCCGGCTCCGTCCCCGCTCCGGGTGCGGCCCCCGCCGCCCGGGGCGCGGACCGGGCGCCCGCCCGAAGGGGCACTCGCCTGAAGGGCCGGGGACCCCGGGCGGGTAACATCCGAGCGTCAGAATTCATCCTTCGAGTGGGGGAAGGTCATGGCCCAGACTCCCGTAAAGGTCACCGTCACCGGCGCGGCCGGGCAGATCGGCTACGCGCTGCTGTTCCGCATCGCCTCGGGCCAGTTGCTGGGCGCCGACGTCCCGGTCACGCTGAGCCTCCTGGAGATCCCGCAGGCGGTCAAGGCCGCCGAGGGCACCGCCATGGAGCTCGACGACTGCGCGTTCCCGCTGCTGCGGGGCATCGACGTCACCGACGACGCCAACCGGGCCTTCGACGGCACCGGTGTCGCACTGCTGGTCGGTGCCCGCCCTCGTACGGCCGGCATGGAGCGCGGAGACCTGCTCCAGGCCAACGGCGGCATCTTCGGCCCGCAGGGCAAGGCCATCAACGACCACGCCGCCGACGACATCCGCGTCCTGGTCGTGGGCAACCCGGCGAACACCAACGCGCTGATCGCCCAGCAGCACGCCCCGGACGTCCCGGCCGAGCGCTTCACCGCGATGACCCGTCTCGACCACAACCGCGCGCTGTCCCAGCTCGCGGCCAAGCTCCAGGTGCCGGTCACCGATATCAAGAAGATGACGATCTGGGGCAACCACTCCGCCACGCAGTACCCCGACCTGTTCCACGCCGAGGTCGGCGGCAAGATCGCGGCCGAGCAGGTGGAGGAGTCCTGGCTGCGGGAGACCTTCATCCCGACCGTCGCCAAGCGCGGTGCCGCGATCATCGAGGCCAGGGGCGCGTCCTCGGCGGCCTCGGCGGCCAACGCCGCGATCGACCACGTCTTCGACTGGGTCAACGGCACCGAGTGGACCTCCGCCGCCATCCCGTCCGACGGGTCGTACGGCGTGCCCGAGGGCCTCATCTCCTCCTTCCCCGTCGCCTCGCGCGACGGCAGGTGGGAGATCGTCCAGGGGCTTGAGATCGACGCCTTCTCCCGCGAGCGCATCGACGCCTCGGTGCGCGAGCTGCAGGAGGAGCGCGAGGCCGTCCGTGCGCTCGGCCTGATCTGACTTTCCGTGACACGAGGGGCTCCGGCGCGCCGGAGCCCCTTCGGCGTTCTTCGGGGAAGGGTCCGGGAAGGGTCCGGGAAAGACAGGCGGCGTGTCGGTCAGGCCCGGAGCGGGGCTCCCGGCGTTGAATGATCACTGATGTTCGGGGGATCGGTGTTCATGGCGCAGGGCGCGGCGCGGCTCGCCGCCGCGGTTGTCAGTCTCGCACTCGTCGGGCCGCAGGGGACGGCGCCGCCGGGGCCGCAGGGGCCGAAAGGGCCCGGTGAGGAGGGGCGGACGGGGGCGGACCTGTCCGTGCGCCTGGAATCCTCGCCACGGCTCGCGCAGCCGGGCCAGCCGCTGACCTACCGGGTCGAGGTGCACAACGCCGGCCCGGAGGACGCGGTGCTGCCGCTGCTCGCCGTCCGGCTGCCGCCGGGGGTGGAGATCCTCGGCGTCAACGTCGCCGAGTGCGTTCCCGGAGCGACGGCGGGCGAGGTGGTCTGCCCCTCGCGGCAGGACGTCCTGGCCGGGACCGACGGCGGGATGACGATCACCGGCATGGTCCGCCCCGGCGCGCGCGGCCCGCTGCGGGCGACGGCGACGCTCTCCTCGGAGATCGTGGACCCCGACGAGACCGACAACGTCGCCCTGCTGACGACGCCGGTGGACGAGGGCGCCGACCTGGCGGTGCGGCTGTCGCGCAGGGCGCGCGCCGGCCGGCTGGTGATGATGGAGGCGACGGTCCGCAACCGCGGCCCCAGGATCGTCAGGGACGCCGCGGTCTTCTTCCGCACCATGAAGGCCCGCTTCCTCACGGCGCGGGGGGCGCGCTGCCACTCCTACGCCGGCTACGTCGGCTGCGAGCTGGGCGCGGTCGCCTCGGGCAGGCGGATCAACCTCAGGCTCGCCTTCCGGGCCGCGCGGCGGGCGCCGCGGGCACGGGCGACGGTCTACTCCACCCGGGTGGGCGACCGCCGCCCCGCCAACAACATGGCCCGCATCAGCCTGCGTTAGCGCCCGCTCGCCGCGGGACGGGGGCGGTGGCCGCCTCCCTCGCGGCGCTCAGCGGGGCAGGGCCGCCCAGGCGTCGGCGACGATCTCCCGGATGGACGCGCGCTCCGGCTTCCAGCCCAGGTCCCGCTGGATCTTCTCGGAGGAGGCCACCAGCACCGCCGGGTCTCCCGGACGGCGCTCCCGCACGACCGCGGGGATCTCGTGCCCGGTGACCTCGCGGCAGACCGACAGGACCTCCGTCACCGAGAAGCCGGTGCCGTTGCCCAGGTTGTAGATCCTGTGCTCGCCCTCCGAGCAGGCGTCGAGCGCCAGCAGGTGCGCCCGGGCGAGGTCGGCGACGTGGATGTAGTCGCGCACGCATGTGCCGTCCGGCGTGGGGTAATCCGTACCGAACACGCCGACCGATTCGCGCAGGCGACGCGCGACGGCCAGAACGTTGGGAATCAGGTGGGTCTCCACGGTGTGCCGCTCGCGGTAGGTCCGCCCGTCGGCGGCGGTGTAGGCGCCGGCGACGTTGAAGTAGCGCAGGCTCACCGCGGCCAGGCCGTACAGCCTGGCGAAGGCGGTCAGGGCGGTGTCGACCGCGAGCTTGGACGCGCCGTAGGGGTTGGTGGGGCGGGTGGGGTCGGTCTCCAGGATCGGGTGGCGTTCCGGCTCGCCGTACGTGGCGGCGGTGGAGGAGAAGACGATCCGGCCGACGCCCGCGGCCCGCATGCTGTCCAGCAGGGCCAGGGTGCCCCCCAGGTTGTGCGCCCAGTACAGGCCGGGCCGCTCCACCGACTCGCCCACCAGGGACTTGGCCGCGAAGTGGAACACGGCGTCCGTGCCGGGCAGCACGTCGGCGGCCTCGGTGATCGTCGCCTCCACGAAGCGGGCGCCGGGCGGGACGGCGTCCGCGTGCCCGGTGGAGAGGTCGTCCAGCACGGTGACCTCGTGCCCCGCCTCGACGAGTTGCGCCGCCACGACGCCACCGATGTATCCGGCACCGCCGGTGACCAGCAGCTTCACGGAGCCTCCTGTTTGATGGTGTTTAGGTGTGTTTATTTTTGTACGGCCATCGCCAGCATATGCTGGCACATCGAATATCGGCCACAGTCGGACCACAGCCGGAACGGACGGCGGCCATGACGGAGACAGTCTCGTGAACAGCGTCCCGGCGAACATCGCCCTCGTCCTCCTTTTCGTACTGATCGGGGGGTTCTTCGCCGCCGCGGAGATGGCCCTGGTCTCCCTGAGGGAGAGCCAGGTGCGCAGGCTCGACACCAGAGGCCGCAGAGGGGCGAGGGCGGCCAGGCTCGCCCGCGACCCCAACCGCTTCCTGTCGGCGGTGCAGATCGGTGTCACCGTCGCCACCCTGCTGTCGGCGGCCTTCGGCGCCGACACCCTCGCCAGGGACCTCCTGCCGGTCGTGACGGGCTGGGGGGTGCCCCGGGGGGTCGCCGCCCCGCTCGCCCTGGTCATGGTGACCCTGGCGATCTCCTACTTCTCGCTGGTGCTGGGCGAGCTGGTGCCCAAGCGGATCGCCCTGCAGCGCGCCGAGGGGCTCTCGCTGCTGGTCGCGCCCTTCCTGGACCGGCTGGCCGCGCTGTCGCGGCCGATCATCTGGCTGCTGTCGAAGTCCACCGACGGCGTGGTCAGGCTGCTGGGAGGCGACCCCCGGGCCGACCGTGAGGAGATCTCCACCGAGGAACTGCGCGACATGGTGGTCGGCCACCACGAGCTCACCGCCGACGAACGCCACCTGATCGGCGAGGTCTTCGCCGCGGGCAAGCGCCAGCTGCGCGAGGTGATGCTGCCGCGCACCGAGGTGGAGTTCATGGCCGCCGACACCGCGCTGGCCGAGGCCGCCGTCCTGGCCGCGGCCATGCCCCACTCCCGCTTCCCCGTCTACCGCGACTCCTACGACGACATCGTGGGGTTCATCCACATCAGGGACCTGCTCGACCCGGTGCTGACCGGGTCCGTCGAGCCGATCAGCGAGCTGGTGCCGATCCGCCCGGTGAAGCTGGTTCCCACCACCAAGCGGGTGCTCGCCACGCTGTCGGAGATGCGCGGGGAGGGGCACCACCTGGCGATCGTGGTCGACGAGTACGGAGGCACGGCCGGCATCGTCACCCTGGAGGACCTGGTCGAGGAGCTGGTCGGCGACATCCGCGACGAGCACGACGTCGCCGACCGGCAGGTGGTGCTGCCGGCCGGGGAGGTGGAGCTCGACGGCCTGGCCAACCTCGACGTGGTGGCGGCCGAGACGGGAATCCGCCTGGCCGAGGGGCCCTACGAGACCCTCGCGGGGTTCGTCATGGCGGCGCTGGGCCACCTGCCGGCGCTGGGCGAGCGGGTGGAGATCCCGGGGTTCGAGCTCTCGGTCACCGACATGGACGGCCGCAGGGTCTCGCGGGTCCGGATAAAACGCCGGGCTTCCGCGCCGGAGGCACCGGCCGCTCCCGATAGCTGACACAATTGTCTTCTATGGCCAGTCCCCGTGTGTTCTCCGGAATCCAGCCCACCGCCGACTCCTTCCACCTGGGCAACTACCTGGGCGCCGTACGGCAGTACGTCGCCATGCAGGAGGGCAACGACGCGTTCTACTGCGTCGTCGACCTGCACGCGATCACGGTGGACTATCGGCCCGAGGCCCTGCGCAGGCGCTCCCGGATCGCCGCGGCCCAGCTGTTCGCGGCCGGCCTGGACCCGGAGCGGTCCACGGTCTTCGTGCAGAGCCACGTCCGTGAGCACAGCGAGCTGGCCTGGGTGCTGATCTGCCTGACCGGTATGGGGGAGGCGGCCCGGATGACCCAGTTCAAGGACAAGTCGGCCCGCTACGGCGAGGCCTCGGCCAGTGTCGGGCTGTTCACGTACCCGATCCTGCAGGCGGCCGACATCCTGCTCTACCAGGCCGACGCGGTCCCGGTCGGGGCCGACCAGAAGCAGCACCTGGAGCTCACCCGCGACCTCGCGCAGCGCTTCAACCACCGTTTCGGCGAGACCTTCACGCTGCCCCGGCCGCACATCGTCAAGGAGGTCGAGAAGATCACCGACCTGCAGGACCCCACGGCGAAGATGTCGAAGTCCTCCTCCTCGCCCGGCGGCATCCTGGACGTGCTGGAGCAGCCCGGCCCGCTCCGCAAGAAGGTCATGCGCGCGGTGACCGACACCGGCACCGAGGTCCTCGCCGACGACGAGAACAAGCCCGGTGTCACCAACCTGCTGCGCATCCAGTCCGCGCTGACCGGCACCCCGATCCCCGAGCTGGAGGCCCGCTACGCCGGGCAGGGGTACGGCGCCTTCAAGAAGGACGTCGCCGAGGTCGTCGTGGAGACCTTCACGCCGATCCGGGAGCGGACCGAGAAGCTCCTCGCCGACGAGACCGAACTCGACCGGATGCTCGCCGTCGGCGCCGCGCGGGCCCGCGCGGTGGCCGCCGAGACCATGGCCACGGTGCGCGACAGGGTGGGTTTCCTGCCCGCCTCGTAACCCTTCCCGGGGCGCCCCCTCCCGGTCGTTCCCGGCGCCGGGAACGGCCCGGCCCGCGGCCCGGGTCATGGGCGGGCGTGGGCCGGCCGTGGCGTGCGGGTCACCGTTCGGCGGCGCGCGAAGCCTCAAAAGGGGCGTGGCCGTCTTTTCTGCACAATGTCTTTTTCTGCACGGTCTGCCGTCAGCTGGGTAGATGACGCGCGTGACAACTGTGCAAGAGCGGATCGGGACGGTCCGTGAGTGGGGAAAAACGAAGATCACCGCCGAACGGGTCCGGTGGCCCTGGTTCGACCACCTGATCAGGACCGTGCAGCGCTACCAGACGCAGTCCGGTGAGCAGCTGGCCGGAGCGGTGACCTACTTCGCGTTCCTGTCGTTCTTCCCGATCATCGCGTTGGCCTTCGCCGTCTTCGGCGTCTTCCTCTTGATCCGGCCGGACGCCATCGCGACCCTGCAGAAGGCCATCGACCAGACCCTGCCCGCGCTGGCCGACAAGCTTCCGATCCAGCAGATCGCCGACGCCCGGGCCAGTGCCGGGATCATCGGCCTGGTCGGCCTGCTGTACGCCGGGCTCGGCGCGATCGACGCCCTGCGCGGCGCGCTCCGCGAGATGTCCATGACCGTCGAGCCGCCGCTCAACTTCCTGCTGGCCAAGCTCCGCGACCTGGCGGCCCTGGCCCTGGTGGGCGTCACGATGACCGCCTCGGTGCTGGTCGGAGGCTTCGCCACCCAGGCGAGCGGGGTCGTGGCCGAACTCCTCGGCCTGTCGGACTCGGTGCTCGGCGGCATCGGGATCTGGCTCGCCGGTCTGCTGGTCGCCCTGCTCGCCGACACGGTCGTCTTTCTGATCATCCTGCGCTGGCTGGGGCGTTCGAGGCAGCCCACGCGGGTGGTGCTGCGCGGCGCCCTGCTCGGCGCGATCGGGTTCGGCGCCCTGAAACAGCTCGCCGCGCTGATTCTGTCGACGACGCTCAACAACCCCATCTACGGGGTGTTCGCGGTGATGGTCGGGCTGCTGCTGTGGATCAACCTCTCGGTGCGGGTGATCCTCTACGCGGCGGCCTGGACCGAGACCGCCACGTTCGGCCCGCCGCCGGACCCCACTCCCATCCCCGCGGCGCCCCCTCCGCCGGGTCCCGGGCCCGGGTAGGGCCCGTACCCAGGCCCCCGTCCGGACCCCCGCTCCAAGATTCCCCGTTCAAGATCCCCGTTCAGGTTCCCGGGCGCCCGCGGGCGTTCCGTTCAGCCTCCCCGGACGCCCCCGCCGCGGGAGCGCCGGCGCAGGCCGTACACCAGCCAGACCGCGCCGCCGAGCAGGCCCGCGCCCAGGACGTAGACCCCGGCGGGCGGGCCCCCGTCCCTCTCCGGCCGCGGCCGGGCGGCGGGCTGGGCCAGGGGAGCCGGAGGCGGGGCGGTCGGCGGGGCGGTCGCCCGGGGAAGCGGGTCCACCAGACGGCCGACCGGGGTGACCCTGCCCCGGGCGGCGAAGCCCCAGTCGAGCAGGCCGGCGACGTCGTCCCAGAAGAAGCCGTCATGGCGCATGATCGCCACGATGATCGTGTGGCCGTTGCGCCGGGCCGCGCCGATGAAGCTGCCCAGGGCCTTGGAGGTCCAGCCGTTCTTGACGCCGATCATTCCCCGGTAGCGCCAGAGCAGCTTGTTGTGGTTGCCGATCTCGTAGTAGCCCTTGGGGGCGGGGAACCTGCCCGTCTTCGTGCGGATGTAGCGCTGGAAGTCGTTGTTGGCCAGCCCGGCGCGGGCGATCAGCGCCAGGTCGTAGGCCGAGCTGCTCTGGCCGGGTCTGTCCAGGCCGCTCGGGGTCTTGGCCACCGTGTCGAACGCCTGGAGCCGCCTGGCCTCGGCGTTCATCTCCCGCAGGGTCTTGGTCAGGCCGCCGTTGGCCTCGGCCAGCGCCATCGCGCAGTCGTTCCCCGACACCAGCATCAGCGCCCTGAACAGGTCGTCCACGGTGTAGATGGGTTTGGAGACCAGGCCCACGGCGCTGCCCTCCTCGTTCACCGCCCGGCTGCTCGGCCTGACCTTCATGGTCTTGTCGAGCTTCGGGATGAGGGTGAGGGCGGTCAGGGCCTTGAGCGTGCTCGCCGGCAGGTAGCGGCCGTGGGGATCCTTGGCGGCGAGCACCTCCCCGGTCTCCGCGTCGGCGATCACGTAGGACTTCGCGGCCGTCTTGGGGGGAGGCGCGGCCTGTGCCGGGACCACCAGGCCCCGCCTGCCGAGCTCGGTGCCTCCGATGGGCCCCCGGTCGGCGTGCGCGGGAACGCCCAGCAGGGCGTTCGCCGCCAGCAGCGCCCCGACGGGCGCGACGTGTCTGATCCCCATAATGATCACAGGGTAGCTTCGCGCCGGTTCGCGCTACGCCGGTGACGCCCTGAGCAGGGGCGCAATGGTGTGAAGGAATACTGATGCCATGCAAATGTCGCGAAAGATCGCCGGATTCCTGGTCGGACTGGCGGTTTTCATGATCTTTGAATGGATCAACCTCGGCTTCAACCTCGCCGACGGCCACCCGACCTCCTTCTACGTGGTGCACGGCATCCTGATCGCCGTCAACCTCGTCCTGGCGCTCGTCCTCGGCGGGATCGGCCTGGCCGGCCTACGCGGGTCCGCACAGCGCTCGAAACGTCCTCCGGTGTAGGTCCTGGGCCTCCTCGGCCGAGTTCCCGATGCTGGTGAACCCGAGCTTCCCGTACTCCGGAAGCGCGCCCAGCAGGTGCAGCACGTTCCCGGTGCGCCTTTCGCGGTCGAAGCCGAGCCCGCTGTCGTCGAGCAGCTTGACGATCTCCCCGGGGGTACGGCCCAGCAGCCCCTCGGCGGCGCAGTTGTCGGTCGCCACGTAGTACTTGGACCGGCCGTCGCGCATGAGCGTGCCGGTCTCGGGGTCGTAGGCGGCCTCGGTGGTCAGCAGCGCGGCCCCGAAGGGGTGGGTGGTGCCGCCGATGCGCAGGTTGATCTCGCAGAGCAGCGCGCGGTAGCCGGCGTCGGTCTTGACGGCGAAGAAGTCCACGCCGAACAGCCCCACCACGCCCCGGCTCGCGAGGACCCGGGCGATCCGCCTGGCGCACTCCCCGACCTCGGCCCGGTACTCGGGCCGGGCGGGGAAGACGCAGCCCTTGTAGACGTCGCGGTTCGGGCCGCCGAGGATCTGCTCGTGCGTGGCGACCACGTCGTAGGCGCCTCCGGGGGTGATCCTGGCCAGGGCGCTGGGGGAGTACAGCGGGCGGTCCTCGATGAACTCCTCGATCACCGCCCCCCTTTCGGCGATCTTCTGGGCGAAGGTCGACCAGGTCTCGCCGGGGGCCGAGAAGCTCGTGGGGCTGGCCGCCAGAGGCCGGTCCCCCCTGACCACGATGGCGTTGCCCAGCCCCGAGTAGCTGTTGTTGAGCTTGACCATCAGCCGGGGGGTGGGGCTCAGCGCGCGGGCGGCGTGCTCCACCTCGGTCAGCGAGCGCAGGTCGGCGAAGCCCCTGGCCAGCGGCACCCCGGCCTCCTCGCCGACCATCCGCCCGCCGCTCTTGGAGCCCAGGTGGGCCAGGGCGGTGGCCGGGCCGTAGATCGGCAGGTCGAGGGCCTCGGAGAGCCGCTCCTCGTGCTCGCTGACCACGAACGGCACCATCCAGGCGTCGCCCGTACGGCCGAGCCTCGCGCGCAGCCCGTCGAGGAGGTCGGGGCGGCGCAGCAGCGACAGGGTGAGGGGGCCGTCGTGGGGATCGTCCAAACTAATCATTTGCAGGCGCGAGCGGGCCTCGTCGGGGTCGTCGAGGAAACTCAGGTAGTAGTCCACGATCGCGGTGTCCACGGGGGTCGAGGAGAGATAGACGACCTCGACGCCGGGCCGCCTGAGGGTGAGGATGAGGAAGAGCAGCCGCTCCTCGTAACACAGGGCGCCGGTGATCCTGCGCAGCTCGCCTTGGGGCAGCGAAAGCGACGGGATGACCACTAAGGTCCCCTCGTTCGGTTCGAAGATGCTCAATCTGGATTGCTTCTCCCCGAATGGGATATTAATGATCATAATGGGAGTGAAGCACGCATTACTCCTGCCTGCATCACTCCGTCTGGTTCGATGACTGGTACCTGGAGCCACGGAAATTGCCGGGTCGCCGATGTTTCAACGGCGCCGGAGTCTGCCACCTCCCGCACGGGGAAGGGGCCGGAGTGTCCAGCGGGGGGCTAGTCAATCCGGGCCATCCTTCCTGGCTCGAGTGGGTCAGGAGCCTCGGGACCGCCCCCCGGGAGCGCAAAACATTTGGCGGAGATGACATCGTGGTGCGTCGGAGGCGGGATAAGGTCAATGGCATCGTCAACACGCCGGTGGGGCCTCACAGTGGCCGGCCGCTTCCGTGCTGGCGTTCATCAGTCCGCGCCGGCCTGTCTCCTGGCGACCAATCAGGCCCACCGGCGCGGCGCTCGTTTTTCGGGCCGCCTCGTGAGTCGTGTGATTCCGGGCGGTCGCACGATGCGTCGATGACTAAGGCTGCCGGCGCGGATAGGACGGTGACCAATGCGGGGGCGTAATCTACGGGGAGAACTCGACGCGTTCCTCGCCGGATCGGAGCGGGAGCTCATCGACTTCCGCCGTGACCTGCACATGCATCCCGAGCTCGCGTTCGCCGAGTATCGCACGACGCAGCGCGTCGCCGACCGGCTGATCGCCGCCGGGCTCACGCCCTCGGTGCTGCCGCGCGGCACCGGCCTGCTCTGCGAGGTCGGCAGCGGCGACGGACCGACCGTGGCGCTGCGCGCCGACATCGACGCGCTGCCCGTGCCCGACGAGAAGGACGCCCCCTACAGCTCGACGGTCCCCGGCGTGTGCCACGCCTGCGGCCACGACGTGCACACCACGATCCTGCTCGGTGCCTCCCTCTTCCTGGCCCGGCAGGCCAGGGCCGGCCTGCTGCCCGGCCGGGTCCGGCTGATCTTCCAGCCCGCCGAGGAACTGCCCGGCGGCGCGCTCGAGGTCCTGGCCGCGGGCGGCATCAGCGGCGTCGACCGCATCTTCGGCCTGCACTGCGACCCCCGGCTGGACGTCGGAAAGGTCGGGCTCAAGGCCGGGCCGATCACCTCCGCCTGCGACAAGATCCTTGTCCGGGTGAGCGGCCCCGGCGGGCACACCGCCCGGCCGCACCTCACCGCCGACCTGGTGTTCGCCCTCGCCAAGATCCTCACCGAGCTGCCCGCCGCGCTGTCGCGCCGGGTGGACCCCCGCTCGTCGCTGAGCCTGGTCTGGGGCCGGGTGGAGGCGGGGTCGGCGGCCAACGCGATCCCCGACGAGGGGGTCGCCGAGGGTACCGTGCGCTGCCTGGACGAGCAGGCGTGGCAGGCGGCCCCCGACATGATCGGGGCGCTGCTGGAGTCGGTCGCGGGAGCCTACGGCGTCACGGCCGACATGGACTACGTCCGGGGCGTGCCGCCGGTGGTCAACGACGAGGTCAGCGTGCAGATGCTGGCCGCGGCGGCCGAGGGCGTGCTGGGGGAGGGCTCCGCCGAGCCGACGCAGCAGAGCCTGGGGGGTGAGGACTTCGGCTGGTACCTGGACTCGATCCCCGGCGCCTTCGCCCGGCTGGGCACCCGCACCCCGGGCTCGGACCAGCTCGCCGACATCCACCAGGGCACCTTCGACGTGGACGAGAGCTGCATCGCCACCGGTGTGCGCCTCCTCTCGGCGACCGCGCTGACCGCCCTGTGGGAGGGGCGGCGGCCCAGGACCACCGAGTCGATCGCCGGCGTCGCGATGGCCTGAGCCGGGAGGGCCGTCCGGTGGGAGGGTTGCGAGAAATGATGGGGTAACGCCTGTCAGTCATATGGCCATATCGCAACATAATCGTGATCAAAAGGGGTGCTACCGGCGGGTAGTATCGGCCCCCGTTCGAGGATCACGGGCCGGCGTGAGCTGCATAACGGACCTGTTGCGGACTGGTGTGCTGGTTTGGTCAAGCCATGTCGAGCAACTATCTTCCGTGCAAGGTCGCCGTGCGTCTTTGCGCACGTGCGCCGACACGTGAAGGGAGTCCGACGTGCTGCACAACCGATTCGGCAGGCTGGCCGCGGTCGCACTGGCCGGGGGTGCGCTCATGGGGGTCGCCGCGTGCGGCGGAGGTGAGGAGCCGACCACCTCGGCCACGCCGGCCGGCAGCACGGCCCCCGCGGGCAAGGGGGCGAAGGTCGGCCTCGCCTACGACATCGGCGGCCGCGGCGACCAGTCCTTCAACGACGCCGCCGCCGCGGGACTGGACAAGGCCAAGAGCGAGCTCGGCCTCGCCGACACCAAGGAGCTCGACGCGGGCAGCGGCGAGACCGAGGCCGCCAAGGAGGAGCGGCTCCGGCTGCTCGCCCAGGGTGGCTTCAACCCGGTCATCGCCATCGGGTTCGCCTACTCCGGGCCGCTGAAGAAGGTCGCAGCCGAGTTCCCCGAGGTCACGTTCGCGATCGTCGACGACGCCGCGGCCACCGCCCCCAACATCTCCAACCTCCTGTTCGCCGAGCACGAGGGATCGTTCCTCGTCGGCGCCGCCGCGGCGCTGAAGACGAAGAAGGAGCACATCGGCTTCGTCGGCGGCGTGCAGGTGCCGCTGATCCAGAAGTTCCAGGCCGGCTTCGTCGCCGGCGCCAAGAAGGTCAAGGCCGACGTCCAGATCGACGTCAAGTACCTCACCCAGCCCCCGGACTTCAGCGGTTTCTCCGACCCCGCCAAGGGCAAGACCGCTGCCGAGGGCATGTTCGACGCGGGCGCCGACGTGGTCTACCACGCGGCGGGCGGCTCCGGCGGCGGGGTGTTCGAGGCCGCCAAGGCCGCCAAGGGCCTGGCCATCGGCGTCGACTCCGACCAGGCCAAGACCGCCTCCCCGGCCGTACGGGACGTCATCGTGACCTCCATGATCAAGAAGGTCGACGTCGCGGTCTTCGACTTCCTCAAGAGCTTCACCTCCGGTTCGGTGAAGGCCGGCTCCACGATCTACGACCTCAAGGCCGGCGGCGTCGACTACTCCACCACCGGCGGCCGGGTCGACGACATCACATCCGAACTCGACGAGTACAAGCAGAAGATCATCTCTGGCGAGATCACCGTACCGGACAAGACCTCCTGATCCGGTAACGGGGAAGGGCCCGGCGGATGTCCCCGGGCCCTTCGGCCCCCAGAGCGGCATCACGTTCGGTAACCATGACCATCCGCGCGGAGGAGGTCGTCATCAGCACCTCGGTACCGGCCGTCGAACTCACCGGGATCACCAAACGCTTCCCCGGCGTCGTGGCCAATCGCGACGTCTCCCTGACCGTCCTGCGGGGGCACGTGCACGCCGTCGTCGGTGAGAACGGCGCGGGCAAGTCCACCCTCATGAAGATCCTGTACGGCATGCAGCGCCCCGACGAGGGCGAGATCCGCGTCGACGGGGCCGCGGTCGCCTTCCGCTCCCCCGCGGACGCGATCGCGGCGGGCATCGGGATGGTCCACCAGCACTTCATGCTCGCCGACAACCTGACCGTGCTGGAGAACGTGATCCTCGGCAGCGAGCCCCGGATCGGCGGGATCGCCGTCGACTTCGGCGCCGCCCGCCGGAGGATCAGGCAGATCTCCGACTCCTACGGTCTCGGTGTCGACCCCGAGGCCGTGGTCGAGGACCTGGGCGTCGGCGCCCGGCAGCGGGTGGAGATCCTCAAGGTCCTCTACCGGGGCGCCCGCATCCTCATCCTGGACGAACCGACCGCCGTGCTCGTGCCGCACGAGGTGGAGGAGCTGTTCGGCAACCTCCGCCAGCTCGTCCGCGAAGGACTGACGATCATCTTCATCTCGCACAAGCTGGACGAGGTGCTCTCGGTCGCCGACGCCATCACCGTCATCCGGCGGGGCACCACCGTGGCCCGCGTGAGCCCCCGGGACGTCACCGCGCGGCAACTCGCCGAGCTGATGGTCGGCAGCGAGCTGCCCAGCCCCGAGACCCGCGAGTCCACCGTCACCGACGTGGTGGCGGTGTCGGTGCGCGGCCTGACGGTCCGCTCGCCGGACGGCCGGCCCGTCGTGCGCGACGTCGGCTTCGACATCCGCAGGGGGGAGGTGCTCGGCATCGCCGGCGTCGAGGGCAACGGTCAGGCCGAGCTCGTCGAGGCCCTCATGGGCATGCGCCCGGCCGAGGGGGAGATCCGCCTCGGCGAGAAGGACGTCTCCTCCTGGTCGACGCTGCGCCGCCGCGAGGCCGGCGTCGCCTACATCCCCGCCGACCGGCAGCGTCACGGCCTGCTGCTGGAGGCGCCGCTGTGGGAGAACCGGATCCTCGGCCACCAGACGCGGCGGCCCAACGCCCGGGGGCCCTGGATCGACCGCGCGGGCGCCCGCGCCGACACCCGGCGCATCGTCGAGGAGTACGACGTCCGCACCCCCGGCATCGACGTGGACGCCGCGGCCCTTTCCGGGGGAAACCAGCAGAAGCTGATCGTCGGCCGGGAGATGAGCGGCGACCCGGTGTTCCTGATCGCCTCCCACCCGACCCGGGGCGTGGACGTCGGGGCACAGGCCGCGATCTGGGACCACCTGCGCGCCGCCCGCGCCGCGGGCCTGGCCGTACTGCTGATCTCGGCCGACCTCGACGAGCTCATCGGCCTGTCGGACACGCTGAAGGTGATCCTGCGCGGCCGCCTCGTCGCCGAGGTGGACCCGCTGACGGTGACGCCCGAGCAGCTCGGGTCGGCGATGACCGGCGCGGGGGAGGCGGCGTGAACACTCGCTCGGCGGTGACCCCGTGAGCCCCGCGGAGTCGCGCTTCGCCGACCGGCTCCTCGGCAGGGTCAGCCCCGGTGGCCTGCTCTCGCTCGCCGCGCCGGTCCTCGCCGTCGTCTTCGCCGGCCTGATCACCTCGGTCGTCCTGCTGCTCACCGGCGCCCCTCCGCTGGAGACGCTGGTCATCATGGCCGAGTACGGCACGCAGCCGAGGTCGATCGTGCTGACCCTGAACTACGCGACCACCTTCTACCTGTCGGCGCTGGCCGTGGCGATCGGGTTCCGGATGAACCTGTTCAACATCGGCGTCGACGGCCAGTACCGCCTCGCGGCGCTCGTCGCGGCGGCCGTGGGGGGCGCGCTCACCCTCCCCGCCCCGCTGCACGTCGCGCTCATCGTCTGCGTCGCCATGCTGGTCGGCGCGGGCTGGGCGGCGATCGCGGGCCTGCTGAAGGTGCGGCGCGGAGTCAGCGAGGTCATCTCCACGATCATGCTGAACGCCGTCGCCACCGCGCTGGGGGCCTGGCTGCTCAACAGGGAGCGCCTGGCGGTCGAGGTCGCCGGCAGCAACAACATCGGCACCAGACCGCTCGGCCCGTCCGCCCAGGTGCCCGGACTGGCGATCATCCCCGGGACCGGCTCGAAGGTTTTCGGCCTGATCATCCTGGCCGTCGCCATGGGCGTCCTGTACCACGTGCTGCTCAACCGCACCCGCTTCGGCTTCGACCTGCGCGCCACCGGCCGCTCCGAGCCGGCGGCCGTGGCCAGCGGGGTCGACGTCAAGAAGATGATCCTCATCGCGATGATCCTCTCCGGGGCGATGGCGGGCCTGGTCGGCATGCCGCAGCTGCTCGGCGCCTCCTACAGCTACAGCCTGGACTTCCCCACCGGCCTCGGCTTCACCGGCATCGCGATCGCGCTGCTGGGCCGCAACAACCCCGTCGGCATCGCCTTCGGCGCCCTGCTGTGGGCCTTCCTCGACACCTCGTCGGGCATCCTGCAACTGCACGACATCTCCCCGGAGATCGTCATGATCATGCAGGGCACGATCGTGCTCTCGGTCATCGTCGCCTACGAGCTGGTTCACCGTTACCGGATCGCGGCGGGGCAGCGCCGGGTGAGCAGGGAACTGGCAGGCGGCGCCCCCGCCCGGCCCGAAGGAGCGTCGGCATGAGCGAGGGCGGCGTCACCCTGACCGAGGCTCCGGTACGGGAGCCGGAGAGGACCCGCAGGCTCAAGGTCACCTGGCGCACCCTCCTGCTCGCCCTGGGCGGGCTGGTGGTGCTGCTGTCGTTCACCCGCGCCGTCACCGGAGCCGTCGACCTCACCTCGGCGGGCGCGGTCAACGCGGCCGTCGCGCTGGCGGTCCCGATCGGCCTGGCCGGCCTCGGCGGCCTGTGGTCCGAGCGGGCCGGTGTGATCAACATCGGCCTGGAGGGCATGATGGTCCTGGGCACCTGGTCGGGTGCCTGGGGAGCGATCCACTTCGGCAACCCCTGGGCGGGCGTGGCCGCCGCCGCGATCGGCGGGGCCCTGGGGGGCCTGCTCCACGCGATCGCCACCGTGACCTTCGGGGTCGACCACATCATCTCGGGTGTCGCGATCAACATCCTGGGCCTGGGCGTCACCCAGTTCCTGTCCAAGGTCACCTTCGCCCGGATGCCCGGCGGGGGCGACGCCCAGTCGCCCCCCGTGCCCAAGCCGGGCACCGTGAGCCTGCCGGGCGCCGGCGACTGGCTGTCCACGCTGGAGGCGGGCCGGTGGTTCCTCGTCTCCGACGTGGCGGGCATACTGCGGGGCCTGGTCACCAACGTCTCGCTGTTCACCGTCCTGGCCGTCCTGCTGGTCCCGCTGACCTTCTCCGTGCTCTGGCGCACGGCCTTCGGCCTGCGGCTGCGCTCCTGCGGCGAGCGCCCGGTGGCGGCCGAGTCGCTGGGCGTCGGCGTCTCCTTCCACAAGTACGCGGCGGTGCTCGTCTCCGGGGCCCTGGCGGGCCTCGGTGGCGCGTTCCTGTCGCTGGTGGCCGCCAGCGCCTATCGTGAGGGGCAGACGGGTGGCCGGGGCTTCATCGGCCTGGCCGCCATGATCTTCGGTAACTGGCGTCCGGGGGGTCTGGCCGCCGGTGCGACGCTGTTCGGCTACACCGACGCGCTCCAACTCCGCCGGGGTGGCCAGTCGGTGCACGCCCTGCTCCTGCTGGTGGCGATCCTGATCGCCGCCGCGGCGGTCTACCAGCTCGTCGCGCAGGGCCGCGCCAGGGCGGCGGCGATCAGCGGGGCCGCGGCGGTCGCCGTGTTCACGGTGTTCGCCCTGACCGACAGCGTTCCATCGGAGTTCACCTCGGTCGCCCCGCACGTCACCACGCTGCTGGTGCTGTCCCTGGCCGCCCAGCGGCTCCGGCCCCCCGCGGCCGACGGCGTGCCGTACCGCAGAGGGCAGGCGAAGTGATCGTGGTGGGGAGAGGCGGCGCGGTGGCCGCCACGAGAGGGGAACGGACCGCATGAACATCGACTGGGCGGCGCTGAGGGCGGAGGCGGCGCGGGTCATGTCCAACGCCTACGCCCCCTATTCCAAGTTTCCCGTCGGCGCCGCCGCGCTGGTCGACGACGGCCGGATCGTCTCGGGCTGCAACGTGGAGAACGCCTCCTACGGTGTCGGGCTGTGCGCCGAGTGCGGGCTGGTCTCGGCGCTTCAGGCCACGGGCGGTGGGCGGCTGGTCGCCTTCACCTGCGTGGACGGGCACGAGGAGCCGCTCATGCCGTGCGGCCGGTGCCGTCAGCTCCTGTTCGAGTTCGGCGGCACCGAGATGCTGGTGGAGACCGTGGACGGCCCCCGGCCGATGGGGGAGATCCTGCCGTACGCCTTCGGGCCCGACGATCTGAACCGGGGAGCCTAGGGCGTGGACGCCGTCGAGGTCATCGTCACCAAGCGGGACGGCCGCGAACTGTCGGCCGAGCAGATCGCCTGGGTGATCGACGCCTACACCGGGGGTGTCGTGGCCGAGGAGCAGATGTCCGCCCTGGCGATGGCGATCCTGCTCAACGGCATGAGCCGCAGGGAGATCGCCGGCTGGACCCAGGCCATGGTCCGCTCCGGGGGGCGGATGGACTGGTCGTCGCTGCCGGGCCGTACGACCGACAAGCACTCCACCGGCGGCGTCGGCGACAAGATCACGCTGCCGCTGGCGCCGCTGGTCGCCGCGTGCGGCGGTTACGTGCCGCAGCTGTCGGGGCGGGGGCTCGGCCACACCGGCGGCACGCTCGACAAGCTGGAGTCCATCCCCGGCTGGCGGGCCTCGCTGTCCGGCGACGAGATGCTCGGCGTGCTCCGCGCGGCCGGCGCGGTGATCTGCGCGGCGGGTGACGGGCTGGCCCCGGCCGACAGGAGGCTCTACGCGCTGCGCGACGTCACCGGCACCGTCGAGTCGATCCCGCTGATCGCCTCCTCGATCATGTCGAAGAAGATCGCCGAGGGCACCGGGGCGCTGGTGCTGGACGTCAAGGTCGGCTCCGGCGCCTTCATGAAGACCGTGGAACGGGCCCGTGAGCTGGCCACGACGATGGTGGAGCTGGGCACCGACGCGGGGGTCCGCACCGTCGCGCTGCTGACCGCGATGGACCGGCCGCTGGGCCGCGCCGTGGGCAACGCGCTGGAGGTCTCCGAGGCGGTGGAGGTGCTCGCCGGAGGCGGGCCCGCCGACGTGGTCGAGCTCACGGTGCGGCTGGCGCACGAGATGCTCCGGGCCGCGGACCTGTCCGGTGGCAAGGACCCGGAACAGGCGCTGAAGGACGGCTCGGCGATGGACGTCTGGCGCCGGATGATCGCCGCCCAGGGCGGCGACCCGGACGCCCCGCTGCCCCGCGCCGCCGAGACCGCGGAGTTCGCCGCGCCCTCCTCCGGCGTGCTGACCGGTCTCGACGCCTACGGCGTGGGCCTGGCCGCCTGGCGGCTCGGCGCGGGCAGGGCGCGCAAGGAGGATCCGGTCTCCTTCGGCGCGGGTGTCACGCTGCACGCCGTCCCGGGCGACCCCGTCCGGCGGGGGCAGCCGTTGATGACGCTGCACGCCGACGACGCCTCCCGGTTCGAGCGCGCCCTGGCCGCGCTGGAGGGCGCCTGCACCGTCGGTGACGGTCAGGGGCCGGACCTCCTGCCCCTGGTCATCGACCGCGTGACCGCCTGAGCGCGAGGGCGGGGCGTTCACCTGTCGGGGGCCGGCCACGTGCCCGGCCTCGCAAAAGGGTGAACCTTCCGGAAAGGCCGGGAATCTAACTGGATAGGAGGCCATGATGAGACGCGTTCACGTTGCCCTAGCCCTCACTCCGCTCGTCCTGCTGGCGGGATGCGGTGGCTCCCCCGCGACGCCGGGACGCTCACCCGCCCCCACGGTCACCGTCACGGTCACGGCGAGCCCGCCGGCCTCCCGGCCCCCCTCTCCCCCCTCCGCCGAGCCCAGCCCCGGGGAGACGGGCCTCACACCGCCGACGAACACCGAGGAGATCAAGGTCGAGCGTCCGGGCGGCGTCCGGGCGATCGTCACCGGGGCGAGGTTCGCCCGGCACCGGGGGTTCGACCGCGTCGTGATCGACCTCCGGGGCGGCGTGCCCGGATACACCGTGCGCCGGGTGAGCGGGCTCTTCTACGACGGTTCGGGGGAGCCGGTCCCCGTCAAGGGCGGGGCCTACCTTCAGGTGACGATGAGCACGGCCCAGGCGCACACCGAGTCGGGCTCGCCCACCTGGCCGGGCGGGCCCGTCTACCGGGCCGGGCTGGGCAACGTGCGGAACGTCGTCAGGACCGGCGACTTCGAGGGGGTGGTCGGCGTGGGCCTCGTCCTCGACCGCCGGGCCGCCTTCCGGGTGACCGAGCAGGCGAAGCCGTACCGGCTCGTCGTCGACGTCGCCCACTGAGGACGCCTGAAGACCTGAAGGGCGCCGAGTGTGCAGAAGGACGCTGGGGGCGGGGCCGTGGTGGCAGACTGGCCTGATGGTACGCGACACGGACGGCGCCGCCCGGACCCCGGTTCCGGGCGGCGGGACGGTCGCCGCCGCCCACCGTGAGGGACGACCGTGACGACCGCCGCGGAAGACCCCGCTCCCCGATTCCCGCCCGGGCCCAGAGCCCGCGATCACCACGCCGGAGGCCTTCCGTGAGCCGGTCACCCACCCTCGAAGAGATCCGCCGCGCCCCGAAGGTGCTGCTCCACGACCACCTCGACGGGGGCCTGCGGCCGGGCACCGTCATCGACCTGGCGCGCGAGTCGGGATACACCGGGCTGCCCACGACGGACGAGGCCGCCCTGCGGGCCTGGTTCCGGGAGTCGGCCGACTCCGGCTCGCTGGAACGCTACCTGGAGACCTTCTCGCACACGGTGGCCGTCATGCAGACGCGGGACGCGCTGGTCAGGGTCGCCGCCGAGTGCGCCGAGGACCTGGCGGCCGACGGCGTGGTCTACGCCGAGGTGCGTTACGCGCCCGAGCAGCACATCTCCGCGGGCCTGAGCCTCGAAGAGGTGATCGAGGCCGTGCTGGAGGGGTTCCGGGCCGGCTCACAGGGGCGCGACATCCGGGTGGGCACCCTGCTGACGGCGATGCGCCACCAGGCCAGGTCCATGGAGATCGCCGAGCTCGCGGTCCGCTACCGCGACGTGGGCGTGGCGGGCTTCGACATCGCCGGAGCCGAGGCCGGATACCCACCCACCCGCCACCTCGGCGCCTTCGAGTACCTCCAGCGCGAGAACGCCCACTTCACCATCCACGCCGGCGAGGGGTTCGGCCTGCCGTCCATCTGGCAGGCGATCCAGTGGTGCGGCGCCGACCGGCTCGGCCACGGCGTCCGGATCATCGACGACATCGCGGTGGGAGACGACGGGGAGGCCAAGCTCGGACGCCTCGCGGCCTACGTGCGCGACAAGCGCATCCCGCTGGAGATGTGCCCGAGCTCCAACCTCCAGACCGGGGTCGCCGCCTCGATCGCCGAACACCCCATCGGCCTGCTGCGCCGGCTCAACTTCCGGGTCACGGTCAACACCGACAACCGGCTGATGAGCGGCACCTCCGTCTCCGAGGAGTTCGCCAAGCTGTCGGAGGCGTTCGGCTACGGCTGGGAGGACATGCAGTGGTTCACCATCAACGCCATGAAGTCGGCGTTCCTGCCGTTCGACGAACGCCTGGCGCTCATCAACGGCGTCATCAAGCCCGGGTTCGCGCGGCTAAGGTGGCAGGCGTGAACGGACACGCACGAGGGGAGGCGGCGAGGTGACGCCCTTCCCCGGCCGGGCGGCGGGGCTCTCCACACCCGGGGAGACGCGATGAAACAGGTGTTCCGGTCGAAGGCCGCGCTGGTCCTCGGCTGGCTCTGGGTGGTCTTCGCCGCGTTCAACGCGGTGGATCTGATCGTCCGCTACTCGGGACGGCCCTCGATGATCGCCGCCGCGGTGCTGGCGGTGCTGACCGCGGTGGTCTTCGTCACCTGCCTGCGTCCGGCGGTCGTCCTCGGTGAGGCCGGGCTGCTGGTCCGCAACCCGCTGAGGAACACCTTCGTGCCCTGGCGGCGGGTGGGGGAGGTCACGGTCTCCCACGCGATCACGATCGACTCCGAGGGGCGGAGCGTCCGCTGCTGGGCGCCGCACACCTCGGGGCGCGAGCGCGCGGCGGCCCTGCGCGCCGGGAACCGCCGCACCGAGCCGGCGCGCTCCAAGGGTGAGCGGGCCGCCGCCGAGGCCCTGGCCGGCAGGACCCACGCCGACTGGGTGGCCGAGCAGATCACCGAGCGCGCCGTCTCCGCCCGGCGGGCCGGGGCGGAGGGCGGCGAGCCGGGCCCGGTGAGCGTCACCTGGTCTCCGGCGGCCCTGGCCGCCCTGCTGGCGGCGGCCCTCATGGTGGTCGCCTCCACCGTCGTCTAGGGGGGCGGCCCCGTCCCCTCCCCGGCGCCGGTTTGGGTTTCGGGGTCGGGCCCGACGGTCGCCGGCCCGGCGCTCACGGGGCCCCCGCGAGGCCCAGCGTCGCCGCCAGGGCGGCCTTCAGCGCGCCGAGCTCCCCGGCGGCCCGCTCGCGTGCCCCGGACACCTCCCCGTCGGCGCCGACCGGGACGACGACCTCCAGATAGCACTTGAGCTTGGGCTCGGTGCCCGATGGGCGGACGACGACGCGGGCGCCGCCCTCCAGGCGATAGCGCAGGCCGTCGGTGGGGGGAAGGCCCCCGGCGCCCTCGCGCAGGTCCTCGGCGGACTCGACCTTCCTCGCGCCGAGCTCCACCGGCGGGGCGGCGCGCAGACGGGCCATCGCGTCCGCGATCAGCGACAGGTCCTCCACCCGGACCGACAGCTGCGCCGTGGCGTGCAGGCCGTACCCGCGGGCCTGGTCGTCGAGGAGATCCAGGAGCGTGCGGCCTTCCAGCCGCGCCTGGGCGGCCAGGGCGGCGACGGTCAGCGCGGCGCCGACGCCGTCCTTGTCGCGCACCGGCAGGCCGCCGTCCGACCCGACGCTGTAGCCCAGGGCCTCCTCGTACCCGAAGACCAGGCCCGCGCCGGCCTTCATGATCCACTTGAAGCCGGTGAGGGTCTCGGCGTGCCGCACGCCGTACGAGGCGGCGATCTTGCCGAGCAGTGAGGACGAGACGACGGTGGTGGCCACCAGGCGCCCGTCACCGGAGGTGTGCCGGATCACGTGCTCGCCGAGCAGGGCGCCCACCTCGTCGCCGGTCAGCATCCGGTGGCCGCCGCCGGGCACCGGCACCCCCACCGCGCATCGGTCGGCGTCGGGGTCGTTGGCCAGCACGAGGTCGGCCCCGGTACGCCGGGCGAGCTCCAGCGCGAGGTCCATCGCCCCCGGCTCCTCCGGGTTGGGAAACGCGACGGTCGGGAAGTCCGGGTCCGGGGCCGCCTGGGCCTCCACCACCGCGGGGGCGTCGAACCCGGCCGCCCGGAAGGCGCGGGCCAGCGTGGCGCCGCCCACCCCGTGCAGCGGGGTGTAGGCCACCCGCAGACCGCGGGCTTCGCCGAGCGGAAGCGCCGCGAGCGCCGCCAGGTAGGCGCTCACCACGCCGTCGTCCAGCACGGTCCACCCCGAGCCGAGGGGAAGCTCCGACACCGGGCCCACGGCGTCGATGGCGGCGGAGATCTCCGCGTCGACGGGCGGCACGATCTGGGAGCCGTCACCCCAGTAGACCTTGTAGCCGTTGTCCCTGGGAGGGTTGTGGCTGGCGGTCACGGTCACCCCCGCGTCGGCGCCCAGATGCCGTACGGCGAAGGCCAGCACCGGCGTGGGCAGCGGCTCGGGGAGTACGGACGCGCGCAACCCGGCACCGGTGAGCACGGCGGCGGTGTCGCGGGCGAAGACGTCCGACTTGTGCCGGGCGTCGTATCCGATCACGACGTGCCGGCCCGGCCCCAGCACCCCGGCCAGCCCGGCGGCGGCGCGCATGACGGTGACCCGGTTCATCCGGTTGGGGCCGGCGCCCAGCTCTCCCCGCAGCCCGGCGGTGCCGAACTCCAGCCTGCCGCCGAACCGCTCGCGCAGCGCGGCGGCGTCTTTTCGCGCGAGGAGACCGGCGAGCTCGGCCCGCGTCTCCGGGTCGGGGTCCTGGGCCAGCCAGGCCCGCGCGAGCCGTACCGGATCGTCGCTCATCGTCACCCTCCCGCTCCGGACGTCCGTCCCTACAGCTTGCCGACGACCTTGGCCAGCAGATCGCCCATGCGCGCGGCGGTGGCGCGGCCGATCGCCAGCACCTCCTCGTGGCTGAGCGGTTCGCCCACCAGGCCGGCTCCCGGGTTGGTGACCAGGGAGACGCCGAGCACGTCGGCGCCGCCCTCGCGGGCCGCGATGGCCTCCAGCGCGGTGGACATGCCGACCATGTCGCCGCCCAGCGCCCGGCACATGCGGACCTCGGCGGGCGTCTCGTAGGTCGGGCCGCGGAAGGCGACGTAGACCCCCTCGGCCAGCGACGGCTCCACCTCCCTGGCCAGGTCACGCAGGCGCGAGGTGTAGAGGTCGGTGAGGTCGACGAAGGTGGCCCCGGTGATCGGGCTGGCGCCGGTCAGGTTGATGTGGTCGCTGATCAGGACCGCCTCGCCGACCCGCTGGGTCTCGGGCCGCAACCCCCCGGCGGCGTTGGTCAGCACGATCGTCCCCGCCCCCACCCTGATCGCGGTCCGCACGCCGTGCACGACCGGCTCCACCCCCCGGCCCTCATACAGATGGGTGCGGCCGAGGAAGATCAGCGCGTTCCTTCCCGACTCGGTGCGCACCGCCCGGACCCGCCCGGTGTGGCCGGCCACACCGGGGGGCGCGAAACCGGGCAGGCCGGCCGTCGAGAACTCGGTGATCGTCTCGCCGATCGCGTCGGCGGCCGGCACCCAGCCGGAGCCCAGCACCAGCGCGACGTCGAAGGAGGCGACGCCGGAGGCCTCCTTCAGGGCGGCGGCGGCGTCCACGGCGAGGGCATAAGGGTCGTTCGTCACCTCATCGAGGGTACTCGCCGCCGTCGGCCCGATCACTCCGCGAAAAGCGCCCTTTCAGCCTCGGTCCGACGTGCAGGGACGGGTCCGGAGGTCTTTGACGTAGTCGTCGGGCGCGCCCGCCCCCT
The DNA here is from genome assembly GCF_014654615.1 of Streptosporangium violaceochromogenes. GTDB lineage: Bacteria > Actinomycetota > Actinomycetes > Streptosporangiales > Streptosporangiaceae > Streptosporangium > Streptosporangium violaceochromogenes. The sequence continues at coordinate 48,339 of NZ_BNBB01000019.1, read as the reverse complement.
CCGCGGCCTCGGCCAGGGTGCCCAGGTAGCGCGCCGAGGGCAGGCCGCCCTCGTAGCCGTCGAGCACGTAGAGCCAGGCCAGGACCTCGCCGTCCAGGGTCTGCACTCGGAGCCTGACCTTGTGATGGAGTCCTCGCGTTGCGCCCTCCCACTGGTCGAGGGTCGTCTCGTCCCACTCGGGCACGTCGTAGAGCACGACGAACACCTGCTCGTCGGGATCTTCGACGATGGTGGCGAGGGCGCCCTCCCAGCCGAGGTCGTTCCCGCCGAACGTCAGGCGCCAGCCCTGCAGCCAGCCCGAGCCACGCATGGGGGAGTGAGGGGCCCGCTGGGCCATCTGCTTTGGGTCCATGTTGCTGCCGTAGGCGGCGTAGACAGGCACGGTATCCAACATAATCCAAGATCCCCCAGACCTCCGCGTCGCCCCGGCGTCGTGTCGTCCCCCAATCTCCCGTCCTCTCCGCGTCGAATTCAGGGCCGGACCGCCGGGCGACCTCCGGGTTCATGGAGGTTTCGCGTTTTCGAGGGGGACCCCGACGGGGGCGCGGCATGAATGCGGGAGAATGGGACACGTGACGAGGATCGTGATCATTGGTGGCGGGCCTGGCGGCTATGAGGCGGCGTTGGTGGCAGCGCAGCTTGGGGCGCAGGTGACCGTGGTCGAACAGGACGGCCCCGGAGGGGCCTGCGTCCTGACCGACTGTGTGCCGTCCAAGACCCTGATCGCCACGTCGGTGCGCAAACAGGCGCTCCTGGACGCCAGCGCGCTCGGCGTCCACTTCACCGGAGGACCCGACGGCGAGGTCGGCGGCGTCATCGCCGACATGCCGCTGGTCAACACACGCGTCAAGGAGCTGGCCTGGGCGCAGTCGGCCGACATCGCCGCGCGGCTGGCCGCCGAGGGCGTGGAGGTGATCCGGGCAGCCGGACGGCTCGTCGACCCCCAGGTCGTCAGGGCCGGAGACCGGACGATCCGGGCCGACGTCGTGATCGTGGCGACGGGCGCCACCCCGCGCATCCTGCCCACCGCCGAACCCGACGGGGAGCGCATCCTCACCTGGCGGCAGATGTACGACCTGGAGGAGCTGCCCGAGCACCTCGTCGTGGTCGGCTCCGGTGTGACCGGCGCGGAGTTCGCCGGCGCCTATCGCTCGCTCGGCTCGGAGGTCACGCTCGTGTCCTCCCGCGACCGGATGATGCCCAACGAGGACGCCGACGCCGCCGAGGTCCTGGAGGAGGTCTACCGGCGCCGCGGGATGCACGTCATGGGCCGATCCCGGGCGGAGTCCGTCAAGCGCACCCACGACGGCGTGGTCGTCACGCTGGAGGACGGCAGGACCGCCGAGGGCACCCACTGCCTGATGACGGTCGGAATGATCCCCAACACCGCGGGGATCGGCCTGGAGGAGGCCGGGGTCATCCTCGACAAGGGCGGCTTCATCCAGGTGGACAAGGTCTCCCGGACCTCCGCGCCCGGCGTCTACGCCGCGGGCGACTGCACCGGCGTGCTGATGCTCGCCTCCGTCGCCGCCATGCAGGGCCGGATCGCCGTCTGGCACGCGCTCGGCGAGGCCGTACAGCCGCTCCGTCTGGGCACCGTGGCCTCCAACATCTTCACCGACCCCGAGATCGCCGCCGTGGGCGTCACCCAGAAGGCGATCGAGGTCGGGCAGATCGAGGCCAACATCGTCAAGCTGCCCCTGGCCACCAACGCCCGAGCCAAGATGCTCGGGTTCAACGACGGCTTCGTGAAGCTGTTCTGCCGCCCGAACACCGGCATCGTCCTCGGCGGTGTGGTGGTCGCCCCCAGCGCCTCGGAGCTGATCCTGGCGGTCTCGGTGGCCGTTCAGCAGCGCCTCACCGTGGACCAGCTCGCCCACACCTTTGCCGTCTACCCCTCCATGTCGGGCTCCGTCACCGAGGCGGCCCGCCGTATGATGCAGCCGGTGACTCCCGGCGGCATCTGATCCGAAAAAAGGGGCGCGATGCGGGTCGACATCAACGGCATCGGCCTCAACGTCCAGGTCGGCGGGGAGGGCCCCGACGTGCTGCTCGTGCACGGCTACCCCGACACCCACGCCTGCTGGCGCCATCAGGTGGCCGCGCTGAACGCCGCCGGATACCGCACGATCGCCCCCGACCTGCTCGGGTTCGGCGCCTCGGACAAGCCGGCCGGGCTGGAGAACTACGAGCTCGACCGGCACCTCGGCGACCTCCTGACCGTCCTCGACCGCCTCGGGGCCGACCGGGCGCACCTGGTGGGTCACGACTGGGGCTCGGCGCTCGTCCAGCTCCTGGCCACGATCGCGCCGGAGCGCGTGATCAGCCTCGCCTGCCTGTCGGTGGGCCATCCCGCCGCGCTGGCGGCGGCCGGGTGGCGGCAGCGGGAAAAGTCCTGGTACATGCTGCTGTTTCAGTTCACCGGCGTCGCCGAGCGCTGGCTCAGCCAGAACGACTTCCGCAACCTTCGCGAGATGCTGGCCGACCACCCCGATCGTGAGGAGATCGTCGACCGCATGCGCTGCCCCGAGGCCCTCACCGCCGCCCTGGCGATCTACCGCACGGGCGTCCGCCCCGAGACGCTGGTCGCCCCGCCCCTCGATCTGCCTCCCATCCAGGCCCCCACGCTGGGGGTGTGGAGCACCCGCGACCGCTTCCTCACCGAAGAGGCGATGATCGGTACGGCCGACCACATCGCCGGCTCCTGGCGTTACGAACGCCTCGAAGGCGTCGGTCACTGGATGCAGCTGGAGGCCCCCGGCCGGGTCAACGCCCTGCTCCTCGCCCACCTGGTCGACTCCGCCCGCTGACGCCTCGGGGGACGCGCCGGTGTGCGGCGTTCGGACCCTCCGGCATGGCCTGCTTTTCGGCCGGGCGGTGGAATCCGTACCCCTCCCGCCGGCTCTTGGCGATGTCGTCGTTGGTGAGGTCCAGCCGGAACTGGCCGCCCCACATCTCTCTCCCCGCTTCCGAGAGCCCCCGGCCTTCTCTCTTTCCGGGAAACGGTAGGTGAAGCCGTGCAGCGCCATGCAACGCGATGTCCGCCGCGGCGGCTGGGGCTCGCGGTCCCGTGAGGTGCGCCCCGGCGCCGGCCGGAAGAGGAGGGCGGGCGGGGCCGCCGACGGCTCGCACGGGTGACGTACGGCGGAGCCGAGCGGAGACCGGCGTCCGGGACGTGCGGGTTATGTGGCCGGCGGGCCAGGAAAACGTGCACCGGACAGCAGAGGCTTCCAATGGTGATCGAGTGGACACTTTCCGTGGTCGTTCTCAGGAAAGGAGCTTGTCATGCGCAGATCCATCGCCCGCGCGCTGGCCGTACCCCTGGCCTTCGCGGGTGTCATCGCCACCGTGCCGATCGCCTCCGCCGAGACCTCCGCGGCCGGACCGGACGGCGGTTCGCACGCGCGCGGAGGCCGGACGGTCGAGCTGTGGGCCGGGCCGGTCAACATGCGTTCCGGCCCCACGACGTGGGACGCCGTCGTGGGGAAGGTGGATCGCGGCACCTACTGGGCCTCCTGCCGGCGCACCGGCCAGACGATCAACTTCGGGAAATACAGGTCTACGAACTGGTCGTACATTCACAATCACGGCACCGGGGGCTATGTGGCCAACGTGTGCATCAAGGGCCCCGATCCGGTGCCCGGCCTCGACACCTGTCCCAACGCCACAAACTGACGGGAGGCGGCGGCCCGCTGTGGGACCGCCGGGGCGCGGCGACCGCGCGGTGTGGGAGGGGGCGAGACGGGCGGGGCGAGCCCGGTCAGGAGGGGGTCTGGCAGCGGTCACGCAGGGCCTCGTTGAGGCGGACGACCTGCTTCTCGTAGGTGTCGATCATCGGTGAGGCCAGGGGAACCAGCCCGCCGACCAGGGTCTCCCGCTGGAGCAGGCGCGTGCCCTCCCCGCGCGGGGTGAGGACGAACTCGTGGACGGCCTCGAAGATCGCGGGCCCGATCAGGCGTCCGCGCCAGCGCAGCAGGCGGCCCGGGTCCGCGGCGAGGACGAGGGTTTTGAACGTCATGGGGATCTTCCCGATGGGCATCCGCAGGGCGAGGGGGCTGCCGGCGGTCAGGGTCCCGGAGCCGCCGGTGAACATGGGGTTCCAGTCGGCGTATCGGGAGAAGTCGGTGAGCGCGTCCCAGACGCGGTCGGGAGAGGCCGCGATGTCGATGGTGGCGGTGATCTCGCGCATCGGTGTTCCTCAATCTCAGGCGGTGCTCATGATCACTGTAAGCGGCGGTTTTTCGCTTGACCAGAGAGGGGAACCGCCTTTTCGGCGGACCGTATGACGCGATAGGGGTGCCCCTGCCGCCCTGCCGCCCTGCCGCCCTGCCGCCCTGCCGCCCTGCCGTCTAGGGTGTTTTAGGCCGCTTATCTGGTGGTATCTGCCAGAATCGGTGCATGCTGAGCATTGGGACGATTGTTTTGGGCGTCGCGGATGTACGGCGAGCGGCGGTCTTCTGGAGCCGGGCCCTGCACTACGTTCCCCGTGATGGGGAGATCGAGGACGACTGGGTCGTGCTGGTGCCGGCCGACGGTCCCGGCGCCCCGCTGGCCCTCGGTCTCAGCCAGACGCCGGTGCAGGAGCACCCGCGGGTTCACCTCGATCTGTACGCCGGAGACGCCGCCGACCAGGCCACCGAGGTGGAAAGGCTGATCTCCCTCGGCGCGCGGCGCGTCGACTGGGACCTCTACCCGGAGGACGCCGACTTCGTCGTCCTCGCCGACACCGAGGGCAACCGCTTCTGCGTCATCGACACCGGCCGCCACTGACCTCGCACCCGCCCTCCGGGGATCGCCCGCCACCGGGGGCCGCACCACGGTGCGGAGGAGTCCGCCGTGGTGCCCGGGTCAACCGGGGGCGACCCCCCTTCACCGGAAGCGGTGGGGCGGCCTTTCCGGTACGGCGGGTGGGGGAGCCGGGGGGTGGGCATCGTGCCGGTCGTCGCCTCAGCGGGCCGATCTCGCGCGCAGGCGCCCCAGGGCGTTCCTCCCGTCCTGTACGGCGCGGGCCACGAAGTGGAGCTCCTCGGCCCCCCGGGCCACGGCCAGGGCGTTCTTGGCCGCCTCGTAGGCGTCGATCGCGTGGCGCCAGTCGCCGTCGGCCGTCATGCCGCCGCGCCCGCTGATCTGGAACTCGTAGTCAAGCTGGTCGATCTCCTCGCCCAGGCGGGTGATGTCCTCCTCGGCCCCCCTCCGCATGAGGGCGAACCGGGTGTTCCTCCTGCTCCGCCGCTGGGCGCTGACCCCCCAGATCACCACGGTGACCGCCAGCCCCAGGGCGCTGACCACGACCATGACGAGGCCGACGGACGGCCCGCCCCGGGAGGTTTCCGGCTGCTCGGCCGGGGTCGCGCGGGAAGGGGTGTCGGCGGAGGCGGGCGGGGGTGTCGGCAACCCCGCGACGCCGGTGGGGGTGCCCTTGGAGCCGGTCAGGTCGGCGTCGTCGGCCTGGGTGAAGGAGGCCCCCTCCACCAGCGCGCCGGTGAAGTCGGCGCCGTCCAGCTCGGCCTGGGTGAAGGAGGCCTCCCTCAGGTCGGCGTCCCTGAACGTCGCGTGACCCAGGTTGGCCTGCCCCATCTTGGCCTCGTGGAGCCTGGCCCGGGTGAAGTCGGCCCTGCGCGCCTTGAGCTGACCGGGGGTGCTCTCGTTGAGGTCGGCGTCGACCAGTTTGGCGTTGGTGAAGTTGACCTGGGTCAGCTCGGCCCGGGTCAGCTTGGCCCCGGTCAGGTCCGCGTGGGGGAACTCGGCCTGCCCGGCCTCGGCGTCGACCAGGATCGCGCCGCGCAGGTCGGCGTGGTCGGCGTGCATCTGGCCGAGGTCGGCCTCGCGGAGGTTGGCCTCGCGCAGGTCGGCGTACTTCAGCGTGGCCTGGGTGAGGTTGGCCTGCCGGAGGTCGGCCCCGCGCAGGATCGCCCCCGTCAGGTCCTTCTGGAGGAGCTCCACGCCGCGCAGCTTCGCCCCGGTCAGGTCGGCGCAGCGCAGGCTGTAGGGCAGCTGGGCGCCCCGGGTGAAGTCCTTGCCCCGCAGGTTGGCCCCCTGCCCGGGACGGCACGGCCCCGCGGAGGCCTGGGCGGTGGGGATCATGGACCCCACAAGCACGAACATCACCGCGATGAGTGCCGGGGGGATGGAACGACGCACGGAGGCCTCCTTACAAAGCATCCCGATCGTGCCAGTGGATCGTTGCATCCCGCTAGACGGTCGCTTACACCGCCGTCCGGCCCGGTCCCGGCGGGGCGCGGCCGGGGAGGGACGGCAACGGGCGCGCCCCCCTTCGAGGGGACGCGCCCGTTCCGGCTTTCGGCGGTGACCGTCGCGACTACCAGTCGCCTCCGCCGAAGTCGCCGCCTCCGCCGAAGTCGCCTCCGCCGAAGTCGCCCCAGCCGCCTCCGCCGAAGTCGCCGCCTCCGCCGAAGTCGACCCCGCCGCCGGAGTCGGCCGCTCCCTGCTCGTAGCCGGCGCCGTAGCCGCCGTGGCCCCAGCCGCCGCTCATCATGCTGCCCATCATCGTGCCGACCAGCATGCCGGTCATGACGTCGCCGAAGCCGCCGTAGTAGCCGTAGGCGTAGGGCTGGTAGGCCGGGCCCGCGTCGTAGTAGGGGCGGTAGTGGCCGTTGACCATGACCTGGCGCGTCTGCGGTTCGAACCCGCGCTCGATCGCCTCGGCGTCGGCCGCGCAGGCGGGCACGTCGCGCACCGCGCCGCCGGGCGGGGCCCAGCGGACGTCGCGGACCGAGGGGCCGTGCTGGGGGTTGAAGAAGCAGGGCGATCGCCGCTCGGGAAGCGGCTGGTTGTTCACCCTGGCCTTCACGCAGGCCAGGGCGTAGCGGCCCTCCTCCAGCGCGGTGGTCACGCCGCGAAGTTCGTCGGGGCGCTTGACCGCGCTCAGTTCGACCTTGGCCCGCTCGTAGGAGTCGAGGGCGCGCTGCCAGTCCTGCTGGTGGTCGGCGCCGTCGCCCAGCAGCTTGACGTCGGTGTCCAGAGCGGTGATCTCCTCACCGAACGTGGTGACGTCCTCGTCCACGGTCTGCTTGACGGCGGCCAGCTCGGCGGCCTCGCGGGCCTCGCGCTGCCGCTTCTTCGCGCGGGAGTAGAAGAAGATGCCCAGACCACCGGCCAGGGCCAGCACCAGGATGCCGATCAGCACGCCTCCACCGGACCCGCCGGAGGAACCGGAGGAGCCGGAGGAACCGACACCGGCGCCGGTGCCCGCGTCCTCCGCCAGCTTGACGAAGTTGACCACGTTGTCGGTGGGGTTGTCGCCGGTCCTGGCACGGCCGAGGAGCTCGTCGACGTCGATGCCCCTGATGTTGGAGGCACCGAGCGACGTCTTGCCGCTCATGACCAGGACGGTGGACTTGCCGCCCACGTCCTTGAGGATCGACTTGAGCAGGGTGGTCGCCTGCGACTTGCTGGTGACCGAGCCCTGCGGCAGCAGAGCCAGGTAGACCGAGGAGGTCTGCTCCACGGCGCTGCGCATGGCGTCGGCGGCGTTGGTGGGAACGCCCGCCGCCGGGTCGAGGTAGAAGCGGTCCCCGTCCTTCAGACCGGCGGAGATCACGCCGGGGTCGGGCGCCGCGGCGTTGGCCGCCGGGGCGATCATGAAGATGGCAAGCAGCCCGGCGAGGAGCGCGATGATCGCTGCACCGAGGCGACCTGGCGCTGATTTCTTGGTGGTCACGGCAGAAAGCCTCCTTCGCCCTGAAGGACGAGCGAGTGGACGTCAGAGTTCCCCTACCGACCGTATCCCGTCCGGTGTCCCGTTCCATCACCGGACGGGCGCCGGGCCGGCCTTCGCCCCGGTGCCGCGGTGAGAAGCCGGCGAACGGTCAGCTGTCCTTGATGGCGCAGATGGACTCACCGGCGGTGACGGTCTGGCCCACCACCGCGGTCAGGCCGGCGATCGTGCCGGCCTTGTGGGCGGTCAGCGGCTGCTCCATCTTCATGGCCTCCAGCACCACGACCGTGTCTCCGGCGGCCACCACGTCGCCGTCGGTGGCGGTGATCTTCACGATGGTGCCCTGCATCGGGCTGATCAGGCCGTCCCCGCCGGGGCCGGCCGCCTTACGGCCCGCCGGGGCGTGGCGCCGCCCGGCCGGCCTCCGGCCGCCTCCGGAAGGGGCCGCGCCGGCGCCGAAACCCGCGGGCAGCACCACCTCCAGCCGTTTGCCGCCCACCTCGACCGTCACCCGCTCACGCGCGGCCGGCTCCCCCCGCTCGCCCACCGGTCCCTCGTAGGGGGCGATCACCGTGGCGAACTCGGTCTCGATCCACCGGGTGTGCACGGCGAACGGTTCGGCGGTGAACGCCTCGTCCTCCACCACCGCCCGGTGGAAGTCCAGCACCGTGGGCATTCCCTCGACCGTGAACTCCGCCAGCGCCCGCCGGGCCCGCCGCAGGGCCTTGGCCCTGCTCGCCCCGGTGACCACCAGCTTGGCCACCAGCGAGTCGAAGGCCGGCGGCACGGTCATCCCGGCGAGATAGCCGGCGTCCACCCGCACTCCGGGCCCGGAGGGGAAGGTCATCGCCGTGATCGTGCCCGGGGCCGGCAGGAACCCTCGGCCGGCGTCCTCGGCGTTGATCCGGAACTCGATGGAGTGGCCGCGCGGGCGCGGGTCGTCGTAGCCGAGCGGCTCGCCGGCGGCGATCCGCAGCATCTCGCCGACCAGGTCGATCCCGTAGACCTCCTCGCTGACCGGGTGCTCGACCTGAAGCCTGGTGTTGACCTCCAGGAAGGAGATCGTGCCGTCCTGCCCGAGGAGGAACTCGCACGTGCCGGCGCCGACGTAGCCGGCCCGGCGCAGGATGGCCTTGGAGGCGTCGTACAGCAGCCGCGTCTGCTCCTCGGTGAGGAACGGGGCAGGCGCCTCCTCGACGAGCTTCTGGTGGCGGCGCTGCAGTGAGCAGTCGCGGGTGCCGATCACCGCCACCCCGCCGTGGCTGTCGGCCAGGCACTGGGTCTCCACGTGGCGCGGCCGGTCCAGGTAGCGCTCCACGAAGCACTCGCCGCGCCCGAAGGCGCCCAGCGCCTCGCGCACCGCGCTGTCGTAGAGGTCGGGGATCTCCTCCAGGGTGCGGGCGACCTTGAGGCCGCGCCCGCCGCCGCCGTACGCGGCCTTGATCGCGATCGGCAGGCCGTGTTCGCGGGCGAAGGCGACGACCTCCTCCGCGCCCTCCACCGGGTCGGGGGTGCCGGCCACCAGCGGGGCGCCGGCCTGTTGCGCGATGTGGCGGGCCTGAACCTTGTCGCCGAGCGCGACGATCGCGGCCGGCGGAGGTCCGATCCAGGTCAGGCCCGCGTCGAGGACGGCCTGGGCGAAGGCGGCGTTCTCGGCGAGGAAGCCGTAGCCGGGGTGGACGGCGTCGGCGCCGCCGTCGTGGGCCGCGCGCAGGAGCTTGCCGATGGACAGGTAGGTGTCGGCGGGGGTCCGGCCGCCCAGCGCGCGGGCCTCGTCGGCGACGCGGACGTGCAGGGCGTCAAGGTCCTGATCGGCGTAGACCGCGACGCTGCTCAATCCGGCGTCCTTGCAGGCGCGGGCGATCCGTACGGCGATCTCACCACGGTTGGCGATCAGCACCTTCTGCACCGGATTGTTCCCTTCATCGCGCGAACGGGGATGGGCGGGCCTCCCACGGAGTGTAGGCGTCCTCCGTCTTGCGGGAAGGCGGTGGGGCCCGCCCGCCGGGGTCTTCGGCGGGGGATTGCCGGCGTCGGGCGGGGCGCCGGGACATTCCCGCCCGGCGGTGGTCTCGGGGCGGCCTCGCGGTGTTTTCGCGGTGACCTCCCGGTGGTCTCGCGGTGGTCGTGTGCCGGCCTCGCGGCGGAGGCCTCCATGCCGGTGGTGCTTATTCCGGTTGTGCTTGTTTGGTGTTTTCTTCCTATCCGCAACCTCTATTTTGTGAAATTTCAAGAAAAAAGGGGACGTTAGGCGGTCCGTACGTGTGGGAAGATCCATAGCCGCTCGGCATAATCCGGTTACCCCTGTGATCCGCTCACCTATCGTGATTTCGTTTGGTGAGCTCCCCCTGACACCTTGAAGGAGACTGGCATGAGCCAGAACTTGCTCGGCGGCAACCCCGCGGAAATGCAGCAGATGGCCACCCAGTTCACCCAGCAGGCCGACCAGGTGAGGGCCACCATGGCCGCCCTGGACAGGGAGGCCGCCAAGGTCGGCACCGCCTGGACCGGCCCCGGCGCCCAGCGCTTCACCGAGGCCTGGCAGAACTACCGCGCGGCCTTCCAGCGCATGTCCGAGGAGCTCGCCGAGGCGTCCAGGGTGATCAACACCTACCGGGGCAACATCGAGTCCGCCACGCGCTGACGCCGCCGCCCCGGCGTCGCCTCCGCGCGCCGGGACACGCCGGAGGCCCCGGAGGCCGCGTTCCGGGGTCCGGCGGAGAGGCCGGACGATCACCCCGGCAGGGCCGCCTGCACGGGGGTCGCCGTACCCAGTGTGATCAGCAGTCCCCGTCCGGGCGGGCCGCCGACCGCGCCGCGGGGCAGCCGGACGGTGAACAGGTCGCCGTCGGCCGGGCTCTGCACCGACAGCAGCAGCCCGGTCCGCGACTTGCGGGCCTCGGCCACGAAGCCCCGGTAGGCCGTGGTGAGGTCTCCGGTGGTGCCGCCGGCGATCAGGCCGTGCTCGCCGTCGCGGCCGGTGCGGAGCACCTGCTCCAGGGCCATGCCCAGGGGCGAGTCGGCGGAGACCAGCTCGGCGTCGTCGACGATCACCACGTACCGCTCCCGTCCCGCGACGGCCCCGGCCAGGTCGCCGTTCGCGTCGAGGACCGCCAGCACCCCCGGGGCGTCCGCCAGCGTGGCCAGCGGGCTGCGCCGGGGGGTGACCAGGGCCACCGGCGTCCCCGCGGCCAGCAGCGAGTGGGCGGCGGTCAGCAGCGCGCTTGAGCGGCCCGACCTCGCGGGGCCGGCGACGACCGCGCCGGGGCCGTGCGCGAGCAGGTCGACGCCGAGCGGGGCCAGCGCGTCGCCCCCGACCCCGAGCAGTGCCCACAGCGGCGAGGGGGGCGCGAAGGACGGCGCCAGCTCCAGCGCCTGTTCGGCGGTGACCCGCATCGGCAGGGCGTCCACCCGCAACGGCGGCTCCGTCTTCCCGGGCTCCCACACCCACCCGGACCCCTCGGCCGCGCGCCCCGTCGCGAAGCGTGCGGGCACCGCGCGGGCGAGGGCCTGGAGGGCGGCGACCTGGGCGGGGCCGGAGGGGTCGTCGCAGAGCAGCGCGATCTGGCTCTCGACGACGCCGTGCTCGCCGGTGGACAGCGCGCGGCCGGGGCCGAGCGTGGCGGGCAGGTCCTTGACGGGCAGCCCGGCGAGACCGTAGTCGGCGGGATCGGCCAGGCGCAGGACCAGCCGGTCGTCGAAGACCGTGGAGATCTGCCCGATCAGCGCCGACCGGTCGCCGGTCACCACGGCGCGGAGGCCGACCGCCGGGCCCTCCCGCAGCAGCTGCATCACCGCCTCGATCAGCCGCCCGTAGTCGTAGCCCTCGAACGCCGCGACGAACCCCTCCCAGCGGTCGAGCATCAGCACCATCCAGGGTGGTCGCGTCCCCCCGGCGGCGCGCATCTCGGCCAGCGAGGCGTACCCCGCCTCGGCGAGGAGCTGCTGGCGCCGTCCGACCTCGGCGCGCAGGCGGGCCAGCAGCCGCTCCATCCGGTCGAGCTGGTCACGGGTCACCACCGCCCCGCAGTGGGGCAGGGCCACCAGCGGCAGCAGCGCCCCCGAGCCGCAGTCGATCGCGTGCACGTGCACGTCCCCGGGGGACGCCCCCGCCGCGATCGCCCCCGCCAGCGTGCGCAGCGCGGTGGAGCGCCCGCTGCGGGAGGTGCCCGCGAGGAGCAGGTGCCCGCCGTGCGCGAGGTCCAGTGCCAGCGCCCGGCGGCCCTGCTCCCAGGGCAGGTCGGTCACCCCGAACGCCAGCGGCGGCACCTCCTCGGCCCCGGCGCGGTACGGCGGGCCGTCACCGCACGACCCCGGCGCCCCGGGCGGGGAGAAAGGTCCGGGGAGCACCAGGAGGTCGTCCAGGGGCGCGAGCCAGGGGCTGGGCTGCCGGGGGACCCCGGCCACGCGGGCGGCCTCGGCCAGGGCGTCGGCGAGCACGGACAGGTCGGTGACCGCCGACCCCTCGGGCGCGGTCTCGGCGGTGGACGGCGGCCGCCCCAGGGCGCGCCACCCCACCTCGGTCACCCGCACCCTGGCCTCACCCGGATCACCGGGCCCCCGCCCGCCGACGCGCGCGGCCTGCACGGCCGTCGCCGCGCCCGCGCCGGACTTCACGTAGCACCGGCCGGGGGTGGACGTGGAGATGTGCGCGGCGTCCGGCCGGTCGATGACGTCGGCGGACTCGGAGGACTCGGTGACCCGCAGCGCGATCCGCAGCGAGGTGTTGGCCTGGATGTCGGCGGTCACCACGCCGCCGGGCCGCTGGGTGGCCAGGATGAGGTGGATGCCGAGCGACCGGCCCCGCCTGGCGATGTCCACCAGCCCGGTCATGAAGTCGGGCAGCTCGCTGACCATGGCCGCGAACTCGTCGATGACCAGCACCAGCCGGGGAAGGGCGGCCGGCGGCTCGGCCCGCCCGCGCAGATGCCTGACCGAGGCGCCGCCCCCGGCCACGAGCAGGTCGCGGGAGGCGCGGGCGCGCAGCGTGTCGCGGAGTTCGTGGTAGTCGTCGACGTCCTTGGCCCCGGCGGCCAGCAGCAGGCGCTCGCGCCTGCGGATCTCGGCGGCCAGGGAGGCCAGGGCCCGCTGGGTCAGGTGGCCGTCGAGGTCGCTGACCATGCCGACGGTGTGCGGGAGCCGTACGCACTCCTTGAAGGCCGCCCCGCCCTTGTAGTCGATCAGCACGAACGTCATCTCGTCGGGACGGTTGGCGACCGCCAGCGAGCAGATCAGGGTCTGCAGCAGCTCGGACTTGCCGGCGCCGGTGGTGCCGGCGATGAGCGCGTGCGGTCCGTCGGCGCGCAGGTCGACGGAGAACGGCCCGTCGGGGCCGGCCCCGATCACCGCGTCGGTGGCCCGGCCCCAGCGTTCGGCGAGCGCGGCGCCCGTCACCGAGGGCAGGCCGAGCAGGTCCAGCAGCCGCGCCGACCCCGGAAGGGCCGCGCTCGCGTCGTCGCGGCTGACGTCGCGGACGGGGGCCAGGGCGCGGGCGAGCCGGTCGCACCAGGGGACCGAGACCTGGTCGGCCAGGATCTCACCGAGGCCGTCCAGGCCGCCGCCGCGCAGCCGTACGGTGCCGTCGCCGGCCACGTCGGCGACGGTGGCGCACTCTTCGGGCAGCAGCCGCTGGTCGTCGTCGAGGGCCAGGGTGTAGACGCCCGCCCGGGGGCCCTGCCGCAGGACCTGCGGCATACCCGGCAGCGCGCGCAGCACCTGGGCGCCGTCCAGGATCACCAGCACGTCGTGGGGGCGCTCGTCGTAGAGGGGGGCCGTCTCGGAGCGGCCCGGGGGGTCGCCGGGGTCGCCCCAGCCCGCCGGGAGGCGGCCGAGCCGGGCCGCCGGGCCGTCGTCGTCGCCGAGGCGCCCGTCGATCAGCGCGGTCAGTTCGGCGACCCTGCGGGCCGCGGTCTCCGGGTCGGCGCCCACCAGCGCCACGCACTCCTGCCCGCCGCGCGGGGCGCAGTGCGGCAGCCATCGCACCCAGCTCCAGTTCTCACCCCCGTCGCGGTGCGCCGACAGCACCACGATCGCCAGGTCGCGGGGGCTGTGCAGCGCGGCGGCCTGGCCGACCAGCCACCGGGCCAGCCCGGTCGCCGCCCGCCGGGGCCCGGTCAGACCGGCGACCCCCAGCAGGCGCATGGCCAGCGCCACCGGAACCGCGTGGCAGTCGGGCGGATCGGGCAGGGGGGTGTCGGCGGGGGCGGAGCGCTCGGCGGCGAACTCCAGGTCGGCGGGGAGGTCGGCGAGGCCCACCCGCAGCCTGAGGGCGTCGGTGTCGTGGCCGCGGCGCTCCCACAGCCGCCGGCGGGGACCGGTCGCGGTGAGCAGCACCTCGGCGGGGTCGGGGGCGGCGGCGCGGCGGCCGGCCTCGTCGGCGGCGCGGGCGCGCTCGACGTCGGCCTCGAAGGCCTTCAGCCGTTCCCGGTAGAGCTTCATCCGCCGGCGGTACTGCTTGCGGCCGTGCCGCCTGTCGCTCCACCACTGGCCGATCATGATCAGCGGTGTCATCAGCGCCATCAGCAGGAAGTACCAGACGTGCAGCGCCCAGGCCATGCCCACCCCGAGCGCGGCGGGCAGGAAGGCGGTGAGCAGTTGCAGCCGCATCGTCTCGGCGCGTTTCGGCTCGGCCGGGACCTCCAGTCTTCTGGGGCTCGCCGGCGGGCGGAGCCGGGGCGGCCGGTTGTAGGCCAGGCCGCCGTCGGGCTGGGGGTCCAGGTGGGCGTCGGCGGGCTCCACCGCCCGCAGGGTCAGCGCGGTCGCGCCGCAGGCCAGGACGGCGTGCTCGGGCCAGGGCACCGGCCCCTCGACCGGCGCGCGGTCCAGGGTCGGCGTGGCCTTCGCCGCCGGCTCCACGACGATGGCGTCGGGGGTGAGCCGCACCACGGCCGCCTCCGGGGGCAGCAGGGGGTCGGCGACGGGAACGGCGCAGGCGGTGTCGGAGCCGATGGTGTGAACCCCCAGGCCGAGGCGGTGCACCGACCCGGCGGCGGGCCCGCCGACCACGCGGATCTCCACGACGCCGCCCGGCTCCTCGGCGACCGTGGCCGGGGCCAGGTCGTGGTCGAGGGTGACGAGGTCGCCGTCGCGGAGCAGGCCGAGCGCGGGCTGCGCGGGGGGCAGGGGACGGCCGTCCCGCCAGAGGGTCGCGGGCTCGGCGGCGGAGGTGGCGCGTCCCAGGCCGTAGGGGGCCTTGCTGCGGGTCAGCCGCACCACGTTGCTCGGCCGCTCACCGCCCTGACCGGCGAGCGACTCGGCGAGCCGGGCCACCGTGGTCGTCTCGTCGCCCTCGATCACGACGTCGCGGTCGGCGTGCCGGCCGAGCACGGTGAGCGTGATCCGCATCGCTGCTCTCCTCGGGTCGGAGCCCCGCTTCACGGTATCGAGTGGTGACCGCCTCGGCGGGATGGTTTGCCGGGGTGCCGGGGCTGTGACCCGGTATGTGGAAAACATGACAGCCTGTGGATAACTGTCGTTGATAGTGGTTGGTTATGGCGGTTTAGAAGGGCATTCGTGTTTTCGGCCTTCCTGGGGACCGCTGCCCTGAGCTGTGGAAAACCCGGCCCGGCGCGCGTCCGGACGCCGTGCCGCCCGTCTGACGCCTTCCGTCCCGGCCTTCCGTCCCGGCCACGTGCCTCGGACGCCCGTCTGACGCCTTCCGTCGCGGTCGCCCGCCCGGGCCTCCCGCCGGGGGGCGCCGCCCGCGCCTTTCCGCCGCGCCCTGCCGGGCGCGAAAGAGGAGGGCGACCCGGCGCGTGCACTTTTCGAGGGGAGGGAGGCGTGGCGGGCCCTGAGGGGGAGGCGGGGAGGCCTTCGGGCGCGAGGGGAAGGGGACAGCGCTTTCCCCGGGAATGAGGGCGGGTAAACATCCGGGATAGATGATACATGAGTTAATCACTGTCCTTATCGCCCCGATAAGTCGCTTGTCACCTGGCGAAACCGCTACTTTCTTCCAGGGTGACGTTGACAGACCCGTTCCTATCGACCCAGCATGGGTGCTGGCTTTTGTCCGGAACTTCAGCGGTGCGGTGCGCATTATGGCGTAAATTCAAGCGAGTAGCCTCCGTGTTTGCGATGACTCTGGGAGTCCCCCCTGCCCATGAGGACCAGTGAGAAGCCGGCGGGCCGTGCCCCGGCGAGCGCCGAGCGGCCGGGTTCGCCGACAGCCCTTTCGGGGCCGGCGTCGCGCAAGCTTCCCGTGCCCCCGCGCGAGCGCAAGCCCGCGCTCGCGGCCCTCGCCCTGCTGCTCATCCTGGGCGGCGCGCTGGCCACCACCCTGCTGGTCCTGCGCAGCGGCGACCGGGTCTCGGCGATCGGCGTCAGCCGCCAGATCGGCGCCGGGCAGCCCATGCTCCAGGAGGCCATGAGGGAGGTCCAGATCGCCGACACCGGCATCGCCTACGTGGCCTGGGCCGACCGCGCCCGCGTCGCGGAGAACTTCGCCCGGGTCACCCTCCTGCCCGGCACCCTCCTGACCCCCGACATGGTCGTCTCCTCCAGCAGGGAGCTCGGGCCCGGCAAGGCCATCGTGGGCCTGTCGCTCAAGGCCGGCCAGATGCCCCCGACCCTCACCGAGGGCGACCGCGTCCAGGTGATCTACGTGCCCGGTCGCGGCGGCGGCGCGGCGGAGAGCCGGACGCTCGCGCCGAGCGCGCTCGTGCACTGGGTCGGGGTGAGCAGCAGGAACACCTCGACCGGCCAGGTCGCGATCGTCGTGGACGCCACCCTGTCGCCCGCCATCGCCGCCTACTCCTCCAGCGGCGAGATCGCGCTGGCCGAGCTGCCCGGGGCGCGCTGACGTGGCGCTCATCGTGCTCGCCGCCGACAAGGGCGCTCCCGGCGTGACCACGGCGGCCACCGCCCTCGGTGCGATCTGGCCCCGCCCGGTGCTGCTCGCCGAGTGCGACCCGGCCGGGGGAGACCTCGCCTACCGGCTCCCCGCCGCCGACGGCGGCGTTCTCAACCCCGGCCGCGGCCTGCTCACGCTGGGCGCGACGGCCCGCCGAGGGCTGCGGCCCGAGCAGATCCAGGAGCACACCCAGAAGATCGTCGGCGGCCTGGACGTCCTGGCCGGGCTGACCCACGGCGAGCAGGCCGCCGGGCTGACCTGGCTGTGGGGCCCGCTCGGCCGTGCCCTGGCGGCGCTGCCCGGTGCCGACGTGCTGGCCGACTGCGGGCGGCTGGGCGGCCACCCGGAGACGGCCGAGCTGCTGTCCGAGGCCGCGCTGGTCGTTCTGTTCACCCGGGCGAGCCTGGACCACGTCGCCCACCTGCGCGAGCGCCTCCAGGTGATGCCCCAGGGGGCGCGGGTCGCGGTGGTGGTCATCGCCGACCCCCGCCAGTACCGCTCCACGATCGAGGAGGTCCGCCGCATCGTCCTCGCCACCGGCAGACAGGTCGCCTTCGTCGGCGGGCTCGCCCACGACCCCAAGGGCGCCGAACTGCTGCGCGGCCAGTGGGGCGGGCGCCTGGACCGCTCGCTGCTGATCCGTACCGCCCGCGAGCTCGCCGCCCGCCTCGTCGCCCAGGCCCGCGCCCCGGAGCCCGCCGTATGACCGTCGACCACGCCCTGGTGAAGCGCTTCCGGCAGGAGGTGGGCGACCGGCTGGCCCACCAGCGCCGCCTGGACCAGGCGAGCGGCCTCGCGCCCATGTCCGGCGAGGACGAGCGTCAGTTCGCCCGCGCCCTGATCGCGCAGGTGCTTGAGGAGTTCGCCCGGGGCGAGATCGGCGTCGGCAGGACCCCGCCCACCGCCGAGGAGGAGGAGGCCCTCGCCGCGGGCATCCACGCCGCGCTGTTCGGCGTCGGCCGCCTGCAGCCCCTCCTCGACGACCCCGAGGTCGAGAACATCGACATCAACGGCTGCGACCGGGTCTTCGTCGGCTACGCCGACGGCCGGGAGGCCATGCGCGAGCCGGTGGCCGAGTCCGACGAGGAGCTGGTCGAGCTGATCCAGGTCCTCGCCGCCTACAGCGGCCTGTCCAGCCGGGCGTTCGACACCGCCAACCCGCAGCTCGACCTGCGCCTGCCGGACGGCTCCCGCCTGTCGGCGGTGATGGACGTCACGGTCCGGCCGTGCGTCTCCATCCGCCGCGCCCGGCTGGGCAAGGTCTTCCTCGCCGACCTGGTGGGAAACGGCACCCTCACCCCGGAGCTCGGCCGCTTTCTGTCGGCCGCCGTGGCGGCCAGGAAGAACATCATGATCTCCGGCTCCACCAACGCCGGGAAGACGACGCTTCTGCGCGCGCTGGCCAACGAGATCCCGCCCTCCGAGCGCCTGATCACCGTGGAACGTGCCCTTGAGCTCGGCCTCGACCAGTTCTCCGAGCTTCACCCCAACGTGGTGGCCTTCGAGCAGCGCCTGCCCAACTCCGAGGGGCAGGGCGAGATCTCCATGGCCGAACTGGTCCGCCGCTCGCTGCGGATGAACCCCTCCCGGGTGATCGTCGGCGAGGTGCTCGGCGACGAGATCGTCACCATGCTCAACGCCATGACCCAGGGCAACGACGGCTCGCTGTCCACCATCCACGCCAACTCCTCCATGGAGGTCTTCAACCGCATCGCCACCTACGCGCTTCAGGCCTCCGAGCGCCTGCCGATCGAGGCCACCCACATGCTCATCGCCGGGGCGATCGACTTCGTGGTCTTCGTCGAGAAGCGCAACGACTACGCCTCGGGCGGCAGGCTGCGCCGTTTCGTGTCGAGTGTGCGCGAGGTGGCCGGCGTCGACGGCCGGGTGCTCTCCTCGGAGGTGTTCGCCCTGGCACCCGACGGCCGCGTCCTGCCCAACGCCCCGCTGTCCTGCCTGGAGGAGCTGGCCCGCCACGGGTACGACCCGGGAGGCTGGGCGTGATCCCGATACCCCCCGGCCTGCTCGACCCTCTGGTCATGATCGCGGGTGCGGTGGTCGGCGCCGGGGTGTTCCTTTTCGGCCTGGCCCTGTACGGCGTGCGCCCCCGCCCCACCTCCCCGGGCAGGAGGGCCGGACGGCGCGAGCTGGTCCGCGCCCTGTCCACCCGGTCGGCGGTCGGCGCGATCACCGGTGTGGCCGTGCTCGTGGTGACCGGCTGGCCGGTCATGGCGGTGGGGGCGGTGCTTCTGGCCCTGGGGTGGAAGGGGCTTTCCGGCGGCGCGGCCGAGGAGCGCACGGCGATGCACCGGCTGGAGGGGCTGGCCGCCTGGACCGAGTCGCTCCGCGACACCATCGCCGGGGCCGCCGGTCTGGAACAGGCGATCCCCTCGTCGATCCGCGCGGCCGCGCCCACGCTCCGCCCGCACCTGCGCGCGCTGGTGGACCGCCTGCACACCCGGATGCCTCTGCCCGACGCGCTCCGGCTGTTCGCCGACGAGCTCGACGACCCCTCGGCCGACCTCGTCGTGGCCGCGCTCATCCTCAACGCCCGCCTGCGCGGCCCGGGGCTGCGGGACGTGCTGGGCGCGCTCGCCGTCTCGGCCCGCGAGGAGCTCGACATGCGCCGCCGGGTCGAGGCCGAGCGCCGCTCCACCCGCCGCAGCGTGCAGATCGTGGTCGGCACGGCCGTCGCCTTCGCCGTCGCGCTGGTGGTGTTCAACCCCTCCTACGTCGCCGAGTACGACAACGCCCTGGGCCAGGCCGTGCTGGTCGTGGTCGCGGGGTTCTTCGGCGCGGGGTTCGCCTGGATGCGCCGCCTGGCCCGGTTCGACAAGCCCGCCCGGCTGCTCGGCCTGTCATCCGGAGGCGAGGTGCGCGGTGAGTGACACCACCCAGACGGTACTGGCCGGAGGCGCGCTCGGACTGGGACTGTTCCTGCTGGTGCGGGCGCTGTTCCCGCCCCGCCCCGGGCTGGTGAGCCGGCTGCTCGCCCTGGACTCCGCCAGGGACGGCGTCGACGTCCCGCGCGCCCGGCCGGCGCTGCCCGACGAGGAGGTCAGCGCCCTGCGCCGCACCCTGGGGGAGCGGCTGGCCCGCCTGTACGCGGCCCGGGGCTGGGAGGCGCGCTCGGCCAGGGCCGACCTCGCCCTGCTCGGCAGGTCGTTCGAGGGTTTCCTGGCGACCAAGGCGCTGCTGGCGGTCTCGGGGCTGCTGGCCTTCCCGCTGCTGGCCGGCTGGCTCGCGCTGATGGGGTGGGGCCTTTCCCCGACCGTTCCGCTCTGGGCCGCCCTCGCCGTGGCCGGGGTCTTCTTCTTCCTGCCCGACGTGCAGACCAGGCGGGACGCCGCTCGGATGCGCCGCGACTTCCGGCACGTCGTCGGGGCCTTCCTGGACCTTGTGTCCATGAACCTGGCGGGCGGGCGCGGCGTTCCCGAGGCGCTGATGATGGCGGTCTCGGTGGGCGGGGCCGACGACGAGGGCGCCAACTGGGCGATGGTCCGCATCCGCGAGGCGCTGGGCAACGCCCGCATCGTCGGCATCACCCCGTGGCAGGCGCTCGGTCAGCTCGGCGACGAGATCGACGTCGACGAGCTGCGCGACCTGTCCGCCGCGCTCGGGCTGGTCGCCGACGACGGCGCCAAGGTCCGCGCGTCCCTGACCGCCCGTGCCGCGACCCTGCGGCGGCGCGAGCTCGCCGAGGTGGAGGGACAGGCGGGGGAGCGCTCCCAGTCGATGCTCGTCGCCCAGCTCCTGCTCTGCGCCGGCTTCGTGATCTTTCTGAGTTTTCCGGCCGCTATGAAGATGTTGGGATCCTGACCATGCTGAGCCATCCGTGGATCGTCTACGCCACCGCCTTCGTGAGCGTGCGTGTCGAAAGGGCGCGGAACGCCCCCAGCCGGGGCGCGTCCGCCGTCGAGTGGGTCATCATCACAGCGATCATCGCCGGGGTCGCGCTCGGCCTCGCCACCCTCATCAAGAGCCTGGTGGAGGGCCGGCAGGCAGAGATCTCCGATCAGTTCGGCAACGGCGGAACAGACGGCGGAGGCGTCGATGGCGGCCCGAGACCGTGACCGCGAGCGGGGCGCCGCCGTCATCGAGCTAGCGATGATCATGCCGGTGGTGCTGGCGACCGTGCTGCTGATCGTGCAGTTCGCCCTGTGGTTCCACGGACGCCAGGTGGCCGACGCCGCGGCGAGGGAGGGGGCGAGGCTCGCCCGGCTCGACACCGGGTCGTGGCGCCGGGACGCCGCCTCGCGGGCCGAGGAGGTGCTGCGGGCCATCGGCCCGAAACTCCTCGACGGCGCCACCGTGACGGCCTGGGAGGAGGGGGACCGGCGGGGCGTCGAGATCACCGCGACGGCCGTCCAGGTCGTCCCGCTGCTGCCGTCCACGACCTTCACCGTCACCTCCCGCTTCGGCGGCCCGGTCGAGTGCTTCCGCCCCGACGACGGGACCGAGGGGTGCGAGTGATCCCCCCGTCTCCTCGCGGCCGTGCCTTCGGGCGGGGCCGGGGCGAGCGGGGCCGAGCGTGCCCGCGCCCGGCGCGGGGCGGCGGGCACGCCGGGGAGGTCGCCCGCGGCGGCGACCGGGGGTCGCTGTCGGCCGAGACGGTGCTGCTGGCACCGGTCTTCCTGCTGTTTCTGCTGTTCGTGGTCGGCGCGGGCCGGGTGGTGGAGGCGCAGGGAGAGGTCAACGGCGCCGCCAGGGACGCCGCCAGGGCGGCCTCCGTCGAGCGGACCCGCTCCGGCGCCGAGGCCGCCGCCTCGGAGGCCGCCAGGGCCGCGCTCGCGAACGAGTGCGCGCCCGGCGTCAGCCTGGAGGGCACGCGCTGGGAGGCCGGCGGCACGGTCCGGGCGGTGGTGACCTGCACGCTCGACCTGGACTTCCTCGGCTTCGGCGCCGCGAAAGAGATGCGGGGCGACGCGGTGGTCCCGCTGGAGCGGTTCCGGAGGGTCGGATGAACCTTGCGTGCCGCGCCGGAGACCGGGGGTCGATGTCGGTCTTCACGGTGATCTTCTCGGTGGTGGTCTTCCTGCTGGCCGGGCTCCTGGTGGACGGCGGGGCCGCCATCAACGCCCGGCTGCGGGCCGCCGACATCGCCGAGCAGGCGTCCCGGGCGGCGGCCGACCGGATCGACGTCGAGCAGCTCCGCGCCACCGGCCGGGCCCGGCTGCTGGGGGAGAGCACGGTCTGCGCCGAGGCGGAGAAGATCGTTTCCGCCCATGCCGCCCCCGACGTCCGCCTCGGCGGGTGCGCGGTCGGCGCGGGCCAGGGGGAGGTCACCGTACGGATCTCCGTCGGCTGGAAGGCGTTCTTCCTCGCGGCGCTGGGCTTTCCCGGGGCGGAGGCGGAGGCCGTGGCCACCGCGGGTCCCGACACCGGGGAGGGGGACCGGTGACCGGGCCCGCCCCCGAGGGGCTCCCCCACGGCCCGCCGGGCCCGTGGACGGCCGCTTCCGCGTGCCCCTCGCGAGAGCGGGCCGCGAGGCGGCACCGGCCGGACAGGAAGGGGAGAAGACACCGGCCGGAGAAGGGATGGACGACGAACCGGAGCGGGAAAGGAGGCACATGCCCACGCGACAGCCCGCGCGCATAGAGCCGAGGCGCACGGTGGGCGACCTGTTCGCCGGACTCGGCGCGCTGGTCGTGCTCGCCGCGCTCGTCGGCGGGGTCCCCTACGCCCTGATCAGGCTGGCGGGACCGTGGCTTCCGTCCGAGCTGCCCACCCTCGATCTGCTGACCAGCCAGGTCGGGACGAGCACGGTCGTGGCGATTCTGGTGCTGCTGGTGTGGCTGGCGTGGCTGCAGTTCACCGCGTGCGTGATCGTCGAGGTCTACGCCGGGCTGCGCAGCGTGGGCATGCCGGCCAGGGTGCCGCTCTCCGGCGGGACGCAGGCCCTCGCCAACCGCCTGGTCTCGGCCGTGCTGGTGCTGTTCACCGTCTCGGCGGTGGTCGTGCCGATCGCCGAGTTCGGCGCCCCGCCGGCGGCGGCTCCCGTCGCCTCCGCCCCCGCCTCGGCCACGGCGCCGGTCGTCGAGGAGCGGGCCCCGCTGGTGCCCGTGCGCAAGGCCAGGAAGGTCTACGTGGTCCAGCCGCCGCACGGGCGGCACCACGAGAGCCTGTGGGAGATCGCCGACAAGTGCCTCGGCAGCGGACGGCGCTACATGGAGATCTACGAGCTCAACCGGCACAAGGAGCAGCCCGACGGCAGCCGCCTGCGCATCGCCGACCTGATCAGGCCCGGCTGGGTCCTGGACATGCCGGACGACGCGCGGAACGTGCACATCGTCCCGGAGTCCGAGTCTCGCGCCGACGTCCTCAAGGAGCACCCGGGCACGCCCGCCGAGCTCGACGGCCGCACCCAGGCCGTCACCCCCGGCCGCGACGACCCGCTGACCGACCCCCGGGCGGAGGCGCGGACCGACCCGCGGACCGGCGCGCGGGTGGAGGCGCGGCGCGAGGCCGCCCCGCCCGCGGAGACCTCCGCCCTCCCGGACGGGACGGCCCGGCCGGACCGGACGCGGCGGGAGCCCGCCCCGCTCGCCCCGACCGCGGGGCCCTCGCGGGAGGAGACGGCCGGCGCCGGTCACGGGCGGGGTGCCGGTGTCGGGGAGGAGCCCGGGCACGACGCCGGGTTCGGGACGCTGGACTATCTGGCCGGCGCCTCGCTGGCGGCGGCCGGCCTGCTGGCCGCCCTCGGCCGCAGGCGCAGGACGCAGCTCTGGAACCGGGCGTTCGGGCGCCGGATCGTCCGGCCCAGGGACGACGCGGCCCGCGCCGAGCTTGCGCTCCGGCTCGGCGCCGACGCCCCGGGAAGCCGGATGCTGGACATCGGGCTGCGGCTGCTCGGCAGGTCGCTCGCGGAGCTGAGGCGCGTCCCGCCCACGATCTACGCCGCGCACCTGTCCCCGCAGCGTCTCGACCTGTGGATCCGGCCGTCCGATCCCGAGGCGCCCGCGCCGTGGACCGCCCACGACGGCGGCCAGGTGTGGCGGCTTGAGGCCCACGAGGGCCGGATGCTCGACGAGCGGGCGCTCTCCGAGGCGCCCGCGCCGTACCCGGGCCTGGTCTCGGTGGGGTCCAGCGGCGAGGGGCGTGTGCTGGCGGACCTGGAGGCGGCCCGCGGCCTGATCGCCCTGAAGGGCGCCCGGACCACCGAGGCCCTCGCGGCCCTGGCCGTGGAGCTGGCCACCAACCGCTGGTCGGACCGGATGCGGGTCACGCTCGTCGGCTTCGGCGAGGAGCTGACGGAGATCGCGCCCGACCGGATCAGGTACGTGAGCGGGCTGGCGGAGATCCTCCCCGAGCTGGAGAGGGAGGCCGGTGAGCGTGGCCGGGCCGGTGAGGTGCTCACCGGCCGGATCCACGGCCGCGCCGCCGCGCCGGCCTGGCCACCGCACTACGTGCTGTCGGCGATCCCCCCGGACCCCGAGGAGGCCCGCCGCCTGGCGGTGCTCGCCAGGAAGGGGGAGAAGGGGGCGCGGACGGCCGCCGGATACATCGTGGCCGGGGACGTCCCGCACGCCACCTGGAACTGGGAGATCACCGAGGAGGGGCGGGCGACGATCGACGCGCTCGGCGTCGAGGCGGGTGCCCAGCTCCTGCCGCGCCGTCACTATCGCGCCCTGATCGACCTCTTCCGTACGGCCGGGCGGCTCGACGGGGAGCCCCTGTCCGACGTTCCGGGGCCGCCGACCGCGGAGACCCCCTCGATCGAGGTGCGGATCCTCGGCCCCGCGGAGGTCGTCGGTCCGCCGCGGATGGAGGAGGGACGGGCCGTGCTCGCCGTCGAACTCGTCGTCTACCTGGCCACCCATCCCGGCGGCGTCCATCCGGTCGTGCTCGGCGGCGTGCTGTGGCCGCGTGGCGTGCAGGCGGTGGTCAGGGACGCCACGATCGCCAGGGTGGGCACGTGGCTGGGCGTCGACGGCTCCGGGCGGCCCAACCTCTCCGTCGACGAGGCGGGGCGGCTCCGTCTCGGCCCCGAGGTGCGGACCGACTGGGCGGTCTTCCGCGACCTCGTCCGCCGCTCCCGCGCCGGTTCCTCCTCCGGCTCCACCGAGGACCCCGCGCTCCTGGAGCAGGCGCTGAGCCTTGTGCGCGGTCCGTTGCTGAACGGCCGGCCGAAGGGCCGTTACACCTGGCTGGCCGCCGACGACCTGGAGTACGACGTGACCGCCGCGGTGGCGGACGCCGCCCACCGGCTCTGTGAGATCCGGCTGGCGCGGGGCGAGGCCGGGCGGGCCGTGGCCGCGGCGCGGGCCGGGCTGGCGCTGGCCGCCGACGACGAGGTGCTCTGGCGCGACCTGCTGCGGGCCACCCACCTCACCGGTGACCCTGCCCGTCTGCGGGCCGTGGCCGAGGCCCTGCGCCGGCGGGCCGCCTCCCAGCCAGGCGGCGGGATGGCTCCGGAGACCGAGGCCCTCGTCGACGAGCTGCTGCCCACGTGGCGGATCCGATCGGCGCCGTCGGCATGAGCGCGCCGCGCGGCCCGGCGCCCGCGAGGGGGGCCGTGGGAGGGCCCGTGAGGGGAGCCGGGGCGGCCGGCCGGAGGACCCGGCGCGCGCTGGGACGGCCGGCGCCGGCGTTGGCGCTGACACTGGCGCTGACACTGGCGGCGGTCGGCTCGGTGGCCTGCTCCTCGCGGCCCGCGCCGCGCTTCACCCCCGCCGCACTGCCCCCCGAGTCCCCCGAGTCCCCCGAGTCCCCCGAGTCCCCGGAGGCTCCGAAGGCTCCGAAGCTCCCGGACGCCTCCGAAGCACCGGTCCGGGGCCGGGAGAGCGCGACCCCGCGGGTCCCGCCCGTCGCGCCGCCCACCTCGGAGACGATCCCGATCGCGCCCGGCGTCCAGGTGGTGCTCGAACGGCCCGCCTCCGCCGGCGCGGAGACCACCGGTGTGATCGACGCCTTCCGCGACTACTTCACCGGCTCGCTGAAGGCCGTGGTGACCGGGGGCCGGGACACCTCCTACCTGGAGACCGTCCAGGAGCCCGCGAGCCGTGACGCCTACCTGTGGGTGCGCCGCTTCCTCGACGAGCGCCGGACGGTGCGCGGCACGGCCCGGCTGTACGCGCTGAACGTCGTCTCGGTCATCGGCCCCGGAGCCCAGGTGAACGCCTGCGTGGACGAGTCCGGGATGCGGCTGGCCGACTCCGGTACGGGCGAGGCCCTCCGCGAGCAGCCCCGCTGGACGAGGGAGCCGTTCCTCCAGGTCGCCGGTGTACGGCGGGGCGACGACGGGATCTGGCGGGTCAAGCTCCTGCGGCACGCCGAACTCCCCGCCGAACCCGCGAAGGGATGTCTTCGATGATCCTGAACGCCGTGAACGCGGTCGTCGCCGGCCTGCTGCTGCTCTCTCCCCCCGGGACCTCCACCGGAGGGGGCGGCGGCGAGAGTTTCAAGGAGGGCCGCACGGTCGGGGTCCGCCTGGAGAACTCCCGGATCGTCATCACCGGGAACGGGATCGGCGGCAGAAGCGACGGCTACCGGATCAAACGGCCCTGCTGGTACGAACCCGCCCACAGCGCCGCCGACATGCTGAAGAGCCAGCAGGCGTCGCGGGACTGGTGGTTCCGCTACACCCCCGGGGCCACCGAGAAGAAGTACCAGCGCTTCCTGAAGCAGTTCTCCGACAAGGTCGGCAAGGAGGGGCGCTGGTGGGCGCCCGCCTACAACGGGGCCGACCCGGACGGCATGTCCTGCTGGAACGGCCTGGAGCCGTTCGTGTGGGTGCCGCCGGGAACGACCCCGCCCTCCGGGATCACGGCCGAGGAGCTCGCCCAGATCGCGCGGGCGGCGCTGACCGTGCCCGAGCCGAGAATCCGGCTCAGCCCGGACGCCACGAGCTATGTCAACCTGCCGACGTGGGTCTGGCTGGACCGGGCCGGGGCCGTCACCCGGTCGGTGACGGCCACGATCCCGGGGTTCATGAGCGCGACCGTGACCGCCACGCTCGGAAACCTCAGGATCGACCCCGGTACCGCCTCCGCCCGCGCCGAGGTCAGGCAGCGGTGCGGGGCGGGCGGGAGGCCGTACACCCGCGGGACGGGGGAGGGGGCCTTCACCTGCGGGGTCCGCTACCTCCGCGCCTCGGCCGACCAGCCGCGCGACGCCTACCGGCTGACGGTGACCTCGGTCTGGAACGTCGCGGTGCGGGGCGCCGTGACCGCCGTCTACGACCCGATCGAGGTGAGCGCCACCCGCGACGTGCCCGTGGGGGAGGTGCAGAGCACCGTGCGGGGAGGCCGCTGAGGACCGCGGGCCGAGGGCGCCCTCCGGCCTTTCCGTCCCGGACCGTCTCAGACCGTCCCGGCCCGCTCGACAGGGGTCCTCACTTGGAGGAGACGCCGACCCCTATCTCGAACTCGCGGTAGACGCGGGCCCAGAAGCCGTCGCGGAGCCAGACGCGGGCCTCGGGGTAGGGGCGCAGGGAGTGGCCGAGCTCCTTCTCCGCCTCGATCAGCAGCTCGGTGTCGATGACCGTGGGGAGGATCGGGCCCGGGAGCAGGTCGCGGATGTTGTCGCGGCCCCGGGTGAGGATCCACTTCTGGGCGACGTGCTCGCCGACCTCCTCGACCCGCGGGCGGCTGGGGCCGAGCTTGGTGGCCTGGCCCGTGGGGGCCTTGGGCTTGGCGGCGGGCGGGCGGGCGGCGAAGACCTGCGCGGGGGAGGGGGTGGCCGAGGGCGCCGGGACGGGTACGGGGGCCGGGGAGCGGCTGAAGAACGGGCGCAGGAAGTCGGCGCTGATGATCTCGACGGTGTCGGCCTCCCAGACCAGCCGCTCGGCCTGGTTGGTGCCGTAGGGCGGCTCGACCCCCCACAGGTGGATGCGCACGCCGTAGGCCTGGGCCGCTTCGACGGCGGGGACCATGTCCTCGTCTCCGGCAAGAAGGATGGTGTCGCTCACCGCGTGGTGGCGGGCCAGCGCCTCAAGGTCGCTCCTGATCTGGGCGTCCACCCCCTTCTGCTGCCCACGGGCGTTGAGGTTGCCCAGGCGCACCTTGACCCAGGGGAGCTGGGCGATGACGCGCTGGTCCACGGTCGGCACCCGGTCACGGGCGGCGTCGTACCAGTAGATCCGGAGCAGCTCGCCGTGGATGCGGCTCTCGGCGTGCTTCTGCAGGGCCTGGATGAGCTCGTCGGCCGCGACGCGGTACTCCTTGCGCTCCTTGGCTCCGAGCAGCACCTCGCCCGCCGCCGCGTACAGGTACCCCACATCCACCAGGACGGCGTACTTCGCGGCGGTGGGGCGGGACGCGAGGTCCGGGATGGTCATGGTGTCCTCCAGGCCTCGGGACTCGCTGATCGTGCCGGCTATTTGCGCCCACTTTCTTAGATGGTCCCAAGTCTCGTGCGACTTGACACCCCGTTCCGGGGGATCTACCCAGGCAGCCCGCTCGATCTCCATGCTCCTTGCCCGACAGGAAGGGGTTTTCGCATCAGGTTGAGGGGGTTCCGCCAATTTTCTGACATTGATGGGATTTTCGGAGTGGATGTCGTCCGGGAGGCGAGGGCGACCACCAGAGCGGCGATCTCCTCCGGGGTGGCGTCCCCGCGAACGATCCTCAGGTGGGTCACAGCGGGATGTTCCCATGCTTCTTCGGGGGCAGGGTCACGCGCTTGTTGCGCAGCGCGCGCAGGGCCTTGACGATCTGGACCCGGGTGTCGGAGGGGCGGATCACGGCGTCCACGTACCCGCGCTCCGCGGCCAGGTAGGGGTTGGCGAGGGTGTCCTCGTACTCGGCGACGAAGCGGGCCCGCGCGCTGTCGGGGTCGTCGGCCGCGGCGAGTTCGCGCCGGTAGAGGATGTTGACCGCGCCCTGGGCGCCCATCACCGCGATCTGCGCCGTCGGCCAGGCCAGGTTGACGTCGGCGCCCAGGTGCTTGGAGCCCATGACGTCGTAGGCTCCGCCGTACGCCTTGCGGGTGATCACCGTGACCAGCGGGACGGTCGCCTCGGCGTAGGCGTACAGCAGCTTGGCCCCGCGACGGATGATCCCATTCCATTCTTGGTCAGTTCCCGGCAAAAATCCCGGCACATCAACAAATGTCAGAACAGGAATATTAAAAGCATCGCATGTTCGGACAAACCTGGCGGCTTTCTCCGAGGCGGCGATGTCCAGCGTCCCGGCGAAACTCATGGGCTGGTTGGCGACGATCCCGACCGATCTCCCCTCGACCCGGCCGAAGCCCACAAGGATGTTGGGCGCGAACCGCGCGTGCGTCTCCAGGAACTCGCCGTCGTCCAGGACGTGCTCGATCACCGTGTGCATGTCGTACGGCTGGTTCGGCGAGTCGGGGATCAGCGTGTCGAGCTCGCGGTCCTCCTCGGTGGTCTCCGGCACCGAGGACGTGTCGAGAGCGGTGTCGAGGACCGGGGCCTCGTCCATGTTGTTGGAGGGCAGGTAGGACAGCAGCGCCCTGGCGAACTCCAGGCAGTCGGCCTCGTCGGAGGCCTCGTAGTGCGCCACGCCCGAGCGGGAGTTGTGCGTGTGCGCGCCGCCCAGCTCCTCGAACGTCACCTCCTCGCCGGTCACCGTCCTGATGACGTCGGGGCCGGTGATGAACATGTGCGACTTCTCCGACACCATCAGCACGAAGTCGGTGAGCGCGGGGGAGTAGACCGCGCCGCCGGCGCACGGCCCCATGATCAGTGAGATCTGCGGGATCACCCCCGAGGCGTGCACGTTCCGCTTGAAGATCTCGGCGTACAGGCCCAGCGAGACGACGCCCTCCTGGATGCGCGCCCCACCCGAGTCGTTGACGCCGACCACCGGGCAGCCCGTCTTCAGCGCGTGGTCCATGACCTTGACGATCTTCTCGCCGTAGACCTCGCCGAGCGAGCCGCCGAACACGGTGAAGTCCTGGGCGAACACCGCCACCGGGCGGCCGTCCACCGTGCCGTGGCCGGTCACCACGCCGTCACCGTACGGGCGCTCGCGCTCAAGACCGAAGCTCGTGGACCGGTGCCTGGCCAGTTCGTCGAACTCCACGAAGCTGCCCTCGTCCAGGAAGGCCAGCAGCCGCTCCCTGGCGGTCATCTTGCCCTTGGCGTGCTGTTTTTCCACCGCCCGGGCGGAACCGGCGTGGGCCGCCTCGTCCAGACGGCGCTCCAGGTCGGCGATCTTGCCCGCGGTGGTGCGGATGTCAATCCCGGGGGCTACCGGTTCAGCGCTCATCGGGTCGGTCATCACTCCTCGCTCACACTGCGTCCTCGGACGGAGGCCCGCGGCACGCCGTCCCGCGGGTGTCTCCGATGCTCACGGTGCCCCTGGTGCTCCCGGTGAGGGGCCCGTTCCCCCCGCGGCGCGGGAGTCGTGGCCGCGAAGAGGCCGCGCGCCGCTCGTCTCCAGCAGGGTAACCGGCTTCTGACACGCGGGTTCACCGGGGGCGACTGTTCGTCGCACCCCCCGGAGACCCGCTCGTCAAAGGGGTAATTCTGGCAAAGTAGACGTCATGACGGACATCGCCGAGGCCGTACGGACAGAGCGGCTGCTGAAGAGGTTCGGTAATCAGGTGGCTGTGGGCGGTGTCGATCTCGTCGTGCCCCGTGGCAGTTTCGCGGGGCTGGTGGGTCCCAACGGCGCGGGGAAGACCACCACCCTCAGCATGGTCACCGGCCTGCTCCGTCCCGACGGCGGTGTCGTCCGCATCGACGGCCTCGACGTCTGGCGCGACCCGGTCGCGGTCAAGGCCCGCATCGGCGTGCTTCCCGAGGGGCTGCGGCTGTTCGAGCGCCTGTCGGGGCGCGAGCTGCTGTCCTACAACGGCCAGCTCAGGGGCATCCCCAGGGCCGAGGTGGAGCAGCGGGCCGAGGACCTCCTGCGGATCATGGACCTGGCGGAGTCGGCCGACAAGCTCGTCGTCGACTACTCCACCGGGATGCGCAAGAAGATCGGGCTGGCCGCCGCGCTGCTGCACAACCCCCGGGTGCTCTTCCTGGACGAGCCGTTCGAGGGCGTGGACCCGGTCAGCGCCAACACGCTGGTGGAGGTGCTGCGGCGCTACACCGCCTCCGGCGCGACCGTCGTCTTCTCCAGCCACGTCATGGAGCTCGTCGAGCGCCTGTGCGACTGGGTCTCGGTGATGAGCAGGGGACAGATCGTCGCGCAGGGCCCGCTGGACGAGGTCCGCGCCGGGCGCAGCCTCAACGAGGCGTTCCTCGGCCTGGTCGGCGCCGGCGGTGAAGGTGAAGGGGAGGAGGGCCTGTCATGGCTGGGCGCGACCTCGGCATGAACGCCGGGGAGGCGGGCCCCGCCGCGGGCGACCGTGAAAAGGACGCCCCCGCCTCGGCCGGTCTCGACATGGAAGGTTCCCGGCGGCCGGGGACGCCGGCGGCCACCCGCGTGGGCCCCCAGGTCTTCGTACGGCTCAAGCTCCGGCTGATCGCCGGGAACCTGCGCGGCAACGGTGTGCGCCTGGCCGGGTTCATCCTCACCGCGGTGATCGCGGTCGCCGTCGCGGTCATCGGGTTCCTCGTGCTGGCCATGCTGCGGATGGCGGCGGACGAGGTCGCGACCGACATCGGGATCGTGCTGTTCACCGTCTTCCTGGTGGGCTGGGCGGTCGTGCCGCTGCTGGCCTTCGGCCTGGACGACACGCTCGACCCCTCGCGCCTGGCGCTGTTCCCCCTGCGGACCGGCCGGCTGGCGGCCGGCATGTTCGCCACCTCGATCACCGGCGTCTGGCCGGTCGCCATGCTGATCGTCACGTTCGGCGCGGTCGTGGGCCTGGCGGTCGGGGTCGTCGGCGCGGTCGTGGGCGTGGTCGCGGTGCTCCTGCAGTTCGCGCTCTGCATCGTCACCTCCCGGCTGATCACCACGGCCCTGTCCGGCGTCCTGCGCACCCGCAGGGGGCGCGACGTGCTCGCCATCTCGGTGGTCTTCTTCGTCCTGGCCGCCCAGCTTCCCAACCTGCTGCTCAACGGCGGCCTGTCGAGTCACCCGGCGGCGATGCTGCACGACGTCGCCTCGGTGCTGCGCTGGACCCCGCCCGGCATGGCCGCCCACGCCGCCGCGGACGGCGGCCTCGTGGCCGTGGCGGAGCTGGCCTTCCTCGCCGTCCTGGTCCTGGTGGTGGGCCGGCTGTGGATCGCGGCACTGCGCCGGGCGCTGGTCATGCCCGACGCCTCCACCGAGGCCGCCTCGGTCCGCAACTCCCGGGGCCTGCTCACCCGTCTCCTGCCCGACGGCCCGCTCGCCGCGGTCGTGGGCAAGGAGTTCAAATACGCCCGCCGCGACCCCCGGGGCCGGGTCGGCTGGTTCGCCTCCGTCGCGGTCACCGGCGTGATGGCCTTCTCCCTCAACCAGGGCGACACCGTGACGGGCCTGGCCCAGGCGATCGGCCCCGCCTGCCTGGGCGCGGTGATGATCGGCCTGCAGTCCTCCAACTCCTTCGGCATCGACGGCCGCTCGGTGTGGATGAACTCCGTCGTCTACGGCTCGGGCCGCGCCTGGCGGACCGACCTGGCCGGGCGGCACCTGGCCGTCGCGGTGATCGCCGTACCGCTGCTGACCACGCTGGTCGTCGTCGTCGCGCTGCTGGCGAAGGACCCCCTCTCGGCGCTGCCCGCCGCGCTGACCGCCTGGGGCGTCCTCGGCGCCGCGCTCGGCGTGGGCGCGGTGACGAGCGTGCTCGTGCCGTACACGGTGCCCGAGCGGCTCAACGCCTTCACCGGCGCCGCGCCGGGACAGGGCGGCATCGCCTTCGCGGCCTCGCTGATCGCGATGGTCGGCGGCGGGCTGCTCGCGCTGCCGATCGCGCTGCCCGTGATGTTCGGCCTCACCTGGGTCAGCGCGCTGGCGGTGCCGTACGGGCTGCTGATCTCCTGGGCCGGACGCCACCTGGCCGGCGACATCGGCTTCCGGCGCTACCCCGAGATCCTGACCGCGATCTCCCAGGGGAGCTGACCGGCCGGTCCGGCGGATGAGACCGGTCCACATCCGCGAAAACGGACTGGATACGCTGGCGAGCATGTCCGCCATCGCGAACAACAAGGCAGAACGTTCATCCGCCGTCACCGAGATGCCCGACGAGCTGAGAGCGGACGTGCGGCTGCTCGGCGGGCTCCTGGGACAGGTGATCGCCGAGCACGGGGGCGACGATCTGCTCGCCGACGTCGAGCGCCTCCGCAAGGCCGTCATCGCGGCACGCAGGGGGGAGGTCTCGGGCGACGAGATCACCGCCCTGGTCGGCGATCGGCCGATCGAGCGGGCGGTCCAGGTCGCCCGCGCCTTCACCTGCTACTTCCACCTGGCCAATCTCGCCGAGGAGCACTTCCGGATCCGCACGCTCCGCGACCGTGACACCGGCGCCGAGCCGCTGCCCGAGTCGCTCGCGCAGGCGGTCGGGGAACTGGACGGCGAGCGCGCCGCCGAGGCGGTGGCGGGGCTGCGGCTGCACCCGGTGCTGACCGCGCACCCGACGGAGGCGCGCAGGCGCGCGGTGGTCACCGCGATCCAGCGCATCAGCGGGCGGCTCGCCGACTACAACACCCCCGGCCGGGGCGCCGCCGAGCGGGCCGAGACCCTGCGGCTGCTGCTGGAGGAGATCGACCTGCTGTGGCGCACCGCCCAGCTCAGGTCCACCAAGCTCGACCCGCTCGACGAGGTCCGCACCGCCATGGCGGCCTTCGACGAGACGCTCTTCCGGGTGGTGCCGCTGGTCTACCGCTCGCTGGACGCCGCGCTCGGCGAGGGCACCGGCACCCGCGAGCCGCTGGCGCGCGCGTTCATCCGCCTCGGGAGCTGGATCGGCGGCGACCGCGACGGCAACCCCAACGTCACCGCCAAGGTGACCAGGGACACCGTGCTCATCCAGTCCGAGCACGTGCTGACCGCCCTGGAGAACGCCACGCTCAGGGCCGGCCGGGCTCTGACCGTGACCTCCACCTACACCCCCGCCTCCCCCGCGCTGCGGGCGGCGCTGGCCGCCGCGGAGAACGACCACCCCGAGCGGGTCTCGGAGCTGGCCACCCGCTCGCCGCAGGAACCGCACCGGCAGTGGCTGCTGCTGGCCGCCGCCCGGATCGCGGCCACCCGGCGGCGCGACCTCGACCTGGCCTACCGCTCGCCCGGGGAGCTCCTGGCCGACCTGCGGCTCGCCCAGGCGTCGCTGGCCGCCGCCGGGGCGCCCCGGCAGGCCTACGGTGAACTCCAGCACCTCATCTGGCAGGTGGAGACGTTCGGCTTCCACCTGGCCGAGCTGGAGGTGCGCCAGCACTCGCAGGTCCACGCCGAGGCGCTGGCCGACCTCGCCGCCGGGCGCCCCTCGGCGCGCGCCGACGAGGTCCTGGCCACCATCCGGACGATCGGCTGGATCCAGGAGCGCTTCGGGGCCAAGGCGTGCTCCCGCTACGTCGTCTCCTTCACCAGGTCGGCCGACGACGTCGCCGCCGTCTACGCGCTGGCCGAGCACGCGCTCGGCGCCCGGGCCCCCAGGCTCGACGTGGTCCCGCTGTTCGAGTCGGGCGCCGACCTGGCGGCCGCCCCCGCGGTGCTGACCGGCATGCTGGACATCCCGGGCGTCCAGCGGCGGCTGGACGCCAACGGCCGCCGCCTGGAGGTCATGCTCGGCTACTCCGACTCCGCCAAGGAACTCGGCCCGGCCGCCGCCACCCTGAAGCTGTACGAGGCGCAGGAGGCGCTGACCGCCTGGGCCGCCGATCACGACGTGCGGCTGACGCTGTTCCACGGCCGGGGCGGGGCGCTGGGCCGGGGTGGCGGGCCCGCCAACCGGGCGGTGCTCGCCCAGGCCCCGGGCTCGGTGGGCGGCGGGTTCAAGGTCACCGAGCAGGGCGAGGTCATCTTCGCCCGCTACGGCCACGCCGCCATCGCCCACCGTCACATGGAACAGGTCAGCTCGGCGGTGCTGCTGGCCTCCACCCCGGCCGTCGAGGCCCGTACGGCCAGGGCCGCCGGCCGTTTCCGGGACACGGCCCGGCAGGTCGCCTCCGCCTCCGAGCGCGCCTACCGCGCCCTGACCGAGGCCCCCGGCTTCCCCGAGTGGTTCTCCCTGGTCAGCCCCCTGGAGGAGATCGGCTCGCTGCGCCTGGGCTCGCGCCCGGCCCGGCGAGGCCTCGGGGCGCCCCGCTCCCTGGACGACCTGCGGGCCATCCCGTGGGTGTTCGCCTGGGCGCAGACCCGGGTCAACCTGCCCGGCTGGTACGGCCTGGGCAGCGGCCTGGAGGCGGTCATCTCCGCCTCCGGGCTCGACGAGCCGCGCGCCGCCTACCGGGAGTGGCCGCTGTTCGCCTCGCTGCTGGACAACGTGGAGATGTCGCTGGCCAAGACCGACAGGGACATCGCCGCCCGTTATCTCGCGCTCGGCGGCAGGGACGACTTCGCCGGGCGGGTGCTGGGGGAGTACGACCTCACCCGCCGCCTGGTTCTGGAGGTCACCGGTCACACCCGCCTGCTGGAGAACCGCCGGGTCCTCTCGCGGGCGGTCCAGCTGCGCGACCCCTACGTGGACGCGCTGTCCTACCTCCAGCTCCGCGCCCTGTCCGCGCTGCGCTCGGAGGAGGACCTGCCGGAGGAGGCGCGCGAGCGGCTGTCGACGCTGCTGCTGCTGTCGGTCAACGGGGTCGCCGCCGGGCTGCAGAACACCGGCTGACCGGCCCGGTGGACGGGCTCGTCTGCCGGGCCGATCTGCCCGGCTCGTCTGCCGGACCCGCTGGACGGGCCCGGTGGGCCGGTTCGCTGGAGGGAACCGATGGACGGGACCGGTCAGACGGTGACCCGCTCGGCGCCCGCGTAGAGGTTGAAGCGCTCCTCGCGCAGGAACCCGACCAGTGTCATCCCGAACTCCCTGGCCAGGTCCACGGCCAGGGAGGAGGGCGCCGAGACCGCGCAGACGACCGGCACCCCCGCCGCCAGGGCCTTCTGCATGATCTCGTAACTGGTTCTGCCGCTGACCATGAGCAGGTGGCCGCCGAGCGGCAGCAGGCCGTTCAGCGAGGCCCAGCCGACGAGCTTGTCCACCGCGTTGTGCCGTCCGACGTCCTCGCGCAGCGCCACCAGGTCTCCGGCGGGG
This sequence comes from Streptosporangium violaceochromogenes, assembly GCF_014654615.1. Lineage (GTDB taxonomy): Bacteria > Actinomycetota > Actinomycetes > Streptosporangiales > Streptosporangiaceae > Streptosporangium > Streptosporangium violaceochromogenes. Next base: position 12,778 of record NZ_BNBB01000019.1, on the reverse strand, counting down.
GTGAACAGCCCCGCCGCGTGCAGGCCCCCGGTCCTTCCGAAGACGCCCTGCGCCTCACGCAGGCTGCGGGGCAGGCCGTACAGGGTCGCGGGGGAGAGACGCGGGCCGTCGAGGGGAGGCAGCGGGGGGCAGCGGTCGCGCAGGGCGTCGAGGCCGGCCGCGCCGCAGACCCCGCAGGCGCTCGACGTCACGAAGTGCCGGTCCAGGGAGGGCAGCTCCGGCATGGGGCCGCGCAGCCGTACCGTCACGGTGTTGTAGCGGGCCTCGGGGGCCACGTCGGCGTCGGTGCAGTAGGCGACGGAGGCGATCCGGCCGGCGTGGGCCACCCCCTCGCCGTGCAGGAACCCGGCCGCCAGTTCGAAGTCCGCGCCGGGGGTGCGCATGGTCACCGCGACCGTCCGCCGTTCCTGCCCGGCCTGGATCCGGATCTCCAGCGGCTCCTCGGTGGCCAGGTCGTCGCGGCGTTCGCGCGCGACCCCGCCCTTGACCTCCCGGACACGGGTTCTGGTGCTCGGCCCCGGGCGGACGGCCCGGCCCCGGGCTGCCGCATCGTACGGGCCGAAACCGCCGGTCACGTCGCCGATGTCCTCGCCCGTGTCGTCAACGGTGTCGCCGGCCATGTCCGAGAGCCCCCCAACCTCGTGCGGATCGCGCCGCCTCCTGCCCTCCCAGTATTCCCCGCTCAATGCCGTAATTCGGTAACAGGGGGTCGCCAAGGGCGGGAAGATGGACAAGTGCTCGACTCGCCCTTCACCGATCTCGACCGTCCGCCGTTGTCCCAGGCGGCCCTCAACCGCGCCCTGGTCCGCCCCGGTGGCCTGTGGTCGGACATCAGCGTCGTCGGCAGAACAGGTTCGACGAACGCCGATCTCGTGCAGGCCGCGCGGAACGGCGCCAGGCAGGGAGCCGTGGTCGTCGCCGAGACGCAGTTCGCCGGCCGCGGCAGGCTCGGCCGCGTCTGGAGCGCGCCATCCCGCTCGGGCCTGACGTTCTCGGTGCTCCTGCGCCCCGATCCGCCTCCGATCCGGCAGGGCTGGCTGTCACTGCTCGTCGCCCTGGCCGCGGCCACGGCCGTGAGCAGGGTCGCCGAGGTCGACGTCCGTCTCAAGTGGCCCAACGACCTGCTGATCGGGGAGCGCAAGCTCGCCGGGGTACTCGCCGAGCGGGTGGACAGCGCGGTGATCGTGGGGGTCGGCCTCAACGTCAGCGTCCGCGCCGGGGAACTGCCCGTGGCGACCGCGACCTCGCTGGCCGTGGAGGGCGCCTCCTGTCTCGACCGCGACCCGCTGCTGCGCGCGATCCTGCGGGAGATCGAGAGCCGGTACCGCGCCTGGTCGGAGGCCGACGGCGACGCCGAGGCGTGCGGTCTCAAGGAGGCGTATCTCCGGGCCGGCGCGACGGTCGGCCGGGAGGTGAGGGTGGAGCTGCCCGGCGAGCGGGTGCTCACCGGCCTGGCCGTGGGCGTCGACGACTCCGGTCACCTGCTCGTCGACGCCCAGGGGCGGCGGCACACCCTGGGCGCGGGTGACGTGGTGCATGTTCGTCCGCACGCCTCGTGACGTAGCGCGTCCGGGCATGTCACGATTTGCCCCATGGGTCTGCCCGATCACCACCTGACCGAGGGGGAACAGCGCATCCGCTCGTTCCACCCGCACTGGAAGCGCCTTGTCGTCCCGTTCCTCGCGCTGGTCGTCATCATCGCCGCGTCGAGCGCCGGGATCTTCTTCATGCCCTCCTTCGCCTACGACACCTACGCGCGGCTGGCGGTCGCGGCGATCGCCGTCGGGCTGCTGACCGTGTGGTCGTTCGTGCCGTATCTGCGCTGGAAGAACACCGCCTACGTGCTCACCTCGCACCGGCTGACGATCAGCACCGGTGTGCTGAGCAAGTCCAACGACGACATCCCGATGAGCAAGGTCAACACGGTCAGCGCCGACCAGACCCTGATGGAGCGGATCCTCGGCAGCGGAACGCTCAACGTCGAGTCCGCCGGTGAGCAGGGCCACGTCACGCTGCGTGACATTCCCCGCATTCAGGACGTGCGGGCCGAGCTGTTCCGCGCCCTCGACGACGCCTCCGACGAGGAGCCCTGAGGGTGGCCCGCCGCACCCCGGGCTCCGGCGGGAGCCGGGGTGCGCGGGGGGCGTGGGGGCCGCGGGGGGCCCGAGGGGGCGGATGCTCCGGGCCGGGCGCCGTAACGGAGCCGGACCCGGCCTGATAAGGATTGACGCCGGGGGGCGCGTCGCAGGAACGCCGTACCACCGGTAACCGATTTTCGAGGAGAGTGCAGAAGATGCCGTACACCGTGAAAGGCGTGGTCGCGCGCAGCAAGGGAAAGCCCGTCTCCCTGGAGACGATCCACGTCCCGGACCCGGGGCCCGGCGAGGCGGTGGTGAACATCCAGGCGTGCGGCGTCTGCCACACCGACCTGCACTACCTTGAGGGCGGGATCGGCGACGGCTTCCCGTTCCTGCTGGGGCACGAGGCGGCCGGGGTGGTCGAGGCCGTCGGCGAGGGGGTCGCCGACGTGGCGCCGGGCGACTACGTGATCCTGAACTGGCGGGCGGTCTGCGGCGACTGCCGCGCCTGCCGGCGGGGCCGCCCGTGGTATTGCTTCAACACCCACAACGCCGCTCAGCCGATGACGCTGGAGGACGGCACGCCGCTCAGCCCCGCCCTCGGCATCGGTGCCTTCGTGGAGAAGACCCTGGTCGCCGCGGGGCAGTGCACCAAGGTGGACCCGGCGGCCCCGGCGACGGCGGCCGGCCTGCTCGGCTGCGGTGTGATGGCCGGCATCGGCGCGGCGATCAACACCGGCGGTGTGACCCGCGGTGACAGCGTGGCCGTCATCGGCTGCGGCGGCGTCGGCGACGCGGCCGTCCACGGCGCCCACCTGGCGGGCGCCACCACGATCATCGCGGTGGACGTGGACGACCGCAAGCTCGGCTGGGCCAAGGGGTTCGGCGCCACCCACACGGTCAACTCCCGCGAGACCGACCCGGTGGAGGCGATCCGGGAGATCACCGGGGGCAACGGCGCCGACGTGGTGATCGAGGCCGTCGGCCGTCCGGAGACCTACCGGCAGGCGTTCTACGCCCGCGACCTGGCCGGCACCGTGGTCCTGGTGGGGGTTCCCACCCCCGAGATGACGCTTGAGCTGCCGCTGCTCGACGTCTTCGGCCGCGGCGGCGCGCTGAAGTCCTCCTGGTACGGCGACTGCCTGCCCAGCCGTGACTTCCCGATGCTGATCGACCTCTACCTCCAGGGAAGGCTGAACCTGGACGGCTTCGTCTCCGAGACGATCGGCCTCGGCGACGTCGACGAGGCGTTCGCCAAGATGAAGCGCGGCGAGGTCCTGCGCTCGGTGGTGGTCCTGTGATCGAGCGGATCGTCACCTCCGGGACGTTCTCACTGGACGGCGGCACCTGGGACGTCGACAACAACGTCTGGCTGGTCGGCTCCGGCGAGGAGGTCGTCGTGGTCGACGCGGCGCACGACGCCGCCGCCATCGCCGCGCGGGTCGGTGACCGCGAGGTCAGGGCGATCGTCTGCACCCACGCCCACAACGACCACATCAACGCCGCGGCCGACCTCGCCGCGACGGTGGGGGCCCCGATCATGCTCCACCCGGCCGACCAGGTGCTGTGGGAGATGGTCTATCCCGACCTGCCGTACACCCCGCTGCGCGACGGCGAGGTGATCTCGGCGGGAGGGGTGGAGCTGACCGTGCTGCACACCCCGGGGCACGCGCCGGGCGCCGTGTGCCTGCACGCTCCCGCGCTCGGCGCGGTCTTCACCGGTGACACCCTGTTCCAGGGCGGTCCCGGGGCGACGGGCCGGTCATTCTCCTCCTTCGACACCATCGTCGAGTCGATCCGCACCCGGCTGCTGACCCTGCCGGGGGAGACGGTCGTGCACACCGGGCACGGCGACTCGACCACGATCGGCGCCGAGGCCCCGCACCTGGAGAAGTGGCTGGCCAGGGGGCACTGAGGGGACACCGATCCGCGAGGCCGCCTCCGGGGCGGTTGACGGGGAGACGTGACGGGGAGGCGGCGCCCGTTGTGGCGCGCATCACATAGGCAAGCCTTACTCGGCGAGGTACGTTAGGTATGCCTTGCCTATGCGGCCCATGTGGACTCGATGGAGACGCGATCGAGAAAGGTGCCTCCCCGCCATGTACGTATGTGTCTGCCGCGCGGTCACCGAGAACGAGGTGCACGACTGCATCTCGGCCGGGGCGGCCAGCGCCCGGCAGATCCGCGACGCCACCGGCGCCGGCGGTGACTGCGCCTCTTGCGTGCGAAAGATCTGTGCGATCCTGAAGCGGTCTGAAGAGTTGACGCCGACCGCATAGCACGAGGAGCCCGGATGCAGGGCGACAAGAAGATCATCGAACTTCTCAACGAGCAGCTCACGGCCGAGCTGACCGCGATCAACCAGTACTTCCTGCACGCGAAGATGCAGGAGAACTGGGGTTACACCAAGCTCGCCGAATACACCCGCGCGGAGTCCTTCGACGAGATGCGTCACGCGGAGAAGCTGACCGACCGGATCCTCTTCCTTGAGGGATTGCCCAACTATCAGCGGCTGGGAACGCTGCACATCGGCCAGACCGTCACCGAACAGCTCCGCGCGGATCTGGGCGTCGAGCTTGAGGTCGTCGCCCGGCTCCGGCCCGCGATCGCCCTGATGCGTGAGAAGGGGGACATCACCTCCGCGCGTCTCTTCGAGGAGATCCTCGAAGACGAGGAGAACCACATCGACTATCTGGAGACGGAGCTGGGGCTCATCGAGGGTCTCGGCGAGCAGCTCTATCTGGCCCGCTACGCCGAGCCGCCCTCCGCTTCCTGAGCAGATTGTCGGAACACGCCCGTCAGGTCCTATCTGGCGGGTGTGTTCTGTTTTGTGAGGGAGTGATGACGGAAGGCTTGGCGGGCCTGTCACTTTCATGGACGTCCGAGGCGCGAGCCGTGCCGCGCGCTCCCCGGCCGTTGCGGGAGGACTATCCGGCATTTATCAGTGTTTGCCCAGGTCAATGGATACGTCAACGACGAGTCAAACCGCGCGCTGTACCCGGGAAACGATCCCTTAAGGTCCTACGATCGCAACATGACCTGTGTACTTCTCGCCGAGGATGACACCTCGATCTCTGAGCCGCTGGCGCGTGCTCTGCGCCGTGAGGGCTATCAAGTCGAGGTGAGCCCCGACGGCCCGCAAGCCCTGGAGCGGGCGCTGTCGGGTGGCATCGACTTGATCGTTCTTGACCTGGGCCTGCCCGAGATGGACGGGCTGGAGGTCGCGAGGCGCATCCGCGCCGAAGGGCACGGCACGCCCGTGCTCATTCTCACCGCCCGCGTCGACGAGGTGGACACCGTCGTCGGCCTCGACGCGGGGGCCGACGACTACGTCACCAAGCCCTTCCGGCTGGCCGAGCTGCTGGCCCGGGTCCGCGCGCTGCTGCGGCGCGGCACGTCCGAGACGCCCGTGGTGCAGGGCGTGCGCATCGACGCCGACTCCCGCCGCGCGTGGATGGGAGACAAGGAGCTTCACCTGACCACCAAGGAGTTCGACCTCCTGCGGGTCCTGGTCCGCGACGCCGGCAAGGTGGTCACCCGAGAGCAGATCATGCGCGAGGTGTGGGACACCAACTGGTGGGGTTCCACCAAGACCCTCGACATGCACATCTCGTGGTTGCGCCGCAAGCTGGGCGACGACGCCGCCAAACCGCGATACATCACCACGGTGCGAGGGGTCGGCTTCCGGTTCGAACGAGAGTAGGGAATGCGTCGCCGCCTGCTCTCCTCCACCCTGCTCGTCGCGGTCATCGGGGTGCTGCTGCTGGGCATCCCCCTGGGCGTGGCGGTCAACCGGCTGATCGAGGAAGAGGCGACTCAAGAGCTCTCCTCCCAGGCCAAGAGCCTGCTGGGGGAGGTGGAGTATGCCCGGATACAGGATCAGCCCGTTGAAGCCGAGCAGTTGAAGCGCAAGTATCCCGACCGATACCTCCAGATCTATGCGAAGGGGACGCCTCCCCAGGTGACGATGGTGGGGACCGAGCCCCCCGAGAGCCGCAAGATGACCGAGGACGCCCAGTCGGAGAACGGCGTGTACGTCGCGGTCAGCCGGGACAAGACCCAGGTCGAGCGAGAGGTGCGCGCGTGGCTCCTGCTCATCCTGGCGCTCGCCGCGGCGGCTCTCGCGGTGGCGGTGGGACTGGCCATCGTGCAGTCGCGACGCCTGACCCTCCCGCTCAGCGACCTGGCGATGATCGCTGAGCGGCTCGGCTCCGGCGACGCCAGGCCCAGCAAGCACCGCTACGGCATCCAGGAGCTCGACCGGGTGGCCGAGGTGCTCGACCGCAGCGCGACCCGCATCTCCGACCTGCTGGCCAGGGAGCGGGAGTTCGCCACGGACGCCTCCCACCAGCTCCGCACCCCGCTCACGGGCCTGACCATGCGGCTGGAGGAGATCGTGGCGGCGGCCCACGAGCCCGGGATCGTCAAGGAGGAGGGCGAGGCCGCCATCGTGCAGGCCGAGCGGCTGACCGCGGTGATCGACGAGCTCCTGGCCGCCGCCCGGCGCCAGCGGCAGGCACAGGCCGGTACGGTCCAGCTCGACGACCTGATCGACCAGCAGTTCATCGAGTGGGGGCCGGCGTTCCGCCGGGTGGGGCGCCGGCTGAGGCTCTCCGGCACGCGCGGGCTGCGGGCGCTGGGCACCAGCGGCGGCATCACCCAGGTGATCGCCACCCTGCTGGAGAACTCCTTGAAGCACGGCGGGGGCACGGTCACCGTGACCACCAGCGACAAGGACAGGTCCATCGTGGTCGAGGTCGCCGACGAGGGGGCGGGTGTCTCCGACGAGCTCGCCTACCGGATCTTCGAACGGAACGTCAGCGGGGCGGGCGGCACCGGCCTGGGACTGACCCTGGCACGGGCCCTGGCCGCCGCCGACGGCGGACGGCTGGAGCTCGTCAGGCCCCGTCCGGCGACGTTCGCGCTCTTCCTGCGGCGGGTCGGGGACAACGGCAGGACCCGGGTGGTCAGCGGGCCCGCGTGACCGGTCGCGGGCCGGGGATCTCAGCGGACCGGGGTGACCTCAGCGGACCGGGGTGACCTCGCCGGGAAGCTCCTCCGGAACGTTCTCCCTCGTCGCCAGGAAGACCCACCTCTTGTAGGACCAGAACCGGAAGAGCGTTCCCAGGCCGATGCCGACCAGGTTGGCGACGTTGATGCTCAGCGGGTCGGTCAGCTCCAGGGTGTAGCGGGTGAAGGCGATGCAGACCAGGCCGATCAGCAGCGCCACCCCGTTGAGCAGGAAGAACAGCAGGTACTCGCGGGCGAAGCCGCTCTGCTCGCGATGCCTGAAGGTCCAGAAACGGTTGCCCAGGTAGGCGAACGTGGCCGCGATCACCGTGGCCACGACCTTGGAGATCAGCGGGCCCCAGTGCAGGCCGTACTGCAGGAGGTTGAAGCCGCCGGTGTCGACGACGAACGCGACGGCCCCTACGGTCCCGAACTTCGACAGCTCGCGGACCAGGCCGGCGAGCCGGTCGTAGACGCCTCGCAGAAATCGCACGTCTCCTACACGGTCCTTTCCGGTATCGGCTGTTGATCCGCCACTCGGGGGACCTCGGGGGTGTTCTCCTGTCAGGCTACCGGTGCCCCCGCCGGCTCCGGGGGCCGGTTGACCAGATGTTGTGCATAGCAGACAGCTACCGACATATCGCGAAATGATGCGTGTCGGGAGATAAATCGAGGGACCTGAGGTTACTCCGAACCGGTAGATCAACGGGAGCCTCCGGCGAACTTTTCCCCCTCGCGCCCCCACGACCGGGCACGGTCCGCACCCCGCCCCCGGGCCTCCTGAGCCCCTCGGCCCCGGCCACCCTGAAGCGCCGTCCTGAAGTGCCGCGGCCGCTGCCGTGAGCCCGGCGGCCCCGCGTTCCGCCGCGCCTTCGGACGCACACCCCTGCCGGAACGCCGTACGGCGGGCCGGTAAACTCGACCGTCGTGAGCAGCTCTTCCTCCCGTAGTTCCCTCGGGTCCCTCGGGCCCGTCGTCGGCGTCATCGGAGCGGGCCAGCTCGCCCGGATGACCCAGCAGGCCGCGATCGCCCTCGGGGTGGAGCTGCGGGTGCTGGCGAACACACCGGACGAGAGCGCGGCCCGGGTGATCGGCGACGTGCGCCTGGGCGACTACCGCGACCTTGAGACCCTGCGCGGCTTCGCCAAGGGCTGTGACGCGCTTACCTTCGACCACGAGCACGTGCCCACCGAGCACATCCGCGCGCTGGCCGCGGACGGCTTCGCCGTACACCCCGGCGCCGACGCGCTCGTGCACGCCCAGGACAAGGCCGTGATGCGCGAGCGGCTGACCGCGATCGGCGCCCCGTGCCCGCCGTGGCGGCGGGTCGCCACGGTCGCCGACGTCGAGGAGTTCGCCGGCGAGCACGGCCTGCCGGTCGTGCTGAAGGCCGTGCGCGGGGGATATGACGGGCGGGGCGTGTGGGTCTGCCGCTCGGTGGAGGAGGCGGCCGAGGTTCTGGCCACCGGAACCCCCCTGATGGCCGAGGCGTTCGTGCCGTTCGAGCGGGAGCTGGCCGTCCTGGTCGCGCGCTCGCCGCACGGGCAGGGAGTGAGCTACCCGGTCGTGGAGACCGTCCAGCGGGACGGGATCTGCGTCGAGGTGCTCGCCCCCGCGCCCGGCCTGGACACCGAGCAGGCCGCGTCCGCCCAGCGGATCGCCCTGAAGATCGCCCACGAGCTGGGGGTGACCGGGCTGCTGGCCGTCGAGATGTTCGCCACCGCCTCCGGGCTGATGGTGAACGAGCTGGCCATGCGCCCGCACAACAGCGGCCACTGGACGATCGACGGCGCCCGCACCTCCCAGTTCGAGCAGCACCTGCGGTCCGTGCTGGACCTCCCCCTCGGCTCTCCGGTGATGTCGGCCCCGGTGGCGGTGATGGCCAACGTCCTGGGGGGCGACGATCCGGACGTCTTCTCCCGCTACGAGCACGTGATGGCCCACGACCCGGGGATCAAGATTCACTTCTACGGCAAGGAGGTACGGCCCGGCCGCAAGATCGGCCACGTCACCGCGCTCGGCGACAACCTGGACGAGGTCCGCGCCCGCGCCCGCCACGCCGCCGCCTACCTCTCCGAGGGCGTCTACGTATGAGCCCTCTTCCCCGTATGAGCCCTCTTGTGCTCCGTGTGAGCCCTCCTGACGGGCGCCCGCGGACGGGCCGCCCCCGGGACCCGGCCGGCCGGTCCGGTTTCACCGGCCGCCACGACACCACTGTGAACGCGGCCCGCGCGCCGCGGGGCGAGGAGCACCAATGACCACCGTCGGCATCGTCATGGGCAGCGACTCCGACTGGCCGGTGATGAGGCTCGCCGCCGAGGCGCTGGCCGAGTTTGACGTGGCGTTCGAGGCCGACGTGGTCTCCGCGCACCGCATGCCCGAGGAGATGATCGCCTACGGCGCGCGGGCGGCCGGGCGCGGTCTCAAGGTGATCATCGCGGGGGCCGGGGGAGCCGCCCACCTGCCCGGCATGCTCGCCTCGGTGACCCCGCTGCCGGTGATCGGTGTTCCGGTGCCGCTGAAGTATCTCGACGGCATGGACTCCCTGCTGTCGATCGTCCAGATGCCCGCGGGGGTTCCGGTCGCGACCGTCGCCGTCGGAGGGGCCCGTAACGCGGGTCTGCTGGCCGTGCGCGTCCTCGCCGCCTCCGACGAGGGGCTGCGGGCGAGGATGGAACGGTTCCAGGCCGCGCTGAAGGAGGAGGCCTACGCCAAGGGCGCCAGGCTCCGCGCCGAGGCCGCCGGTCTCGGCGGCTGACGCGCCGTCCTCCTCCCCGGCCCTCTTCCGGCCCTCCTCCGCGGTCCTTTCACAGGGCCCGGGTCGCCGGGGGTTTTCCGCCTGCCCCCGCCTTTTCCGGCTCTCATCGCCGAGATGGAGAGGCCGGACCTGCCGGAGGGGGTAGGGGGATCACTCTCCGTGACAGAGTGGCGGTGTGTCTCCTCTCCCGTTTCCCACATGTCGCCGTCGGGGTCACCGTCGGCGACGTGGGTCGATTCATGGACGACCGGTGGGGATTTCTGTGTCCATGACGATGATCTTGACGTCTTTTGGGGATGCGCTTCCCAACGGGACGGTGTGACATTACGGTGCGTGATGAAGTCATTACGGGAGGGCGGCCGTGGTCGTGAACGGTCGTGACGCGGTCCCGGCGTGAGACAGGAGTTCTTGATGTCCCCCGCGCGTGAGCTCGACAGCAGGTCCGGCCCCCTGGCGTTCTTCGCCGCAGAGCTTCGCCGCCTGCGTGACCAGGCGGGCTGGACGCAGGAGCAGCTCGCCGAGGCGATCTCCTACTCCGCGGCCCTGGTCGGCATGGTGGAGACCGCCAAGCGCAACCCCTCGCGTGACTTCACCGAACGGTGTGACCGGATGCTCAACACCGGCGGGACGCTCATGCGGGTCTGGCCCCTGCTCACCCAGGCGACCTACCCCCCGTGGTTCCGGCCGTGGGTGGAGATCGAGCGCGAGGCCCACACCCTCAGAAACTGGGAGCCGCTGGTGTTTCCCGGCCTGCTGCAGACCCCCGACTACGCCCGCGCCCTGCTGCGGGGACGACGGGGAACGGCGGAGGAGCGGGTCGAGGAGCTGGTGGCCGGGCGGATCGAGCGCCAGAGCCTGCTGCACGGCACCCGTCCGCCCCTGCTGTGGGTGGTGATCGACGAGAGCGTGCTCTACCGGCGGATCGGCAGCCCGGAGATCATGCGCGGCCAGATCGCGGCCGTGATGGCGGCGATGGAGAACCGCTACGTCTCGGTCCAGATCGTGCCCGCGGGCGTCACCGTCACGGCCGGTCTGAGTGGGGCTTTCGTCATAGCGAGCGTCGAGGGCAGCGCGGATACTGCTTACGTGGACTGTGCCGCCGAAGGGCACGTCACGGACCATCCACGTGATGTGGCGGAGGTCTGCATGCGCTACGAAGAGCTCCGCACGGAGGCGCTGCCCCCGCGGCCGAGCATTGACCTCATGACGAAGGTGATGGAGACATGGAAACAGACCTAAGCGGGGCCGTCTGGCGCAAGGCATCCCTGAGCAGCGACAACGGCGGCAACTGCGTGGAGGTCGCCGTGGTGGAGGCCCCCGGCTCCGGCCACAAGGCCGGCCTCGGCCTGCTGTACGCCCTGCGCGACTCCAAGAACCCCGAGGGGCCGGCGCTGCTCTTCACCCGCTCGGAGTGGGACGCCTTCGTCGGCGGGGTGAAGCTGGGCGAGTTCGACAACTGACCCTCGTCGCGCCGTCCCTCCGCGACCCGGGGCGCGGGCTCGATCGCACCCCGGCCGGAGGCGTCCCGCCCGGCAGGGGGCGTACCGGGCCGGGACCACTCCGTCCGGTCGGGGAGAATGGGCTCGTCCGGGGGCACGGCGAAAGGCGGTGCCCACCCCACGGCAGGAGATCACGTACGGTGTCCCACAAGCACGGAGCCCCCTCGCCCGGTGAGGCCCGGCCCGGCCTGCGAGCCGACTGCGCCAACTGCTTCGGCCTCTGCTGCGTCGCGCTGCCCTTCGCCGCCTCGGCCGGTTTCGCGGTCGACAAGGCCGGTGGGCAGCCGTGCGCGAACCTCCAGGCCGACTTCCGGTGCGGCATCCACGCCCACCTCCGCGAGCGGGGCTTCTCCGGCTGTGTCGTCTTCGACTGCTTCGGCGCGGGGCAGAAGGTCTCCCAGGTCACCTTCGCCGGTCAGGACTGGCGGCGGGAGCCCCGTCTCGCACGGCGGATGTTCGACGTCTTTCCCGTCATGCGGCAGCTCCACGAGCTGATGTGGTACCTGGGCGAGGCCCTGGCGATGCCGCCCGCCCGCCCCGTCCACGGCGACCTCCGCCGCGCGCTGGACGACATCGATCGCCTGACCCGCGCCGACGCCGACACGCTCGCCACGACGGACGTCGCGGCGCTCCGGCACGAGATCAACGCCCTGCTGCTGCGCGCGGGCGAGCTGGTGCGGGCGAGGGTCCCCGGCCGCAAGAGGAACCACCGGGGAGCCGACCTCATCGGCGCCGGCCTGCGCGGCGCCGATCTGCGCGGGGCCAGCCTGCGCGGGGCCCATCTCATCGCGGCCGACCTCAGAGGCGCCGACCTGAGGATGGCCGATCTGATCGGCGCCGACCTCCGCGACGCGGATCTGCGGGGCGCCGATCTCACCGGGAGCCTCTTCCTCACGCAGTCTCAGCTCAACGCCGCCCGGGGAGACGGCGCCACCAGGATCCCTCCGTCGCTGAAGGCCCCCGCCCACTGGCGGCCCGTCCCCGTGAGCACCGGTCAGGGGCGGCCGAGGGCCCGGTAGTGCCAGCCGGCCGCCCGCCAGACCTCCGCGTCGAGGGCGTTGCGGCCGTCAACGATCTTGCGAGTGGCGACGGCGGCGCCGAGCGCCTCGGGGTCGAGATCGATGAACTCCTGCCACTCGGTCAGCAGCAGCGTCACGTGCGCGCCGCGGGCGGCGTCGAGGGCGGAGGTGCCGTAGGAGAGCTCGGGGTGGGCGCGGCGGGCGTTCTCCTGGGCCACCGGATCGTAGACGGTGACCCGGCCCCCCTGCTCGCCGATCTTGACCGCCACGTCCAGCGCCGGGGAGTCGCGGATGTCGTCGGAGTTGGGTTTGAAGGCGGCGCCGAGAACGGCGACCGTGCACCCCTGGAAGGATCCGCCGGCCAGTTCGCGGGCGAGGTCCACCATCCGGGCCCGGCGGCGCATGTTGATGGCG
>NZ_BNBB01000018.1 GCF_014654615.1 Streptosporangium violaceochromogenes | reverse complement strand
GCGTCACGTCCGACAGGGCGTTGAGGTGGATCTGGGAGACCTTGTACGTCTTGCCGGGAGGGAACACGACCGTGCGGCCGGAGGCGAGAGCCGCGTTGATCGCCGCGGTGTCGTCGGCCGTGCCGTCGCCGACCGCGCCGTACGCCAGCACGGACACGCCGAGCGCCTCGACGAAGCCGCGTGGAGCCGCGTCGGTCGCCTGCGTCGGGGCGCCCACACCTTGCAGGCGGGAGCCGCCCAGGTCGTAGCCGGGCGCCAAAAGCTTCCTGACCACGGGCTATCCGATCACGACAGCACGGTAAGCGTTCTGCGCGAGCGTCGCCGCGGCGGCGATGGTGACGGTGTTGGTGTCGGTGGGGGTGACGGCCAGGTCCACCTCGTCGCCGCTGGACACCTCCCGCACGGACACCACGACGTCGGTGCTGCCGAGGTTGTGGGTGACCGTCCATGATGTGCCGGCGGTGCCGGGCCCGGTGACGGTGTACTTGGTGACGCCGGAGGAGGCGACGGTGTAGCGGGTGAAGGTCAGGCTGGTGGTGCCGACGGTGATGGGGCCGTTCGTGGTGAGGAACCAAGCGGTGTCCGCATTCGCAGTGCCCTCTTCGACAACGACCCACAGGCCGGGGGTGACCTCGGCGTTGGCGTCGGCGTCGGTGGAACGGGTGAGCGCCGCCCCGGTGGAGGCGAAGGTGTAGATGCCGTTTTCGCTGCCGGTGGTCTGGTCTTTCAGCAGGATGCGGTCGCCGCCGGTCAGGGTGACGCCGTCGATCGTGGACGGGGCCGAGGACACGCTGACGTTGGCGGTGGACGCCACCCTCACCGAACCCTTGAAGTCCATGTTCGACACGGCGCTGGTGATCGCTGCGGCGATCGCGGCGTCCATCTGCCCCTTGGTCGCCGCGTCCGTCGACGTGGTGCCGTCGGCGAGGTTCTGCAGGCGGGTGCCGCCGAAGTCATAGCCGCCGAACGCGAGGAATTTCTTAGTCACGTGGGTTCCTTCAGCTCAGGTAGGCGGTGCCGGAGGTGGCGGCACTCAGGGAGACGGTGACGGTGCTGGTGGTGGGCCAGGCGATCGCGGCGTCGATTTGGTTGCCGTCGGCGTCGGCTACCGCGACGTTGGGGCGGTAGCCGAGGGTGTGGGTGATGGTCCACACGGTGGATGGGGCGGTTTGGGTGTGGAGGTGGAACCCTCCGCCGGAGCCGCCGCCGTGCGCGTTCACGTACGCCTCGGACGCGGCGGGGGAGGCGTCGGGCAGGACGATGGGGCCGGTCATGGTGCCGCCGGTCAGCGGCAGGTACCCCATCAGGGGGTGGGTGGCGCCGCCGGGCGGGGTGACAAGCAGGGTGCTGAGGTGGTGAGTGCCGGTGGCGGGGACGGAGATGTACCAGACGGCGACCCGGCGCTGCGCGGCGTGTTCTTGGACCCGGTAGAGGGTGCCGCCGCGGGGGCTGGTGATGTCAGCGGTGGGGGCGAGGGCGGCGGACCAGGCTCCTGTGGTGTCGGGGGTGACGGTGGTGGTGCCGACGATTTCCCGGGTGGTGGTGTATCCGGCGACGGGGTCGCCTGCGAGGTCGACGAGGGTGATGACCACGGTGGCGTCGGTGGGGCGTTCGCCTCCGGGGGCGGTGAGGGTGCCGGTCACGGTCGTCACGACGGCTCACCTCCCGGTTGCGGCCTCGATCGCGATGGACACGATGTGGCGGGTGGCGAGGACGTGTCTTCCGTCTGCTGGGGTGACCAGGCTGAATGTCGTCGCGGTGCGGATGGCTTCGTCCATCGCTTCGGCGGCGGCTTCGGTCGACGGGAAATCGGTGGTGGTCTGTTTGAAGGTGGCGCCGTCCACGGTTTTGAAGGTCAGCAGCAGCTTCACGGCTTTTCCCCCTTGGGTGAGGCCGTCGTAGTGGGCTCGTATCCGCCGTTCAGCTCGGCTTCGAACGCTTCCCGCCACGCTTTCTGTTCGTCCGCAGACAGTTCGTGGTAGGGCTCGTGGTGGTCCCAGAGCAGGTCGTCGATGGCGTTCCGCAGCTCGCCCATCTGGTCGCCCACGCGGGACAGGATGTCTTCGACGACGGCCTGGACTGTTTCCTTGTCGGGCGCCTCGTGTACGAGCTGGCGGACTTCGGGCGGGACGTCGGCGAGTTCGGCTGGTTCGCCGAGCGACGCCCAGTCGGGCGCCATCAGGCCTCGCCCGGGATGATGCGGCCTTCGGCGATGAGTGATGCGACGACCGCGATCATCAGGCTCTTGTTGTTGGCGGGCACTTCGGCCCACGGGACCGCGCTCGCCTCGCGGGTTGCATAGCCGTGCTCGGGGGCGAGGCGTTCGTAGGTTTCGTGGAAGGCCCGCGCGATCCGCTCGATGTGTTCGTACCCGATGGCGGTGGGGCGCGCGGCGTTCCCGGGGTCGGTGTCGCCCCGCCGGACAATGTCCAGCCCGTGCGCGTCGAGGGCGGCCAGGATCACGTCCGCGAGTCTCCCCACGTGGCCGGATACCCCGGCGAAGAACCAATCGTCCTGGAGGGCGGAGGCGATGACCTGCCGGGCTGCGGGCTGTCCGGGTGTGCGGACTTTGTCGAGGTGGAAGCGCAGTTCGTCGGCGACCTTAAACGGGTCCACGTCCGACGCCTCCATCGGCGCCTCCATCTGGATGAACGGGGTCGTCGCGAGCTTCCAGCCTTCGGCGAGCTGGGCGTCCCCAGGGTCGGTGTGATCCGCCTCGGGGGTGGGGTCGGCGTACCGGTCCACGACCTCAACGGTTTCGGAGGTGACGAGGACCGCGCGGGCGCCGCAGTCGGCCTTGAACTGCTCCCACGGGGTGACGTCGTCGCTCGCGGCGGTGTGCTGGTCGACGATGAGGGCGAACGGCTCCTCCAGGCTGTCGCCGACGACGACCGAAGGGAGGAGAAGGATCTGGACGCGCATCGGGTTTGTCTCCAGGGGGTTGGAAGGGTTGGTGCGGCCCGGCCCTTGGCGACCCCCCGCCGGGGCCGGGCCGCGTGCGCGGCGAGCGGTGTCCGCCAGGTTCACCGCTCTGCGTCGCGCGGGGCGCGCCGCCGTGAGCCGGCGCGCGTCCTTGGGTGGCGGATGCAAGGCGTGTTGGAGCCGCCCCGGCAGGTTCCAACTTCCGGCCGCTTCCGGTTGGAGGTGGTGGCCCGGCGGCCTCGCGCGCACACCGGACCACCACCGCTCGACGCGCGGCGGTCCGGGGAAGACGCCGCAGCGGAGCAGGCACGCCACCCGCCGGAGGCGTGCGTTCTGGAGAAACCTAAGCCGCGTCGAAGTGGCGTGCCGGCCGGGAATCCTCACGCCACCGGTCCCGCTCCTCAGGGGTGGGCAGCACCTTCAGCCCGAGGTTCTTCATCGCGTCGATCGTCGACAGGTCCCAGTAGTCGTAGTAGACGACCCGGCCGACGGTGCCGACCTTGCGGGCTTTGTAGCGGGACGGCCAGTCGCGGACGGCTGACCATGACCTGCCCATTCTCTGTGCAGCGTCGGAGAGGGCGATGGGGTCCACCTGGTCCTGCATGCCGGGCGCACCTCCCCGGACAGCAGAAAGCCCCCGGCGCCTACAGGTGTCCGAGGGCGTGCAAGATCAAGCTTCGACCTTGAGTGTCGCAAAGGATGCGACTATCCGCAAGTTATGGTTCGCCGGAACCGTCGAGAGGCGGCCGCCTGATCGACAGCCATTCGGCGACGGTCAGCCCCAGCGCCTCTTTCGGCACGTCGATCGGCAGCACGAACGGGATGACGAGGAAGCCACCGTCAGCGCGGGGCATCACGTCGGCGGCATCGCCGAGCAGGGGCAGGGAAGCAGGCACAGTGCCACCATTGTCCCTCCCCCCGCCAGCGGCCGGGGCCGGGTCAGCCCTTGTAGTTGAAGATCTGCCGCAGCGTGTGCTGCACGGTGACCAGGTCCTTTTGGTCCTCCATCACCTGGTCGATGGACTTGTACGCCTCGGGGTGCTCGTCCACCAGCGCGGCCGCACGGTCGGCGTTCCAGGTGCGGTTCCCCATCGCCTCGGTGAGTGAGGCGGCGGTGAGCTCGCGGCGGGCCTGGGTGCGGGACATGCGCCGGCCCGCGCCGTGGGAGCACGAGTCGTAGGAGGCGGGGTTGCCCAGGCCGGTCACGATGTAGGAGCGGGTGCCCATCGACCCGGGGATGACGCCCTCGTCGCCCGCGGCGGCTTTGATCGCCCCTTTACGGGTGATCCACAGGTCGCGGCCGTGGTGGCGTTCCTGCTGGGTGAAGTTGTGGTGGGCGTTGATCGTGCGGACGGTCTCCCCGTGGCCGATGACCTCGAACAGTGATGCGGCCACGACTTCGGCCATGCGGGCGCGGGAGGCCATGGCGTATCGCTGCGCCCACAGCATGTCTTCGATGTAGGCGGTGAACTCGGGGGTGCCTTGCACCAGGTAGGCCAGGTCCGGGTCCTCCAGGCTGATGAAGTAGCGCTTCATCAGTTTCTTGGCCTCACCGATGTGGCGGGTGGCGAGCTGGTTGCCGATGCCGCGGGATCCGGAGTGCAGCACCGTCCAGACCTGGTCGCGCTCGTCGAGGCAGACTTCGACGAAGTGGTTGCCGGATCCGAGGGTGCCGAACTGGGTGATGGCCGTGTTTTCCTGCTTGCCGGTCAGGGAGGTGTGTGGCGTCCCTACCTGGCTCAGGAAGACGTCCACGCGCGGGTCGTCGTGCCCCTTGCCGACGCCAGCCGGGATGCGCTGTTCGATGAGCGGCATCAGGGCGTCGAGGGTGTCGGGGAGGTCGGCGGCGGTCAGGTTGGTCTCGGTGGCGACCATGCCGCAGCCGATGTCGACGCCGACCGCGGAGGGGATGATCGCGCCGCGGGTGGGGATGACGGAGCCGACGGTGGCTCCCATGCCGACGTGGGCGTCGGGCATGAGGGCGACGTGGTCGTCGACGAAGGGGAGGCGGGCGGCGCGGGCGGCTTGCTCGATCGTCTCGGGCTCGATGTCGCTGGCCCAGGAGATGAGGTTGCGTGCGACCTGCTTCGGCATGGGGTCTCCGTTCTGGGGGTGGGTGCCGTGCGCCGTGGTGGCAGCGTAGGCCGACCCGGGGCGCGGGTTGTATTGGTTTTCGCGTTACGCCCGGCGGGTCGCGGTGTCGTCGCCCGCCCCGGCTACGGCGAGGCTTCGCCGCCGTGCCCCGGTTTTGCGGATCATGCTGCTGGTTTCGGCGACCAGGTCCTGGTACTCCTGCGCGGTGTAGGTGGTGCCGCACTGCCGGCATCGGGCGCCGTCGAACTGCCCTTCGCCGTTCAGGGTTTCGAAGAGCTGTTTGTAGCCGCACGGGTGCCGGCAGGGGGTGGGCAGGTGGCGGGCGGGCAGGTTTGTTTCGCCCACGTGGCGGCGGCAGCGGTGGTGGAGTTGCAGGATTTCCAGGCCGGCGCGGGCTCCGTCGAGGTGGAGGACGACGTCGGCGTATTCGGCGGTCCGGTGGACCAGGCCGGTGGTGCCGGGCGGCAGGTGCGCGGCTTCGCGGAGCGGCACGGCGCGCATCATGGGCTGCTCGTCGAGGGCGAGGAGCGCGTCGAGGTGGGCGGCCAGCACTGAGCAGGCGTTTTTGACGACGTCGTAGGAGACGAGCTTCTGGGAAGCGCTGGTGTCCGGAACCCGGAGGCGGGCGACGGCGGCGACGCGTTCCCACCAGGAGACGGCGACGGCGACGATGTCGCGCAGCAGCTCGTCCGCGGCGAGCGACAGCGGGACGGGCGGGGTTTTGGGGAGCGTCACTTTCGGGCCGGTTTGCCGGGTGCGGTGGCCGAGGGTGGTGTGCACGCGCTCCCAATAGGCGGGCAACTCCCTCAAAGCGCGGTCGATGGTGCCTCGGCAGGTGTCGCAGAACGCGCGGGGGGTGGGCGCCCCCACCCGGATGGTTTGACCGCCCGCTTCCTGGAGGTGTGAGTCGGGGCAGCGTTCGGCGCGGGCGCATTCGCGGAGGCCGTGGTCGGGGGTGTAGTCCTCGGGGGCGGAGTGGATCCAGTAGCGCGACAACATGGCCTCCTCGGGTCGTACGATTGAGGAAGCTTCGTGGCAGGCGGGGCGGATGGGGTTGAAGTGCGGCTCTCCGTGGGGCGGGGAGCCGCTTTCGTTTCTCAGCGGTCAGGCCGGGTGATCTATTCCGACTAAGCGCCGGTTGCCGAGTTCGCTGCCTCGACGGGAATTTCCATGGGAACAGTCCATGGATCGTCTCCGTCCCGCTCGCAGTACAGACTGATCCGGACGGGCGCGTTGTCTCGCTCCCGCCTCCACTGCCCGGCATCTGAGACCCAGTGCGGAGGAATCGACCGCTCCAGCGTGTACACCTGAGACTCGCCCAGCGGCAGGTCAGCAGGTAAAGCAGTGCGGCCGGTCCTGTCCGCCTCCGCCCCCAGAGGGCGAAGCCGATACGGACCCCATACATAAGCGGCGAGTTGTTCCGCGTCGGCGGCGCCGGCCAGAGGGGACGGTTCTTTGCGGTTCTCGTCTCGAACGGTAAGGATCAGCCGGTCGATACGGTCCAGCGCGGAAGGGCCGATAAGAGTGACGACAAGGTTCGCGGTGTTGCCGTCGGACATGGCTGTGCAGGTGACGTTGAACTGCGGGGTGCGCTCGGCGTGCCAGCGGCGTTTCTCGACCAGTGTCAATGTCGTGGCGGCTTCCTTGGATTGGCAGGCGGTACGCCATGCACCCACTGCCGCGCCAGCCGAAAGCAGTGCGGCAACGGCGGCCCAGGTGTCGGCCTTTATGGACCAGAGCCAGGTCCAGACGGCCTGGGGCCAGGCGAGGATGGAGCTCACGCTTTGGCCTCGATGGCCCAGGTGCTGCTGTACGCCTTGACCAGCCACTGGTCGGCCCGGTCCCGGTCAGGATGTTCGGGCAGGCTGGAGGTGGTGATCAGCTTTTCCAGGCGGGCCTCAAGGTCGGAGGCGATGGTGAGCGCCTCTTCCTTGGTGTGTTTGCCTTGGCGGATGTCGACGATCAGGGACCGCCACGGCTCGGGCATCGGCAGGGAAATCGTGCCGGTCTCCAGCAGTTCGACGCCCTGCACGCCGAGACGGATCATGTGGCCGGCGAACTTGGTGTCGAACCCGTGCTGGGCGATCAGCTCGGGCCGGTTGGTGCGTTTGCCGTTGGGGTGGGCGATCATGCGGTCGCGCTGGGACCGCAGATAGCCAAGGAAACGGTGGCCCGCCTGGCGGGACAGGATGAAGCCGGGCCCTTCGTTGAGGAGCTCGCGGCCGAGGTCGGTGACGGTGACGATCTCGGAGGCGGGGACGAACAGCGACAACAAGACGGTGGGGTTGCCGTCGAGGGCGAGCCGCATCCACTTGCGGAGGCTGTAGACGGTGAGATCGAGGTCGCCGTGGCCGGAGCGGACGCCTTCGGGCTGGGTGCGGTACACGTACTGGTCGAATCTGCGCAGCCCGATGACGTAGCGGGCGGGTTCTACGCAGATGCCCATTTCGTCGCGGTCGTCGGTGCCGGTGATGGCGGTGCCGTGCAGGCCGGAGCCGACTTGGCAGCGGAAGATGGTGTGTTTGTCGGCGATTTCCCGGAGTTCGGGGGTGCTGTGCTTCATCCAGCCGTGCGGGGTCATGGGGCCAGTTTGCCCGGCGGTGGATCAGCGGGCTCAGTAATTTCCTTCGGCGACCTGGAACACGGTGAGACCGAGGGAACGCCACATCGCGGTGACGTTCGCCCGGTCGTCGATGACGCCGGCGATGTCCCTGTCGGCGAAGTGCTGCTGGTAGAGGTCGTGTTTGACCTGGGTGTCGGGCCGGTTGTCGTGGTCGTCGCGCATCCACAGCCCTTCGGCCTGGTCCCAGTGGCCGACGTTGGCGCATAGCCACATCTCGGTCTGGCGGCGGCAGCACTCTTTGCGGCCGGAGACGTAGGCGATGGGGTGCCGGGCGTGGATGAGGGCTTGGACAACGGCGACGACGGGTGGGTTGGGGAGGTCTTCGCCGACCCGGTGCCAGTCGTACGGCCCGCGGTCGGCGCGGAGGGCGAGGGTGCCGTCGAGGTCGACGATCCACAGCGGGTTGCTCAACGCTCCTCCTTGAGTTCGGCGGCCTTGTTCCAGTCTTCGTCCGGCATCCCCCATGGTCTCGGCTGGCCGGTTGTTTTCAGGTAGGCCGTGACGGCGTTGGCCGCGGCGTACATCTCGTCCTCCGCAGCGCGGAACCGCGCTACCAGTTCCGGAGTGAGGCGGTGGACGGCCCGGTCCGCGACGATGTCAAAGTCCTCCTCGCCTTCGACTTTGATCCGGTACGGCTCGCTCCATCCGCGGTCGTGCACGAAAGCTCTGAGGGCGCTCAACGCTCCTTCACGGGCCGGCGCCAGGTGCCATAGCTCCCACACCCTCCCGCAGGGGCATGTCCAGGTGGGTGGGTCGTCGGTCGGGTCCACGGGCGGCTCGCAGGAGTGCTCGCTCAATCGTCCCCCTCGGTGATGCGGTACGCCTGCGCAAGGTAGCGGACGAACCCGCAAGGGCTTGCCTCGTGCTCCAGTTCGTCGTGGCCATACTCGTTGCCGTCGCCGTCTTCTCCTTCGTCGACCCAGTGGGCGCCGGCGACGCAGACAGGACAGTCCTGGGAGTCCGGCCTGGGGGTGTGGCGGGCCAGTTCGGCGAGGTCTGCTTGGCAGCGGCGGCGGACGACGCTCGGCTGGTTGGCGACCGCAAATCTCCTGCCCAGATCCACGCCAGCAGCATCGCGACGGCGGCTGCGAGCAGGGCGAGGGCGGCCCACAGTGCGGGGCCGGACGGGGCGGCCTCACCCTGGGTGGTGACGCTCCACTGCCGTGGGGGCAGTCCGGCGTCGCGCAGGGCTTGGATGACGGCGCTGTGCTGTTCTTCGGTCGCGTCGGTGACCGTGATTCTCAGCGTGGTGCTCACGGCCGCCACTCTTCCCGGTAGTCGCGGTGGTTTGCGTACGGCAAGGCGAGCAGGAGCAGCGTCGTGCACGGGATCGTGCGGAACTCGGCGTCGTGGGCATCGCACGGGTCTGACCCGGGGCCGTGCTCAGCGAGGATCCGCCGCTTGGCCTCCACCTCGGCCAGCAGTCTGTCGCCGCTGATCTCAACGACCGTTGGTGACTCGCCGTCCCCCGGGGCGACGATGAGCGTGCCGTGGCGGGTCGCCTTGATGCGCCGCCCGGTCTGCGCATCCTCGTCGAGGCGGGCGTTCAGGAACGCAGCCAGCTGATCCACCACGGACTGGCGATAGCGATCGACTTCGGTACGGGGGGCGTTGTACTGGTAGTCGTCGCATTTGACGCAGAAGACGCAGTTTTGGCCGTTCCTGTTTTCGATGCGGCCTGCCGTGCTGCCGCAGGCGCAGGGCTCGCGAAGGTCGAAGGCGTGGCTGGGCATGGTCACCTCGGGGGTTGCGGCGGGGGCGGCCTGTTCGGTTCTCAACGCTAAACGCGGCCGGCGGTGCCGATGATTTCGATGCCGATGATTCTCCCGTCTGGCCCGTAGTCGAGGTTGACCAGCGCCTCCAGTGGGACAGTGCGGGCCACTCCCCCGGGCGGGATCGGGCCGTTCAGGTACACGTAGGTGGCTCCCGCTTCCGGGTCGTAGGTGTAGGAGGCGGGCCTTCGGTCTAGGGTCAAAGCTGCTCCTCAATGTTCTACGTGCATTCCACCGCCCAGCCATGGCCCGCGGGAAGGCAGCAGCAGGCGTAGGGGACTGGTGGCGGCGCTGCTTCCCTATCGTTGCTCAAAGCCGCCGCCCGCTGTAAGCGACTTCCAGAGTGCGGTCGCCCCAACTCAAGGTTGAAGGGCGGCGTGGGAAGCGAAGGTCACTGTTGGGAGGCGATTCCCGCATAGCGGAGAACCCTCGTGGACCGATCCCATACCTTGATCGGCTGAATCGGGGATCTCGTTCACCCAGGAGAGGTTATGAGTGACCAACTGCGTCCGGACATCCAAGCCGCGGCGAACCTGATGCAGAGCAAAATCGGGGCGAAACGGGAGATCAGGAAGCTGATCGAATACCTGTGGGACGACGAGCAGGTTCACCTCATGTCGGGCGGGCAGTACGGGGCCGGCACCGGGCTGGTGGTACTCACCAACAGGCGGCTGCTGTTCGTCAAGGACGGGGTGATGTCGAAGACCACCGAGGACTTCCCGCTGGACAAGATCTCTTCCGTTCAGTGGTCCAGCGGGATGCTGCTCGGCACGTTGATCGTGTTCGCCTCGGGCAACAAGGCCGAAATCAAGAACATGGACAAGAAGGACGGTAAGCAGGTCGCGGACACGTTGCGGGAGCGTCTCGCGTCCGGGACCGCCCGGCCCGCCCAGGTCGCAGGGCCGACTGCGGGCAGCGATGTTTATGACCTGCTGCGCAAACTGGGCGAATTGCGCGATGCGGGAGTTCTCACGGCCGAGGAATTCGAGGCGAAGAAGGCGGAGCTGATTCGCCGGATTTGAGGCTCGGCCCCAGATACCGTGCAGGCATTCGTCGACCTGCCGGCGCGGCTACTCCGGCGAAGCAGCGGCGGCTGCAGGAGGCTGATGGACGTGCACCGCGGGACGGTGGCCGAGGCCTCGGAAGGCGAACACCGACAGCACCGCCCAGTACAGGACGGCGATGCCCGCGGCGAGCAGCTGCCCGGTGGCTGGGCTGGCGTTGTGGACCATCGCGACTGTCCCTGCGCCGTACAGCACCCACGCCAAGCGGGCACTCCAGGACCGCGCCACCCAGCTGACCAGCCACAGCAACAGTCCGGCCGTCGCCCAGGCCGCCCAGATTGCGTCGGCTCCGGCGGGCAGGCCGGCGGCGTGGGCGGTGATGTAGTCGTGGACCGGTTTGGTGATGACCTCGGTCAGGTGCCAGTCGGCCACGTGTTTCAGTGCCCAGGTCACGCCGGTGACCGCGATTTGGATTGTTCCGATGGTCAGGGCGCCGAGCATTGAAACGATCATCCAGGCCGACACGGCCACGGTGACGATTACGGCTGCGGCGCAGGCGATGGTGACCAGGTTTCTCGCGATCTCGGCTCGGCGGGGGTCGTCGTCGAATTTGCTGGTGGCCCATGCTTGGAGTTGCTGGTACTGGTCGGTGATCCAGTCGGCTGTTTTTACTAGCACGCGGGTCTCCTTTTCGGGGTGCTGGCGCTGATCCTTCCCACCGCGCTTTGGGGGGCGCTGTATGTGGCCTCAGGTGGCCATGGATTTTGCTCGTGGTACTTGCCCGTCACCGGCGGTCCCCCTCGAGGCCGCCGCCCTGGCGGGTTGGGTGTTTTCGGGCCATCAGGAGTCGAGGATCTCTGCGGTGGGGCACGTTCCGAGGTGCCCGTCGACGGCGCACTGGTGCACCCGGTGGAGGGCACGGATGCGGGCAAGGGCGGCCTCGGCCTGCTCGGCGCGGCGGCGAAGGTCTGCGAGGTCGATGTCTGGTTCCAGGCCCGCAGCCCCGTGCCCGGCGAGCTCGGCGAGCCGGGCGCGGCGGATGGCGGAGGCTCGGGCGAGGATCTGGCGGCCGTCGGCGTGCTCCACCACGGCGCCGGTGAGGTCGTCCAGCGCCGCCGACGCGCAGCGCTGGATCTGCTCGGCCTGCTCCAGCTCCTCCCGGAGGCGGGCCACCTCGTCGGCGGTGTGGGTGCAGGCGCAGTCGTCGTCGGGGTCGACGGCGCGGGCCGCGCAGCCGGGGATGAGCAGGCGGGCGCCGGGTTCGTCGGCGGGCTCGTACCAGTGGCAGGTCTTCATCGGTTCACCTCCTGTCGATTGCGGCCCTGAGATGGCCTGTACGGGTTGAGGGGTAGCCTGGTTCCGGGGTGGGGGTGATCGCCCGCCTGCGGCGATCCTGGGCACCTTTTTGGGGCATCTGGGGCGGACGGGACAAACGGGGTTCCGGCTGGGCCGTCGAGTGTGACCGGAACCGCCCGCCCGTACGGCCCGCACACGAAAACGCACCCGCCGACCGCAACCGCGTCCCCCACCACCAGCGGACGCCCCACCCGGCGCCGAAGCGCCGCGTTCAGCCGCCGCTCGTCGTCCCGCAGCCCGGCGACGTCGGCGGGCTCGGCCGCCCGCAGCACCCAAAACAGCGTCTCCGCCGCCACGTCCGGCTCCCAGTAGCTCCACGGCAGGGCGGTGCGGAACACCTCGGCGAACCGGTCGCCGGGCCGGGGGTGGTACACGGCCAGCTGCCGGTCAGGCATGACCGCCCCCGACCTCCCGCAGCACGGCCGGCACCACCTCCGGCACCCGCGCCCACTGCTCGGGGCTCAACCCCAGACCGTCGAGGATCCGAGCGACCGCGCCCGCCAACAGGGCGCCCTGCCGCTCGGTCACCCGCACCAGCGCGGCATCCACACCCGCCCGGATCGCAGCCGACGACACATCCACCAAGTGCCTGCGCTCCTTCTGGTACAGCTCCAGCCACGGACTCGGCTTGGCCGCCCGGGTGGTGTCGACACCCGGGTACTCCCCCGCGGCCTTGTCCACCTCCTCGGTCACACCCCACACCAGCGCCCCCTCGTCGAGCTCGGCCACCTTCGCGGCGAGCCAGGCGACGTGGCCGGCGGTGCGGTGAACCTCCTCCAGCAGCGCGGCGGCCGGGTCGATCTCCCGGGGCAGGCCATAGGTGGCGACGTCCCGGCGGGCCTGCTCGAGGCGGGCGGCGGTGACATGGTTGGGGGTGGATCCGCCGTGGAGTTTGCATCGGCCGATGCCGGGGTGGTCGGTGCCCCACCCGGCGGGCTGGGTGCAGGTGTCGCCGGAGTCGTCGCGTTTCCTGCCGCCGCATTTACCGTCATGACCTGCCGGTTCGGGCGGGGGCGTCATGTCGTGGGTCACAGGGTGTTCTCCGGCGCGGTGCCCTGAACGTTGTAAGGCGGCTCTTCGGACTTGAGGCGAGCCGGGACGGCAGGGGCGGAACGGCTGGCCATCCTGTGCTCCAGCCACTGGATGGCGTCGGCTCGCCACAGGTCACGCATCTTGCAGATGAACACGATCACGTCGCCGCATTCCAGGCAGGAGTAGCACTGCCAGCGGCCCGTCTCCGGAACCGCATGCAACGAGCGCAGGCCGGAACAGAACGGGCACACGCCGGCGAACGTCCCGTCGGCCTGCGCGGTGATCGAGGTGTGCTCTCCGATGACGTCGGCTACCGGCGATCGCTTTACGATCGCGGCGACCTGCTGCTCGGTGAACTCGGGGAAGGGGGTCGTCTCCCAGTCGTCGCCGGTCATGGTGATCCTTTCGTTCGTCGGGGATTCAGCGGCTGGGGCGCCGCTGAGGCTGTATGTCAGGCGCCGGCCGCTTCCTCGACGGGGAAGCCGCCGTCCCAGCGGGCGGCCCAGGGCCACGGGCTGGAGCGTTCGAGGTGGTGCGGCCAGGAGCGTTCGTCGCGGTCGCCGCGGAAGCGCTCCAGGTGGACCCGGTTCGGGTTGTTCTTGGACTTGCGCATCGCGAGGCCGAACTCCGGCCAGCGTGACCACACGCCGGAGCCCATTGGGCGCAGCGACCGCTGTCCTTGCTGCTCCATCGGCGCGTGCGTCTCCAGCCACAACGCGATGCCGTGTCGCTCCCGGTAGCCGTCAAGGACGCGGGCGACCTGGCCGTTGATGGTTTCGGCTTTCTCGCCGGACTCGTTGAACGCCTTGTACAGCGGGCCCATCGCGACGAACTCCGCCCGGGATTCGACGATGACCCGGTCCACCAGGTGTTGGTCATGGGGCTTGCGCAGGTCGATACCGCCAGGCCGGGTCCACCGCCATGCCCGATCGTCATCCCAGCCGCTGTACTGGCGTCCGAGGTTGACCAGGTGACGGACCTTACGGCGCACCAGTGCGGGCGGGTTTTCCAGGTCGATGTACAGCGTCCGTACTGGTGGGATGCGGTTGTGTGGGCTGAACGGGTGGACGCCGGCCGCGAGCTGGACGGCGATTTGCCGGGCCAGCGTGGTGTTGTGGGTGGGGATGCATGCGCGTCCGGCGAGATACATCCGGTCAGGGTGATCGACCTGGATGCAGCGCACGGGCACCGAAATGACCGGCTCTACTGCCGTGATGTAGCGCAGCTTTGCTCGCCGAGTCCGTAGCGGGCTGAGGCGATCGGCCTTACGCGGAAGGCAGAAGACCGGAAGGTCGCTCTGGAAAGCCAATCGCCACCGGGTGCCGGTCTCTCGGCCTTCGATTTTCGCCGGGCCGCTGCGTATGGAGACCTTGATGCCGAGGCCGAGCAGTAGTTCATGGACATCGCGGGCCAGGCGCTCGTTCGTGACACTGAACTCGCATCCGCCCTTCCGGTCCACGGTGCCGTCGGTGTCCATCAGCCCTTGCAGCAGTGCAAGGCGCTGATTCACCGAGGCGCGCTGGTAGATCTCAGGGATGTGCTTGTCGCCCAGGACGCCCATCCGGCGTAGGTGTTCCTGAACGGTCAGGTATGGATCCTGCGGGGCCGTGTCAGGGGTGAAACCGGGTCGCCATCCGCTCGGCCGGGCCCCGACAGCGGACGCCACAGCGTCCTTGCCGACCCCGGCGTGTCGTGCGGCCTGGACCACGCCCATGCCGCGGGCGACCAGATCGACAGCCTTGGCGACGCGCCGCTCCCGCTCGCCGGGGTTGGAAATCCCGTGCCGGATGTTCGCGCGGGTGGTGATCGCGTACCCGTCGGCGCGGATGCGGTCCAGGATTTCCACGTCGGCGCACGTGATCTCGGCGCACGCGGATGTGCCGTCCCCGAGCCACGCGCCGAGCGTGTAGGGGGCGAGGGGTAGTTCCTGCGGTGGATATTCCAGCGGCCGACACACCTCGATGGAGTGGTTCAGCGTGTGCCCGTCGCGGGCGTGGAGCGTCGTGGCGATGTCGGCGGTCGTCACAATGGCGGGGAAGTGCCGCCGCTTGTGCCGCTGGTCGGTTCCTCGCCCCTTGGGGCTGGTGTTCCTCTTGGCGTGACGGGCGGCGGCTTCGCGGGCTTGAAGGGTCTCGGTGACCCACAGGTGTTCGGCGTCGGCGATGATCTCGGTGTCGTCAGAGAAGCGCACGCGGAAGCAGTCGCGTCCGGTCATGACGGGTGTGGCAAAGGTGACGCGCGCTGGCTTGCCGTCTGGGCCGAACACCTCGTCGCCTGCTGACAGTTCTCCCATGGTGGTCCAGCCCTTGGGGGTGGGGATCGGGGTGTCCAGCGCGAGGGCTTTTCCCGCGCCTTCGGAGGCGACGACGATGACGCGGTCCATGCGCTCGAGCACGCCGGGCACCAGCCAGTCGTGGTCTTCGTCGGACTCGTCGATAAACGAGCCCAGGGTGGAGAAGCCCTCGATGACGTCGCTGTCGTTGGCCATGGCCCGGAATCGGGTGATGGCGTCTTCGGTGGCTGTGACGAGGTCGTCGGCGGTGGTGAAGTCGGCGTAGCCCTGTTCGGTGATGCGGGTGAGTTCTTCGATAGCGATGCGTTTGGTGCCGAGCTCGCGGACCTGGTTGACGTAGTAGCCGATGTTGGCGCTGGTGGGGACGAATGCCGACAGTTCGCTGATGTAGACCTGGCCGCCGGCGTCGGCCAGGTTGCCGACGCGTTCGAGTTCGGCGCGGACGCTGAGGACGTCGACGGGTTCGCCGCGCCGGTACAGGTCGACGATCGCGCGGAACGTCGGCCGGTGCTTGGTTCGGTAGAAGTGGTCCGCCGACAGTTGGGTGAACACGACGTTGGCGGCGTGGGGGGTGAGCATCGCGGCGCCGAGGGCGGCCATTTCCGCCTCGATGTCGTGGGGCAGCATCCGGAAGTCGTCGGCCATCAGTTGAACTCCGCCGGTGCGGACTCTTCGACGTCGTTCCAGGTCCAGACGTCGTTGTCGTCGTCCTCGACGAGGAATCGCTCGTCGTTGAGCCATGTGGACGGGTGGGGTGTGAACCGCTTGTGCTGGCGGCGGCGCTCCGGGTCGTCCCGGAACGCCTCGGCCGCCGTAATGATCGACTTCGGGTCGATGCGGTCTTTCATGAGCTTGCGCCAGGCGGTACGGGCCGAGGGCTTGCCGACCTTGCGTGGATAGACAGACCAGAACGCGGCGAAGTCAGGATCTTGGTCGCTGCCGCACTCCGGCTTGGGCTTCTTGACGGGGGGCTCGATGAGAACTCCCTCACTCTCCGGCTCCGAAGGAGGCGAAGGATCTTGAGGGAGAGAAACCGAAGTACGGTCTTTAACTTCTTCAACTACAACAGCAACTACAACGATGGGTTCGGCGATGGGTTGACCGATGGGTTCCGGGATGGGTTCGGTGATGCCTTCCCGGAAGGGTTCGGTGACACATGCGTTAAGGGTTGGCGTAACCCTTACGGGAACCCTTGGCTTAAGGGTTTCGATAACCCTTACGACGGAGACCCGCATCTCTTCGGCCTTCTTGCCCGACAGTTCGTCCAAGGCAAGCCGGCCGAACTCTTCGGCGAGGGTGGTCCGGATCGCGGTGGAGCGAACCGCGGTCGCGGCGCGGATGATGCTTGTCAGTACGTTGGGGGTCCGCCATGCCCCGTCGTGCCGTATGTAGGAGCGGACCAGGATCTCGTCGTGTTCTTCGTCGACCACGATGTAGCGGCGGGCCTGAAGCGCGGTCAGGTCGTCGCGCAGTTCGGCCGTGGTGAACCCTGCGGCGCATCCGGTGAGGCGGCGTTCGGTCGTCGTGATGACGCCGGCGAAGTTCAGCTCTGGCTGGCTGATCAGTGCAAAGAACAGCCATTGCTGGCTCCGGGCGAGGTTCCGGAAGTCCTGGTCTGCCCAGATCTCGTTGTAGATCTTGGCGTAGCTTCCCGCCACTTGCTTTGCTCCAGTTAGTGAGTGTCCGTTAGGTCGGGAGCGGGATCTGTCTTCGGCCGGTGCGGTTCATGCGGTTCCTCCGGGGAGGCCCCTCGGTTTGGGAGCGAGGGGCCCTTTTGGTTACCGGCTGGTATGGATCATGGTCTCCGTCAGATCGGAGCCGGGAAGTCCTCGGGAGCGGACCCGCCGAGCCGCCACCGCAGGACCTTCACGGGTACGGCGTCGCGGTAGGCGTTCCACGCCTTGAAGGTGAGTGCGAACAGGTAGAGGTTGTTGAAGCGGCTGTTGCTGGTGGCGTTCTGGATCATGACCTCGCGCAGCCGGCGGATCGGGTCGTCCTGGTTCAGGTCGACTCCGTCGGCGAGGCGGGCGAAGAAGAACTCCGCGTCCTCGGAGTCGAGGCTGGAAAAGATCCAGTGGGCGGCGGCGAGCATGGACGGGGAGAACTTCACGCACGCCGCGACGCGTCCGGCCACGCGGACGGAGTCGCGCAGTCCGGGGTTGGTCTCCAGCAGGTCGAGCATCTGGGCGTAGCTGGGGACGCGCATGTTGCCGCGCAGTTCTCCGTTGTTGTACTTCCACAGCACCATGAGGGCGCCGGCGAGCTGGACGCAGCTGACTTCGCCGCGAAGCTTGAGGACGTCGGAGAACTTGCGCTTGGCGTGGGTGTCCATGGTGGCTTGGGTTTCGGGGGCCAGGCCGCGGACGACGGGCATGGTGATGGTGACGCCGGATTCGACGACGGCCAGGAGTCTGTGCTGGCCGTCGAGGAGTGTGCCGGTGCGGGCGAATTTGATGGAGTCGCCGTTGGCGGCCCATTCGCCGCGCCGCATGGCTTCGGCGAGGGTCTGGACGTGCCGCTTGCGGACGTCGCGGTTGTGTACGTTGGCGGCGAGCATTTCTTCGGCCCTGGTGGGCGTGATGTGTTCGATGTCGATCTGCATGGGGTTGCCTTCCCGGTTGTGGATCATGGTTTTCGGAGGGGCCTGCTGTCGCGGCGGGCCCCTTTGTTGTGTCTGGGGCGGGCGTGGGGACCGGATCGCGGCCTCCTTTGTTACTTGCTGGTATGGATCAAGGTTTCGGCTCGCCGGGACGGAGCGTCCCCCAGGCCGGCGGCCGGTTCGGTCGCCTGAATTTGTGCGCCGTGGCGCACATCGGGGGCCGCAGCCTCGATACGGCGGGCGATCGCCCGGACTTCGCCTCTCTTTTCGCTCGAGTGCTCAGCTCCATCATATGCATCACCCTGTGGCACATAGTGCGGTAGATGATGCGCCACATGAGATGGCAGACTGGGTGGCATGAATACAGGCCGCCAGGTAATGCCTCACCCCCTGTGGCACCATGTGGGCATGGATGACGAGCGCCGGAAGACCCTTCGACGGCTCGGCCGCACCTACCGTGCGGCCATGGAGGCCGAGGCGAAGGCGCGCATGGAGCTTGCCGCCGCCGCGCTTGAAGCCGTCGACAAGGACAAAGAGCCGGTCGGCGAGGTCGCCCGCGAAATCGGGTTCGATCGTGAGTGGATCCGGCGCGCCCGCGAGAACGAGAAGAAGCGCGCAGCCAAAACCACGTCCGGACCTTCCGCGAAGCCCTGAGCCGGTCACGCCGTCACCTCCACGACTTCGATTCCGGCGGCTCGTGCTCGCCTTGTGCAGTCGCGGGTGCCGGTGCTGGCGCCGAGGGGTGCGGCGATGCATAGGGCGGCGCCGAGGGCGACCATCGCCTGGTTGCGGATGGGTCCGGCCGCTTTGCCGTGGGTGTGCCAGTCGGCGGGGTGCGGTTCGTCCTGCACGCCGCGGGTGGCGCACCACAGGTGGGTGAGCCAGTCCGCGGACCGGTAAGGCCGCTGACCGGATGCGTTCGGCTGGGGGTAGCAGGCGCCGTGGACGACGAGCATTTCCTCGCCGAGCTGGGTGACGTCGTGCCAGGTGTTGGTGAGCGCCGCCTCGAGGGCGTGGGCGTCGGTGAGGCGGCGGCTGCCGGTGACGAGGATGCGGTACATCACGCCGCACCTCCGGGAAAGGTGAGAGTGACGATCCGGCCGAACGGCGGCACCAAGGTCGCGCAGCACGGCCCGGTGGTGTTGCACCCGTTGCCGCACCAGCCGCACCCGTTGTCCGGGCATGCCCCGTCCGGGTGGGCGGCGGTGCAGCCGGGCCCGCAGGTGCAGCACGCGGCCGGACGGGCTCCGGGTGCGGGGCAGTACGGGTGGGGGTGGGCGCAGGCGTGCAGGTTAAGGACGGTGACGCCGCCGGGCTGGTAGGCGAGGCAGGCCATGGAGCGGGCCAGCTCGGCGAAGCCCCGCACGCATTTTTTCCCGCCGAACTGCAAATCCTCGTCGGTGACGACCCCCGTGAGGTAGCGGGCGGCGTCGACGGCGGCGGCGATCTGTGTTTGACGCAGTTCGTCGTCCACTTCCCTCAGGCGCGCTATCAGCAGCGGGACGGCGAGGGCGACCGTCAGTGGGAGGAGGGTGCGGCGCAGGAACGGGCTGGGCGGGCGCGGGTGAGTCGTCTGGAGGGCGCCGATGAGAGTCACCGCGGCGCCCCCTGCCGGGAAGCGGCACGGCAGGCTTCGCAGGGCTTTTCGCGCCGTTTGCTGTGGGTGCGGTAGCCGTGGGGGGTGCCGCACCGTATGGGGGCCCGGCTGTGGACGTAGCGGGGCGGGATGGGGGTTTCGCCGGGCATCCAGGCTTGCAGGATGGCCAGGCGGGCGGCGTGCAGGTGGCTGGTGAGGGTGCCGCGGCCGATGCCGAGGTGTTGTTGGGCGGCGTCGTAGGTGCCGAGGGTGGCGACGGCGTGGACGGCGTCGCGCTGCCGTGGTGTGAGGGTTTGCAGGGCTGTGTGCAGGCCGAGGCGGTCGATGATGGCGTCGGCGAAGCCGCCGTCGCCGACGGGTGCCCAGTAGGCGGCGAATCGGGGCCGGGTTTGCAGGTGCCCGGTGTCGATGCTCCACCCGTGGGCCTGGAGTTCTTCTTCGCGCGCTTCGATGAGGGCCCGGTGCCCGGCGGCGATCAGGTCGGCCCGGTCCGGCGGGGTGTCGGCCGCGTACAGGGCTTCGGCGACGCCGGACCAGGCGAGGTGGTAGCGGTCGGCGGCGCGGATGATGTTGCGGCCGGCGATGTGGCGGGCGAGCGCCATGCGGGTGATGTGGTCGAGGTCGTTGAGGGTGTAGCCCCACCGCAGGCCGTCGTGGCGGTCGGGGGGCGGATAGTAGGTGAGTTGGGTCATGGAGCGGCCTCCTCGGGGAGCGAGGCGTCGTGCGGGTGGGTGCGGGCCCGGCCGCTGGGTGCGGCCGGGTTGTCGGTGGTGGCGTCGGGCTCGGTGTCCTGGGGGAGGTCGTGCCAGTCGGTGTCGACGGCGACGGGGTCGCCGATCGCGGCCAGGTCGGCCCAGAGGGTGCGCAGGCGGCGGATCACGGCGTCACCTCCGGCGCGTCGGTGATGAGCCGGTAGCCGGTGCTGGTGGGCCGGAACCGGTCGAGTCTGATCCGGGTTCGGCGTACGGGCATGCGGCTGTCGACGACGCCGCGGGAGTCGACCTGCACGACGACTGCGTGTGTGCCGTGGATTTCCTCCACGCGGACTTTCCGGCCGGTCGAGCGCCGGTCGTTGTCGGCCCACACCTGGCCGACACGAACGGGTGGCTGCTCGGGGCGCCGGTCGGGGCGGATCACGGCGTCACCGCCTGCGCGTCGCGGAGCTCCTCGGCGAAGGCGGCGAGGACTTCGGCGGTGGGCCGCGGCTGGACGCCCGGGTGGACCAGGTACGGGGGTACGGGCGGGGCGGTGCGCGGCTGGTCGGCGAGGAGGGCGGCGTAGGCGTCGGCCTGCTCCTCCAGCCAGGCGTAAGCAACGTCGGGGCCGGTCATGCCAGCCTCAGCGCCATGACGAGGTACTGGTAGGCGGGGTTCTCTCCGGGGCCGGCGAGGAGGGCGGGTTTGGCGGCGCCGGTCATGCCGATCCGCACCTGGCCGCCGCTGATCCCGGCCAGGCCGTCCAGCAGGAACTGGGATTGGAAGGCGATCTCGATGTCGGCGCCGGTGAGGGTGGCGGCGACGGTTTCCCGGCCGCGGCCGGTGTCGGCTCCGCCCGCCTGGACAAGCACCTGGCCGCGGCTGAAGGTGAGGCGGACGGCGGTGTTGCGTTCGGCGACCAGCGCCACCCGTTTGACGGCGGCGGCCAGGGGCGCGGCCTCCACCTCCGCTTGGATGGGCCAGTCGCCGGTCAGCCGGGAGCGGTAGTCGATGAACTGCTCATCGAGGAGTCGGACGGTGGTGGTGCGGCCGGCGGCCTCGACGGCGGCGAGGCCGTCGCCGAGGCGGAGGGTGACTTCGCCGCCTCCCAGGCTTTTGGCGAGGTCGGCCAGGATGCGGCCGGGAACCAGCGCGTTTACCGTGGCGTCGGGGAGGGTGGGCTGCCAGGGGAGGGTGTGGGCGGCGATGCGGTACCGGTCGGTGGCTGCGAGGGCGAGGGGGCCGCCGGTGTTGTCGAGACAGATGCCGGTGAGCATGGGGACGACGTCGTCGCGGCCGGCGGCGGGGGCGATGTGGGCGACGGCGTCGGCGAGGGTGGCGGCGTCGACGGTTCCGGCTGCCTCCGGCGGGACCGGCAGGGTGGGGAAGTCTTCGGCGTCGAGGGTGCGCAGCCCGAATTCAGCGCTGCCGCAGGTGAGCACTGCCTCGGTGTCGTTGGTGTCGAGGGCGACGGGTTGTTTAGGGAGGGCTTTGACGACGTCGGCCAGCACCCGGCCGGGCAGCAGCACCCGCCCTGGGTGGAAGACGTCGGCGGAGACCTCGGCCCGCCTGCTGGTGTAGTAGTCGAACGCCGAGACGGTCAGCCGGCCGTTGCCGGCCTCGAGGAGGAGCCCGGCCAGGACCGGGATTTGGGGCCGGTTCGGGAGGGCGTGGGCGGCCCAGGCGACGGCGTCGGCGAGGGCGGCGTGGTCGGCGATGAGCTTCATCGGGCGGGCCTTTCGGGGGTGCGGGGTGTCCGGCGGGAGCCGGGGCACCGGTCTTGGGTGGAGGGCTGGCCGGGGGTGCGGGAGTGGTTGGTGAGGGTGCCGTCGGCGCGGAGCCGGACGGCGGGTTGGTCGCATTCGTGGCAGGCGGCTGTTTGCCGGCGGGGCCGCCCGATGCCGGTCCGCCGCGGGGTCGCGGGGGCCGGGCCGGCGGTGAGGCCGAGGGCTTCGAGGAGTTCGGCGACAGCTGTTTCCCCGGCCGGGGCGGCGAGGCGGCGGACGGCGGCTTCGGCGGCGGCGAGTTCGACCGGCGGAACGGCGGCGAGGGTGAGCCAGGTGTCGCCGTGCCGGTCGTCGCCGCGGCGTTGGGTGCGGCCGGTGCGCAGTTGGTAGTCGTTTTGGGTGAGCTCGTACTGCAGGTGCCATTCGGCGTCGTGTCCGCGGGAGGCGGTGACGTATCTGCTCACGGGGCGCTCCGCCGGGTGCGGGTCGTGTGCAGGCGGCGCCGTTCGGGCGGTGTGGTGCCTCCCCAGATGCCGTCGCCCTCCCCCGCCTGCAGGGCGTAGGTGAGGCAGGCGGCCAGGATCGGGCAGGTGTGGCAGATGGCTTTGGCTTCCATCACCTGCGGCTGGGTGGCCTGGTAGGAGGCGGGGAAGAACAGGTCGGGGTCGGCGGTGCGGCAGGCTGCCAGTTCGGCGTTTATGGCGTCTCGCGGCCGGGGTTTGGTGTTGGGTGATGCGGCGTAGCGTTCGACGGTGCGGACGGATACGCCGAGCCGTTGGGCGAGGACGGTTTGGTCGCGCACGCCGTGGGACAGCAGCTTGTGGTAGTCGGCTTGCCGGGCTTCGGCGGCGCGGTGAGGGGCGCGCGGCTTGCTGGGGGCCGGGGCGGTCATGGCTTCACCTCCGCCGGGGTGTCGGCGGGCAGCCCTGCCTGGGCGAGCAGGGTGTGGATGGACAGGGTGATGCCGCGGCGAAGCGCCCGGGCGTGGGGGTCGTCGCCGGGCGGGGCCAGCGCCTCGAGCGCCTGGGCCACCTCCCGGGCGAACCGTCGCTTCAGGCATGCGTGGTGGCGGTCGAACTCGGCCGCGACCAGGCGGGCGACGTCGGCGAGCCCCGGGGGCCGCGGGGCGGCGCCGGCCGTTCCCTCGAGCGGCGGGAGTTCGACGATGAGCAGCCGGAGTTGGCCGCCGCGCACGGCCGGGCCGAGTCGCATGTCCGGGCCGACGAGGTGGCGGTCGTCGTCATCGGGGAGGACGCCTGCGTCGACGACGCCGTCGATGAGGGCTTTGAAGCTTGGGTAGAGGTTCGCCGGGTCGCGGCGGCGCCGGTCCGGTGGGCAGTAGATGCCGAACATGTGGGCTCGGGTGAGTGCCGGGACCGCTGCCTTCTCGGCGGCTTCTTTCCCGGCTTTGCGCAATGCCTTTGTGAGCACGCTCTTCGGCCGGTGGTGGAGCCGCTGGTTGGAGTTGAGCAGGTCCGTGCCCGCTGTGAGGGTGATGGTCCAGGAGCGGGCACCCGCCGCCGGGCCCTGGTGGGGTGGGGCCGCGGCGGCGGGGGTCTGGGTGGCGGTCACGCCGCACCTCCGGGGAGGACGAGGCGGCTGCTGTACCAAGGCAGGGCGAGGCCGTCGCCGTCGCGGCGCGGCACGATGTGTAGGTGCAGGTGGAAAACGGTCTGTGTGGCTTCGCGTCCGGCCGAGGTGATGATGTTGCACGGAGGTGTGGCCAGTTCGGAGGCCGCGCGCATGGCAGCCGCTGACACGGCAGGGTCCTCAGCCACGTCCGTGACGTGCTGCTTAGGGATCACCAGGAGATGGCCGGGGACGACGGGGCCGAGAGGGGCGAAAGCGAGCGCGTCATCCCACTCGCGGACGACTGCCGCCGGGGCCTCTCGGGCGATGATTTGGCAGAAGACGCACGGGTCCACGGTCAGACCTCCAGGACGACGACGGTGGGGTCCGCCTCGGGCTGCTCGGGCTCGGCGGCGGTGAGGATGAGGGCAGCGGCGGCGGCGGCCGCCGTGACGAGGACGGCGGCGGCCAGGGCGGCGGCCCACAGGGTGCGAACGCAGGCGGCCCACGCGGCGGTGACGGCGGAGGCGCCGGCCAGGGCGGCGAAGGAGCAGGCGACGGTGTTCACGGAGCCCCACCGGCTGCGAGCCGTTCGGCTTCCACGTTCAAGGCGTGGGTGAGGCGGCCGACGAGGATCGGGTCGTCCCAGTCCGGGCGGCACTCCCCCACCGCGTGCAGCACCTGCCGGGTGATGTCGAGGCCGAGACCGCCGAGGGCGAGCGTGGCGAGCAGGATGTTCGTCACTGCGGCCTCCGGTGGCGTGCTCGCCGGTTGTTCCGCTCGGTGCGCAGGATGTGGATGCCGATCAGGCCGAACCCCGCCACGGCGAGCACACCGAAGACGATGAGGGCCGTGAGGATGACGTCACCCACCGGAGGCCACCTCCCCGGTGTGGCCGGCCAGCCAGTCGGCAGCCTGGGCCAGGTGCTTGTCGGTGAGGCCGTGCCGACGGCCGGTGTGGATCAGCTGAAAGGCGCCCACGTTCGGGTGGTCCTTCAGCCAGAGCCGGTCAGCGCGGCCAAGGTCGTCGTCGAACCACACGAACGGCCTGCGATTCACGAACGTCGCGACTGCGGGGGTTTTGAAGCACGCCCCGGGCGGCTCGACATCATCCGCAGTGACCTCGATGACCGGCAGTTCGGGCAGGCCGATCAGAGGGCCGATCGCCTGGTTGGCGTCGTGCTCCCAGGTGGTGGCCCACACCAGGTCGGCGCCGGTCTTCTCGGCGAGGGCGAGCAGCTGGGGGCCGTGCTCGGGGTTGAGAAACAGGTTGTAGGTGGCGCCGCGGCAGGCGCATTTGTGGGCCTGCCAGGCTTTGCCGGGCCTGGTGAAAGGGTTCAGCACGCCGTCGACGTCGAGGAGGATCAGGGGGCGGTTACTCACCGGAGGTCACCTCCGCGGCGTTGAGCAGTTCCTGCAGCTCGCGGAGCCGCCGGGCGGCGTTTTTGCGGGCGGTGGTGAGGGCGGCTTCGGCGCGGAGCCGGTCGACTTCGGCGAGCAGGACCGCCCGGTCCCGGGCGGCCTGGCCGGGGCGCAGGCCGCCGGTGTAGAGCTTGGCCGTCTCAGTGACGCGGACGCGAATGGCGTCGAGTTGGGCGTCGGACAGGGGCTCAGCCACGGCGCACCCCCGCCCCGGCCAGGGTGAGCTCATAGCGCCCTACGGTCGAGCGGCCGCCTCGCAATCCAATGCGGGCCACCGCCCGCGCCGGGGGCTCCCCCTGCTTCCGGAGCCAGGTGTAGTCCTCCAGGCGGGCGGCGTAGGCGGCCCGCCGGCCTTCCTGGGCGCGCCGGATGCTTTCGCTCGGGGATATCGCGGTGGGTGGGAACTGGGTCAGGGTGCCGGCCCATCGGTGCCGCTGGTAGCAGGTGTGAATGAGTCCGCGGCCTTTGATGGGGCCTTCGGCGCCGCAGCAGACGCAAACATCCATGCGGCCTTGGAGCGCCCGGGGTTGCCGCTTTCGCGGGAACTGGCGGAGGGTGCCTTTTTTGTGGTGCCGCATGTAGCAGGCGCGGATAAGTCCGCGCCCCGCCGCCGGGCCTTCGGTGCCGCAGCAGACGCAGATGGTGGTGTGGCGGGGGGGCTGGTCGGTCATCATGCGCCGCCGTTCGGGCCGTCAACCAGCCGCTCGTCGCCCGTGTCCGCCGGACGCTCCGTGCGGGCGGGGCCTTCGCCGCGCTTCGGGTGCAGCAGCTCGGCGCACCACTGCTGCACCCGCCACGCGTCGATCCAGCCGGTGCGCACGCACGGCCGCCCCGGGTGGCCGTGCTCGGTGAACATGCCGAGGACCTCGTTGAGGGTGTTCCGGGCGATGGAGAGCTGCCGCTCGGCCAAGACCGCCCGGGTGCGCCACTCGTCGCCGTCGGCGTGGTCGAGCGCCTCCTCGACGACGCCGAGCTGGTCGACCGCGTGCCCGTAGGGGGCGGGGCGGCCGGTGACGGCTTCGGCGATGCGCTCCGCGCAGTTCGCGGCGAGGTCGACGGGCCAGGTCCGCATGTCGCGGGCGAGGGCGATGACGCGGCGGAGGGCGGCGAGGGTGCGGCGTGCGGACCGGACCCGGCGGGCTGCCCACACACCGGCGTGGCGGCGGAGGGCGGTCACCGTGCCGTCTCCCTGCGGGTGCGCATCCGCTCGAGACGCTGGGCGTCTGTGGGGGCGGCCCACTTGTGCCAGCCGACCCGGCGGCCGGTGTCGTCGGTCGTGTCCGTGCAGCGTTGGGCGTGGTCGTGGGCTTCGACGCCGCACCAGCGGCAGCCGTTCGGGGAGGCGGTCACCGGGGGCGCTCCTCAGGCTGGGCGAGCGGGTGGGTACCGGTGGGGGTCGGGTCGGCGTACGGGTGCTGCTGCCGCAGTGCCAGTTCGCGCAGCCCCAGCGGGTCGGCGTCGTGGGGCTCCTGCTGGTTGTGGAGGGCCTGGAAGGCGTCCATCGCCGCTGCTTGGTTTTCCGGCAGCGGCCCGCCGAACTGGGCGGCATGCTCCTGCACGGACACCGGCCCGCCGCCGGCCACCAGGCGGTCCTGCACCACGGGCGGCTGCTCCCCCAGCGCCGTCAGGGCCGCGACGACCGCGTCGGCCGCCGCCTGCGCCTGAGCCGCGTAGAGGTCTTGACGGCGCTTCTCCTCGATGCGCCCGTCGATGTGCTGGCGCAACTGCTCCAGCTCACGCGTTTTGGCGCCAATCTCGGCACCCAGCTGCTCGGCCTTGCCGCGGCAGTCACGGACGGTGGCGAGGTGGTCTTGCCAGTCGGTCTGGACGGCCTGCAGGAAGGTGTAGCGGGCCTCGTCGCTCGGCCAGGCGACTGCCGGTGCGGGGGCCGGTTTGTCGGCAGGCTTGTTGGATCGCATAGTGATCTCCAGGGGGTTAAGCGGTGGTGGCCTGGGTGTCGCGCGCCCGAAGGCGGCCGGTGGTGCGGGCGTGCTCGCGCAGCCAGGAGGCGGGGGTGGACCGCGGGTGAGGCGCCGCCCCGCGGGGCCACTCCTCAACCGGCGGGCGGCTCACGACCCGACCTCAAACAGCTCGGACTGAGGCGTGTAGAGGGCGGCGTACCACCGGTCCCACACCTCTTCGAACAGGGGCAGGTGCCGCTGAGTCCAGGCGAGGGTGTTGCGGATGCTGCCGTTCGTCGTCTCGCTCGACCGTTTGCCGGGTTTGAAGCCGTACTCCGCCTCATGCAGCGCGGCGGCCCGCTTACCGAACACGGATTGCGTGTTGGCGATCTGGTCTCGCTTCAGGCCCTTGCTCTTGAGGAAGTCCGGGACGTACAGCGGCACGTCGTCCGGGTCGATCTCCGGTTCTTCGCCTAGGCCTCGCGCGATGACGACCCTCGTCTTGGTGGCGAGCCAGTCGTGCTCCAGGAAACCTTCGGCTGCCCGCAGCATGAGCACCTGGGCGCGGGAGACCGCGGCCCGCTCCATTCGCTCGATCGCCTCCGCCCGCAGCTCCGGGGAGGCGAGTTCTTCGACGTTGAGGAGGTAGGTGCGGATGGAGCGGGCCACGGGCGATGCCCTGAGCGACATGGCGGCGTTCAGGATCGCGCGGCGCGGAAACAGAGTGACCGACCGGCGCTTTGAGAGGGACAAGTTGTCCCTCTCAAATTCCGCCAGCTCCGCCCCCTTCAGCACGCGCAGGCCGTTCTCCGTGAGCTCAGCCCGGTTCCTCTGCACGGTCTTCTTGATGGCCTCGATGTCCACCTCGAAGTACCGGGCGACCATCGGCAGGTCCGCGTGGATACCGTCCGAGAGCAAGGTCAATTCCTTCACTCGGCTGAGGACTTCGACCCGGTCGGCGTACTGGGCGCGTAGTGATGGGGACTCGGTCAGGGCCAGTTCGTTCAAGGAGGTCCTCCGGTCGGGGATCGGCAGTCCCGCCGCCAGCGCGGGCGGCGGAACGGGGGGTCAGGGGAGGTCGGGGCTGGGTGAGGACGTCGTCGCCGCGGTTTGCTGGGCGGTGGGTATGGCGGGCCCGTGCCAGCGGACCCGGTAGGTGAGGCCGCCCAGCGGGACGATGAGCTCCTGGACGTGGCAGCCCTCCCGCCACTGGTAGGGGGTGCCGTTGGCGGCGAGGCCGACGGCGACTGCGGCGAGCGCGGCCCGGGTGGGGACGGTCGTGTTGATCGCGTCCGGCAGCGGCATGGCGGGGACGTGTCCGGCGATGGCGGCCAGGCGGATCAGCGCGGAGGTCTGCGTCACCCGGCTGGCGACGCGCTGCTCGCGGGCGTCGGCGCGGAACGGCTTAGGCTCGCCCATCAGTTGCCAACCTTCGCGACCAGGGAGACGGGGGTTTTCACGTCCAGCGGTCGGTCGGACTGGATGTAGTCGCCGGTCCAGGTGACGAGGGTGCCGTCGGTGGTGAAGAAGAACACGCCCGGCTCGTTGCCGCCGTAGGTGCCGTCGTCGCCGGCGGAGTCGGTCGCCAGGTAGCACTCCCTGTATCCGCAAGGGTGCTGGATGTCGTCCTGCGGCAGGAGTTGGCTGGAGACGCTGGTGACCTTGCCCTTGACCGTGTAGTAGGAGATGACCTTGGCGTCCATCGACAGCAGGTAGACGTAGCTGACGCGCTTGGGGTCGTTGTTGCGCTTGAGGTATTCGGCCAGGTTCGCCCGGTCCAGCGGATAGTTCAGGTCGCCAGCGGGGAACGGGACGGCCTTGTCGTATTTGCGCTGCTGGTCGCCGGAGATGGCTTGGGCCTTTTCTCTGTCGCTGCTCGTGTCGGAGGTGCATCCGGTCACGGCCAGGACCAGGGCCAACGCGAGAGGGGCGGCGATGCGGTTGGTCTTCACAGGGGTCTCCCGGGGGGTTTAGTTGCAGGTGGGGGTGGTGTCGTCGATCCGCTCGGGCAGGTTGCGGTCCTTGAAAAGCGACCGGTTGGCTTTGGCGGAGTCGGCGTTGTAGGTCTCGGCCAGGTCGGCGCGGTGCTGCTTGAGGCCGGTCAGTTCGGTGTCGAGGCGGTCGCGTTTGGGGGCGGCCTGGAACCGGTCGCTGTCGTCGCCGTCGGGGTGCCGTTTGTCGTAGGCGGTGATTTCGTCCTGCTTGGCGGTGATCTTGGAGTCGACGGCCCGGACTCCGGCGCACAGGTCGTGGAAGTGCTCGTACTGGTACAGCACGTTGTCGGGGTTGCCGACCCGTTCGCGGACGCCGGAGGCGGTGCGGAGGGGCTGGGTGAGCCAGCCGATCGCGGCGAACGTCAGCCACGCGAGCAGTGCGACGGCCAGGAGTCCGAAGAACCACCGCCAGGGGCGGAAGTGGATGCCGGTCTCTTCCTCGAAGTCGCGGCGCACGGCGTTGCGGAGGGACTGCTTGGGGGTGTTGGACACGAGACGCTCCAAAGGTCGAGGGAAAGGGGCCCGCCCGCAGGCGGGCCCGAGTGCGTCAGGGGGTCAGACCGGCGGCTTGGTGAGTTCGGCGGAGGTCATCACGCCTCGCCGCCCGGGATGAACACCTCCGGGCCGGCGTCGACCAGCTCCAACTTCACCTCGCCCTTGGCCGACTTCCGTGTCGGCACCGGCCGCCCCGCGGCGGCGTAGTCCTTACGGACCTGGGTGCTGTCGAGGCGCTCGGGGAAGGACACGGTGTACTTCAGCGCCTTGTCGAAGCCGGGGACGGCGACCACTTCGACGCCTGCGGTGTTGGGGCGGAGCGCGTCCAGAGCGCCTTTGGCCTCCTTCTCGTCGGCCTCGGCCTGGCTCTTGCGGGTGCGGGCGTCGGCCAGCTTGCGGGCCCAGGCGGCGGCGTCCGGGTCCTCGACGAACAACACGCTGCGGGGGTCGCGGCCGATGAGGGCGCCTTCCCAGCACAAGTCGCGAAACGGACAGTGCTGGCACCAGGCGCTGTCGGGCTGGTGGTCGCGGGCCAGGTCATCCAGCGGGGTCGCGCGGACCTCGTCGACCCAGTTGAGGGCGTCGCGTACGTGCTGGGGGTCGAACCGGCCGGTCCACCGCCACTGTTCGCCGGTGTCGCGGGCCAGGTAGTCAACGATGATCCGCTTGACCTTGCGGCCCTCGGCGATCAGGGCTGCGGCGTAGCCGTGGGTCTGCCACAGGTGTGAGGCCGGCGGGCCTTGCACCTTCAGTTTCCGCAGCCACCGGTCGGAGGTGGTTTTGATGTCGGTGAGGTCCGGCTCGATGTACATGTCGAGGTGGCCCAGGATTCCGGCGAAGGCGACCTCGTGTTCGATCAGCGCGTCGGCCGGGATCAGCCCGTCGGCCTGGAGGTCCCTTAGTGCGGAGGCGGCGGCTTCGTGGATGCCGGTGCCCATCACCGCCTGCAGGGAGCCGCCCGAGTTGGTGGGGACGGTTCCGGCGAGCCGGTAGCCGGCGCGGCGGCGGCACGCGCCCAGCTCCGACATGCCGAACATGGTCTGCTGGGAGCGGGGCCGTCGCCGGTCCCACTCCAGCAGCAGGTCGGCGGTGGTGCGCTCGGCGGTGGCGGTGGGGGTCACTGGGCACCGCCGTTGGGGCACTCGTCCTCGTAGTGGTCGCCGACCGCGCCGCACAGGCACGCGTAGTCGGCGGCGGGGCCCGCGGTGTCGGGCTGCTGGTGCTGGGCGGCCAGGTCGAGCAGTTCCCGGCGGATGTCGTCGTCGCTGGGCTGGTCTTCCAGGACGTCGGCGTCGACCGTGTCGGCGGGTTCGGCGGCGGGT
The DNA here is from genome assembly GCF_014654615.1 of Streptosporangium violaceochromogenes. Classification (GTDB taxonomy): domain Bacteria; phylum Actinomycetota; class Actinomycetes; order Streptosporangiales; family Streptosporangiaceae; genus Streptosporangium; species Streptosporangium violaceochromogenes. Next base: position 82,289 of record NZ_BNBB01000018.1, on the reverse strand, counting down.
GGGGTGCGGGCGTCGACCGCGACGGCCAGCGCTACTTCCGGGGCGGGCTGCTGGTCGGGTTCGGGGAGTTCGGCGCCGTATCCCATGGCGACCTCGGGGCAGATCGCGGTGGCGCAGTTGGCGACGGCCCGCCATAGCAGCATCCGCTTGGGGTGCTGCTGGTAGGTGTCCTTGCTCAGCAGTTTCGCGGTGCGGGCGTCGTGGATGGTGAAGGTTTCTTCCCATTCTTCGCCGGTGTCGCCGCGGGTGATTTTGATGGTGCACACCTCGGCGGTGTGCTCGATCTTGTCGACGCGGTGGCCGGCTTCGCGGACTTTGGCCAGCCAGAGTCGCCCGGATATCTGGGGGCGTCCGTTGACGACGTAGATCTCCTGGATGGACTGCATGGGGGTCAGGCCGAGTTCGGCGCCATACATCAAGATCAGCATGACGTTGGCCTGGGTCGTCCGGGGGTTCTTGGTGAGGCTGGCGGGCAGCAGGCTGGACTGGCCGAGGTTGGCCGCCAGCCGCCACGCCTGGTCCAGGCTGCTCAGGGGCCGGGCCAGCGGCACGGCGACCTTCGGCGGGGCCTGCTGGACGACGGGGGCGTTGTTGACGGTGTCGATGGTCACTGGTTTTCCTCGGGCTCGTCGTCGGAGGTGGAGAGGTGGCTGTCGTAGTCGGCTTGTTCGGCGGGGGTGAGCTGCGGGTCGTCGGGGGTCATCCGCGCTCTCCTCGGTCGGATCGGGCCGCGGCGGCCCCCACTGCGGCGATGAGGATGGAGAGGGCGACGACGCCGCCGGTGAAGGCCCACATGTGCCAGGTCACGACGCCACCTCCGCGGTGGTGGTGTTGAGGAGCTGCTCCACCGTCCGGCGGTGGATGCGGTGGTGGCCGCCGACCGTGGTGATGGCGGGCAGGAGTTTGCGGGCGGCCCAGCCGCGGACGGTGTCGTGGTGCACCCGCAGGACGAGGGCGACTTGGGTGGTGCGCAGCAGCTCCGGATAGCCGTCCAGCCGGATCGGCCCGCGGGGTGCGCCGGTCAGGTCCGCCTTGTGGATGCGGTACGCGCCGCTGGGCAGCCGGACCGCGGGGAGGATGCCGTGCTGGATCCTTTTGAGGATGGTGTTCGCGCCGCGCTGCTCGTGGACGGCGGCTTCGGCGACGGTCAGCAGGTCGAGGGTCACTGGTCGGCCCCCGACAGACTGGCCCGCTCAGCCGCCTCGGCCTTCAGGTCGGCGACGATGCGGCGCAGGTCCTCCAGCGTGTTGCGGCCCGCGAACAGGCGGGTGGCTTGCCCGGGCCTCAGGCCGAGTTTGCGGCGGGCCCGCAGGAAGGCCGCCACGACCTGCGTGTGCCCGTCGGGCATCAGGCTGATGTCCTCGGCGGGGTCGTCTCCGTCGGCGATGACCGCGTCGCTCAGGTCTAAGAGGTCGTCGGTGGGGTCGGTGGCCCATTGGCCGCCGGTGAGCTGGACGGCCCAGCCGGCGAAGCACATGCCAGTCGCGCACCGCCACGCCCCCTGTCGCCATGTGTCGGGGTTGGCCTCGATGTGGTCGAGCACCTGGTCGAGCAGGGCCGTGTTGATGGTCACGGCGTCACCTCCGGGGAGGTGATGGGGGCGACGTGGGTGAGCGCGACGCAGCTCGGCTCGCCCTCCATCCAGACGACGGCGGTGTGGCCGCCGAGCACGCTGGCGGGGGTGCGGGTACGGCCGCACTTTCCCTCGCCTTCGCGGACGTCGGTCCAGTAGCGGACCGGGGTGCCGACCGGGTGGGCGGCGTTCCAGGCGGCGACCGCCTGGGCGGGGGTGACCTGTCCGGCCTCGACCTGCCCGACGCCGCGGAGCAGAGCGAGCAGGTCGGCGGCGGTCAGGCCCACCCAGACGCGGACCTCCGCCCCGAGGTAGCAGCCCTCGACGGACAGGTTGCCCGCGTGGTCGGGGGTCGGGGTGGTGTAGCGCCTCATCTCCTTGAGGGGGGCGCCGAGTGCGGCACTCCAAGCGGCGATAGCGGCGCGACGGTCGGCCAGCGTCGCCTGCCAGCCGTTCAGCTGACCGTCCAACCGGCCGCCGTCGAGGGTCCAGGTCGCGGCCGGCAGGTGCGGGTGCTGCTCCAGCAGGTCGGCCAGGGCGCGCAGTCCGCGGATGTAGTCGGCGCGCTCGCTCATCGGGCCACCGCCTTTCCGGGGATGCGGGGCGACGCCTTAACCGGCTCGTCGGCGTCCAGCACCCGGCAGGACCCGAGGGACCACACCTCGCGGCGGCCGGCGGCCAGCGTCTTCTCCCGCGTCGCGGGGTTGAGGTCGGTGATGAGGATGTCGCGGCCGTCGCCGGTGTTGAGCCAGTCGCCGACCTCCAGGTCCGCGGCGACGCGGATACGGCGAAGCGGATCCGGGGCGGGTGTGCCGACGGCCTGGGGCTCGCGTCCGGTGGGCTCAACGGCGGCGGGGCGGGTGGTTGTGATCTGGGCGGCGGCGCGCATCCACCCGGCTACCTCGGTGGCGAGCATCGGCGCAGCCCATTTGAACAGGGGGGCCGGGTCCACTCCCGCCTGCTGGAGGTGGGCGAGGATCGCGTCCCGAGCGGCTTCGGCGTCCGCACCGGCGTGCCTGCACAGGATGGGGAGGACGGTGGTCTGGCCCGTCACCCAGGGGTAGAGCAGCGCGTTGAGCTCGTCGGCCGCGCGGGTGAGCGCGTCGGCGACGCGGTGCTGGGTGGTGTGGCCGGTCGCTGTGGGGGCGGCGGGGGACTTAACCTTGGTCAAGGCTTTCCTGCTCCTTCGTTGAGAGTTGTGAGCGGGTGAGTCGAGCGGGCTCCAGCCGGTGACGACGGCTCGGGGCCCGCGCTGCGTTAAGCGGTGCGGCCGTACCGGCGGCCGGGCACGGCGACCAGCGGGGTGATCTCCCCGCGCTGCGCGGTCCGGGCCGGGCGGGACGACGTGGGCGCCGGAGCGGCCGACGGGGTCCGCTCCGGTTTCTTCGGCTTCGGCTTCGGTTGCGTGGGGCGCGCGAGGTAAGCGACGACCCCGGCGAGCTGTTCGCTCGTCCACGCGACCTTGCGGCCGTTGCGGGTACAGGGGACGACTCCCTTGCGGGCGAGCCGCGCGAGGGTGGACGCCTTGATGACGGCGCTGTTGATCCGCCGGGCGCCCTGCGCGTTGGTGTAGAGGCGGTACGGCGCCTCGTCGGGAGCGCTCATTCGGCTAGCAGCTCCTCGACCGGGCGGCCCAGCACGTCAGCCAGCCGATGCAGCGTGTCCACCGACGCGGAGCGCCGACCGCGCTCGATGTTGCAGAGATGGTTGGGGGTGACCCCTACGGCCTTGGCCAGCGCTTTCTGCCGGTATCCGGCGATCATGCGGAGGCGGCGGACGGCCTTCGGGTTCTGGTTGAGACGCGCCGGCCGGTACGGCGCACCTTGGACCGTTCTTTCCATGTGCTGGACAGTACTGAAGATTTCTGGTCATTTCAAGAAAGATTCAGAACTTACAAGAACTAGTCAGAACAGGCTTGCATTGGCGGTCTGACCTGGGGGAATATGCCAGTACTTCTCTGAAATTCTCAGTAGTTCTCAGAAGGGACGACAGGACCATGGCGAGGGACCTGCCGCACCCCACCCCCGAGGGCGCGCTCATCCGGCGTGTACGCGAGAGCCTTCGCCCGCGTGTCACCATCGGCGCCGCCGCCAAGGAGGTCGGGATCACCCCCGAGATGTGGGGCCACATCGAACGCGGCCACCGCTCGGGAGGGCGCGGAGCCGACCGGGTGAGAGTCGTGGCTCCCGCGTCCACCCTCGCGCACATGGCCTACGTGATCGGACTGACCCCGGCCGACCTCGCCAGCGTCGGCCGTACGGACGCCGCCACCGTCCTCACCGAGATGCGTGGCGGCGAGCTCCTCGCCGACCGGGAGGTGATGGAGGCCGAAATCGACCGCGGACGGATGTGGGTCGTGGTGCCGGAGAACCTGTCGGAGGAGAACCGTGAAGTGATCAAAAGGTGGGCCGAGGAAATGGCCAGTCGGCTGGCCGACCCACTTGACCTAGGGCGTCACGAATAGCCACAGATCACATAAATGCATCTCAACGGTGAGACCTTCATAGCGATTTGTGACAGGTGCACACCTGTGTCCCGATCACCGAAAATTCGTTCGGGACAAAATATTGCGCACGTGCACCACTTTTCTCCATCCTGTCGCCCTGCGCTACACGCGCCGCACATGCCGCACCACGCACGGCACAGGAAAGAGTCCACCCATGCCCCACAACACGGACAAAGACGTCCTCCCGGTGGTGGCCGTCCACTTCCGCGCGGTCCCCCGCTCCGAAATCCCCGCCGGGGCGGTGGCCGCCAGCTACCACCTTGACGGCTGCTCCCACTGGCTCGTCTCCGAAGACGACATCGACGCGCGCGTCATCCCCCAGCTTGAGGACAACGGCGCCGCCGCAAGCGCCCTCCTCAAACCGCGCAGCGGCACCAGCCGATGGGGCCTCGTGCAGCTGGCCCTCGTCGACATGCCACTGGAGGAGATGAAGGGATGGCACATCACCGACGCCGGCCTGTACTGCCCGGTCCCCGCCGGCCTGGTCACCGACCACCTGGCCGCAGAGATCAGCGCCATCAGCACAGACCAGCTCAGCCACTTCGAACTCACATGAAAGGAGGATGCCTCCGATGCCCTACGTCGAGCAGCGCGGCAAATACTGGCGCGTGCGCTGGAAGCAAAACGACGGGCGATACAGCAGTGGCGTAACCGCCGACGAGAAGACCAAGGAGAAGTTCCGCACCGAGGACGAGGCATACCAATACGGCCTCGACCAGGAAACCCTGATCCGCCTGGGACTCCACCAGAAAAAGCAGGAGACGATCACCTTCGGGGCCTGGGCGAACATCTGGTACTGCGGACTGGGCCTGGAGCCCAGCACCATGGCCAAGTACCGCATGATGCTCCAGGGTCACCTGCTGCCGGTGTTCGAAACCAGGCCGCTGGACGACCTGGCACCCGAGGAGATGGATCCGTGGGAGCGATCCATCGTCCGCGCCGGCTACGCGCCCCGCACGGCCCGGGACGCCCGAGACCTGATGGTCACGATCCTGAACGCCGCCATCCCCCGGTACCTGACCTACAACCCGGCCTCCCGGCGCCGGGGCACCGGCCGCAAGGGGCTCAGGAGGGTGGAGAGGGCCAAACGCCGGCGGGCAGTGTGGCCCACCGCAGGCGAGACGATCGCGATCGCCGAACGCGCCGCGATCCTGGCCGGCCACGACGAGGTGTTCTTGCTGCTGGTCACCGCCGCGTTCACCGGGCTGCGGTGGTCAGAGGTCCTCGCTCTTGAGCCTGACGCGCTGTTGCCCGACGGCAGGCTCGACATCCGGCAAAAGCTCTACGAGCTCAAAGGGTTCTACGTCGGCCACCCCAAGGACGGTTCCCTGCGGACCCTCCACCTACCGCCGTTCCTGCTGGAGCTGCTGCGTGACGCGGCCGAGCGGGCCCGGAGGTGCACCTGCACCGGGCGGCGCGAGGGGCTGCCGCCGGTGGACGGGGAGGAGGTCGTGGAGTGGTGCTCCGGGCGCCGGTACCTGTTCCTGGCCCCTTCCGGGGCGCACTACCAGCGAGGCAATTTCGGGACACGCGTGATGCGGCCGGCCGCCGACGGCGTCTACCCGGCGCGCACGGGCGCACGGGCACAGCCGGCACGGCCTGTACTGGCCGATGTCGCCTCCTACACCCCGCCCGCCGCGGGAGGCCGTAGCCGGGCCCAGCCGGGCCGGCCCGCCTATCCCGGGCGGCCGACGTACTGGTCCTGGCCCTACGCCGTGGCGGGCGAGGGGTTTGTGGCGCCTCAAGGCCGCGGGCGGCCGAACTGGGCGGCCTGGCCGGAGGAGGAGCGGCCTCACCTGGTGAGCTGGCTGCCTGTCCGGCCTGGCCTAACGGTCCACGGGCTGAGGCATGGGCACCAGACGTGGCTCGACGACGGAGGGATCAAGGAGGCGCTGAAGAAGGATCGAATGGGCCATGAGGACCTCACCGACATGTCGGAAATCTACGGGCACATTACGCCGCGGATGGTGACCGACCTGCTGGTTCTGCTGCAGGCCTTGTGGCTGGAGGGGGTCGGCGAGCGGCGCCGCATCCACCCCCGGTCGGCGGTGCCGGCGCTGGACGCGGCTCTACGGGCCTTCGAGGGGGGCGACGACGGGGAGTCCGTGATCTTGTTCTCCCAAAATTCTCCCAATCGGCTCCGCAGCCACAAAAAAACCCGGCGGATCGTGTAATCCACCGGGCTCTGACCTGCGTCTACCTTGTGTGGGCGATACTGGGATCGAACCAGTGACCTCTTCGGTGTGAACGAAGCGCTCTCCCGCTGAGCTAATCGCCCGCCCTGTCGCGCCCCTGTCGGTGCCGACGGGGAAACCATACAGCAATCCGGAGGCTCTGGCGAAGTGGCGGCCGCGGCGGCAACGATCTTGGTGTGCGACACGGGCGGGAATCAAACGCCGGAGGATGCGTCCGACGGGGGGCTCGGGGGGCTACGGTGTCATAGCATCATCCTGATCCGAAGAAGCACCGTACGACCTAAGCTCGACCTCTATCACCCGAGACGCCCCCCAGGGGGAGTCGACGGTGACCAAAACGATACGCAAAACCCTTGCAAATATGGCCCTGTTGGTGATGTTTAGCCAGGTAGCCGCCCAAATGTCGCGCTGTGATGTGTGTTACAGAAGGGCCCGGAGGCGGAATCTTTCCTACAGGTTTCTTTGTTCCGCGTCATAGCTCGGGACGGAGAGAGTCCGCCAGAGCAGTGAAAGCCCCGAAGAGGGGACCGACGACGAAAAAGGTTTGGCTGACGATGAAGAGCTCCACCGTCTCTGCCGAGCTGGGCCTTCGGCTTGTGGTCCCCGACCGTACTACCGTCCCCCTGCTCGCCGGGCTCAGCTACACGGCCGACGACCCGTACGCGATCAGAATGGCCTTCCACGTGGGGAACGACGAGCCGGTCGAGTGGATCTTCGCCCGTGAGCTGCTGACGGTCGGCATCGTGCGACGCGTCGGCGACGGAGACGTCCAGGTGTGGCCGGCGCGCGCCGACGGCGAGCGCACGCTGCACATCAGCCTCACCTCGCCCTTCGGGCAGGCCCTGTTCGAGGTGCCCCTGGCACCGCTCACGGAGTTCCTGCACCGGACGTACGAGCTGGTCCCGGCCGGTCGCGAGACCGACTTCATGGACCTCGACGCCGAGCTCAGCAACATGCTCTGGAGCTCCTGAGGCGCCCCACGCCTCACACCCGCTCCCGCAGCAGCGCCCGCATCCGGGTGATCTCGACGCGCTGGCCGGACATCACGTCCCCGGCGACGGCCCGCATGGTCCTGTCGGCGCCCTCGCGCAGCTGCCGCCCGGCCATCTCCAGCGCCTCCTCGTGGTGGGCGATCATCAGGGTCAGAAAGAGCCCGTCGAACTCCGCGCCCCGGGCCGCCCGGAGCCGGCTCATCCGCTCCGGCGTGACCGCCGCGTGGCCGGTGTGTCCCCGCGGCGCCCTGTCCACCGACGCCAGCCAGGCCGTCATGGTCGCGATCTCCGGCCGCTGCGCGGCGGTGATCCGTTCGGCGAGCCCGCGCACCTCCGCCGCCGCCGACCTGGCGGGGACCAGCGCGGCCATCTCCAGCGCCTGCCGGTGATGGGGGATCATGCCCTCGGCGAACCGCACGTCGGCCCCGGTCACCCGCGCCTCGGACTCGCCGAGCCGCTCCCCGGGCCTCGCCGTACGGCCGGCGTCCCCCGGGCCGCCGGGGACGATCACCGGGGCTCCGGTGCCCGCGGTCAGCGGGGTCCGGCCGTCGGGCACGCCGGCCGTGCAGCCGGAAAGCAGCACCACGGTCACGACCACAGCGGCACCGCATGCCCGGTATATCCCTCGCATACCCCCAATAATGGGGTAAGAAATCTGACCTAACGGGGGCACGGTGCGATCGACGGCGAGATTCGGACTGGCGGTGCTGCTTCTGGCGGCCGGATGCGGCCTGACCCCGGGGGCGTCACCGGCCCCTCCACCCTCGGTCTCCGGCTCCGCCGCCCCCGCGGACTCCGCGGCCCCCTCGGCGGTGAAGACGACCGGGGACGCCCGGCACAGCCCCAACATCACGCACCTGGCCAACGTCCCGCTCGCGGCCCCGCTGGACGGCCCTCAGGCATGGGGCACCGACCTGGCCTTCCAGGGCGACCACGTCTTCGTCGGCAACTTCGACGGCTTCACCGTGCTCGACGTGTCCGACCCGGCCCGGCCGTCCGTGGTCAGCCGGGTGCTGTGCCCGGGCGAGCAGAACGACGTCTCGGTGAGCGGGAACCTGCTCTTCCTGTCCGTCGACACCCTCCGCGGCGGCCCCGGGTGCGGCGACGCCCGGAGCGAGGGGCAGACGGAGAGCGGGGAGTGGGAGGGCATCCGCATCTTCGACGTCTCCGACAAGGCCCACCCCAGGTTCGTGTCGGCGGTCGCCACCCCGTGCGGATCACACACCCACACGCTCGTACCGGGCAAGACCGGCGAGACGCTCTATCTCTACGTCTCCTCCATGGGGCCGGAGCCGGAGTCGCCGACCTGTCCCGCCCCGCACAACATCTTCTCGGTGGTCGAGGTGCCCGTCGGCGCCCCGGACTCGGCCAGGGTCGTCTCACGCCCGGTGATCTTCGACGCGGGCGAGGAGAGGGAGGAGGGCGGCTGCCACGACATCACCGCCTACCCGGAGAAGAACCTGGCCGCCGCGGCCTGCTTCGGCGACGGGATCCTCCTGGACATCACCGACCGGGTCCGTCCCCGGGTCATCCAGCACGTGACCGACAGGAAGAACTTCTCCATCTGGCACTCGGCCACGTTCGACAACGCCGCCACCAAGGTCGTCTTCGGCGACGAACTGGGCGGGGGGATGAGCGCGACGTGCGACTCCGGCACCCCCGCGACCCACGGGGCCAACGCCGTGTACAACCTGGGCGAGGACCGCAGGCTCACCCTCCGCGGCTACTTCAAGATCCCCCGGAGGCAGGAGCCCGGCGAGAACTGCGTCGCGCACAACGGGTCACTGCTGCCGGTTCCCGGCAGGGACGTCATGGTGCAGGCGTGGTACCAGGGCGGGGTCTCGGTCTGGGACTTCACCGACGCGGCGCGCCCGAAGGAGATCGGCTTCTTCGAGCGCGGCCCGGTCAACGCGACCGCCGGCTCGTGGTCGGCCTACTACTACAACGGCCACATCTACTCCAGCGACATCACCAGGGGTCTGGACGTCCTGCGGATCGACGATCCGCTGACCGACCCGGCCAAGAAGGTCACCGTCAAGGAGCTCAACGCCCAGACCCAGGTGTCCTACCCCGAGTAGGGCCGTCAGGGGTCGAGGTCGGCGGCGCTCCGCTCGGCGAAGATCCGCATCGCCTTGGCCGTGACCGGGCCGGGAGCGGCCGGCAGCACGGTCTTGTCCACCATGCGGATCGGCTGGACATCGCGGGTGGTGGAGGTCAGGAACGCCTCGTCGGCCTCGTACAGGGCCGACAGCGGGACGTCCTCCTCGACTCCGCCGCACCATTCGAGCGTGAGCGCGCGGGTGACCCCGGCCAGGCAGCCGGAGGCCGTCGTGGGGGTGAGCAGGCGGCCCCCGCGCACGACGAAGACGTTGCTGCCGGTGCCCTCGCAGAGGTCGCCCGCCAGGTTCTCGAAGAGCGCCTCGCCGCCGCCCGCGGCCTTGGCGTACTTCAGCGCCTTGACGTTCTCGCCGTAGGAGGTGCTCTTCACCCCGGTGAGCGCCCCGTGCTCGTTGCGGGGCCACGGCACGACGACGACGTCGGCCACGGGCGGGAACGGGCGCTGCTCACCGACGACCACGACGGCGGTGCAGCCCTCGTCCCCCCGGTCGGAGCCCAGCGGGCCCGGCCCCGCGGTGTAGGTGACGCGGATCCGGCCGAGCGGCCACGCCGGCGCCTCGGCCAGGCAGGCCCGCACCCCCGCGGCGATCGCCTCGACGTCCGGCTCGGGCAGCTCCATGCGCCGGGCGGAGAGCCTGAGCCGGTCCAGATGGCGGGTGAGCGCGAAGGGCAGGCCGTTGACCGACTTCACGGTCTCGAACACCCCGTCCCCGACCAGCAGGCCGTGGTCGAACACCGAGACGGCGGCCTGCTCGGCCCGGACCAGCTTCCCGTCGATCCACACGGGTACGTTCATGAACTTCCTCCTGAGACTGCCGGATCCGGCGTGGAGGCGAGCGCGATGAGGCGGGCGGCCTTCAGCTCGGTCTCGTTCCACTCTCCGTGCGGATCGCTCCCCCACGTTATGCCCGCGCCGGTACCGAAGCGGATTTCACCGGATGTGAGCCAGAACGTACGGATTCCCACCGCCAGCGACGCTTGGCGCCGGTCGGCGTCGACCCAGCCCACCGCTCCACAGTACGGCCCCCTGGGCTCGGGTTCGAGTTCATCGATGATGCGCAGCGCCGACGACTTCGGGGCGCCGGTCACCGAGCCGGGAGGAAACGTCGCGGCGAACAGCTCGGGCCAGCCGAACTCCGGGGCGAGCCGGGCCCGGACGGTGGAGACCAGGTGCACCAGACCCGGGTGCTCCTCGACCTCGCACAGCGCGGGCACGGTGACCGAGCCGACCTCGGCGACCCGGCCCAGGTCGTTGCGGACCAGATCGACGATCATCACGTTCTCCGCACGGTCCTTCTCCAGCAGGTCCGCGGCGGTGACACCGGTCCCCTTGATCGGCCGGGACTCGACCACCTGGCCGTCCCGGGACAGGTAGAGCTCGGGGGAGGCCGACACCACGGCGCGCCCCGGCAGGCTCACCGTGGCGGCGTAGGGGGCGGGGTTGCCCCGCGCCAGCCGTACGGCCAGCGCCGTCGGCTCCGCCTCCCCCGGCAGCGGCGCGGTCAGCACCCGGCACAGGTTGGCCTGGTACACCTCGCCCCGCTCGATGTGGGCGCGGATGCGCGACACACCGTTCTCATAGGCGGATCGGTCCAGCGAGCTGCGCCAGGCCGAGGGACGCGGCCCGCGCCAGGGCTCGCGCGGCGCGGGCAGCGGAGCGGGCCGGACGTCGTCGAACCTGGCGCACACGACCTTGCCCTCGTAGTCGACCACCACGGCCCACCATCCCCGCCCGTCGAGCGCGGCCAGGTCGGTGGTGACGTCGCGAAGCCGGGTGGCTAAACGACCACCTACATACGCAAATGGGTCATACACCCCGCTATTCTCCCGCTCCCCGGACGGCACCCGGCACCGGCGGACCGATGCCGGGCCGCATCCGGCTACCCCAGCGGGCCCGCCACCCGCTCCGCGGCGGCGACCACGGCGTCGCCGGCGACGAGCCGGGCCACCGACTCGATCTCCGGGGCGAGGAAGCGGTCCGGGCCGGGACCGGGAACCACCGAGCGCAGGGCCGCGACCACGGCCCCGGTCGCGGGGGCCGGCCGGTGCGGCGCGCGCAGATCCAGCGCCCGGGCCGCGGTGAGGATCTCCACGGCGAGCACCCGGGTCAGGCCGTCCACCGCGCGCCGGAGCTTGCGCCCGGCCGCCCAGCCCATGGACACGTGGTCCTCCTGCATGGCGGAGCTCGGGATGGAGTCCACGCTGGCGGGCACGGCCAGGCGCTTGAGCTCGGAGACGATCGCCGCCTGGGCGTACTGGGCGATCATGTGCCCGGAGTCCACACCGGGATCGTCGGCGAGGAAGGCCGGCAGGCCGTGACTGCGGGCCACGTCGAGCATGCGGTCGGTGCGGCGCTCGGAGATGCTCGCCAGGTCGGCCACCGCGATGGCCAGGAAGTCGAGCACGTAGCCCACGGGGGCGCCGTGGAAGTTGCCGTTGGACTCCACATCGCCGCCGGTCAGGACCACCGGGTTGTCGATCGCGGAGGCGAGCTCGCGCGCGGCGACCGCCGCGGCGTGCGCCAGGGTGTCGCGGGCGGCGCCGGCGACCTGCGGGGCGCAGCGCAGCGAGTAGGCGTCCTGGACGCGGGTGCAGGTGCCGTCGCGGTGAGACTCCATGATCCCCGAGCCCTTGAGCAGGGCGCGCAGATTGGCCGCGCTGGCCGCCTGACCGGGGTGGGGGCGCAGCGCCTGCAACTCGGCGGCGAAGACGCGGTCGGTGCCCAGCAGCGCCTCCACGCTCATGGCCGCGGCGATGTCGGCGGCCTTGAGAAGGCGGCCGAGGTCGTCCATGGCCAGGATCAGCATGCCGAGCATGCCGTCGGTGCCGTTGATGAGCGCCAGCCCCTCCTTGGCGGCCAGCTCCACCGGCTCGATCCCCGCCCGCTTGAGCGCCTCGGCGGCGTCCACCAGGTCGCCGGCGGCGTCGCGGACCACCCCCTCCCCCATGATCACCAGGGCCACGTGGGAGAGCGGCGCCAGGTCCCCGGAACAGCCGAGGCTGCCGTACTCGTGCACCACGGGGGTGATGCGGGCGTTGAGCAGGCCCCGCAGCGTCTCGGCGGTCCGCGGGCGGACGCCGGTGTGGCCGGTGGCCAGGGTGCGCAGGCGCAGCAGCATCAGCGCCCGGACGACCTCGGTCTCCACCTCGGGGCCCGAGCCGGCGGCGTGCGAACGGATCAGCGAGCGCTGCAACCGGGCGCGGAGCGCGGGCTCGATGTGCCGGGTGGCCAGGGCACCGAACCCGGTCGAGATGCCGTAGGCGGGAGTGGCACCGGCGGCGAGTTCGTCCACGCGGGCGCGGGAGGCGGTCATGGCGGCCACCGCCTCGCCGGTCAGACGCACCTCGGCACCGTGCCGGGCCACTCTGACGACCTCGTCGAAACTCAGCGGGTCCGGTCCGACGTTCACTGCCGTGGTGTCGCGCATGGTGTCACTCTCTCGCTTTAGGTAATCGGCGTATGCGATGTTAGCCCCTTACATATGGATATCGGCAGTCCTCCTACGGGAGCCGGACGCAGGGCCGATCCGCTGCTCCCGCCCCCACCCCTCGCGTCTCATATGCCCCTATGCGTCCGCCGTCTCTCCGTGTCTCCACCCGGGCGGCCCCTTTTCCGGCGGTCCCTTTCGGCGGGGCGTTCCCTCGGCCCCACAGGCGGATCGTCCTTCGCGCCGAGCGTGTCCCGCGTCCCCCGGTTTGGGGAGTCGGCGAGTATTCGCTAAAGTTCTGTCCGTGAGCCCGGGGCGTCCCGGGGGCACACGCGGAAGTGGCTCAGTGGTAGAGCATCACCTTGCCAAGGTGAGGGTCGCGGGTTCGAATCCCGTCTTCCGCTCGGAAGGGGCTTTGCGCCCCCCACTCGGTGGAGTGGCCGAGAGGCGAGGCAACGGCCTGCAAAGCCGTGTACACGGGTTCAAATCCCGTCTCCACCTCTGGTTTCGCACGGACGATTAGCTCAGCGGGAGAGCGCTTCCCTGACACGGAAGAGGTCACTGGTTCAATCCCAGTATCGTCCACCACGCCCCATGGTAGGCCGGGTCCGGCCCGGTCAACCGGGAGGCAGAGCCCCGGCTCGCGGCCCACGCCGGGAGTGCGGGGCTCTGCGTCGTTCACCGTTGATCCCCGTTTCCGCCGGCGCCGACGTCGCGCCGGCCCGTGTGACCGCGGCACCCGACGTTCTTGATCCGGTGGAGGGTCCGCTCCACGCCGTAGTCGGCGGTGAAAAATCCCCCCGGCCTCGGCCGGGAGGATTCTTTCGGCGAAACCCCCGGTAGGGCTCGGTCACGGGGGAAGACCGTCCTGGGGAAGGTTCGCCCTACCGGGGGAGCTTCATGGTTACGCGACCTGCCGTCGCCGTATGATCTCGGCCGCCGAGGGGGCGCGGTCCGTCCGAGGCAGGGCGGCCCACACGAGGCGCCCTCGTGCTCCGCCCAGGAGTGCGGTCCCCCACCGGCCTTCGCAGAGGCACTGGACCATGAGGAGCCCTCTCCCCCCTTCGCCCGCGCCGGGGTCCTCCGTGATCCGGGGGACGCCGAGGGGCGAGCCGCGGTCGTAGACCTCCACGATGAGGAGGTCCCTCGTGGCCGCCAGCCGGAGTCTCACTCTGGCGGCGGCCGGTCCCCTGCCGGCATGGACCACGGCGTTGGTCACCAGCTCGGACACGATCAGCAGAACGTCGTCCTTGAGGGGGTGGTGCTCGCCGATGACGGCGAGCGTCTTGGCGCGCGCCGACGCGACAGATGCCGGAGTGCTCACGAAGAGCGCCTCTCCCAGCAGCGTTTCCCTCCATAAAGGTCCGTTATTAATGGGTATCACCTCACTCATCCAATACGGCCCGCCCACTGGTAGTACTAAATATCCGTTGATCTGTGCGACGGGATCCATTCCCGTACCCTGTGTCTCGTTGGACAGTTCTCAGAGTGCCGTTAACGAGCTATCTTTTCCGTGAAACTCCTAGCACACCTATCAGACAGATCCCCACTGTCATCTGTATGACGTGTGCGACCACTGTGGGATCTTGCACGAGGGAGACAATGTGCCCGCCCCCAAGGATCTGGATCCAGATGCCGGCCCCCTGGCCTTATTCGGCTATGAGCTGCGAAGACACAGGGAAGCCTCAGGTCTGTCTCAGGAGCAGCTGGCGAGACGCGTTCGGTTCAGCAACAGCCTGATCGGGCAGATAGAACGGGCCGACAGGCGCCCCTCACGCACGTTCATCGAAAGGTGCGAAGAGGTCTTCGGGCTCCAGGGAGACCTGCTCCAGCACTGGCCCGACCTGACGCGGGAAGCCTCACCGCGTTGGTTTCGCACCTGGTTGGAGATCGAAGGGGAGGCGGACGCCATCCGCTCCTGGGAACCGCTCCTGCTGCCTGGACTGCTCCAGACGGAGGACTACGCTCGCGCGGTCATCAGCGGAAAGCCCGGAGCCACCCCCGACCAGGTAGAAGAAGCCCTGACGGTGCGCATGGCACGGCAGAAACTCTTCCAGCGTTCCAACCCTCCCATGTACTGGGCGGTGATCGACGAAGGCGTACTCAGGCGCCCCATCGGAGGACCGGCGGTCATGCGCCACCAACTCGAACACCTGCTGGAGGTGTTGGAGTCCCCGCGCGTCTCCCTCCAGGTCGTCCCCTTCGACCTCGGTGCGACCACCGGTCTGTCGGGTGCGTTCGCCATCGCCCAACTCCGCGGAGCACCGGACACGGTTTACCTGGAATCGGCCGGCACCGGACAGGTCACTGATCGGCCAGAGGAAGTTCATGCTACTAATCTCAGGTATGAGGCGATTCGCGGCGATGCGCACCCTCAGCGCACCTCAACAGACATGATCAGAGAGATGGTGAGGGTATGGACAAGCTGACCAACGAGCTGGCGACTGCGGCCTGGCGTAAGGCCGCCAAGTCCGCCTCCAACGACGGCAACTGCCTGGAGGTTGCCCCCCTGTCCGGAGGCCGGGTCGGCATCCGTGACACCGAGGCCCCCGACCAGGCCCCCTTCGTGGTGAGTGCCGGCGTCTGGGACGCCTTCATCGACGGGGTGAAGAAGGGCGAGTTCGACTTCTGAGTCCGGCTTCTGAGTAACAGGGCCCTCGGACCACGGCGGCCGGGGCCCCTCAGCCGGGGCGCCGCCGTACGGACCCCTCCGGGTGAGAGGACGGAGCACCGGGACGGACTCGGCGAGCCGGGGCCCGGCCTCCGCGGGGCGAGGGGCGTTACCGTTTAGTGTCCTCGTCATGAGAGATCGCTCGCGCATCTCCCGCCCCTGGGTGCCCGCGGCGGCGGGCTACGCGGCGTTGATCATCGGGATCCTGAACATCGTCAAGGCCGTGATCCCGCGTTTCCGGGGAACCCGGGTGGCGGAGCTGGCGGGCCTCCTGCCCGGGACGGTCACCTCCCTGGCCCAGGCGGCGTCACTCGTCACCGGCATTCTGCTCGTCATGATCGCGCATGCGCTCCGGCGCAGGAAGGTACGGGCCTGGCGGGCCGTGGTGCTGCTGCTGCCGCTGAGCGCCCTTGTGGAACTCCTGTATCTGCGCCGGTCCGTCAGCGCGATGATCGGCATGCTGGTCTTCGTGGCGCTGGTGGCGGGCCGGAGGGAGTTCCACGCCCTCTCCGACCCCAGGACCCGCCTGCGGGCGCTGTGGAACTTCCTGCTGCTGGGCGTTCTGGACGTCGCCATCGGGTGGGTGGTGGTCAACGCCCACCCGCGTACCCTCGTCGGCGACCCCGCCTTCGGCGAGCGGCTCCGGCACGTGCTCCTCGGCCTCGTCGGCCTGGAGGGGCCGATCCGCTACTCCAGCGGCAGGACCGCCGATCTCGTCTACTTCTCACTCGCCGGGCTCGGCCTGCTCACCGCGGTGACGACCCTCTACCTGGCGCTGCGGCCGGAGAAACCCGTGGCCGAGCTGAGCCCCGAGCAGGAGAGGACGGTGCGCGCCATGCTCACCCGGCACGGCGAGCGCGACTCGCTGGGCTACTTCGCGCTGCGCCGCGACAAGAGCGTGATCTTCTCCCCGTCCGGCAAGGCCGTGATCGCCTACCGCGTGGTGGCGGGGGTCATGCTGGCCAGCGGCGACCCGATCGGCGACATCGAGGCGTGGCCGGGCGCCGTCAGGCGCTTCGTCGAGGAGGCGAGACGGCACGCCTGGGTGCCCGCGGTGATCGGGTGCAGCGAGACGGGGGGCGAGGTCTGGACGCGGGAGGGCGGTCTGTCGGCGCTGGAGATCGGCGACGAGGCCGTCGTGGAGGTCGCCGGTTTCACCCTGCAGGGCCGGGCCATGCGCAACGTCCGGCAGATGGTGAACCGGACCGAGCGCGCCGGCTACACCTGCCGGGTGCGGCGGGTGGGTGAGCTGTCCGGGGAGGAGAGAGAGCGGATCCGGCGCGCCGCCGACTCCTGGCGCGGCACGCAGACCGAGCGGGGCTTCTCGATGGCGCTGGGCCGTTTCGGCGACCCCGCCGACGGCGACTGCGTCGTCGTCACCGCGCACAAGGCCGCCCGGGAGGGGGCGGCCTCGTCCGGCGACGACATCCGGGCGATCCTGCACTTCGTTCCGTGGGGCGGCGACGGCATCTCCCTGGACCTGATGCGCCGGGACCGCGACGCCGACCCCGGACTCAACGAACTGCTGATCGTCAAGGCGCTGCAGGCGGCTCCCGGCCTCGGTGTCAGAAGGGTCTCGCTCAACTTCGCCATGTTCCGCGCCGTGCTGGCCAGGGGGGAGCGGCTGGGGGCGGGTCCGGTGCTGCGGGCCTGGCACTCCGTCCTCGTCTTCCTGTCCCGCTGGTTTCAAATCGAGTCGCTCTACCGGTTCAACGCGAAGTTCCACCCCGTGTGGCTGCCGCGCTTCGTGGTCTATCCGGCGGCCCGTGACCTGCCCCGCATCGGCCTGTCGGCGCTCCAGGCGGAGGCGTTCATCACCGTCGGCCTCCCCCGCGCCCCGTTCCGCCGCCCGCCGCGGGTCCGCCCCGAGCCGGAGGCCGCCGAGGAGCGGACCCCGCTGCCGCGGTGAGGCCCCCGACCTGCCGCGCCGCCGCCCGGGTGATCAGCGGGCGGCGCCTGTCCCCGGGCCGCGGCGCCCCTGCCGGGACGGCGCGCACGGAAGTGACCGTGACGCTGATTTGTCCAGAGTTTGTCCAGGTTAGGCCACTCTCCAGAAGAGATCTTGTCAGGTGCGGTAATTAGTGCGAATACTTGCCATTTGTTCTTATTTTCGGGAAAGGCGAGTAATGAAGCGAGTCATCGTTCACAAGCCCGGCACGGTCACGCTCAGCGGAGCCGCCAGCCCGAAGCACGTCGGCTGACGTCGGCCGACATCGGCCGATGTCGGCCGGCACCGGCTGACGTCGGCCGACACCGGCTGACGCCGCGAGCCCGGAACCGGCGCCCAGCGATGGGCGCCGGCCGCCACGACCGGACAAGACCACAACGAAGGAGACCGGTGAGTCCGGGAACGTTCCCGTCGGAGAACCCGCCCGCCGCCCCCCTGCTCCTGCCCCCCGTGGACGCCGACCGGCGCCTGCGCGGGCCCTACACCGCCGCGGGCGCGCTCGTCTCGGCCCTGGCCGCCGTCGCCCGGCCGGAGCTCGTGGCCCGCTACGACATCGAGCTGCGCGCCGTGGCGCCGGACGCGCACGAACTGATCCCCGTCAGGCGCGGCTCGCTGACCACGCTGCTGCCCAGGGCCGAGCGGATCCTGGTGCACGCGCCCCGCCGTACGCTCCGGCTGGCCAACGGGGTCGCCGCGTTCGTCCGCGAGCACCTGGCCGAGACCGGGCCCGGCACACTCGTCGTCGAGAACGCCGGCGAGGCCGACCCCACCGACAGGGAGCTGCTGGAGGTGCTGCGACGGCGCATCCCTCCGCGGCTGCTGACCGTCGTGACCCGCGAGCGGGCCGTCCCCCGGGAACGCCACACCCCCGAGGAGCACGACGCGCTGGCCGACGCGCTGGAACGGCAGGGCACGGTCGGCGCGCGGCTGGGGGCGATCCCCTACCACCGCGAGCGCGGCACCGACCCCCGGGCGGCGGTGAAAGCGCTCGGGTTCGCGGTCGAGTGGTGCCTGGAGGCCGGCTGCCACCACGCGGTGGCGGAGCTGGGCTCGCGCGCGCTGCGACTGGCCGATCCGGACCGGACCGCCCCCGAGACCCGGTGGCGGCTGCTGCACAGCACCGCCACCGCGCTCGGCGCCCTCGGCCGCGAGGAGGAGGCCGAGGCCCTGTTCGACCTGGCCAGGCGGGAGAGCCTGTCCCCCGCCACGCACGCGGCCGCCGCCTACTCCACCGCGATGCTCAAGGTCCGTCACCACGACCCGGACCGCCGCGACCTCGACGCCGCGCTGGCCTGGGTGAACCAGGCGGTCGCCATCTCCACGCTCCTGCCCGACCGGCGGGAGCGGGCCTTCAAGCTGGGGTTCGACCTCAACGGCCGGGCGCTGGTGGAGCTGCGGCTCGGCCGTCCCGCCAGGGCGCTGGAGTTCGTCCAGGAGGCGCTGGACCTGGCCGACCGGGACCTCGCGCCGGGTGAGCACCCGGTCCACCGGATGGTGCTGCTGGCCAACCGGGCGCAGCTCGCGATCACGCTGGGCCGCCCCGAGGACGCGCTGAAGGACCTCAACACGGTGATCGAGACCGACCCCGGTTACCCGGACTACTACATCGACCGGGGAAACCTGCTGCACCGGCTGGGCAGGTCGGCGGAGGCGATCGCCGACTACGAGACGGCGACGCGGGTCGGCCCGCCCTTCCCCGAGCCCTACTACAACCGGGCCGAGATCCGTTTCTCCGCCGGGGACCACGCCGGGGCGCTCGACGACCTGGACCGGACGCTGGAGCTCGACCCGGAGTTCGTGGACGGCCTGGCCAACCGCGCCGGCCTGCTGGCCGCGTTCGGCGAGTACGGCAGGGCCAGGGCGGACACGCGGGCCGGACTGGCGATCGATCCGCTCAACCCGTACCTGCTCTGTGCGCTGGGCCAGGTCGAGATGGCCGAGGGCCATCACGGGCGGGCGCGGGCCGCCTTCGACCGGACCGTGGAGCTCGCCCCCTCACTGGCCGCCGCCTGGGCCGGCCGGGGCATGCTGGCGTTCGAGACCGGCGACGTGGAGGGCGCGGTGGCCGACCTGAGCCGCGCCCTGGAGCAGGGCGCCGACCCGGTGCTGCTGTTCAACCGGGCGATGGCCCTGCGCGCCGCGGGCCGCGAGGAGGAGGCGCTGGCCGACCTCGCCCGGGCACTGGAGCTGGCCCCGGACGACGACGACATCCGCGAGGCTGTGCACCGCACATAATCGCCTTGTTGAGCGGCGAAAAATAGCGGATCATTCACCAGCATGAGCGCCCTCCGTAGATCAACACGGCAGCGGACCACCTGCTCGGTGATGGGCAACCGCGAGTTCAGGGCCCTCTGGATCAGTTTGATCGCCTCTGTCGCCGGAGACCAGATCTTCCCGGTGGCGGTGGTCGTCGCGTTGCTCAACGCCGGTGGCGACGCCACGACGGTCGGAACGGTCCTCGCCGCCCGCTGGGCGGCCCTGGTCGCCTTCGGGCTGTTCGGCGGGGTCTGGGCCGACCGCCTGCCCCGGCGGCACGTCATGCTCGCCTCCCAGGGGTTTCTGTGCTGCGTGGTCGCGGCGGGCCTGTCCGGGGTGACGTCGGCCTGGGCGCTCGGCGGGATGGTCTTCCTCGCGGGGGCCGCCGAGTCGTTCTTCCGTCCCGCCTTCCAGGCGTGCCTGGGTTCGGTGCTCGCCCCGGAACAGCGGGCGGCCGGCGCCGCCCTGAACGCCGTCTCCTGGCGGATCGGCGCGATCGCCGGCCCCGGTATGGGAGCGTTCCTGGTGTCGGTCGCCTCCCCCGGGGCGGCCTTCCTGGCCGCCCTGGTGGCCTTCGCGCTCAGCGTGGGCGTCCTGCTGACCCTGCGCGAGCCCGCGGTGACCCGATCCCCTCGCGCCTCGACCGGCAAGGAGATCGCCGAGGGGATGCGCGAGGTCTGGCGGCGGCGCTGGATCGGCTCGGTCGTCGTGGTGACCGCTCTTCAGTCGATGCTCACGATCGCGCCCGTCCAGGTGCTGCTCCCCCTCCTGGCGCGGGAGAGGTTCGGCGGCGACGCCTTCTACGGGACCGGCCTGGCCGTGCTGTCGGCCGGGGGGCTGGCCGGGGGGATCGCCGGCATGGCCTGGAGGCCCCGGCGGGCGGGGCTGGCCGCGATCCTCGGCCTGGCGGCGTACGGGCTGGTGCCGGCGGCCCTTGGGCTGTCGCCGGTTCCGTGGATCGTCCACGCCTGTCTCGCGCTGGCCGGCTTCGGGCTGGAGATCTTCTCGGTGCAGTGGGTGGTGTCGCTCCAGCGGGAGGTGCCGGCCGAACGCCTGGCCCGCGTGACCTCCCTGGACTGGATCGCCGCCTCCGCGCTGACCCCGCTCGGCCTTGCCCTGACCGGACCGGCCTCCTCGGCTCTGGGAACGTCGCCGGTGCTGTCGCTGGCCGCTCTCATGGGTGTCGCCCTGCCGTTGACGGCGCTGCTCGCTTCGGGGGCGAGCCATTTCACAAGCCAGTCCCATCCGTCACAAATTGATACAAAAACAGGGGTTGACGTCATTTTGGTCACATCTCACTATGATCTTGAATAAGCCGGTATCCCCCGTTCCGGTGGAAACACCAGCCTCACCGATTCGGATGGAGCGCGTGATGACCGAAGACAGGGAGACCCCGCAGACCGCCCAGGTCACGGCCGAGAGCACGTTCAAGGTTCGCATCCGCAGGCTCAGTAAGTTCGAGACGGCCGGCATCGTCGCCAGCAACTCCAGCGGAAACTGACACCGACCGGTTTGGGCGGATCCGGTGCCTGCCTCAGCGCCGGGTCCGCCATGGAGGACCCGTGCGCTTACCCAGGGTGAAAAGGGAACACGCCGCCTACCGGCTGGCGGACGGCAAGATCCGGATCGGCGGCCGGATATACGGCGTGGCCGAGGAGATCGAAGACCCCGACGGTCTCGTCTGGCACGCTCTGGGCGCGATGGACGGCACCCGCAGCCCCGCCGAGATCGCCCGGCACCTGGCCGGGCTCCCCCCCGCGGCCGCTGCCGACCTGGTCACCCAGCTCATGGAGTCCGGCCACGTCGAGGACGCGGGCGCGGCGGCGCCCGAGGAGCTGACCCCGCGCGAGCGGGAGCGCTACAGCAGGGGCCACGCCTTCTTCCGCTGGACCGACCTCACCCCCAGGCGGCACGGCTGGGAGGCCCAGCTCCGGCTGCGCAGGGCCCGGGTGCTCCTGCTCGGCCTGGGCGGGACCGGCGGGGTCGCGGCACAGGACCTGGTCGCCTCCGGCGTCGGGACCCTGCACTGCGTCGACCCCGACCGGGTGGAGCTGTCGAACCTCAACCGGCAGACCCTCTACTCCGAGCCGGACGTGGGCCGGTCCAAGACCGAGGCCGCCCTGGAGCGGCTGCGCGCCCTCAACTCCGACGTGCGGGTCACCGGCGAGGTGGCGCGCGTCACCTGCCAGGAGGACCTGGCCCGGATCGCCTCGGGCTTCGACGTCGTGGCGCTCTGCGCCGACGAGCCCAGGGGACCCTCGGGGATCCGGGTGTGGACGAGCAGGACCTGTACGGCGGCGGGAACGCCCTGGACCGGAGGAGGCTACAACGGCCCGTTCGTCACCGTGGGCGCCTTCCTCCCCGGCCGGGGGCTGTGCTACGAGTGCGTCATCCGGACCGAGGACCGGCGGCAGGATCTTGAGACCCCCCGCCACGCCGACTCCCGCGACTTCCTCGTCGACCTCGGCGGGCCCGGGGTGACGGCCGCCTCGGCGGGCATCTCCGGTCACCTGGTCGCCAACACGGTCATCAGGATCATCACCGGCATCCCCGAGATCGGCGCGAACTTCATCCACGGGGTCAACCTGATCGCCCCCGACCAGCTCGTCTACGGCGAGTACGGCGAGGGCGAGGGGTGCGGCCGGTGCCGCAGGCGGACGGGGTAGGGCCCGCGGGGCCCGTCGTACGGCGGGCCCCGCAAGCCGGGCGCCCACCGGCGCAGCGCCCCCTCGACGCCCCCTCGCACTCCCCCTCAGCCCGACAGGTAGCGCTCGGCGAGCTCACAGGTGCCCCGGGTGTAGCCGGCGCCGAGCTCTGAGGCGATGTCCGCGCCGGTGTGCGTGCCGATCCAGGCGACCAGCAGCAGGCGGCGGAACATGATGAACGTCCAGATCTCGGCCTCGTCCTCGGCCGGCAGGGGAAGGACGGTCCGATAGCCCCGCACCCAGGCGGCCACCATCTCCGGGACCCCGGGGTGGTGCTCGACGAAGCTGAGCGCCGCCGCCAGGTCGTAGAGGTACCAGCCGAAACCGCAGTCGTCGAAGTCGATGACGCCGGGCGGCGCCTCCCCGGTCACCAGGAGGTTGGCCGACCGCAGGTCGGCGTGGATCAGGCCGTAGCGGCCGGGCCCCCGGCCGAACCGGAGCAGCCGCCCCCGCAGTTCCCCGGCGAGACGCCCCAGCAGGGCCGACGCCTCGCGGTCCATCCCCTGGCCGTCCTGCCAGCGGCCCCAGCGCGCCCCGGCCCCGAGCGCGGCGTCGTAGTCCCAGTGGAAGCGGGTGAACCCGGCCGGGCGCCGCCAGTTCCGCGCGTGCCGGTGCATCCGGGCGGTGAGGGCGCCGAGCCGCTCGAAGCCGGGCACCGGCCGGTCCGGCGACGGCTCGGCCCCCGGCAGGAACTCGAACATGACGCAGTCACGGGGACGCGCACCGTCGACGGTGAGCACCCGCCGTCCGCCGGGGGCCGGGATCACCCGGGGGGTGCGGACCCCGGCCTCCTCCCTCAGCGCATCCAGCCACGCCAGCTCGGACAGGATCGCCCGCGTGGAGTGGTAGCCGAGGCGGTGCACCCGCAGGATCGACCGCGCCCCGGTGGCCGGGTCCTCCACCCGGTAGGTGGCGTTCTCCGACACGTTGATCAGCGTGACCTCGGCACCGGGCAGCCCGTGCAGGCGCGCCGCCTCCCGGGCGGTGTCGTGCGCGCGGGCCAGCACGTCGCCTCCGGCGGACAGGTCGTGAACCCGCATGACCCCTCCCGTGGACGTCCCGCCCCCGTGCTTCCGGGGCCGGGGCCGCCCCTCGCGCGGGCCGGTCGCCCGTCCCGCCGCAGGCCGACACCTTACCGAACCGCGGGAAGACGCCGGATCAGGAGCGCGGGTAGGCGAGAACGGCCAGGACGCGGCGGTGCCGGTCGCCGTCGGCGGCGTGTTGGCCCGCGCGCAGGCCGCCCATTGTCATCGGGGATGCAGGCGACGATCCAGCCGTAGAGGGGGGAGGTGAGGCCGAGGCTCGGCCCAGCCCACCGACGTGACGACGGTGGGGGCAGCCCTGCCACGCCCCGGGGGCGCCCGTCCCCTCCCCTCGATCTCTTAATCTCGATTTAAGGATATTGAAAGTGATTTGGAGCCTAAAGAATCTTATTTCATGCTAGCCGTATCGGTGTCCGCGTCGAAGCGGGTCCAACCACCCCCGCTTCTTCGGCAGTATTGAACCGTGAGCCTTGTAGACCGCCTGCCCGAAGAGATCGACGCCGACCCCGACACCATCTTCGACGCCTTCGTCGAGTGGAACACCGAACGGGGGCTCACCCTCTATCCGGCGCAGGAGGAGGCCCTGATCGAGGTCGTCTCCGGAAACAACCTGATCCTGTCCACCCCGACCGGATCAGGGAAAAGCCTGGTGGCCGCCGGAGCGCATTTCACCGCCCTGACCCGCGACGTCCGCACCTTCTACACCGCGCCGATCAAGGCGCTGGTGTCGGAGAAGTTCTTCGACCTGTGCGCGGTGTTCGGCACCGAGAACGTCGGCATGATGACCGGCGACGCGAGCGTGAACCCCACCGCGCCGGTCATCTGCTGCACCGCCGAGATCCTCGCCAACGTCGCGCTCCGCGACGGCGCCGGGGCCGACATCGGCCAGGTGGTGATGGACGAGTTCCACTTCTACGCCGAACCCGACCGGGGCTGGGCCTGGCAGGTGCCGCTGCTGGAGCTGCCGAACGTCCAGTTCGTCCTGATGTCGGCGACGCTGGGCGACGTCACCGTGTTCGAAAAGGACCTCACCCGCCGTACCGGCCGGCCCACCGCGGTGGTCAAACACGCCGAGCGCCCGGTGCCCCTGGTCTACTCCTACCGCCTCACCCCCCTCCACGAGACGCTGGAGGAGATGCTCACCACCAACCAGTACCCCGTCTACGTCGTCCACTTCACCCAGGCAGCGGCCATGGAACGGGCGCAGGCGCTGATGAGCATCAACATGTCCACCAAGGCGGAGAAGGAGGCCATCGCCCAGATGATCGGCTCCTTCCGCTTCACCACCCGCTTCGGCCGCGCCCTGTCCCGGCTCGTACGGCACGGCATCGGCGTCCACCACGCCGGGATGCTGCCCAAGTACCGGCGGCTGGTGGAGCGGCTCGCCCAGGCCGGCCTGCTGAAGGTCATCTGCGGCACCGACACCCTCGGCGTCGGCGTCAACGTGCCGATCAGGACCGTGCTGTTCACCGCGCTGAGCAAGTACGACGGCAACAAGGTGCGCAGGCTGCGCGCCCGCGAGTTCCACCAGATCGCCGGGCGGGCCGGGCGGGCGGGCTTCGACACGATCGGCTACGTCGTCTGCCAGGCCCCCGAACACGTGGTGGAGAACGAACGGGCGCTCGCCAAGATCGGCGACGACCCCAGGCGGCGGCGCGGCTTCGCCCGTAAGAAGCCGCCGGAGGGCTTCGTCGGCTGGAGCGAGGAGACCTTCGAGAAGCTGCAGAACGCCGAACCCGAGCAGCTGACCTCGCGATTCAAGGTCAGCAACGCGATGCTGCTCGCCGTGATCAACCGCCCCGGCGACTGCTACGCCGCGATGAGGCACCTGCTCACCGACAACCACGAAGACCGCAAACGGCAGCGGCGGCACATCGGCCAGGCCATCGCGATCTACCGCTCGCTGCTGGCCGGCGGCGTGGTGGAGAAACTGGCCGAACCCGACGAGCAGGGCCGGATGGCCCGCCTGACCGTGGACCTGCAGGAGGACTTCGCGCTGAACCAGGCGCTGTCCACGTTCGCGCTGGCGACGTTCGAGCTGCTGGACCCCGAGTCGCCGGTCTACGCGCTGGACGTGGTCTCGATCATCGAGTCCATCCTCGACGACCCCCGGCAGATCCTCTCGGCGCAGCTCAACAAGGCGCGCGGGGAGGCCGTGGCACAGATGAAGGCCGACGGCGTCGAATACGAGGAGCGCATGGAGCTCCTCAGCGAGATCACCTACCCGATGCCACTGGCCGACCTGCTGCTGGGCGCCTACGAGACCTACCGGAGGGGGCACCCGTGGGTCGGCGACTACACCGTCAGCCCCAAGTCCGTCGTCCGGGACATGTACGAGCGGGCGATGACCTTCGCCGACTACGTCCAGTTCTACGAGCTGTCCAGGTCCGAGGGCACCGTGCTGCGCTATCTCGCCGACGCCTACCGCACCCTGTCACGGACCGTCCCCGAGCACCTCAAGACCGAGGACCTCATCGACCTCATCGAGTGGCTCGGCGAGCTCGTCCGCCAGGTCGACTCCAGCCTGCTGGACGAGTGGGAGCAACTGCAGAACCCCTCCGACACACCGGAGGCGCCCTTGCTGGAGGAGACCACCAAGCCCGTCACCGCCAACAGCCGGGCCTTCAGGGTGCTGGTCCGCAACGCGATGTTCCGGCTGGTCGAACTGGCCGCCCTGGAGCGGGAGGAGGAGCTGGCCGAGCTCGCGCCGGACGTCGACTGGGGCGCCGCGCTTGACGCCTACTACGCCGACCACGACGAGGTCGGAACCGGCCCGGACGCCCGCGGGCCGGGACTGCTGCGCATCGAGGAGGAAGAGGGGCTGTGGCGGGTGCGTCAGGTCATCGCCGACCCCGCGGGCGACGGCGACTGGGGCATCGACGCCCAGGTGAACCTCGCCGCCTCCGACGAGGAGGGCCGCGCCGTGGTGCACGTCATCGGCCTGAACCGTCTTTGACCGGGGTGAGGCCGGCGCGGGCCTCGTAGGCGGCGACCAGACCGGCCGGAGCGGTCAGGCACCACCCCTCGGTCACCACCTCGGTCAGCTCGGCGGGGTCGACGCGATCCAGCCGGACCTCCACCCACCCGAACCGGCCGCTGGTCCAGGAGGGCCCGTAGACCTCCGGGTCCTCCCCCACCATGGCGGCCCGCTCCTCCACGGTGACCTTGATCTGGGCGGTCCGCCTGGCCTCCGAGAAGTAGCCGAAGCCCTTGCCGCGGACCCGAAGCCCGACCCACTCCTCGCTGTGCTGGGCCAGCTCGACCTCGGGCAGCACGGACGCGATCCGCAGGAACTCCTCGGGGGTCACTCCACGATTGCTCATGGCGTAGAGCTATCAGACGGGACCGACAGATCGGGCCCCGCGGGCCCTGAGGCTCAGCCGTAGTACTTCCGGGCACCCTCGTGAAGGGGGACGGGGCCGGTCCGGGGGGCGTTGTCGCGGGTGACGCTCCGGGCCACGGGGTGGACCTTCTCCAGCTCCGCCCGGTGCTCCAGCAGCAGCCGGGCGAGGCCGCCGGCCAGGGCGGGGTCCATGCTTTCGTTCACCACGAGCAGGTTCGGCACCGTGATCGTGGCGACGTCGGCCGGGGTCGAGTAGACGTCCTTGGGGATCGTGCCCGCGGCGTACGCCTGGCCGTACCGGTCGCGCAGGGAGGCCAGCGCGCCGTCCAGCGGGATGAGGGTCACCTCGCCCTTGAGGCTGGTCATCAGATCGGTGACCCCCGGCGTGGGCAGGCCGCCGGACCAGACCAGGGCGTCGAGATCGCCGTCTTTGATCGCCTGCACGCTCTCGGGCAGGCCGAGCGACTGGAGCACGACGTCCTCGTCCGGGTCGAGGCCCGCGGCCGTGAGCAGACGCAGCGCGATGACCTCGGTGCCGGAGTTGGGAGACCCCGTGGAGACCCGCTTGCCCTTGAGGTCGGCGAGCGTTCTCACGCCCGACCCGGTGGTGGCGATCACCTGGGTGAAGTTGTCGTACAGCCGGGCGACGGCGCGGATCGGCTGCGGGGAGATGAACAGGCCCTTGCCCGTGACCGCGTCGGCGGCGGAGTCGGCGAGGGTGAAGGCGATGTCGGAGTCGCCCCTGACGACCCGCTGGATGTTCTCCACCGAGGCACCCGTCGCCTCGGCGGTGGCCTGGTAGCCGGGGATGTGCTTGCCGATCTGGTCGGCGAGGCCGCCGCCGAGGACGTAGTAGACGCCCGTGGTGTTGCCGGTGGCGATCGACAGCCGCCTGCCTCCCCCGCCCGGATCCTTGGCCCGGTCGGCGGAGCGGTCTCCGCCGCAGCCGCTCAGCAGCAGGGCCCCGGCGGCCAGCAGCACGGCCACGCGCCTGATGATCGTCATCGTTCCTCCCGGACTCGGGTAACCAGGTGCAGTGCGACGGCCAGCGCCAGCACGCCCGCCCCGGCCAGCGCCGGGAGGGGCGAGAGGAACAGCAGCAGGACCGCCGCCACCCCGCACAGCGCCCGCTCGACCGGTCTCGCCGGGCCCACCAGCCAGCCGCCGGTCGTGGCGGCCAGCGCCGCCACCGCCAGCGCCGAGACCCCGCCCGCGAAGAGGATCTCCCCCGGCGGACCCTGGGCCAGCAGCGCCGACCCGGCGGGGGTCAGCACGAAGGCGAACGGCACCAGGAAGGCGGGAAGCGTGTACTTCCAGGTGGCCATCATGGTGCGGTGGGCGTTGCCGCCGGTGATGGCCGAGGCGGCGAGCGCCGACAGCGCCGTGGGCGGGCTGACCTCCGACAGCACCGCGTAGTAGAAGATGAACATGTACGCCTCGGCCGCTCCGGCCCCCAGGCTCGTCAGCGCCGGCCCGATGATGACCGCGGCGATGACGAACGACGCGGTCACCGGCACGGCCAGGCCGAGCACCAGCACCGCCAGCGCGCACAGCAGCGCGGTGACGGCCAGGACACCGCCCGAGGCCCCCACGATCAGGGAACTCGCCTTGAGCCCCAGCCCGGTGAGCGTGACGACGGCGACGATCACCCCGGCCGCGGCGCAGGTGACGGCGACGGGGAGCACCCCCGTGGTGCCCGCGGCGAGAGCCTCGGCCGCCCTGCGGGGGGTGAGCCGGTGCGCGGGGTCGAGGAAGGAGAGCGCGAAGGCCAGCAGCGTGGCGTACACCACCGCCCGGAACGGCGACTGCCCCAGCGCCATCAGCACGACGATCACGAACAGCGAGCTGAAGTGGTACCCGAACCGCCGCAGCAGCGGCCACAGCCGCGGAGCGTCGGTCTCGGCGGGCCGCGTGCCGTACCTGCGGGCGTCGATCTCGATGGCCAGGAAGACGCCCAGGTAGTACAGGAGCGTGGGGATCACGGCGTAGACGAGCACCGTGAGGTAACTCACCCGGAGGTATTCGGCGATGACGAACGCCGCGGCGCCCAGCGTGGGAGGGGAGAGGATCGCGCCGATGCCCGCGGCGGCGAGCACGCCCCCGCCCTGCTCGCGGGGGTAGCCCGCCCTGCGCAGGATGGGCCAGGCGACGCTGCCGACGCTCACCGTCGTCGCCACACCCGAGCCGCTGACCGTGCCGAGCAGGAACCCCGCGAGGGTCACCGTACGGCCGGGCGCCGAGCGCGAACGCCGGAAGGCCGCCAGGGAGACGTCCACGAAGAACCTGCCGGCGCCGGAGCGTTCGAGGACCACGCCGTAGACGGTGAACAGGATGATGTAGGTGGCCGCCACGTCCAGCGGCACGCCGTA
This sequence comes from Streptosporangium violaceochromogenes, assembly GCF_014654615.1. Lineage (GTDB taxonomy): Bacteria > Actinomycetota > Actinomycetes > Streptosporangiales > Streptosporangiaceae > Streptosporangium > Streptosporangium violaceochromogenes. The sequence continues at coordinate 53,142 of NZ_BNBB01000018.1, read as the reverse complement.
CACCCCGTCGGTGCCCATCACCAGCGAGGCCACGATCCGGTCGACGTCGTAGCCCCGGTGCCCGACGGCCCAGTCGAAGGGCAGGTAGCCGCCGTAGTAGGCGTAGGCGAGGAAGAGCAGGCAGACCGCGGGGAGGATCCAGCCGACCGTGCGGCGGCAGGCCTCCAGCACCAGCAGCGCGAGGACCGCGCCCACCGCCACGTCCAGGGGCGTGGGGGCGAAGGCCCGTCTGATGAAGTCGTCGAAGACGACCGGCGGGTAGAGGCAGACCGCCAGTGACAGGACCGCCAGCGCCCAGTCGAGAACCCCCGGCCGGTCGCCGCCCCGCCGCCCGGAGCGGTAGCAGACGAACGTGAGCGGCAGCACGACCGCGAGGAAGAGCATGCGATAGGGCAGCACGGGACCGGGACGGAACGCCCGGTAGAGCGCGTACAGCGAAAGGCCGAGGCCGACCAGGGTGACGGCCCGCGCCACCGGGCCGGAGAGCCGCCGGGCGGGCCGCTCGGCGTCGAACTCCGCGATCACATCATCCGAGGCCGTGGTCTCCGTCAAGCGCCGTCTCCCTGTGTGGGCCGCCGACTCCTGACAGGAGGGTAGCCGGGAGCATGACACTTTCGCGTCGGAACGACGTCACATTCTCATCACCCTCACGGGCCCGCGGAAGGGCCGGCTCAGCCGCCGGAGGTGTCGGCCTCCGCCTCCGCCCCGGGGACGACCAGCTCGCCGGGGTCGTCCAGCCAGCCGGCCGGGAGATGGACGCGCTCACGCGGATGGGTCTTGCCCCTCGGCGTGTCGGCCCCCTCGGGCCAGGGCAGGCCGGCGTCGAGCTCGGCCAGTCCCGCCCGCAGGTCCGCGAGGGTGACCGAGGTCGCCAGGCGGCGGCGGAGATCGGCGCCGACGGTGAACCCCTTGAGATACCAGCCGACGTGCTTGCGGAAGTCGGCCACGCCGTGCCGTTCGTCCCCCAGGCACTCGGCCAGCAGCGTGGCGTGCCGGTCCATCATCGAGGCGACCTCGCCCAGCGAGGGCCGGGTGAGCTCCGCCCTCCCCTCGCACGCCGCCGCCAGGTCCGCGAACAACCAGGGGCGTCCCAGGCAGCCCCGGCCCACGACGACGCCGTCGCACCCGGTCTCGGCCATCATCCGCAGCGCGTCGAAGGCGCTCCAGACGTCTCCGTTACCGAGCACCGGGATCTCGCTCACGGCCTCCTTCAGCCGTGCGATCGCCGTCCAGTCGGCGGTCCCGCCGTAGTGCTGGACGGCGGTGCGGCCGTGCAGCGCGATCGCCGCGACCCCCTCCTCGACCGCGATCCGCCCGGCGTCCAGGTAGGTGAGGTGCTCGTCGTCGATTCCCTTGCGCATCTTCATCGTCACCGGCAGCGTCCCGGCGTTGCGCACGGCCTCGCGCAGGATGGCCCGCAGCAGGTTCCGCTTGTACGGCAGGGCCGCCCCGCCGCCGCGCCGGGTCACCTTGGGCACCGGGCAGCCGAAGTTGAGGTCGACGTGGTCGGCCAGGCCCTCCTCGGCGACCATGCGGACGGCCCTGCCGACGGTCACCGGGTCGACGCCGTAGAGCTGGAGGCTGCGGGGGCTTTCGGCGGGGCCGAACCGGATCATCCTGAGCGTCTTGGCGTTGCGCTCCACCAGTGCCCGCGTCGTGATCATCTCGCAGACGAACAGCCCCCCGCCCTGCTCCCGGCAGAGGGTCCGGAACGGCGCGTTGGTGATCCCGGCCATGGGCGCGAGGACCACCGGCGGCCAGATCTCAAGCGCTCCCAGTTTCAACGGCTCCATCCGGCTGTTTCTACCGCACCCCGCCCGGTGCGACGAACCGCCCGGCCCCCGACCTCCCGGGTGTGGCACCCGGCCCCGCGTCTCCTTTCGCCGCCCGGGGCCGCGGCAGGAGGCGCGGGCGCGGGGGAGGAGGACGCTCGCGGTTACCCGGACGCCCGGAAAACCCGATAGAGTCTCCCCCGTCGCCGCCGGGCAGCGCACCCGGTGACAGCGTGCGGAAGTGGCTCAGTGGTAGAGCATCACCTTGCCAAGGTGAGGGTCGCGGGTTCGAATCCCGTCTTCCGCTCGGACGCGCCCCCCGGGCCGTCCGCCTCTTTCCGGAACGAGGCGGCGCAGGGGGGACATCGCGAGACGGGGCACGTGTTCCCCGTGCCCTGCGGTTCCGCACCGGGACGATTAGCTCAGCGGGAGAGCGCTTCCCTGACACGGAAGAGGTCACTGGTTCAATCCCAGTATCGTCCACCACGCAACCCCGGCTCGGACCCCGTGTCCGGGCCGGGGTCGTTTCGTTTCGGCGCGGTTGCGGAGTCGGGGGCACCCTACTCCGCGGGGGCCGGTGGACTACCCGGCTGCGGGTATGAGGTCACCGGCCGGCAGCCGGGAGCGGGTACGCTCCCGGCCCGTTTGCCCGGGCTCGCGGTGTGGTGGAGTCATCGCTGTGCGGGTCAGCAGCGTTGGAGCGAGTCGGTGAGGGTGCGACGTCCCTCAGCGCGAATCCATTCCGGAACCCATAAAATGATCTTAGGTAGTTGGTTCCGGCATGACCAGCCCGATACCCGGAGTCCGACCGGGAAGACGCTTGGGTATGGTCAAGGCGGCCGGCTCCGATCCGTCCTCGACGTGTCCTTGGCACAAGGGTCTGGAGTGAGTGGCAAATTCATTGTACGGACCGCGCCCGCACGGGCATCCTGTCTCGTATGTTGATCAGGGAGGCAACCACGGAGGACTGGTCCGCCATCTGGCCCTTCTTCCGTACGATCGTCGCCGCCGGTGAGACCTTCACCTACCCGATGGACCTTGGCGAGGGACAGGGGCACGACTGGTGGCTCCTGCCGGCTCCCGACCGTACGGTCGTCGCGGTGGACGGCTCAGGGGCCGTTCTCGGTACGGCAAAGATGAATCGCAACCACATGGGCAACGCGTCACACGTCGCGAGTGCCAGCTACATGGTCGACCCGGCACACACAGGGCGAGGCGTGGGACGCGCGCTCTGTGAGTACACGATGGACTGGGCGCGTGCGGCGGGATACCGCTCCATGCAGTTCAACGCGGTCGTGGAGACGAACATCCGTGCGGTGAAGCTGTACCGGTCGCTCGGCTTCGAGATTCTGGGCACGTTGCCGGAGGGTTTCCAGCACCCGGCCAAGGGCTACGTCGGGCTCCATGTCATGCACCGGGCGCTCTGATGACGTCGGGCAACTGATTACAGAGGCTGAAATGCCAGGGGCCGGCCGGCGGAGGCGGCGCCGTACTCCGCCGGAGGCTCCGGCCGTTACAGCCGTTAATCGCGGAGGAGATTACCCCGGACAACGCCCGGGAAGCGCCTTTCCCCCCTCGCCTCCTCCCCCTCCCCCTCCTCCTCGGCCGGAGTGGGCCCGGACGCCCGATCCGGCCGTCTCCTTTTGGCACGGTCTTTTCTTTTTTGGCGCGTTCCTCGACGACCGAAGCGCCGCTTTCGATATGTCTCCCTCCTCGCGGAACGGCCGGTCACACGACCGCTAAACCCCCCGTCAACTGCTGTTTTCCTTTTTGCATCGAAAGATCATCTGACCTTCGCCCGCAGGGAACGGCGTCCGCGGACATCATCCCGGCACCTCACCCGTTCCAATTCTCACCGGAGGACATACGGACAGAACTTTGTTCTCGGTCGCCCTTATCGACGACATCACGGAAATTGATGGTTGATTCAACCAACGCGTGCTCTAATGAGTCCCGCCAACGCGGCGCTTCACTCGGAAGAGAGAGATTCCCGATGTTCAAGCGTTTTCTGGCCATGCTCACCCTGACCTCCGTCAGCCTGGCCGTCGGTTCCCTGGAGGGCGCTCCCTCCACCTCCGCGGCCTCCGCGAGGACGGTGTCCCGGGACGACACGACCTACCGGGGCACGGGAAGCCAGGTGGTCCGCTTTCCGGTCATCACCAAGCCCGGCCTGCTGAAGTTCCGTCACGACGGCCGGTCCAACTTCATCGTCCACACGATCAACCCGCTGGGAAAGCGCGAAGGGCTCCTGATCAACACGGTCGGCTCCTACGAGGGCACCGTGCTGTACAACAGCTCCTACGGCCTCAGCGGCATCGCCGCGCTGGAGATCAAGGCCGACGGCCCCTGGAAGGCCGTCTTCAAGCCGATCTCCAAGGCGCGCTGCTGGTGCGCCACCACCATCCAGGGTGAGGGCGACCAGGTGCTCAGGCTCACCCCCACCCACGGCCTGAGCACCGTCCGCGCCACCCACGCCGGCGACAGCAACTTCATCGCCTTCGGCCACCCCCGTGCCGGCTCCTACGGCGACCTGCTGTTCAACGAGATCGGCTCCTACAAGGGCAAGGCGACGCTGCCCACCGGAACCCGCCTGGTCACCGTCAAGGCCGACGGCGCCTGGAGCCTCACCCGCGGCTGATCCCGCCCGGCGCCCGGCCCGGAGCGCGAAAGGCCACGCCCACCACGGCGCTCGCCATCGTGCCCCCCGCGGCGTCCCCGCCACAGTGCCCGCCACGACGCCCGCCGCCGGCCCGTCACGGTGCCCACCGGCGCGCTCGCTATCGTGAGCCGGATGTCCCCCGCGTCCCCTCCCCCTCCGCCCGGCGCGCTCCGCGCCCGGCTGCCCGCCGCGCTCGCGGCCGCCGCCACCGTCGCCGCCGGACTGACGATCCGCGCGGTCGCGGGCGGCGGGTTCGGCGAACCCGTGGGGGACGCCCTGTACACCGTGCTCGTCCACACGCTGATCGTGCTGGCGCGGCCCCGCGTTCCCCCGGCGCGGGCCGCGCTCGGCGCGCTGGCGCTGAGCTGGGCGGTCGAGTTCTTCCAGCTCACCCCCGTCCCGGCCGCGCTCTCCGCGGCGATCCCGGCGGCCGGGCTGGTGCTGGGCAGCACGTTCGGCGCCGACGACCTGTGCGCCTACGCCGCGGGGGCCGTTTTGGCGGGGGCGGCGCACACCTGGGCCCGTCACATGGGCCCCTCACGCCCGTGAGGTCTCCGGCCGGGGACCTGACGGGCCAGAGGGCGCGGCCGCCACCCCCGGGCGGAACGGCCGCGATCCGCCCGGGGGCCTCGCGGCCGGGCCGTATCATGGGCGGATCATGCCTGAAGGACACACCATTCATCGGCTGGCCGCGCTGCACCGGCGGATGTTCGGCGGAGACGTGGTCCGGGCCGAGAGCCCGCAGGGGAGGTTCGCCGGAGGAGCCCTCCGGATCGACGGGCGGGTGCTCCAGGAGACCGACGCGCACGGCAAGCACCTGCTGCTCGGTTTCGACGACGACCGCTGGCTCCACATCCACCTGGGCATCTACGGCACCTACACCTTCGGTCCCGTGCCGGCACCGGTGCCGACGGGCGTGGTGCGGCTGCGGCTGAGCGACGCGGAGGAGTACGCCGATCTGCGCGGGCCCGCCACCTGCGAGCTGCTGGACCCGGCGGAGAAGAAGGCCCTGCACGCCAGGCTCGGTCCGGACCCGCTGCGCGCGGACGCCGACCCCGAGCTCGCCTGGCGGCGGATCGGCCGTAGCCGCACCTCCATCGGGGTCCTGCTGATGGATCAGTCGGTGGTGGCGGGGGTGGGCAACATCTATCGCGCCGAGGCGCTGTTCCGGCAGGGTGTGGACCCCTCGCTGCCCGGCCGCGCCCTCTCCCGGGAGCGGTGGGAGGGGATCTGGGCCGACCTCGTGCTTCTCATGGCCGACGGGGTGCGGGTGGGCCGGATCGACACGGTACGGCCGGAGCACACCCCGGAGGCGATGGGCCGCCCGCCCCGCGTCGACGGCCACGGCGGGGAGGTCTACGTCTACCGCCGCTCGGGCATGCCCTGCCTCGTGTGCGGCACCGAGGTCGCGACCGGTGTGCTTTCGGGCCGCAACCTCTTCTGGTGCCCGCGCTGCCAGGCCGTCTGAGCCTTCCCGGGAGCGGAGAACGGCGGGGCCGGCGCGAGAGGCCGGCGCGGCCGGATCCGTCTCGGGCGGTCCGGTCCCGCGTCCTCTCACGCGACCGGACCCGCCCGGATCGTCCGGGGGCGCCGTGCCGTGCGCGCCCCGGGCCGCACGGCTCACCGGCTCCGGAAGTCAGACCAGGCGCGCCGCCGCCTCGACGGACGCCCGGCTCGCCGGGATCAGCGGAAGCCGGACCGAGGCGGTGGGGATGAGCCCGCGGGCGTGGAGCACTCCCTTGATCACGGTGGGGTTGGGCTCGGCGAACAGAGCGGCCGACATGACGGAGAGCCCGTGTCCCAGGGCCCGCGCGTGCCCGGCGTCGCCGATCCGCCAGGCCTCCACCAGCTCGGCGAACCGGCCGGTGTTCAGGTGCGCCGAGGCGAGGATGCCCCCCGAGGCACCGAGGGCCAGCAGGGCGGAGAGGAAGACGTCGTCGCCGGCCAGGACGGCGAAGTCCTCCGGCGGGTCGGCGAGCAGCGCGACGGTGTCCTGGTCGACGCTCCCGACGGCGTGCTTGACCCCGGCCACCATCGGCAGCTCCCCCAGCCGCCGCAGGGTGGCGGCGCCCACCGGCTGCCCGGTGCGGTAGGGGATGTTGTAGACCACGATCGGCACCGGGCTCTGCTCGGCCAGCGCCGTGAAGTGGGCGAGCACCCCCGCCTCGGACGGGCGGACGAACGACGGCACGGTGACCAGCGCCGCCTTGACCTCGGGCTGGTCCTTCAGGGCGCGCAACGCCTCGGCGGAGGCGCGGGTGTCGCTCGACCCCGCCCCGGCGATCAGTGTCGCCCCCCGCTCCCGGCACGCCTTCGCGCACACCTCGACGACCGCCCGGCGCTCCTCCTCGGCGAGCGTGGCGACCTCGGCCGTGGTGCCGAGCGCCACGAGCCCGGCGGCCCCCTCGTCGAGGGCGGCGCACGCGAGGTCTTCGAGCGCCTCCAGGGCGATCTCGCCGTTCTCGGCGAACGGGGTGATCAGGGGTACGTAGATGCCGGTGAGAGTCATGTCTCCAGCGTCGCCGCAGGCGAGCGTACAGGTCCAGTTCCGTTTTCTTCCGAAACCGTTAAGCTGAACTGATGCTCGATGTGCGACGTCTCCGCCTTCTCCGCGAACTCTCCTACCGGGGAACGATCGCCGCCGTCGCCGAGGCCCTGATGTTCACGCCCTCGGCCGTCTCCCAGCAGCTCGCCGCGCTGGAGCGGGAGGCCGGGGTGGCCTTGCTGGAGCGGACCGGGCGCAGGGTGGCGCTCACCCCGGCCGGGGTCGCGCTGGTGGGGCACGCCGAGGCCGTGCTGGAACGGCTGGAGCAGGCCGCGGCCGAGCTGGCCGTGGCGCGCACGGGCCTGGTCGGCGTCATCCGGGTCGGTGTCTTCCCCACCGCCACCCGCACCATCCTGCCCGCCGCCCTGGCCGCCCTCGGCCGGGAGCATCCGGGGCTGGAGCCGATGGTGGACGAGATCGACCCCGCGGAGGTGGCCCCCCGGCTGCGGACGGGCGAGCTGGATCTGGCGCTCGTCCACGAGTACGACTTCGTCCCGGCCACCCCCGACCTCGCCCTCGACACCGAGCCGCTGCTGGAGGAGCCGATGTACCTCGCCTCGGGCGACGTCGGCGACACACTGGCACGGCGGCGCGACGCCCCCTGGATCGTGTCGACGCCCGGCACGCTCTGCTACGAGATGACCGTGCGGGCCTGCCAGGCCGCCGGGTTCGCCCCCAGGATCCGCCACCACATCGACGACTTCGCCGCCGTGCTGGCGATGGTCGCGGCCGGCCAGGGGGTGGCGCTGGTGCCCGAGCTGGGGGCGGCCGATCCACCGGAGGGGGTCAGACTCACCGAGCTTCCCATGCGCCGCCGTACGCGGATCGCCTTCCGCCGCGGGGCCGCCGCGCATCCCGCCCTCGCCGCCTTCACCGCGGCGCTGCGCTCGTCGGTCACCCGCCGAGAGTGACACCCCCGCTCTCCGCTACCGTCTCCTTTCTTTCCGCGCCCTTTCGGGGCCGCCGCCCGGAAAGAGCCGCCCCGTGGGGCCCGGACCGCCGCCCGCGGGACCTGAGCAGGGCTCCGGAGAGCCACGGGAGAGGGGATCGCGGGATGACGGTTGATCGTCAAGGCGATCATCGTCGCGTTGTAACCGGTTTCCGCCCCCGGACTACTCCAGACGCAGGACGAGCTTGCCTCGGGCGTGCCGGGTCTGGACCTTGGCCAGGGCCGCCTGAGCCTCCTCGAACGGATACACCCGTTCGATCTCCACGCGCTTCTCGTTCTTGGCGATCTCCGTCATCAACCGCGTCAGCTCGCCTCGGACGTCCGTCCCGTGCGGGACCGCTTCCACGTGCACGTCGCGCTCCGGAGCCACGACGTCACCGGAGACGGCGATGAGTTTTCCGCCGTCTCTCACGACGCTCAGGCTGTCGATCGCGGTACCGGGCTGAACCGCCATCGCCGCGTCGACCCCGCCGGGCATCCACTGCCGGATCTGTTCGGGCCAGTCCGGATCGTGGTAGTCGACAACCGCCTCAGCGCCGAGCGAGCGCATGTGGTCGTGATTGTGTTCAGAGGCCGAGGCGCCGACCCGCCATCCCCGTGCCCGAGCGACCTGGATGGCCAGGGTGCCGATCGCTCCTGAGCCTCCCGCGATGAACAGTGAACCGCCGGCGGGCACCGCATCCAGGGCTTTCACCGCCCGCAGGACGGTGTTGCCCGCGACGGGGACGGCGGCCGCTTCGACGAAGTCCAGCCCCGCGGGGATCGGCACGATGAGGGAGTTGGCCTTGACCGCGGCGTACTCCGCCCACGTTCCGCCCTTCGGCTGCATCGAACTGACGAAGGCGATGTGGTCACCGGGCCGGTGACCACGGACGCCGCTGCCGACCCGCTCGACGACACCGGCCGCCTCGATCCCGATCGGGAACGGGTACTTCACGTCACCGGGCAGGAAGTAGGAATCGTGGATACCGACGCCGACGGCCTTGACGCGCACGAGCAGCTCGTCATCGCCGATCTGCGGGACCGCCATCTCCACCAGTTCGATGCTGTCGACCCCGGACTCCGGCTTGACGAACGCCCTCATGCCTTCGAACATGTTCCCTGCCCTGTTGCCCGTCACTCGCTGATCAGCGAATTCACGTCGAGGGTACGGCGCTGTACCCGCACGCGCCAGTGCTCCGTTCTCCAGCCGCGGGCCGGATACGGGCCGGCGCGATGATCTGCGAACGCCCGGCCTCGGTGATCCCCCGTTCGCGGCCGACGCCGGGCCGACTCCCCAGCCCGTCCAGGCCCTCGGCGCTGAAGCGCATCAGCCGTAGCGCACCGTCTTCTCCGTACAGCCACGCTCGCGGGCGATCCAAAGAAGTGGAGCATCAGCGATATGTCAGGAAACGGATAATGAGGGAAAGGCGATGTCGCCCTCGGGCCTTCGGGCTGGAAGGCGGCGGCGCCGATCGGGCTGTGAGATGACGGAGCGTGACGGTGGACGCGGTGGACTGGACCCTGCTGGCCGAGCTGCAGAGCGACGCCCGGCTCTCCTACAGCGAGCTCGCGCGCCGGGTGCACATGTCCGCCCCGGCGGTGGCCGAGCGGGTGCGGCGGCTGGAGGAGACGGGGGTGATCACCGGCTACCACGCGCGGGTCGACCCGGCGCTGGCCGGGCGCGGGGTGGCCGCGCTGATCAGGATGTCGTGCTACGGACCGCGCTGCGTGCTCCGCGACGAGCGGGCGCTGGCCTGGCCGGAGATCCTGGAGGTGCACCGGGTGACCGGCGACACCTGCTGCCTGCTGCGGGTGGCCACCTCCTCGATGACCTCCTTCGAGGAGCTGATCGACAGGCTCGCGCCGTACGGTCACCCGTCGAGCATGATGGTCCTGTCCAGCCCGGTCCCCTGGCGCCCGCTCTCCCCCGCGCCTCCGGACGCGTGAGACCTCAGAACACCGCCGCGGCGATCGCGTGGGCCGTGGCCCGCCAGATCGGGGAGGCGGGGGCGATGACGTCGAAGTGGTCGCCGGACAGCTCCAGGTAGGTCACCTCGTCGCCGGACTCCCCGGCGGCGCGAGCGTACCGGCGGTTCAGGTCGATCAGGTCCAGATCGTCGCCGTCTCCCTGCACGACGAGCTGGGGCACCCCCAGGGGAAGGCGCTCCAGCGGGCTGGAGCGCCGGTAGACCTGGGGCAGTTCGACCGCCGATCCGCCCAGGGCCGCGGCGACCGCGCCGGAGCCCAGGTGCCTCAGGTCTCCCTCCACCAGGTCGAGGACCCCGGCCAGTGAGACGGCGAGGGCGGCGCGGCGGTCGTCGGCGGCGGCGCGGAGGGCCAGCTGGCCGCCCGCCGAATGGCCGATCACCACGACGGGGCCCGAGGCGCCGGCGGACGCCAGCGCCAGGCCCCGCGCGACGTCGCCGACGGTGGCCGCCCAGCCGTGGACATCCGGGGACCGGTACTCGACGTTCCAGGCGGCGAACCCCCGGTCGGCCAGGTCGACGCAGAGCGCGTCCATCAGGTCGGCGCCCCAGACGGAGCGCCAGTAGCCGCCGTGCACCAGTACCGCGACGGGCGCCGGCCCCGCGGCCCCGCGCGGCGTCCGCGCCTCCGCCCACTGTGCGGGGTGCTCGCCGTAGGCGACCCTGCGCGCGGGCCGGCGCGTCCGGTGCACGGCGTGCCTGATCGCCCACGTCAGCCCCGCGATCCCTCGCCCGTGCAGACGTCCGGTTCCCTCCCCGCCGGGGGCGGCGGGCGTGGCGGACCTCGTCAGGTCGAGCCAGACCGCGCGGGGGCAGCCGGACACCAGGGCGCGCGCCCCGGGGTCCGGGCCCGGGAGGACCACCAGTGCGCCGGGAAACTCCAGCGCGGCCCGCAGGCCGGGCAGGTCCGAGGCCCGCGTCACCTTCCCGCCGACGCCGAGGGCCTCGAACTCCCCGCCCGCCACCTCGGCGAGCAGCGAGGGGTCGGCGACCAGGCCGGGGCCGGTCACCACCAGGACGTCGAGATCGGAGGAGGTCATCCGCCCATTGTGTTCCATCGCGCCCATGGCGGCGGACAACCCCTCCCCGAAAACCCGCCGTACCCGCCCATATGACAAGCAAGGGGACGCAACGCCAGGAAGAGGGGCGTTCCATCCAGAAAGATCATCTTTGTCACGACTTTGGGATGACAATCTCCCCCGACGGGATCCGGCGGGATGACTCGTATACGTTTGTGGTTTTCACTGCGTTTATCGTGCGGGACGATCTCTAGCCGCAGGACTTCCAAGGCGTTAGCGTCTGCGCATGCGCCACGTTGAGATCTCCGGCAAGAGGCTCCGGTTGAGAGAGGTCACCTTCGACGACGTGGACGCCTTACACGCCGTCTACGGCGACCCGGCGGCCACCGAGCACCTGCCCTTCGACCCGCGCTCCCGCGAGGAGGTCGAGGAGATCGTCGCCGAGGCGCTGCGGGCCGCCGAGGACGAACCCCGGCGGCTGTACCTGCTGGCGGTGGTCGACCTGGACGACCTGGAGACCATCGGCGTGGCCAGGCTGCGCGTCGAGGCCGACCATCCGCACAGCGCGGAGATCGGCCTGGGACTGCGGCCCGACCACTGGGGCCGGGGCATCGGCACCGACCTGATCCGGCTGATGCTGGTGTTCGGCTTCCGCCACCTGCGTCTGCACCGCGTCTGGGGCGCCCGCTCACCGGCCAACACCGCCGCCCAGCTCGCGATGCTGGTCGCCGGGATGGTCGAGGAGGGCAGGATCAGGCATCACGTGCGGGCCCGCGGCGTCTGGCGCGACTCGGTCGTCCACTCGGCCCTGGAGGACGAGTGGGAGGGGTACAGAAGCACCTGATCCGGCCCCTCGCCCCCCGGCCGCCCCCGCCTCACCCCGCATTGGACCGCTACATCCCGGGGAAATCACCCCCGGGGGAATGTCGTAACGGAATCGCCGCCGTTTCCAACTACGGACATCACGAAATGGCCCTATAGTCCGCGCATGTGAGTGAGAGTTTCATCCTCCCCGTGCGCGGGCGCCCCGTACGGCCCTCGGGCCGGCATCGCAGACCCGTGCCCGCCCAGCTCCCACCCGAGGCACCGGCCCTGGTGCTGGCCACGCTCGGCGACGCCTCGGGTGTCGCCGCCGAGATAGCGGCCCTGATACGGGTGGACAACCCGCACATCGACGTCCGTCTGGCCGGTCTCGGCCAGGACGGCAAGAAGCTGACCTCCGAACTGGAGGAGGCGGCCCGCGACCGCCCCGAGGACGTCGCGGCCATCGTGGTGCCGCTGCTGACCGGCCCGCATCCGGTCGCCGACCCGCTGATCGCCTCGGCCGTCGAGGCGGCCGAGGCGTCGGTGACGGTCACCGCCCCGCTCGGGCCCCACCCGCTGCTCGCCGAGGCCCTGCACATGCGCCTGGCCGAGAAGGAGCTCGCCAGGGCCGACCGGATGCGCCTGCTCAACGTCTCCAGCCCCGTCGACGCGGTCATCCTCGTCACGGTCGGCGGCGAGCGGGCGGCGGCGGAGGCGGAGCCGACGGCCGTACTGCTCGCCTCCCGCCTGACGCTGCCGGTGCTGGTCGCCTCTCTGGACAGCACGCCCACCGTCGCGGACACGGCCAGGCGGCTGCGCGGCATCGGACCCCAGCGCGTCGCGCTGTCCCCGTGTCTCATCGGCCCCGAGGGGGACTTCGGGCTGGTGGCCGCCGCGGCCGCGGAGATGGAGGTCGAGTACGCCGACCCCATCGGCGCGCACAGCCTCCTCGCCGACCTGGCGGCACGCGCCTACGGGAGCATCCTGGCCCTGGGCTGACGTGAGAGATCCCCTGCGGCAGGTGACAGCGGGCATGACATCACCGCCAGAGGGGATCGATCACGTTGTTCCGGGAGAGAGCGCGCCGGGCGGCCCAGGGGGCACGACGGGGGCCGCCGTACGGCGCGCGAGACGCGCGGCCGGGCCGGTCGGCGCGTGGATCAGCCCTCCAGCCAGACGTAGCCCGCGAAACGGCCGGTCCGCCGTTCCCTCCGGTAGGAGAACAGGCCGGGGGTCTCAATGGTGCAGCGGGTGTCGTGGGTGACGTCGCGGACCCCCGCCCCGGCGAGCTGCGAGGTGATCGCGGCGCGCAGGTCGAGCGCGGGGGTGTCCTCACGGGTGATCGACCACGCCTCGGGCAGCACGGCGGTGACCTGCGCGCGGAGCTCGGCGGGGACCTCGTAGCAGGTACCGCAGGCCATCGGGCCGATCAGCGCGGTCATGCCCGCCGGGTCGGCGCCGCGGGCGGTCATCTCCCGGACGAGGGCCGGGACCACACCGAGCACCGTACCGGCCCGGCCGGAGTGGGCGGCGCCGACCAGCCCGGCGCCGGGGTCGGCCAGCAGGACGGGGGCGCAGTCGGCGCACAGCACCGCCAGGCCGAGACCGGGCACGTCGGTGAAGACCCCGTCCAGCGGCGGCGGGTCGTCACCGAAAGGCTCTTTGACGTAGCGGACGTCGGCGCCGTGCACCTGCCTCATGAACACGACCCGCTCCAGGCCGAACTCGGCGGCGGTGAGGGCCCGGTTGGCGGCGACGGTCTCCGGGTCGTCCCCGCACATGCCCCCGAGGTTGCGGCTGCCGTACGGCCCGGAGCCGACACCACCGTGGCGGTCGGTGATCCTCATCCGAAAAGTCACGGCCCCGACCCTACCCCCTGGCGGGGAACCTTCCTCGCGGCGCGTTCGTTGGGCGGGTGCGACCGACCCCCGCGGCGATTGGGAGCGTGATGGCTCAGATCCCCTACGATCGGAAGGAACAGCTCCAGCAGATCGAGAGCGGCCTGCTGCCCGGCGAGAGCATCATCGCCGTCTACGACGCGATCGGCGTGGGCACCGGTTTCCTGGGACTGACCGACAAGCGTGTGATCGTGCAGGACAAGTCGTTCGTGGGCAAGAAGATCGCCATCACGAGCATCCCCTACGGCAGGGTGTCGGCGGTCAGCGTGGTGAGCAACAAATCCTTCGCCGGCTCGTTCTTCTCCTCGGGCGCCATCGCGATCCACGTGGGCACCCACACCTACGAGGTGGAGTTCCGGGGGGAGGGCAAGGCCCACCACGTGCACAACGTGATCCTCCACTTCCTGACCTCCTCTTCCTGAGGCGGGAGACCCGCGATCGCCTCCGGAGCCCGCGCGGTCACGGCCGGGCGATCGACCGGTAGAGATCCATCGTCCGCCCGGCGATCCTGGGCCAGGAGAAGTGCTCCACCGCCCGGGCGCGCCCGGCCACGCCCATCGAGGCGGCGAGCGCGGGGTCGGCGAGCAGCAGGTTGACCCGCTCGGCGAGGTCGGCGGCGAAACGCCGGGGGTCGCCGGGGGTGCCGTCGGCGGCCGGCTGTTCCACGGGCACCAGCAGGCCGGTCACACCGTCGGTCACCACCTCCGGGATGCCGCCGGTGGCGGTGGCCACGACGGCCGTCTCGCACGCCATGGCCTCCAGGTTCACGATGCCCATCGGCTCGTAGACCGAGGGGCAGACGAACACGGTGGCGTGGGTGAGGATCTGGATCACCTCCCGGCGCGGCAGCATCTCCGAGATCCAGACGACGCCGTCGCGGTCCAGCCCCCGCACCAGCCCGGCGACCTCCGCGGCGATCTCGGGGGTGTCGGGGGCGCCCGCGCAGAGCACGAGCTGGGCCTCGGGCGAGAGGTGCCTGGCGGCGTGGAGCAGGTGGACCAGGCCCTTCTGCCGGGTGACGCGCCCCACGAACACCACGTACGGCCTGCCGGGGTCGATGCCGTGCCCGGTCAGGAAGGCGGTTCCCGGGTCGGGGGCGTACTCGCCGGTGTCGATCCCGTTGTGGATCACCGAGACCCGCTCGGCCGGTATCCCGGGGTAGGCGGCGAGCACGTCGCGGCGCATCCCCTCCGAGACCGCGATGATCGCGTCGGCACTCGCCAGGGCCCCGTGCTCGGCCCACGACGACAGCGCGTACCCCCCGCCGAGCTGCTCGGCCTTCCACGGCCGCAGCGGCTCCAGGCTGTGGGTGGTCACCACGTGCGGCACGCCGTACAGCATCTTCGCGACGTGACCGGCGAAGTTGGCGTACCAGGTGTGGCTGTGCACCAGGTCGGCGCCCCGGCAGTCCGCGGCCATCTCCAGATCGACGCCGAGCACCTGGAGTGCGGCGTTGGCCGTCTCCAGCCCGCCCGGCACCCGGTAGGACGCGACGTCCTCCTGGGGCCGGGGTGCTCCGAAGCAGCGGACCCGGACGTCGGCCAGCCGGCGCAGTTCCCGGGCGAGGTATTCGACGTGGACCCCGGCGCCGCCGTACACCTCGGGGGGATATTCACGGCTCAACACATCGACACGCATACGATCACCTTAGTGTTTCAGTCACGTTTGTCGGGTTAGGGTCCTGCCTATGAGAGTCCTCGCGATCGTGCTGGCAGGCGGCGAAGGCAAGCGGCTGATGCCGTTGACGGCCGACAGGGCCAAGCCCGCCGTACCGTTCGGGGGGATATATCGCCTTATCGACTTCGTGCTGTCGAACCTCGCCAACGGCCACTACCTGCAGATCGTCGTGCTGACGCAGTACAAGAACCACAGCCTCGACCGGCACGTCTCCCGCACCTGGCGGCTCTCGGCGATGCTGGGCAACTACGTCACCCCGGTCCCGGCGCAGCAGCGGCTCGGGCCGCGCTGGTTCTCCGGGTCGGCCGACGCCCTGTTCCAGAACCTGAACCTGATCTACGACGAGATGCCCGATCACGTCATCGTGTTCGGCGCCGACCACATCTACCGGATGGATCCCCGGCAGATGGTGGCCCAGCACGTCGACTCCGGCTGCGACGTGACGGTGGCGGCGATCAGGCAGCCGCTGGCGCTGGCCGACCGGTTCGGGGTGATCGAGACCGATCCGGCGGGACGCCGGATCGCGGCGTTCCGCGAGAAGCCCAAGGACGCGACGGGGCTGGCCGACGCGCCGGACCAGGTGTACGCGTCGATGGGGAACTACGTCTTCAGGACCCAGGCGATGCTCGACGCGCTCCGGGAGGACGCCCTCGACCCCACCAGCAGGCACGACCTGGGGGGCGACATCATCCCGATGCTGGTGAAGTCGGGCGGCGCCGAGGTCTACGACTTCGCCGACAACGTCGTGCCCGGTTCCACCGAGCGCGACCGGGGCTACTGGCGCGACGTGGGGACCCTCGACGCCTACTACGAGGCCCACATGGACCTCATCTCCGCCCACCCGGTCTTCAACCTCTACAACAGCCGGTGGCCGATCTACACCGGCCACGACCCCCTGCCTCCGGCCAAGTTCGTGCACAACGACGGCGACCGGGTGGGCCGGGCGATCGACTCGCTGGTCTCCGCCGGGGCGATCGTCTCCGGGGGCCTGGCGGAGCGCTCGATCCTCTCCCCCGGGGTGATCCTGAACTCCTACTCCCGGGTCGAGGACGCCGTGCTGATGGACAACGTGCGGATCGGGCGGGGCGCGATGGTCCGCAAGGCCATCATCGACAAGAACGTGGTCGTCCCGGACGGCGCCCGGATCGGCTTCGACCTCGAACACGACCGCGGCCGCTTCGCGGTGACGGCGAACGGCGTCGTGGTCATCGGCAAGAACGAGGTCGTCGGGCACTGACGCCGCAGGGGTCCGCCCCCGTCGAAGATCCGCGGAGGATAGATTCTTTCCGGACATTCTTCCGACCAGGCGGGGGGCGCGGATGCGAACGAGGCGGGCGCCCCGGCGGCTGAGCCCGGCCGAACGGCGGGTCTGGAACGCCTACCCGTCCGGAGAGTGGGTCGACCTGCGGACCGGCGAGCCCGGAGCCGACGATCCCGCGGGTGGGAACGCCTGGGGACCGGAGCGGACCGTCCGGGCCGAGGTGATCGCCGCGCTGCTGCTCGGCGCGCGGGAGAGCGAGCCGGGCAGGACCGCCGGGCTGCGGCTGGCGGGCGCCCGCGTGGACGGGGAGCTGGACCTGTCCGACGCCACCCTGACCGGAAAGCTGCACCTGCTCAACTGCCATCTGCCCGCGGGAGTCTCCCTCACCGACGCCACCACCGTGGGCGTGCGGTTCCGGGGGTGCGAGACGGGGCGTGTCCGGGCGGCCCGGTGCGTGGTCAACGGGCTGCTGGAGTTCGACGGCTCCACGGTCCACGGAGGGATCCGGCTGGACAACGCCCAGATCAGCGGCCAGCTCCGGCTCTCGGGGGCGCGTCTGATCGCCCAGGAGGAACACTCCGAAACCTCCGGAAGCGGGCTGCGGGACGTGCGCAGGCCGTTCACCGAGGAGGAGATGCGCGAGCGCGCCCTCGACCGGGGACAGTGGGCGCTGTGGGCGGGCGGCATGGCCGTGGAGGGCGGGGCCTTCATCCGGGACACGCGCGTCACCGGCGGTCTGCGGATGATCGGGGCGAAGTTCCGCGGCGGGCTCTACCTGGAGAGGTCGGCCGTCACCGCGAGCGGCGCCTACGCCGTGCAGGCCGACTTCATGGAGGCGAGCGCGGTGGAGTTCAGCGCGGGGTTTCGCGTGAGGGGAACGATCCGGATGCGCAACGCGCGCGTCGACGGGGTGCTCTCCTTCGACAGCTCGACGCTGGAGGCCCCCGGCCGGGTACTGCACCTGAGCCACGCCCAGCTGGAGGAGCTGATCCTGCGGCCGGCCTCCCTCGCCGGGGAGGTCAACCTCGCCTACTCCCGGATCGGCGTCCTGCTCGACGACCCCGGCTGCTACCCGGGAGGGGTCCTCCTCAACGGGCTGACCTACGAGGCCCTGCGCGGCCCGTGGAGCGTGGCCGAACGGCTGGCGTGGCTGGGCAAGGACCCGGACGGCTACCGGCCGCAGCCGTACGAACAACTGGCCTCCTGGTTCCGCCGGATCGGTCACGAGCCGGACGCCCGCCGGGTGCTGCTGGCCAAGCAGCGCCGCCGACGCCGCACGCTCAAGCCCACCGGCAGGGTGTGGGGCCGGCTGCTGGACCTGGTCGTGGGGTACGGCTACCGCCCCTGGCTCGCCGGGCTGTGGGTGGCGGTGCTGCTGACGGCGGGCACCGTGGTCTTCGCCGCGGTGCGCCCGGCGCAGATCGACCCGGAGGAGATCCGGAACTTCCAGCCGTTCGTCTACACACTCGACCTGCTCGTCCCGGTGAGCGTCTTCGAGCAGCGGGGGGCCTGGGAGCCGGTCGGCTGGACCCGGTGGCTGGCCTGGACCCTGGTCGCCTCCGGCTGGATCCTGGCCACCGCCCTGATCGCCGGGGCGGCCCGGGTGCTCCGCCCCGGCGGCAACGGCTAGGAGGCGTCCACCCGGAAGCGGGGCAGCGCGTCCGGGTGCTTCTCCCGGATGAACGTCACCAGGTGCTCGCGCATGTCGCACTTGAGGTCGAAGGCGCTGGCGGAGTCGGCCGCGCTCATCAGCGCGCGCAGCTCCAGCAGGCCGTTGGGCAGGGTGTCGGTGACCTGGAGGGTCCAGTCCTTCTGGTCCCACAGCGGGTGCTCGCGCAGGGCGCGGTAGAGCTCGGCGCGCAGCTCCGGCACCGGGACGCCCCAGTCGACCCTGAGCATCACCGCGCCGATCACCCTGCTGGTGTGCCGGGTCCAGTTCTCGAACGGGTTGGTGGTGAAGTGGGAGACCGGCAGCACGAGCCTGCGCTCGTCCCACAGCCGCAGCACCACGTAGGTGAGGCTGAGCTCCTCGATGCGGCCCCACTCCCCCTCCACCACCACGACGTCGTCCAGCCTGAGCGCGTCGCTGAAGGCGAGTTGCAGGCCGGCGAGCAGGTTGCCCAGGGTGGACTGGGCGGCGACCCCGACGACCACGCCGGCGATGCCGGCCGAGGCCAGCAGCCCGGCGCCGAGCGCGCGCACCTGCGGGAAGGTGAAGAGCATCGCGCCCAGCGCCAGCACGATCATCACCGCCGAGGCGACCCGGCGGACCAGGGTGATCTGGGTGCGGATCCGCCGGGCCCGCCGGTTGCGCTCTCCCTGGACGCTGACCAGCCGGTCGAGCACCACGTCGGTGACCGCGTAGGCGGCCTGGATCACCAGCCACGTGGCGCACCCGATCATGAACAGGGTGAGCGTCTCCTGGATCGTGTGCTCGGCCTCCTCCCCGGCCATGCCCGGCCGGTAGACCGTGTCCGCGGTCGCCACGGCCGCCAGGGCGAACGCCGGCCAGGTGCAGCGGCGCACGAGCGGCCCGGCGAGGGCCCACTTCTCACCGATCAGCCTCCAGCGCAGCGCCCTGCGCACCATTTCCACGCACGCCACGGCGGCCAGCACCGAGACGAGCAAGACGATCCACCTGGACACCGGCGTCGCCCCTCCTCGAAGGTCGGTTCCCGTCGCAGGGGCATGCCCCGAGGCGGGCCTTCTACTCGGCCCGCCCGGCGAAAGACCGGCCTCCCGTCCAGAGGAACTCAGAGGGATTCGGAGGGATTCGGAGGGATTCAGAAGGACTCGTCGAAGGCGACGCTCCCCTCGACGGCCACCTGGTAGGCCGAGACCCGCCGCTCGAAGAAGTTGGCCAGCTCCTGCACGTCCTGGAGCTCCATGAAGGCGAACGGGTTGGCGGTGCCGTAGCGGACGGGCATCCGCAGCCGGACCAGCCGGCGGTCGGCCACGTACTCCAGGTACCGCCTCATCCGCTCGACGCTCATCCCCGGCAGGCCGTCGTCGCACAGGTCGGCGGCGAAGGCCAGCTCGGCCTCCACCGCCTCCTCGATCATCCGGGTGACCTGGGCGCCGAGCGCGTCGTCGAAGAGCTCCGGCTCCTCGGCCCGTACGGTGTCCACCACGGAGAAGGCGAACTCCATGTGCATGGACTCGTCGCGGAACACCCAGTTCGTCCCGGTGGCCAGGCCGCTGAGCAGGCCCCGGGAGCGGAACCAGTAGACGTAGGCGAAGGCGCCGTAGAAGAACAGCCCCTCGATGCAGGCCGCGAAGCAGATGAGGTTCAGCAGGAAGGCCCGCCGGTCCTCCCTCGTCTCCAGCCGGGTCAGCCCGCCGAGCGTGTCGATCCACCGGAAGCAGAACCCGGCCTTGTCGCGGATCGAGGGGATGTGCTCGACGGCGGCGAAGGCCCTGGCCCGCTCCTCGTGGTCGGGCAGGTAGGTGTCCAGCAGGGTCAGGTAGAACTGGACGTGCACCGCCTCCTCGAACAGCTGCCTGCTGAGGTACAGGCGCGCCTCGGGGGCGTTGAGATGCCGGTAGAGGTTGAGCACCAGGTTGTTGGCCACGATCGAGTCGCCGGTCGCGAAGAACGCGACGAGACGGTTGATCAGATGGCGCTCCCCCGGGGTCATCCTGCCCAGGTCGGCCAGGTCGGAGGCGAGGTCCACCTCCTCCACGGTCCAGGTGTTGCGGATCGCGGCCCGGTAGCGTTCGTAGAACTCCGGGTAGCGCATGGGCCGCAGCGTGAGGTCCATTCCAGGGTCGAGCAGCATCGGAGCACGCCTTTCGCGCGGGAAGGGAATGAGACGGGGAGGGGCCTACTGGCAGGCGTCGCAGTAGTCGGGGTTCTCCAGCGAGCAGGTCACGGCCTCCCCCGCGGAGGGGGCCTGAGCGACGGTGGTCTGCGCGATCCTGGTGGCCGGGCGGGAACGCAGGTAGTAGGTGGTCTTCAGGCCCGCCTTCCAGGCGTAGGCGTACATCGACGACAGCTTGCCGATGGTGGGGGTGGCCATGAAGAGGTTGAGCGACTGCGACTGGTCGATGTACGGCGTGCGGGCGGCCGCCAGGTCGATGAGCGCCTTCTGCGGCAGCTCCCAGGCGGTCCGGTAGAGCGTCTTGAGGTCCTCCGGCATGCCGGGGACGTCCTGGACGGACCCCTCGGCTCGCTTGATCGCGTCCCGGACCTGCGGGGTCCACAGGCCCCTGGCCCGCAGATCACGGACCAGATACCGGTTGACCTGCAAGAACTCACCCGACAGGGTTTCGCGTTTGAAGACGTTGGAGACCTGGGGCTCGACGCACTCGTAGCAGCCGGCGATGGAGGCGATGGTGGCCGTGGGGGCGATCGCGATCATCAGCGAGTTGCGCAGGCCGGTCCGCGCGACCCGCTCCCGCAGCGCCGTCCACGCGGGCGAGCCCCCGGCGCCGTAGTGGTCGGGGTGCAGGACGCCGGCGGCGGCCCGGGTGTCGTCGTAGGAGGGGTGACGGCCCCGCTCCTCCGCCAGGTCGCAGGAGGTGGCGTAGGCGGCGAGCGCGATCTCCTCGGAGATCCGGGTGGAGAGCTCCAGTGCCTCGGGGGAGTCGAACGGCAGCCGCAGCGTGAAGAACACGTCCGCCAGGCCCATCAGGCCCAGCCCGATCGGCCGCCACCTCTCGTTGGCGGCGCGGGCCTCGGGGGTCGGGTAGAAGCCCAGGTCGATGGTCCGGTCCAGGAACCGCACGGCGGTGCGGACGGTCCGGCGCAGCCGCTCCCAGTCGATCCCCGCGCCGTCCAGGTGGGCGGCGAGGTTGATCGAGCCGAGGTTGCACACGGCGGTCTCGGCGTCGCCGGTGACCTCCAGGATCTCGGTGCAGAGGTTCGACAGGTGGATGACGTTGGCGGGACGGGCCGTCTGGTTGGAGGTCCGGTTGGCGGCGTCCTTGAAGGTCATCCAGCCGTTGCCGGTCTGGGCGAGGGTGCGCATCATGCGGCCGTACAGGGCGCGGGCCGGGACGCGCCGGACGAAGCGGCCCTCGGCCTCGGCGGCCCGGTAGGCCTCGTCGAAGGCGGCGCCGTACAGGTCGGGCAGGTGCGGGACCTCCTTGGGGTCGAACAGCGACCACTCCTGGTCGGCCTCGACCCGGCGCATGAACTCGTCGGGGACCCAGTTGGCCAGGTTCAGGTTGTGCGTCCGGCGGGCCTCCTCGCCGGTGTTGTCGCGGAGTTCGAGGAACTCCTCGACGTCGGCGTGCCAGGGCTCCAGGTAGACGCAGGCCGCCCCCTTGCGGCGCCCGCCCTGGTTGACCGCGGCGACGCTGGCGTCGAGCGTGCGCAGCCACGGCACGATGCCGTTGGAGTGGCCGTTGGTCCCCCGGATCAGCGAGCCGCGCGAGCGGACGCGGGTCCAGGCGATGCCGATCCCCCCGGCGTACTTCGACAGCCGCGCGACCTGCGCGTACCGCTCGTAGATGGACTCCAGTTCGTCCCTGGGCGAGTCGAGCAGGAAGCAGGAGGACAGCTGGGGCCTGCGGGAGCCCGCGTTGAACAGGGTGGGCGAGCTGGGCAGGTAGGCCAGGGCGGCCATGAGCGCGTACAGCTCGGCGGCCTCCTCGACCGTCTCCGACAGGCCGCAGGCCACGCGCAGGAAGAAGTGCTGCGGGCGTTCCAGGACCTCGCGGGTCTCCGGGTGGCGCAGCAGATAGCGGTCGTAGACCGTGCGCAGCCCGAAGTACTCGAACCGGGCGTCGGCCAGGGGGTCCACCAGCGCGTCGAGCGCCTCGGCGTGGGCGGCCACGAACGCGGCCAGCCGGTCCTGGACGAGCCCGGCGGCGTGGGTCGCGGCGACGGACTCGGAGAAGGTCCGCACCCCCTGCCCGGCCGCCTCGTCGGCGATCAGGCCGGCCAGGAGCCCCGCGGCGACCCGGGAGTTCTCCGGGTCGGCGATCACGCGGGCGGCGGCCTCCTCGATGGCCGATCGGCGGTCAAACGGCTCACGCCCGGTCTCCTCCGCCGTCGCGACGCCGGTCAAGGTCTGTGTCACGTGCTGTCCTCGCGTGCTCGTCTTCCCCCTGCGGCTCTCAGCCGGAAAGGGCGCACGCGTCCGCGGGCGGTTCCGGGCACGCCGGACCGCCTCGACTCCGCGGGCCCTCCCGCGAGGCCCTGGACCAATCACGTCACCGGCAGGTCTTCGGACTCGCGGGCGTCTCGCACGTTCCTACTGGCCGTCGCTTCCCAGGTGGTCTCCCACCCAGTGCTTCCATGACGGCGGTCGTTCCCGCTCACCGCTGCGGGGCAGTCCCGGAATCTCACCGGGTTCCCTCTTGCCTCGCCCCGGGTGGGGCGAACCAGCAACGAGCAGGATCCTACATCTAGTGCCGCCTGACGCAACTACCCCAACAACTTGTGGCGAAAGAGCTCAGTAGTCCAAGTTCGGCAAGCACCGCCCGGGTGCGCCGGGTCTCGGTGACCAGCCACCGGCGAAAGTCGTCACCGCCGAGGTAGATCCGGCTCCAGCCGTTGGCGGCGCACGCGGCCCGCCAGCGGGGCGAGGCGTCGACGCGGTCGCACAGGGCCACGGCCTCCTCCCGCTCACGGTCGCTCATCCCCCGGGGGCCGAGCAGGCCGCACCAGTCGGCGTACTCCAGCCGCACCTCCCGCTCCATGAGCGTCGGCGCGTCGATCCCGTCGATACGCTCGGCGGAGGAGACCACCAGCGGGTGCATGCGGCCCGCGGCGATCTCCGGCATGAAGGAGCGCGCCGGCCCCAGCAGCGCGGTCACGCGCCCCTCGTAGAGCGCCTCGGCGCCCTCCGCGCCGCCGGAGTAGCCGGCGTAGTCCAGGAGCCTGACGTCCACCCCCAGGCACTTGCCGATCATGCCGAAGAGGACGTGGTCGGAGCCTCCGTCCAGCCTCCCGCCCACCACCAGTTCGGCCGGGCGGCGCCGGAGCGCCGAGGCGAAGTCGTCGAAGGTGCGCAGCAGGGAACCGGACGGGACGACCAGGGCGACCCAGTCGCCGATCAGCCGGGCCAGCGGCGTGGCGGCCCGCGTCACGGAGGCGGCGTTGGCCATCTCCGCCCCGGCCACCATCGGCATGCCGGTGAGCAGCAGCCTTCCCTCGGGCGTGAACGGGCCGCGGGCCGCGGCGAACGCGTTCAGCGCGGCCACACCCATGCCGCCCGGGTGGTTGCTCACCTCGGCCGCCCGCACCAGCCTGTCGCCGGTCATGGCGGCGGTCAGCGCCCGGGCCGCCCGATCCCAGCCCTGCCCGCGGGCGGTGGGCACGACGACGGTCAGCCGGCCGCCCGGCGTCACGCCCGAGGTGCCCGCCCCGCCGCAGCCTCCGGCGATCATGACCCCCAGGGTGAGCGCGAAGAACCGCCTACGGCGCATAAGCGTCCCTTTCCCCGAAATCCCCCCGGACTCCACGTTACAGGAACGTCACTTTCTGTGATATTCCAGGAGAGGGTCACCGCCCGCGGGCATCACGGGCGGTGCGGCCAGGACGGGCCAGGGGGACGAACAGGGCAAGGGAGGCGGTGGTCACTCCACGGTGACGCTCTTGGCCAGGTTGCGGGGCTTGTCCACGTCGCGCCCCAGCGCCACGGCCGCGTGGTAGGCGAAGAGCTGGAGCGGGATCGTCAGCAGGATGGGGTCGAGCTCGGTCTCGTTCTTGGGCACCACGACGTGGTCGTCGGCCAGCCTGGGGTCGGCCGCACGGTGCCCGATCATGAGCACCCGCCCGCCGCGCGCGCGGATCTCGCCCAGCGTGGTGAGGTTCTTGTCCAGCAGCTCGTCGTCCGGGACGATCGCCACGGTCGGCATCTCCGGGCCGATCAGCGCCAGCGGCCCGTGCTTGAGCTCGCTGGCCGGGTAGGCCTCGGCGTGCACGTAGGAGATCTCCTTGAGCTTCTGGGCGCCCTCCCGGGCCACCGGGTACCCCCGGACCCGGCCCACGAACATCATGCTCGGCGAGCCGGCGTACTTGTGGGCGAGCTCCTTGATCTGCGGCTCCAGGGCGAGGATCTCCTTGATCTGCCCGGGCAGCGCGCGCAGCCCCTGGCAGATGCGGCGGCCCTCGGCCGGCGACAGGTCGCGTACCCGGCCCAGGTGGAGCGCCAGCAGCGCGAAGGCCACCGCGGTGGAGGTGAACGCCTTCGTGCTCGCCACCGAGACCTCGGGGCCGGCGTGCAGGTAGAGGCCGCCGTCGCACTCGCGGGCGATCGCGCTGCCGACGGTGTTGACGATGCCCAGCACCCGCCCGCCCTTGCGCTTGAGCTCCTGGACGGCGGCGAGGGTGTCGTAGGTCTCCCCCGACTGGCTGATCGCCACGTAGAGGGTGTCGGGCTCCACCACCGGGCCGCGGTAGCGGAACTCGCTGGCCGGCTCGGCGTCGGCCGGGATCCGCGCCAGCTCCTCGATGAGCTGGGCGCCGATCTGCCCGGAGTAGTAGGCGGAGCCGCAGCCGATGATCTTCACCCGGCGGAAGGAGCGGGTCTCCCGCGCGTCCATGTTGAGGCCGCCCAGGTGGGCGATGTGGAAGCGGTCGTCGAGGCGCCCGCGCAGCGTCCGCGCCACGGTGTCGGGCTGCTCGGAGATCTCCTTGAGCAGGTAGTGCTCGTAGCCGCCGGTGTCGTAGTGCCCGGCGTCCCAGTCGACCGTCAGCGGCTCCTTGGCCGTCGGCCGGGCGTCGCCGGCGAAGGTGCGGAACCCGTCGGCCTTCAGCACCGCGAGCTCGCCGTCCTCCAGGTGGACCACCTGGCGGGTGTAGCGGACCAGCGCGGCCACGTCGGAGGCGGCGAACATCTCCTTCTCCCCGATGCCCAGCACGATCGGGCTGCCGTTGCGCGCCACGACCACCTCGCCGGGGCGCCCGGCGTCGACGACCGCGATGCCGTAGGTGCCGACGACCCGCTTGAGCGCGGCCCGGACCGCCTCCTCCAGCGAGTCGGTCTCCCCGGCGGTACGGGCGATCAGGTGGGCCAGCACCTCGGTGTCGGTCTCGGAGGAGAAGACCACGCCGTCGGCCTCCAGCTTGGCGCGCAGCTCGTCGGCGTTCTCGATGATGCCGTTGTGCACGACCGCGATCCGCCCGTCGGAGGACAGGTGCGGGTGGGCGTTGACGTCGCTGGGGGCGCCGTGGGTGGCCCAGCGGGTGTGCCCGATGCCCAGCGTGCCCTTGAACCGCGCCGGTACGGCGGCCGCCAGGTCCGCCACCCTGCCCTTGACCTTGCGTACCTTCAGCCCCTTGTTGGAGACGACCACGCCGGCCGAGTCATAGCCCCGGTACTCAAGGCGCTGTAGCCCCTCCAGCAGGATCGGCGCCGCGTCCTTCGGCCCGACATAGGCCACGATTCCGCACATCTGACCGCTCCTTACCCGTAGACGATCCGGCGCAGCTGGCGCAGGGAGAGTTCCGGTGCCGCGACACGGCGGGCCCGCAGCTCGACGGCGATCCTGGGGAAGATCTCGTCGTTGACCAGCCCCGCGGCCTTCAGCTCGACGTGCCGCCGCCTGACGAACGCCTCGGCGGGCTCGGAGAAGTAGGCCAGCACGTCGGCCACGACGCGCGCCGCCTCCCCGGGACCGAGCGCGCTCGTCCGGGTCAGATGGGAGATCAGATCCTCGTGAGGATGCCGTGCCGTGGACA
Organism: Streptosporangium violaceochromogenes; assembly: GCF_014654615.1. Taxonomy (GTDB): domain Bacteria; phylum Actinomycetota; class Actinomycetes; order Streptosporangiales; family Streptosporangiaceae; genus Streptosporangium; species Streptosporangium violaceochromogenes. The sequence goes on along the minus strand of NZ_BNBB01000018.1, from coordinate 26,957 downwards.
CAGAGGAGGACCTTACGCATTCGGGATAACTTTCACCAAGTTTTCTACCCGATTTCGGGCAGAAAGTATTACTGTCGCCCTTTCCCCTCCTCCCGCGTGGACAGTCGGTAACCTCTCATGACTCTGGGTAATCATTGGGTCAGGAGGAACCACTATGCGCCGTCTGCCGGGAATCTCGGTCGCCGCCGTTCTCACCGCGCTGATCCCCCTCACGGGGGGACCGTCTGCGGCCGGAGTGCCCGCGGGCGGGACGCCCCCGGACACCGGCGCGATCACGGCCGGCCGTACGGCGGGGGACACCCGGGGAGACGCGAACGGCGGCGTGGAAGAGCCTGCCGGCAGCAGGCAGGCGGCCTTCGGCCTGGCGGCCCGGGCGTACGGCGTGCCGGAGAGCGTACTGCTGGCCGTCTCCTACCTGGAGTCCCGGTGGGACGCCCACGGCGGCCTGCCGAGCGTCTCCGGCGGCTACGGGCCGATGCACCTGGTCGAGGCCCGCCCCGGGCCGGCCCACCGCCACCACACCGAAGGCGACCCGCGCGGCGACGAGAGCCGGCCGCACACGGTCAGGGCCCCGGCCATCGCCCCGGTCCCGCCCGAGGACACCCTGCGCAGGGCGGCGCAGCTGACCGGGACCGACCCCGCCGCGCTGCGCACGGACCCGGAGGCCAACATCCAGGGGGGCGCCGCGCTCCTCGCCGACCACCAGCGGCGCGCCGGCGGGCCGCCGAGCGCCGACCCGGCGCGCTGGTACGCCGCGGTGGCCCGCTACTCGGGCTCGCCGGACGCCGCGACGGCGCGGGTCTTCGCCGACGAGGTGTACGCGACGATCCGCGCCGGCGCCGCCCGCGTGACCGACGACGGCGAGCGGGTGACCCTGCCCGCGATCCCGGGGCTGTCCCCCGCTCCCTCGCCGGAGCGGACCGGGCTGCGCCGTACGCCCGGGGCCACCGCGCCCGACTGCCCGGCCGCCCTCTCCTGCGAGTGGGTCCCGGCCGCCTACCGCAGGCTCAAAAACGGCGACCACGGCAACCACGACCGCTACCGGGGACACCGGAAGATCGACTACATCGTCATCCACGACGGGGAGACCGGCTACGACGTCATGACGCGGCTGGTCAAGGACCCCGCCTACCTCAGCTGGCACTTCACCCTGCGCTCCGGCGACGGGCACGTCGCCCAGCACCTGCGGGGCGACGACGTCGGCTGGCACGCGGGCAACTGGGACGTCAACACCCGCTCCATCGGCCTGGAGCACGAGGGCTATCTGGCCAGGGGCGCGTGGTTCACCGAGGTGATGTACCGCTCCTCGGCCAGGCTGGTCCGCCACCTGGCCCGCAAGTACGACATCCCCCTGAACCGGGCGCACATCCTCGGCCACGACAACGTGCCCGGCACCACCCCGCAGACCGTGCGCGGCATGCACCAGGACCCGGGCCCCTACTGGGACTGGGCCCACTACTTCGAACTGCTCGGCCGCCCGCTGACCGGCTCCTCCGACCCCGACGCCCGCCTGGTGATGATCAAGCCCGACTACGCGCTCCACCGGCCGCTCTTCACCGGCTGCGCCGCCTCCGGCGAGTGCGCCCCCCAGGGCGCCGCCTCCGTCTGGCTGCACAGCCGCCCCTCGGCCTCGGCCCCGCTGGTCAAGGACGTCGGCAGGTACCCCGGCGGGGGCGACTCCACCTACAGCGTCTACGACCACGCCGCCCGGGCCTCCACCGGCCAGCGGTACGCCCTGGCCGGCCGCAGGGGCGACTGGACGGCGATCTGGTACCTCGGGCAGAAGGCGTGGTTTCACGACCCCGAGGATGCCCGCACCTCCGTGCCCGCCGCCGGCCGCCTGGTGACCCCCCGCCGAGGGCTCGCCCCCGTCAAGCTGTACGGCAGGGCCTACCCGGAGAGGGCGGCCTACCCCAGGGGCGTCACACCGCAGCGGCTGACCCCGCTGCAGTACTCGCTTCCCGCCGGGCAGTTCTACAGCCTCGGCCTGGCGACCCGGGGCTCCTACTTCAGCACGGCGTCCGGACCCCGCACGATCAGGGGGGAGACCCGCTACCTCCAGATCCAGTTCGGCCACCGGGTCATGTTCGTCCGAGCCGCCGACGTCCGGGTGATCGACACCGAGGATCGCCCGGGAACCGCCCGGTTGCGCGCATCCGCCCGCCGGAGGCGCTAGAGTTTTCCCGTGTCCCGGCGACGTTTCCGGGAGGCACGCGGAAGTGGCTCAGTGGTAGAGCATCACCTTGCCAAGGTGAGGGTCGCGGGTTCGAATCCCGTCTTCCGCTCGGAAGGGGCTTTGCGCCCCCCACTCGGTGGAGTGGCCGAGAGGCGAGGCAACGGCCTGCAAAGCCGTGTACACGGGTTCAAATCCCGTCTCCACCTCGACGCGCGGCCCCCGGACTCCCGGAGATCCGGTAAGGTAGCGCACATGCCGCCGGGAAGCCCCCGGCGGGCACGCGGAAGTGGCTCAGTGGTAGAGCATCACCTTGCCAAGGTGAGGGTCGCGGGTTCGAATCCCGTCTTCCGCTCGGACACACCCCCGGGACGATTAGCTCAGCGGGAGAGCGCTTCCCTGACACGGAAGAGGTCACTGGTTCAATCCCAGTATCGTCCACCACGCTCCATAGCAGACCGGGTCTGACCTGGTCGAACAGGAGACAGAGCCCCAGCTCGCGGCCCACGCCGGGAGTCTGGGGCTTTTCGCCGTCTCAGGACCGTCTCAGGCCCTTACCCGTATGTGCGCCGTCGTCGTGACGCCCCGAGACGCTCCCCCACCGGCTTGCGGCCCCGATCCGGGAGTCCACCCGATAGGCGGGAGTGGGTCCGGGGAACCGAACGAGACCGGCCGACATCCCGGCTCTGATTCGCCGTGTCCGGCTCCGTGACCGTTCGAGACGGCGTCGCCCGGCGCGGCCACCGACCTTTCAAGGCGGGTCAGCACTGGCCGGGATCAATGCGGTCCATCCGTCCGCCGAACTTGTCCCCGTGGCTGTAAGCGCGGGAGTAGTCACCCGGACGGGCCCTGTGGCTCTCCCGGACGCCTCCGGGGTAGGTGTCCACGAAGCATGCCTCGGCGTTGGCGGTGAAGGAACCGACGTCGTCCCTGAGACACGAGGGAAGAATCCTCGATCCGTTCGAGGGTCGCCAGACCATGCTGCACCCCGGCTGGAAGTCGTTGTTCTCCCACAGGCAGACAGCGCCAGCCGGGCAGATCCCCGCCGAGGCGGGTTCGGGGGCGAGGAACGTGGTTGCCGTCAGCACGCCCGCGGCCATCGTGAGAGCTGCCGCGGCGACGCCGAGCTTCTTGAGCACAGGGGCCTCCCTTGTTCTGACACCAGATGATGTAGTCACTATTTGTAGTTGCCCGATCCCTCTTTGTAAATATCCGGGTTTCGCGTGAGGGAAGGAAGTTGGCGCCCTCTCCAGACCCGCGGCACGCCTCCCGGTGCCGGACACCACGCCCTCCGATTAGCGAGTGCGCACGTGCGGATCGTGAGGGTACCGGCCGTTCCGGGCGACGGCGGGCCGGGTGCCGAGAGCGGGCCGGCGGAGACCGCGGTGAGACGTCGGACGAGAGCCCGGCGGGGCGCCCACCGCGACAACGCCGGGGATTTCGGCCGCGACCGGTACCCCAAGGAGGCACCATGGAAGGACAGATACCGTAAAACGCTTAATTGCTGCGCTCCGCGCGTGGCGGAGGAGGCGAGCCCGTGCACCGCGTGGTGGTCGATCCGGAAGTACCGGCGGATGTGGCCGACCTCCTGCGGCGGAACGGCCCCCTGCTCTACCGGCTCCGCTCGGGCTGGCGCCCCAGACCCCAGGACGGGCCGCGGATCCCTCCGGCGCTCTCCGTCGCCCTCGGCGGCACGGCGGCGCCGGGGTTCGTCATGGCGCTGCTCACCGGTGACCCCCTGCACCCCTTCTTCCTGAGCCTGGCGAGCATCTACCTCGGCATCCTCGCGTGCGTGTACATCGCCAGGAAGCCGAGCCCGCTCGACGCCGAGGCGCACGTCCTGCGCCGGCACTTCGAGCACTACGCCGGCCACTACCTCATCCTTGAGGACTTCGACTACGGCGCCAGGGAACTGCTCGGCCGGGCCCAGCGGGCGATCGACCACGTGCTGCGCTCACAGGTCAACGCCGCGGGGATGCTCGACAGCGTGCGGAACGCGGTGATGCTCCCCGCCGAGGAGTGGGAGATCGCCCGCCTGCTGACCAGGCTGTCGGGGCTGAGGGCCCGGCACCGCCACCTGGGCCGGGGCGGCAGGGCTCCGGAGGTGGCCGCGGCGATGGCCCCCCTGGAGCGGGCGCTGGCCGCCAGCGAGGCCGCCGTGGTCGCGCGGGTGGAGGCCCTGGAACGTTACGCCACCCACGTGGCGCAGGCCGACCGCGCCCTGCTCTCCCAGGGCCAGATCGAGGCCCTGCGGGCCCACCTCCCGGAGTACGAGCAGCTCGTCGCCGAGACGGGCGCCGCCCGCTTCCTCGCCCCCGAGATCGGCCACCTCAGCGCCGAGGCCGACCACCTGCGCCGTGCCCTGCGCGACAGCGTCCGCTCGGCCCACGAGGCGTTCCGCCACCTGGACGGCCCCCCGCCGAGGTAAGCCGGGGTAAGAGGCGAGGGCGCCGGGACTCGTGATCGAACCGTCTGGGTAGGTTCTGTCTCATGACGGGACAATCGGTGCTGGTGTACGACGGAGACTGCGGCTTCTGCGCGGCGAGTGTCCGCTTCGCCGAGCGGCGGATCGGCCTGCGGGCCCGCCCCACCCCCTGGCAGCGCGCGGACCTGGCCGCGCTCGCCACCACCCGGGAGCGGGCGGAGCGCGAGGTGCTGTGGGTCGAACACGGCCGGGTGTACGGCGGGGCGCAGGCCGTCGCCAGGCTCCTGATCGCCGCGGGCCCGCCGTGGAGCCCCCTGGGCCTGCTGCTGCGCGTGCCGCCGCTGCGGTGGGTGGCCCACGGGGTCTACCGGCTCGTCTCGGCCAACCGTCACCGCCTGCCCGGTGGCACACCCGCCTGCTCACCGCCCGCGGACCGGCGATGAGCGTTCTGCTCACCGGCTTCGAGCCGTTCGACGGCGCCTCGGTCAACCCCTCGTGGGAGGCGGCCAGGAGGGTGCCCGGGGTGCGGGCCGTGCAGGTGCCGTGCGCGTTCGGCGCCTCGCTCGAATGCCTGCGCGCGGCGGTGCAGGAGCACGACCCGGCGGTGGTCGTCTGCGTCGGGCAGGCCGGGGGGCGGCCCGACGTGACGGTCGAGCGGGTGGCCGTCAACCTCGACGACGCCCGCATCCCCGACAACGCCGGACGGCGGCCGATCGACGAGCAGGTCGTCCGGGGCGGCCCCGCGGCCTACTTCGCCACGCTGCCGGTGAAGGCCTGCGTGGCGGCGGCGCGCACGGCGGGGGTCGCGGCGAGCGTGTCGCACAGCGCGGGCACGTTCGTCTGCAACCACCTCTTCTACGGCCTCATGCATCTGATCGCCACCGAGCGGCCCGAGATCAGGGGCGGTTTCGTGCACGTGCCGTTCGCGCCCGCGCAGGTGCTCGACCAGGGCGCGCCGTCCATGCCGGTCGCGACGGCCGCCGAGGCGCTGACGGCGATCGTGGCCGCGGCCGTCTCGGTGAACGGCGACCTGCGCCTGGTCGGCGGCTCCCTGCACTGAGCCCCCCTTCCCCGGGCCCCTCCGCCGGGTCCTCCCTCCCCGCGCCTCCCCTCCCCCGGGAGCCCGGCGGGCCTCGGGGGTCACAGCGGCACGCCGTACACCACGCGGCGGCCCACGAACTCGGTGACGCTCCACAGCGTGCCCTCATCGCGCAGGCAGGTGAGATCCTCCGGGCCCACCGGGTAAGGACGTCTGCTCACCGCCTCGCCGACCACGACCAGGGAGCCGTTCCTGGTAGCGCCCGCCCCCTTGCTGAGGTACCAGGCGCCCTTGTGGGACAGTGCCCCCTGGATCCTGCCCTCGGGCAGGTGGTGGGCGTCCACCGCGGAGGCGACGCCGTCGGCGTCCGTCGGCAGGGAGCCGTCGGGGTTCAGCGGCCAGCGGGCCACCCGGCCGACCTTACCGGGGGCCTCCACGTACTCCCCGGAGATGAGCGTGTGGGGGTCGGTGCTGCGGTCGACGGCCGCGAAGGAGAACCGGCCGGAGCCGGCGGCGGCCGGGGTCCAGGCGCCGATCTGCGGCATGACGTAGCGGTAGCCGAAGGCGCTGTAGACCCCGTTCTTCTCGCCGACCGTGGTCTTCCCCTTCCCGTTCACCTCCAGGATGTGCCCGACGTCGAACACCCGCAGGCCCCTGCGGGTGTCGGCGACGTACAGCAGGTCGCCGTACCAGGCGACGCCGCCGGCGTGGATGTCGATCGGCGAGATGCCGCCGCCGGGGTCGGCGGCCACGAGCAGGACGTGGCGGTAGCGGAGCTTCGCCGTGTCGAGGAAGGACAGGCGCACCCCGCGCTCCGGACCCGCCTGCGGCCGGTGGTACCAGCTCACCACGAACGTGTTCCCGTCGACCCCCGCGTCGGAGGCGCAGGTCAGCCCCTGGGGGTACCAGTCGGTGACGGCGTTGTCGGCGGCGTCGAAGCAGTACCAGTCCACCGGGCGGGGCTTCATCGTCCCGAACGCCCCGGCGCCCGTGCCGCCCCGGCGGACCGCCACCCGGTTCGCCCCGGCCAGCACGGCGGACAGGGGCACGTGCATGAGCCGCTCCCCCAGAACCCGGGCCCCCTCCGCCGATTCGCCGTCGTCGCGCCTCAGCTCGAACGGTCCAACCTCGGCGGGTGCCATCGCGCTCATGGGGGGTGCTCCTCCCTCTCCGGCCGCGACCGCGGCCGGCGTCAAGATGCGGAGTTCACGAGTATGCCGGGACTTATGTTCCCTTGCTCCCTCTGTGACCGCCCTGAAGACGCGCTTCCGTGACCGCCCCGGGGGCGCGCCCTCCCGATCACGACGGCCAGGCGTGCACCGGCCTGCCGGTCAGCGCCAGCTCGCGGTAGCGGGTCACCATGCGGGCCCGCGCCGCCGGGTCGGCGGCACGGTCGCCGAGGGCCTCCCGCTGCCAGACCGCGCCGGTACGGCGGAGCCTGACCCGCTCCCGGATGACGTCCAGCGTCCATTCGGCCTCGCCGGGGTCCACCCCCACCCGTTCGAGGCCCGCCGCGGCGACGGGCAGCAGGTCGAGGGCGAGCAGGTGGGCGGGGGCCTCCTGCCTGCCCGGCCAGCTCAGCGAGGCGTCCAGGCCGTGGATCGCCGCGCGGTAGAAGTTGCGGTACGCCTCGGCGAAGGGGAACTCCTCGACCGGCTCGACCGCCAGGGCCGCGGTGAGGCCGAGCAGGAAGGCGCTGTTGGCCACCATGTCCACGGCGGTCGGCCCCGCGGGCAGGGCACGCATCTCCACCCGCAGGTGGCCGCCGTCCGCCGGGTCGTAGACCGGGCGGTTCCACTGCCACACCGTGCCCTGGTGCAGCCGGAGCTCGTCCAGCCGCGGGGCTCCCCCGGCCTCGGGGTCCTTCTCGGAGGTCATCGGCATCACCGGCTCGTAGTCGCGCACGCACGCCTCGAAGATCTCCTCGGCCCCGCTCACCCAGCCGGACCCGAAGGCCACGCGCCGGTCTCTGCGGTCGCGCCGCTCCACGTCCCGGTCGTCGGCCGCCTCCTCGAACAGCGCGATCCTGGTCTCCTCCCACAGGCGCCTGCCCAGAAAGCCCGGCGAGTTGCCGCTGACCGCCAGAACCGGGCCGGTGGCCAGCTGGGCGGCGTTGTGGACGCGGGCGAAGTCCGCGGGGGCGGTGCGGAGGTGAACCTGCCACGAGGTGTTGGCGCTCTCCAGGATCACTCCCTCCACCTCCAGCTCAAGTTTCTCCGCCCCCTCGATGCTCACCCGGAACGGTTCGGCGCGCAACCGTCTCATTCCCCTGCTCAGGGCCCGGTAGCGGCTCTCGTCGCTGAGCGCCTCGTGGGTGAAGTCGAACTCGCTCAGAGAGGGCAGGATCCCGATCGCCACCACCCGGCCGCCCTGGGTGGCCGCCGCGGCGTCCACCGTCTCCATGGCCTCCCGTATCTCACGGACCAGCGCGGAGAAGGGCCGCCCGGCGAGCGGCAGCGGGGTCAGGTTGATCTCCAGGTTGTAGCGGCCCAGCTCCGGCACGAGCCGGTCGTCGGCCGCGGCGGCCCGGACCTCGCCGTTGCGCGGGAGCGGCCTGCCGTCGGGGGTCACCAGGAACAGCTCCAGCTCGGCCCCCACCGTGGCCGGGCCCGCGCCGAACCCCGGTCTGGCGAGGAGGTCGCGAAGCGTGACGAGCTGCTCGGCCAGCCGTTCCCCGAAGCGGCCGAACTCCGCCTCGGAGAAGCGTTCCCTGTCGACTCGCTGACCCATTGGCACCGTCCGATCGGTCGTTCCCTGCCTGTCCCCCTCCCTCTGTCCCAACCAGCGGGTTCTAATCAACCGATCGCGACCGGCCCGTGCCGGCGGTCACCGGGACGCCGCGGGTGACCCGGCCCGCCCCGCCGTCCCGGTAGCGCCGTCCCGGTACCGAAGGCGGGACGGCGGCCGGTCGCCGTGGGTCACCGGCCCGGCCGGCCGCCGCCCTCCCGGGGGCCGTCAGGCGAGGCAGGTCAGCGGCCTGCCGCCGTTGAAGGCGACCATGTCGCCCAGTGCCGCGACCAGGTCGATCGGCCCGCCCCGGGGCAGGCCGTCCAGCTCGGCGTAGGCCCGGTACAGGTTGCCGACGATGCGCTCGGAGTCGAGCAGCCCGCCGTACTCGCCGAGGTCGGTCTCCCGCGCGGCCTCCAGCGGCGACAGACCGGCCGCCCGGCCGCGCTCGGCGACGTCCGCCAGGAACCGCAGATACCCCAGCACCCGGTCGATGACCTCCGGGCCGCAGACCTCGCCGTGGCCGGGGACGATCGTCTCGGCGCCCAGCCCCTTGAGTTCTTCGAGCACCTCGACGGTCCCCGCGACCGAACCCGTCATCACGAACGGCGTGCCGCCGTTGAACAGCAGGTCCCCGGCGAACAGCAGCGACCGCTCGGGGATCCACACGATGGAGTCGTTGTCCGTGTGCGCCGGGGTGCCGACGTGCCGGACCTCGCAGCGCAGTTCGCCGGAGTGGACGGTCACCCCGTCGGTGTAGGTGAGGAACGGCGGGCACGGTCGCAGATCGCCCCAGTCGACCGGGGTCCAGGCCAGCGTGCGGTACTCCGCGATCCCCTCCGCGAGGACCATCTTTCTGGTCTGCTCGTGCCCGACGATCGTCGCCTCGGGGAAGGCGAAGTTGCCGAACGTGTGGTCGCCGTGATGGTGGGTGTTGATCAATGTCGTGATCGGCCGACCGGTGACCGACCTGATCGCCTCGCGGTAGGCCAGGGTGCGCCGTTCGGTGGCGCAGGAGTCCACACTGATCACCCCGTGCTCGCCGACGAGAAACCCGGTGTTGTTGACCCACCAGCTCCCGTCGGGCTGGATGTAGGCGTAAATGCCGTCGGAGACCTCCTGGACGCGGGCCGGGGGCGCCGAAACCTGAGACGCCGGGGACCCTGAGGGTAGGGAGCGGTCGTGCCGCGATGAACTCATAGCGAAGATTGTGGGCCTCCTCACCGGCCCTGGTCACCGCTTTCGGGGTGCCGGTGGGATTTCACGTCGCCGGGCGCGCGTGAGCGCGTCGTACGGGAAGACGAAGCGCCGGACGCCTTTCTGGACGAACATCCACAAGCGACCACAAATCAACATGAAAACGACCTCGCATCGGTCTTCCCGATAACGGGAAAGCGCCACCCGGAACCCAACGGAAAGTATTTATGGGAATTTTTCAAGAAATGAGAAGCATCACATTCCGTTAAGTGACACGTTTGTTAAGTCGATTGACCGTGAAGCATTGTTCATGCACTCTGTGGTGCGCCGGATAATTCCGCGCCATCCGCCGTTCTCTCACCGGGAGATTCACATCAATGACTTTCCGACCTCTGATCTCCGCCGGCCTGCTCGCCGCCGTCGCCCTCGGCACCGCGCAGCCCGCCTCCGCCCTGACCTTCAAGGTGACCCACGGCCAGAACGTCGCGGTCGTCTCGTCGACCGGCGGGGAGGTCACGCTCTGCGACGGCGAAGACGACCACAACGCCGTTCAGGTCCAGTACGTGCGCGCCTCGGGCAACGGCGGGGCGTTCTGGGAGAAGCGCGGGCCGGGAGCCTGCTCGACATCGGGGTCCGGCACGACCATCGTGCGCATGAGGCTCTGCGAGCAGGTCTGGGGCGGCGGTAACAACTGCACCGGCTGGAAGACGAACCCCAACAGGGCGGGCTCCCACGTCGGCTCCCCCACCTCCGGCAGGGACTCCGGCGGCGAAGCCCTGCCCCCCTCCAGAGTCCCGTCCAGGCCGGACGACATCGGCCCCGCCAGACCCGTTCCCAGGACGGGAAGGTAACGACGTGGTCCGAAGACTCATCCTCACGCTGCTCGTCGTCTTCGGCGTGGCCGGCACCGTGGACGCCGCCCAGGCGGCGACCACGGTGCGGCACCGTGGCGCCGCCGCCGTCCTCGCGCCTCCGGGCTGTAGGGTCGAGGAGAATTTCGGCGCCGTCGCCGACGACTACATCTCGCGTTGCCGCAGGGCATCGGTGCGCAGCGTTTTTCCGGCCGAACATCTGGACAGCACCCTGGCCCAGATCAAGGTGGACCGCACGACCACGGGGCGGACGGCGTGGAAGCTGCTGACCGACGGCAGGTTCGCCAAGTCCTGATCCCGTTCCCCCGCCTGGCCGCGTCTGTCCGTCTCGTTGAACATCCGTCTCGTTGAACATCCGTCTCGACGAAGGGGAAAGGGGGGCGGTTCGTCATGAGTGAGCCCGCGCCCAATCTCTACATCGCGGTCCTCGTGTACTCCACCCTCGTGGAGGGCGGATACCGTCCACCGCGGTTCAGTGAGGACATCGTGCCGATCGCCGCGGGCTCGGAGGACGAGGCCCGCCGCGCCGCGGAACAGGCGGGGCGGGGCGAGCAGACCAGTTACTCCAACGAGTTCGGCGAAACCGTGCGCTGGTCCTTCCTCGGGATAGCCGATCTGCGGCCGGCGTTGACCGACACGCTGGAGCCGGGTGTCGGCCTGTACTCACGGAGCTTCTCCGACCTCGACGGCTACCGGAACCTTTACTCGATCCCCTTCATCGACCGCGATCCGGCCGACGACCCCTGACGACCTGTCCGAGAGCCGATACGGCGGAGCGGGAACGCGGGCCCGACACGGCGGTTCCCCCACCCTTGCGGTCCCCCTGAGCGGCCGGCTTTCCCCTTCACCTCCGGCGGCGACGTTTTCATTGAAAGTTCTTTCATCATCGGCGGACTTTTCCGGCGAAGGAAGACGCCGGGCCGGATTCCTCCCCTTCTTCCTTGAGGAACATCTTTTGATGCCACCGCGGTCTGCCTGGACGGCTGTCAACCACCAGGTAAATTGGCGGAGCGGGCAGGAGGCGTCGCGGCCACAGGCGGCCGAAAAGGGGAGGCAGCGTGCCGGAGGACGACGCCACAGCACGGCCGGGCGTGGCGCCCGGAAGCCGCCGGACCTCGGGCACCATGTTCGCCGTCCTCTACGGTGAGCTGACCCCGCACGCCTGGCGCGATCCCGAGTCGGAGTACGACGCCTACTTCCTGTTCTACCATCGGTCGCTCGCCATGGGCTGGCTTGAGGACAGGGGGGTCGCGGTGCGGAAGGACGGCTCCGAGAGAGACGTCGGCGCACCCGGGCTGTGGGGGATGAACGACGCCGGATGGGGACATCCCCGCGCCGCCGCCGGAACGAAGCCGGTCTCGTGGTTCCAGGTCGAAGCCTCGGCGGTGGCCGGTGATCGGCCACTGCCGGTGCAGCCGTTCCTGCGGTGCGCCCATGACGCGACGGCGCGGGCCGGCAGGCTGGATCTGTCCGCGGTCCAGGCCCTCCTGCCGGTCCAGGGGCTGGACGCCTCGTCGCGCCCGCCGTACGCGCCCTCGATGTCGACGGCTCCCTGGTTCGTCGAACACGACCCGCGATCGAGCACAGCGGTGGAGATCACCGTCAGCAGCGGCCGGGACCCGTCGATCCCCGCCGTCGCCGAGCGGCTCGCCGATCACCTCCGCCGGCTGGAGCAGGACGTGTTCGACTTCCGGTCCCACGACCTCGCCGGCCCGGACGCCGTCCTCGCCCCGCCGTTCCACGACGACTTCTGGAACGGCCCGGCCCTGCACGGCCTGGTGCTGCGCGGGGAACTCACCGAGTGGTCGTGCGATGCGATCGGGTGGGTGGCGGAGGTCGTCGCCGACTCCGCCGCCCTCCTCGGCGTCCGCTCGCCGCTGCTGTTCACCGCCGCGCGAACCGGCCCGGCGGGCTGACCGCCCAACGGACCCGGCCGAAACCGGCCGGTGCGGTCTCCCTTTCGGGGGATGCGCGTCTTTCCCGCCCTGGAGGGGAGCCGGCTAGGAGGGGGAAACACGCGCTCCGTCACGCACCTGAATCACGATCTTGTTTCCGGGTTTGTACGGGGCGAGGACGTCGGGCGGTGTACCGGGCCCGCCGCCGAATCCTTGGGCCGTCGTCACGGCGGCCACCGCCCGGTCGTCGTCGTAGATGTCGGTCACCACGCGGTAGACGTTCACCCCGTCGACGATCGCCCATCCCCTGGCCATGGCCGTGGTCCACTTCGCATGGAGCGCCATTGCTCCCCCGATCCTCCTGGTCAGGATATGTCCGACGATAAATGGAGAAAATGCCTTTTTAATGATATATGCAAATCCTGCCGACGCGGCAGGGACCGCCGAGATCGCGGGGAAGGTGTCGTACGACCGATTCGGCGATGCCGGGCAGCGCTTTTCCGCCGGCCGTTTTCAAGGTCTCCGCCCCGGCCGCCCCGCCAGAACGTTTGAGGTATAAGGTCTTACCGCCCGGAAAGTGACGTAAAGCCATAAGGCACCGGACCAGGGGCGGAGCGCGGATTACGATCAAGGCCCGTGACCCCCGCCCCGGGCGGATGAGACCCTTTTTCCGAGGGCGCGGTGATCGGACACGTGATTCCCGCCGAGGAGATGATGCCGTGACGGACCATTCGTCGCCCCCCACCACCCGCCCCAAGATTGACACCACGGTGTCCCACTCCCCCCGGATCTGGAACTACTGGCTGGGCGGGAAGGACTACTACCCGGTGGACCGCGAGGTCGGCGACAGGTTCCGGGAGGTCTTCCCCGACATCGTGGAGATCGCCCGCAGCTCACGGACGTTCCTGGCCCGCGCCGTCGAGCATCTGGCCGGGGCGGCGGGGATCCGCCAGTTCCTGGACATCGGCACCGGCCTTCCCACCGTGGACAACACCCACGAGGTCGCCCAGCGGATCGCCCCGGAGGCGCGGATCGTCTACGTCGACAACGACCCCCTCGTGCTGGCGCACGCCCGCGCCCTGCTCGTCGGCACCCCCCAGGGCGTCACCGAGTACATCGACGCCGACCTGCGCGACCCCGGCAGGATCCTGGAGGCCGCCGGTCGGACCACCCTGGACCTCGACCGGCCGGTGGCCCTGATGCTGCTGAACATCCTGGGGCACATCCCCGACCTCGACGAGGCGCGGTCGATCGTGAAACGGCTGGTGGACGCCCTGCCGCCGGGCAGCCACCTTGCCGTGGCCGACGGTACCAACGTCGTGCGGGGCCGGGAGTTCGACGAGGCCATCGCCATCTGGAACGCCGGCGGCTCGGTCCCCTACACCCTGCGCACCCCCGGGCAGATCACCCGCTTCTTCGACGGCCTGGAGCTCCTGGAGCCCGGGGTGGTCTCGTGTCCGCACTGGCGCCCCGACCCCATCGACTTCGGCCTCATCCGCGAGGTCGACGAGTTCTGCGGCGTCGCCCGCAAACCCTGAGGCCGCCCCGGCGCCGGAGTCGTCCGGCGGACGAACCGGGGAAACGAGGCTGAAGCAGGACCTGACCGGCGGACTCCACCGACCGTCCCAGGAGTCCGCCAGCGGGCAGAACTCCCGGTCGATCAACGCTCCCGCGGGCCCACGCGGCGAATCGCCGCTCACCGCGGAAAAGGGCAACCGGTATGTTCCTCTGAATGACGTCTGAAGCCCGCCGACAGGAACCCGGGGAAACCGGATCGCCGGCCGAGCTGCGCACCGCGCGTCTTCTGATGCGGCCCTGGCGCCCCTCCGACCTGGAGCCCTTCGCCGCACTCAACGCCGACCCGCGGGTCATGGAGCACTTCCCGGCCCCCCTCTCCCGCGAGGAGAGCGACGCGTTCGCCGCCGCGTCCGCCGAGGCGATCACACGCCGGGGGTGGGGCCGCTGGGCCCTGGAGGTCGCCGAGACCGGCGAGTTCATCGGCTTCACGGGCCTGCACCGGCCCACGTTCGAGGCCCCCTTCCTGCCCGCGGTGGAGATCGCCTGGCGGCTGAGCCGCCCCTCCTGGGGAAAGGGATACGCCACCGAGGCGGCCACCGCCGCGCTCGACGCCGCCTTCGACCGGCTCGGTCTGGAGGAGGTGGTGTCCTTCACCGCCGCCGTGAACCTGCGCTCCCGCGCGGTCATGGAACGCCTGGGGATGACCCGCGACCCGGCCGAGGACTTCGACCACCCCGCCCTGCCTCCCGGCCACCGGCTCCGCCGCCATGTGCTGTTCCGGCTGCCGGCCGCCCGCCGGCGCGAACGGCGTGACCCGGCCGGGCGGTGACCCGGGAAACCCCCCCGGCGGGCCACGGAGGCGGGACCCGGTACGCACCGCGCCGGAGGCTACCCGGCCGGAGGAGCCTCCGTCGTCTCCGCCGTGATCCAGGTCAGATAGTCCGCCAGTCCGCCCTCGATGGGGACGGCCACGATCTCCGGCGTCTCGTAGGAGTGCTCGGCCCTCACAACGGAGACGAGGTCGTCCAGGCGGTCCCCGCCGGTCTTCATGAGGATCAGGAACTCCTCGTCCCGCCGGACCTCGCCCGCCCACCGGTAGACGGAGACGATCGGCCCGGCGATCTGCGCGCACGCCGCCACCCGCCCCCGCACGGCGGCGTCGCAGATCCTCTCCGCCTCCTCCCGGGTACCGGCGGTCACGTGCACCTCAACGTAGGGCGTCATGTGATCAGCCTACGAGCGGAACGCGTCCCGGCCCATGGAAGGAGCTGACGCCATCTGCCGTGCACGGCCGGGATTCCCATGGCCTTCAGACCTATTGGACCTCCTCACAGCGGGGTTAAGCTCCAAACCGTGAAGCGTCTGGTCATCGCGATGCTCATGGTCGGTGCTCTTGGCGGCGCTGTCGCCGCCGTAGGCGGCCTGGGGGTCGGTATTTTCGCCCGGGATCGCCTTGCCTCATCATTGATGCCCGATTCACTGTTTCCTCGTTGCACCGACGACGACAGGCGGCTCGCTTCGGCCCTTGCGGCGCTCAGCGTCCTTGACGCCCGCCCGGCCGGGGCGGAGCCGTACGGGAGGCGGGGAGGGGGATGCACCGACGACGACCGGCTCGCGTACGCCGAGCAGTTCTACCGGGTTTCGGCGTCGCGGACCGGCATACCGTCCTTCTACCGCAAGGCCGCGATCAAGGACGGCTGGAAGCCGGCACCGAAGCGGGAGAACGAGGAGGCGCGGACCTGCCTGATCAAGATCGTCAACGGCCGGAAGGCCCATCTGTCGGTGGGGTACTCCGACCAGCCGGGCGAGAAAAGCCGCGTCTACTCCTTGCAGGTTCTCTCCGGCCCCAGCGGGGGCAACCTGTGCTGACCCTCGCGATCCCCCTACTGCTCACGGAGTTTGAGGAGCCGCCGCGCCAGGTCGGGGATGTCCTCCAACTCGCCCGTCGCCACGGCGACGACCCTTTCGGCTTCGTCCATGTTTCGCCGAGGCCGGGCGGATGCCGCACGAATCGCGAGCGGAGAAACGGTTCCGCCGAGGCCACCCGCGGATGACCCCGGCACGGGCGAACCACCGCCACACAAGCGGTTCACTTCAAGGGCAAACCACCTCACCCGTCGGCCGAGGACGTGAAGGTCGCAGCCCAAGACCCGATTCGGCGAGGACCTTCACCACAGGGTCAAGCCCAGCAGGGCCGGGGACCGTGTCAAGGCCGCCGTCGAATGCCGCGCCGGTTCGTCCACAGCGCGTCACACCGCGGAAGATTTGCGATCAGGTCACGAAGGCGGCCAGGTGGCCTCGCCTTGACTAGCCTCACCGGCATGCCCCTTGCCTCGATTCCCAGCCCTTCCCAAGGGGTCTGGTATCTCGGGTTCATCCCGATCCGGGCCTACGCGCTGTGCTTCATCCTCGCGATCGGCTTCGGCATCTGGCTGAGCGAGCGCCGCTGGCGTGCTCTCGGCGGTGAGAAGGGCACGATCGGCGACATCGCGGCCCCCGCTGTGATCTTCGGCCTGATCGGCGCCCGCCTCTACCACGTCATCACCGACTGGCAGACCTACTTCGGCCCGCGCGCGATCAAGGAGCCCTACCGGGCGCTGTTCATCTGGGAAGGCGGGCTCAGCATCTGGGGCGCGGTCGCCCTGGGAGGCGTGGGCGTCTGGCTGGCCTGCCGCCGCCGAGGGCTGCCCCTGGGGCCCGTGGCCGACACGGTCGCGCCCGGCATCGCGTTCGGGCAGGCGATCGCCCGCTGGGGCAACTGGTTCAACCAGGAGCTGTACGGCAGTCCGACCACGTTGCCGTGGGGCCTGGAGATCGACCGGGCACACGGCGGCGTGCCAGGACTGCTCTACCATCCGACGTTCCTGTACGAGTCGCTGTGGAACACGGCGCTCGGGTTCGGGCTGCTCCTGGCCGGCAGGCGGTTCACGCTGCGCCACGGCCGCCTGTTCGCCCTCTACGTCGCCGGCTACACGTTCGGGCGGTTCTGGATCGAGGGGCTGCGGATCGACCCGGTGGGCGGAGTGGACCACGCGGTGACGTTCCTGGGACTGCGGATCAACCAGTGGACCTCGATCGTGCTGTTCATCGGCGCGCTGGTCTATCTCTGGGTGACTCGCGGCAAGGACACCGAACAGATCGTGGTTCCGGTCGCACACAACAACGCCTCGCGCGAGGGGAACGACGGGCGGGCCCCCGATCCGACCGAGAGCACCTGACGCGACCAGCGTGCCGTAGGACTCCCGAATGCCGTTGCGGCAGGTGCGCACTTCAGGTATTTGCCGTACAGGAAAGAAGGTTACAGGTAGCCGATATAACGACAAAAAGCGGTTCACTTCGCGTGACCTGTTCTCCCAGGCCGCCTGATCCCCCGCCGGCCAGCACGGCGACGAAGCCCCGTTAAACTGCCGATTCACTCCGGGGCACACCATTTCACCCGCCCGCCGAAGACTTGAGGCCGCGGTCCAAGGGCCGATTCGGCGAGGACCTTCATACGGGGTTAAAGGCGATCCGCCCGCGAATCTTCGGCCGACCGCGACCACGCCGCCACACGCCGGCTGCCATCGACGCGGAGCACGACCACGAGGCGTCACAAGCCTTATGGGATTGTTTATCGCCGCGACGGCCCCTGCGGTCCGGACGTTTTCTCTCACCGGACGAGCCGCGCGGCAGACTTAAGTTCCGATGCCATTTGGCTGGAAACTCGCCCGCTTCGACGGCCAGTGAGGTAATTGAGAGGTAACAGCCGGAGATGCCGGGGGCAGGGGAAGCGGAAAGGCAAGGGACGGATGCTGAGCGAGGCATTGACGGCACTGGCGGGTGCCGCCGGTGCGGGACTGGTGACGGCGATGGCCACCGATGCCTGGACCGAGGTGAAGACGCGCTTCGGCAGGCTGCTGGGCCGGGGGGACTCCGAGCAGCAGGCCCGGCAGGAGACCCGGCTGGAGCGCAGCCGTCAGGAGCTGACCTCGGCCGCCGCCGATCAGGCGGAGCAGGTCAAAGCCGCACAGGAGGCGGCGTGGCGGACCCGATTCGCCGACCTGCTGGAGGAGGAACCGGAACGGGAGCCGCAGTTGCGGGCGGTACTGGACTTCATCGCCCAGCACGTACCCGCGGCGGCCTCCGGCGCGGTTCAGGTCAACGCCCAGGCGTACGGCCACGCTCAGCAGGCGGTGCAGGGCCAAGGGGTGCAGACCAACACCTTCGGCTCCGCACGGTGACCGCCGTCCCATCGCCCGAGCCGGACCCGCCCGCGGAGCCGGAGGCGAACCCGGCGATGTACGCCCATGCCCACGACCGTTCGCAGGTGGCCGTCCAGGGCAGCGGCGTACAGCACAACCACTTCTACGATCGGCCGGCCTCGGCCGCGATTCCGGTCTCCCTGGAGCTTCCTGTCGGGCGCCGGAACGTCCGGTTTCCGCTGCGCGGCCGCGACGAGGTGCTGGCCGTTCTGGAAGGGGCCTTGGCCGCCCCGACCGCGCACGGGTCGGTGCACGTCCTGCACGGTCTGGGCGGGTGCGGTAAAAGCAGCGTGGCGCTTGAGGTCGCCTGGCGGGCGCGGCAACAAGGCGTCACGGTGTGGTGGGTGAGCGCCAACGACACCTCCCGGCTGACCGTGGGCATGCACGCCCTGGCCCACCGCCTCGGGGTGTCCGTCGAAGCCATCACCGTCGGGAACGGACCCGACCTGCTCTGGTCCCACCTGGCCGGGCGGGACCGGCCGTGGCTGCTGGTGGTCGACAACGCCGACGAGCCCGGCGTGCTCGACATCGGTGAGCACACCGTCGCCGAGGGGACGGGCTGGGTCAGGCCGCTCACCGGGACGCCCGGCCTAACGGTGATCACCAGCCGCGACGGGCACCCCCGCCGCTGGGGGCCGGCGGCCCGTCTGCACACCGTGCCCCGGCTGACGGTCCAGGACGCGGCGCAGGTCTTGCGCGACCACGCCGGAGCCGAGGCGGGCACCTTGCGGGAGGCGACGAAGCTGGCACGCCTGCTGGGGTGCCTGCCGTTGGGGCTACGGCTGGTGGGCGCCTACCTGTCCGCCGTCCGCACGGTGCCGGAGGCCTTCCTGGTCGGAGGTGAGGGCGATGTTCCACCGCCGCGCTCGTTCGCCGACTACCGCCAAGCCCTCCTCACCCACCGCCCCCACCTCTGGAAGACCACGGCGGATCATCTGACCCAGGAGGACGCCCGCACGATCATCGAATGGCCGTGGGAGCACAGCCTTGACCAGCTGGCCCGGGCCGGACGCCGCCACGCCCGCCCGCTGCTGCGGCTACTGGCGCACCTGGCCGACGCCCCCATTCCCTACGAACTCCTGCTTTCCCCCACCGAACTGAGCGCCTCACCCCTGCTGGCGGGCATTACCGGCGGAGAACTGTGGGAGACCTTGACCGATCTGGCCCGTTTCGGGCTGGTCGACCTCGACCGGCAGGCGCGGCCCGCTGTGGTGACCCTGCATCCGCTGGTGCGTGACACCGGCCTGCGCAACCCGCTCGACCACGCCCCCGGCCCCGCCGGTTCCGGCTTCCCCGCCCTGGCCACCCGACTGCTTGAGACGGCGGCCGACAGCGAGCAGACCGGGCTGCCCGAAGATCCCCCGACCTGGCCGCTCTGGCAGGCCCTCACCCCCCACGCCGTACACCTTTTTCAGGTGACCGGCACCGATGCCCGCACTCCCGCGGATGTCCTCACCTCCAGCGCGTACGTCGCCTACCTCGCGATGCGATCCACGGCCGCCCAGGGGCGGTACGCCGAGGCCGAACAGGGCTACCGCGAGATACTGACGATCCGGGAGCGGGCACTGGGCCCCGACCACCCGGACACACTGGGCACCCGGTACTCGATCGCACGGATAGCCGGACTCCAAGGACGGTACGCCGAAGCCGAACAGGGCTACCGCGAGATACTGACGATCCGGGAGCAGGCTCTGCGCCCCGACCACCCGGACACGTTGGCCGTCCAATACTCGATCGCGCAGGCAATCGGAGGTCAAGGACGGTACACCGAAGCCGAACAACGCTACCGCGAGATACTGACCCTCTACGAACAAACACTGGGCACCCACCACCCGGACACGTTGACCATCCGATACTCGATCGCGCAGGCAATCGGAGGTCAAGGACGGTACACCGAAGCCGAACAACGCTACCGCGAGATACTGACCCTCTACGAACAAACACTGGGCACCCACCACCCACACACATTGGCCGCCCGGTACGAGGTGACGCGGATGACCGGGGAGTCGGGACGGTATGCCGAGGCCGAGCAGGGCTATCGCGAGGTACTGGCACTCTACGAGCAGGTGCTGGGCGCCGATCACCCACACACATTGGCCACCCGGAGGCAACTGGAGAATGCGCTCCGAAAGTGCGGGAAAAATGCGAAGAATGGATTCAGCCAGCGCTGACGAAAACCTGGGACCGTGACGATCGCCCACCTCGGCACCACCACGACGGCCGCGCCCCTTGTGAGCAGTGAGCACGGTGTTTCTCAATTCCTCCCCGCACGACCGGTCGCTGAAGCCGCGGACCCGGCCACGATCAAAGAGACCCCGGCCCCTTCTGTAAAAGCGCAAGGGGCCGGGGCAGGACGGTGCGGCGACGCGGGAAACCGGGGAAGTTCACGCCGCCGCACCCGCTTTCAGGGGGAGAGCCACGGTGGTGGGGGTTTCGGCCGCACGACCACCGACGCCTCACCACCCACGGCGGTGATCAGTGAGGCCTCGTGAGGCAGCTCGCAGAAGGCTGTCATCTGACCGCCGGACCGCTCCGTATCGCCGGTAAGCGGCAGATGGTCACTCACCTGCCCCCATGCCAATCCCGGCCGGTCCGGAGCCGCCTCCCCGGCCCGCGTCCACGCCGAAATAGAACGTTCCGTTCATCGGCCGGCAGGAGGCCCCATCCGGCACACGCCTCCACCGCGGACCTGATCCAGACCCCGTCCGCCGCGCTCACATCGGCTCACCGCTCAGCCTCGGCGCCGGAGGATGCAGCGCGCGCAGCCGGGCGTACCGGCGGGCCACCCGCAACGCCGCCTGTTCGGGGTCGCCGCACCGGGCCGAGGCGTACGCCGGGCGCCGCTCCTGAGGGTGCCATCCGGCGCACCACCAGTAGCGGTCGCCGTTGGACCACACGATCAGCCCGGTCCAGACCGACACCAGCGCCAGCCCGTACCCGCCATGAACATCGGCGGTGATGCCCTGCCGAGTCAGAGCCGACCGCAGCCGCTCGGCCGCCCGCACCGCCGGACAGTCATCCGCCGCCCCCAGCTCCGGACGAGAGGCCCGGGACGGCGGATACGGCGTCACGCCCGCCCGCTCCCGCTCCCCCTTCACCGCGCCGCCCCCAGCGCCCCGGCGATCAGGCTCACCACCTTCTCCGGCTCCGCCCGTCCGACTTTCTGAAGACCCGGCCCGTCGCGCAGGGACAGCAGGTAAGCACCTGATCGCCCCCCGATGGTCACGGTGGCCTCACCCCGCCCTCCCGGACCGGTCACCACCAACTCCGGCGGAAGGTACTCCAGCCAGAACGACGGCCCAGAGGAACCCGCCGCGCCGGCCCTCCCCTCACGCGCCGCCGACAGACCCAGGCTGATGACGTGGTGACACCGGGAACGGATCCCCCGCTCCCACAAAAGCCGCTGCACCACCGCCAACGCCCGATCCTGACGCCCCGCCGCCCCCTCTCCGACAGGGGAACGAGCACTAGAGTTCTCCATGGATCGCACCTCCAGCGTGCGGTCAGGGGACCCGTAGGTGTGACAGCGCCTGCGGGTCCCATCTTTTATGGTTCTCTCACGACATCGCCCGCCAGATCGCGCGGACAGGGATGAATGAGAGGAATGAACAGAATTTGGTAGTTGCGCGAACAGCCAACACCACTTTGCATGGAGTAAGAACGAGCCGGAAGGCCAGGAAACAAGCCTGTCAAGAGGCAGATGAGGGGCAGATTTGAGATTTGCCCAAAGCGCTCCTCCCGGTCATGCTTGAGAAGTGTGCCCGAGAGGAGGCCGGTTATGCCTGAGCCGAACACGCAGCTACGACAGGCCCGAGAGCGTGTGGAGTCCCCGAACGTCGCCGGAGAAGTTCTGTCACGGCAAGAGCTTGCCGATATGGTCAACGCCTGGATTTATCAGCATCTGAGCCGCAGGGTGTGTCTCAGTGCCAACTACATCGGCAAGATGGAGCGAGGTGTCTTGCGGTGGCCCAACGACGACTACCGCAAAGGGCTGCGCGCCGTACTGGGTGTGAAGACGGACGGTGATCTCGGATTTCGCCGGCCACGTCGCGTTCCAATGGTTATCACGGCAACGGACAAGGATCGCAAAGACTTTCTCCACGCAGCTTTCGGAGCCGTCACAGAGGCTGGTCACCGGTTTATCGAACTGGCAGCGTCAAACGAGCCGACTCGGCCCCCGTCCGTCGTCAGCGCTGCCGACATCGAGGCCGTACGGAATATCGCGGAGGTGTTTTCCACCTGGGACCATGTCTATGGCAGTGGACTGGTTCGTGAGGCGGTGAACAGCCAGCTTCGCCATTCGGTCGAACTCCTGGGAGCCCGTTGCCCGGAACGCCTGCAGCCCGATCTCTACTCGGCAGTCGGATTCCTAGGACTTGTGTCGGCCTTCATGGCATTCGACGCCTACGCTCATAAAGACGCCAGGCGGATGTTTCGACTGGCTTTGGCATGCGCGGAAGAGTCCGGAAACTGGCACCTACGGGCCAAGGTGTTATCGAGTATGGCTCGGCAGGCGATCTGGTGTGGGGACCCGGATACCGGTCTGACCCTGGTGGAGCTCGCACTGGTCCGCGCCGACCGGCTCACCCCTGCCGAACGGGCCATGCTGCTGGCCGCCCGCGCCCGTGCACTGGCCAAGCTGGGGCGCACGCAAGAGACGCTCAGCGCGGTTGGCATGGCGGACCAAGAGTTCGGTCGGCTCAAGACCGATGAGGAACTGTCGTGGATGCGCTATTACGACACCGCTCAGCACGCGGGAGACACCGGGCATGCGCTGTTCGACCTCGCCATACGTGGCCAGTTCGTCGGTGAGGCCTCCCGTCGGCTCTCCGCCGCAGTAGCCGGTCACGGCGATGTCTATGTACGATCCCGGGCAATTAGCGGAACCAAGCTCGCATCGTTGACCATGGCGGTGGGCGACCCCGAACAGGCCACCGCGATCGGCGCGCAGGCTCTACGCGACGCGGGCACCGTACGTTCCCGCAGGGCAGCCGACGATCTGCGCGAGCTTCACCGGTTCGCCGCCCCGTACGAGCGCATCCCCGAAGTATCGGAGCTGCGGCATCGCATTACCGGGCTGATCTCCGGCTCATGACCCGGGAAAGCACTCCGAGAAATGAGGCGCTCAGGACTCTTCTCGTCGCCTGCCACCGGGCCGGAATCGACGCATCCAGCGTTGAGCCCATTCGCCTCAGTGAGAACGCCATTTACCGGCTGCCGCATGGAGTCGTCGCGCGGGTTAGCCGAACCGGTCAGCTTCAGACCGCTGAGAAGGAAATCCGGATAGCCCGTTGGCTGGAGGATTCCGGGGTTCGCGCCGTACAGGTGATCCCTGACCTGGATCAGCCGGTCGAGGCGGACGGCAGGGCCGTGACGTTCTGGCGGGAGTTACCGTCGCACAAGTACGGCACCTCTTTGGAAGTCGCCACCACATTACACACCCTTCACCGCCTCAAACCTCCGGAACATTTCACACTTCCCCCACTTAACCCGTTTGTGCGACTCGCGGAACGAATCGACCGTGCCCACATGTTCACGTCCCAGGACCGCAAATGGCTGAGCCAGCATCTGTCGGACCTTGAGACCAGATACACGGAGTTGCCGCCGGGGCTACAGAAATGTGTGGTTCATGGAGATGCCTGGGGCGGCAACGTTCTACTCGCCGACGACGGCCGTGTGATTCTCGCCGATTTCGAGCGTACCGCTTTCGGCCCGCCGGAGTGGGATCTTATATCCACCGCCATCAAGTACAGCACATTCGGCGCGATCTCCCGGGATGAGTATGTCGCGTTCGCCGAGACCTACGGCCATGATGTCATGACTTGGGAAGGATTTCCGACTCTGCGCGACATTCGTGAGCTGCGCATGGTCACCATGGCGGCTCAGATCGGCATGGAAAACGCAGCGATACACGACGAGGCGGTTTCCCGGCTGGCCACGATCCGCGGCAAAAGCGGCCCCCGGCCTTGGAAGCACTGGCGCCCTTTGAGCTGACCCGGAAAAACGTCCGGCGAGAAGTCCGGCTTCTGGATATCGCCGGGACAGGGATTCAGGGGGGCCGAGGAAGGACCTGCTTGGTCCTGAGAACGAGGTGAAACCACCTGCCCCGAGAGGTCGGTCTCGGTGGAGGTGGGGACCGTACCCTTGAGGCGCGGATCATGCCGATGGGGAGACAGGCCACGGCGACGGCGTGCCCGCGCGATCCGCTGACCGATGTCCTTGCGGGCATCCACACCATCACCCCTGTGAGTGTCGTCCCCCGACAGCGCTGCGCAGTTCCTGAATGATCTGTTCCCAGGATGGCATGCGGGCATGTGACGGCGCATCGGGATCGAACAGCACCCGGACGCCCATCTCTCGCAGCGTCTCCAGGCTCCGGCCGAAGGCGAGATGCCGAGCCAGCGCGTCTTTCAGCAGAGGGACGGCGACGATGGGAACGCCGAACCCCGTCACCTCACACAGCAGGCCGACCGCGAACGTGTCCGCCAGCCCACCGGCCCACTTGTTGATGGTGTTGAACGTCGCCGGAGCCACCACCACCGCATCGGCCGGTGGCAGCCCCTTCGGCTCACCCGGCATGCGGTACGTGCTGCGCACCCGATCCCCGGTCAGCCGCTCCAACTCGTCGGCATCGACGAAGCGGGTGCCCGTGGGCGTGGTGACCACGTGCACCTGCCAGCCCTCCGCCTGAGCGAGCACCACCAGGCGGGCGAGGTCAGCCGCCGCCGGAGCGGCACACGCGACCACGTACAGCACTCCGCACGTCTCCATACCGCGTGATCCTAATCAGAGCCGGGCGGTCGTCGCGGTCGGGCAAGGGGGCGATGAAACCGGCCGTGATGCCGCCGGCCGAACTCGCCTCGCTCGCCCTTCGGGTGCCTTCGGCATTCCGCCGGCCGCACCACTCCGCCCGCAGACACGTCTCTTCGGTCAGCCAGGTTCCGGCTGCTCTCGTTCACGGGCGATCCGGCGGGCGGTGATGATGCGTTGCCGGGCGAGTTCGGCCCACAGGGCTTCCCCGTGCCGCAGGCCGTTTCCGGCGTAGCGCCACTGGGACAGTGTGATCGTCTCCTCTCCGTCCGGGGCGGGCAGACCGAGGATCGAGCGGGCTTGCTCGGCCCGGTAGTCGGCGCGTGCCTGTCGTAGGTCGCCCAGGGTGATGGAGTAGTGGCGGCTCTTCGTGGAGAAGTGCCCCCGGTATCCCAGTGTGTGCGCCCATCCCCGCAAGGAGAGGTCCCGGTACGGGGCAAGGCGGCTCAAGGCGAAACAGGTATAGATCATGCGCCGGGCGTGCTCGGTCACCGCCAGGTGGGCGACGTCCCCGGCATCGCGAATCGGCCGATCCACGGTTCCGGCCGACTCGGCGCCTTTGGTGGCGTACTTGGCGATGTAGGACGCCACCCGCTGATCACTCAAGCCGTTCACATCGGCGGAGAGGTAGACCGGTTTGACGTCGAGTTGCTCCCCCCACCGCAGCGACCCCGCAGAGGACCCGTCCGGGGAGTGCTCGCGGGCGGGAACGGTGATCTGTGCCGCCGCCTGCCGGATGGCGTCCTCCAGCACCGCGACCGTCGCCCACGAGGGAGGTGGCGCGGCCGGGCCCTCGGGTCCGTCAAGCCGGATCACGGCGTGAAAGTGAACCAGGCCCCGCGCCTGATACTCGGCGACCTTGGCATACGACAGCCGCACAGCCCGGCGCAGCCGACCCCGGGGCACCCCCAGCAGACGCGCCAGAACGGCCGGAAGCCTCTGCGTGAAGCGCCTCCACAGCTCCCCCGTGTGCGCGTTCCACAGCACGGCCGGAGTTTGGACCATCGCACCGACGTTCACCGCAACACCCTTGGACAAGGGCTTGTGAGCACAATCGTTTCTCTTCAATGAGCCCGATCTGGAAATTTCAAAACAAACAATGATTCCTTGTGATGCGGATCAAGTGTCCCAGGATTCCACGTGAGGTGTTCGCCAAAGTCTCTGTTGAGCAAGGTTTGGACGTCAACTTCGGGAAGCCCTGAGCGACCGATAAAATCATGGCCGGAGGCGCTGAGAGAGATTCCAGCCTCCAGGCCGCTCACACTCTCTGATAAGTACCCCGCGTTGCAGGGGTTGGCACGCTCGGCTGCGATGAACAACATCGCCCAAATCGCTCGCGGGCTGGACGGCCGCTGCGCATGCACCACCGGGCGGCCCAGAGGTACGACCCTTCCGGACCACCTGGCGGAGACCCAGGCGTCAACGATGCCTGGCAGTTTTAGATACGTAGAACCTCCCTTAATGAGTGACCGGTATTCAAGGCGCCTGCACCAATTTCGTTTCCCGGGCGATCAACCGAGGGGGAGGAGCACCGAAAGATTTCCACCCGTTCCCCTCCATCCTCACACGCGGGAACAACAATTACTGGTGGCAGCACGCAGGGCTGTCTACCGTGAACCTCCGGACCTCATATTCTTGGGGGGCGGTAAACAACTGGTATCAGTACTGGATGGTTAACAAAAAACGCGCGTCATGGCTGCCTTCGTGGAAGGACCTCCGGCAAGGGGACATCCTGCTCTGGGGAACCGGCCAGGCGAACTCGCCGTAGGGGCATCTTTCAGTCGTGAGCAACATCGACTCGAAGGGCCGCGTCTTCTACGCTCAGCATAGCGGCGACCACTCCTATCGCTCATTGGAGCAAGGCCGCCCCTAGTGGCAGAGCCACTATCCGAACGGTAAAATCCACGCGGTTCGCATTAACCGCTGATAAGATGTCGCCGTGACTGCCAAGACGATGCACGTGATCTGGATACCGGCCGCCGTCGTCCTGGCAATCGGGCTCTTCGATCTTGAGGGGGAAGGGCGTCGGCGTGGCCTGACACGCGAGAGCCCGTAGCCCC
>NZ_BNBB01000017.1 GCF_014654615.1 Streptosporangium violaceochromogenes | reverse complement strand
GCGTCACGTCCGACAGGGCGTTGAGGTGGATCTGGGAGACCTTGTACGTCTTGCCGGGAGGGAGCACCACGACGCGGCCGGAGGCGAGCGCCGCGTTGATCGCCGCGGTGTCGTCGGTGGTGCCGTCGCCGGCCGCGCCGTACTCGGCGACGCTGACCCAGTCCGTTGCCGGAACCCGTAGTTCTCCCGCTGTGGTCGTGCGGGTGATGGCGGACAGAAACCGCCCCATGTTTCACCTGATCCTGATCGTCGCTGTCGGAGGTGTCGGGGGTGCGGTGCAGGTCAGGGCGTCCGGGCGAAGATCACGACGCGGTACCCGTTTTGGCTGAGGGACACTCCGGAGGTGATCGTGAGGGTGTTGTTGTTGGTCGCGACCTTGCGGACGTCCACTTCCTCGTCGGTGGCCACGTCCCACACCTGCGCGAGGATGGCCTTGGTGCCGAGGTTGTGCGTCACTGTCCAGGTGGTGCCCGCGGAGGAGGGGCCGACCGCTTCGAAATCGCTGGCGCCGCCGCCGGTGACGAGGGGGAACGCGGTGAACGTGAGCGCGGTCGTGCCGATCGTGATGGGGCCGTCGGTCGTCAGCCACCACGCCGTGTCGGCGTTCGCGGTGCCCTCTTCCACGGTGACCCACAGGCCGGGCGTCACCTCGGCTGCGGCGTCGGCGTCGGCCGCCCGGGTCAGCGCCGCCCCGGTGGAGGCGAACACGTAGATGCCGTTCTCCGCGGCGGCGGTCTGGTTCTTCAGCAGGACGCGATCGTTCGCGGCGAGGGTGACGCCGTCGATCGTGGCGGGCGCGGACGACACCGAAACGTTCGCGGTGGACGCCACTCTCACCGAGCCCTTGTAGTCGAGGTTGGACACGGCGCTGTTGACCAGCGTCTTGACCTGCCCCCAGGAGGGGACGCCGGTGTCGGTCGTCGCGTCCGCGACGTTCTGGAGCTTGCCGGCGCCGAAGTCGTAGTCTCCGGCGAGCATCTTCTTCACTGCCATGACGGCTCCTTAACTGAGGTGGGCTCGGCCGGCGGTCGCCGCGCCGAGGGTGATGATCACGGTGGCGTTGTCCGGGCGGTGCACGCCCGCGTCGATCTCATGGCCGTCTGTGTCCTCGACCGACACGTTCGGCCGCCGGCCGAGGTCGTGCACGATGGTCCACACCGCGGCCGGTGTGCTTTGCACGTGGGTGCGTCCGCCCCCGGCGGGGCCGGGCGGCCCCGGCTCCCCTGGCGGTCCGGCTGCGCCGGCGGGCCCGGGGGGGCCTTGGAGGCCCGGGACGGCGATCGTGATGTCCGTCCCGCCCGCCTGGGTGACCGTGATGTCGAACGAGGAGGGCAGCGTCATCGGGTGACCTCCGGGTCCACGCAGACCGGCCCTTCGAGCAGGCGGGTCGGCTCGCCGGAAGGGGCGACGAGCTCCAGGTCGTACACCGCTTCCAGCCACTCCCACGCCGAGGAGTCCTCGGCGGGGATGCGCACGGTGAGTTTCCCGGCGGGGCCGTCGATCGTCAGCCGCCCGTTGCCGGTGGTCAGCTCATACAGCAGGGGGGCGTCACGGCCTCGGTGCGGCCGGAGGTGGGATCGCGCCTGGTAGCCGGTCAGCACGATGGGCTGAGGGGGCTGTTCCTGCGTGGTGAGCGTCATCACCAGCAGGAACGGCGATCCCTGTTCGATGTCCCATCTGAGTACGGCGGCGGCCATGCCTGGCATGGTGGACCGCGGCCGTGGTTATCGTCCGGCTCCGCCGTGCCCAGACGGGCAGAATCAGCGTGTCGGCGGGTGGAGCGGCGGCGCCGGGTGAACTTCCAGCCATTCGCGCGGGTTGAACGGGCTTGCCTCGCCGGGGCCGTCTTCGTAGCCGGGGTCCGTCCGGCGCATCCGCATGTAGGGGTGGTAGGCGCGGGGGTCGGGTGTGTCCTGGTCGGGCAGGACATACCCGGTGACGCTGTAGTGCCGCCCGACCAAGGTGACGTGCTGCCCGCGCAGATACCCCCAGTCGACGCCCAGCCGGTAGACCGGCAAAGCGTTGCAGTAGGGCGGGTTGTGCCGGCGGTGGTCCCCTATCCCGTCCGGGTAGGTCAGGCCGCACGCCGGGCAGCGGGTATAGCCGGCGGACTCCTTGCGGTCTTGCTCACACTTCCAGCAGCCGGTCCGGTACTGCTTGTGCTCCAGGTGCGCGATCAGGTCCCGCTGAGTCTCAGCGTCCTCGGCGGCGGCTCGCGCGTTCTCCGCGCAGTAGCAGCCGTCACAGGTGGCGCAGACCCCGCACCCCCCGCACAGCGCGCGCAGATGATGGCCGCACGCCGCGTTGACGTCGTTGTGAGGGTCGCCGTCCCAGGAGGAAACCCAGGGGCGCCCACTCCCGGCGAATGCCTGGGGGCGGGAGCCGAGGGCGCGGCGGGCGGCGTTGTACGCCTCGCCGGTCTCAGCCTGACGGGCGCGGATCGCCCGCTTACGTGCGGAGTTCTTCGTCATGACGGTGTCTTTCCGGCGGGGGTGCCCACGCCACCCCGCCAGGCATCGTCACAACCAACAGCGGGGCGTCCATCTGTGTGATCCGGGGGACCTTGTCCTCTTCGCCGCCTGCCGCGTGGGGGCGGACGGCTCGGAAGCGGGCCGACACGTACGGCCACTGAAGAGCAGCTTACGCGGCGGCACCGGCACTTTCCAGCGGTCCCCCCGGCCTACCCCTCGCCGGCAGGCCCCGCCCGGAAAGCGTCAGGTTTTTGTCACAGACAGCCGCCGAGCCCAGCCGCTACCATGGCCAGCGGAGCCAGGACGCGCACGCTCCTCGCCGCTGCCACCACCGCCCACGCCGGTCGGGTCGGCGCCGTCGGCCAAGGTCCCCCGGGCCCGCGAAGCCTCCCCCTTCCGTGATCGCATGCGCATCCCTGAAGGCGGGCCAGCGTGGGCACCCCGCCGGAAGGACACCAGCCGTGCCGAAGAACAGCAGCGCCGCCCGCCGTGAGCAGGCCCGAGCCCTGGCCGCCGCCGAGAACATCTCCTACACCGCGGCGTTGCGCCGCCTCGACCAGAGCCGTGAGACCGCCGTCGACGACCCGCAGCGGCCGCCGTCCGCCGCACTGCCCTACCAGGTGCGCGAGCTGTCACCGGGATACGCCGACGTGCCCGCGTCCTGGCACCTGGCCGGGTGGTGCGCCACCGCCGAACGCGCGGCCGAGCTGGCCGACGCCCTGGTGGCCTGGCAGCACGGCCCCACCCGCGCGCACGTATGGGACCACAGCGCCACGACCGGAGGCCCCTCGGAGGCGGGGCCGGTGCTGCTGCACCAGGCCGACGCCGACCCCGGCCGCCCGGAATGCCCGACCCCGGTCAAGGAGCCGGGCCGCTACCGCCCGCCCGGCGTCGGCGCCGACCTGGCCGCCGAACCCGTCTGGCTGGAGTGGACCACCACCATGGGCGGCCTGCCCCTGGCCCGGTACGCCGTGCACACCTGGACCCCAGAAGGGCGGGCGGGGGCGGGGGCGTGGAGCACCGCGGCGTGGTGCAGGGACATCTGGGGGGCCGAAGCGGCGGGCGCGGCGCTGGGGGTCGGCGTGGCGGACGGCCGCTACCCGTGGGGGGCGATCACCGGCCCGAACGAAGACACCTGGCCGGAGCGGGCGGGCGTCGGGGACCGGCGCACCGTGAGGCTCCTGCCCGCGCGCGCCCCCGGCGAGCCGCTGATGGGCTGCCCGTATACGGCCGAGCTGGACGACCCGTACGGGGACGGGCTGTACGGGTGGCTGACCTGCACGCTGGAGCGGGGGCACGTGGAGCGGCGGCATCGGCTCGCCGTCGCCACTGAGGGATAACGCCCTCCAGGGAGCGCGCTGGGCGGGGCCCCGGGTCGAGCATGGCCGCACGACCCCGGGGCCCCGCCGTCACGATCGTAGCGCCGGAACGGTGAACCCCCACGTGTCGACCGTCAGGTCGTTGCTCCACTCCACCCAGGATTCCCGGCCGGGCGTCACCGTCCCCTCCCCCCGGAACGCTGTGGCACGCGGGGGTGGTCCCCCGATGACCGCCGCCCGGGGGAAGACCACGGTCCACTCCCCCTGCCGAAGGAGAGGCTCCCCCCGAGGCGTGCGGCCGTCCTCGTCGACGAATGGGTAGCGCAGGTCCTCCGGCCGCAGCGGCTCCCGGTGGGGGTCCGGGCTGACGCGGATGATCTGCCGGGGCGCCCACAGCACGCGGCAGCACACCAGCCGGGTGAGGCACCGGCCGCAGTCGTGGTCGGCGGGCTCACCGACCACGATCAGCTTCGCGGCGACGTTCTGCGGGTCGCTGTCGTGGCCGGTGCGGTGGAGTCGGGCGGGCCCGTCGTACCAGACGGTCGTCCCGTCCTGGCCGGAGCTGAGTTTCTGGAACCCCAGGTCCGGTGGCAGCGGCAAGGTCACCCGACCGGCCCCTTCGTCGTCACCGTCGTTTTCTCCTGTACTCGCTCTTTCTCCTGTGCTCGCGCTCCAACGCGAGCCGCGCCCGGCGCCACGCCTCCGCCGAGTCACGCATCCGGGGTTCGGCCGGGAGCACGGCGAACGCCTGGCCGACCGCGGCGAGGGTGCGCCTTAACCGCTCGACGTCCGCGCGTCTTAACCGCTCGATGTCCGGCCGCGCCGCCGCGAACGGCCGCATCGCTTCCGCGAACGCCCGCATATGCGCGACCACCGCTTCGCCCGTCCGCCGCACGGCCTCGGGGTCCGCCTGCGGCTGCAACCTCGGCAGGCCGGCCAGCGGCTTCGGCGGCCCGGGGTCCACACCACAGCCAGCGGCGGCGCGTAGCGTGGCCTCCCCCTTGGAGGTCAGCCACGGCGAGCCGGCCGACACCCCGTACTCCAGGTTCCCGGCGCGTTCCTCACGCGCGTACGCGGCGAGCACGACTTTCCGGGGGAACCGCTCGGCCAGCTCGGCGAGGGCGGCGAACCCGTGTTCCTGGATCGCTGCCAGGACGGTGGGGGTGTTGAGAT
The DNA here is from genome assembly GCF_014654615.1 of Streptosporangium violaceochromogenes. Taxonomy (GTDB): domain Bacteria; phylum Actinomycetota; class Actinomycetes; order Streptosporangiales; family Streptosporangiaceae; genus Streptosporangium; species Streptosporangium violaceochromogenes. Next base: position 128,389 of record NZ_BNBB01000017.1, on the reverse strand, counting down.
CGGAGCGCTTCACGATGCCGCCTTCCGGGCAGGGGCCTTCAACGTGACCACGACAGTCTCCCAGTCCACGGCGCCCTGATCGCGGTGTTCAGCGGGGACCTCTGTCCCCTCGAACGAGTCCAGCCACACGCGGCCGGGGGCCGCCCCGGGTGAGTACTGGCTGGAGACGGTGCTCCACCAGCCGTGGGGGAGGTACCTCAGGGACTCGGTGGGCAACGTGACGGGAAGCAGGTTGCTGTCGGCCAGTTCCTGTAGGAGCGACCGCCGCAGGTCGCGCTGGATGTGTCTGCGGTAATCGAGGTGCTGCCACGTCTCCCGGGGCACTAGCTGCCGAACCTCATACGTCGTGTCATGCGCCTCAAGCACCGCAGCCGCGATGTGTTCAGCGGTGTCGGGGGAGAGGGAAACGCCGTGCTCCCGCGCGGCGCGGGCAGCGGCCTGAGCGGCGGTCACTCAGCGGTCACCTCGTACACCTCCGCTGCCGCGCCGTCGTCGCGGACCGCGACGCGGCCGGTCGCGGTCGCCGTCCCCACCCGGACCTCCAGGGTCGTCCTGCTCAGGAGGAGAACCCGTACGGCGCCGTCCAGGGGCGGCCGAGGAACCCACTCGCCGGCGTAAGCGGCCAGCCGCCAGCACGGCGAGAGCGCCGGCGCGGGCCGGTACACGACGTACGGCGTGCCCCCAGGGATCGCCCTGAAGGTCGCCGCGAACAGTTCCCGCCACCCTGGCGGAAGGTCGTCGGCCTCGGAAGGCGCTTCGCCGGGCCGCATGTCTTCGGCGCCGAGGAGAGCGAGAACGTGCGGCTCCCCCAGCATGCGGGCCAGGTTCTCCTTCGCGGCCCGGATCGCTTGCTCGTTGCAGGCGTCCCAGGGCGGCAGAACCTGGTGGCGGTAAACGTGCGGGCGCGTCCCCTTCGGCAGCAGCCGACTGAGGATCGCGTGCCAGCCGACCAGGCCGCGACCGCCCACGGTTTCGGCGACCACGGGCGCCGGGTTGTCGATCGTGACGCGCACGCCGTAGATGGTGCCGACGGCGCCTCCCGGGATGAGGTTCTCCGGGAGGATGACCGGCAGTTGCTCCACGTCATCGGCGGGAACCCCGTGGCCGATGGCGCGCTGACGGCGCCGCTCGAAGTCCTCGGCCAGGGAACGCGCGTCGTCGAGGGTGATGGTCTGCTGCTCCGTCGCGTCCCCCGGCAAGGGGCCGGGACCGGCGAGGTAGGCGGCTTTCCGCTGATCCCAGATCTGCTTGAGCACCGGGTGGTGACCAGAGGGCCAGAGCCCAGCCAAGAGAGCGGACGTCCGCTCGTCCTGCGACAGGTGGGGGAGGAGCGCGGCGAGGTCGCGGGTGGGGTTCACTGTGCGGTCACCTCGTACACCTCGGCCACCGTGCCGTCCTGGTGGACCTCGATACGGCCGGTCGCCCACGCGAAGCCGTTGCCGGGGCGCAGCGTGATCGACTTGCGCGGCGGGCGCGGCCCGAGACCCGCCAGGTCCGGGGTGGGTTCGCTGTACCGCGCCGTCTCGTACACGATGGGCACTGGGAGGCCCTCCAAGGTGTGGGTGGCCTGGTCGATCCGGCGGCCGTCCCAGTCGCCGCGCACCCAGGCGCCCGCGTCCGTGAGGCTCTGGGAGGGCCGGACAACGATATGCGAGGTCTTCCCAGGGATCGCGCAAAGCGTCAGGCCGAACAGCGCCCGATAGCCGTCCGGGAAGGTCAGGTCCGCCTCGTCCATGCCGGCCAGCGCGTCGGGGTCCTGCTCCCGAACCCTCTGGACCGCCTCCGACACCACAGATTCCAGCGGCAGGTCGATCAGGATGTGCGGCTCGCCCAGCGTTTCGGCCACGCTCTGCCGGACGCTCCGCAGGCGTTCCGGGGCGTAGTCCTCTGGCCCAAGAGCTCGGGCCGTGACGCTGCCGCCTGGGCGGGTGCCGGGCGGCAGCAGCTCGTTGAGGAGAACGGCGAATCCTTTGCCGTCGTCGCCGCGGGCTTCGGCCACCAGGAGGATCGGGTCCTCCACGGTGATCTCCACCCCGTACAGGTGGCCCAGCACGCCGCCCGGCGTGGTCTGCCCCGCCTCGGCCGGGGTCAAGGCCGGCCGGATCTGGGGCAGCTCCCACACGCGGGCGAAGTGCTCGGCCAGGCCTTGGGCCTCGCCGGAGGTGACGGTCTGCGCGAGCGCCGTCCCCGCCCGGTGGCCGTAGTTGGTGAGGGTGTGGTGGTCGGGGATGACGCCGTGGTCGGCGAGGGTACGGATCCGCTCCAGCACGGGGTGGTCGTGCACGGCCCAGGTGAACCACGCCTCGTGGGATGCCTCCTGGGTGAGCCTCCAGCCGAAGCATTCCAGGGCGTCAACGTCGAGGTCGGCGGGGTCGAGGTCGGTGTGGGTTGTCACGATGTGCTTCCCTTCTCGGTTACGGAACGCCAGCCGACGGCGAGTTCCACGACAACGTCGTCCCATGGGGCGCGTTCCGCCTCGGCCTGGTCGGCGGGTACTTCGTCGGGCAGGAGCGACAGTCTCCCGGCCCAGGTGTAGTAGCGGCGGGTCTCTGCGGGTGCCCCCACCGGCAGGCGGCCGTCGTCGGCGAGCTGCTCCATGAGGCGGTTCCGGAGCGATCGCCGCAACCGGTTCCGGGTGTCCTCGATCGCCCACGCCTCACGGCCGCAGCGGTCGGTGACGGTGACGGTGCCCTCGCTGGTGTCGAGCACCGCGCGGGCGATCTCCTCGGCGACCTGGTCGCGCAGGAGGATGCCCCGCCTGCCCGCGGCGCTGGCTACGGCTTGCGCGGCGCCGGTCAGGTTTCTCACGCGGGGCTCCAGGAGGGGTGGGGGGTCTGGCGGACACTGACGACGCGGAGCCGGTCACGGATGGTGTCGGCGTCCGGCCGGGCCGCGAACCGCGGGGTTTCGATCACGTGGATGTCCACCTGGAGCACACCCTGGAGGGACTCCGGGGAGTGTGCGTGGATGACCTCGTCGGGGCACAGGCCGAGCCGCCGGCGGACGTGTTCGGCTTCGGGGGTGTCTGCGGCGCAGATCACGGTGAGGGGCGGGGTCACGCTGTCCATGCGGGGTTCCAATCGGGGTGATCACCGTGGACGGCCGGGCGCGCAGGCGTCAGATCCAAGAGAAGGGAGTCGATCGTTCCGAGGGGCGTCCAGGCGTCGGAGTCGGTGGGGCTGGTCCCGGGCGGCGCCATGTAGAGCTGGGGTGCGGCCATCAGACCTCCCAGGCAGGGTCGTAGCCGAGCTGGTCGCTGAAGGCTTTGACGCGCAACGCGACCGCAGTGTGCAGGCCGTCCAGTTCCGCCCCGGCGATGGGCGACGGGCGGCTGTCGTAGCGGGCGGCGGCTTCCTCGTACCGGCGCAGCAGTTCCCCGTCGGAGGCGGCCTCCCGCAGTGCCTGCGACGGCGTGTGCAGCAGGGCGTGCTCAACGAAGCCGTACGACCTCCTCGACAGGCTGACGTTCCGGTCGTGCTCCATGTCATTGGTTCTCTTGGCGGCGCGTTCTTTCTCGTTGATCCGGGCCCGGAAGAACTTGATCATCGCGTGGCGCTGGTCCGCTGCCGAGGGGGAGGGGGCTTCGATAAGCACGATGTCGGGGGACGGGGGGAAGGGGGGCATGGTCATGGTGAGGGAGTCCTTTCAGATCATGTGGGGCGGGCCGAGGAGGACCCGGTTCCGGGTTTGAAGCGGATGCCGAATACCCGCATCCACCGGCGGCTGCGGGACGGTTCGGTGGGCCAGGTCGGGTGCATGCCAGGCGCTCACGGCGTGTAGTTGCTCGGCCCGGGATTTTCGGCACCTGGTTGCGTAGCGTGATCAGGGGTGGTGTGGTTCGGCGCCCCTCCGGGGGTGTCTCCCACTGGGCGTTCCGGTGTGGCGATGACGGCGCCGCTGCGCAGGGCCGCGTAGAACGCGACGCGGTCGCCGTTCGTGACGGACCACGTCCGCGCCACGTCCGGCAGGGGGCTCTGGGGGGCGTCCCGCGGGTGGGGGTGGGCCTGCCTCTCCAGCATGGCCAGGACCTCCAGGTCCCCGTCGGGGATGGGGGTGCCGTCGAGGCGGCGGACGCCGGCCGGGGCCGGGGTGAGGACCTCGTTCTCGGCGGCCCGCTGCATCCACCAGGCGAAGCAGGATCCGCACAGCGATGTTGTGAGGCCGTTGCGGGACCGCCACTCATACAGTGCTTCCGCGCTGTGCAGCAGCCCTATGTTGCAGGTGCGGGCGGGGGTGGCGTCCCGCGGTGGGACTGCCCGGGAGGTGGACACCGTCGCCCCGTTGAGCAGACCGGCGTGGAGGAAGACCCTCAGGTTGGGGTGTGGGCGGAACAGGCGCTGCGCGGGGGTCAGTTCGCGGAGCGGGGCGATGTCCGCGGGGGCCTCGAACCCGTAGCCCACCTGGTCGATGAGGACCCGTTCGTGGGACGCGGGGCCGGGGTCGCCGCGCTCCCAGGCGTCCGCGATGGCCTCCAGCATGCGCCGCACGGCCGGCGTCGGGTCGTCGAACTGGGCGGCCAGCGTTTGGACGGCGAGCTCCAGGCCGGGCAGCGTCTCCTCGCCGGGGCCGCCTGGGTGCTCCGCCCCGTGGGTGTCCTGTGCGGTGTCGCGGCGCCGGTAGGCGGCGGTCAGCAGATCCAGCAGGTGCCGCATCGCGACGCACCCCAGCAGGGTGTCGAACGGCGCCTCGTCGCGGAGCCGGCCGGCGGCGGGGCCGTCCGGGGTGCGCAGGGCTTCGCGGGCCAGGCGCTCACGCTTGGAGAGCTCGAAGCCGAACGAGAAGATCAGGTCAACGTTCATCGGGGGCTCCAGGAGGGGGTGTAGCGGGGAGAGGGGCGTATTGCGGCCGGTAGCCGGGCAGGTGCCGGTGGGCGTGGAACAGGTGGTTGATCGTCGCGCACGGGTACCCCATCCACACCGTCTGGTAGGGGTCGCCGAGATCGCAGTGGGAGCAGGTCACGAACGGCACGCTTCGCCACCCGTCGTCGACCCACCGGAGAATGTTCTGCTGCTGGGGGGTGTGGAGGTTCAGCAGGCCGAGGTGGAACTCCGCGTCCGCGATGATCCGGCCGGGGGCGTTGGCCTCGATGTGGGCGCCGTTCTCCCGGCGCTCGATGCCTCCCCCGTCCGCCCCCCAGGAAGCGATCGCCTCATGGGCGTGGGCGTAGTCGGCTTGGATGCCCCACGGGCCGCTGCCGGGGATGGCGTCGACGAGCTGCCACACGCCGCCGGTCGCGGCCCGTGCGGCGGCCAGCCGGTCGCCGACGGCGGCGCGCAGCCACGCGACCGCTTCCAGCACCAGTGGGACGTCGAAGCTGTCGGTGATGTTGCTGTCAGACATGTTCGCCTCGTTCGATCCGGCCGCACAGGATGCGGGCGATGGCGGCGCGCTCCTCGGCGCGGACCTGTTCGGCGTCGGCTGGCTGCTGCCCGGGGGCGGCGATCGGCCAGGACCGGCCGCACTGCGGGCAGACCACGCCCGCCAGGTCCCGCTCGCCGGTGTCCGTCCGGGGAGCCCCGACGTGTTCGTAGTCGTGGCCGTGGGCTCGGCACTCCCGGCGCCCCAGTTCGGCGCGCGCCTCGTCGAGGGTGTAGGTGGGTTCAGGCATTGGTCCCGGTCTCCTTGAGTCAGGCGTTGCGGGCGAGCCATGCCGCCCATTCGAAGTCGATGAGCAGCTGGCCCTGGTCGTTTACGGGGCGGGGGATGCCGTTGCCGGGGTATTCGCCGATGACGTGTTCGATCAGGTCGGCGATCTCGGCTCCCGCGTCCTGCCGCCCCTGCCTCCGGTAGCGGGCCATGATGCGGCACTCGTCCATGTCCACGGGGAGGCCCCCGTTCAGGGCGCGTTCAGCGACGTCGCGGCGGGCCTGGGCGGCGATGTGCGGGGCGGCCACCGCCAGCACGGCGTCGGCCACGATGTCCGCCTCCCGGCCGGAGAGCGCGATCGGCTCGCCACGCCGGGCCTGGGCGAGGGCGTTCGAGCCGAGACGCAGGCGGAGGTCGCGGCGGAGAACGGCGGCGAGCTCGCCGCGTAGCGCTTCAGCGGTGTTCTCCCGCCGCGGGAACCCGTCCGGCACGCACGGCAGCCCATCAGCGGGGCCCGGCGGCGCCGCCTCCACCCGCCCCACTGGGTCGTTGTCCGCGGTGGGCTGGTTCTTCGGTGTGTGGAGGTCGCGGAGGATCTCGTCCCACACGTGGAGCACCCACCACGCGCGCCGTGGGTTCGCCCGCCAGTATTTGCGGGCGATGCAGGCGTACCGGCGGGGGCTGAACCTGCGTACGGCGGGCCGGGCCAGGCGATCACCCGGGGCGGTTCCTTCGGCGGTTACGGGGTCCATTCGTTTCTCCATCCGGGGTGGTCGTAGCGGTAGGGGCGGGCGATGCGGGCCAGCACCCGGCAGGGGAAGCGCGGGCCTCGGCAGAATCCGCAGGTGTGCCGGGTCTCGGCGGGGCTGGGCCCGTCCAGGACGAGGTGCAGCCGGTGCTGGTGTTCGTCCAGGAGGGCGAGGTCTTCGGCGCAGCGGGCGAGCACGGACCGGGGGTCGTTGGCCGCGATGTGCGCGGCGTGCGCCGGGTCCGGCTCGACGTACTCGCTGGGGGCGGTGCCGCGATCGGTGGCGACCCATTCGCGGTAGTAGCCTTCCGCTTCACGGATCCAGGGGCCGCCGTTGTCCTCGACCTCCCACACGCCGGGGCCGGGGCCGTGCTCGGTGAGGTCGTCGTCGAGGGGGATGAGGCCGCACGCCGCGACGGCGGTCTGCTGCTTGGCCTCGATCGCCGCGCGCAGCCAGCCGGTGAACGCCTCGGCTTCTTCGAGGGCGTCGGGGTTCGGGGGTGGCGGCATCCAGTCGATGCCGGGCTGCCCGCATGCGGGGCACATCCGTACGGGGGCCCGGGGGCCTGCGTGCCCTTGGGGTGTTACGGGCGGGACCGGGCCGGGGGTGTAGTCCGCGTGGCACAGGGAGCCGCTGGGGTGCCGTATGGCCTTCACCGTGTGGTCCTTTCCGGGGGCGGGTGGCTGGTTTCTTGCCGGCCAGGCGCTGCCCGGGAGGGGGCCGGCGACGGCGGGGGCGGCCAGCGTCGGCTCCAGCGCGGCGGCCGGGGGTGCGATCAGGCCGAGTTGTGTGAGGATCCGCATTCCGCCGACGTGTGCGCGGATGATGCGCGCTGTCTCGTTGATCTGGTCTGTGGTGAAGCTGATGAGGGGGATGTTCAGGGCGGTTTCCCAGCCGTCGGAGGCGTGGCCGCAGTCGTACACGTCGAAGGAGTCGCCGTCGCGCAGCGACCACGGGGCTTCCATGAGGCGGCCGTTCCCGCAGAGCCGGCAGGTGCGGTGGGAGTTCATCGGCTGTGCCTCATGCTCTGCGCGGCCGCGGTGCGCATGCATCCCCGGCAGGTGACCCGCCGGAGCCCGTTCGACGAGGTGATGTCCATCGACTTCCAGCGGCGGGAGCGGTGCAGGCCGCATGCCACCACGCCGGTACGGATACGCAGGTGGACGGCCCGGTCAGCCATGGCCAAACCAGGTGCGGCCGGTGATCTCGGACGGGTTCACGGCTTCTCTTCCTCGTCGTAGTCCTGCGGGTTCCGGCGGCGGGCCTCGGCGTCTTCCTCTTCCTCGAAGGGGTGGAGTAGCCGGTAGCCGACCCATGTCGTGTCGAGGTAGGTGTGAGAGCGGCAGGGCACGCAGATCATGTAGACGCGGCCGGCGTCGACGTCGGGCTGGCGGATCGAGACGCGGCCGTATTGGTCGAGGAGCTGGGTCTCGAAGCGGAAGGACACGGGCTGCCAGTCGTGGTCGCCGCCGGTCTTCGGGCACACGGTGGGGCTCTTGTGGCCGATTGGTCCTCCCCTGCTGAGGGGGCGGTGCCGCCAGCGGGTGCAGCGGGGGTCCTTGATGCACTTCTCCCACTGCTTGCCGTGCGCGGGGTCGACGCTCCACACGCAGTTGTCCGGGTGCGGGATGCCCCGCATCAGGTTGTCGTATCTCATCGGGCGGTCTGGGGGTGAAGGCGGTGTTCGACTCGGCGTACGACGTGTTCGAATCGGTGGAGATTCGCGGTGGGGCCGGAGAGGGTCAGCAGGTAGACGCGCAGGAGCCACGCGCGGTTGTGTTCGACGAGGACGTGCAGGCCGAGCTGGTGGGCCAGGAGGAGGCAGCGGCGCAGGCGGCGGCGGGAGGCCGGCGAGTAGCGGCGCACGACCATGGGGTGGCGGCGGGTTGAGCGCAGTTCGGCGAAGCGCGTCGTCGGTCGCATCTGTTCTCCCTGGTGGGGGATGGGAGAACGGACGGTAGAGGGTCGGTGGGGTTTACGTCTTGCTCCGATGAGGGGCCGCTTTCTGGCGGCCCCTGCCGGGCCGAGAACCCCCGCCCCGGGAAATGATCGCGACTCTAGACACGGGTAGGCCCTGTCCGCCTAGCCTGATGACGATGAGATCCCCAGGTGTAGGAGGTACAGGGCCGTGCACGACGCTACCACGCACGACGACATAGCGGACAAGGTCCGCGCTCTGCGGCTCGGGCAGGGCTGGACCCAGGAAGACCTCGCCCACCACGCCGGCCTTTCCGCCCGCGTGGTCCAGAAGATCGAGCAGGGGGGCACCGCCCGGATGGAGACCTACCACGCCCTCGCGCGGGCGCTGGGGGTGGTGACCGTGACGTTCGTCGCGGCGGGCCCGCCCGAGCCGGTGCTCGACGGGCCGAACGAGTCCGTGCTGGCGCCGATCCGGGCGGCGGTCGCGCCCCCCGTCGGGCTGGGAGGAACCCCCCTGTATTCGGCGGACGACGGCGACCTGTCGCTGCCCCGGCTGGAGCGGGCGATGGACACGCTGGAGAGCATCTACCACAGCAACCGGTATGACGAGCTGGCGCCGTTGCTGCCGCCGCTGCTGGTGTCCGCCCAGCACCACGTCGCGCGTCTCGACGAGGGCGCGGGGCAGGCCGGCGCGTTGCGGCTGCGTGCCAGGGCCAGCAACCTGGCCGGCCGCTACCTCATCCAGGTGCGGGCGCACGATCTGGCGCTGGCCACCATTCAGAGTTCTCAGCGGGACGCTCTGACCATCGGGGACATGTCTCTGGTGAGCGCCGCCGTGTCCTTCCAGGCGTGGGCCATGATGCGGCAGGGCCGGTTCCGCGAGGTGGTGGACTTGTGCCTGCACGCCGCTGACGCGCTGGAGCCTCGCATGTCGCGCGCCACGCCCGAGGAGCTGAGCGCCTGGGGCCGGCTGATGAGCCGGGCTTCTGCCGCCGCCGCGCGGGACAACCGGCCTGACGACGCCGAGGAGTACGCCAGCTTGGCCGTCATGGCCGGTGACCGGATCGGGCGGGAGAGGCGTTCATCGGACGCTACGTACACGTTCGGGCCGCTGACCGCGGCTCTTGGCCGGGCGGAGAACGCGGCGGTCGCCGAGGAGCCCGGCAGGGTGGTCGAGCTGTTTCAACGGCTGCCGCGCGGGGCCGGACGAACGGATTCCAGCACGTGGAACCGGGCGCTGCTGGACGCGGCCCGCGCGCACGCCCGCATCGGCGACGTACCTCGGGCGGTGGAGATCATGACCGGGCTGCGGCGCAAGGCGCCGGAGTGGCTGCGGTACCAGCAGCTGGGGTTGGACACCACCCGGGAGATCGTCAGCAGGGCCAAGCGGAAGCTGACGACGGACCAGCGGGAGCTCGTCCGGTTCTTCAGCCTGACCGACTGACACGGAGCGTGTGAGTTGAGGGCGGGCCGGGGCGGAACTGCCCCGGCCCGTTCATGGAGCGTAGCAACGCGCCTCCGTACGGTGATTCCCATGGACGGCTACGGGCCCAGCCTCGCGGAGATCCTCCAGTCCAGTCACCCCGGCTGGCTCATCTGGCGCGAGATGCTGGAGGACGGCGGACACGGCGACTGGTGCGCCCAACCCGCTCACGCCACCGGCGATGACACGGTGCTGCGGCACACCACCGTCGAGGGCCTGGCCGAGCTGCTGGAGCAAACCACGGCGGGCCGTACCGATGGCTGACGACGGCGCCCCCGCCCGCCTGGCCCAGCGGCTCCAGGCCGCGCTCGCCAAGCTCGGCGTCCCGTGCGACGTCTGGCCCCTCAGGTCCGGCCGCTACGCGATCTCCGTCGGCCCAGGCCTGATGCCGCTCACCGACGGGAACCTCGTCTGGTGGGTCGTGCCCGCCGGGATCCGGTCGCCGGACGGCCCCCGGGTCGGGGTGTACAGCACGATCGAGCTGGCCGCCAAGCGGCTCGCCCCCTTGGCCGCCGCCCTCCGGACGCCGGAGGTGGTGCTGGATGCCCGCCCCCAATGACCCCCCCAACAGACCTGTGGCGGGCCCTGACCGTCTCGTGATCCCCGTCCCCCACCCCCGGGTCCCCGGGGATCACCACGGGCCTGGCCACTCCCCGGTGGCCCCGGGAGAGGCCCCCGCCCCTCCACCGCTCCCGAGGCGCCGACCGCGGCGGTGGAGGGCTGTACTCCCGGGGCCACCCCCACCCCCGGCGCCACTCGTTCCCCGGCAAAGGAGCCGACCCGTGATGTTTCCCCCGAACGTGCCCGTGGCCGAACGGCTCGGCACGCACTTCTCCCGCCACGGCGCGGTCATCACCCTGGACCGGCTGCGCGACCTCCTCCGCCGGCGGGACGTGCACACCACACTCACCTACACCGGCCAGGTCCCCCGCCTGCACGTCCTGGCCCGCCTCGTCATCTGGGCCGACGATCGCGGCGACACCGTCTACTGGGGCACCCCCACCGGCCGAAACGCCGACCCCACCCCCGAGGGGCACGGCGACGCGAAGGACCCGAACGGCGACCTCGACCGCGCCCTGAAGGACGTCGCCAAACGCATCACGGAACACCTCACCCCCTAGATCGGCGCGGCGCGACATGGGCGGGGCACCCGTGTGGGGATGTTCCGCGCCGTGCGCCGCGCGGCCCGCGCACCCGGGACGCCGGACTCCGGAAAGGGTGCGCGGGCGGTGCGGGCCCGGGACCCCCCCGGGGGGTTTCACGGATGACCCGGGGGGCCCGGCCCGCACCACCACCCCCCTCCTGATCTTTCTACCTGCTGCTGGGAGCACCCCATGGGACCCGCGACGGACGTGCTCAGCGGCCTGTGGTGGTACGCCTGCGTCGCCCTGGCCTGCCTCACCGTGTGGGGCCTGGCCCTCGCGACCGTCCCCCACCTCACCCGCCATCTGTTCGCCCCGGGTGCCCGCCTGCTGGGGTTGGGGCCCCGGTCTCTGCTGGTGCTGGCCGCGCTCGGCGGCAGCGTCCTGTGGCCGGTGGCCGCCGTGCTGCTGGGCGCCGACCTCGTCCGCCGTGTCGGCCGGCGGCCCCTGTAGACCCCCGGGCGGGCCGCGTGATGCGCTCCGCGGCGCCCGGGGCACCACCCCAACCCCGCACCGAGGGAAACGCCCGTGAAGCCGCACATCGAACCCCTGCTCACCCCCGCCGAAGTCGCCACCCTGGGCGGCCACCACCGCTACCGGGAGGCCGAGGTCCACACGCTCCTGCACGACCCCCAGGCGCAGGCCGCATGACCCCGCTGTTCAGCGCCGCCGCCGACCTCGCCGGCTGTTCCCCGATCCGGCACGCCGTGCCCGCCGCGACGACCTGCGTGTCCGCCGCCGCGGCGTGCTCCCACCCCGGCCGGCAGGTCTGGGCGCAACCCCTCATGGACGGGACCGCCCCGACACCGTTCGACCCGGGCTGCCCCCGCTCCTGCCGGGCCTGCGTGGAAGCCGTAACGGCCCCGGCCGCCCCGGGAACGGTCAGGGCCGTACCCGGCGGGAAGGGGGCATGACGAGCCGGTCGACCGCCGCCCGCCGGGTCCGGTCCGGCCGCCGGTCATACCGGGCGGTCGTCGCCGGCGACGAATGCCCCACCAACGCCTGCGCGGTGGCCAGGTCGACCCCGGCGTCCAGCAGCTCCCCGATGAACGTGCGGCGGAAATCATGGGGGGACCGGGGCGCGACGCCGGCCTGTTCGATGCGGCGGCCCAGGATGGCGCGGACGGCCTCCGGCGTCAGGTGCGCCGCCCCCCGCTCGGTGACCCGTATCGCGCCGCCCTTGTAGATGCGGGGAAACAGCGCGCCCGGGTCTTCTCCGCGGACCGCGATCCACGCCTCCAGCCGGGCCACCGCCTCCGAGGTGAGGAACACCGTGCGTTCCTTGTTGCGTTTGCCCAGTACGCGCAGGCTGCGTTCGGCCGGGTCGTAGTCGGCCAGGCGCAGCCCGGCGAGCTCGGCGCGGCGGCACCCGGTGGAGTACAGCACCGCCAGCAGAGCGGCGTCACGCACCCCCAGCGGACGCACAACACCGTGCTGGTCGACGTCGTCGTCGCAGGCGGCGAACACCGCGCCGACCGCTTCGGCCGGCACGTGTTTGCCTTTCGGCAGCCGGGTCGCGGTGACGCCGTCGACGTCGGCGGCGCGGGCCCGGTCCTCAGCGGTCATCAGGTCGAGCCGCCATGCCTCTTTCAGCACGCGGCGCAGCGCGACCAGGTGTTTGTTGACGTAGGCCGCCGACCACGGCTCCGCCTGGCCGGTGCGGGGGTTGACGTGGGTCTGCTCCAGCAGCATCGCCCGGATCCGGCTGGTGTGCTCATACCTCAGCAGGTGCCACGGCTGCCCCTCCCCGGACGCGGCGTCCGGGTTGAGGAGCCGCGCGATCCGGTCCAGGCACCCCTGCATGGTGCGGCGCGACGTCTTGTCGTCCAGCCGGTCGAGATACGCCCGGTAGGGGTCCTTCGCGGGGTCGGCCACCACCAGGCTGGGGAGCCGCCCCGCTTCCTGGCCGGCGACCGCCGGGAGGTACTGCCCGGCGGTCACGGCCGTTCCCGCCCGTTCTCCGCCGGAGCCGGCCGTTTGAGCCTCGCCACGTTACTTCTCCAGCCGCTCGATGATCGGGTCCACCACCGTGTTGAGTTTGCCGACGAGCACCGCCACCGCGGCCGCCGCCCCCCTGGCGACGTCGCCGCCCGCCCCGGCTGGCGCGGGCGGTAGCCCTTCCACGGTGAGGGGGAACATCAGGCGGCTGGTCGTCAGCATGTACGGCGCCCCCGCCGCCTGCTCCTCTCCGGGCTCGAAGAACCGGCCGTGGTCCTTCTCCCATCCCTGCCACCACCGGCTGTCTCCGCGCCACGCCTGCTCATCCTGGGCGAGCTGCGCCGGCCACGGCACGGCCAGCTCCACCACGCCACGCAACCCCCCGTCCCAGGGGTTGCGTTCCACCCGGGAGGCCAGCACCCGCCCGTGGGACCGGACGTAGCCGGGCGACATGACCGGGCTTGTGGCGATCCGCCACGCCGCCGCCGCGAACCCCACCGCCGCCGCGGCGGGGCCCTCCCAGTCGTCGTCGAACTCATCGAGGTGCCGCCGCACGTAGTTGCCGTACCGGGAGCCGCCCTGCGACGCGCGGTCACGGTCGTAGTCCTCATCAATCCAGAAAGCCGTCACGTGCAGGCCCCCCCTTTCAGGGTCGGTGGTGGCGTCCCCCCGCGCGCGCGGGAGACGAATTGCCTTGTGAAACTCGATTCCCGGAAGGCCGGGGCGGGGTGGCCCCTGCCGGGAGGGCCGTGGTCATGGCCGCCATTCGTCGCGGTAGTGGGGGTGGGTGTTGTGGACGCTGAGGAGGTCGCGCATTTCCTCGCATGGCCAGTCGCCGGGCTGTACCACGCCGGTTTGGCAGGCGGGGCAGCCCGGCGCGTACGTTGAGGGGTCGTCGACGTCGCTGTCGTATCCGTTCATCGGTTCGGGGGTGTGGCGGGCGAGGAGCTTCCGTTTGGCCTCCACCTCGGCCAGCAGCCTGCCCCCGCTGATCTCAAAGACCGGTGGTGACTCGCCGTCCCCTGGGGCGACGATGAGCGTGCCGTGGCGAGTCGCCTGGATGCGCCGCGCGGTCCGTTCGTCTTCGTCGAGGCGGGCGGTGTAGAAGGCCACGGCGGGGTCGGTGCTCATCGGGTGGTGGCCTTTCCGGTGTGGTGGGGGCGGTGGAGGGTCAGGAGCACGTGCGCGCCGATGCGCCTCCCGAACATGAGTTCCCGTTCGGCGAGCGTGATCTCGGGCTGTGCTGTATGCGCCCAGCCGAGGCCCTCAGCGGCGGCCACCGCACGCTCCGCGGCGTCGTACAGGGCGCGCCGCGTCGCGGGTGAGCGCGCCGCGTCCGCAGGTGCCCATGCGGTGCCCTGCACTCTCACCGGGCCGCCGAAGTCGATCTGGTATTCGGGGTTGCGAAGGTGCGCGGAGAGGGTGGTGACGAGGGCGCCCAGCTCGGGCGACCCGAAGGGCGCGATGGGGTTGACGAGGACGCTGTCGTCTGACGGCTGGTACGGGGGCATGGTCATCTGGAGGCGGCCTTTCCGGCTTCGTGGTCGGCGTGGGCGCGGCCGACCCGCGGGGTGAAGTACAGGGCGAGGATCTCGGCGGGGATGCCTTCCCGGCAGTCGGGGCCGATGCCGTACGCCTTCGACAGGGCGTCGCGCAGGGCTCGGCCGCACTGGCAGCAGCGGACGGTCAGCGCGGCGAAGCGGCGGCCGGCGGCGATGGGGTCGGATGCGATGGTGTCGACGACCGCCGCGGTGTACGGCGCGCGGTGCTTGCCGTACCAGGTGTTCACCCATTCGGCGCGGGCCCGGCCGTGCAGGTCTGCGGGGACGTCGGCCTTGTAGAGGATCGGCCCGGTGCGTGCCTTGGGTGGCCAGGCGGTGAATTCGGGCCGGGTGCCCCGTCGGGTCTTGGCGTCGTGGCGGCGCCAGTAGGAGAACAGGTCGGGGGTGTGCGGGTCGCGGATGGCGTAGTACCCCTCGGGCAGGTCAAGCGCGGACGTGGCCACGTGGCCCTCCGTTCGCTTGGGGGAACTCTGCGGCCCATTGCTCGCAGACCTCCACCGCGAGGGATTGGTCGTCGCTTCGGTACGGGGCCCCGAACCCTTCGTCGTCGCACACCACGACGAACGCTGCCTCATCGAGCTGGTATACGGCGAACCGGCCCCGCCTGTGGACGGGGGCGAAGATGAGTGTGCTGCTGGTGATGACGCTGCCGCGCAGGACGAGGGTTTCCACGTGTAGGGACGTGTGGCGTGGCTGGAGGAAGGCGTGGCCGTCTCCGTCCCAGGGGATTGTTTCGAGGCGGCCCGCTCGGGAGCGGAACCGCTGGAGGACCGCCGGCCACGCGGCGGCGGCGGCTTCGTCGCTTTGCGCGCGGCGCTCGGTGACGTCGAAGACGCGGGGGGCGATCATCCGGTGTTCCGGAGTTCGGCGTTGAGGCTGTCCAGGATCGCGTCCACGATCGGCCCGGAGCCGGGGGCGAGCCGCCCGCCGGAGTTGGGGACGATGCGAGCCCCGGCGTCGAGCAGGTCGGCCTTGGTCAGGAGCACCCGGCCGCCGTACATGGTGCGCCGGAGGGCGTCGTCGGGGGTGGTGTGGAGCAGTTCCCCGTCCTGGGTGAGGAGGAGGACGGTCCGGCCGTGGGGGGCGAGGAGGATCGCGGCGGCGTGCACGCGGGTGACGGCGGTCATCGTGGCCTCTGTGGTGGTCACTGATCGGTTTCCTTGCCGGTGGCAAGTGCGGCCTGGGAGCGGAGCGCGTCAGCGAGCTGGTTCACGGCGCCGGGTCTGTCGACGTCGAGGGCGTCGAGGATGTCGGCCAGGGCGGTGGCGTCGGCGGTCAGCAATTCGACGTGAACCCCGGAGTTGGAGATGAGGTAGACGGTAGGGGCGCCCATCTTGCCGAACGCCTCAGTCTGCGACAGCCTCACGGTAGCGCCGGACAGCCGGCCGATGCTTTCGGTGCTGTGGACGCGGACGCCGCCCGAGCCGTCGTGGCTTGCTCCAGTGTTTGCGCACCACGGCGGGCAGGAGCCTGAGAGGGCCGGGCGTCCCCACGCGGAGGCGTTGGGCTGGGGGTCGAGGTCGGCGGAGGGCGTCTGGTCGGAGTTCTGGTCTGGGGTGGTCACTGGTCACCTTCCGTGCGCTGGGGTTGAGGCGGCGCCGTGGATCAGCGCGCCGTGCTCGGCGTTGAGGAGCACCTGGTCGTTGGTCCACTCGACTCCGGCCGGGCGCGCGG
This sequence comes from Streptosporangium violaceochromogenes, assembly GCF_014654615.1. Taxonomy (GTDB): domain Bacteria; phylum Actinomycetota; class Actinomycetes; order Streptosporangiales; family Streptosporangiaceae; genus Streptosporangium; species Streptosporangium violaceochromogenes. The sequence continues at coordinate 112,335 of NZ_BNBB01000017.1, read as the reverse complement.
CGACGACGAACGCCTCTCCGGCGTCGAGGAGTGGTCATGGGGCCAGCCTGACGCGGATGGCCTCGAACCACGCCCCGAGGTCGGTGGGCGGTGACACCATCCCGGCGAGCACCCGCTGGTATGCCTGCTCCACGGTGTAGCCCATGGCGTCCAGGTGGGCGTGGTCCTTCAGGACGATGGCCACGGCGAGCTGTTCGCCGGTCGACCACGCGGCGGACGGGTGGCCCCCGTGGTCCAGTGCCCAGCGGCAGCGGCGCAGGATGTCATCGGAGGTCAAGGGGTCAGTTCTCCCTTCTTGGCGGTGCAGGTCGTTGAGGGCTCTCGTCCAGGGGGTGTCGTCGGGAGTCAAGGGATCGGTCCTTCCTTTTCACACACGGGGAGCCGGGCAGGTGTGGCCGAGGGGTTCCTCGTGCCTCGTGGTCACCTGTCCGGTGTGGCGCGGGTCGTTGTTCACCCGCACGGTGGGGACGCACCCGCACGGGTACCGGGTGATGTAGACGCCGTATCGCCCTGACCGGACGAGTTCCTCGGCGCGGTCCGCGACGAGGAGCCGGTGCGCGGGGTCGTGCACTGCGGCGGACGTGATGCCGAGGTCGGTGCGGGCGACGATCGAGCGTCGCGGAACGCCTAGGGCCGCGATGGTGCCCTTGATGTGCTTTGTCGCGGGGTTCGTGGTCATCGGCTAGACCTCTCGGAAGCTGATGCCGACACAGTTGGCGAGTGCCTGCTCGATGAGCGGCTTCATGAACTCGTCGCGCTGGTCGTCGTCCATGGCGTTCCACTCGGTGGCCGAGACAGGGAAGTCCTCGTTGTAGTTGCCGCGCGTAAGGATCTCGACCGTGACGCGGACCGTCGTGTTCGAGGCGGACATCAGGGGGTGCTCCTTTCCGGGGATGTTTCTTGATCCTATCGGGGATTACTTGTGAGAACCGGCATTCTCGTAAGTAATCCGGGGGTAGGTTGGTGGCGCGAAATCACACCTGTATATAGGGGCGCTCATGAGTCACAAGGACCCGTACCTCGATCGCGCGGTCAGGGACGTCGCGGCCGCGCTCGGCGTCGACCCCGGCGCCGTCTTCGCCCGGGGCCGCGAGCTTGAGGACGCCTTCGCCGCGCACGACGGGTCGGGTCATGGATGGGCGAGGGGCGAGCTGTTGCTTCTCGCCCTCGCCGACCTTGCCCGGACGGGTGTGCCCCTGTCCCCCGCTTCCGGCGGATCTTCCGGGGAGGGCCTGTAGCGGGCCCCTATATATACGTCGGGACAGGTGTTCGAAAAGCCCTGTCCCGACGTCCTGGCCGTGGCGTAAGGGGTCAGTGCCCGGCTTGGCGTCCGCGGGCGGCGCCGTTCCCCCACGCCGTGGAAGGAACGATCGTTTCCTGGCGGGAGGAGGCCACCCGGGGGTGGGCGGCGCGTTTCCTGGCCTGGCGGGGTGCTCTCCAGGTGGGCCGCAGGTGGTGGACGGAGAGGGCGCCTTGCAGGGTGTCGGCCGGGGCGGGGACGGCCGTGGGGGTGGTGGCCGTCTCGGCGGAAGGCGGGGCGGGTGAGGTGAGGCAGGCCGGGGCGGAGGGGGCAGGGGTGCCGGGGGTGGGTGCGCCGGCGCATGCCTGGGGGGCGGTGGGGGTCGGGGACGGCTGCGCGGTGGGGGCGGCTTGCGTGGCCGAGGGTGGGGAGGGGGCGGGGCTCGGGGTGGGGGGCGGCTGCGTGAGCGGGGACGCGGAGGAGAGCGGCCGGGGGGTGCGGATCGCCGGGGTTGGAGAGGCCGCCGCCGTGGCCACGACGCCGGTGGCGGTGGCCTGGGGCCAGGCGGCGATGGCCGGCGGTTCGGTGATCTGTGCCGGGCCGCGGGGAGCGGCCGGTGGGGAGTCGGTTTTTCCCACCCCGGCCGTCGTCGGTGCGCTGTCGCTGGTCGGCGAGAACGAAGGCGCCGTCGACGGGGTCGTGGCCGGGGTGGGAGGTTTGGGGGTGGTGACGGCCGGCGGGTCGGGGAAGACGACGTCGGTGACCAGGGGGGCGGCGGGTGCGGCGGCCAGGGCGACGGTGGTCGCGGTGGCGGCCACGGTGGCGGTGGTGCCGGTGGCGGCGGCGAATTTCGCGATGGCGGCGGCGAAGAGGCCGCCCTCGGTGGCGGCGGCGGGAACCACGGCGGCGGCGGTGGTTCCCGCCGCGGCGGTGGAGGCGGTGAGGGCGGCGGTTTTCGCGGCGAGCCACTCGCGCCAGCCGGGCACGGTGAGGGCGGCGGCGCCGGTTTTGGCGGCGCTGGTCCGGGTGGCGCGTTCCACGCAGCGGGTGATGATGTCGCCGAGGTGCGCCGCGCGGCGGCGGGCGGTGGCGCGGCCGGTGTCGGGGAGGCGGTCGTCGTCGGCGGCGCGCCGGGCGCGGTCGGCCTGCTGGGTGAGGATCGTCTCGATGATGGCGAGGGCTTCCCCGGTGCGGGCGCGGGCGATCTGCTGGGACACCCACCCTTTGGTGCGGCGGCACCGGTAGGCGATGCCGATGAAGCCGACCTTTTTGTCGGCGAGGCGGGCCATTTCCAGGGCGCGCAGGGCGTTGAGGAGCTTGACGTCCTCTTCGGCGTGGTCGAGTGCGGTGGTGATGTGGGTGAGGAGCGCCATGGGGTCGGCGCCGTCGGGCCCCTTGAGGAATGCCTCGACCAGGTGGACGGGCCGGGAGCCGCCCGGCGGCGGGGTGGAGTTCTGGTCCACGTTTTTCCCTCCGTGCCGGGGCCTGGTCGCAGCCGGGAGGGAGTGCGGGGTGAGGCCGGATGTGTGTGGGGTGGAGCAGTTGTGACTGTAGTGGCGTAGTGGCCGGTGTCGCGGCGGGGGGATGGTCGGAAACCGGTGTGAATCCGGTTAGTATCCCGAATACGTTGAGACGGTCACAATTCGTGATGATGCGGGGGGTGGAGTGCGTTTCGCTGTCCTGGGACCGGTCCGGGTTTTTGCCACTGATGGCGAAATTCACATTTCCCGGACAAAACGGAAGGTGCTTGCGGCGTTGCTCGCGGCGGGCGAGACGGGCCTCACGGCGGAGGCGTTGGCCGTGGCCGTGTGGGGGGATCTTCACGACCGTGCCGGGTCGGTGAAGTCGTGCTTGGCGGAGATGCGCAGGCTCCTGCCGGGCCGGGTTCCGCTGGGCACTTCGGGCGGGTACCGTGTGCGGCTCGCCGGGGGCGACGTTCTGGACCTGGAGGAGTTCCGGAAGCTCGCGGCCGACGGCATGGTGCTGGCGCGGTCCGGGGACCGGGAGGCCGCGGCGCTGCTGCTGCGGCAGGCGCTGGAGTTGTGGGGGGATCCGCCTCTGGAGGATCTGCCCGGCGGGGTCCCGCCGTTGCATAACATCCGGGCGTCGCTGTTGTCCGAGCGCGCCACGGCACTCGCCATGTTTTTTCGTCTGGAAATGGAATTCGGCCGCCATCACGCGATTCTTTCGGGCCTACGAAAAGAGGCCGAGCGGGAGCCTCTGGCCGAAGAATGGCACGAATTGCTGATGCGGTCCCTGTATCTGGGGGGCCGCCGGGGGGAGGCATTGCGGCATTACACGGACGTGGCCGACACGCTGCGGCGCGAGACCGGCCACCCTCCGGGGAAGGCGTTGCGGCAGGCGTACGCGGAGATCTCCGCAGACACCCAGGGGGCCGCACCCCCCCGGCCGGGGCGGGTCGTGCTGCCCCGGCCGGCGCAGCTTCCGCCGGACATCACCGACTTCGTCGGCCGCCGGCAGGAGACCCAGCACCTGACGCGGCTGCTGACCCCCCGGCCGGACACCACGGCCACACCTGTCGTGCTGGTCAGCGGGATGGGCGGGCTCGGCAAGACCGCGCTGGCCGTCCACGCCGCGCACCTGCTGAGGCCGCTGTACCCCGGCGGGCAGCTTTTCGTGTCCCTGTCACGGACGGCGACCGTCGGCGAGGTGCTGGCCGAGCTGCTCACCTCCCTGGGGGTGCCCGCCGCCGAGCTGCCGCCCACGGCCTCGGCCAGGTCCGCGGTGCTGCGGACGATACTGGCCGGCCGCCGGATGCTCATCGTGATCGACAACGCCGAAACTTTGCACCAGGCGCAGCCGTTCCTGCCGGGCGCGGCGGGGTGCGGGGTGATCATCACCAGCCGCGTGATGCTGCACGGCCCGGGGGTACGCCACGTGCAGCTCACCCACCTCGACGGCGGCGAGGCCCTCACCCTGCTCGAAGAGATCGTCGGGGCCGACCGGGTCAGCCGGGAGTCCGGCGCGGCCGGGGAGGTGCTGGAGGCGTGCGGCGGGCTCCCCCTGGCGGTGCGGGTCGCCGGTGCCCGGCTGCTGGCTCAGCCGCACTGGCCGTTGCGGCTGCTGGCCGACCGGCTCACCGAACTGGAGGGCGGCGGCCTGGCGGTCGCCGCGTCGATCGGCGAAAGCTACGACGCCCTCGACGACGGCGCGCGCCGCGCGTTCCGGGTGCTGGCGCTGGCCGGGCCCGGGGACTGGCCGATGTGGCTGGCGGAGATGCTGCTGGGCGCCGGCCAGGGGGACGCGGCCTTGGAGACGCTGACCACGCACAGCCTGCTGAGCCCGGCCGGCGCCGACCGGCTGGGCCACCCCCGCTACCGGCAGCACGACCTGGTGCGCGACTACGCCGCGGCGCGGCTGGCCGAGCGGCGCGGGGAGCGGGACCAGGGCGTGGCCCGGCTGCTGCTGGGGTGGCTGGTCCTGGCCGACCGGGCATGCGCCCAGATCCCGGGCGAGCCGGCGTTTCCGCCGCCGGCCCGGCTGCCCTCGACGCTGCACGCGCCGCCCCGGGCGCTGGAGCTGATCGACGCCGATCCGGGCGGGTGGCTGGCGCGGGAGTGCACGCAGCTGCTGGAGGTGGTGCGGCTGGCGTGCGCGGACCGCCGGTTCCGGCAGGGGTACGGCATCGCGATGCGGCTGTCTCCGCACCTGTACCGGGCGGGCCGGGTGCGCGACGCCCACGACATGTGGCGCACCGTCATGCGGGCGGCGGCGGCTGCGGACGTGCGGCTGGCGGCCGAGGCCCGGCACCGGGTCGCGGCGCTGACCGCCCGGGGACCGGACGGTCCGGCGCGGGCGCTGCCGATGCTGGACACGTGCGTGGAGGTGTTCGCCGAGCTGGTTGACCGGCAGCCGTGGGCGCGGTCGCTGGCGTTGCGGGCGTGGTGCCTGGCCGAGTCGGGGGAGGCCGGGCGGGCGGAGGAGGACGCCCGGCGGGCGGTGGAGCTGGCGGGGCTGGCCGGGGACCGGCATGTGGAGCTGGTGTGCCTGCGCACCCTGGGGGTGGTCGCCTCCGCGCGGGGCCGTCACGCCGAGGCGGTGGCCGCGGCCGGGGCGGCGGTGGAGATCGGCCGCACCATCACCGGCCGTGGTGATGCGGCGTATGAGGCGTTCGCGGCGGCCGGTCTGGCGGGGGTGCTGGTCGCGGCCGGGCAGGCGGGGCGGGCGCTGGCGGTGTGTGAGGCCGCTTTGCCGCTGGCGCGGCGGGTGGGGCACCCGGTGACGCAGGCGAGCCTGGCGGAGCGGGCCGGGGACGCGCTGATGCTGCTGGGCCGCGAGCAGGAGGCCGCCGCCTGGTTTGGGGAGGCGGTCGCGTTGTGCGGGACGGACGGCGCCGTCCCGCACCGGGCCGCCCGGTACGCGGCCAAGCTCCGCACCGCTACAGGTGGCCCGGTGTGAAGGGTTTGCGGGCCAGGGCGCACCAGGCGTTCATCGGGCGCGGCGGCCCGGGGGGGTCGCCGTGGACCGTCCAGTCCCCGACCAGGGTGACGCCGGGCGGGTCGACGATGTCCCACCCGTCGAAAAATTTCGTGATCTGCGCTTTGCTGCGGAACAGGAACCGGTCCGGAACCCCGGCGTACATTTGTTCGATTTTCGCGTGCACGGCGGGGTCGATGCCGTGGTCGGTGACGTGCGCGATGGCGAGGTAACTGCCGGAGGGCATCTCGTCCAGGATGTAGCGGACCACGCCCAGCGGGTCCTCGTCGTCGGGCACGAATTGCAGCATGCTGACGAACAACAATCCGATGGGGCGGGTGAAGTCGATGAGGGCCTGGGTCGCGGGGGCGTCCAGGATCCGCGCCGGGTTCCGCAGGTCGGCGTCGGCGTAGCCGACGTACTGGTTGCCGGTGATCAGCGCGGCGGCCTGGGCGTGCACGGTGGCGTCGTTGTCGACGTAGACGACCCGGGTCGCGGGGGCGATGGCCTGGGCGACCTGGTGGACGTTGTCCTGGGTCGGCAGGCCGGACCCGATGTCGAGGATCTGTTGCAGCCCGAGATCCCTGACGAGGTGGGTCACGACGCGCTTGAGGAAGGTCCGGTTGTCGCGCGCCAGATCGCGCAGGGCCGGCGCCTGGGCCAGGATGGGGTCGGCGATGGCGTGGTCGGAGGCGTAGTTGTCCGTGCCTCCCAGCACGTAGTCGTATATGCGTGCTGGGCTGGGGGTGTGCGGGTCGACTCCCGGTGGTGCGGGGCGCTGTGTCGTCATGCTCACCTGCTGTTTTGTGTGGGGGTTGAAGGATCAGGTCCGGGCGGCGGGACGAGCCGCCCGGATGGGTGCATTTGATCACACGCGCATGGCGGCGGTCACGTGCCGGATCTGGTTGACAGCCGGTCAGTGGCGCCGTCTGAGCGCGGCGTGAAGGCCCGCCTTGGCCGCGCCCAGCTTGCGGGTGGCCGGTCCGGCGATCCCGTCGACCGGCAGGTGGGCGTCGCGCTGGAAACGGCGGGTCGTGGCGGCGGTGTGTTCGCCGTACAGGCCGTCGGCGGCCAGGGGGTAGCCCAGCGCGCGCAGCGTGGTCTGCCACTCCTGGACGTCGGGGCCGCGCATCAGGGGGCGGCCTTGCACGTACATCAGCAGCCGGCCGTCTTCGGAGGGGTGCCGGTCGCGGGCGGCGGGTTCGCCGTGCCCGGCGGGGGCGGGGCAGCCCCGCTTCACCCAGGCGTACAGGGGTCCGCCGGGGCAGTCGGTGGAGTAGCCGTCGCGGTGGCCCTTGAGCTCCAGTCCGGCGCCGCCCCGGGAGCGGAGGTAGGCCACGGCGTCCAGCACCCCCCACAGCAGGTCGTCGTTCGGCCGGGTGAAGCCCTTGTTGCCGACGAGGGCGAGCACGGCGTAATGGGCGGAGTTGAGGCCGGCGCCGTTCGCGGCCGGCACGTGGCGGGGGCCCCGGCCCTGGAACACCCGCCGGTGGGGGCAGGCGACCATGGAGTATCCGAGGTCGATCCAGCCGTTGCCGTCCATGTGCTGGCGCTGGTAGGCGCGGACGAGCTGGGCGCACAGGTCGTGGTCGCCGACGATGCCCGGATCGACGCTGCCGCCGGTGTAGTGAACTTTCACGCCCCGGGTGGAGGCCAGCCGGCTGTAGGGGCCTTTGGGGTCGCGGGCGCCCCATTCTTCGCGGGTGATGAGGTCGATGCCCATGGTGTGCTCCTTCGCGTAGGGCTGGCATGGGGGCACCGTGCCGGACGGGGGCGGTTTGTGTCTCGCCTCGATGCGCGGGAGCCGGGGCCGCCGCACGGCGGCCCCGGCTCACAAGAGGGTCAGATGGTGGCGCGATGGTGAGCGGCGCCGGGCTGTCCCCAGCAGGAGCACGCCCACGGGCAGGGGGCGCCGGGCCCGGCGGCGCCGTCGGGGCAGGGGGCGGTGTGCGCGGTGGGGGGCTGTTCGCCCGCGCCGTCCTCCCGGCCTTCCATCAGGTAGGCGCTGTATGCGCGCAGGAGGACGGCGCCGGGGTTGACGCCGCGCCGGTCCAGCAGGTGGCACAGGTCGCCGATGAGGTCCTGGGCGGTCTGTTCGGCGGCGGCGGGGTCGGTGAGGTCGCGGTCTGCGGGGTGAAAGCTGTGGGTGTCGGCGAACAGTTGCAGCGCGGGTTCGGCTTTCTCGGCGCGCACGGTGTTGTCCCACCCGCCGTCATCGTCGTCTTCGTCTTCGTCTTCGTCTGGCGTGATGATCACCTTGCCGTCTGCCACCGAGATCGTCGACGTCCAGGTATCCCCGTACTCCGTCAACTCGCCGCTGAAGGTGCGGCCGGGACCGTACGCGGCGACGATCTCTTCCAGCTCTTTCGGGGCGCCGTGCTTGTAGGCGTAGAAGACCGGCGGGACCAGGCCTATGGCGACCTCGGCGCCGCCGACGGTCTCGACGCGGAAAACGAGACCGACCTGGGGGAGGTCGTGGCGGGCCATCTCGGCGGCGTTGTTGGCGGGCAGGTGCGGGCAGGCCGGGGGGATCTCGGTCAGCGGGATGGGCGGGGTGATGCTGATCTCGCCGTCCAGGGCGCGGGTGGAACCCATGGTCGGTGTCAGTCCTTCCAGTGGGAGGAGCAGGGGTAGGCGCACGGCTGGAGGAAGCGGGCGCGGCAGTCGGGGCAGGGGCGGAAAAAGGCGCACGCGGTGTTGATCGCGCGACGGACGAGGCTCACAGGGGTTCTCCGATCCGGGGGGTGAGAGGCCCCTGGCCCCGCCGGGCGGGGCCAGGGGCGGGGGTTAGGCGGGCGGGTACTGGTCGGCGGCCTCGGCCGCGCCCATGCGGCCCTGCACCTTGTCGTACGGGAGGTTGTCGGTGGAGGTGGTGAGCGCCCCGTTGGGGGCGTAGGCGTCGTTCAGCCGCACGACGCGGCGGCCGACGCCGCACATCCCCCACGGCACGGTCAGCGTTTTGGGGTTGACCCGCTTGATCTCCCACCACGTGCCCGAGTAAAGGACGAAGTCGCCCTTGGTGAAGTCGGCGGGCCCCCACAGCTTCACGCCGTCGGCCTCGGCCTGGGCGATGACGCCCCGCCAGTGGGCGATCTCGTCGTCTAGTTGGGTGAGGTCGTGTAGGAGGCGCTTGCGGTGCTCACCGGCGGCGGGCTTTACATCGTAGAGTCCACGGTGGTTGGGCGGCGGGGTGCCGTCCAGGGCGCGCTGGAAGCGGCGGCGGTCGGCTTCCAGCCGCTGGAGGCGGCGCAGCGTGACGCGCGGGTTGGTGCGGTGCTGCTCCAGGTGGGCGGCGGCGTCCGCCCGGTGCGTCCAGTGGGCCGTGCGGCCGGTTTCGGCGATCGCCTTGCGGGTGTGGCTGTCGCTGCGTTCCAGGGCCTTTTCGTGGCGGCGCTGGGAGTGGTGGCCGAGCAGGATGGGTTGGCCGAGGGGGATTCCCGCCGTGGCGGCGCGGGCGGTTTCGCGGTGGGTGTCGGCGCGGGTGGCAGCGTTGCGGGCAAACGCGGTGTAGGCGTCGGCGCGAGCGGCGGCGCGGTCGTACATTTCGGCTTCGCGGGTCGCGGCGGTGCGGGTTTCGTCGCTGTATTCGACGGTGACGGCGAATCCGGCGTCGCGCAGGGTCGCGGCGATGTGCTCGGCGCGGGGGCGGTTGACGCTGTTGTGGCGGTCGCGCGAGTGCGGCACGTACCAGGCGCCGATGTAGCTACCCCATTTGAGGCCGAGTCCGCCCTTGGATCGGTTCCCCAGGGTCTTGTTGGAGCCGTCGGCGCGGCTGGTGCCGGTGACGGTGATGCCCTGGGCGGGTGAGCAGTGCACGGTGATCAACGGGTGTTTCCTGTTCCTGTTCCGGTGGAGGGAGTGCCGGGCCGCGCGCCGCGTGCGCGGCCCGGCGTTGTGAAGCGGTGGTTAGCCGCGCAGGGCGGCGGCGATGCGGGCCAGGACGGTCCCGAAGGCGTTCCGCTCGGGGGAGGGAAGGATCTCGGTGGCCGGGCTGTGCCCCCGGTCGCGGGTGACCTGGTAGGCCGTGCCGTCCTTGTCGATCGCGGTCAGGTAGCGGCGGGCGGGGGCGTCCTGGTCGGGGTCGGCGTCGCTTTCGTACATGAAGACGAGGGCGAGGAAGCCGGGGAGCGGCTGGGCGCGGTCGGCGTACAGCTCCAGGTCGTGGTCTACGTCGCCGGTGGCGCCTTGGGGGGCGAGGCCGGGCAGGGCGACGGTCCATTCCCACCGCAGCATCTCGGTGATGGTGATGCCGCCGGTGGCGGGGTTGTCGGTGAAGGTGTAGAGCCGGGCGGGCTGTCCCCAGCCGACGGCTTCGCCCTCCCCGGCTTCCATGTGCGTGAGGATCAGGGCGAGGGTGGCGGGAGTGATGGTGGTCGGCATGTCGGCCGTTCCTTTCGTTTCAGGGGTGGCCCCGCCTTTGGTGAGGCGGGGCCGGGGTGGGGTGGGGTGGGTCAGACGGGCTGGAGGTCGGGGTAGCGCTCGGCGTAGCGCCGTTCGGCGGCGGCCTGGACCTTGGCCAGGTCGGGGTTGCGGGTGCGGTCGTAGACGGGGTTGAGCCACATCACGAGGGCTCCGGCGCCGCCGGGGCGGGTGTTTTCCTCCACGAGGTGGGCGTGGTCGAACCCCTGGAAGCTGGCGAGCTGGACGCGCTGTTCCCGGGTGAGGGAGCGCAGGTAGGTGTTGGCCAGGTCGCGCAGGGTGCAGAAGTCGGCGCGGACGCAGTCGAAGCCGCAGTCGGCGGCGCGGCGGCCGAGGTAGGCCAGGGCCGTGGAGATGTCGGAGGCCAGGGCGCGGTAGGCGGTGTGGTCGCCGCAGTGGCGGGCGACGATTTCCTGGACGCGGCTGATGTGGCGGGCGGCGGCCCGCCGGTCCAGGGCGGGGTTGCGGCTCATCCACGACAGGGTCAGCGCGAGGCGCATGAGGTGGATGAGGTGGGCCTCGTCGTTCCGGGTCCGGTTCATGCGGGTTCCTTCCGGTTTGAGGGGGCGCCGCTCACCCCCTTCCAACACCTCAAACATTAATGCTTTTTTTATGTGGCGTCAACCGGTTTTTTTGGGGTACTGTCGGAGGGGGGCGGCGAACGGCGCCGCCCTTCAAGGAGGGACGACAGTGGGCGCAAACCGCCTGTTTCCGCCAGAGAGCGAGGTCACCGACCCGTTCACCGACCTGCACTGCCCCGAGTGCGGCACCCCGTTTCCCGGCACCGTCGGCGTGGGCGAGCGCATGCTGACCCGCTGCTGCGACGCCGAGGCGTGCAAGGGGGCCGGCGACGGCGATTGCGGCTGCGTGCAGGAGTGCTACCACTGCCCGCGCCGGGTCCTGCTCTCCCAGGCCCGGCGCAACGCGGAGGGCAACGTGGCGTGCGGGCGGTGCGCGCCGGTCGTGGTGCCCGAAGCGGCGCGGACGGCCGGGTGGGCGGAGCTCACGGCGTACCTCGCCGAACTGGACGGCGCGGGCCGCCTGTAGGCGGCACGCCGCCCGACCGGGGCCGGGAGCGGCCCGGCCCCGGGGGTTCACCTTCGGAAAGGAAACAGCATGGATCAGAACACGGTGGAGTTCGTGCGGCGCGGCTACGCGGGCGCGTCCCTCGATTTCACGGTGGACGTCCGGGACGCCGAGACGTTCGCCGCGTGCGTGAGGGCGATCGGCGACCACGGCGACTTCCGCGCCGAGCAGGTCGTTCACCTGCTCGGCGGGGACGTCTTCGGCGACTACATGGGGTACGCGGTGGGGCGGGACCACTCGCCGCTGATCGTGGTGGGCGTCCCGTTCTGGACCCACCAGGCCCGCTCCGGTGCGCACGACCTGAGGGGGCACCGGCGGCTTTTGCCGCAGGAGCGGGCCGGGCTGGTGGACAGGGTGCGCCGGGCGGGCGCGGCGCTGGGGGCCGACCGGGTGACGGTGTTCACCAGTGAGTTGGAGGGGGTGAACGTTCCGCACCGGGTGCGCCTGTGGTGGAGCTGAGGTAGGCGGGTGAGGGGGCCGCGCTGGTCGGTGCGCCCCCTCACCACGACACGCCCCCACAAAAACCTGTAGACGCTGTTTTGAAAATACGTTATTGTTTTTTGTGTTCAAGGCGGTGGCCACGCGGGGCCGCCGCCGCTCCAACCGGAAAGGGAACGCCTTGAAGCGTTTCGTCCTGGGCCTGCTCACGGTCCTTGCGGTCCTCGTGGCCGCCTCCACCCTCGGCTCCCCCTCCCCCGCCGTGGCGGCGGCGCCGAAGGGTGTCGTGGTCTCCCCCGCCGAAGGGGCGGTTCTGACCGCCGGGGACGCGGTGGTGGTCGAGGCCACCGCGACGGGGGTGTGCGCCCCGGAACTGCTGGTGTCGGCGCCCGGCGGTGAACCGGTGCGGATCGCCGTCGGTTCCGGCGGCGCGCTGTGCACCGGCATGGTGACCCTGTCGGGGACCTGGACGCCGGGCAAGGCAGGCGTCCACACCATCACGGTGGCCGAAGGGACGCTCGCGATGGCCTCGCGGGCGGTGGGGGTGGTGTCCGCCGCCTCACCCGCCCCCACGGTGACGGCCACGGCGACGGTCACGGCCACACCGCAGGAGTCCCAGACGCCGCAGGCCGCCGCCTCGCCCGCCCCGACCGTGACGGTCACGGCCACGCCGAAGCCGTCCAAGACGCCGACCCCGGCGCCGAAGGCCGCCGCGAAGAAGACCCCGACCACGGGCGCGGCGCCGGACGCGGCCCGGCCGGTGCCGGTGGTCGTCACGGTGCCGCCCGCCCAGCCCGCTGTTCAGCCCGCCCCTGTCGCCGCGCCGCCGCTTCCCCCCGTCGCGGCGCCGGACGTCTCCCGTCAGGAGGAGCGGGAGCCCGTGGTTCTGCCTGCGGCCACCGTGACCGCGCCCGCGCCCGCTGACCCTGGCATGGCGTTCCGGACGGTCCCTGTGGCGGCCGGGGAGGGCCTGGGCATCGGATCGGTGGTGCTCACGGCTCTTCTCACCGTGGTGGTGATGGGCGCCCTCGGGTTCTGCGTGTGGCTGCTGGTCGCCCGGCGTAACCGGTCCCGGACGAGACGTTCCGAGAGCTGACCGCCCCGCCGCCCCCGCCCCGGCGGGGGCGGCCCCTCCCCTTGGTGAACACGTTCGTGAACGGAGAAACGCATGCCCATCTACCTCAGAGCACCCGAGCCCGAGCCGGGCGGCCCGGACGGCCGGGGGTGGAACCGTCTGACGCTCAACGCCCACATGGGCGCCCCGCGCGGCCGGTGCGCGCTCAGGCCGCGCTCGTATGCCGCCCTGTTCGAAAGTCAGGACACCCGCAGGGCGCGGTGGGGCGGGGGGTTCGCCGACTGCACCGGCGGCGGCCGGTGCGGAAGCTGCCCGGTTTTCGAGGACCTGGAGGCCGGCAAGCCCTTGCGGGCCTTCACCGATCGCGTCCTGGTGCGCGTCGGCCCTCGCGATGGTCTCCCCTACCTGATGAATCACCCCGACCGGGGATGGGACTCCTCTGCCCGCCGGTGGTCATGGGAGGACCTCGCCCGGATCTGTGGGTGGGAGCTCGACGGCCGCCAGGTGGACGAGCACGGGGAGGCGTTTTGGCTCAGGAGCACCAAGGCCCGCCCTGACGACTGACGGCGACGACTGACGGCTCTGCCCCTCCTGAACGACGAGGGGGCGGCTGCCGATCTGACGGCGGTCGTGGGGTGATGAGGGGGCAGACCGGCGCCCCCCATGAAAACCGCTTGACGCTTTTTCAAAAAAGCATTATTGTTTGAGGCGTCCGGAAGGGACGCCCCGCAGATCGAGCCACAGGAGCCCCCATGCCCACCACCCCGACCGCCCCCGCCGAGATCGTGCGCCCCGGCCGCGCCGTCCAGCGCGTCAACGCCTACACCTCCGACGGTGTCTTCGAGCGGCAGGTCCGGTTCCACGGCACCGAGGACGAGGCCCGCGCCTACGTGAAGATGCTCGCCACCCACCGGTGACCCGCCCGCGCCGGCCCGCCGCACGGCGGGCCGGCGCCTGGCCCGGCAGCCGCCGGGCCCCCTCCCTTCTCCCCCGCCCTTCCCTCTTCTTCAAGGAGCGCCGCCATGCTGGACAAGATCCTCGCCGAGACCCGCCCGGCCACCGGCCTGTTCAAGACCCTGAGCGCCCTGCCCGGCGCCTGCCCCGCCCCCTCCGCGCCCGCCCGCCGCGGCGCCCGTGTCGGCGTCGCCGCGCTCGCCCTGGCCGGTGTGCTGACCGGGTGCGCCTCCGCCGACGGCGGCACCGACGGCCCCCGGGCCGAGTGCGCCCCCGCCGGGGAGACCTCGCCGACCCCGCCGGAGCCGGTGGCCACCTACAACGAGTGGGCCCAGCTCGGCGACTGCTGAACCTGTCCCCTCACAAGAGCGCCTGTGGGCGCCGGCCGTGACCACACGGCCGGCGCCCACAGGCGTTTTCCTACGCGGGCAGGTAGCGGCCCGTGGCGCCGTCGTAGACGGTGGCGCCGGAGGCGGCGGCGTCGATCCCGAACCGCGCAGACGGGCCGCCGTCCCCGGCGGCGGCGCCCCCCTCGGCCTGAGGGTGCGCCTGCGCGGGGTGGAGGGCGGAGAAGAGCAGGTCTCCCCCGGCAGGGGTCTGGCGCAGCCTGTCGCGGGCGTCTCGCAGGAGCTGCGAAGTCACAGCCGCGGGCCGCGCGTGGTGCCCGCCGGGGGGCGGGTAGGCGGCGGCGACGAGTCGCGCCAGGCGGGAGGCGGCGGCATCCGGGTGCCGCCGGGTGAGCATCTCGGCAGCCTTCAGGAAGCCGCGCGCCGGGTCTTTGAGCCCATGCGTGGCGAGCTGGTGCGCGCGGCGGACGCCGGCGATCCACCACCGGTATTCGGTGGTGCCGTACGGGGGGACGTCGCCGGGTGTCTCGTGCCCGGCGGGCAGGTTCCAGTGGCCGAGCGCGATCGCCTCGGCGGCGCGGGTGGCGAGGTTGGCTCCGTTGCACATCCGGCACGGCCCCCGGCCGCGGGAGTCCCGCACGCGGTGGGTGCAGGCTTGTTCCCGGCGGCGCAGGTGGGTGGCGATGGTGTGCCGTACTCGTTCCTCGACGGCCGCGTCCCCGGCCGCGGGCGGGTCGGGCTCCGGGGTGGGAGGCGGGGCGCAGTGGGTTCCCGGGCCGGGTCCGAAGGTGACGTCCCACAGGGTGCCGGTGAGTGCGCCGAGCAGCCCGCTCAGGAGCCGGTGCCCGTTCAGCTCGAAGAACCGGCCGGCGGCCCGGCCGGTGTCGAAGGTGAGGACGAGCGCGCGCCTGGGGCGGGCGCCGGGCGGGGTCACGCCGAGCGTGACGCAATGCCGGGCCAGCAGGTCCCCCACTTCCGGCCTGCGGTGTCCGGCGGCCGCGCGCAGGAGTGGCCACAGCTCCTCCTCCCCCGGCACCGGCCACAGGAGGTTTTCGGCGGTGGGGGGTCCGGTGATGGCCAGGATCAGTTCCGCGAAGTGGGCGACGGCGGGGCCGCCGGCCAGGGAGCCGAGGATCGGGGGGCGGCCGTCGCGGGGCCGGGTGTCGGCCAGGTGCTGGGCTGCGAGCTCGGCGACCTTGCGCAGGGCGCGGGCGGCCGGCTGGGCGCGGGTCTCGGCCCGTTCGGCGCGCGCCGCGGCACGGAGTTCCCCGAGGTCTGCCCGCCCCAGCCCGGCGACGTTGCGGAGCGCGTCGTATTCGGCCCAGAGGTCACGTTCCGTCACTTCGTGGCCCTTCGTTGCCTTGGCTGGTTTCGTGATCGCGGCGGGCCTGGGAGACCTTCGCGGCGAGCGCGTCGAGGTCGACGCCGTGGGAGAGGGGGACGGCGCCGCCGCCGGGGCCGGACACCTCGACGGCCTTGACGGGCCGCCAGTCCTTGCCGCGGGTGCGGGCGAGGTATTCGAGAGCGACCCGCCCGTCCGGCGGGGTGTACTGGGTTTCGGTCTCTTCGGAGCCGTCTGCCCGGGTCCGGTTGACCTCTTTGACGACGGCGCCGCCTTTGGCGGCAAGGATCACCACGTCGACCATGCTCGCCTCGCCCTGGGCGCGGGCGAGGGCCACCGCGTCGGCGAAGTCGCGGTACGGCGGCTCGGGGTTGGCCTCTTGGCCCTGTTTGAGCCACTGGTAGCCGGTCGCCTCGTGGATGCCGACGAGGGCGCACGCTGTGCGGAAGTACTGGCCGTCGGCGAGGTAGCCGCACAGCTTTTCCTGAAGTTCGGGGGTGAGCTTCGTTTTGCGTCCGACCTTGGAGGCGAGCTCGGCGTCGTCGTCGTGTTCTTCGTCGTTCATGACTCCTCCAGGGGGATGCCGCGGTCGTGGAGGAGCCGGCGGGCGTGCGGGTCGGGGGCGCTGTAGTGCTGTTCGATCTCCCGCGCGCCGTCCGGCCGGGCCCGGGTGATCTCCTTGACGAGGGTGCCGCCTCGGGCGGCGGCGCGGGCGGCGCCGAGGAGTTCGGCGCGGGCTTGGGCGGAGGCGTCCTCGATCGCCTGCCAGAAGGCGCGTAGCTCGGCCGGGGCGCCGTCGTGGGCGCCTTCGCCGAGCCAGCGGCGGACGGCTTCCTCGTCCGCCGCCGCCTGCGTGCAGGCGTCGCGGAGGTAGAGGCCCGCGGCGAGGTGGCGGCACAGCGCGGCCTGGAGTTCCGGGGTGGGTCCGTCGAGGTTCATTGGGTGCTCCAGGTGGTGAGGATCGCGGCGTGGTGGGCGGGGCCGGTCAGGGCGCGGGTGGTGTAGAACGCGGCGGCGGCGGTGTCTGGGCCGATGTCGTGCAGAAGGGCGCACGAGGGGCGCAGAACGGCGCGGACGGCGACTCCGGCGCTGTTCTCGCCCAGGCGGGCGTCGAGGCCCTGGGCGACGCAGCAGGCCAGGAGTTCGGCGTTGGTGGGGCGGGCGGCGTGCGCCTGGGTGAACCGGGTGATCTGCCGGGCGTGGAGGTAAAGGGCGCCGTTTTCGGACGGCAGGTGGGCAACGTCGACGGCGCCGGTGTAGGGCAGTGCGTGGCAGGTGCACAGGCCGCGGACCGGGATGGCGCGGACGGCGACGTACGTGGAGGGGGTGCCGGGGCCGTCCGGGGTGTGGTGGGTCAGGGTCTGGAGGTAGCGGCCGGGGTTGAGGTGCAGGCCATAGGTGAGGTTGCGCATCGCGGTGGCGAGGCGGCGTCCGGTGCCCTTGGTCGGCGGGGAGTCGGTGCCGATGCCGAGGCCCTCCAGGAGCGCGGAGGCGTGCTCGGCCAGCGACAGGCCGGTGTCGCCCGGGTCAGCGGGGTCGGCGGTGGTGTCGTGGAGGGTGATCACGCGCGGCCTCCGACGCGGTTCAGGAGTGTGCGGATCGCGTTACGTCTGACGCGTTCGACATGTTCACCGGCGTCCGCCAGGTTCTGCCGGATCTCGCGGGCCCGTTCTTCGCATGTGGCGCGCATCGCGTGCAGCTCGGCCGTGGTGGGGGTGGTGCGGGGCAGGTAGCAGGAGACGGGGCCGAACCGGTCCGCGGGGACGGGGTCGGGGCCCGCCTGGTCGTCCGGCCGGGGTACGACGAGGCCGGTGAGGCGGGGAGGTCCCTCGCTTTCCAGGATGTGGGCCCAGGCGATGAGCGTGCGGCGGACGGCGGGTTCGCCGGCGTTCTCCCAGACGGCGACCCAGTTGGGCAGGGCGGGAAGCAGACGCAGGATGGTCATCGGTTTTTCTCCGGGGGGTGCAGGGCGGATCGGGTCACTTCGGCCAGGACGACGAAGGCCGCGGCCAGGCAGGTGGCGAACCGGAGCGGGGTGACGGTGGTGGTGGCCGCGGCCCACACCAGGACGGCGGTGACGGCCAGGACGCCGGCGCGGTAGGCCGCGATCAGGGCGCGGGTTCCGGGTTCCTGCCCGGGTTGCCTGTGGTTCACCGGGAGGCCGGGGGCATGGGGGCGGCGGGGGTGCGGGGGAACTCGGCGGTGTCGTCGGGGCGCGCGCAGGCCGGGGCCGCCGGTGCCGGGGTGAGGGTGGGGGGGATGGCGGGCTCGAACATGCCGCGGGGGCGGGGGGTGGGTGGGCCGGCGGGGGTGAGGCCTCGTTCCCGCGCGAGCGCGTCGTAGATGGGGGTGGGGGGCGCGGTGTGTGTGTTCATGCGGGCCGGTGTAGCGGGCCGGCGGGGTTTACGTCTGCTCTCGGCGGGGGCGTAGAGTCGGGGCAGGCGAACGGCGGCCCCCTGCGCGAGAGGGGGCCGCCGTCGTGGTGTTTCCAGGGGGGCGCGTCGGTGCCGAGGTCTCTGCTAGGCGGTGCACTGTGGTTTCTTGGAGCATTTCGGGAAGGGGGGCTTGCCGACTGCCCGCCGGGCGAGCGGGGTGAGCGGCGCGATCCACCAGGAGGTGGCCTCCCGTAGCACGTTCAGGGCGGCGCCGGCCGCGCCGAGATCCTCCCATTCGTCGGCCTGCCGCTGGAGGCGGCGGCGTTCGTCGCGGCAGGCGTCGCACAGGGTGAGCGGGTCGCGGGTGGTGATGGCCGACCAGCGTTTCAGGACGCGGGGCGTCCTGATGGCGGCGCCGATCGCCCAGATGAGCAGGAGAACGTCGATCGGGTGGGGAGTCACCGGGGCCCTTTCCGGGGGGCGGGGGCGGCACCGTGCGGGTGCCGCCCGGGGGAGGTTACGGGGTTTTCTTGGTGTCGTATGCGGTGGAGCCGTCGGCCACGTGGCCGGTCCCCCGGCAGTGGCTGCACGCCTTGGCGCTGGCGGCGGTGACGACGCCGGCCCAGTGGGCGGCCTGCTCGTCCCAGGCGTGTTCGGCGTCGGCGCGGGTCAGGCCGCCGATGCGGTCGCCGATGGGGAGGGTGAGGCGGCGGGTGACGGTGATCTGCCGCCGGACGGGTTTCGGCTTGCGGCGGCCGTCGAAGGAGAACGGCGTGACCCACTCGTCCTGGGGGAGTTCAAGCGGCACTTCGAGGGTGACCTTGATCTGCTCTTCGTTGAAGACGTACTTGACGTACGGCAGGGCCTCGATGAGGGTCACCATGTGCTTGCGGAATCCCCGTAGCTCGCCGGGGAACAGGTGGGCGTATTCGGGGCGCTGGGTGAGGAGCGTGGGGAGGGTCGCGTGCCAGGGGCGCGGTGCGTCGGCGGGGGGTGGGGCGGCGTCTTCCAGGACGGTCCATGGGCCGGTGAGGGTGAGCACGGCGTCGGGGACGGAGTCGCGGACGGCGGAGTACATCGCAGCCCAGATGTCGCTGGTTGCGGCGAGTTCGCGGTACTTCTCGGCGGTGAGGGAGGTGGGGAACCGCTCGGACTTGGCGGCGGGGTCGTCAAGGGTGTAGCCGGCGACGCGGGGCCACTGGGGGACGTGGACGGTGATCTCGCGCACCTGGTGGGTGCTGCCCCACCATCCGGGCTTGAGGAGCTTGGTCATGGGCTGGCCGTCGGCGTGGGCGGTGACGTCGCCCTTCGCACCGTAGTCGGGCTTAAGGGTGTCGGGCAGGTAGTACATCCACAGGCCGTCCTGGTGGAGGACGTAGTGGGCGCCGATCTCGGGGAGCATCGGGGGCCTTTCGGTGTCGGGTGGGGTGCCCGCCCCCTCGGGGGGCGGGCGGAAGTGGGCTACTCGGCTTTGGGGCGGGTGTTGCTGTGCTGGCTCCCTCAAAGCCGCTCTCAAAGGGGGTGGTGGCGGGTGCTACTCGGAGGGGGCGGAACGGCGCGCGGATCCACGGGCCTTGGCGGCTTCGCGCAGGTTGAGAGCGACCATCTGGACCAGCTCCCACACGTGGTCGCCCATCGCTGTGGGCGGCTGGTGGGGCACGGATTCCATGAGGGCGTGGAAGGTGTCGGCGTCGTCGGCGGCGCGGGCGGCGATGAGCCGGGCGGCCCACACGGCGGTGGGGCGGACCTCGTCGGGTCCGGTGTTGATGCGGCGGGTCTCGGCTTCCATCCAGGTGAGGGCGACGGGTTTGCCGACCTCAATGCCGGGCGTGTGCCCGATCAGGGTGTCGCACCAGGCGAGGATCGCGTCCATCAGCCCTTCGCCGCCGGTCTCGTCGCTGATGGCCTGCATCGCCTTCACTGCGCGGCCGGTGTCTCCGGCCATCGCGGCGTGTAGGGCGACGGTGGCGAGTTCCATGGCTTTCGGGTCGCGGGTGCCGGTCTCAGGGGTCATCGGGGGCCTTTCTCGCAGGGGGGCGGGCGGTCTCCCCTCCCCCTGAGAGGGAGGGGAGACGGGGGTCATCGGCTGTTGCCGGGGAGGATCTCCGTACGGACGGTGGTCTTCCAGGCGTCGGGGTCCAGCCGTTCCAGGCGGGCGGAGATGTCGGCCAGTTCGGCGATCCATTCGGCGACCTGGCCGCGTTGGGAGGCGGGGACGGCGGGTGCCCAGTCCTCGTCGGGGTGGCGGCGGGCCTGGGCGGCGCGCAGGCGGTCGAGGGCGGTGGCCGTGCGGGACCGGACGTTCTTGACCTCGGTGGCGGCGTCGGTCATCGCCCGCCATGGGCGGGTGCGTGCGAGGTGGTCGGCGGGGCTTTCGCCGGGCTGGCGCTGCTCGGGGCGTGGGGGCATGTCATCTCCTGGTGGGGTGGGGTTGCCACGGGGGTGAGTTCGCACCCGAGGGGGCGCAGGTATCGGGCGATGGTGGCCAGGTGGACGCGGGCCCCGGCGCGTATCCGGCTCTCCAGTTCCGTGATGGCGCCCCTGACGACGTACAGGTGTAGGGCCAGGTGTGTTTGGGAGAGGCCGGAGTCGGTGCGGAGTGTCGGCAGGTGGGGAAGGAGCGCGACGATTTCGCCGATGGTCTCGCCGTTGCGGCTGACGCCGATTTCGTGGCGGAGGGCGGCGGCCCAGGCGACGGCGGTGGGGAGGCTGGGGTGGGCGTGCCCGGACTCCAGCCGGGACAGGCATGCGCCGCTGACTCCGGCTGCTTGGGCGATCCGGGTTTGTGAGAGCTCTTGGTTCTGGCGGAGGTGGGTGAGGTAGCGGGGGATGGTCGTCGGGGGTGTCATGGGGATCCGAGAGGGGTTACCGGTTGTGGAGGTGGTGGGCGCGTTGCTCTTCCACGGCGGCGCGGATGCCGCTTCGCTGCTCCCAGTGGCCGCAGGTGCAGGTGGCCGTGTAGGAGGTGACGCCGGGGCAGTCCTGGCCTTTTCGGTGGGTGCAGGGGGTGTCGTCGGCGTGGCGGCGGCTGATGGGGGCGCGGTGGCGCGTGGCGGCGGGGGTTCGGGGCATGGGGGCCTTTCCGGTTGGGGCGGCTCTGCTCTACCACCCTGGAAACACTTAAAATAATAATGCTTATTAAGAACGGATGCTACCGGTTTTTTTGAGAGAGGTCCGCTTCCATCGCGAGGAGCCGCTCTCCGTCCGGGCCGGGGTGGTGAACGAGGATCGCGAGCGTCGCGAGGTCCTCGGCGGGCAGGCGGAAGCGGCCGGCCCCGAACTGGAGGCTGACGGCGAGGGGCCGCAGGATCTGGGTGAAGGTGTCCAGGCGTGCGGCCAGGCGGGCGATTTCCCGGCGGCTTTCGCGCCGCCCCGCCCAGCGGCCCGCCCGGTAGGCGGTGAACGCGGCGGCGAAGGCCACGGCGCAGGCGGCGACGGCGTCCATGCGGGGCCTCACCGGGGGCAGGCGGGCGGCCGGGGTGTGGACAGGGCGGAGGGGTAAAGGGGTGGGGCCACGGCGTGTCTCCCTGCGGTCCGGGGGTTGGGTCACCGGGAGGATGCCGCACAGGCGGGTTAGTGTCTGCCCTCGGCGGGCGGGGCCCGGCAGGGGGCGGGGGTATGGTGGTGGCGCTTCCCCTGTGGGGTTGTCAACCGGCCGGTGGGGTTCCCATTCACGGGGCTTCGGCTCCCGCCTCACCGGCCTTTTACGTGCAGGGGAGAGCCCCCCGACTGGGTGCCGGGGGGCTTTCCGGTTAGTTCTGGGCGTCCCGCTCGTTGAGGGCGTCACGCGCCTCGCGGATGAAGTGCTCCACCTCCAAGCGGTGCCCCTCGATGGCGAGGACTCTCCAGAGGGCCGGGTCGTCGTGCGCGTTCTCCAGGAGTTCGCCCACCGTCAGCCACTTGACGACGGCGATGACGGTGATGCTGGCCGCCTCCATGTTGCGGGTGGGGCTTTCCTCCTTGAGAAGGGCCACCGTCCGGGCGATGGCCGCCCGGGTGAGGTTCGGCACGTCCCGCACGCTCAGGGGCATCGGGATGGTGATCCCCTGCCGGAGCAGGAGCTTGACGATCCCCCCCAGGAGGCTTTCCCAGGCGTCCGTCAGCGCGTCGATCCGGTCTTCGTCAAAGTCCATCTGGACTCCTTTTCCACTGTGGATTTGTCAACCTCGGCCCGGGGTCCCACCCCCTTGCCGATGACTCAAGTATGCCATAAATCCTTGTCGGTGACAACTCTTTTTTGGAGAGGAGCCCTTCCCGGCGAGTCGCCCCACCGGGCCAGTCGCCCCCGAAACGCCGAAAGACCCCCGGCTGGATGCCGGGGGTCTTGGGGATTAGTTCTGGGCGTCGCGCTGGTCGAGAAGGTCAGAGGCGTACGCGGCCATCTCCTCCAGCTCCCTTATGGCGAGTTCGACACCCAGGGGCCGCCACACCTTGGGATCGTCGTACGCGCCCCTCAGGAGTTCGCCCACCGTCAGCCATTTGATGGCGGCGGCGGCGGTGGCGTGGACCGCTTCCACTTCGGGGCGGTCCATGTAGAGGACCACGACGCTCCTTTCGATCGCCGCGACGGCGACGCTGGGGAGCCCGTCCCGCGAGAACGGCACGGTGACGCTGTTGCGCGCCAGAAGCTTGACGATCACCTCCAGGAGGTCCTGCCAGGCCACGAAGGACCTGTCGATGGTGGCCCGCATGCTGTTGTCCATTGGACTCCTTGTTCCGCTGTGGATTTGTCAACCTCGGTTTGGGGTCCCACCCCCTTGCCGATGACTCAAGTATGCCACAAATCCTTGTCGGTGACAACTCTTTTCGGGGGAGACTCCTTGGAGCTTTTCTCTTGAAAAAGCTTGTCACAGGCAAGGATTTCATGAGATGATTCTCTTGACGGCGACAAGGAAAGGAGGTGAAATCAGATGGCAGACAGGATGGACCGGCTCATCGCGGCGGCCGTTCGCCAGGGCTTCAAGGTCTGGCAGAACGGGCGCGGCGTGTGGTTCTTCCGGCGCGGCCTGGTGACGGTCACCGCCGCTCACACCCCCACTGAGGGGAACGAGTGGGTGACCCTCATCGGCGCCTTGCGGGGGGCCGGGCTGACGTTCCCGCCCGGGGACTGACAGCAGCCGGGGGCCGCGTACACGGCGCGGCCCCCGGCCATCCATCCCAAGATCGTTGACGGCGACAAGGAAAGGACCCACCCATCATGGCTCACTGGCAAATCCAGGTCACCACCGTGACCGCAACCCCCCTCACCGACGAGCAGCGCGCCGCGCTCGTGGCCGCTCTGCCCGGCTTCGCGGCCATCACCGACGACGGCGCCACACGGGGCCTGACGGTCGCCTACAGCGTCCAGGCCGACAAGCAGGGCGCCGCCGTCCGTGCGGCGTCCAAGGCCATCACGGACGCCTCTCGGGAAGCGCTCGGCGAGACCATCCCGTTCCTCGGCATCCGGGTCGCCCGTGGCGACCGTGAACCGGCCGCCGTGGTGCCGGAACTGGTCGGCTACCAGGAGATCGCGCTCGTGCTCGGCAAGATGAGCCGCCAGCGGGCGCGGGAACTGGCCGAGACGCACGAGGACTTCCCCGCGCCGGTCGCCCGCCTGTCCACAGGCCCCGTCTTCACACTCGACAGCGTGCTGGAGTTCAGCCGGACATGGGAGCGGCGCACCGGCCGCCCCCGCAAGTCCGCCTGACCCTACAGGCGCGGGTCGTCGAGCAGGCGGAACCCGTCGGCGTCGCCGTCGGTCAGGCTCTCGACGGCGAAGCGGCGGCCGGCCAGCTCGACGACGGGCAGGCCGGCCTGCTCGGCGATGCGGCCAGCGGGCACGCGCAGCGGGTCGTCAGGGCTGGGGTGGCGGGCGGTGAGGAGTTCGGCGATGACGTCCTCCTCCCGCTCGAAGGTCAGCAGGACGACGGCCTCGCCGTCGGCGATGGGCTCCATGGTGTGACGTCGGCTGTTCATGGTTGAAATTCTCCTACAGGGGGTTGGTGGGCCCCGCGCCGCGGGAAGCGGCGCGGGGCCCACGTGTTTTCAGGAACCGTTCAGGAAGACGGTGCGGGGGCGGGGTCGGCGGAGGTGTCCCACGCCGGCGAGGTACAGCGGCACCGGCGCCAGGTCCTCGGCCTGCTCGCGGCCGGCCATCAGACTGTCCGCCAGTCGTCGGCCAGCAGGTCGCTCTGTGATGCGACCCACGGCACGAACTCGTCGTCGGCGGTTTTCATCATCAGGTACGGCCGGAACGTGCGCACGGTGCCCTCGGGGAGGCCGGTCGCCTGGGCGGTGTTGGCGTTGATCGGGATGCCGTCGGGGTAGCCGGCCTGGAGCACGACGAACATGCCTTGGCCGTTCCATCCTTCGCGGGTGAGGCGGTAGCCCTGGCGCAGGTGCGCGAGGGCGTCTCCGAAGTCCATTCCGGAGTCCGTCCCGGGGCCCATGGGTCCTCCTGATCGTTGTCGAGTCGGTGGAAGCAGGTTCGTATGCTGCCGGGCGGGCCGGGCTACTGTCCGGGCTTGTCCGGCAGGAGCACGACCGCGGCCGTGCGCAGGGTGAAGCCGCGGTCCATCTCGGCGTGGACTTCCTCCCAGAAGGCGCGGTCGGCCTCGGCGTCGGCGAGGGTGGCGCGCATCTGGGGGGTGACCCACGGTTTGTCGTCGGCGTCGCGCACGTTGACGACGAGGTATCCGGCGACGTTGTCGGCGGGGGTGACCGGCCAGGAGCGTCCGCAGGTGCCGGTGCACACGATCGCGATGGGGCCGTGCTCGTGTGCGGCGACGACTTCGAAGGTGCAGCCGTTGCGGTGGCAGCCGCTGGTTTCGGCCCCCTCTGCCTCGCTGGGGTCGGCAGGGGCGGCGGTGTGGTCGGTGGGCCCGCTGCTCTTTGGGGCCGAGTGACGTGCGGGTCTCTGCGCCAGCCACTGGACGGCGTCGGCGCGCCATAGGTCGAGGACTTTGCAGACGAGGACAAGGGCGTCGCGGCCGGACTCCGCGCAGCGATGGCAGGTCCAGTTGCCTTGGGCTCCGTAGATGACAAAGTCCGTCGAGCGGCACCAGGGGCACGTGCCGGCGAACTGGCCGTTTCCCCGGTGTTCGACCGGGATGCCGAGTTCCCCGGCTACTTCGACCGTTGAGGTTCCGTCGATGATTTCGGCTTCCTGCTGTTCGGTGTACGGGGGGGTTGGGGTTGTCATGTTGACTCCAAGGCTGGGCCGGGCAGGTGGTAGGGAATGTTGTCGAGGGGTGGCAGGTAGGCGGCTTCGACGTCGTCGAGGCGGACGCGGCGGCCTGAGTGCCACAGCACGATGGGCACCAGGCGGGGGTCTGAGGCCGGGCCGTTGCCGTGCGGGACGATCCAGCCGAGCGTCTCGGCGGCGGCGCGGTCGAGCTCGACGCGCAGGCCGTGGCAGCCGGTGACGCCACCGAGGCGTCCGCCGCACAGCATCATGAGGTTGGACAGGCCGTGGGTGGTGGGGCGGCGGGTGCCGCCCATGCCTCGGGGTTGCCGGTGGTGGACGGTGCCTTCCTGGCCGGGGCCGAGGAGGATGCCGCAGATTTCGCAGGCGTGGCCGGAGCGGAGGGCGAGGCGGTGGCGGATGGTGCGCCAGTCGGGTTCACCGACCTCCCACATGGAGCCGCACCGGCAGACGGTCTCGTCGGGGCCGTCGCCGGGGAGGGTGCCGCCGCATGAGGGGCATGCGGCGGGGCGGGGGCGGCCGGTCACCGGGATTCGCTGCCTCTTTGGCGGCGGGCGGCGCTTTCCTCCCGGGCGGCTTCGGCCGTGGGCGGCTCGGCGCCGGGCGGCAGGACCAGCCAGAAGTTCGACGACAGGTCGGCCTCTTCAAGGTGGCCGATCTCGTCGGCGGCGGCGGGGAAGACGCGGGTATCGGGGACGGGGGGGCGTGTCGTGACGCCGGTGGCGGGGTGGTGAACGCATTCCTCCTGGGTGACCCACCCGGGGAGCGGCACGGTGAAGTACCCCTCCGGCTCCTGGGGGTCGAGGTAGGCCAGGCGCCAGCCGGGGGCGGCGGCGGAGAAGGACAGGGTGCGCCACATCGGGTGGGCGGCTCTCAGGGACGCGAGGCGGTCGGCCACGGAGGGTTCCTTACGTGTCGATGTACGGAGCGGTGTGGGGGTGGAGGCGTTGACGAGGATCATGGCGCCGGTCCACACCAGGGGCACCAGGAGGACCTTCACCCACGTGGGCAGGTCCAGGAGGAAGGCGGTCATCCCGGCGGCGGCCAGGAGCAGGACCAGGCCGTGCAGGAGGGTGCGGCGGGTCACCGGGGCTTTCCGCCGGTTCCGGCACGGGACAGGAGGGCGCGGATACGGAAGCGGAGTGTGCGGCGCTCACGGACGCGCCGGAGATCTTCGAGGAGGGTGCGGCGCTGGGCTTCAATGAGCTGCTCCTGGTGGCGCCACTCCTGCTCTGCCTTCAGCCGGGCTTTCCACTCGGCGTCGGTCATGGACTTCTCGGGGATGTAGGAGTCGATGGGGCCGAGGTCTTCAGCGAGGACCAGGCTGGCGCCGTCGGTGGCGACGAGGCCGACGATGCGGGTCGTGCCGTCGTCGTGTTGGACCTGGGCCCAGGCCGCGAGAGGGCGGCGCCGGGGGAGGAACTGGTGAACGACGTCGTCGTCGGCGACGGCGTAGACGGCGACCCAGCCAGGCGGGGCGGGGACGTGGGTGAGGATCGTCGGGGCCGGGGCGGCGGTCATCGAAAACTCCCTGAGCGTGGCGGGCGGCTGGGGGCCGTCGCGTGGTCCGCTCTGGCCGGTGATCCGGGGGCGTGGCGGGCGCAGCGCGGCCCTTCGGGGTAGGGGCGCGTGGGGGTGGCCTGGCAGGGGCCGGAGCCGTACCCGCAGGGCCCGAACAGGGCGGTGCGGGGGGCTTGCGGGCGGCGGGGCGGCAGGGCGCCGGCGTCGGCCTGGGGGGCGGGCGGGCCGAGCGTGGTGATTTCGCAGCGTTTGCCTTTCGGCCTGCTGCGGCTGCACAGGAATGTCGTGCCGCGGCGTTCGTGTGCCTCGACGGGCCAGTAGAAGAAGTCCGGGGGGTAGTCGGTGAGTTTGGCCAGGGCCTCGATCTGGGCCCGGGTGGGGACCAGTTCGCCGCTTTCCCACTGGTCGACCATGGGTTCTTCGCCGCCCAGGGCGCGGTCGACTTCGGGTCCGTACAGCTCGCGCATGTCGAGCGCCGTGGTGATGCGGTACGGCACGGGGGTGGGCGACAGTTCCCGCGCGCGTTGCTGGGCGCGTAGCGCGGCGTCGTACTTCTGGCGGTCGGTGGCCATCAGAACGGATCGGTGGCGAAGGCGGACAACTTCTGTCCCTCGATGAGGGCGACGGTGGCGTCTTCGAGGAGCCGCTCGATGATGGGGTCGCCGTACATGCCGACGAGTTCGCTGTAGCCGTAGTTCGTCGTGATCACGTTGCGGCGCGGGATGGTTCGCTTACCGCCGTCGCCGTCGCCGTCCTGTGAGGAGAGCCGTAGCTCGGCGAAGAGGTGGAGTTGTTCCTTGGTCCAGTTGGTGATGTTCTCCTGACCGAGTTCGTCGAGGATGAATAGGTCAGCGTCGAGGATCTCGGCCCAGGCTGCGGCGCCTTCCTTCTCGCCGAGGTCACCGCGAAGTGCCCGATTCAGGACGGGGACGGACCAGGTAGTGACGTACAGGCCGCGCGCGCGGGCCGCATGGCCGATCGCATACGCCGCGAACGACTTCCCATGGCGGGAGGGTCCTTTCAGCAGGAGTCCCTGCCGGGTTCCGCCGAGCCACGTCGTGACGGCGTTGGCCGTCTCGGTGCGGGTGGCCAGGTGCTTACCGGTCGGGTCCTGCTGCGGCTTGAACTGGTCGTAGGTGGCGGTTCGGTACTTCTGCGGGACTCGGCGGTGCCAGAGGCGGGCGCGGCCTGCTTCGCGGCGGGCGAGCGCGCTTTCGTGGGAGGCGCGGTCGCTTTCGGCGTAGAGGGCGTCGATGCGGGCGATCTCATCGGGATCGAGCTGGGCCTTGCCGCGCAGGACGTCGGCGAGGCTGGTGGGCGGGCGGCCGGGGATGGGGGCGCCGTTGGTCATGCTGGCGCCGAGCCGGGTGGTTTCGATCCGGGAGACGGGGATGCCGGGGCGGCTCGGCCGCCGGGAGGGCTGGCTCACCAGGACGCTCCGGTCTTGGGGGTGTCGCCGAAGGCTGCGGCGGCGTAGTCGCGGTCGGCCTGGGGGACGTTGTCGATGTGCACGCGGACGCCGGGCTTGCCGTAGCCGCTCTGCTGGGGGACGGCGCCGCGCCGCCTGCCGATGGCGTTCGTCAGCCGGGTGGTGCTGGGGAACGGGTCGCGGAGGTCTTCGAGCGCCCACTTGATCTCGTTGACTTCGCAGTCGGCGGCGAGGGCGCGCTCGATCATCGCGCGGAACCCGACGAAGCCGGTGACGCCGGAGTTGCTGCGCTTGATGTTCGGGATGCCGATCACGTCGCAGCGTGCCCACCAGGCGGTCGCGATGGCGTCGGCCTGCTCGAAGCGGGCCTGCTCGGCGGGGGTGCGCTCCTTGGTGGTGTTGCGGCGCTTCTTCGGCGTCTTGGCCGCCTTGGCGGGCGGGGTGTCGTGACCGAGAAGGCTCGGCTGCTGCGCGTCTCCCGCAGGTTCCGGAGCGCTAGCGAGGGAACCTGAACTTTCTTCTCGCTGCTTCTTCTTCTCTTTACTTCTAAAGGGCCCGCTGTGACCGGGGTCCGGCTGACGGGGCCCCGGGTTTTGCGGGTCCGGCTGAACCGGAACCACATCTTCGGGTTCCGGGTTATCCCACAACCGGGCGTAGACGTCCGGACCGCCCTCGGGCTCCTCGTCGTCCTCGTCGTATTCGTCCAGCTCGTCGCCGAAGTCCTCCAGGCCGTCGAACCCGTCCGACGTCAGCGAGCCGTCCTTGTGAAGCACAAGGAAGCTGCCGTCTGGCTGCTGCACGAGGTCGACGGGCTTCCCGCCGAACTCGGCGTTGTCGGCCGCCCACTCCTCCACGGGGTCCTCGGAGATCGCGGTGCCCATGGCGAACTTGCCCGACAGCAGGCGACGCCGCTCCAGCCGGTAGTAGCCCTTCGCGCGGAGCTGCGCGAGCCCCTTCATCACGCGGCCTTCGGGCACGTTACGTTCGGCCGCCAGCACGTCCCCGCGGACCTGCCAGCTACGGGGGCGGTCCAGCAGGGAGGTGAGCAGACCCAGCGCCTCATACGTCAGGTCGGTGTCACGGATGGTCGTGCGCGGCATGTAGGTGCCAGCGCGGCGGCGGTGCCGCATTCCTGCCGTCATGACGCCACCCGGTATCCGCGACGAACCAGGTTGCCGTCGCGCCACTCGGCGGCGACGACCAGCCCGGCGTCGATCAGCTCGGCCATGGTGGTGTTGAGCCCGTCACGCCGGTCGCTGAACACCGCCATCAGGGACGACACGGTGAACCAGTCGGCGGAAGCCGCCAGCATGTAGCAGTAGACGCCGTACGAACGGGCCGACAGGCCGTCGACGCCGGGAAGGAAAACCGGCCGAGGCGATTGTGGAGACATGGCGGGACCGCGTGCAGCGTCGTATACGCTCACGTTGGCCTCCTCATGGTGCGTAGCAGCGGATGAGTCGAGGCAGCCGGGGTGGGCGTTGGTAGCGCCTTCCCCGACGCGAAGGCGATCCCGCAAGGGGTCGCCTTCGTCGTTTTCGATATGAAGTTCTACGGATGATCCTAGCCCAAAACGATCAGAAGGGCGATCCGGAAAAGCCGTCTGACCTGCGGTGAAGCACATATCTGGTACCTCGGGTTCGCGCCGGCGAAAAGGGGGCCCCGCTCACCGGCAGCGGACACGGGTGGCGCCTTCAACCGCCACCTTGTGTGGCCGGTTGGGCGGACCCTTTGGTCCGAGCGGGTGAGCGGGGAGGGTGATGGGAGCAGACGGCGGGGGCTTGTGTCTCACCCCGACGCCCATACTCCCCGCCGGTATGTCCGTTTTTAGGGGGTGGGGACGGGCACGAGGTGCCAGTGGTGGCCGCACCGGGTCACCGTGTGGCCGGGCCCGGCGAGGATGTGCGCGGCGCGGACCGCGCCTTCCCGCCGGTAGGCCGGGTCCGGGGACACGCCGCAGATCTCGCCGGGGACGCGCCCCCAGTAGCGGGGGTGGCCGTAGTGCCAGAAGCCGGGGCAGTCCGGGCAGGGGTAGGCGTGCAGCCGCTCCCCCGGGTGGTGGAGGCGGGCGGCGAGGCGGGCACCGGCCCGGTGCCGGTAGCGGGTTTTGCCGGTGCCGGAGCACCTGCCCGGCAGGACCCGCCGGGGCCGGGGGGTCACGCCGTGCTCCGGGCGCGGCGGCGCAGCAGGCGGCGGCGCTGGTCCTCGTCCTCGCCGCCCCAGACGCCGTAGGAGGTGTACCGGCCGCCGGTGAGGGCGGTTTGCAGGCACGCGGGCCGGGCGGGGCAGGTGGCGCAGAGCTGTTTGGCCTGCTCGGTCTGGGCGACGACGCGGGGGTCGATCGTGCTGATGGGGAAGAACACGTCGGGGTCGGGCACGAGGGTGCGGTCGGCGCACAGCATGGCCGGCGGCATCAGGAGCCTCCAGGGGTGGGCAGGTTCAGCAGGGAAGCCACCTCTGCGGCGCTGAGATCGCCGCTGCGGGCCGCGCGGGCGATCACCGGGTGCTTGACGCCGGGGGCTTTGCTGAACGCGGGAGAGGGGTTTGTGGCGGTGACGGTGAGGCCGGGGATGGGGTGGAGGTGGCCGGTGCGGGGGTGCACGGTCCGTCCGCCGGAGGCGGTGGCGGCCTGGGTCAGCAGCGTCCAGAACGCGGGCCTCACCGACGGGGTGGCCACATCGGCGGTGCCGGTGGGCCGCCCGGAGAGGAATTCGGTGAACTGCTCGGCGGTCAGCTCGATGCGCCACAGGATCTCCGCGCCGTACCCTTCGTCGGTCATCCAGGCGAAGAAGGCGTCGGCGTCGGTGATGGCGAGGGTGTAGCCGGTCTCGGGCATGGTGACGCGGCCGATGCGGTCGCCGGCGAGGTGGACGGCCTCGCCGTCGCCGGGGCACATCCAGGGGCGGCCGTCGGGGCGGGTGGCCTTCAGGCGGGCGACGTCGGCGGCGATCAGCTCGGCCAGGCGTTCGGCCAGCAGCCGCCGCTTGGCCAGGCGGGCGGCCACGTCCCGCCGTGAGGCGATGCGGGCCTTGGAGCGGGCGGCGGAGGTGGGGCGCGGCCATCGGACGGCCAGGGGCCGCCGGGCGGGCGGGGCCGGGGCGGCGGTGGTGGTCATGCCTGCCCCTCCTGGGTGAGATGGGCGCGGCGCTCGTTGATCAGGGCGGTGAGGTGGGCGTGGGCGCCGGAGCTGATGCTGTCGTTGGCGTCGAGGTCGGCCAGGTCCTGTTCGACGTCGTCGAGCTGGTCGGGGGTGGTGGCATGCGCGGCGCGCAGGCTCATGTCGGCCACCAGCGGCCGGTCGTCGGGCTGGTAGCCGTAGTCGCCGGGGGCGGGAGGCGCAGGCGGGCCGGAGGCGCCCTCGGCGGGCGGGGCGGGGGCGGCGGGCGGGGCGGGCGGGGTCTGGCGGACGCTTGCGCGCTCGCGGCGGACCAGCCAGTCGCGGCGCGCGGTCAGCAGACGGCCCAGCGGCCCGCTCTGGCCGCGCTCGTTGCGGACGACCAGGCCCGCCATGCCGCGTGCGGCGGCCTCTTGGGCCAGGACGTTCAGCTCCCGGGCGGTGACGGTGGGGTCCAGGGCGCGGGTGAGGTAGTCGCGCACGGTGGGCAGCCGGGCGCCCCGGCCGAGATGGTCGGCGAGCTGGGCGCCGAGGTCGGCGTCCGGCTTGGGGTGGGCGGCGCCGACGCAGAAGTCGGGGGTGTCGGGCAGGCAGGTGGAGGTGACGGTCAGCCCGCCGTCCAGGCCGACCCCGGCGGCCAGGTGGAAGTCGTACTCCAGGCCGTCGCGGTGGTCGGCCTTCAGCGCGACCTTGCACGGGGTGAGGCGGCCGGTGGCGTCGGCGCCGACCACGACGTCGGACTTCACCCGCAGGGTCGCGATGAGGTGGCCGGGGTAGTCCAGCAGGGCGTCCATCATGGCCTGCTCGTGGGGGCGGGCCTCGAACCACCCGGGCTGGGTGGGCGACTTACGGTGCTGGTCGACCAGCATCAGCATGCCGTCCCTGCCGCTCCAGAACGCGCTGAACGAATGCACGATGAGGCAGTCGACTCCGGCGGCGACGGCCGCCGCGACGACCTCCGGCATGGCCTTCGGCGAGCAGGAGTCGACCCGCAGGTGCAAGAAGGTGTGGTCGTCGGCGTGGCGGGCGGCGGTGCCGCGCTCGGTGTCGGCCACGCCGATCACGCCGTTCTCACCGGCCAGTCCGCGGGCCAGGCGCAGCGCGGTGGCGAGGGTTGCGGCGCCGGGCAGGCCCTCCAGCAGCAGGCGGGCGTGTTCGGCCACCCGTACGGCGGGCGTGAACGTGAAAACCATGGTGTCTCTGTGTCCCTTTCCGGTGGGCCCCGTCCCCGGGCGTCGCGGGGCCGCTCCCCGCGCCCCGGGAGGGGGCTGTGGTGCAAGATGTCGCGCCGGGTTTGGGGTGCGGGGGCGGCCGTGTCGCCCCGAGCGTGCCGCCCGGGTCGGCCTTACGTCCCACCCCACAAAAACCCGCCACACAACATGCTTATTTGGAAGAGAGTAATCCGGTTTTCAGCGGAGCGCAAGGTTTCGGCCCACCCCCCACGACACAAGCCCTGGGAAATACACCCCGACCTCTCTACCCTGGGTACCGACGCGAGCCCGCCGACCACCCACCACGGAGGACCTCGGTGCCCCACCCGCCGCACAACGGCCCCTTAGACGGCCACCAGGCCGCCCGCATCGGCATGTCCGCCGCCTGCCGCGACATGGCCGAATACCTCGCCGCGCACGTCCCCACCACCAGCGACCACGGCCTCACCCCCGGCGACTGGGCCGACTTCGCCATCCGCGTCCGCCACATGAGCCTGGAAATCGCGTTCCTCGCCTACACCCTGGAACGCATGCGCAACACCCCAGACAACACCATCGCCGACCACCTCGGCATCCCCACCGCCACCGTGACCGGCGACTACGGCCACGCCGACCTCAGCCACCTGGCCGACGGCCCCGCCCAACCCGTCTGGGACATCCTGACCCAGACCGCGCTCGGCCCCACCGCCACAGCCCCCACCCCCGCCGCCGCCGCCGGCGAACTCGACGAGTGGTACCGCAGCTGGCGCCAACCCGGCGAACACACCGCCCCCCCGGCCCGCGCCGTCACCGCCCACCTGTAACCCCGGCCGGAAAACACGAATGCGCCGCCCCAGGCGTGGCCGGTTACAGGTCAGGCGCGGCCCCCCGCCAAACGGAGGTCCCGACCCCCAGACACGCCCGAGACGGCGCACCGGAAAGGAAACACCCGGAGCGGCCCGGCCGCAGGCGGCTCCCCGCCCACGCCCTCACCTCTCCCACGGCGTCCAGAACGCCAGTGTAGGCGGCCTCACACGCCCGGGAAACCCGGCGGCCGCACCTGACGCCCCTCACCAACGCCCCGCCCACCGCCGTAGGACGGCTCACCGGCCACCCCCGCCGACAGCAGCACCCTCCCCACCCACGCCAGGCCCGGCACCTTCTCCAGCAGCCGACCCACCAGGTAGTAGCCGGAGATCGCCACCGCCAGCACCACGACCGTCGTCTCATGCAGCGGCAGATCGATCCCCGCCTTGGCCGCCAGCACCCCCAGCGCCGCCACCCACACCGGCACATACGTACGCAGGTACGACAAGAACGTGTCGCGCATCGCAAACCCCCCCTCGAAAAACGGAAACCAGCACCCCGCAGGCTTCCACCCACCACCCCCTAACGTCCGCCCCCGTCAGCCGGCCTTCAGCCACGTCCCCACGATCGCCACCACCATCCCCACCGCGGCGATCCCGATCGAAACCCGCCCCGACACCTGGCGGCGCCGCTCGTTCTCCCGCTCATAGGCGTCCTGCCGGGCGAACAACTCCTTCTCCGCCTGGTCCAGCCGCTTCTCCGCCAGATCGAACTCCCGGGTGATGTCGACCTTCCACGCCTCCAGCGCCTCCACCCGCAACGCCAGCACACTCCCCGCCGCGGCCTGCGCCGACCAGGTCGCCGCGAACATCTTGATGTCGGCCTTCAGCTCACCGATCATGCCCTCCAGCCGGCTCATCGACCGGGCGAGCTCCCCCCTCGTCGGCTCCTCGTCCACCACGCCGGCCCCCACCTCATCGTCCTCACCTGTCGGGGCGGCATGCTGCCCGGACGCCGACGGTTACGTCAGCACTCAGCGCTGCCACGTCGACAACACCCCGACCTGACCCGACCCGGTCGCCTCCACCGCCAGGGTGTGCACATCCCCCGGCCGCCACACCCCCGGCAGGTCCATCGCCACCGGCACCCGCACCCCGCCCCATGTCGCGTCCGCCACCCCGCCCGGCGGCACCGGCGACGGGTTGCCCACCACCACCGCCGCCCCGTACGTCAGCACGCCGCCCACGGCCGCCACCAGACGGCACGACACCGACCCGCCCGACGGGGCCGCCACCACCAAAAGGCACGTCACCGTCGACCCCGAGCGGCCGAACGCCCCCTGATGGGTGATCGTCGCCCCCGGACCGGCGTCCCGCCAGAACAAGTCCAGCGGGTGCAGCGCCACCGGCCGCACCGCGCCCGCCCCGTTCTCCAACCGCGCCGCCCGGGTCCGCAGGTCCCCGGCGACCTCCACCATGCCGCGCTCACGCAGCTCCAGATGACCCCACCGCGTCACACCAACCCCCCCCTTTACACCGTGGCCTGCGTGAACTCGCCCGTGGTGACCTTCAGCCGCTCCCCGTCGTCGCCCTGCGGCGTCACCTCCACCCCCACCAGCTGCATCGGCCGGTCCAACCCCGCCGACCCGTCCGGCAACGCCGGATACAGATAGTCCGTCACCAGGCACCGCGGATACGTCCCCAGCTCCCACCCCCACCACTGAGTGGCCGCCCCCACCCCCAACTCCCAGTCGAACAACAGCTTCGGGCCCGCCGCCGTATCGGCGATCCGGGTGAGCTGGTCGATCAGGTCCTGCCGGCTGGTGGCCGAGTCGATCTGAAACACCTGCTCGATCAGCGGATACCCCGCCGCCCGCCGGCCCGGCCGATCCACCGTCTCGATCACCGTGCCGGCGGTGTCGGTCTGAAGACGGCCGTGCACCCGCGTCAGCAGCCCCCGCCGGGTTTTGCGGCCGTAGCGCTCCACGTTGCCCGGATACTCCAGCACCAGCCCGGCCGGCTCCGGCGCCTGCCGCCCCACCCCCTTGACCGCGACCGCCGGCCGGTCGTGGGCGGTGTCCCACTCGGGCCGGCACCACCAGTCGAACGCGTTCGGCACGGCGGTGACCTCCCCCACCTGGTCCAGGATCGGCATGAACTCCTCCCGCCGGTAGGCGCGGGTCACCGTGCCGGTCCCGCCGGACCCGTAGATCGCCGGCATCCACCGGGCGTCGGCCGGGTCCGCGGCGTGCTCCAGCAGGAACCTCACCTCGTCGTACGGGGTCGCGGTGCGCGGCCCGGTGAAGTTCACGAACCGGTACGCCAGAATCGCGGGGAGCTCCTCCCCGGTGATGCTCATGACGCCGGTCGCCGAGTCGTAGTCCTGCGGATCGATCATCCTGTAGGCCCCCACGTACCGGCGGTCCCGGAAGATCACGCAGATCGTCCGCTCCGGCAGGGTCGCCGCCGTCACCCGGGAAATGTTGTACCGGTCGTCATACAGCGGGATGCTCGCCGTGAGCTGCCCGGTGGCCCCCAGCCCCAGGCCGAACGTCACCCCTTGCAGGGGCAGCGCGTCGATCGGGACGTGGGTGTCCCAGTCGTAGAAGACGTACTCCCATAGATCCTGCCCCGCCACCGGCGCCCCCCTCCGCGTCGGTGGCAGACCCTGCCGCGCAGCAGGGCCTTACGTCCGGGCCGGAGCGCGGGCGCCCGTTGAGTTGTTCAAATCACCTCGGCCCAGGGTGATCAAACTTCTTGGGCGCAGACCCCCGGATTCATCCGTGGGGTTAGCCCATCCTTCCGGCCGCTGGATCATTAGCTAGCTCCAAGCTGCATAATGGCCGAGTGGCTGTAACCCTGCGGTCGAACGGCGACGTCGCCTTTCAGTGCGCCTTCCACGTTGTGTGGTGCCCGAAGTACCGGCGTCGCGTGCTCGGCGGCCGGATCGAAGAACGTTTGAAGGACCTCATCGGCGAGGTGGTGGACGAGAAAGGGGCATGGCTGGTGGAAATGGAGGTCATGCCCGACCACGTCCATCTCCTGGTCGAAGTCGATCCGCAGTACGGCGTGCACCGGCTGGTGAAGGCCATCAAGGGCCGCTCCTCCCACGTGCTCCGCGAGGAGTTCCCCCATCTGAAGTCCCAGCTTCCGACGCTGTGGACCAACAGCTACTTCGTGGCCACCGTCGGCGGCGCTCCGCTCGCCGCGGTGAAGCGGTACGTCGAGCAGCAGAAGGGCCGCTGAATGCTGACCGGCCGCCGCTACCTCAGGTCCAGGCGTCGCGGGTCTCCACCGCCAACCAGGGAGACCCCACAGCCCCCACCACAGGCTCCCCGGAGATCAGCAGCGTGTTCACCCCCGGCTGCAAGGTGAACCACGTCGGCGGGTGCTTCACCAGCCCCCGGCCGGGGCGCGGCTCCGGCCACACCTCGACCGGCACATACGCCGTGACCGACCGCGACGCCAGGTCAAACGCGACGCTGTAGTCCGGATCGGCGGGGATCTCCACCCCGGCCGCCGCCACCAGGCTGCCGCCCGACTCCCCATGCGCGAGGCGGAAATTGCGGATCGGCCCCCACAGCCGGAGCCCGGCCGGGATGTAGGGGTAGCTGCCGGCCAGGGTGACGGTCATCTCCGCCGCCCCCGGCAGGGCGTCGATCACCGCCTGCCCCCGCGTCGGCAGCAGCGCGTACCGTCGCGGGTCGGCCGCCCGCAATGTCATCGACCAGGTGAACGCCCGCGACCCTTGGCCGGTGATCTCCACCCGCCCCGCCAGCCGTACCCGGGCCTGCCTGGCCAGATGCACCTCCAGCACCCGCAGCAGCGCGACCTTGCGCGGCGGCACCAGCGACACCAGCCGCTGCTGGGCGGCCAGCATCTCCAGGTGGGACGGCGCGACCGCCGTCCCCTTCAGGGTGATGGTGCGCCGCCCGTACAGGCCGGGGTTGCCGACCTGCCCGTCCCGGCCGCCCCGCGGCCTGGAGCGGGCCCGCACCGCCGGCGACGACGTCCACCCCTCCTCCTCCTTGACGACCCACCGCACACCGTGCTCGTCGACGACGTTGCCCGCCCACGCCCCCAGCCGGTACACCGGCGTCGCCAACGGCATGTACGGCGCCAGCAGCGACACCGTGGAGGCCGCCCCCACCTGGCCGCCGGTGTCGACGGCGCGGACCGTGGCCGAGGCCACCGTGATGCCCGGCACGACGTCGGCCACCAGGTGGCGGCGGGCCGACGGCCCCAGCGTCGCCACGACCTGGGCGTCGACGAGCACCTCATACCCGGCGACGCCCAGGTCGTCGCCGGCCGCCTCCCAGGTGAGCACGACGTGTTCCTCGGCGTGCTCGGCCGCCAGGTTCGGCGGCGCCGCCGGAGGCTGGTCGGCCAGCGTCACGACCGTCCGCTGCGCTCGCGCGCTGCGGTTGCCCTGGCCGTCGACCGCCTCGACCTCGACCAGGTAGGCCGTGGCGGGCGTCAGCCCGGGGAGGGGGTGCGACAGCCCGCTTTGCTGGGCGCCGTGCGCCGCCCCGTCCAGGTACACCTGGTAGCCGGCCACGGCGACGTTGTCGGACGCCTCGTCCCACCCCACCGTGACGGAGAAGTGCCCCACGTGGGTGGCCACCAGGTTCGGCGGGACGCCGGGGGCGGTGACGTCGGGCGTGGTGACCGCCAACGCGGTTCTCGCCGACCGCTGCCCGCCCCCGTCGACGGCGTCGACCTCCACCAGGTAGGTCGCGCCTTCGGTCAGCCCCGACAGGGTGAACGTCAGCCCGGCCTGGTCCCCCGCCCCCTG
The DNA here is from genome assembly GCF_014654615.1 of Streptosporangium violaceochromogenes. Taxonomy (GTDB): domain Bacteria; phylum Actinomycetota; class Actinomycetes; order Streptosporangiales; family Streptosporangiaceae; genus Streptosporangium; species Streptosporangium violaceochromogenes. The sequence goes on along the minus strand of NZ_BNBB01000017.1, from coordinate 74,583 downwards.
CGCCACCCCGTCCAGGTACAACCGGTAGCCGGCCGCACCCCCGGCCGGGGCGTCCCACGCCAGGCTGACCTCGGTCGGCGCCGCCGAGACGACCCGCAGGTTCTGCGGCTCGGGCGGCAGCGTCGAGCGCGGGGCCCGGCTGAGGCGGGGCGGGACCGCGAACGCGCGGCCGTAGCGTGCCATCAGGCCTCACCTCACCAGCGGGAGCCGCGGTGCGACGCCGCCGGGCTGGGAGGCCGCCGCAGCAGGTGCACCGACGGCAGCACGAACGTCACGTCGTCGACGAACGCCGCATCAGCCCCCGAGGCGCTGGAGCTGTCCTTGGAGTAGGCGAAGCTGATCTGCGTCTGCTCCCCCAGCGGGTACTCCGCACTCTGGGTCCAGCCGACCTCCCCGGAGGCGGCCAACTGCTCGGCGCCGCCGACATAGAACCGGAAGTAGTCGTAGTTCTGCTCGCTGGACACCTTGTACCAAAACTGGACGGCCACGGCGCCGGACGGCACCGTGATGACCGCCGTCGACGTCTGGCCGTCGCCGATCGTCCCCGACCGAAACGCGTAGTCCCCGCCGTGCGACTGGGAGCTGCTGCGCGCCCACCCCCCGGCGCTGACGATCGTGAAGACGTAGGTGGTGTCCTCGAAGTCCTCGGCCAGCACGTCAGTGGCCTTCGCGCCAATACAGCTGTGCGGTCACGTTCACCGCCGCGGCGGCGGTGACGAGCAACCCCACCCAGCCGCCCGGCGCCAGCCGGATCTCATCCCCCAGCGGGATGTACTCCCCCTGGCCGCTTTGCGGGTGCATCTCCCGCACCCACGGCACCGCCCCGAGCGTCGGCTCGGTCCCCCACGCCGCCGCCGGCCCTTTCAGCGCGGTCATGGCGCTGGCCGGCAACGCCGGATCCAGCGGGGCCGGCCCGTACCCGGCGGCCAGCGCGACCCCTCCGGCGCCCGCCGTCGTCTGGTAGGCCAGCATCACGTGCAGCGGCACCGCGTTGGACGCGATGCCCTTGCCGCCGACCCATATCCCGTAGAACGCGATCCGGTGCGAGGCCGGGTTCGACGCCGGGTTGGCCACCTGCAAAATCGTTTTCCGCGCCGTGGTGGACGCCACCGCGTCCGCCGTCGCCGTGTAGTTGCCCACGTAAACCCCTCCGCCTGCCGAAAACCGGGCACCGCCCCGGCATGCTGCCGGGGCGGGCCGGTTTGCGTCCGCTCTCAGGTCCAGCAGTCGGCGGTGTCGGCCACGAGCGTGGCCGGGCCCGGCGTCGTCGGGTGCGGCTGCCCCAGCAGCCGGATCGTGTTGAGGCCGGGCACGAGCTGAAACCACGTGGAGGAGGCGATCATGGACCTCATGCCGGGCACCGTCTGCTGCCCGGCCGGCAGCGCCGGGTTGAACACCGTCACCTCCCGCGCCAGCAGGTCCACCCGCACCGCATACCCCGGGTTGATGATCACCGCCGGGTCGAACGTCACCTGCACCCCCGTCTGGACGTGCAGCAGCCGGGGCGCGGCGATCGCGTCTTGCACCGTCAGCGTGGCGGGGATGCCGTCGGGGTAGTCGCCGTACACCTCCACGTCGACCTCCACCGCCTGCGGCGCCTCTCCCGTGGCCTCCCGCCGGATCGGGGTGCCGTAGCGGCGGGGGTCGTCGGCCGCCACGGTGAACTCCCAGCCGAACGCCAACGAGCCGCGGGGGGTGATGCGCACCTGGTCCGACAGCCGCACCATGGCCCGCCGCGTCAGGTGCGCCTCGACGACCCGCAGCTCGGCCTGCGCGTCCGGGTGCAAAACCGCCGGCAGCCGGTCCATCGCCCGCGCCATCGCGGCGTGGTCGGTGGCCGCCGCCGTCCCGGCCAGGGTGATGACCTTGCCGGCGAAGCGGCCCGGCCCGGAGAAGCCGCCGTCGTCGCCGTCGTGGTCGTCGCCCAGCCCCACCACCTCCGCCGACGACGACCACCCCTCCTCCTCCTCCACGACCCACCGCACGCCGTCGTTGTCGGCCACGTTGCCCGCCCACGCCCCCAGCAGGTACACCGGCGTCGCGATCGGCAGGTACGGCGGCTCGGCGGTGGACGCGGCGGCCGTCGCCGCCACCGACACGTTGCCCGAGCGGTCCACCGCCCGCACCGCCAGCAGGTAGCCGGTGTTCGGAACGAGTTCGGCCACGGTGTAGGCCAGGCCCGCGGTGTCCCCCCGCCGGACCCCGTCGACCAGCACGTCGTAGCGGATCACCTCGTCGTTGTCGGTCGAGGCCGTCCACGCCAGGCTGATCGTCGTGTGCGTCACCCCCGTCACCGCCAGGCTGCCCGGCGTGGTGGGCGGCACGGTCTCGGTGAGGGCCTGCACGCTGAGCGACGCCTTCGCCGACCGGTTCCCGGCCCGGTCCACCGCGTCCACCGCCAGCAGATACGTCTGGTCCTCGGTGAGGGCGTTGAACCGGTAGGCCAGCGCAGTAACGTCGCTGCCGATCTTGACGCCGTCCTTGTAGACGCCGTATCCCGCCAGGCCGATGGTGGCGTCGGTCGAGGCGTTCCACGCGATCGCGATGCTCGCCCCCGACACCGCGGTGGTGCGCAGGTTGCCCGGCACGGTCGGCGGCGTGGTGTCCGGCGCGGCCACCACGGCGATCGACACCTTCGCGCTGCGGTTGCCGTGCATGTCGACGGCGTCGACCTCGACCGTGTGCGCGCTGCCGTTGACAAGACCGCTGAACGCCTTCGTCAGCGTGGTCTGGTCGTCGCCGACCTTCGCGCCGTTGCGGTACACGCCGTAGCCCACCACGCCGATGTTGTCGGTCGAGGCGTCCCACGCCAGGCTGAACGACCCGGCGCCCAGCGCGGTGATCCGCAGGCCGCCCGGCACGGCCGGCGCCGCGGTGTCGGCGATCACCGTCACCGACACCGACGCCTTCTCCGACCGGTTGCCGTTGCCGTCGACCGCGTCCACACCGATCAGGTACGTCTGCCCCGCCGTCAGCCCCTCGACGGTGGAGGTGAGCTCGTACTCCTCCCCCACGAGGGTGCCGTCGCGGTACACGCCGTAGCGCGAGACCCCCACCCCGGAGTCGGTGGAGGCGTCCCACGCCACCGTCACACTGGTGTTCGTCATGCCGGTCAACCGGACGTTGCCCGGCACCGTCGGCGGGTCGGCGTCCGGGTTGGGTCCGAACACCGCCCCCACCCACGCCGTGTCCCGGGTGTCCCCCGTCACCAGGTCCTGGCTGAAGACGAAGGCCCCCGACAGGCCCCGCTCGGTGGCGCCGGCCGCCCACACCCGCTTGGCCAGCCCCGAGTCCGACCAGTCGCGGAAGGCGTAGCCGCGGTGCGTGAACCCGGGCGGCCAGCTGACGGAGCTGTTGTCGGTGCTGCCGGTGACGTAGTGCGACACCCCCAGCACCGCCACGCATCCCGCCGGCAGACCCGACAGCGACATACCGGCCGACCCACTGGTCAGCCCCGTCGCCGACCCGAACCGGATCGGGGCGTTGCTGATCTCGTACATCCACATGAAAATGCGGTCGGTGCTGCTGCCGGTGTTCACCGTGACGGAGGTGTCGCCGCCGCTGGACACCTTGCTGTACAAGCGGATACCGAGGGTGTGCGCGGTGTGCTCATGCAGCAGATACCCCGAGGAGATGCCCGTCACCCCGGCGTAGGAGTGCACCAGCACAACGACTCGGCTGCCCACCTGGGTCGGCGAGAAAAACACGGTGTGGGAGGAGGACGCCGCGCTCGCGGTATACGCCACGGCCTGCACGAACTCGCTCACAACAACCCCTCCGCCGGCAGCAGCCGCATCATGGCCGCGCCGCCCGGCTACCGTCCCCGCCCGGTCAGCGGATGAGCGCCCCGACCCTGCGGCCGGCGATCGTGCCGATCTCGATCTCCGACTGGCCCGGCTGCGGGTAGACGTTGACCTCGACCTTGCCCGGCCGGGTGGAGGAGGAGGCGCCGGACGAGCCGCTCAGCAGGCCAGGGCCGCCGCCTGAGACGGGTGAGGACGTCACCAGCTTCTCCACCACCTCCACATCCATGCCGTCCATGCCGTTCTGCCAGGCGGTGGCCACCTCCTGGCCGATCTGCGCGGCCGTCGGATACCCCCCGTCCCCGTCCGCCCCGCCGGTATCGGTGCCGGTGCCGGTTTCCTGGGAGCCGGTCTGAGCGGTCGCGGCCCGCAGCAGGTCGATCACCCCGCCCGGCCCCGAGTAGGCGTCCCGGATCGCCGCCGTGATCCGCGTGGCGAGCCGGTCGGCGGCCTCGGCCGCCTCGATCGCCTGCCGCGCCTCCTCGGGGGAGGCCACCCCCAGCCCGAACGCCGCCAGCGGATTGCCCACCGTCCCCACCACGCCGCCGGTGGCGAACTTCGGCAGCCGGCCGGCGATGCCCAGCTTGTTCAGCCGGCTGATCGCCTTCTCCCCCAGCCACCGCGCGACCTGCGGCACCAGCCACGCCTCGCCGGGGGAGACCGCGGCCAGCATCGTGTCGCGCTGCGGCGCATACCCCGGCAGCACCCCGTAGGCGCCGGCCGGGACCACGCCGCCGGCGGCGAACCCCAGGCTGATGGTCGGCAGCGGGGAGAACCCCACCTTGGCGGCCACCGAGTTCCACAGCTTCGCGATGCCCGAGTTGTACAGCTTGTCGATCACGGTGCGCAGCGGCGCGGCCAGCACCGCCGGCAGGCCGCCCCAGGTGGAGCTGATGTTCTTCTTCGACCCGGCGAACGCCTGCTGCGCCTTGGTGTTGAAGTCGCCGATCTTGCCCTGGGCCTTGCTCAGGTCGGCGGTGGAGCTGGCGACCTCCTGCCACGCCTCCCGGGCGTGCTTGGGCGCCGTCGTCTTCAGTGTGAGGAACTTCGCGCCGCTGGCCTGAACAAACGACTGAATCTTCTGCTGCGAGGGCTGACGACCGGCGTCGATGTCGCGCTGAATGTCGGCCCACATCGACCGGACGTCCTTGGGGGCGTCCTGGCGCAGCTTCAGGAACTTGCCGCCTCCGTCGGTGATGAACTGGCCGATCTTGCTCGCGGCGTTGGCCAGCCCGGCGGCGAGATCACGCTGAATGTCGCTGAGCATGCCCCGCACATGGGCCGGCGCGTCCTTCTTCAGGCCGAGGAACTTCGCGCCGTTCGCGGCGACGAAGTCGTCGATGAGTTTCTGCGGAACCGGGGTACCGGCGGTGATGTGACTTTGAATCTGCGACCACATGCCCTGCACATGCTGCGGCGCCTTCTGCGACAGAGTAAGGAACTTCGCGTCGGCCGTCCCGGTGAACCGGCCGAGTTTATCGGCCGCGATACCGGTGAAAGCGTCGATGCCCGACGTGACGGCCGACCACCCCTGACGGAGAGTATCGGGCGTGTTCTGCGCCAAGGTGAGAAACCGTGTGCCGCTGGCCTGCACGAAGGCGTCGATTTTCTGCTGCGAAGGGGTGATTCCGGCAGCCAGGTCCTTTTGGATACTGGCCCACATCTGCTGAATTTTCGGCGGCGCGTCACTGCTGAGCTGCGAAAACTTACCTTTGGTGCCGGTGAGGAATGCGCCTAGGCGGGCCGCGGTTCCTGCCGCCCCGGTGTCGGTGCCCCGGGCAACCTTCCCCCACAAGGTGTTCCAATACCCCTCGACCTTTTGCGGGGCGCTCTCGAAAACGCTGAGCAAATCGGCGAGCTTTTTCGACTCGGCTTCCCAGTACGCGCTTTGGCCGTAGGCGTCCATCTTGGCGAACTCGGGGAGGGGGCCGAACATGGCGCCACTCATGGAAATCGCCTGCGTGACGGGATGGTCGATGGGTTTGCCGGTGGCCTGCATCGCCTCCGACATCCCCCCGATACCGAGACCGGCCAGGAGCCCGACGCCGCCCAGCGCCGCCCCGGTCCCGGCCTTGCCTGCCAGCTTGCCCAGCAGCCCCTTTCCCTTACTCTTGCCTTTGGTCGCCCCTGGGCCCGCGCCCGCGAGGTCGAGCACGCTCGACGGGTCGATCTTCGAAAACCACGACGAAATGTCGATCTTCGTCTTCAGCTTGCCGAACAGGCTCGCCGGGTTGAGTTTCGTGATCCACCCGGCGGGGTTCAGTTTCTGCCCGATCGGCCCCAGCAGGCTCTTCGGGTTGACCTTGCCGATCCACTCGGACGGGTTCAGCTTCGCCCCGATGGCGCCGAACAGGTTCTTCGGGTTGAGTTTCGTGATCCACCCGGCGGGGTTCAGTTTCTGCCCGATCGGCCCCAGCAGGCTCGCCGGGTTCAGCTTCCCGATCCACCCGGCCGGGCTCAGCTTCGTCTTGGCCTTGTCGATCAGGTTCGCCGGGTTGATCTTCTTGACCGCCGCCCCCAGGTCGATCTTGGAGAACGCCGTCTTGACCTTCGCCGCGACGTCCCCCAGCCGGTCCAGGCCCACCATCCCCGCCAGACCCGCCAGGCCGCTTTTCGCCTTGCCCGCCGCGCCCTTGACGCCGTCCAGTGCCCGGGAGAACAGCCCGGCCTTCTTGCCGCCGGCATCGGCCCGGCGCCCGACGTCGTCGACGTCCTTGCCGAAGTCCCGGCTTTTACGACCGGCCTCTTCCGCGTTGTGGCCGAGGTCGGCGAACGCCGCCGCCGCATCCGCCAGGTCCCCGGCGTCCACCCCGATCCCGGCCGCGGCACCCTTCCGGCCCTTCCGGCCCTTCCGGCCCTTCCCGTTCTTGTCCTGGGGCTTGTCGCGGGGCTTGTCGCGGGGCTTGTCGCGTTCACCGTCATCCCCGCCGTCCGGCAGCTCCACCCCCGGGCCCGTACCGCCGCCGGAGCCACCCCCCTTGCCCTTGCCCTTGCCCTTCTTGCTCCCCTTGCCCTTGCCCTTGCCCTTGTCCTTCTTGCTCCCCTTGCCCTTGCTTTTCCCGCCGTCCTTGTCGTCGTCCCCGTCTCCCCCGCCGGAGTCACCGCCCCCGGAGCCGCCGCCGCCGAACAGCTTGCCCGCAAGTTTGCCCAGCCCCTTGCCCGCCTTGCCCAGCAGCCGCAGCACCCGGATCAGGCCGCCGAGCTTCGCCGCCAGCGTGCCGACCGCCATCGCGACCACGCCGAAGATCAAGGCCCACTTCAGCAGATCCCCGATGACGGGCACCTCGGTCAGCTTCGTCAGCCACCGCACCACCCCCCGCAGCCAGGTCAGGAAATCGGTCAGCGTACCGTCGGTGACCACGGCCTCGGTCAGCTTGGCCAGGAAGGCCACCACGTCCTTGACCAGGCCGCCAGCCTCCCGCAGCAGCGGCACCAGGTCGTCGAAGAACTTCCTCAGCCGGGCCTGCGTCTCCGGCTGGTTGATCCACCGGTTGAAGTCCTCAGCGGCCTGGGCGAGGTCCTCCAGCACAGTGGATCCCGCCGGCGACGACGCCTTGATCAGCCCGCTGATCACCCCTCCGAGGCTCTTGGCGATCCGCCACAGCTTCGAGGCCGCCTCCCACGCCGTGCGGAAGAACTCGCCCATCTGCCCGTTTTTGCGGGTCCGGGAGGTGAACCGGGCAAAGGCGTCCGCGCCCCGCTTGACCACAGCGGCGAACTTCACCACATACGGGGAGCTTTCGGCCAGAATGTCGATGATCGCCTTGAACGCGGACTTGCCGGCCTTGCCGAACAGGGCCAGCGCCCGGTTGTTGCGGCCCATGATCTGCGACAGGTCGAGGTTGAAGCTCTTGCTGCCCAGGAACTTCCCGAAGTCGGTCGCGATCTCCCCGATCACCGACCCGGTGGCGGCCAGACCGCTGCGCAGGGTCTTCAGCACCGGCAGAGCCGCCTTCACCCCGGCCTTGAGGCCGGGTGCGAGCGCCTCCTGCACCTCGTGCTTGATCTCCCGCAGCTTCGGGCGCACCTCGTTGTGCAGGTACAGCACGAACTCCCGCATCTTCGGCGACAGCTCCGCCAGCGCCTGCGCGACCGGGTCGACCCCGCCCCCGCCGCCGGTCTTGCCGGCCTCAGCCGCGGCCTTCTTCGCCTTGGCGAGCTCCCGCTGGGCGTCGACGACGGCCTCGACCGCGAGCATCTGCGACCACAACGCCTCACGGACGTCGCGCTCGGCCCGTACCTGCGCCTTCCGGGCCTGCTCGACGTCGTCGGTGGCCTCCTTGACCCCCCGCAACGCGGCACTGATGCCCTCATTCGCCTGCGCTACGGCCTTCGCCCCATCAACAGCCGTTTTCGCCGACTGCTTGCGCGCCTGCCCCAGTTCGTATTCAGCATCCTTTTCGGCCTGAATTGAGGCGGTCAGCCGCTCCTTGGCCGCCTCGACCTCCTTGGACCCCTCCACCCCCCGGCGATCGGAGTCGGCCTTCTCCTCGGCCAGATCCCCGTTGCGCTCCCGGACCTCGTCCAACCGCAGCAGCGCCTGCTCGTAGGCGAGCTGCGCCTCACGCTTCGACAGGGAGTCGGCGAACGGGTCGGCGCTGACCCGGTCGAGCTGCTGCTTGGCCCGCTCGATACCGAGCTGCGCCCCCCGCTCGTCCAGCGCGCCGCCGCGCGTCGCCAGCGCGAGATCCTCGATGCGCTCCTTGGCGGCCTTGCGCGCCTCGCTCAGGGCCTCGGTGGCGCGCCGGCTGGACCGCTGGGACTCGGCGTAGCGGCGCTCGGCCATCTCGACCGCGCGGGCCGCCGACGCCTGCCGGTCGGCCGCCTCGGCGGCGACCTCGGCCGCCCGCTCCCGCGCCTCAGCGACCCTGGCAACCGCGTCCTTGACGCGCTCCTCGGCCGCCACCACCGCCTTGGCCGCCTGCACCGCGCCGTCCCTGGCGTCGCCGACACGCTCCCCGGCCAGCATCCGGGCGTGCACCGCGTCCCGGATCGACCGCTCAGCCCGCTTGATCCGCTCGGCCGCCGCCTCCCGGGCCGCCGCCGACGAGGCCGCCGACGCCCCCGACGCCTTATCGGCCTGCGACAGCGCCCCCAGGGCCTTGCCCACCCCGGAGAAGCCGACCATCATGCCCGCCAGCCCCTGAATGCCGGCCGAAGCGATTCCGGGCAGGACCGACAGCACCCCCAGCGCCTGCGACCCGGCGGCGGCCACCGCGACCAGGCCGCCCGCCAGCGCCGTGGCCCCCGCCGCCGCGAGCGTGAACCCCGCCGCCGTGGCGCCGATCCGGCCGAGCGTCGCCACGACCTGCCCGGCCAGCTGCACATCCGGCAAGTTCAGCCCGAACGGCAGCTTGATCGGCCGGCTGCGCTCATGCTTGCGCCGAAACCCCTCGACGTCCTCATCGGCCGGGTTGGTGTCCCCCGACACCGGCACCGTGATGGGCGTCTTGCTGTCGCGGGCCGCCGCCGCCAGATCGTCCCGCAGCCGGCCCTGGTCGACGTCGGCCACGACCTGCACCCGGACCTCGGTCCCGCCGAGGTCACGCACCAGCGCCGTCAGGTCCCGCCGCAGCGACGCGTCGTCGATCGTCGCCTTCAGCTTGAGCGACGCCTCGGCCTGCGCCGCCCGCGCCGCCGCCCGCGCCTCGATGGCCAGGCGCCGCGCGTCCAGCTCCGCGGCGACCCGCACCCGCACATCACGGACCCGCGCCTGTGCCTCGCGCTTCAGCCGCCGCTCGAAGTCCCGCCCGAACTCGGCGACGACTTCCAGCTCGATCCGCCCAGCCTCAACGCTGTCCAGCCCCTCAGACACCCCGCACCCCCGTACGTCGGGGGCGCAGACTGCCGAAAAAGGGGTGTTACCGTCCGGCTAGCACAGCAGGGCCCGCCGCTTCATCGAGCGGCGGGCCCTGCTGTGTGCTGCCTGTCAGCCGTTGTCGGGGATCCAGAGGGTGTAGACGCGGTCGCCGCCCACGGCCACCGTGTGACTGCTTTCCTGGCCGCCGCCAAGCGGCTGGTAGGTGACCTCCAGGCGGGGGGTGCCGCCGCCGGCGACGCCGAGGATGCGGACCGGGGCGCCCCCGGCCAGACCGTGACCGGAGACGACGTGGCCGGGCTCCAGAATGGTCTCCGCCTGGGGGCACCACCGCAGGGGGACGTATCCGGCCCGCCGCACCAGCCTCAGGTCGCCCGCCTCAACCTTGCTCCAGGGCTCCAGCATGCGGCCGTGCCGGAGCTGGATCTCGTCGCCGTCGGCGACCACCTCCCAGTCGGCGTGGGTGGGGTAGCCGCCCACGTTCTCGTCGCGCCAGAGGTCACCGAGCATCGGGCGGTGGGTGGGGGCGGCCGTGAGGGTCTTGAGCATGTTGATTCCCTGGTGTTGTCGGCGTTTCCTTTCACCACCACTGTAGCGGCACCCGCTACAGTTGTCTAGGGTGCCGCTACAATCTGGCGTATGGATTCCCCGCCCACCGAGATCACGGCACTTCTTGACGGAATCGACCAGATCGCCGACCCCGTCGACCGCGCCCGCGCCGCACAGGAGCTGCTACGCGCCATCCCCGACATCCAGCGCCGCCTGCGCGCCGCACGCCAGGAGGCCGTCGTCGCCCTCCGCGGCGCCGGCCACAGCCACGCCGACATCGGCACAGTCCTGGGCATCTCCCGCGGGAGAGCCCAGCAGATCGCCGAAGGACGCACTCGGTAACAGGACGGCAGGGTGCTGGCGGTGCGGGTCGCGGCATGGCCGGGAGACCACTACGCCCTGCGGTACCGGCCCAGCTAGATGACGTCGGCACAGGCCCCGCGCACACGGGGATGGTCCGCAAGGGGGTGGACTCTTAACTCTCGGTTAAGAGTCCACCCCCGCCGTCTGAGGTCAGATTCCGGCCTCACTGCCCACCAGGGGGCCGCATCCACGGGGCGCGGTCTTTCTCGGTGTTGAGGATGTAGTCAAGCCACAGCCACTTGTCCAGCGCCAGGCGAGGTGGCGACCAGTCGCCCACCTCCTCCAGCCCGTCCAGGTCGGCGGGGCCCGGCGGGGACGGGTAAGAGCCGCAGGTGTCCATTTCCCATGCGGCGTATAAAGGACTGAGGTCGCCTGCCCTCATCATGTCGCGTAAGGGCAGGAATTCATCGATCCATTTCTGGGGCTTTTCCTCGTCGCTGTATTGCGTATCGGGGTCGTTTCGCTCAAGCTTCACGAAAAGATTTTCTTCGGATACCCAGGACACGGCGCCGTACATCCCCTGGCCGACGTATGGCTTCACGGCCTGCCGCAGGTCGAGGGGGAGGCGGAAGGCGATGGATCGCCTTCCGCCTCCCTGGACGAAGATCGCGGCCATGTCGAAGTAGGCGGTGAGCAGCGCGTCGGCGTTCAGCTGGAATTCGTCGCCGTATTCGGAGTCGTATACCAGTCGGCTGGCGGTGACTGTCGTCCAGGCGTTGAACAGCCTCATGATTTTCATTTCGTCGCCGGAAAGTTCGCGCCCGACCGTGCGAAATTCGTAGTAGTGCCTGTTCAGGTCCCTTTTGTATCCCACTTCTTTTTCCTTCCCGTGGCCGCCGCGGCCACGCTGGGGGTCCTCGCCGGCCCGGGAAGGGGCGGCGCCACCGGCGTGGGGGTGGTGTCAGACTCACCCCTTGGGTCGCCACACCATGCCCAGCGCATCCAGCTCGCTGATCTGCTCGGGCGAGATGCTCTGCCCCTTTTTCGTGCCGCGGCGCTTGGCGCGCTGATGGGCTATCCACTTACCCAGCCGGTAGCCGGTCTCGTCGACGTAGGCGTCCGGCACCATCAGATGCCCGTGCGCGGCGGCGTAGCGCCGCGCGGCCTCCAAGGCAGTCCGCCAGCGATCGGCGGCCGGATCCCAGACGATGCCCAGCTTCTCCAGGGCGGCGGCTTTCTCCTCGGGCAGTCGCCCCTTGCGCCTGTCGACGCGGCGGGAGCTCAGCCAGTCGCCCAGCTCGAATCCCCCTGCCACGACGCCCTTGGGGCAGCTCAGGTGGCCGTGTTCAGCGTGGTAGGCGCGGGCCGCGGCGATACCGCGCTCCCACACCACGTCATGCCATACCATCCCCAGCCCGCTCAAGAGGCCGGCCAGCTCGGGAGAAAGCGTCCCTTCCTGGTAGCGGGTGCGCTGCTTGGAGATCCACCCTCCCAACGCCAGCCCCCCCTCCCGATGCGCCAAGGGGACGTCGAGGTGGCCTTCCCGCTGAGCGAAGGCCCGGCATGCCCGCATCCACCTCTGTGCCTGCTCGTCGAGTGGATCCCAGACCATGCCGAGCTTTTCCAGCAGCGCCTCCCGCCGGCGGGACAGCCGGCCGTTGCGGCGTTCGTACCGGTAGTTGGCGAGCCAGTGCCCCAGCCGGTAGCCGGTCTCGTCGACGTAGGACGCCGGGCAGTCCAGGTGGCCGTGCGCGGCGGCGTAGCGTTGCGCGGCGGCGTAGCCGTCCCACCATGCCGAGGTGGTCATCTGCACCGCCCGCACGGTCAGCGCGGCGGCGAAGCCCGGCGGAACCTCGCGCCCGGTCACGTGCAGCCACTCCGGCAGCGGAAGCCGGCCATAGACGGCCTGGAGATCGTCCCGCGTGGTGAGCTGGACGCGGTGTTCGTCCAGCCAGTCGGCCAGCCGCTCGTCGTGGGCGCGCAGGGCCCGCACCACCCGCCAGACCGTGTCGAACGCAGACCCCTCCAGCGCGGCTTCGGCCGACTCGGCCCCGTTCAGCAGGATCGGCACGATGATGGTCGCGGTCTTGCCGGCGGTGCGGCCTTTGCGCAGGGCCCGGCCGACCGCCTGCACCACGTCGGTGGCCGAGTCGCGCGGGTCGGCGAACATCACCCCGTCCAGCTCGGGCACGTCCACCCCTTCGGCCAGGACGCGGGCGTTGGAGACGACCACCAGCCGCCCCTCAGGGGTGTTGAGCCGCTCCAGGACACTGCGCCGGTAGGGGGCGGGATGGTCGCCGGTGACGTGCTCGGCTTCGACCGGGCGGCCCGGCGCTTCGCCGGCGGGCAGCAGTCCGGCGGCGTTGGGCAGCGTGGCGGCGAAGCGGACGGCCGACAGCACCCGGTGGTGGTAGGTGATGACCCGCTCCAGGCCGTAGGTACGGGCGGCCTTCAGCAACGCGATCTGGGCGGCGAGCATCTGGGCCGGGACGGTGCGGCCGTCCAGGCGCACCAGCTTGCCCCCACCCGCCAGGGCCGCGACCTCGCCGCCGGTGACGACGGAGACCACCATCCGGTAGCCGGCCAGCAGCCCTTCTTTGATCGCTTCGGCGAACGGCAGCCGGAAGGCTTCCGGGCCGAAAACCGCCTCGTCGTCCATGGAGATGGTCTCGAACCGGTCGGAGTCCATCATCCGGGGGGTGGCGGTCAGATACAGGCGGCGGGCAGCGGGGACGTGGGTGTCGTCGTGCAGCCTCGACCAGGCGCGCTCGGCGCGGCCGGCGCTGCGGTGGGCCTCGTCGACCACCAGCAGGTCCCACCCGTCCAGGCCCGCACGGTGGGCGGCCTCGACCACGGGCAGGCTGGCGTAGGTGGTGACCACCGTCAACCGGCCCCCGGCGGCGGCCAGGGCGGCGAGCTCGCCCGGGTCGGTGGTGACGGCCCCCAGGTGACGGATCTCCTCCACCGTCTCGGCGGCGACGTTGTGGTGCAGCGCGGCGGCGTCGGAGCACACGCCGACGAACCGGCCGGCGTGCCCGCCGAGGTGGGCGTGGTAGGCGCGGGCGGTCTGCGCCAGCAGGTCCAGGGTGGGCACCACGATCAGGGTGCGGCCCGCCGGGGCGAGGCGGTGCGACACCTCGGCGCCGACGACCGTTTTCCCGGTGCCGCACGCCATGATCACCTGCGCGCGGGATCCGTTGCGCAGGGCGGCGGTGGCGGCGGACACGGCGGCGGCCTGATGCTCCCACAGCCGGGACGCGGGAGCGAGGGGGGTCATGGGCGGGCTCCTTGACGGCGGGCAGACGGCATCGGCAGGGCGCGGGGGTACAGGGTCACGTCTGATTCACGGTGGGCAGGGCGTCGTGCTCGCCGCGGGCCGGGTGCGGGCCGGGGTAGACGATGGACAGGCCCGGCACCTCCTGGGCGATGCGGGCGACGACCGCCCGATGCCAGGAGGCGGAGAACGGGCTGCCCGGGTTGGCTGCGCGGTACTCGGCATCCCACTGGTAGGTGACCACCGTCGGGTCGGGCAGGTCCAGCAGCTGCTCGACGCAGGCGCCGATGAACTCGCCCGTGCGGGCCTCCAGGTCCTCGATCGCGAGCCGTACCCCGTCGGGGATGGGGTACTTGCCCTGCTCCCAGTGGCGGACGGTGCGGGGGGAGACCTTCAGGTGCTCGGCGAGCCAGTCGCCGGTCAGCCCCAGGAATTCCCGCACGACGCGGAACTCGGCGGGGGTCATGCGTTCGTCCTCGGGCATGCCGGGCGGGTCGGTGTGGCCGGTCATCGGATCCTCCGAAAGGGGGAAGGCCCCCGGCGTGTGGCCGGGGGCGGGTTGGCGGTGCGGGTCAGCCGGCGACGGGGGCGCCGTCGACGTCGGAGGCGGTGAACGTCTCCTTCTCGCCGTCGTCGTCGTAGCCGAGGCTGGCGGCGCGGGCGCGGACCATCTCCTCGTACCGCTCGTCGGCCTCCTGGCGGGTGTCGAACTCCTCCAGCTCCTGGGTCGCGCCGTCGGCGTCGTACACGGCCCACGCGGTGGCGCCGGTGCCGGGGGAGGCGTAGGAGATCAGAGCCGTCTGGTAGGTCTTCTGGCCGTGCTCGCGGTCGTAGGTCTCCCGCTCGGCCAGGCGCAGCGCCTCGGGCAGGAGGGCCTCGACCGCGTCGGCGTAGGCGGGGGTGACGTCGATGGTGGTGACGGAGCTGAGGACGTTGCGGAGCATTTTTCCGGTTCCTTCCGGTGGGTGGGCCCGGGGCTTTTCCCCGGGCCGGGGGTGGGGGTGGGGTTACAGGGCGGCGATGGCGGCGCGGACGCCGGCGACGACGGCCGCCCACAGCTCGTCGCGGGAGGTGACGCGGCTCTCGCCGTAGCCGTAGCGGCAGTGCAGGCGGCCGGTGGCGGCGTCGAACCACACCTTGTCGATCGAGCCGAGCAGCTTGCGGGCCTGGCCGTTGCTGATCTCCTCGCCCTGGTAGGCGGCGGAGGAGACGTTGCCGGTGCCGTAGTAGGAGACCTCCAGGCCGGCGAGGGAGGCCCAGTCGTTGAGGTAGACCCGGTTGTGGCCGGCCTTGGTCCAGCGGCTGCCGCCGATGGCGACCATGGTCTCGACGCTGAACACCACCGTCTTGGCCTTCTTCGCCGCCTTCTGGGCGCCGAGGGCGATGCGGCGGGCCAGGGAGGCGGCTTCGATGACCCACCGGCCAGCGACCTTGCGGGCGGCGACGGCGTTGCGGCGGGCCCAGGTGCGGATGGTGGCGACGGTGACTCCGGCCTGGGTGGCGGCGGTGGTGGTGTCCATGAGACCGGTTCCTTCCGGTGGGGTCTGGGGCTGCTCCCCTGACCTCGTGACTCCAATCTAGCTTCCTAAATTAGGAAGCGCAAGAGGATTCACTAAAAACCCCGCACGCAAAGGCCCGCCGCTCGAAGGAGCGGCGGGCCTGTTTTCGTGCTACCGCCCCCGCGTGGGGGGGAGCGTTTCAAAAACTTTGCCGCGGGACAGGCCGCCCCGCGCAGCCAAGGCGATTGAATTGCGGCTGTGGCCGTCGGCGTCGGCCGCGATGATCGCTCGCCGGAGTGAGGCACGGACCGCCGCGAGCTGCCGGTCAAGGCTGGCGACGGTCTCGGCGAGGTCGCGGACCGCGGCGAGGGTCTCGGGGGTCTTCGTGGTCATGGGCAGGCGCTTTCTGGTAGTAGATGCCCGGCGAGGCGGGACCTAAAGTCGCGGGTACCCCTCCGCGATCATGCCCATCAGGAAATGGCCCTGCTCGGCAGGGGTGAGGGGCCGCGCGGGGGGCGCTCCGGCGGATGCGAGCAGGGCGCTCACGACGTCCTTGTCCGCGGCGGATGCGGCGGTCCAGCGGACGTGGCGGTGGGCGGTCGCGAGCGCCATGGCCGGATTCATCGGCCACAGTGCCAGGAGCTTGTCCCCGAGGCGTCCCTTCGGGAAGGTCCGGTCCATCAGCATTGCCACGCGCCCCCAGGCTTCGGCTGCGGGCATCTCCGCGGTCACGGTGGTGTCCACTTTGTCTCCCTTGCTAGGCGTCAAGACAGGGAAGGCCCCCTGCCCGCCGGTCTTGGACGCTCGGGTCCCGAGGCCGGTCATTTCCCTTTCCCCGATCAGTACACCCGTAGACTAGTACATGAGTGTACTACCCGTCAAGGTTGCGCGTGATCAGCCCTTCGGCGGGTACGTGCGGGCCGTCGCCGACGGGCACGCCGCCCAGGCTTCTTCCTGGATCCGGGAAGAAGTACCGCACGCAAAGAGGCCCGCCGCTCTTCAAGCGGCGGGCCTTATCGCTGTTCTTTTCCGAGCTCACGCCTCGTGGTACCACGGGCCCCGATCGACGGTGCAGCCGTCGATCACGACCGGCTGCCCTCCGATCGTCCGGTAATTGGTGAAGTCCACCTGTCCGCCGGTCTCCTCCCGCATCCGCGCCATGGCGTCCGGGTCGGGGTCGGTGCCGTCGTCCTGGATGTAGGGCATGGCCATGATGCTCCACTCCTCCCCAGAATATTTGTTCACGAGCTGGAAAAGTTCGGAGGGGGGAGCCCAGGGGAGCCCGGCCCGGCGAGCCGCCTCCAGCGTCGCGTGGTCGTACGGGTTGGCGGTCGCGCGGGGGCCCATCTTGTACACGACTCCGTCGACGAGGTAGGCGCACCTGTCCTCACCCTGGCCGATTTTCTGGACGCGCTCGTCCCACTCGACCCTCATGTAGGCGTAGAAGGCGGCCAGCGCATCGTCGAAGGTCGGCAGCGTGTCGCCCCACGAGACGGGGCAGGCTTGCTCTGGGGCGGTCATCGGCTTCTCCTTGGCTCTTTGTGCGGAAGTCAGCGCTCGTAGATCTCGACGGTTTCGCCGTCGCCCAGGCGCTGCCACATGTCCAGGGTGGACTCGCCCTGGCACAGGCCCATGCCTGCGGCGCGCAGGGTCTGGTCCACGCCGGTGCAGAAGTTGTAGCGGGCCGCGACGCCTTTCTCGTCCTGGCCCGGCAGGAGGTGCAGCTGGACCTCCCGGCGGGGCCCGACCCGCAGTTCCAGCTCCTGGCCGAGGCCGGAGGAGTAGACCGTGCCGACGGTGTAGCCGCCCGCCCGCAGGGCTTTCAGCGCGCGGGAGTAGAGGCTCTCGGCGCCCAGCGTCTCCCGGACGACGTGCCGGCTGTAGCCGGCCACCCCGGTGGCCTCCAAACTGGCGCGGCGGGCGATCTCGTTGACGGAGACGCCGGCCTCGTGGGCGGCGAGGATGGCGGCGCGGACGGTCTCGTGGCTGGCTTTGATGGCGTCGGTGACGGCGGCGGCGAGCTGCTCTTGGGGGGTGGTGAGGGGGCTCATGGGATGGGTCCTTCCGGCGTGCGGTCATTTTCTTGACCACACACTATCGGTCACAATCGTGACCGGTCAAGATAAAGACCGGTCACGATTGTGACCACCATGTCCTGTCGCCCCTTCGCGCTGCGGCTGGTGCGACTTCTGGTGACCCGGGCCGCCCGACGGGTACCCTTCCAGACATGGACGCCGACCAGGAGCCAACACCCTCCCCCCAGCACCAGCACCAGCACCAGCACCAGGAGCAGGAGCAGGAGCCGCTCGTCTACACCGACGAGCAGCGCGACCACGATCTCGCCCTGCTGCTGGACGTCATGGGCGCCGAACCGCCCGCCGAGATGCTCGACCTCGCCCACCGGCGGGACGAGGAGTTCGCCGCCCGCCGCGCCCACGCGGCGTGATCGGCCGCGTCCTCGACTCCAGCACCCTCCTGGCCTGGAGCCTGCGTACCTCACCGTACGTCGACGCCGTGATCTTCTCCCGCGCCCAGCACAGCGGCTACGTCGTCCCCCTCGTCACCACCACCCCCGCCCTCACCGCCGCCCTCGCCCAGCTCCCCGACAGGGCCGTGCCCGTGCTGCACGCGCTGCTGGGCATGGAGATCACCATCGTGGAGGACCTGACGCCCTCCACCGCACCCGACGTGGCCACCGTCCTGCGGACGGCCGGCCCGTACGCAGCCGAGCAGCTCACCGCGGCCAGCATCGTGCACGCCGCCCGACGGCGCGGGCTGCCCATCGTCACCGGCAACCCCTTCCCCCTGACGGCCCTGGACCCCGGCGCGGAGATCGACCCCATTCCGTAGGCCGGGCATTCCGACACCCGCCCGAGGACAAGTCCTCGGAGTAAAACGCGAAACCCGGGCGACTGTCCGTCCGGACAGCTCCCGGGTTCACTTCCCTCCCCTACTGGAGAAGGCGCCTCGATACTAGCGAAGAGCCCGTCTCTCCCAGCCGGCCCGTGTCCTCCTCAGCGAGAAGGAACAGGTGCGCCCGCAGCCCAGTGGCGATCGGCCTACCGGCCAGGCGAGAGGCGTGCCAGGGCGTCGTCCAGGTCGTCGGGCTTGACGAGCACCTGCCGCGCCCTTGACCCGTCGCTGAGGCCGACCACACCGTGCTCCTCCAGCAGGTCCATCAGGCGTCCCGCCTTGGTGAACCCCACCCGCAGTTTGCGCTGGAGCATCGAGGCCGACCCGAACTGAGCGGTCACGACCAGCTCGGCCGCCCGCGCCAGCAGATCAAGGTCATCGCCGGCCACCTCGGCGGGTTTCCTTTCCCGCGCCGCCGGGGGAAGCGCTTTCACCAGGTACCCCGCCGCACTCCCCCGCTTGCACCGCCCCACGACCTCGACGATCTCCCTCTCGGAGATGAAGGCGTTTTGCAGCCGCACCGGGGTGCCGGCGCCCATCGGGGCGAACAGGGCGTCGCCCTGGCCGACGAGCTTCTCGGCGCCCGGCTGATCCAGAATGACGCGGCTGTCGGCGAGGCTGGAGGTGGCGAACGCCAGCCGGGAGGGCACGTTGGCCTTGATCAGGCCGGTGACGACGTCGACGGAGGGGCGCTGGGTGGCGATGACCAGGTGGATGCCGGCGGCGCGGGCGAGCTGCGTGATGCGGACGATGGAGTCCTCCACGTCGCGGGGGGCGACCATCATCAGGTCGGCGAGCTCGTCCACGATCACCAGCAGGTACGGATAGGGCTCCGGAGCCTGCCCGCCGCCGGGCACGGCCGGAACCCTCCCCGCGCGCACCGCGGCGTTGTAGTCGTCGACGTGGCGGAACCCTCCGGCGGCCAGGGCGTCGTAGCGGCGGTCCATCTCGCCCACCACCCACTCCAACGCCTCGGCGGCCTTCTTGGGGTTGGTGATGATCGGAGTGATGAGGTGCGGGATCCCGGCGTAGACGGCCAGCTCGACTCGCTTGGGGTCGATGAGCACCATCCGCACCTCCTCGGGCGTGGCGCGCATCAGCACCGAGGTGATCAGGCCGTTGACGCAGACCGACTTTCCGGCGCCGGTCGCGCCCGCGATGAGCAGGTGCGGCATCTTCGCGAGGTTGGCCACGACAGGGCGGCCCTCGACGTCCTTGCCCAGGCCGACGACCATCGGGTGGCGGTCGGCCTGGGCCACCTGCGAGCGCAGGATGTCGCCCAGCGAGACCAGGTCCCTGTCGGCGTTGGGCACCTCCACCCCGATCGCCGACTTACCGGGGATCGGACTCAGGATCCGGACATCGGCCGACTTCACCGCGTACGCGATGTTCCTGGTGAGCGCGGTGACCTTCTCCACCTTGACCGCCGGGCCCAGCTCGATCTCGTACCGGGTCACCGTCGGCCCCCGGGTGAAACCCACCACTTGGGCGTCGACGCCGAACTGCTCCATCACACTGGTCAGCGCGCCGACCACGACGGTGTTGGCCTCGGTGGCGGGCTGCGGCACGCTGCCGGGCGCCAGCAGGCTCGCGGCGGGCAGCGCGTACGCCTGGGGCAGGGCGATCTGCTCCCGCGCCTGCGGTTGCCCGCTCCCCCGCCCGGCGGGCCGCTCCTCCTGCGCGAGAGCGGCCGGGGCCGCGGAGCATGCCTCGCTGTCCGTCTCGGCGGCGGGCTCCGGCTCATCAGCAGAAGGCTCCGGGGCCTGCGCCTGCCCGGCGGGCTCCGGGGGCGGGGGGAGCGCGGCGGGGACGGACGCCGGCTCCGGGAGGGCACCCGTCCCGGCCGGCCGGTCCCCGACGGCGTCCGCCACGGTGCGGGCCACCGGGACCTGCCGGGAGCGCAGGGGGCGCGGCGCCCGGCCCCGCCTCAGGCGGCCGGCCACGACGGTCAGCCGGGAGGGAGCCTCCCGCAGCGGGGTGCCCGTGGCCACGGCGGCGCCGAGCCCGGCCAGGATCAGCAGCACCGGCGCGGCGACGTAGGCGGGCAGGAAGGTCGACAGGATCTCGGCGCCGAGCGCGCCGATCACCCCTCCCCCGTGGGAGACCGGCGGCATGCCGGAGGCGAGGTGGACGACGCCGAGCAGGCCGGCCGCGGTCATCCCCCACCCTGTGGCCAGCCGGGGAAGGTCAAGGCGGCCCGGGTGGCGCAGGATGTGCCACGCCAGGGCGCCGGTCAGCAGGGGCAGCGCCCACACCGGCCACCCCAGCAGGCCGATCAGCAGGCCACGGGTCACGGTGGCCACGGTGCCGCGTGCGAGCCCCCAGGTCACGGCGGCCAGGATGAGCGCCGCGGCGGCCAGCGCCGCGGCGAGCGCGTCCTGGCGGTGTGGAGAGGCGTTGGCCTTGCGGGCGGCGCGGGCGGCGAAACCCTTCAGGGTGCTGCCCGCCCGGCGGGAGAGGCGCATCAGGCCGCGGGCCGACTTGCGCGTGGCGGCCGGCTTGCGGGTGGTGGTGCGGCGGGCCGGGCGGGCCGGTCGCCGTGCGGGTCGTTTACTGGCCATCGGCCCTCTCTTTGACTGCGGCGGAAACCTCCGACAACGTAAGAAAAATACATTACTTTTATATAAGGCGTCTAGAGGTTTTTAGGGGGCAGAGAGAAAATCCGGCCGCCCCGCCATCGAGAGCAGACACAAACGCGGCCCCGCCGTAGCGTCCCGACGACACGCCACGGCCCCCGGAGGACGACATGCCGCCCCGCAATCGCACCGCCCCCGCTCCACAGCCCGACGAACACACCACCCCCACTGGCCCGGCCGCCCCGGACCCGTCGCCCGAGCCGCTCATCACCCCGGCCGCACCGCTGGAACCGCCCACCATCCCGCCGCCCGCCGAACCCCCCGCCACCCCGGGCCCGCCGCTGCGGCACACGGTGATGCCGGGCGCCGAGTTCAGCGACGTGCTCGGCGAGGACGGCGACCCGGTCGACCCCGACCAGATGTTCATCGACGACGGACCGGCCCACGCCACCTACGTCCGCGCAGCGCAGCGCCTGACGCGCCGCCACCGCTACCTCGGCGCCAACCGCTTCAGTACCCAGGTGCTCTACAACGCCGGCCGCAGAGTCGACAAGGCCGAAGCCGCGGCCCTGCGCGCCGAGGTGGAGCAGCTGCGCGCCGCCCAGGCCGCCGCACCGCCCCCGAAGTAACCGAAACCCGCGGCGGCGCCGCACCGCACGCCCGGCTGCCATGGGGGGTGCAGCCGGACGCCCGCAGGAGCAGCGCCGCCGCGAACAAAGGTGCCGGCGTGAGGAAGCCCCGCCAGGGGGCAGACCGGGGGACTCTCGCCCTCGGGCGGGGCTTCCTCACGCCGGCCCAAACCACCCCAGGAGATACGCAGATGACAGTGGCAACCCCGGAGGACGTCGCGATCCGGATCCGCCTGCCCCGGCCCCTGAGCCCGGAGCAGCGCCTCATCCTTCAGGACGCGATCGACGACGCCCTGGCGGCGGCCACCACCCACCTGCGCACCTCCCCGATCCCCCGCCAGTACACCGAACACGGCGTGACCCCCGCAGCGGGCTCCTGGCCGGTCAAACGCCGCCCGCTCATCGAGATCGTGTCCACCGCCCCCGAACTCGAAGGCGGCAACCCCACCGGCCGGTACACCGTGGTGTACCGGGCGGGCCTGGACCCGCAGGCCGACCCCGACTACGGCGCCGCGCTGCGCCGCTACGTCCTGGGCCACGCCGAGAGCATGCCCCAGGTGGTGGAGATCAGCCCCGCCGGGCGCCGCATCAGGTCCGCCGGCCTCGAAGGGCAGAACATCACCTACGAGACCGGACCCCAACCGGGGTCGGGGGCAGCGGGGGCGCCCCCGACCCTGGCCACCCTCAGCCCCTGGCGTCTCCTGAACGCCTACCAGCCCACCGAAACCGCCCCCCACCCGCTGGACGCCTGGTGGCGGTGACCCTCGCCTCCACCATGCTCGGCAAACGGCCGGCGGTTCTCACCCGCGACGGGCACGGCACCCGCTCCGCCACACAGTGGGGGCCGCTACAGGCGGTCTCCCCCGGCCACATCCTGTCGGAGCCCGCCGCCGACGGCGAGAAGAACGGCCCCGGCACGGCGACCCTGGCCGTCGACCCCGCCCTGTGGCCCCTGGACGCCCGCGACCTCGTCGTCGAACCCGGGACAGGCCGGCAGTGGACCGTCGTCACCGCCGACCTTCGCAAACACTCCGCCGCCCCGGTGCTGAACTGGGTCAAGGTCGAAGCCCGCCCCTACGAGGCGCGGTAGCGGGCCGCGACGACCCGGGCGGCCACCCCCATGAAATGCGCCCCCGCGTCGTGGCTGGATCCGAACTCGGCCTCCACCACCCGGCTGTACTCGCACACCACCGACGCCGACACCCTGCCCGGGGACACCACCACCGGCGTGGTACGGGTCGCGCGAGCCAACGCCCCCGGCACCGGCACCGACTGACAGCCACACCCCAGGCTCTGGTAGTCAGGCAGACGCGGATCACGCGGCCGGGCCGCCAGATCCCACCCGGGCACGGCCTGCCAACCCCCCGCCGCGTTCACCGCCTTACCACGGACGTCCCGACCCCTTGCGACGTACACCGCCCGCGGAACCTTGTAGGAGACGTTCTCCGGGATCGTCGTGCCGTCCATCTGGGCGTGCCAGTGCCGAGGATGCTCACTCGGCTGCGTCACCCACCGCTTGCCGTCCGGAGCACGGTCACGGGTCTCCGCCGCGGCGGCCTCGGTGACCCGCTCCACCCTGCGGCGGACAATACCGGCGGCCAGCTGGGCGGCCAGTCCCGGCTTGATCCGAACACGACTGCTCATGTCGCGCATCCTGCGCCATGGGCCGCCTTTGTGTACCGGCGCGCCGCCGCGTCCCCTGGCAATCCGCGACGCCATCTCTAGGATGTGCTCTGCGATCCGCCGTCTCCGGCCGGACGTCGAACTCCCCAAGGAGGTCTGCCAGGTGTCCGTCTCCTCCATCTCCCCGCCACCGACAGGGGACGAGCTCCCCGTATGGCTTCAGCCCCGCATACCGGCCGGGTTCGCCCCCCCACCCCACCCGATCCGCCTGTGCTGCATCATGCAAAAAGGCGGGTCCGGCAAATCCACCGCCGCTGTCTGCCTGGCCTGCGAATTCGCCCTCATGGGCAAGCGGGTCCGCGTGTGGGACGTAGACGCCCAGCTCGGCGGCGCCACCCACTGGCTCGCCCCCCTCACCGAAGACCGGCGCGGCGAGCCCCCCAACCTCCTCGACATGCTCAAAGGGGAAGCCTCTCCCGACGAGGTGACCTACCCGACCCAGGTGCCCGGCCTGTACGTCGTGCCGTCATACACCAGCCTCAAGCAAGTCGAACTCGAATCGTCCCCCGGCCTGGAAAACGGCATCGAGTGGGGCATCGACAACACCAGCGAACCTTTCGACGTGGAAATCGCCGACTGCGGCCCCTCGCTCGGCCGCTTGACGATCGCCTCCCTCGTCGGCATGCCCAACGTGATCATCCCGCTGAAAGCCTCCGGCTTTGACCTCAACGCCCTCACGGAACTGAACCGCACCCTGGACCTGACGCAACGGCGCGTGAAGCCGGAACTCGCGGTCACGGCCGTCCTGCTGTCGGAGGTCCTCAAGTCCAACCTCACCCAAGCCGTGTTCGACGCCATGTGCGCCGACTACCCCAACGCACTCGTCATGGGCATCCGGCAGAGCGTCAAGGTTCGCGAAGCCTCCCTCGACTCCATCCGTAAGCCGCTACACGTGTACGCACCAGACGCGACCGTCCGGACCGACTTCCAGTACCTCGCCCGGATGCTGGCCAGGCAGGCGGCCGCATGAGCTCAAAAAACGGCCCACGATTCACCATCGGCTCCTCCCGCCCTTCCGGCGCCGGCGTCATGGAAGAGCTGATCGGCAAAACCCCCGCATCACGACCAGCCCCCACCAGCAATGAGGATGCCTCCCCCCCCTCTCTCCCGACCGTTGCCAAATTTGGCAACGGCGGCGTCCCCACCTTGGAGGAGTGCGAACAGCACATCAGTGCCGTCACCACTCAGTGGCTCCTCGGGGTAGGCCGCGCGCTGCGCGCCATCCGCGACCACGAGCTGTACCGCCGCGGAGGATACGACTCGTTCAGCTCCTACCTGAGGCAACGCTGGGACATGGCTCCCCCTCAGGCCACCCGCGTCATTCAGAGCGTGCCTGTGGTGGAGGCCCTGCAAGGCCGTACCGACCGGGAGATCAAGGAGGGGCAGGCACGCATTCTGGTGCCCGTCGAGCGGGAGCACGGAGCCGACGCCGTGCGCGAGGTATGGGACGCCGCCGCTCACTCCGGTCACCCCTCAGCCAAGGCACTCGAACGCATCGCCCGCGCCAAGGGGTACCTGCCGCCCGCCGAGGAAGAGCAGCAGGCTCTGCCACCAACCGCGCGCCCGGCTCCGATCACCGAGATGCAGCAGGCTCTGCGCGCGTTCAGTCTCCCCGCGCTCCGCGAAGCCGCTCAGCAGGCGCCGGAGGCCGCCCAGGCGATCCGCAAGGACTGCGAGGAGATCGCAACCGCTCTCCTGGCGTTCGCCGCCGAACTCGCCGCCGATCTCGACGGCAACGACCCCGAGGAGTAGCCAGGTACGGCGAAGGGCGCGGACCGTGCGGTCCGCGCCCTTCGCCGTACCGTACGTCAGTTGCCGTTCCCGGCCGCCGCGGCGATCAGCGGGCGGCTCATCTCGCCGGCGGGGGCGTGCCCGTTGCCGCTCGCCACCTCACCGGGCCCCGGCTCGTGACCGGCGCTCTCGGAGGCGCTCCGCTCACCGCTCTGTGAGCGCTCGCCCGCCGCTTCCCGCTCGCTTCGGTGAGCGCTCTCCCCCTCCCGCTCGCCGCTCCCGGCGGGCGCTCTGTCCCCGCTCTGCCGGGCGCTCTCCGCCTTGAGCTGAGCCCACCGCTCGGCGAACTCCGGCATCTGCCGGAATTCGGAATGCCACCGGCGAGCGGTGGACTCCCCAGACTCCACATGCTCCTCCAGGTCCTTCGGCACAATGGGAACGCCGCGCGCGAGCTGCTCCCGGAAGTAGGCGAGCGCTCTGTCCTTCGGGCTTTCCGGCCGCGGCTTCGGGGCGGGCGCGGACCCCCGGGAAGTGGGGAGCGCTCGCGGGCGGGGAACGCTCGGAGCCTGCTGATCGGCCGGGAGCGCTCCCGGGAGCGCGGGCGCGATCGCTTCCTCCCGCACCGCCGGGACGTCGTGGCTGGTCTCCGCCTCACGCCACAACGGGGGCAGGTCCGCCGTCAGCAGGTGCTCGCCGCTCCCCATGGCGCGCAGCATCTCCCACAGCGCCCGCTGCCGCTCGGGGCTGGTGCCGAGCGCGGCCCGCCCAACCGCTTCCCTGAGCGCTCTGTCGAACGCCCGGCGCGCCCGGACGCGCCTGGCAGGGCGAGCGCTCTCCGGCAGAGAGCGCGCCCGCATGGCGGCGAGCGCCACCCGGTTCAGGCGGCGGTGAGCGTCAACCTCGCTCGCGGAGCGCTCGCTCGGCTCGGCGACACCGAGCCAGATGAGCGCTCGCTCCAGCGTGATCCGGGAGTTGATGCGCCTGCGCGCGGAGCGCTCCTGCTTGCGCTCCCGCTCTCCGTGCATGATGCGCTCCCACAGCCACGCCGCGATGAGCGGAGCGGCCAGCCGGGCGAGCACCTCGATGAGGCTCTTGGAGTCCAGAGCGCTCAGCACCGCGGAGATGGAGGTGAGCACCCACATCGCCTTGCCGTCGGTGCCGGCGTCGCCGTCGTCGCGCTCGTCGACGTTGCGGCGGGCACGGAACGCCGACGCCAGGACCGCGACCTCCAGGAAGGCGAACAGCAGCCGCAGCGGCCCCTCCAGGTGAAGGACCTCGCCGAACACCTGCCACATGCCCTGCCCGGCGAACCCGGTGGCCATGAGAGCGGCGATCAACGTCATCCGCTCATCCAGATGTTTGGGCATCTTCCTGAGCAGCCGAGCGAAAGCGCTCCTGAACAGGAGCAACGCGAAACAGCCCATGATCCCGGCGGCGACGGCCGCCGGCCACAGCAGGCGGCTGTCACTGGCCAGCAGACCGGCCAGGCCGTTTACGTCAATCACGTCGACCACCTTCGTTACGTTCCGTAGATGCTGTCCGTCTCTCAGAGCGTCTCCCCCACTGTCTCCGGAGTGTCTCCGAAACCGTTTCAGAGACGGTCTGACGTGGCATCACGTGGGTGCGCGCGCCTAGAGAGACACCGAGGACCGGCCGGAGGGACGGCTGAGGGTAATCGTGACGGGGAGTGAGGGGGGTGGGGGGCGCCGAACGCCGGGGCGAGGGGAGGGGGAGTGGGGCGGTCACCGGCCCCCCAGGATGGCGGTGGCCAGGTCGTCCGCGGTGGCCTCAGGGTGGGCCTGGTAACGGCCGTAGCCCTGCTGCCGGACCAGCCCTTCCCCGGTCAGCGCCTTCAGCCACCGGTTGACCGTCGCCCTGGCCATCCCGGACTCACCGACCAGGTCGTTCGGGCTGAACCCGCCGGCTCCGGCGGCGACGATCATCAGGCAGGCGCGGGCGACGGCCTGGGCCATCGCCGCGGCCTTCGCGGTGGTCGACGCCGCGGCGATGATCGACGGGTCGACCCCGCCGTCCGCCTGCCCCTGCGCGGGGCCGGGTTCGGCGGCGGGGGTCTCGGCGCGCACCCGGAACACCTCGGTCCGCTGCGTCTCCGACAGGTAGGGGAGAAGTTCGTCGGGGACACGGCCTGGCGCCGTCGCCCACGCCCGCCCGCCCGCTTTTTCCCGCAGCTCGTGCAGGACCGGCGCGTTCGGGCCCGTCTCGACGGCGACCTGAAGCACCCGGGACGCGGTGTTGTTGAAGCCGCGCAGCAGCCGAGGGTGGGCGGCGCGGCCGTCGAGCAGGTAGTGGCGGCCCCGGCCGGTGAGCTCGGCGAAGTCGACGTGGCGCACCTGGGAGCCGATCATGTTGCGCCACACGGCGGGCGACCCCTGATACAGGTGGATGACGTCGAACGCGGTGCGGATCTCGGTCTTGCCGATCGAGGCGCTGGAGGGGCTGTTGGTCGCCGCGATGAGGATGACCATCGCGGCCCGGCCGCTGGTGACGATCGTCTCGATCGCCCGGCGGGCACGCTGGTTACGTTCGTCCGCCGACGTCCAGCGGGCCAGCTCGTCGACCAGCACGACCAGGGCCGGGTTGTCCCGGGTGGCGCGCATGACGCGCTGTCCCGCCGCGACGAGCGGCCCCGACTGGTCGATCATGGCGGCGACGGACTCCAGCAGCAGCGTGCCCTGCTCGGCGTCCTGCGCGATGCGCGCGAGCCGGTGAGCGGCGTTACGGATCTCGATGCAGCCCTTGCGGTCCAGTCCGACCAGGACGACGTCCTCGCAATGGGCGAGCTGGATCGCGTAGTCGCCGAGCTGCGTCGACTTGCCCTCCTGCGTCGTGCCGGCCAGCAGGACGTGCCGGCCGCCGCCGTCGCGGGTGGCCAGCCGCACGGTCACGGTGTCGCCGGCCTCGGCGCCCCCGACGAGGAAGGCGTCGTAGATCGAGCGGGGGAGACCTTCGGCGGGCAGGTCGGTGACCGGCAGCACCCGGGAGGTCTCCACGTCCCTGCGGTAGAGGTCGGCCAGCGACCGGTCCCGGGGGCTGGCCTGCGCCACCTTCCTGATAACGCCGCCGGGCCACCGCATCGCGCTCTCGATCACCCCACGCCCCTGGTGAAGGTCCTCCACCAGCACCCCCGGAGGGCATTGCAGCCGCCACACGGTTTCCCGCCCGGCCGCATCGATCTTCGTGACCCCCTTGACCTTCACGCCGGGCTTGCCGATGTGGCGCATCGCCCTCGGCCACCACGCGATTTGGTACTGCAACCACGCCTGCCAGGCGACGATGCGGCGCACCGCGGGGTGGGCCCACCACATGACGGCGTGGACGGCGGCACCGGCGCCCAGCGCCGGCAGATGCGGGGGCCACAGCGCACACGCGGTGACCCACACCGCGTAGGCCGCCGCCGGGTACGCCACCAGCCACACCGCCAGCTCACCCGCCCGGCTGGTTCGCCGGACCGCCGCCCAGACCACGGCGGCGGCGACGGCCGCCGCCGCCCACACCGGGACGCCGCAGCCGTACACGGCCGCCCCCGCGGCGAGCGCGGCCAGCGCGGCGAACACAGGGGTCAGAGCCACCCGGTGGCGGTTGGCGAACCGGGCGGCGGCGCGCAGCGCCCGCCAGGTGGTGCGGGCGCGGCGGAACGCGGTGCGGGTCTTGGCCCACCGGGTCACCTGGCCCAGGGGCCTGGTGACCTCTGCCGGGACGACTTCCCCGGGGGAGAGGGAGGGGAAGCGCGCCGTCTGGTCGTCGCGGCGGCTTTCCGGCCAGGCCAGGCGGATGACCATGATCAGGAGGAGGGTGGTGATCACGGCGGTGAGCATCCCGGGGTCCTTCGCTTTCGATGGTGCAGGTGGGGGTGGGTTAGCCGACGGTCCAGGTGCGGCTGGTCTGGGAGGCGCGTTCGGCCGAGGCGGCGATGTTCTCCGCCAGGCGGCGGTCGGCGCCGCGTAGCTTGGCGGCCACTTGCCGCAGGGAGCGGGCCGCCTGTTCGGCCATCTCCGGGCAGAGGTCGTGGGGGTCTTGTCCTTGCTCCATCGCGCCCAGCAGGGTGGCGGCGCCGGTGGAGGTGTTGCCTCCCCGCTTGCGGATCTTTCTGGCCAGGTCGGCGGCGGCGGTGGAGCTGGTGCTGGCGGTGTGGCCGTTCTCGCGGCCGAAGAGAATCCCCATGGAGCGGTCCTTTCAGCGGTCGGTCTCGGACGTGGTGCGGGTGAACCGGTCGTGGATGCGGCCCTCCTCACGGGGGGCGGTGATGATCATTCGGAGCCAGGTCGCCGCGACGAACGTCACGGCGAGCCCGGCGGTGAGGATCATGAACATGAACCACATGGCGGGTCTCCTTACGCGCAGAAACGGGGGAGTCGAGGGGGTCGAGGGCCTTCGCCCCGGGGTGAGGTGGACAGGCGCGCGGTGTGCCACAGCAGGAAGGCCGCCCCCAGGGACAGGGCATGCCCTGCCACGCCGACGGTCTTCGCCGCCACACCGATGGTGAGGACCGCCGTCAGCAGCAGGCCGAACCCCAGCCGGGCCAGGAGCCCGGCCACGACCCAGGCGACGGCGGCGGCGCACCACCAGCCGGACCGGCGGGTCGCGGCCCACGTGCGGGCCTTGTCCCGCAGGCCCGCGGGGGTGAGGTGGCGGCGGTGGGGGTCGCGGCGGGCGGGCACCCACACGGTGAGGACCGTCCCCGCGGCCAGCAGCGGCAGGAAAACGCCGGCGGTCACGGCGCCACGCACCCTTTTTCCTGGCAGACGCACAGCAGCGTCCGGGCGGTGAGCCGGTAAGGGGTGGTGCCGTCGGGGAGTCGGAGCTGGGTCCATACCTCGCCGACGGCGACGATCTCAGCCGGCCGCCGGTCGAGGCATGCGTACTGGGGGGTTTCCGCGCTTTTCCCACCCTGCGGGGGGTGGCGCTTCCAGATCATTCCCTTACCCCTCCTTGGCTATCTTCCATAGAGAAGTTAACCTCCCTATGGAAGATGATGCAAGAGGAGTAGTTGACAGTGGCTGCCGTGAGCGATACCCCCAAGGCGGGACGTGCTGGCACGCTGGGTGCCGCACGGTGTGACAACAGCAATGGGTGGGGAATGGTGGGCGGTATGGCGCCGTACGGGCAGTACTCCTCTGACGACATCGCGGCAGAGCTGGCCACCCAGATCGAAACCGGCGAGTACCCGCCCGGCACCCGGCTCCCGTCCGAGACCGAACTGCGCACCCACTACGGGGTGGCCAAACTCACCGTGCGCGCGGTCTTGGCCAAACTCGGCCGATGGGGGCTGGTCGACGCCCGCCGGGGAGGCGGCGTGTTCGTCCGCCGCTACGAACGACGCCCCCTGTCACTGTCCGCCGCCGCCGGCGGACGGGAGCAGTTCGGAGGGCAACTGGACGTACGGTTCGCCCCCCCTCCCGATGCCGTGGCCGATCTCCTGCCCGGCGTGACCTCGGTGTGGTGGCGACGCACGCACGGCCAGGCCCTCACCGACACCTACTACCCGCAGAGCGTCGCCGACCTGGTCCCCGAGCTACGCCACCACGCCCCGCTGCCCGAACCCGACATCGCGCTCCTGGAAAGAGCCGGCATGGCCATAGAGCGCCGCCCGACACGCATCCTGTCCCGGATGCCGACCATGGCCGAAGAGCACCTGTTCGCCACCCCTCCGAACACACCCTTGACGGAGATCACCGAGGCCCTCGTCACCGGCGACGGCCGCACCGTCGCAGCCCGCGTCACCCTGGCCCCCGGCGACCAATTCGTTCTCGAACTAGTGCTCTAACCTGGCGTTTTGTCGGCCCCACCGGTCATGCTGTACGGCATGAGGAGGCTACGTCGCGCATCCGGCAAAATCCGCCCCGCGGCCGGCCCGACCGTGCAGGCCATCGAGATCAGCGAACACATGTCGGTCACCGGGCAGCGGCTCATCCGCCGCACCGAGTCCGGAGACTGGTCGTTCGGCTGGATCGCCGTGTCCAACCCCCGCCCGCCCGGCAGCGGACGCGGCGAACCACGCCTCCAGGTGCTGCCCGAAGAGGCGTGGCACCACCTGGCGATCGTCGGAACCCTGCCGCCGGGGGAGAGCCCCCGCGAGCTGCCCGTCTCCCAGGTGCGGGTCCTGGTCCTGGTCGTCCCACAAACCATGTTCTGATTCCGAAACCCGGGCCAGACGGTAACGCCCCCCAGGCGCCATGCTCCCCCAGGAACTGCCACCCATCCTGGAGGACAACGCCGTGAACGACCTCGTCACCTGCACCCTGGCCCACCCGCTCCCCGCCGAAGGCGCCCGCAGCGTCGGCCTGGAGTTCCGCGACCACGAGGTCGAGGAGACCATCACCCTCATGCGGGGCCACGCGCTGCGGCTCGTCGGCGCCGGCCTGATCGCCGGCGCCGACCCGCGCAACCCCCAGAGCGTGAACGACGCGCTGCGACCCGCTCAGCCCCCCGCCGCGCCCGCCGACGCCCCCGACACCTCCCCGGGCAAGACGGCCCGCGTCAAGCCCACCACCGTGGGCGACCCCGCCTGACCGTGGACACCCTGTCCCTGGCCGACGCCGACCCGGTCCCCGCGGCCCTGACCTGGCTGCAAAACCACGGGCCGCTCGCCGACGCGCTCGGCGGCCCCGACCGGGTCGGCGCCTACTCCGAGCCGCCCTACCCCCGGCTGCGCGTGCACGAGGTGCCGGGCGGCACGATCGGCCAGCCCGGCGGGGAACTGCTGTGGAAGGTCGTCGCGTGCGTGCAACTGGAGGCGCTCGGCACGGACGCCGACGCCCCCGGCATCGGCGCCCTGAAGCACATCGTCATGACCGCGCTGGCCGCACTCGCCCAGCTTCCCGCCCAGCCGTACGTGTCCGGCCCGGTGATCAACGGCGTCCGGTACGTGCCGGGCAGCGGCGGCCCCATGCCCGACGTCGACGGCCGCCAGCGGTGGATCGCCAAGATCCTGATCTCCGCCCACGGACCGCAGCAGCCCTAACCGAACGTGAGCTGCTCACCGGCCCCGCCGGCGGTCTCGATCAGCAGCCGCTCACACTCCCGCCGCAGCCGCTTGACCTCGGCCGCCTCCCGGTTCTTACAGATCAGGCAGTAACGGTGGGTGGGCCGCTTCGGCGGAACGTAGATCGTGCCGCCCGGGTAGAACACCCCCTCCACCCGCACCGGGTCGCCGGTGAGCGGATGGCCGTGCAGGCACTCCACCTTGGCCGCGTTGATCGCCGTCGGCGCCCCCGACCTCAGCACGTTCTCCCGGTGCGTCACCGCCTCCAGATGCCCCAGGTTGCCGCACGCCCGATGCGGGCACTCCGGGCCCGGCGGGCACACCCGGGGGTCGTGGCAGGCGTGATCAGGCTCATACCCCTCCGGTAGCGGCCCATGAGCCCGCTCATACACGTACCGGGCCAGGCTCACCTTCCGCCCCCCGACAACGATGTACCCGTACCCCTGCTCGTTGGTCTCCCCGGTCCACAGCCAACACGGCCCCAGCTCAGGCCGGTGCACCGGCACCGGCCCGGCCATGTCGATCCGAGCCAGCCACCGCACCCCCGGCAGACGCCTGCCCACCCGGCCCACCCCGCTTCCTTGCGTCACCCTCCTTCGCGAGTGTCCCACCCGGCCCAGCCCGCGCCCAGACGCCGAAGCCGTACACAAACCGGTTCGGCCGCTACACCTGCCTGTCGAGGGTCCCCAACCCGCTGACCACCTCCGCCCCGCGCGGCAGGTGGCGCCACCGCATGAAGGGGATCCGCCGTGGCCCAGACCGATCAGTTCACTCCGACCCTGGCCCGGGTATGGCTGGGAGCGGTCGGCACGACCGCACCCGCAGGGCCGACCATCGCGATGGGCACCGGGTGGCGCGACGTCGGCCACTTCACCCCCGACAGCCTCAACTGGGAGACCAACCCCGAGTTCGAGGAAGCCACCAGCCACCAGTCGGACTTCCCCATCGCCTCCTGGCAGACCTCGGACGGCGCGACCCTGGAAGTCGACCTGTACGAGTGGAGCGGCGAAAACTTCCGCGCCGTGTTCGGCGGCGGCACCGTCACCAAGATCACCCCGGCCGGCAGCCCCGCACCACCGCCCTACTACAAGTTCACCCCGCCCAAGGTCGGCGGCCGCGAGGAAGTGGCCGTCGTCGTCGAGATGATCAACGGCGCCCGGCACCTGCGGCGCATCATCCCGCGCGCCCAGCAGGTCGAAGGCGTCACCCAGTCGCTCAACAAGAGCGAATCGTCGATCCTGCCGCTACGCCTCAAGGTCCTCGGCAGCGACCTCGCAGATCCCTGGTATGACTACAACGATTTCCCCAGCTTTGAGCCGCCAACTCCGTAGTACTAGAACGTGAGTTCGAATAATCGCGCACGTAGCGGCCCTACACAGGGCGTCCGCCAGGACTGGCGGGCGCCCCCTCGTTTTGGTCGAGGGCTGACGCAAACGCCGCCCGCCCGTAATGTCCCGGCCGCCTGATCCACGACGACGGGGGAGTCCTCACCATGGCACTGAACCTCAACGCCGCCCGCCGGGCCCGCGCCGAACGCCGCGGGCGTAAGGCCGGCCCGTTCCCGCTCTACTTCGGCGCCAACGGCGACGGCAGCGACAAGCTGATCGCGATGCTGCCGCCGGGCCTGCCGCTGCACGCGCTGGAGCCCTTCACGCGGCTTGATGTCGATCTTTCCTACCTGCTGCACGTGGTGGAGAAAGCCATGCTGTCGGGCAACAACACCACGAACGCCGAAGTGATCGGCATGGCGACCGGTCTGCTGCACAAGACCCCGAACCTTCCCGCCCAGCTCGTCAACGCCGTCCGGGAGGCGGCCGTGGAGATCCTCGGGAAGGACGGCTACGACCGGTTCATGGCCGAGCGGCCGGACGTGGAGGACATCGGTGAGCTGGTGCGGAGCCTCGCGGCGGAGTGGAGCGTGGGCCGGGGGGAATCTTCGCCGCCCAGCGGTGGCTCGCCGAGTGGGACCGAGGACTCCACGCCGATTTCCAACAGTTCTACGGACTCGACCTCGCCGGAGTCTTCGACGACCCCCAAGACCCCGGATTCATCTCCATCCACGCCTTCCTCGACCTCTGCCACCAGCTTCCCCACAACGCCCGAGTAAGGGTTCCGCGCGGCTACTGGCTGGACCCGTGGACCCGCACCCACGAACTCCTTTCGGGCCTGCATCTGGAGCTGACGTTGATGACGTCCGACCGGCGCCGCAAGAAAGAATGGCAATGGCCTCGGCCCGACTGGATGCAGCAGCCGGAGAAAGACCCGTCCGCGCCGCGCGGCGGCCCACCGTCGCCGGAAAGCGTTGAGCGGGCGATGAACCTGATGATGGCCACCGCCCGCCCCAAGTGACCCCTATCCCCTCCGCGTCGCGGAGGGGACCCCCACCACGTAAAGGCCCCCGATGAGCGACCCCCGCCGCGTCACGACCGTCCTGCGCAGGCACCTGAAGCCGCACCTGAAGCGCCTGCCCGCCCCGGCCCGCGAACGGCTGCACGCCGCCGTCGCTGACGCCCTGACCGGCGCTGAGGCCGTGGCCCCGCAGACGGTGCCGCACCCCTACGTTCACGGCCCGGCCGGGTGCCGCGCCCGTATCGGCGACCTGACGTGCGGCCTCACCCGGGACGGCCAGGCCCACCGGTGGCCGTTCGGTGAACCCGCCCCGGTGCCGGGACAGCAGCCGGGGACGGAACGGCGATGGCACACCCTGCTCTGGCACATCCGCAACCCGGCCGCCCCCGCCCGCGCTTTCGACGACATCAACCCCGTCACGGCCCGCTCCTGGGACCGGGAGGACTGGGGCACCACCGGCGAAGACGTCGTCACCCTGTGGTACGGCCGCTTCCAGGTGTTCTACGGCGGGTGGGACGCCGGCCGGGTCGCCGCCGCCTGGCGGGCCGACCGCGATCGGCTGGCCGGCGCCGGAGGGTTCGCCCCCCTGCCGTTCGGCCCGTCAGGGGTGCCCGGCGAGGACCTGGCCGAACCGCCCCACGAGTGCGGCCCCGACTGCGACCCCGATTACTGCTGACAACGGGAAGCGCCGGTGGCCACCCTCCTTGCCATCATCCGGCCCGGCGGCCGTACCCAGCGGTGCGACGCCCGCTGCTACGACGCCCGCCCCGACACCGCCTGCAACTGCGTGTGCGAAGGCGCCAACCACGCCGCCGGTCTCGCCGTCGCGATGATCTGCACCCGCAGGCAGGTGCAGCGGTGGATCGCGCTCGCCCGGGAACGCGACCCCGACATCCTCACCGTGGAGATCGGCCTCGACGTGCAGACCGACCCCCTTTTCTAACCTCCGGCCGGCCGTTGCCGGCGGCGGTGGTGGGGCAACCCGATGTCGCGCAACGCCCGCGTCACCGTCCCATACCGGTACCCCGTCCGTTCGGCGATCTGCGCCCGCGACAGCCGCTCCTCGACGAACAGGCGGCGCAGCAGCGCCCGGTCGAGCGGCCGGCGGGGCTCGCCGACGGGCAGCCCTGCCAGGCGCACCAGTTGCCGCACCGTCGGCGCGGTGGTGCGGTATCGGATACAGATCCGGGTGATCGGCATCCTCGCCTGGTGGGCGGCCACGATCGCCGCCCGCCGTTCCCCGACCGGTAGGCGCGGCGCGCGGGGACTGTCCGGCCCCCGCATCTCCACTCCCGCGCGTCTCAGGTGCACGCTCAGCCGTTGAAAGGAGCACCCCAGGTGCTGGGCCAGGGGCCGCAGCCGCCACCCGGCCGCGTACAGCCTGGCCGCCTCGTCGATGTCGATCATGGTTGCTCTCGTCACCAGGCGAAGCATGCAGGCCGGCCCGCTTTACGTCTCGTTCCGATTCAGCCGTGCACGGCCGCGCACCCCGCGGCCACCAGCGCCGCCCCCAGATCGGCGCCGCCGGCGGCGGGGTGTACGACCCCCAGGTATCGGCCGTAGCGTTCCCGGCGGTCGCGCAGGGTCCGCACCAGGACGCCGGGGCCGTGCTCGGCCACCCACCGGCGGGTGAACTCCGCCGCCGCCTCCCCCTCCGGGGTGCCGAGCTCGGGCGCGTACACCCCCGACAGCCGGATCCGCTGCCGGGTCTGTACGGCGAACCCGAGGTCGACCAGAAGGTCCAGGGTGTCGCCGTCGACGACGCGGGCCACGGTCGCGGCGTACACGTACAGGTCGGGGGCGGCCGGAGCCGCCCCCTGGGTCCTGTCCGTCACGGGGTGGGAACGTATTCGGTGAACGTCCCGATGACGAATGACTCCGGCCTGGTGATGGCCATTCCTACGCGAGATTCCGCGAGGATCGTGATGGCGGACCTTTCCACGTTGTCGGCGTTCTCGGTGGAGACGCTGACGGAGGTTTCCGCGCGGTCGAACAGCTTCGCCCCGTACCCCCAGGAGCCGAGGATGAAGCGGTTCTGCTCCATGGCGGTGGTGTCGATCACCCGCATCCGCCAGACCTGCTTCTCGCCGCCCAGAGCGATGGACACCGCGACGACGTAGCCGCCCTGCTTGTCCTGCTCCAGCTCGATGTTTTCCCAGTCATAAGGGTGAAGTACGACGCCAGTCGGGTTGAACCACGCCAGGAGCGACTGGGTCGCGGCGCGGCGGATCTGCGCCGACGGCCGGTCACTGCTGCGGCCGGTGTACTCCTGCACGCCGGGGGCGTTGAAGATGCCCTCGATGTTGTCGCCTTCGCCGTCACCCCAGAGGATCTGCCAGTCTTCCTCCATTTTGATGCCGTCGATCATGTCGCGGTCCAGCAGGTCGCGAAGCTGCGGCTCGTCCTCCAGGACGTTCTTGTGGGCGTCCTGCATGTGGCGGATGTTGACGATCGGCGCCCGGAACGGCTTGAACGAGCTCTTCGAGCGGGGCGCGCGGCCGAACCGGTCGGTCGGGCCGCCGGTCGCGGGGGAGACGTCGTCGGCCGCGACCCGCTCCGGCACCGGGCGGGCGTTGTTGACGAACCCGGTCTGCCGCATGAAGTAGATCATGTTCTTCGTGGTGCGGACCGCCGGGAACAGGTCACGCACCCGGCCGGGGCGCAGCATGCGCTCCTGCATGCCGAGGTTCTCCGGCTGGCCGAACCCGAAGATGGTGTGCTGCCCGCCGGACATCGTGAAGATGTCCTTGCGCTCCAGCTCGTGCACGGAGCTTTCGATGCGGTGGGAGCGGCCCAGCCGCTGGAAGCCGTCCTCCTTCATCTGCTCCCACGCCTTGGACTCCAGGAAGTGGTCCGCAAGGCTCTTGGCCTCCCGGCCGCCCCGGGCGCGCTTGACCTCGTGGCCGGCGTTGACCTGGGCGCCGATGGACTCGCCGTCGGCCTGGCCGAGCCAGTCGAAGACATCGGCGGTCTCCATCTCGGCGTCGATGAGGCCCTTGATGGTCTTCACCTCGGCCAGGCGGTTGCGGTAGGCGGTGGCCTGCTCGGTGGAGATGACCATGTGGCCGTTGCCCGTCTCGTCCTTGAACGCGGCGCTGATCCGCTCCAGCTCGGCGTTCTTGGCGATGAGAGCGGTCTTCAGCTCACGGACGCGGCTGGACTCCTTGGTGCTCATACGAGCCCCCCCTTTTTTGTGCTGAGTGGTGCGTGCATGTGCGGGTGAGCACGCCCGGCCAGCACCGGGACACCGTCGACCCCCGTCGTGGAAGGAATATGAGCACGGCCGCCCCGTTTGCGTCACAGCCCGATGCGCGGCCGGTTATCGTCGGGGCCTTCCGGCTTCCCCTGTTGAGAAAGAAGGCCCTGGATGCGCCTTGCCTGCGCCGCCACCGCACTCGTCTTCCTCGCCGCCGCGTCAGCGTGCGGGAGCGGCGCCGCGAAGGAGCCGACCGAACCCGGCACGGGGGCCGCGCCGGCGCCCTCCACGGCTCCCGCGGCCCCGGCGGTGCTCCCCTGGGCGACGCCGGCCACGGTGAAGGGCAAGGCCGGCCACCCGGTGAAGGTCACCCCGGCTGGGGTGCTGTACACGCGGGGCGGCGCCCGGGTCAAACCGGCCGGGAAGTGGCTGGCCGCGATCAGCCTGCGCCTGGAGGCCGCCGAACGGGCCGACTACCTCGCGCCCCCGGCCGACGGCGGCGGCTTCTTCTGGCTCGCCGCCGGCTCCGAGGAGCCCACCCCCACCAGCAACGGGGAATCGGTCACCGCGCCGTGGGTCGGCCGGGTCGCGTCCCTGATGGCCCGCGACCTCCAGCCCGGCGCCCCGGAGTCCGCGGTCATCGAGTTCGACCTGCCGCGGTCCGGGGGAACCCTGCTGCTTAAAACGCCGTCGGGGCAGACCGCGCGGTGGACGTTGCCGGCCCGCACCACCGGGCGGGGCCTGGACGGGGTGCGGGCCGCGCTCGCCGAGTTCGGCATCACCTCCTGACCCCCCGGGCGGTGAGGTCAGGAGGTGAGGGCGTGCACCGCCGCGATCACCTGCATCCCGTCCAGAAGCTCGGCCATCGTCAATGCCTGCGTCTCCCGCCCGGTGCCGGACTTCACGCCGGCCGGGAGCGCCGAGGGCGCGGTGGAGTCCGGCTGGATCGGCGCCTCCTGCGGCATCGGCTCGGCCTCCGGCACGTCCTGCTGGACGACCTGCCCGACGTCCACCCCCGCCGACCGCAGCACCTCCCCCAGAGCGGTGTAGGCCGCCAGCAGCTTCCGCGAGTTGACCTTCGACAGGACCTGCCCCGCCTTGGTCTCCACCCCGCCGGCCGCCAGAAGGCTTTTGACGGCCGCGACCGCGCCGTCGAGGGCCTTGGCCATCGCGGTGCCGCGCTCGGCGCCCAGCGTGCTGACCCGCAGATCCACCTGCTGCGGGTCGCCCAGCTCCACGTCGCCTCCGGCCACGGTGTAGGGCACCTGCCACGCCTGCAACGCCCCGTGCCGTTCGGCGGTGACGACCGCCAGGTCGGGGTAGGTCGCCGCGGTGGCCACCATCGGCTGCTGCTGGCCTGGCTCGGCCTGGCCCAGCCACCGGCTCATGGCGGCGTGGATCCGGTCGGAGACCTCCTCATACGACAGGCCGGGGTCGGGGCGGGCGGCCTGTTTGGTTTCGAGGTCTTGCCCGGCCTGCTGGTCTGTTCCCACCGGCTCCTCCTGAACGTCGTCGTCGTTGTTGGGGGGGCCGAGGGGGATCGGGGTGCGCATGCCGCCGACCACGACCTCCAGGGCGCTGAACGTCACCGGCAGCGGCGCGAGCGGCTCGGGGAGAGGGTCGGCGGGGCCGAGGTAGGCGCGGGTGACGTGCGGGGTGTACCCGTGGGTGGAGGCGGCTGGCACCCCCGCCTCCTGGAGGGCGTCCACGACGCGCTGCCGCAGCACCTCCAGGCCCGGGACGTCGACCGGCGCCCACACCGGCACCCCGTCCTCCCCTTCGGGGAAAACGCCCAGGCCGCCGATCGTGCCCGTCAGCGGCCCGGCGGCGGCCGCGACCTCCATCATGGCCGCCTCCACGGCGGTGATCCGGTCAGGGGCGACACCCTCGCCGAGGTAGGCCAGGGTGATGTGCATCTCCTCCGCCGGCAGGCCGCCGTCGACGGCGGCCTCGATGGCGGCCTCGGGCGGCAGCATCAAGGCGACCATCGTGGACGGCTCCCCGCCCTGGCCGTGGCTGTGCCCCTGCGCGGGCGCCGTACCGGCCTTCGCCTCCCGGAAGAGGCGCTGCGCGGCCTCGGCCGCCCCGGGCGGCATGGTGATGCTCACCCGCTGGCCCGCCGCTTTCCGGCCGTGGCCGGCGCGGACGATGGCGTCGACGACGTCCTGGGGGGTGGCGCCGGCCGGGGCCTGCACCTGAAGGCTCGCCCCCTGGCCGGACAACGACTTCACCTCCAGCGTCATGGCCAGCGGGTTCGCCGCGACCAGCACCGTGGAGTACTCATACAGCGTGAGCTCATAGATGTGCCGCACCCCTTTGCGGTCGCGTTTGGACTTGCCGGGGGTGACGACGTACCCCACACTCCATTCGCACTGCTGTTTGAAAAATTTGACGTTTTCGTACGCCTTACGCCCCTCAGGGGTGGCCAGGTTGAACTGGCCCTTGACGAACACCGCGCCGGCCTCGCGCGGCCACGGCTTGCCGTCGCGGGTCTTGTCCGGCAGCCGGGGGTCGCCCGGCATCCACTCCTCCGCCACGAGGGTGAGCGCCGTCCACTGCTTGTCGTCGTGGGAGTGGATGCCCTTGGGGAGCCGCGCCGCCAGCGACGCCGTGACCGCGCCCGGCACGATGACGTCCTCAACGGTGTCTTCCACACCGGTGACCGCGACAAGCGCGGTGAACGTGCCCTCCTCGTCGTCGTCGGTGATGCCCCACACGGGCGCCAGCGGCGACAGGGCCTTGTGCTCGTACTCAAGCGTCGGTGCGCTCACGGTGCTCCCCCTGGGTCCGGACCTGGGGGAGCATGCCGGATCGCGGGTGCTACCGTCCCCGCCTCACCGGGCGGGTGCCGTCAGCGCCCCGCCCCGGATACGCCGACGGGGCGTGAGACCGCACGGTCTCACGCCCCGCTCAAATCGGGTTCCGCGGCGAAGAACTAGCCGGCGATCCCTGCAACGGCCTCGCACTCCGTGAGCAGTTCGGCGGGGACATCCACCCGGTGCCGCTTGGCGAGCAGCTCCTGGGCCGCTTCCTGCCGGCTCCAGCCGCCGATGTGGGCGTAGGTGTCGAGGTCCGTCGCCAGGTGTCCGCCGGCCCACACGTCCCAGGTGCGTTTACGCGGCATGGGTGGCTCCTTCGTCCGGGGGAGCGCCTTCTGGCCACGGTTGAGCCACTCAGGCGGAATCAGATCCAGCATCCCCATACTACGCGCAAACTCTATGGCCACTATCTGCTCGTAACGATTTTGTGCCGTGGCGATCAGATGCTGAGTGTAGAAGCGGTACCGTCCGACTCTGCCTGAAACCCTCCACCGGTCGGTTCCTCCCAAAACGACGGCTTCCCATTCGTTGAGGCAGCCGATTCCCGTCCGTGGCAGAGCGAAAATCCGGTGGGTCGGGACGGTGCCGTCCAAGACGACGCCGTGTTCCCCAGCCCATTCGGCGTCACCTTCCTCTCCCACGAAATCCTGCGCGGTGAAGGGGTTGAGGGTGAAAGAACTCAGTGGGCTGAGCGG
This sequence comes from Streptosporangium violaceochromogenes, assembly GCF_014654615.1. Taxonomy (GTDB): domain Bacteria; phylum Actinomycetota; class Actinomycetes; order Streptosporangiales; family Streptosporangiaceae; genus Streptosporangium; species Streptosporangium violaceochromogenes. The sequence continues at coordinate 33,743 of NZ_BNBB01000017.1, read as the reverse complement.
GACGTCGATCTCGTACGGCTCGGGCCCCCTGCCGGGGTCGGCCCAGTCGGGCGGGTCGAAAAGTTCCATGTCCCAGTACATGCCTCGGAAAAGGTGCATGTGGGTGACACCTGACTGGGCGAGCCATTCCTGAGTGGCGTCGTATTGGGCGCGGGCGAACGCCTCCAGGAAAGGGCCCTTCTCGGCGCGGACCTGCTCGGCCTTTTCCAGCCAGTCGGGGTTCACGTCGCCCAGATCGTGGGTGTCTTTCAGGTCGAACATGTCCCGTACGGTGAACTGAACGGCCAGGGCGTTCGGGGAGGTGCTGCTGGTCGCCCAGGCGTGGACGAACTGCGAAACCGTTGCCGCGCGATGGAATTGCCGGTACGTCTCGGAGCCGATGACCTCGAAATCCGTGTCCATATCCATCTGAGTGCGGATCCGGTCGTAATCGGCCGGCGTCACCTCCTTGTAATTCCAGTCGTTGATGTCGTCGGCCAGTCCCGGCGCGTTCGGCTGCTGGTATTCGGCGACGCGGCTGGTGGGGAAGCGAACCATGACCGACTCGCCGGAGCGCAGTCTCGCCAGCGTCTCCCGCACAGGAGCATCCAGCACATACGCGTCGTCCACGTGCCCGATGCGCCGGGTCAGGTCCTCAACGATTTGCCGCTTGGCCCGTGCGCGGTTCCGCAAAAGCATGTCGGCGTCGGGCGGCTCCAGATCCGTGAGCCTCAGCCGCCCCGACGGGTCCAGCCCCTCCCACAGCTGGTCATCCAGCCGGGCGGAGTCAGCGGCGTGAGGCTGTTTGCCTGGCTGCACCTGCGCGAGCGCGGAATCGGGTTTCTCCCCGCGAGAGCGAGGCGATTCCTTCATGACCTCGGCGATGCTCCGGGAGTGGACCTTGCCGACGTGGCCGTTACGGTGACGAACCTGATACCAGCCGCCCGGCAGGGCGTCCACGACGGTGGCCCTGCCCCCGCCGTGCAACCGCACCACAGACCCGATCTTGATCCATCGGCCGTGCCAACCGCGAGGCTGCTCCGGGCTGCCCGGAACCAGGCCATGCGCTTTCGTCTCCAGCGTTTCCGGTGGGGTGACCGTGAACCGGGCACCCCACCGTACCCACGTAATCACCGATCAGGTGGTGACGAAGCCGCCGGTCTTGGTGACCGGCCCGGCGTCGGTGGTGACGACCACGTTGTGCGTGCCGGCGGTCTTGGCCGGAGACACGCACGTGATGGTCTGGGCGTCCACCACCGTGATCGAGGTCGCGGCGGTGCCGCCGATCGTCACCGTGCTACCGGGCGTGGCGTTCGTGCACTTGATCGTGATGGCGGTGCCGCCCGCGGCCGGGCCGGTCGCCGGGGTGATGGTGTCGATCGTCGCCGCCGGATAGCACCCCTCCAGGTCCGATGTGCGGATCGTCTGCCCCGCGCGGAACTTCAGCCGCTTGCCGTCGTAGGGGAACGCCGGGTTGGCGCCGTCCTGGTCGAACTTCTCATGGATGGCGACGGTCGCCTTGATCAGTGGGTCGGGGTCGGTCACGGGTGTGAACAGCGCGGCGGCGGCGCTCTTGGACAGCTGCGTGCCGTCCGTCTTGTGCAGCGTCATGGGTGATGCCCTCCCTCGGTGGCCGGCGGCGGGGCATGGTGAAAAACAACGGTGGGCGGCCCGGGAGGGTCCCCGACATGGTCGGAGACCACCGCGAGCAGCGTCATCCCCCCGAAGACGCCGATCACGATCCCGAGCCGCCACCATTTCCCCCGCACGGGACGGCAGCATGCACGGCGGCGGCCTTTGCGTCAGATCCCGTCTGGCGGGCCGTCCGGCCGGACCCGGGCGTCGCCGGTCAGCTCCCGCAGCGCCGCCACCACCGAGTCGGGGTCGCTGACATCGACGACGAGGCCGCTGCCGGGCAACTCCTGCCCGTCATGGGCTTCCAGCAGCAGCACGGCCCGCCTGGACCCCGACACCACGCCGATGGTGGCCGCCGCCTCCGGCCGGGCCGCCCCGACCGTGACCGCGTAGTACACGCCGCCGATGTAGCCCTCAACGATCACCGGCCGTCTCCCGCCCGCCCGGCCGCCCCACCCTCGGCGGGAAGCGCGTCGGTGTAGGCCTGCACCCACGCCTGGCCCAGCGCGCTGCCCGCGGTGTACGGGCACACCCCTGGCCGGAATCCGAGGGTCGCGGCCAGCCGGCCGGAACGGCGTGCGTTGGCCAGGGCCCCCGCGCCGGGGGACTCCTCCGCACTGGGGGAGGTTGGTTCGCTGCTCACAGCCCGAAGTCCTTTCCTGAGGTGCTCTGACGGCGTTCCCGCGCCTGACGCCGGTCCGCCTGGTCGCCGAGCCACTGTGCCCGCCACTCGGCGTACGTCATCCGGCCGCCGTTCGGCTGCTCGGCCCACCACCGCTTCAGCTCTTCTGAGGCGTACTTCCCGGCGCGGGCCCGGTTGCCTCCCCACAGGCTCTGCGGATCGATCCCGGCGGCGATCCCGGCCCGGTTGAGAAGGTACCCGCGGGTGGCCTGTTCGGCGGCCAGCCACTGCTCATGCACCCACTGGCGGTACATGCGGCGGACGGTGTCCTCCCGCCGTTCCCCGCTCTGCCGTTCGGCGTCGACGAGGGCCTGCCGTTCCTGGCGTTCCATCTCCTCGACGTCGAGGCCGTGAACCTCGGCGTAGGCGTCCCGGGGCGTCCACCCCTGAGCGATGAGGGCGTCGATCGCCCGGTCCTCCTCGCTCACCGGCTCGGAGGATTTCGCCAGGTCACGGGCGTCGAATTCGGCGAAGATGCGTTTGACGAGGCGGGCGGCGTCCGGGTCGGAGTCGTAGGCCGCGGCGTGCTGGGCGTGCAGCGCCTCCAACTCCTCGTCCGGCAGCGCCGCCAGGTCCACCCCTGCGTAGGGGTCGCCCCGCCGGGCGAGCCGTTCGCGGTGGCGGGCGTCGAGCTCGGCCATGATGCTGTCCAGCATGGCCGCGACCTGCGGTTCGCTGTCGTAGCGCGGCCAGTTACGGGTGAGGACGCCTGCCAGGGTGTCGGTGTCCATGGTCGGCAGGTCGGCCTCCGCCACCCCGTCGATCCCCGTCGCCGGGGCCGGCGGTTCCCCAGTGATGGACAGGAGGTGTTTGTCCTGGTCGCCGAAATGCACCGCCGCCGCCCGGTCCTGCGGGGTGAGAGTTTTCTGGTTCGAGTCCGGCACGAAGTTCACATCCGGTGCCCGCCGGTTCATGCTGATGAGCATTTCGTCGACCTCGCGGCGCCGCTGCGGGTCTTCGCCGGTGTCGCCCAGCAGTTCACGCAGGCTGCGCAGCGACACCCACTGGCCGGGTTCCGGCGCCAGCCGGTGGTAGGCCAGCCGGATGTCGGTCTCCAGGCCCTGCGGCGACACCGGCCCGGCAGGACGGGCCGGTGCTGAGACCGCGTCCGGGGGCGGGGTGGTTTTCCGCGCGGCCTCACGGGTCTCCAGCTCAGCGGTGATCCGGTCCACCAGGGCGGTGACCGCCGGGTCCTCCCCGTAGGAGGCCCACCCCTTGTCCAGCTCGGCCAGCAGCTCGTCATCGGTCAGGGCGGACACATCCACGGCGGGCCGCCGGCTGGTGTCGCGGGCGTCGAGCTCGGCGCGTAGCCGCTCCCGCGCCTGCGGATCACTGATCCGCCCCAGCAGGCCCCGCAGCGCGGCATCGGTCAGCTCCTCCACGTTGACGCCCTCCAACACGTCACGGCCCTTCCCCCGGGCGGCGGCGCCGCTGCCTCCGGGGGGGCCGTCCTTGCCGGTGCCCAGCAGCGCGAGCACCCCCAGCCCCCACTGCCTCAGGTCGTCGTCAGCGCTGTCACGCCCCCCGGCCAGCGACTCGAACGCGGAGGTGAACACCTCATACGCCTCACCGTCGCGGTAGACGCGCCCGCTGTAGGGGTGGGGGAAGTCGCCGGGGTAGGCGACGAACTCGGAGCCGTCGTCCCAGCCGGTGACCGGCTCCGGCCTGACGCGGGAGCCGACCTGCCCGGAACTGGTGCGGTCGAAGTGCAACAGCCACTCGGCGGCCACCAGGCCGGGCACGGCCACCTCCATGCGGTGCCCCAGCTCGTGCGCGGCCACCCCCGCCCGGGGAACGCCGCCCGGCTGGGAGGACGGCACCGCCACCCGCACCGCCGCCCCGTCCCGGTAGGCCAGCGCGGTGTCCTTGTCAGCCGGCAGGCTGATCTGGGTGCGGCTGCTGTCTGGGTCATACCGGTGCTGGCCGCGCCCGCTGACCACCTCCACCGGCCCCAGGTCGCGGGCGGCGGCCACCCAGTCCGCCGGCAGCGCCTGCTCGGCGTACCGCAACGCCGCGGCGTTCGACCCGGCCCGGCCCGTCATCGGCTTGCCGGACCGGTCGGTGTAGACGATGCCCTCACCTCCCAGGGGGCGGATCTCGGCGAGCGTGGCGATCAGCGCGTCCCGGCGGGCGGTGGCCAGCATGCCGCGCAGCTGCGCTTCCCGGCGGGCGTGCTCCTGCCACCGGCGGCCGGCGGCCTCCCGGCGCTCGATCATCGCCTGGGGGATGGACTGCTCCACGCGGGCGGCGTCAGCGCGGGCCCGCTCAGGCGCGGCCTCCTGGTAGGAGGCGAAGTCGTCGTGCCCGGCGAGTTCCGCGGCCTGCCGGCGGCCTTCGTCGCGCCGCTGCACCACGTCCCAGTCGGCGGCGTCCAGCTCGGCGTACGCCTCCCCGCGCCGCCGCAGCACGGTCTCCAGTTCGGCGCTGATCACGGCGTCGCGGCCGGACAGGTGGTGCTGGTATCGGACGTCGACGTCGCGGCCTGCGGCCCGTAGCGCCGCCAGGTGCGTCATGGCCCGCTCACCCGGGCCGTCGTCGGCGGCCCGATCGGTCACCCACATGGTGGTGGTGCGGACCGCCGGAACCTTGCCGGCCTCCAGGTCCTCCAGCGTGGTGTCGTCGAACGTGGTGCGGGTGACGGGGTGCCGCCCCAGATCGGCGAGATCCTCGGGCAGAACGGCGCGGTAGGCGGCCAGCCGCGCCCCCAGGTCGGCCCCGTCGGGCAGCGCCGCGATCCGCCCGGCCTGCGGCGCCCCCGGGGTGGGGCGGTCGTCGAGGCGGGCCCGGAGCCGGGCCAGGGACGCCCCGGCCCCGACCACCCCCTGGGAGGGCGGGTGGTTGCGGTAGGAGTCGGCGATGCGCGCCACCGCGCGGGGCCACGTCTCGCCGGGCAGCAGGTCGGCCTCCTTGACCGCGTCCCGGATCCGGCCGGTAGCGCGCCGCTTGATCGCGTCGGTGATCGCGCGGGCGGCCGGCGTCATCGCCTCGGCCCGCGCCGGGTCGCCCGCGCCGAGCCGGGCCGCCAGCGCCGCGCCCGCGTTGTCGTCGCGGGTCTCGACCTGCTCCAGCCGTTCCAAGGCGGCGGCCACCACCGTCTCCCGGCTGCTGCCGCCGGGCAGGGCCCGCACGGCGTCACGAACCTCGGTCGCCGCCCACCGGGACCGGGAGGATTCCTGGTCGGCGAGCAACGCGGTGAACTGCCGCTCAGCGGTGATGCGGGCACGCACACCCTGTTCCTGCGCCAGCCGGGCCGCGGCGTTGCCATCAGCGGGGATCAGCCGGGTGACGGTGGTGTCGACCACGTCGTCGGGCCGGGCGGGGTCGTCCAGCACCGTCACGTAACGCATCTCGCCGCTGTCGGACAGCATGGTGACGGTGACCCCCTCGGGGGTGTCGTCCTGCTCCGGGTGGCGGGTCAGGCCGACCACGGTGCCCGTCACGATGTCGACCCGGGCGCGGTCCCCGACCGCCAGGTCCCGCCACCCGATGTGGGGGGCGTCGGTCTCGTCCGGCATGACCGCGTCGTAGGGCTGCCCCATGCTGGCGGCGCCCCGCTGGTCGCGCACCAGCGACGGCCACCCCCGGTCCGACACGGTGAAGCTCTGCACCTGGTCGTCGCCGTCTGCGACGGTGACCTCGTACTGGCGGACGGCTGCGAACTCACCTCCCAGGCGCCGCACGCCGATGACCGTCCCCCAGATGGGGTCGGCAAAGACGTCGCCGTCCCACCGGATGTGGTCGCCGGCGGCGACCCGGTCAGCGGTGAGATGTTCCCGCACCACCCCTTGCGGCCCGGCCGGCGGCTCCGGCACGTCCTCCGGCAGGTCGGGCAGCACCCACAGGTCGACCCCGTCCGGCAGCACTCTCTGCTCCACGCTGCCGTCGCGGTGACGCAGGTGCACCGCGACCATCCCGAACCCCTGCACGGGGCGGACCACGGTCACGGTGGCGAACCGCACGTTGCCGTCGTCGTCGGGGACCGCGATGACGTCGCCCATGGCGAGATTCCGGGCGTGCGCCTTTTCCGGGGCGTCGCGATGCGGGTCGTGCGGCGGCGGCGGAAACCCCTCCAGCCGGGCGTAGGAGGCATCCACCCAGCTCGCGGTCCGGGCCAGCGAACGGCGCCGCGCCCCGGGCTGCCCGTCGTCTCCCGCCAGGGCTCGCAGGTGGGCGGCCAGGGCCTGCATCTGCTCGGCCGACAGCTCCTGGCGGGCCCGCAGGCGCGCGGCGGCCTGCCGCACCTGCGGGGGGGCGTCGCCGCCTCCGGCGTCGAGGTTGAGGTCCAGCAGCCGCCGCCGCTGGTCGGTGCGCAACCGCACCCTGCCCGACGGGGTGCCGTCGGGCAGGGCGGCGGCCTCCTCCAACACCGGCTCCGGCCCCGGCTCCGGTGGGGGGCTGTCCGGTACGGCGCCGGCCAACGGGACCGGCCGGTCCTGCTGGAGGGCGTGTACCGCGCGCCGGTCCTCGTCGTCCCGTACCTGCGCGATCACGACCCCCGCCTCCGGGAACGCCTCGACCGCGTCGACCTGCACGTCGCCGTCCGGCGTGGTGATGCGGTCCCCGCCGTGCAGGTCGCCGGGCATCACCTGAGACGGAGCGGCGGTGGGGCGGGAGGAGTCCAGGCGGACCACGCGGCGCGGCAGCGCGAACGAGTAGTCGGCGTCGACCTCGACCACGGTGCCGTCGGCCCGGGTCAGCGTCACCTCGGCAAGGACGGCGGCAGGCTGGCCCGGCGTGCGCCGCACGACCCGCCCCTCCACGGTGAGCCGCTCAGTCCGCCCCAGCCCGTGCGAGGCACGATCCAGCCTGGTCGGCAGTGTCGGCGTCCCGGCCGGGAAACGCACCCAGTCGCCGGCGGAAACCCCGCTGTTGGGAACCCACTCGCCGACGCGGCGGCCATCCTCGGCAACCTCGGCCGGGGTGCCGCGCCGTACCAAGGCGTCGTTTCGGCGGGTCAGGCTGGTGCCGTCGTCCAGGACCAGCTTCACCCCGTCGCCACCCATGGCCGGCTGAACGGCGACCACCGTGCGGGTCTCCCGCTCGACGGGCCCCAGCCGGGCGGGGCCCGCAGGGTTGGCGTAGACGGAGCCGCCCTGCTGGAGCCTGCCGTCCTGCGCGGGGGCACGCCACGTCACTTCGGCGACGGTGTCCCCCACCCGGACCTCGTCGGCGTAGACGTACCCGTCCGGTGCGGCGAACCGCTCCTCCTCCTCCTCGTCCTGCTCGTCCTGTTCCGCTCCATCGGCCTGTCCAGGGATGTCGCCGGCAGGCCCGGTGTCTGCGGCGGAGGTCTCCTCGGCCCGCGGCGGCGCCTCCCCCGAAAAGGGGATCTCACCGTTCTCCGGCGCCTCGTCAGAGGGGGCAGGGGCCGGGCCGCGGCGGGCAAGTTCGTCGCGGTAGTAGTCCCGCATTTCGCCGCTCACGTACGGCTCCTCTTCAAGGAGCTCGTCCTGCGGCAGTCCGCGGAGCTTGGTGATCAATCCGACGCTCCGGTGGTCCAGACGCCCCAGGCCGACCTGGGCCGACCGGTCAGCCAGGTGAGACTCGACGTCGCGCGCCCACATGCGGTGCTCGGGGTCGGTCGCCCGCGCCTCTTCCTCGAACCGGGCCGCCAGCACCTGCCGCATCGCCTGATACGCGGCGTCACGCTCCTGACTGCTCCAGGTACGGCGGTCACCGTCCAGCAGTGCGCGGGCCCGCACAACGGCCTCAGCGGTACGGGGCATACCGAGCGACTGGAAGGCCTCGCCGAGTTCTCGCGCGGAGGCGCCCTCCAGCTCCGGGAGCACCACGTGCGAGGTGTCCGACTCCGGCGGCTGAATCAGTATCAGGTGCTTTTCCTGGTCACCGAGGTGGAGCGCCGCCGCCCTGTCCGCTTCGGTGAGAGTTTTCTGGTTCGACTCCGGGGCAAACCCGACGTCAGGCAGCCGGTTCATCGCGGTGAGCACCCGGTCGACCTCGTCTCGCGACATGTCTCCCAGGACCTCACGCATCCGCCTCAGGCTCGCCCAATCCCCAACGGCATCCCCCACGAGCTGGGCGTACGCGGCGCGGACGCGGGCCTCCGCCTCCTCAGCCCCTGCGCCGGCCCGAGTGGGCGCCTCAGGAGCAGCGGAGGCGGCAGGCGCCTTTTCCGGGACGTCGGCGGCAGGGGAATCGGCGTAGGGGTCGAACAGCTCCTCCGTACCGGCCCGGTCCGGATCCAGGAACAGGCCGTTTTGCTGGGCGCGGGGCCCGGGTGTGGCAGCGGGCCGCCGCGCCTGGGCGACACCGACCTTGTGGACCGCCTCGTCCTGCCCGAGAGCGAACTCGCGCCCTTCACCGCCGAGGGGGCCGATACCGCGACCGCTCTCCCATCGGGCCCCGTCCGTGAGCCGCACCGTGTACCCGCCGAACATGTCCTCCTCGGCGTCGCCGGCGGCCACCCCGCGCACGGTTACCACGTCCCCGACGCCCGGCGGGTTGGATCCTGCGGAGAACCGGGCGGCGTTCGTGTCGGTGATCGGCACCTGAAACGTGACGCGGTCCCCGGCCCGGACATCGGCGGCGGTTCCCGGGGCCTGCGCTCCGGCGGCAGGCCCCGGTTTCCCGCCGCTACCGGGGGAGGGAGCCGCGGGAACCTTCGGCGCTGGAGGAGGAGGTTCCCGCACCGGGTCGGGGGCAGCCGCGTTCACCGGGCCGCGGGCGGGCGCCTTCCGGGAGCCGCTACGCAGTTCCTCCAGTCCCTCCACCGCTCGGGTGACGGCCCGGTCGATTTCAGCCTTGCCTTCGGCGCTCTCATGGCGGCGGTTACGCAGCCTGGTGACGTCCGCTACCAGGCGCCTGCTCGGGCCCTGAACGCCGCCGGCGAGCATCCCGCTCAGGTCAGTCGTCTCCTGCGGGTCGCGCCGTACCAGCGGCACCGCGTGCAGGTCGGCCATGAGCCGACGCAAAGGCTCCGGGGCGCCCTCAGGCACCGCAGGCGCCGGCGTGTCCGGCGCGTCCATCTGCGTGACCGCGTAATCCAGCGCGCGGCGGCCCGCCGACCCCTCCGGCAGCCGGGAACGCAGTTCCTTGACGCGGTCGAGCACCTCCTGGGAGGTGCGGCGGCCGACCACCGCGTCAGTGGCCAGCCGCCCCAAAACGTTGGCGAGGGGCTCGCCGTCGACGTCCAGGTGGGCGTCGTCGCCCATCCGCCTGATCGCCTGCCCGATCGCCCCTTCGTCGTGGTAGTTGACCGGCGAGTCAGCGCCCGCGAACGTCCCCCAGGCGTTGGCCAGCAGCGGCTTGCCGGACATCTGGGTGATCTGCGCAGCCGGGGCCGCCGCTTCCGGTTCAGCGGCCACAGGGGGCGCCTCCGGCCCGGCAGGGGCGTCCCGGTCCCGCTCCGCCCCCCTGGGCGGGCTTCCCTCACCGGCATCCGGCCCCGGACCGGCCCCGCCGCCGGCCTCGGCGTCGTCCGCGTCACCGATCTTCCGGTAGATGTCGAGGGCCAACCGGTTCGCGGCCTCCTCATCCCCCGACCGCTCGGCCTCGACGATCCGGTCGAAGTCCTCGCTGGGAACGACCCGGGCAACGGCGTCCTCACCGACATATACGGTGTGGCCCCGGTTGGTGCTGTCGTCGCGGAAGCCGACCGCCCACCCCGTGCCCGGCTTGGTGTCGGCGTCCTGCGCCGGCCCGGCCGGGGAGACATTCGCCACGCGCCCGATGCGGGAGGTGCTGGCCCCGTACTCGTCGTGGCCGTACACCAGAGCGACCTGGCCCGGCTTCAGCTCCGACACCGCGACACGGGTGTCGGGTGCGTCGGGGGTGAAGTCCTCCACGCCGGCGGACGGCTTACCGGGGCGCAGCGGGCGCGGCCGGTCCGCAGGCCGATCGGAAGGGGCGGCGCCGCCGGGCCGTCGGGTAACCGTCAAGTAGTTGCGGTGGACACGAAGCTTCCGCTTGTCGGGGGTATGGATTTCGAGGTAGCCGCCGCCGAGGTTGCGCGACACCGTGCCGCGGCCGCCGCCCCAGATGCTGACGGTGGCGCCGGTCTCGATCCACCTTCCTTTGCGGTCTCTGGGCTGTTCAGGGTCAAAGTGGCTACGGAGGCGGCCTTTCACCTCGTAGGTGAGGTCTCCGACCGTCCAGGTAAGCGCATCGTCCTGTGTGACCGTCACCCGTGCCCCCGTGTGTGCGACTCTCCCTCGGCATGGGCAGGCAATCGGACCGGCCCGGTTTACGTCCGGCTACGGCAGCAGGGAGGGGCAGCACCGTACGAGTGCCGCCCCTCCCCGCTGTTACGGGTTTAGCCGTGCCGGGACGGATACCCCGGCCCTGCCGGTGTCGGGACGCCCGCCTCGATGTGGGCGAGGAGCAGCGCGGTCACCGGGCGATCCCCTGTGCTCGGGCGCACTCCCGGCAGCCGGTGCGGGCGACGGGCAGGTGGTCGACGCAGCCCTCCTCGCTCGTGTCGACCAGCGGGCCGTGCTGGGCCGCGAGGAGTTTCGTGAGCTGGGCCAGCTGTTCGGCGACGGCGAGCGTCGCGTGCACCTGGGCGCGGGCAATGCTGGTGTCGGCCGGGGCGCCGCTGTGGGTTTCCTCGGCGCTGTCCAGGAGGTACAGGGCGTCGGCGACGTGGTCAGGGGTCACGTGTCTCTCCTGGTGGAGCGGTACAGGTAGATGCAGAGGCCGAGCAGCGCGGAGCACGCGGCGACGCGGGCTGCGTCCAGCGGGCCCGCCGTGCCTGCGGCCAGGTGGTGGGCGGCTCTGGCGATGCCGGTCAGGCTGAGCAGGGTGAGGGCGGTGAGTCCGGCGACGGTCGCCGCCCGCTCGACCCGGGGTTCGGCCCGGCGCCACCAGGTGGTGGCCGGGGTGCGCGGGTTGAGCACCACGAGGGTGTCAGCGGGGACGTGCTCCTCTTGGGCGAGCTGCCGGCAGGCGGCGTCCTGCCAGAGGACGGCCATCGTGTCGCCGAGCTCGTAGGCGCGCAGGATGCGGACCGGGGCGCCCCCCGCCCACTCGGGGCGGGAGACGACCATGCCGGGGCGCAGGTCGCGGGCAGGGATCGGGTCGAGGTTCACGACCCCACCCCCGTCAGCAGCCCCGGCAGCTCGATGACCTCGTACGTGTAGTAGATCGGCCGGGCAGGGTTGTGCTCGGGGGCGTGGGCGATGTCGGTCCGCGGGTGGCCGCAGTCGCAGCGGCACCGCCAGGCGCACCGCCGGTCAGCGATCCACACCATCGCCAGGTGCGAGGGGTGCCAGCCGGTCGCGCTCGCGGTGGGGTACCGGTACGGCGCCGAGAATGAGGCGACCGCCTGGCCTCCGCGGACCTCGATGACCGTCTCGTAATGGAACATCGGGGTGCCCACGTGGCACGTCTCGTGCACGCCGGGGCGGGGGTGGTTGAGGCACGGGCCGGACCACTCGCATGCGCACAACGTGTAGAAGCCGGGCACCTCGGCGTGGGTCTTGCGCATGGCGGGTGTCCAGGCGTTGGCCCGGACCCAGGCGGCGGCGTCGGGGGTCACTTCTTGCCTCCCTGGGCTTGGGCGACGGCCTGCCGGGCGTCGGCGATGGCGTCGGCGTACGGGCCCCAGCCGTCGCGCGACAGGTTCTGGTAGGTCCGGACGACCCGGCCCTGGATGGCGCGGGGGACGAGAGCCCAGTCGCCGGGGCACATCAGCAGGTGCCTGGGGATCTGGGTGGTGCAGTGCTCAGCGGCGCACGGGTGCATGTCGTCAGTCACGGCCGCCCCCGAGGATGCCCCGCCTGGCTTCCGCCAGTTCCGACAGGTCAGGGAGAGGGAACCGGTCCGCGCCTCTGAAGAGGGTGCCGCCGGTGGCGAGGAGGTCGTGGGCGAGACAGTCCTCGCCCGCGTCTCCTGCCGGGCACTGGTACATCTCGTCCTCGGTGCGGCCGGGCTCGGCACACCAGCAGGCGCTCACCAGGCACCGTCCTCGGTGGTGGCGCCCGGCTTCTCGCCGCCCCCGAGGATGACGCGGGCGATCACGAGCGCGGCGTCGAGGGCCTGGAGGCCGCTGCATTCCTCGTCCTGGCAGTCGACGCACCAGCGGTGGTCGGGCAGCCCCGCGTAGCCGGGCAGCGGCAGGTGGTCGCGTGCGGCGAGGGCGTCCTTCTCCAGCTGCGCGGCGAGCGGCTCGCGGAGCCACTCGGGGACGTCCCGGGGTGCGTCGTCGTACGGCACCCCACACGTTCCGCAGGGGCCGGGCGCCCACAGGGAGTGCGGCGCCCGGGTGGAGAAGGTGTGCTTGCACCGCAGCCAGGCGGCGGCGGCGCGGAGCTCCTCAATGGGGGTGGTGGGGGTGTTCACGCGAACACCTCGCCGCCGTGCTCGGCCGCGACGTCGCACGGCCACCGGGTGGTCGTGCCCTCGTCCCAGCACACGTTGCACACCCACGCCGCAGGAGTGCTGTCCCCCATCCAGTGCGGGGTGTGGAAGCGGGCCGGGAGGTTGCGCCGCTCCTCCAGCGTTTCGGGCAGCTCGTCGAAAGCCGGGGCGTCCGAGGCGCTCAGCAGGATCGCCCGGACCGGGGAGGAGTAGGCACGGCGGTGGGCTCTGACCACCTCTGTGATCGCCTGGATGACGGGGGTGGTGGGTGCGGCGGCGGGCTCCACCAGCACAGAGTGACCGTCCGCGAGGGAGCCGCGGACCTGCCGCTCCAGGTCGCCGACGCAGGCGGTGACGGACTGGAACCGGCCGTCCGGCCAGGACAGGCGAGCCACGGCGGGTGCCCGCCGGGTGTGGTCGGGGTTGCCGCAGGCGGGGGTCTGGTCAGCCATGGAGGTCACCGGCTTCCTTAGCGATCTCGGTCAGGGAGCGGCCGTCGATGTGCCCGCGGTCGGCGTCCTCGCGGGTCCACCGGCCCTCGGCGACACCCCAGAACGCGGTGATGGCGTCGGGGTCCGTGTAGCCGCTGTTGAGCAGCCAGTCGATCGCGTCGTCCCATCGCGGCTCGGCGTCCGCTTTCGCGGCGCGTTCTTCCACCCACTTCCCCACCTGGTCGGGGTTGGGGCCGGCCAGCAGGACGCGCCGGGCCCGGCTGGCGAGGTAGGCGGCGTCGTCGGCGGCCCGCTCGGCGGGGATGACGTTGTCGGGGTCGAGCAGGTGGCGAAGGAGCCGGATGATTGCGTTGGCTTCGGCGATCGTCATCGCGCACCGCCGTCGATCTCGTCCCAGAGGGTGGCCTCCGCGTCGCGGGCGGCCGGGAAGGTGATCTTCGAGATCCAGCCGAGCGGCCGACAGGTGATCTTCAGATCGCGCACGTCGTCGAGGGCCTCGAAGAAGCGCACCGGGGCGCCATCCGCCCAGTCGGAGTGGGAGACGACCTGACCGAGCTTGAGCTGCCAGACGGGGACGGTGGTCTCGGTGCGGCGGTACCCGGCCCGCTCGATCAGGGTGAGCGGGCCCCAGTTGCGGTCGACCTCGGCGCGGGTGAGGACGAGGCGCTCGTCCCCGACACAGGCGAGGACCAGCCGGGTACGCTCTTCAATTTCCTCCTCGACGACCTTCCAGTCGTCGTCGGAGGCCCGCCAGACGTCGCCGCGCATCAGGCGCGGCGTGGGCGTCTTCTTGGGTGCGGTCTCGGCCTGGCCGCCGGTGGTGTCCGGGGCGGGCGGGTAGACGCGGATGATGGGGCCGTACCTGCGGTCGAGCTCCTCGGGGCTCAGCATGGAGTCCTCGATGCCCTTGAGGTCGTAGAACTCGCCGGGCACCATCATGGTGCGCGGAGTGTCGAAGCCAAGGACGGAGACCGCGAACCACGGGTCCCTGTCGCGGTCCTCCCAGATTTCCCTGGGCAGGACGGTCGGGGTCAGGCGCTCAACCTTTTCGGAGGCGGTCACGCGGTCACCGCCTGGCGGGGCGACGCCTTCACCGGCTCGTCGGCGTCCAGCACCCGGCAGGACCCGAGGGACCACACCTCGCGGCGGCCGGCGGCCAGCGTCTTCTCCCGCGTCGCGGGGTTGAGGTCGGTGATGAGGATGTCGCGGCCGTCGCCGGTGTTGAGCCAGTCGCCGACCTCCAGGTCCGCGGCGACGCGGATACGGCGGAGCGGGTCCGGGCCGGGTGTGCCGACGGTCTGGGGCTCGCGTCCGGTGGGCTCAACGGCGGGGCGGCTGGTGGTGATCTGGGCGGCGGCGCGCATCCATCTGGCCACCTCGGCGGCGGGCAGCGGTGTCGCCCATTTGAACAGCAGGGCCGGGTCCACCCCGGTCTGCTGGAGGTGGGTGTAGATCGCGTCCAGGGCGGCCGTGGTGTCCTGGCCGGCGTGTCGGTAGAGGGTGGGCAGGACGTCGGTCTGGCCCATCACTCGGGGGTGGGGCAGCGCTTCGAGGGCGTCGGCCGTGCGGGTGAGCGCGTCGGCGACGCGGTGCTTGATGGACATGGCGTTTCCCTTTCCTGGGGTGAGGCGGTCCCGGCGTCGTCCGCCGCTTGGGCGAGGCAGGAAACCGCATCGGGGGGGTTTGTGTCTCGCTTCGATTCCGCGAACCCGCCCCCCTGAAAACACTTCAAATAATAATGCTTTTTAAGTGAGGCGTCTACCGGTTTTCTGGGAACGGGAAGAGGTGGGTCGTGTAGCAGCTGCACCCCGTCGTCTCCCATACCGACCCCGATAGATCCCCCGGATGCCGCAGCGCCGCCCCATGCACCCCGAACGGCTCCCCCCCGGCCCGCGCCTGCCCCTCAGCGGCCTCGTGCTCCGCATGGCGGGCCCGCCACACACTCATCACCCGGTCACCGCCACCGGCCACGTGGGCCGCTGCCTTGTACCCGGCCGCCCCCACCAGTGCGGTGGCCGCCCGCGCGGCACCGCCCGGCAGCCACCACGCCCAGTCGCCGGCCGCCCCCTGCACCGCCGCGGCGATCGCCTCGGCCGACTCCCCCTTCCCGTCAAGCCGCCCCACGAGAGCGCGGACGTCGCCGGCCGTCGCACCGACCTGCGCCACCAGCCACGCGGTTGTCTCCTCCACCGCGCCCCCGGTCACCACCTCCCCCCCGGAGGTGACGCCGCCCAGCTCGGCGACACGGCCGGCGGCGGCGGCCACCAGCGGACGCAGCACCTCCTTGGCCTCGGCCTGGTAGTCGTCCGGCACGACCTTGCCGATGTCGAGCGGGGCCGCGCCGACCCGCGTGTCGACCTTGTACTCCGGCACGAAATGCCGTGTGCCCTTGCGGGTCTTGGGGGACAGCACGCGGGCCGCGGTCCGGTCGGCGAGCCGTTCCAGCAGGCCGGAGAGCGCCGCACGGAGGTCGGCGTCCAGCCGGTCACGCACCTGGGCGATGGAAGCGGGTTTCTCCTGCGGGGCGCACAGCGCCTTGGTCTGCCTGCCCCCCGCCCCCTCGTCCTCTTCCTCGTCTTCCTCGGGATTGTCGCCGGGGGTGTCCTCGGCGCCGCCGTCGACGAGCGCCTGGAGCCGGGTGATCGCCGCTGCGGCGCCCTCCTCATCCTGGCCGCCCCCCGGCGGCAGCTGCCCCTGCTCCGTGCCTGGGATCTGCTCGGCTGTCGTCTCCGCGTCCTCCTCGGGAGGGGCGATCCCGAGCGCGATCGCGTCCTCCTGCGTCGTCGGGATCGGCGTCTTGCCCTGCGGCACATACAGGGCCCGCGCGTGCGGCACGTCGAACGGCTCCAGCCCGACGGCCTCCCGGTATTCGTTGATCGTCCGCAGCCCCTTTTCGACGTCGCCGCGCACCTCGGCCAGCCGGGCGGCCTCCAGCCGCTGGAACGCCGGCACCTTGCTCAGGTCGAATGCGGCCTCGACGTCGTCGTCGCTGTCGGTGTCCCACCCGGTGGCCACCGTCGACAGGTGGTCGTCCATGGTGATGAACCAGTAGTTGTCCTCCTCCTCGGAGGCGTTGGAGAAGGTCCGGCCGCTGGCGTTGCCGATGAGCGACTCCGGTACGCCGAACGCCGTCAGGATCTGCTCTTTGGTCGACTTCGACAGCTCGGCGTAGGCCATGTCCCTGGGGTGGGCGGCCAGGTCGATGAACGACAGCTCACCGGCCAGGACGCTGATCTTCCCGGCGTGGTGGGCGCCGGCGTGGAACAGCTTCTGGACGCGTTCCATCTCGCCGGGTGCGACCTCGTCGCCCTTGATGCCGATCACGCCGCCCGGCCGGCCGTCGTTGCGCAGGAACACGACGTTGTAGAGGAGCGCGAGGTACTCCAGGTCGACGGCGAGGCCCGCGGCCTCCATCGGGGTGATCGCCCGGTACGGGTCGGTCGGGTGCGGTTTGCGGAACCACCTGACCCTGTCAGGTTCGATCGGGTGACGGATACCGCCCGCGTCGGTCGTCTCGTAGTGGCTCAGCAACTTCTTCTTCCCGGCGACGGGCCGGGTACGGCCGGGCGGCAGCAGGTGCAGCCCGATCGGCCGCCCCGCGTTGCTCCGCTCGATCTCGACGAACGCCCCCATCGGCGACAGCAGGATCTGCGCTGAGAGGCGGTGCCGGAACTGGCGGGCGGTCTCCAGCTCGTTGACCTTGCCCTTGGGCGAGTTCAGGAGCCGCACCAGCGGGTCGTCCAGGATCGGGTCCCGGGTGCCGTCCTCGGCGACCCGCTCGAACCGGAACGGCAACTTGGCCTGCGCCGAGGCGATCGTGTCGACCGCTTTGAACACCCAGACGACGCGCTCCAGCCCCTCGGCGACGGCCCGGTCGACGCTCATCGCCGGTGGGGTGCCGCGCAGGCGGCCCGCCGAGGCCCACCGGGACAGATCCCACGCCTTGGTCTCCCGGACACCCCCGGCGGGGCGCCGCGGGGCCGCCCCGGCGCGCAGAGAGGGCAGGAACCTCACGCCGCGCCCCCCGTCACCGGCTGATGCCGAGCACGACCCCGGCAGCGACGGCGGACAACGACACGTAGCCGGCAAGCAGCAGAGGGTGGACCGCCAGCAAGGTGCCGGAAAACCCGGCGTAGCCGGCGAGCATCAACGCCAGGGCGACACGGTCACGGAAACGCCGTTCAGGCGTCTCAGATGGTGGCTGCTGCACGGGGGCTCCTCGCTTCGCTGTGCCGGTACGGCGGGCAGGCTAGGAGGAGCGGAACGTTTACGTCCCCGCCCCAGGCAGCGGCCGGAGCGAGGACGCGGAAAACAACGACTTAGATCAGGCCCGTGATACGGCTGCGCTGCATGAAAGCCACGACGTCAGCACGCCGGCCCAGCGGCGTCAGCTTTCGCTTGGCCCGCTCGCCGGGAGTCCCCCCGTGGAGATGCTCCGCCCTCGCCCCGGGGCAGGGCGTTCCCAAGGCCCGCAGATAGTCCTGCCGGCACCAGTTGCAGTAGACGCGGCACCCCCTGACCCAAGTTCTCTCCTTGATCATGAAGGTGTCGCGCACGTTGATCTGCCGCGCCTGCTCGCCGGTGATCGGCACGTCGACGCCCGCGTTCCAATCGTGAATCTCCGGCGCGGCCGCATGTGTCATATGTAATGCTCCCCTCCCCGCCCCGTGGCGGTGCGTCAGCGTCGGCCGGGGAAGCGCGCGGCGCGGCCGAGCCGTGTGGTCTCAAATCACGCGCCAGCCCACCGCCCAGCGCCCTGCGTGCCTTGCACACTAGGCGGATGATCACAGGGAGTACAGGGAGTAAAGGCGGATAAAACCCGCGTGTTGTTTACGGCCTTAAACACCGGCAGCGACGTTAAAACGGGCATCGACGCCCCGGCTTGCCCCGGCCCGGCAGAGGGGGTGGCCCCACTCAGGGCACGATGATCTGTAGCGCCTGGCCGCGCGGCTTCTGCACTGGTTCATAAACTGTCAGCAGGCACGCCTCCGCCCGATCCGGCGACGGAATCTTCCGCTTCCTCATCGCCTCCTTCGACTCCACCACCATGTGCCCGCTGCTGCGGCCGAGCTTCCTCGGCCCCGACAGCTGCGCCGCGGTCCTGCTGTCCACTCGCAGGCGCAGCGACGTGTTCCCCACCTCGTCGGGCCTCAGCAGTGCCCGGCCCGCCAGCCACATCTCGTCCCGTTTACGCCAGGGCCGCATCGTCGCGATGTCCGGCTCCCGGTAGGTGTCCTCGCTGACCATCACCCGGATGATCTCCGCGCCGTGCATGCCTTCCCGCCCCCACGCCAGCAGCGTGCCGTACACGCCCCACCCGACGCCGTTGACGTCGACCTTCACCCGCACCGGCACGACCGACCCCAGGCGGCGGGCCAGCGCCTCGGCCCGCCGGACGTGCTCCAGCACCACCCCCGCCACCGTGATGAAGTCCGTGTTGGCCGCGCCGGAGGAGACATGCTCCACCGTCACCACGTCCCCGACGCAGCGGGCGACGGCCAGCTCGTCGCCGCCGTCCGCGGCGACGTCCACGCCGAGCCGCACCCACGTGGAGGCCCCCATCTTCACGGTGTGCGTCGCGCTCTCCCCGTCCAGGCCGAGGCTGTTGAGTCGCACGTACCCGGGCCCTTCGGGGTCCTCCTTCTCGCGGGCGGCGTCCACGTAGGCGGAGGGGATCACCAGGTCCGCCACCCCCTTGGGGAAGCGCGCGTGGACCTTCGCCGTGACGTAGGCCGAGTCCGGCCCGTGGTCGCGGATCGCCTCGTCGATCCACTCCTGGTCGACCAGATGCGACGACACCAGGTGGCCTTCGTTGCCGGCGGGGCAGTGACACACCCGGTCGTCGGTGGCCTCGCCGGTCACGGCGGGGGAGTCGGTGGCCGCGAGCGTGATCGTCGTCACGTTCGGCCGGCCCGGGTCCGCGCCGTCCTTGCACAACCGTTCGAACCAGGAGTTCTCAACGTCGGTGGGAGGGTTACCGATCGCCAGCATGCGGGCGTTGCTGCCGGTCAGGAGGTTGCGGGTGGAGCGGCCGATGACGGGGCCGATACCGCCGGCCTCGTCCACGACCAGCAGCAGGTTCGCCTCGTGGATGCCCTGCATGGCGGACTCGTCGTGCTCGGTCGCGGTGAAGCCGTAGGCGACGGCGACCTCGACGCCTTTGCTGTCGCGCACCTTCCACTGCACCATGTCGGCCTGCCCGGGAAGGTCGCCGTGGGCGACGGTGTGCCGGATGTGCGGCCACATCTGCCGGTGCACCTGCCGCATGCGGGTCGCGGTGGTGACCGCCAGCGCGGTGCCGATCGGGTGGGTGCAGCACCACCAGCACACCGCCCGCGCACCGATGTGGGTTTTGCCCAGGCTGAAGCCGGCCGGGACCGCGACCGTCTTGACCTGGGTGAGCGCCTCCAGGATCTCCCGCTGTTTGCTCCACAACGCCTCACCGAGCACCTGCTCGACGAACCCGACCGGGTCGTCGCGCCAGATGCCGTACGGTGTGCCCAGCTCAGCGGCCGACGTTTGCAGGATCTGCCGGATGTCGGGCGGCTGCATCCCGGCCAGCAGGGGGCGCCGCACCGGCGGCGGCAACGCCTTCAGGTCCTCCAGGATGCGCAACGCCGCGGCGGATTTCGGGCCGCGCCGCATCTCGTGCGGCGCAGGCAGGTCAAGCGCCGTCACGGCCGCCCCCGCACCGGACACCCCAGCGCGGCACGGCGCGGGCCGCGAGGGGGCGTGAGCCTGTTCACGGCACCGGAGAATGCCTGCCCCGCAGGGGTTAGGTCAGTGCCCGGCACTCACCTCACACAGCCGGGGCCCCGCGCCGTACGGCGCGGGGCCCCGGCTGGGCGGGCGGCTCAGCCCTTGACGTGCGGCCACACCTCGGCCATGAACCCCTCACGGTTCCACCTGCCGCTGGGCAGCCGCACCCCGTCCGGCAGAGAACCGGAGTTGAGGAAGGTGCGGACCCGCCACCGCAGCGGCTCGTAGTCGGCGCCCAGTTCGGCCGCGAGGTCCTTCAGGGTGACGCCCCGCGCCCGCCACCACGCCATGAACGGTTCCTCGTTGAACGTTCCGTCGGGGTTACGCACCCCCGTGGGGAAGTCCCCGGCCTGCTCGGCGACGCGGATCGCGGTCCGGACCCGCTCGTACGGCTCGCCGAAGCGCCGGGCCAGGTCCGCCAGCTTCTCCCCCTTGGGGGCGTGGTCGACGCGCCGCGGCTGCCGGATCGCGGGGATCCACCCGGCGATGACCCGGGGCACGTACCGTGGTTTGCCGTCCCTGCTGCCCTGCCGGAACTCGGCCCCCTCGGGCAGGGTGCCGCCCCGCTGGTGTGACCTCACCCGGTCCTTGAGCCACTTGTAGTCGACGCCCAGCATCCGCGCGATCTCCGCAAGCGTGGCGGACTCATCGTCCAGGCCCGCGGCCTTGATCGCGGGCCGCAGCTCGACGCCGCGCGCTTTCAAGTCGCCCTTGACCAGGCTGTCGACCATGCCGAGCTCCCGGGCAATCCGGCTCGGCTCCTGCTGCTGGTAGAGGGCCACCACGTCATCACGCCGCACCTCCCGCGCCGCGTGGGCCTTGGCCCGCTGGAGGCGGTAGCCGTACGCCTCCGCCCGGAGCTGCTTCCACGCCTGGGGCTCCTCCGGCGGTTGAGCCGGGCGCGGCAGGACCGCGTTGGGCGGGAACAGGTTCTGCACCGCGATACCGGCGGCGCGCGCGAGCGCGATCTTGCCGGCGCCGTGCACCTCGTGGAGAACGGCCGCCAGGCCGGTGATCTCCGCCCTGTGCGCGGCGGCGGCGGCGTTCGCCTGCTCGGTCATCTCGTGCGCGGCGCGGGCACGGCCGGCTCCGGCCGCCGCCGCGCGCAGTTTCTCGATCGCGCGGGTCTCGCGGCGGGGCAGGCCGGGGTCAACCCCCTCGGGGGGGTTCCCCAGTGCTGCGAACTTGTCGTCCATGCGGGGTGTCCTTCAGGCGGGTGCCCTCCCTGCGGTCCCAGGAGGCGCGGGTTTGTCCAAGCAGGTCAGCTCATCGCTTCCCAGATGTTACATTATGTTTCGCCGGTTCCCCGGGGGAAGCTGCGGAACCTCACGGCCCCCGTCCCCCTCTTTCCGAAAAGAGGGGGACGGGGGCCGTTGTCTTCTATTCCCTGTCCGCCGCGCGGACGGCCAGCACTGTGGCCACCAAGGCCGCCACGCCCCCGCACAGCTCGTGCAACGCCTGGTCCAGCTCCATCACCGCGGTGCCCGGCCCGGACTGCTCCACCGTGAGCGCCCCGTCGGGCAGGCGCCGCACCGCCTGGCAGTGGTCGATGTAGCCGGTTTTGCCGAGAAGTTCCGCGAGCTTCAGGAGCGGCGCGCGCCGGTCGATCACGTAGTGCGTCGCGCTGTTGATCGCGGCGGCGGCCAGGAGCGCGCGGGCCGGAAGACGCCGACCCAGGAGGCCGGTGACGGCGGCCGCCGCAGCCGTCTGTACGGCGGTGTAAGTGGCGACGTGGCGGGCGGCGCAGCGCCGGCCGAGCTGGGTGGCGGTCATCGTGGGCCACCCGGTGCGGTCCTGGCCGTCGGGTTCGGCGCCGACCTCGACGCCGTCGGCGTAGACGAGGTGGGCGCCGTGGGCGTCCTTGTTGACGGCGTCGCCGCTGTCTTGCACCCACTGGTCGGCCAGCCGGTGGGCCAGCATGAACGCGCCGCTCAGGGCGCCGAACAGCGCGGTTCCGTGGAGGGGGTGGCGGCGTGCCGCCGATTTGTGCCCCATCATGGGGGTACCTCGTTCCTTCGCGGGTCCGTGGGTTGCGCCGAAGGAGGCGGGGCGGCGGCCCAGGCAGCGGCCGTACCTGTCTCCTTCGGCGTTTTTCGTGGCGCCTTCCGGGGCGGAACAACTTCGGCGCCGCCCCGGAAGGGTTAAAGGGTGTCCGCCGCCTCGGGCGCGGCAGCCTCCGGCGCCACCTCGCTGAGAGCGTGGCTCAGGACGCACGCCGGGCACCGCCCCCGGCGGGGGCCCGCGCCCCGGCCGGGGTGGTCGTGCTCGATCTCTCCCCGGAGGCGCTCCACGAGGGCGCGCAGCCCGTCCCTGCCGGCCTCAGCGGCTTCACGGGCTTCGTGCGGGGTCAGGAGCCCGGCCCCGACCCGCTGAACGGTGAGGACGAACCGCTCGTCGCTGTCACGTGCGGGCAAGGCGAACTCGACGTAGTTGGCCGCGTCTCCCAGCATGTGCCGGCTGGCCTCGACCAGGTTGCGGGCCAGCCGCCGGGGAGGCACCACCGCGAGCTCCACCCGCCCCTGCTCGGCGGTGAACGTTCTGAGCCCGATCTCGCCGGTGTCCTCGCCCGCCGTTGGGGGGGTGAGTTTGGCCGCGAGTTCATCGGCGGGGATACGGATCGACCGCCCCACCCGGATGGAGGAGATCTCCCCGGTGTGAACAAGCCGGTAGACGGTCATCTTCGACACCCGGAACCGGGCCGCGGCCTCAGCCACCGTCACGAAACCCTGATCGGGGACGTTCACCGCCGAGCCTTCCGGGTGGTGTTGACGTGGCGGGCAACGGCCAGCAGCTCCGCGTGCCGCCGCTCGACGAGTTTCCGGATCTCCTCCGGGGGCTGGGTGTCCATCAAGAACTTCACCTGGGCGGCCTGGTCTTGCCCCAGGCGCTCCAGCAGCACGACCAGCCGGTCCACCAGGTCGGGGTCGAACACGCCGGCCAGGTCCCCGCAGGGGCCGCCGAGAGCGGCGGACACCTCCTGCCCGTAGGGGATGTGGCCGTCCCAGTGCTTGTCGCTGCGCATCTCCTCCCGGGCGCGGCCGGCCACCTCCTGGAGGTACACCAGCGCGTCCGCGACTTCGGCCTGGGCGTCGGCGGGCGCGACGCCGACCGGGGCGGCAGGGGCGGGTTCACCGGCCAGGGGGAGACACCGGACCTGCCGCGCGTAGGCCGGGACTGCCGTCCCCGCTTTGACGGCGTCGGCATGGCACAGCAGGAAATGCGTCTGGTTACCGGGGGAGTACGTCATGGTGGTCACGCAGACCGCGACTGCGGTACCGCACCAGTCACACAGGGCGCGAGTGGTCAAGGGAAATCTTCTCCAAACGAAAAAAAGGGGGGCGGAAGCACGGCTCCCGCCGGGCCGAGGGGGAGGGGCGACGGGCTGCGGGGCCGCCGGCGGCGTCAGCCGGTCAAGAGGGCGGCGATGAGCCAGATGATGCCGCCGGTGCACACCGCGCCGATCGCCACCATGGATCCCCAGACGGCGTAGAACTTCACGACATCCCGCCACGGCGGGGGAGGGGGAGGTAACATCAGGCGCCTTTCAGTCGCAGATGAGGTGCGGCACGAACGAACTGGTGTCGTCGGTGACGGGCCCTGAGGTTTCGCGGATGCCGAGGCCGGCGGCCTGGTCGCCGACGACCCAGGCGCCGAGCACCGGCCGCCACCCGTCGAACTCCGGCAGCGGCCACAGCTCCTGATGGACGTGGCCTTCGGCGCCGTACCCGCCGGCGGTGTGGACGACGCCGGCGGGGGTGACGATCCGCATGCTCGCGCCTTCCCTGCCCAGCAGCGGCTTCACGATGTAGGAAGCCATGCCGCGGGGGCCGTCGAGGTAGGCGGGCAGCAGGTTCGGGTGGTCGGGGTACAGCTCCCACAGCAGGGCGAGCAGCGCCTTGTTCGACAGCAGCATCTTCCACAGCGGCTCCACCCACGGGGCGTGCCGCTGGACCTGGACGGCGACCTGGCCGAAGTGGTCGGCGACGACCCACTCCCACGGGTACAGCTTGAACAGGGTGCCGACCGGCTGCCGGTGGTCGTCGACGAACACCTTGCGGTCGAGGTCCCACCCGAGCCGCTCCATGGACAGCACGCGGGTCGGCAGGCCCGCCTGGGCGGCGGTCTCAGCCATGTAGGCGACGTTCAGGGCGTCCTCGCCGCTGGCGTCCTGCTCGGTGTAGGCCAGATGCACCCACGGGGGGTTGATCTTCCGCCACTGGTCGACGAGGCGATCGTGGATGCTGTTCCACTGGTCGGCGCCGGGGTGGACGGCGGTCATCCACTCCCACTGCACGACCGCGGACTCCACCAGCGACGTGGGGGTGTCGGCGTTGTACTCCAGCAGCTTGGCGTGGCCACGACCGTCGTAGCACAGATCGAAACGGCCGAACAGGTGCGGGTCACGGCGCCGCCACGACTCCTCGATCGGCCGGTGCAGCCAGCCGGGGAGGCCGAAGTCGGCGTAGCGGCCGTCCCTGACGACGCGGTCGACGACCTCCAGGCACATGCCGTGCAGCTCCTCCACCACGCCTTCGAGGTCCTCGACCTCGCACAGGCTGAACACGTAGTGGACCGACTCGTCCCAGTAGGGGCGCCCCTCGGCGCCCTGGGGGATGTTGCGGTGAAAGCCGAGCCCCTGGGACTCGACGATGGGCTGCCAGCCGGGCCGGGCCTGCCCTTGCGCGCGCCGCATCAGGACCCGCCTCCGGCGCGGGCGCTGCCGCCGAACCCGCCGACCACGACGCGGCCGGACCGCGCGGTGATGTTCGTCTGCGGCGGCCGGCGGAAGGTGCCGCCGGATACCCGGCCGGTGCGGGAGTCGTGGCGGCCGTCGTAGATCCACACGAACGACGATCCGCTGCCGGTGTCGCAGAGCTTGTCGTCAACAGCCTGGTAGGAGCCGTCCGGCTGGCGGACGACGCAGTCGGCGGTGACGGGCGGCACATCCGGGTCGTCGGAGCAGGCCGCGACGAGCGACAGGGACAGGGCGGCCAGAGCGGCGACCGTCACGCCGCACGAGGCGAGGCGGCGGCCGGTGGTGCGGTACATGTCAGAGGTCCTTAAAGGGGTTAGAAGGTGGTGCCGGCTTCGTCGGCGCAGGAGGCGGCGAGGTCTCCCCGCTGCTCGTGCTCGTGCCGGGCGTCGGCGAGGTCGGACTGCATGCGGTACAGGGCCTCCCGGACCCGCTCGATGTAGGCGGCGCCGACGACAGCCGGCGCGTCGTCGGCGTAGGGGAGGTGGATGGGGTCGGCCGCCTGGGCGGGGCAGAGGTGGGTGCCGCTGCCGGGCGCGCCGTACCCGCCGACGTAGACACCGGTCGGGGTCGCGGTCGCCCACAGCGACCAGGCCCGGCCGTAGTGAACGCGGTGACGGGCGTAGGCGGCACTGGAGCGAACGACGTCGAGGATCGTGCTGGACGGCGGGTAGGGCTCCCGGTGCCGGACGGCCACGACCAGCGGCAGGTGCGGGTGGGCGTCCTGGAGGTGCAGGAGCACGGCGTACCCGGCGTACACGTCGAGAGAGGCGGTGGTGGGGGTGGCGTCAGCCACTGTGCGCTCCTGAGAAAGTGAGAAAGGGGTGGGTGGAGGATGGGGGGACTCGGCGCCGCGCGCCGTGCGCGACTCCGAGCCGGTAGGCGCAGTGAGGGTGGGAGCGTTCGCACCCCTTCCAGTGCGGGCCGCCCGGGTAGGGGTCGTCCGCCAGCCACGCCGGTTCAGGAACCGGGGCCGGGGCACCTACCGCTTCGGCGAGGAGGCGCCGGTTCTCCGCCGCCTCCTCGGACGTGACCGGCCGCGCGACGAACCGCCGCAGCGGCCGGTCGTCCGGCACGCACCACGCCAGCGCGACGGCCAGCGTGAGCCTTTCGGCGTCGGTGAGACCGGCGACGAACTTCAGCGCCGCAGCGGGGCCTTCGTCCCGCACGATGCACACCACGCGGGCCGCGAGCTCCTGGGCCTGGGGGCTGAGGCCGCCGCTCACCGCTTCTCCGGAGGGTCCGGCAGGCGGCGCCGGATGTGCGCGGCGTACGCCGCGAGCTGCTCGGGAGTGACGGCCGGGCGGGCGGCCCGTGTCCGGCCGAGGGCGTGCGCGAGGCTGAGGCGGGTGTCGTCCGTTCCGGCCGCGCGGACCGCTTCGAGCACCAGTTGTTCGGACCAGGGCAGGCCGGCCAGTTCGGCGACGATCTGGTCGGGGTCCCAGTCGGTGCGCATCCGGGCGATGAGCGCCATGAGTTCGGCGTGCGCGGGCTGTGTCGTCACTCGGCGTTCGGCTCGTCGCCGCATAACTCCTCCTCCTTCTTCTTGTCTGTTGTGGGGCGGGTCGCGAGGTAGCCGGACACGAACTCGCCTGCGGCCTCCAGGGCGAGGAGCAGGTCGGCGCGGACCTCGGGGGGCCACGGCCGGCCCTCGGGGCGGGCCTCGTAGTCGATGCCGTGGATGGTGCACACCCGGATGAGCAGGTCCGTGGCGTACTTGCGTTGCAGAGGCAGGGGCGGGAGGCGGGGGTCGGTGAGGTCCTGGCGGTAGGTGCCGGAGGGGACCTGTATCCCGTCGAGTACAGAGGCGTCGGCGCGCTCGGAGGCGATGGCCGGGTCATTGGCCATGGCTATGCGCAGGCGCGCAGGACGCGGCAGGGGCGTGTTCTGTCCATCGTGCTTCCTTCCCGGGAGCGATCCGCTCCCCCAAGACGACCTATGAAGGATAATTCATTTTCATAAAGGCGTCTACAGGTTTGCGGCGGGCATCGCGTGAAACATCGCCAAGCGCCCGGGAAGTTACGCACCAAAGCAGCTAACGTCTACACGTAGTGACCTGCGAAAACACCGGCCACCCCCGCCGGGCCCGCCCCGTCGCCCGCCCCAGCCGATCCCGGCCACACCCAACGGCGAACCGCGATAAGGTCAAGCCGCACAAACACCCAGGCACAAGAGAGGGGGGTGACCATGGCTTTGCAGCGGATCCAGCAGGCGTTCAAATACGCGCTCGACCCCACCCCCGCCCAGGCCCGGATGCTCACCTCCCACGCCGGCGCCGCACGGTACGCCTTCAACTGGGGGCTGGCGACGTTCGCCACCGCACTGGACGCCTACAGCGCAGAGAAAACCGCCGGCGTCAAGAAACCGGTGACGAAGCTGCCCGGCCACTTCGATCTGTGCAAGCTATGGACCGCACACAAAGACAACCCCACCAGCGACCTCGGCTGGGTCGGACAAAACTTCTCCGGCACCTACCAGGCCGCCCTGCGCGACGCCCACGCCGCGTGGAAAGCATTCCTCGACTCCAAAAACGGGCGGCGGCGCGGCCGGCAAGTCGGCCGCCCCCGCTTCAAAAGCCGCCACCGCACCACCGCCGCCTTCCAGACACACGGCACCGGGCTGCGCGTAGCCGACCACCGGCACATCAACCTGCCGAAGATCGGACCGGTCCGCTCCTACGAGAAAACCAAGAAGCTCCGGCGCCTGCTCACCCGACCCGACGTCACCTGCACCACCTGCGACGGCACCAAAGAAGCCCCTGCCCCGGCGCCCGCCACCAAGAGCTGCGGCGACTGCAAAGGCACCGGGCACGCTCCACACACCCGGATCGTGCGCGGCAACATCACCCGCACCCCCTCAGGCCGCTGGCACATCAGCCTGACGGTGGAAACCCACCGCGACATCCGCACGCGCCCCTCACAACGTCAGCGTGAGGGCGGGATCGTCGGCGTCGACTGGGGTGTGCGTGACCTGGCGACCCTGTCGACCGGTGAAGTCATCGGCAACCCCCGCCACCTTGAGCGCAACCTGGCCAGGTTGCGCCGCGCCCAGCAAGACCTAGCCCGCAAGGCCGACGGCAGCGCCGGCCGCGAGGCCGCCCGGCTCCGCGTCGCCCGCCTGCACGGCCGCGTCGCGAACCTGCGCCGCGACCACCTGGAGAAGGTGACGTCGCGCCTGGTACACAGCCACACCCGTATCGTGGTCGAGGGCTGGGACGTGCAGCACGCCATGCAGCACAGCGGCGACGGCGCCCCGAAGTGGGTCCGCCGTGACCGGAACCGGGCACTGTCCGACACCGGTATCGGCGCCGCCCGCTGGATGCTCGGCCGCAAGGCCGCCTGGTACGGCTCGGCCATCGTCGAGACCGGCCCCCATGAGCCGACGGGCAGAACCTGCTCGGCGTGCGCGACGGCGAGAACCAAGCCTGTCGCTCCCGCCGACGAGCGGTTCACCTGCCCGTCATGCGGTTACAGCGGTGACCGCAGAGTCAACACCGCGCGAGTGCTTGTCCGGCTCGCGCACACCAGTGACGCCCCGAGTAGCGGGGAGTCCCTAAACGCCCGTGGAGGGGACGTAAGACCAGCCGCGCCTTCGACACGCCCCGGCGGCCAGACTCCGACACGCCCTAGTGGTCATATAGCGGTCCACGCTCTAGGGAAGGACGAAGAAGGCCGTGACAAGGGGAAGGACAAGGAGTTCCGCGGAAGGCGGTCCCCAATGAAGCGGGAAGCCCGCTCCCGGCCGCCCGGCCGGGGTAAGGCGGGCACTCCGGACCCGTAAGGGTCGGGCGTCCCTAACAACTTCATAGCGGACAGACCTCATAGTGCGCAGGTCGCGAAGTGTCTGCTCCACGCGCACGGGGACGACGGCCGTTGTCGCAGTCCACAGTGGCCCCGGAAGTCGTCTGCTCCACGCGCACGGGGACGACGGGCACAGGCTTCGAGGTATGGAGCCCTTCCTCAGGTCTGCTCCACGCGCACGGGGACGACGGGCACAGCAAGAGACCCCTGATCGCTCCTGGTTGGTCTGCTCCACGCGCACGGGGACGACGGGGGCACAGCTAACATTTGCGTTTCTCGCGAGATGTCTGCTCCACGCGCACGGGGACGACGGGTTGCCTGCGGGAGATGCGAAGGGTATGGCGAGGTCTGCTCCACGCGCACGGGGACGACGGTGTGTCCTCTATTCCGCGCAGGCCATTTGTCGGGTCTGCTCCACGCGCACGGGGGCGGCGGGCTGAGCAGGCGTTATTTCAAAGCGTCCATGGTGTCTGCCCCACGCGCACGGGGACGACGGTGCACCGGGTGTTCCGCCAGCTGTTCAACCGGCGTCTGCCCCATGCGCACGGGGACGGCGGGTAGTCGTACACTCAGGCCCCTGTCCTTCCTCGGTCTGCCCCACGCGCACCGGGACGGCGGGCTCGTGGAAGCCTTCATCACGGGCTGTGGACGGTCTGCCCCACGCGCAGGGACGGCGGGTGACCGCCACCGATGCCGTCTTCGCCGGCCAGGTCTGCCCCACGCGCACGGGGACGACGGTTGCTGCGATCGCGACGACCAGATGATCTGGACGTCTGCTCCACGCGCACCGGGGACGACGGGGCACCTTGCGGTGAACATCACCTGGTAAATCTGATGTGATCAGCCCGGAACTGATGGCCGTGAGCTGGAGAAACGTCTCTGCCCTGAGCGCTACCGCCAAAATCGATCGGATCCTCCCCGGAGGCCGGGACGACGGGGTAGACGACCGGTGGGGCGTGGGCGTCGTTGTCCACCCAGGCGGGCGGGCCGGCGTCCGCGACGGCCTGGAGCGGCACCAGGTGCTCCCAAGGCTCCGCGCCGGTACGGCCGAACGCCTCGACAACAGAGAGGAACCTCTTCCACTCAGCCCTCTGCCGCCGGTACCGCTCCACCACCTCCGCGACGAGCTCCGGCACCCCCAGCCGTTCGGCGACCCCGTCGAGTTCTTCGGGCCCGCGGACCCACCCGCCGCGTGTTCGTTCGGCGAGGCCGTGCTCGGCCAGGGTGCGCAGGCCGGTGGAGACCGCGGTCGGTGACAGGCCCGCGAGCCGCCCCAGCACGGCGGCCTGCGCAGGCACATCGGAGGTCAGGTGCTCATACAGGAACGCCGCCGGCGACCCCAGGACGCGGAACACCGGGTGCACGCCGCCGAGCCGGCCGGGCTGCCAGCGTCGCCACGCCGCCGCTTCGCCGTACGCCTCAGGGATCACCAGCCGGTACACGTCGGCACGTTCCCCATGGTGCGGCCGGACGAGATCGATGAACGGGTCCGGCTCCTCGCGCAGCAGCCGCAACACCTTCGCCACGGTGCTCTCGTCCAGGCCCGCCAGCAGCGCCAGGTGGCGGACTCCGAACCCGACGACGGTGCTGCGGCGGCGCTGAGCCGCCGCCAGGAGCGCGCGCAGTACCCGCCGCACGGTCAGGGCCTGCGCTCCCGTCCACCGGTACGGCTCGGCCGAGCGCATCGCGGAGTTCCACCGCCGGATTTGCTGAAGCTCCCCGACATCCCCACCGCCGGACATCGGAGGTCTCCCCTTCTTACCCCCCACCCCCAGGGAGGGGCCTGCCCCCCCGGTGTGAGTATTCCCCCTAGTGTGGATCTCACGGCCAGATTCTCTCCCCAGCGACCAGGCGACGGCTTTTTCCCAATCGGCCCGCACCGCTTTCAGCCGCTTACGGGGATCGCCGTACCGGGTGTAGAAGCCGGCCAGTCCCGGCCAGGTGCGGTCGTTGAGGCGGCGCACCACGTCGGCCAGACGCCACCCGCACGCCACCGCCCCGGAGATGACCGCCTGGCGGGCCTCGGACGGGGAGTCGTACTGGCGGGCGTCGTACACGCCGGAGACAGCAAGCCGCTCCAGGCGAGGCGAGAGCCTCGGCAGCGGGCCCCCGGGGCGGGGGACCCACGTGTCGCCGAGCTCGTCGACCACCATCGGCCCGTCGCTCGGTCCCGCCTTCGGGCGGCGGGGGGCGGGCACCATGGCGGCGGGGTCAGCGGCGGGCGGGGAGTCCAGGGAGAGCGACTCCAGCTCCGGCTGGAGGGCGTCCAGCAGCCTCGACCACACCTCCGCCCCGTTGGGGTGCTCCAGCACCCACCGCACCCGGCCGGGCGGCGTGGTGAGCATCTGGTGGCCGCCGGAGCGGTGCCGGGAGCCGGGCGGCCGGATCAGGCCGTCGCTGATGTTCAGCAGCGGCTGCGGGTCGAACGTCGGGTAACGGCGGGCCAGCGCGAGCGCCACCCGCCGCATGTCGCCGAAGTAGATGTTCGCAGCCCACAGCACATAGGCGTGCTGGCCACCGGACGGTGAGCAGTCGCCGAACCCGGCCCCGCCGCACGAGGTGATCAGCGCGGCGAAGTCCGCGGCGTCGGCGGCCACCGCCGCCCGAGGATCGGCGGCGCCCTGCGCGGCGGCGCGGCCGACGTCGAAGTCCGCGGCCAGCAGCCGCGTCATGCCGTGGTGGTAGACGTACACCGCGGCCGGCTGCGCCGGGAGCCGCACCGTCAGAGCGGTCTCCCGGGTCCGGGGGTAGTTGCGGCCGCCGTCGGGCGACAGCCGGACCCGGTCCCGGGCCGAAAGGCGAGGCGCGCACAGCGCCCACGCCTGCGCGGCGTCCAGCGTGCCGTGCCCCGATGTCCGGGACAGGGCAGGTACGGCAGGTATGGAGTTGTCCGGCGTGGCTGGGCCAATATCGCCCGAATACGACACGCCGATTCCGGGCATGGGTGGCCGAGCCAGGGTGCCATCGTCTATCGTGGCTCCTGACGTCAGGGACACCGGCCAGGCACGCGAAAGCGCTCCAGCCGACACGAGCCGGGCCGGATGTCTTGGGGGAAGGTCCTCGCGCAGAAGCTTTGGTCGGCGAACTAGCGCGGGGGCCTTCTTACTTTTGCGGACCTGATCCGCAATTCACAATCTCGCTATAAGTCTCCTTCTCGGCGCGGGCGCGGCCCGTTACGCGGCGCGTCCTGCGAGTGGAAGAGTTTCCTGGCCGGGGCGCGACCTCGGCGGCTGAACCACTTCCCGGCGGGCGAAAGCCGCCAGATACTTCCGGCCTTCGGCCTGGGTGGCGAAGCCGAGTTCCCTCCACTTACCGAACGCGAGCGCGAGCGCGAAATCCACGGCGGAAGAGAAGCTGTCGAACCCCATGTCCTTCCAATTGTCGTGGAGGTAGGCGTACACGTCTTCATGCGTGAAGCGGACGCTTTGCCGTACCCCGCCCTTCGGAGAAGGGCCCCCTTTCCGGGCAGGGGCCGGCCTGCCACCGGCAGCGCGGCCACGACCAGACTGCATTCCACTCATGGTCGGCCACCATACTGGTTCAGAACCAGTCGTGTCCGGCTAGCCGTGGCGTGTCGACAAGTTTTTCTCGCGCAACACCCGTCAGTCCGGCATCTCCACGGCGGGCATTACACCCGAGGCTGTCGGGTGGCTGCACACCCAGCTGAGCAGTTCGCCGAGGTTGCTTTCGCCGGCCATGAACGGGATAGGCCCACCGACCACGACCAGGGCGCGCCGCTCGCCGAGGGCACCGGTCACCCATTCGGGGGGCGCGCTGGTGCGGGCGACCTCGGCGATCACATTCCCTTGGGCGCGTACGCGCAGCCGGAGGGAGGGCGTGAGCTCCAGCCGCCAGCCCCGGCCGGCGGGCAGCAGGTCATACCCCGGTGCGCCGTCATGGTCGTAGGTGCTGGTACGGGGCAGCCCGAGATGGACCGCGTATTCAACGAACGCCTCGACGCGCGGATCACCGATCGGGGTCGAGACGTACAGCAGCGCGGCGGGGAAGTGGGGCAGGTCACGCACGACGAACGCGCGCACGTCGACGCCACCGGTGGTCTGCGGCATGGGTTGATGGTGGCAGGTGTCGCCGCGCCCTGGGGCCTTTTCACGGCGAGGCCGGGCACGATGATCGTGCCCGGCCTTGTCTTCTGCCGGCGGGCGGGTCAGGCCACTCGGGTGAGGCGGAACCAGGAGTTGGTCCGGACGATCGCGTCGGTCGCGCCCGCGCTGTTCTGGGCCCACTGCGTCGTCAGGTTCCCCGCCGTGCCGCCCACCACCAGCAGGCCCCGGATTTGTGCGACGACCTTCGTGCCGGCACCGACGCCGCCGAGGGGGAGGGCTGAGCCGCCTCCGATGGTGGAGTGGGACACGGTGAGGGTGCCGGTGCCGCCGGTGGCGGAGGCGCCGAGCGCGGTGCTGGTCCAGTCCAGCGTCGCGCCGGAGGGGCCGGTGAACGCCATCTTCAAGTCCGCCGCCGTCGCGGCGTCGTAGATCACGAACGCCTCGACGATGTACGTCGCGTTCGCCGCCACGGCGGCCACCAGGTGGTTATCGTCCTGGAGAGCAGCGGAGTTGTTGACGGTCTCGTCCGCCGTCTTCCTGACGAAGATCGTCTTCCCGACGCCGTCCACAGTCAGGTTGCCGGTGACGCGCAGCCCGCCGACGCCGCCCGCGCCGTCGGTGGTCTTCACCACACCCGCGCTGTCTCTCGCCAGGCCGGTGTCGACGGTGCCGCCGCCGGCGTTGTCGTCGGCGGCCCATCGGATGTTCCCGTCATTGGCCAGGGCGAGAGCGGCGTCGGTGCCGGTCAGCACCACCGCCCGGCCGCCCGCGAAGAAAACTCCCTGGTTGGCGCCGATACTGCCCAGTGTCTGGGCGTATCCGGACTGGTCGGTCGCGGTGGAATCACTGTCCAGGTCGGCCTTGGTCACGTCGGGGAAAATGCTGTTCCACGATGTGCGGCCGGTCATGGCGCCGTTGTAGACGCCGTACACGCCCGTCGTGTTGCCCTGGTTGGGCAGGTGGACGATGTTGTCCACCACCTGCACCTGATCGCAGGTGTAGCCCACGTAGACGCCGGAGCCCCGGGTCCTGGCGACAGTGTTGCCGATGATCTGCACGTCGGCGGCCCGCGCGACCTCGACGCCCGCCCCTGCCGTGTTCGGGCCCAGGAGCTGGTTGCCAGCGATGGTGAGGCCCCGGATGAGGCCGCCGGAGTAGCCGTCCACGTCCAGCATGCGGTAGCCGCCGCCCAGGATCTGGTTGGCGGTGATGTGGATGCCGCTCACCAGCTCGGTGGCCGACCCGGCGGAGATCAGAATCGACGGGTGCTGGAACGCCGGTGAGTCGTAGGTGTTGGCGTCG
>NZ_BNBB01000016.1 GCF_014654615.1 Streptosporangium violaceochromogenes | reverse complement strand
GCGAAAGACACACGACGGGGACCAGCGGGTACGGCGGAGGCGTTGCGCGAGGCTGCCAACAGATGTCCTTCCGAGGGCTCGCGGCGGACTGACTACACGCACGCCAGACGACCATGCATCAGAGCACCAAAAGAAGCGGGTCGTCAAAGGGCAGCGCAAAGGGGCAGTGTAGCCGAATGGCATACACCTGTCCAGCCCAGTCTCTCTTCACGCTCCACGTTGGTCGCAGCATCGCCCGTCAGAGCCAAAACGTCAAGCCCGTGAGCCGACATTTCGGCCGAGAAACAGCCGAGACGCTGGGAGTTTGCCCTCCGCGTGACGCTCGCGCACCACCGGACCCAAGACGATACCCGGGACCCGATGCGGCTAACGCTCCGTCACACGGCGGTTCGAACGCTAGCCGATGACCGACCGACGATCGACACTGCCATGGGTGACTTACCCGATGCCATACCGACCCCAAACACAGACTTTGATAACAATTGAATGAAGCGCCGCGCCCACTACGGTCGCGGAGGGTCTCCCAGCAGGGTGGACAGCTCCGCCACCAGCCAATGGGAGTCCTTCTTCACCATGACCAGACGGGCCCGGCTCTGGCTGACCTGCCGCCGGGGCTGCCTGTCCCCCGGCAGGGTCTTCACCACGCCCATGTTCATGAACAGCAGCACCTCCACCCGGTCGGAGGCGGCCGTCTCGACCGCCGCCCCGGCCACCGTCGCCTGCTGCACCGTTCTCTGCTTCCTGGCCGTCGGCACCAGGGCCTCGGTGAGCCTGCGGTAGGACTGGGTGAGGTCTCCCGTGGTGTAGACCCGGGCCCTCGCGAAATCCTGTTCGATCGTACGATAGTCGTACGACAGCATGTCCACGGCCACCGAGCGGGCCGTGACGAGCGCCTCCTGCCCCGCGGCCTCGTCCCCCCGCAGGCGGCTGAGATCGGCGAACATGACCAGCACCGCGGCCGCCAGTGAGAGCACCACGGCGGTGAGCACCCCGATCAGCAGCACCGAAACACGCATCACAGGACCAACTCCGCCTTCGACACGAGCCAGACCGCCCCAACCTTGGTCACTTCCATGTTCCACCGGTAAAACCGTTCCTGCGGCGACTCCTCGCTGCGGTCCCAGCGCACCACGGCGTCCCCCACCACCATCACGTGCGCCGTGCGCCCCTTGAGCGAGACGATCCCCGAGGCGCGCAGCGCGCCCGTCTGGAGGACCCTGCTCTTGACGGTGGCCTTCCTCAGCGCCTTGACGGTCTTGACGTACTCCGCACGTGCCGCCCCCGTCGAGGTGTCCAGGATGTGCTTGATGTCGGCGTCCACCGTCCGGTAACCGACCGAGAGCAGCGCGAGCGCGTGCGCCTCCGCCCCCCGCAGCGACGCGGCTCGATCGTCGGCCGCGGCCTGTGCCTCCCGCAGGGCCCCGCATATCCAGCAGGCCGTGCCCAACAGCACCAGGACCAGTATGCCGAGCACCAACCCGGCGATCCTCAGGGGGCGAGCCTGCCGAACAGCGTTCATCGCCATGCGCTCTCTCCTCGCAGGTCTGCCGCGACGCGGACCGGTGACCGCATGGCGCCGACCGTTCAAGCCGCTAAGCCCCCCCGACCGCCGGATCATAACCCGCCAAGCGGATCACCATGAACGGCTTTGCAGACCTCTGCCGGACTTGTCCCACAGGGCCACCCACGAGCCTGTTCCCCGCTTCTCCGGGAGAAACACGTGTTCCGGCCCGCCCGATACGGCTCACCGGCGGGCGGATACGGGAGCGGTCCCGAAAAAGGGCCCGGAGAACGCCGCGGAGAAGGGCATGGAAGGCAACCCGGAAAACACGCATGGAAACGGGCACAGAAAAAGCGGGCCACCGGCACCTGGTGGACCCGCTCTTTCCGATGAAACCTTCCGGTCAAGCGAATTACTTGACGGTGACGGTGGCGCCGGCGCCCTCCAGGGCGGCCTTGGCCTTCTCCGCCTGCTCCTTGTTGACCTTGCCGTCGAAGACGGGCTTGGGAGCGCCGTCCACGAGGTCCTTGGCCTCCTTCAGGCCCAGGCTCGTCAGGGCGCGGATCTCCTTGATGACCTGGATCTTCTTGTCGCCGGCAGCCTCAAGGACGACGTCGAACTCGTCCTGCTCCTCGACCTCTTCGGCCGCGGCGGCACCGCCGCCGGCCGGGGCCGCGGCGACGGCCACCGGCGCGGCGGCCTTGACGTCGAAGGTCTCCTCGAAGAGCTTCACAAAGTCGGCCAGCTCAAGGAGGGTCATCTCCTTGAAAGCGCCGAGCAGCTCGTCGGTGCTGAGCTTCGCCATGGTGGTTCCTCCGTATGAATCAAAAAACTAAAGAATCGGGACCGCGGTGTATGCGCTCATCCCCTGCGACCGCTTGCGCGGACTTACTCGCCGGCCTCGTCGCGCTTGGCGCGCAGAGCCTCGGCGAGCTGAGCCATCTTGACGGGCAGCGCGTTGAGGGCCGCGGCCGCGTGGGCCTGCTTCCCCTTCATCGCACCGGCCAGCTTCGCGAGCAGGACCTCACGCGACTCCAGGTCGGCGAGCCTGCTGATCTCGTCTGGGCTCATCGACTTGCCGTCGACGACACCGCCCTTGATGACCAGGAGGGGATTGGCCTTGGCGAAGTCACGCAGGCTCTTGGCGGCCTCGACCACGTCGCCCTTGACGAACGCGATCGCCGACGGACCCGCGAGCAGGTCGTCCAGGGCGCTGATCCCGGCCTCGTTGGCCGCGATCTTGGTCAGCGTGTTCTTCACCACGGCGAACTTCGCATTCTCACCGAGGGAAACGCGCAGCTGCTTGAGCTGAGCGACGGTGAGACCGCGGTACTCGGTCAGAACGGCGGCGCTGGAGCCTTCGAAGCCGCTCCTCAGCTCGGCTACGGCCGTCGCCTTTTCCGACTTCGCCATGGGCCTCCTTCCAG
The DNA here is from genome assembly GCF_014654615.1 of Streptosporangium violaceochromogenes. Taxonomy (GTDB): domain Bacteria; phylum Actinomycetota; class Actinomycetes; order Streptosporangiales; family Streptosporangiaceae; genus Streptosporangium; species Streptosporangium violaceochromogenes. The sequence continues at coordinate 144,690 of NZ_BNBB01000016.1, read as the reverse complement.
ATGTGCCGCCGGCAAAGGCCCGAAAAGCGAACAAGCCCCGGCGCGGGCGCGCGGGGCTCACATGAGGAGGTCAGTCCAAATGAAAACTCACATCACACCTGCGCGGGCCGTCCACTCTGTGGATCCTTGGGTCACCGGGCCATGAGGCACGGCGACGACCGGCGGTCTTCGGCGCTGACATCCTACGCTCTGCCCGGCCGTACACCAAATCGGGGAACGGGCCGGGGTTTCCGGGACACACGCCGGCGGCCCGCGACCCCCCGGAAGTGCCGTGAGGGGACGCGGGCCGCGCGCGTGGACTCAGTTCCCGCCGGTCCCGCCGCTCTCGCCGTGCCGGTCGGGCAGGACGCCCACCTGGTCGGCGGGCGGGGCCACGATCTGCACGGGCTCGTTGAAGCCCTTGAGGGCCGCGGCCAGGTTGAACGTGACACCCTGCTCGGAGCCGCTGAGCGTGACCTTGCGGGGCAGGCTCTGGGCGTCGGACCACAGGTCGAACTTCACGTTCTTCAGGTGCGAGAGCTGCCCCTGAAGCCGCTCACGCTCGGCCGGGTCGATCACCTGGGCGGCCTCGTCCACCGGGAAGGTGCCGCTGTAGTGGGTCGTCTCGACCCCGCCGACCGACTCGGTGCCGACCGCCTTGACGTCCTTCGACGCGGTCAGCAGCTTGACGGTCCCGGCCAGGTCGAACTGCTGGGCCTGGCCCATGAGCTTCTGGGCCTCGGCCTGGTCGCCCTTGTCGAGTTCGTCCAGGGAGACCTTGACCCACGGCTTGGTCGTCCCGGCGACCTTGTTGAAGGCCTCCGACTTGGCGTAGACCGTGTTGCCGGTCAGGATCACCCGTGCTCCGCCGGGGACGTTCCGCCCGTTGAAGGTGATCGTGTCCAGCTTGACGTCGGTCGCCAGGCTCGGCTTGCCCTGGTAGAGCACACTGCCCCGAACCTTGCTGTCGCCCTTCTTACCACCGGTGGCGTCGAGCACGATGTCCGCGGAGTAGGAGGTGACCTCCCCGGCCTTCTGCGCGCTCTGCTGCACCGCGTCGGCGGCCGCCAGCTTGACATTTCCCAGGGAGGCGGCGCCCTGCGCACCGCATCCCGAGACCGCGACCAGCGCGGCCGCCCCCACTGCGACTACGGGAGCCAATCGACGCATCCGTTTCACCCCTTCTTGTCCCCCGATGGAATTGTTAACAACACTACTCTGCGACAAAACGCGATGCTTCCTCCGATAGAACGAAAAGGACCTCAACCGAATGGCCATTCGGTTGAGGTCCTCGGGAGAAGACGTCTGCTATCAGGCGTCCAGCTCGGCGGTCAGGGTCCGCGTCACGTTCGGGTCGACCGGGATGCTCGGCCCCATGGAGGTGGAGAAGGAGACCTTCTTGAGGTAACGCCCCTTGGCCGCGGACGGCTTGAGACGCAGCACCTCCTCAAGGGCCGCGGCGTAGTTCTCGACGAGCTGACGCTCGTCGAACGACACCTTGCCGATGATGAAGTGCAGGTTCGCGTGCCGGTCGACACGGAACTCGATCTTGCCGCCCTTGATGTCGGTGACGGCCTTGCCGACGGCGGGGGTCACGGTGCCGGTCTTGGGGTTGGGCATCAGGCCACGCGGGCCGAGCACACGGCCCAGGCGGCCGACCTTGCCCATGAGGTCGGGGGTGGCGACGACGGCGTCGAAGTCGAGGCGGCCCTTGGCGACCTCGTCGATCAGCTCGTCGGCGCCGACGATGTCGGCGCCCGCGGCGCGGGCCTCCTCGGCACGCTCACCGGTCGCGAAGACCAGGACCCGAGCGGTCTTACCGGTGCCGTGCGGGAGGTTGACGGTGCCGCGCACCATCTGGTCCGCCTTGCGGGGGTCGACGCCCAGCCGCAGGGCGACCTCGACGGTGGCGTCGAACTTGGTGACGCTGGTCTGCTTGGCCAGCTTGGCCGCGCCGACCGGGGTGTAGAGGCTCTCGCTGTCGATCTGAGCCGCCGCCGCGCGGAATGCCTTACTGCGCTTCACTTGCTCACTCCCGTGAATCCGAGTGGTCGTGGTATGGGCCAGCGCGTGGCCCTTCCACCTGTCTCGATGTCTTTCGGTGCCTTGAAGGCCTGGTGGGCCCTGAAGGTCTGCTAGTCGGCGATCGTGATACCCATCGACCGGGCGGTGCCGGCGATGATCTTCTCGGCCGCCTCGATGTCGTTGGCGTTGAGGTCCTGCATCTTGGTCTCGGCGATCTGGCGGAGCTGCTCCTTGGTGAGCCTGCCGACCTTGTCCTTCTGCGGGACGGCCGAGCCCTTCGCCACGCCCGCGGCCTTCTTGATCAGCTCGGGCGCCGGGGGCGTCTTCGTGACGAAGGTGAAGCTGCGGTCCTCGAAGATGGTGATCTCAACGGGGATGATGTTGCCGCGCTGGGCCTCGGTGGCAGCGTTGTACTGCTTCACGAAGTCCATGATGTTGACGCCGTGCGGGCCGAGGGCCGTACCGACCGGCGGGGCGGGCGTGGCCTGGCCGGCGGGAAGCTGGACCTTGACCAGCGCCGCGATCTTCTTCTTAGGAGGCATGGTTATCTCCGGGTCCTCAAATCGGGGTGATGCCGCTCCCGCGCGGACGCGGGGAGCATGTCAGCGGGCCGTGCTTCGCGACACACGGCCCACCGAACGCCTTAGTCTATGTGGTCTCTCAGATCTTCGAGACCTGGTTGAACGACAGCTCGACCGGGGTCTCACGGCCGAAGATCGACACCAGCACCTTGAGCTTCTGCGACTCGGCGCTGATCTCGCTGACCGTGGCGGGCAGGGTGGCGAAGGGGCCGTCCATGACCGTGACGGACTCGCCGATCTCGAAGTCGACGGTCGCGGCGGAGGTCTTGGCGGTCGACTTCTTGACCTCCTCGGACGGCTCCGGCGCGAGCAGCTTGGCGACCTCGTCCAGGCTCAGCGGGCTCGGCTTGTTGGACAGGCCGACGAAACCGGTCACACCGGGGGTGTTGCGCACGGCGGACCAGGACTCGTCGGTGAGCTCCATGCGGACCAGCACGTAGCCGGGAAGCACCCGTTCCTTGACCAGCTGGCGCTTACCGCCCTTGATCTCGGTCACGTGGTGGGTGGGGACCTCGACCTGGAAGATGTAGTCCTCCATGTTGAGGGACTGCGTGCGGGTCTCGATGTTCGACTTCACGCGGTTCTCGTAACCGGCGTAGGAGTGGATGACGTACCACTCGCCGAACTGACCCCGCAGCTGGCGCTTGAACTCCTCGACCGGGTCGACGTCGGGGAGGACGTCACCGTCCTCATCGACGGCGGCGGAGACCTCGGGGGTCTCCGCGACACCCTCGACGCCGCCGGCCGGGGCCTCCTCGGCGTCGGCTCCGGCGTCGACGCCGGGCTCACCGGGCTCGGCGGGCGAGCCCTCGGCGACGTCGACGGCCTCTTCCTGGTCGCGCCCCCACTCCTCGCGGGACTCGCCGGCCGACTGTGAAGACTCGGACACGGTGGCTCATTCTCTTTCCGTCGATGGGCTGTTGACTTCCTCCCCCGTCCGAAAGGCCGGGGGATCTCCGACCCTCACGGGTTGGGTTTCCTGCTTCGCCGGCGACCGGCCCCACGGCCTGCGCCGTCTTACGAGGGGCCTCGTGCTCGTCTCCGCAGGCGTTTCACCTCTCCGCCAGCCCGGCGGCGAGGGCACTGCCTCACGCACTCCGGTGGCGTGGTTGTCGCCACCACCGAGCATCCTACCGAATCGCCCCGCGTCACGGCTCCTCCCAGGGCCGAAGCCCTTGGGTATCCGGTACGTGGTCGACGACTATCACCGCGAAGGCGGCCCCGGGAGCGGAGGGGGGTCAGGCGCCGCCGAAGATCCGGAGCACGCCTTCGGTGAGCAGCGCGTCGAACCCCGAGACGATCCCCACCATGATCAACACGAAGACGAGGACGATGGTGGTGTAGGAGACGAGATCCTTGCGGGTGGGCCAGATCACCTTGCGTAGCTCGGCGATGACCTGCCGATAGAAAAGGGCGGGAGAAGTGCGCTTCGCCTTCTTCTCACCGCTCGGCTTGTCTGCGGTTTCGCCGCGCGTGTCGATCGCCACAGTCCTCACCTGATCCGTCTGGTCCGACGCATGCCTGCGGCGCGCTAGACGCCTGACGCGCGGACCGCTCCTCGCAGGGCACGAGGGACTCGAACCCCCAACCGCCGGTTTTGGAGACCGGTGCGCTACCAATTGCGCTAGTGCCCTAAGACATGAACCACCATACATCGGTTGGACCGAAGTTTGTCCGTGGCTCACGGTCTTGACCGCCGATTTCGGCCGCATGGCGGAAAGACCACGCCGGAGTCTACGGGTGAATGACCACCACGTCGAACCGGCAGGTGACCGGCCCCTTTTCCCGGCCCCTCCCCGGCGTCCGCGCCGGACGCGCCGCGCTGTCCGCATGGTGGATAGGGAGCGGAAACCGTGCCACAGGTCTGTAACCATGGAGGTATGAGCCGTCCCCGCATCTCACAGCGCATCTCCGCGATCTCCGAGTCCGCCACGCTCGCCGTGGACGCCAAAGCCAAGGCGATGAAGGCGGCGGGCCGCCCGGTCATCGGCTTCGGCGCGGGCGAGCCGGACTTCCCGACTCCCGGCTACATCGTCGACGCCGCCGTGGAGGCGTGCCGCGACCCCAGGTTCCACAAGTACACGCCGGCCGGAGGGCTGCCCGAGCTGAGGCAGGCCATCGCCGACAAGACCCTCCGCGACTCCGGCTACCGCGTCGACGCCGCCCAGGTGCTGGTCACCAACGGCGGCAAGCAGGCCGTCTACGAGGCGTTCGCCACACTCCTCGACCCGGGCGACGAGGTCGTGGTCATCGCCCCCTACTGGACCACCTACCCGGAGGCCATCAAGCTGGCCGGCGGCGTCCAGGTCGAGGTCGTGACCGACGAGACCACCGGCTACCTCGCGAGCGTCGAGCAGCTTGAGGCCGCCCGCACCGAGCGCACCAAGGTCCTGCTGTTCGTCTCACCGTCCAACCCGACCGGCGCGGTCTACACCCCCGAGCAGGTCACGGAGATCGGCCGCTGGGCCGCCGAGCACGACCTGTGGGTCGTCACGGACGAGATCTACGAGCACCTCACGTACGGCGACGCGACGTTCGCCAGCATCGCCACCGCCGTCCCCGAGCTCGGGGACAAGGTCGTCGTCCTGAACGGCGTCGCCAAGACCTACGCGATGACCGGGTGGCGGGTGGGGTGGCTGATCGGCCCCAAGGACGTCGTGAAGGCCGCGACCAACCTCCAGTCACACGCCACCTCCAACGTCTCCAACGTGGCCCAGGCCGCCGCGCTGGCCGCCGTCTCCGGCGACCTGTCGGCCGTGGCGGCGATGCGCGAGGCGTTCGACCGCCGCCGCCAGACCATGGTCCGCCTGCTCAACGAGATCCCGGGCGTGGTCTGCCCCGAGCCGAAGGGCGCGTTCTACGCCTACCCCTCGGTCAAGGAGCTCCTGGGCAAGGACTTCGGGGGCAGGCGCCCGCAGACGTCCGGCGAACTCGCCGAGCTCATCCTTGAGGAGGCGGAGGTCGCGCTCGTCCCCGGCGAGGCCTTCGGCACCCCGGGCTACTTCCGTCTGTCCTACGCGCTCGGTGACGGCGACCTCGTCGAGGGCGTCGGCCGCGTCGCCAAGCTGCTGGGCCAGGCTCGCTGAGGCGTTCCGTGGAACGTTCACCCTGGAACGTTCGCCGCCGCCCTCGCCGACCGCCGACGTCGGCCGTCCGGCTCCCGCCCCCGCCTCACCTGCGCCGCCCCACGGGGCCGGGCGCGGCGGGCGGCGGGACGGCCGCAGGGCGGGCGCCTGGCACGTGACCGGCCGCCTCACGGGGCCGCGGGCGGCGGTCCCGCGCCCGGGGTGACCCCGCGGGCGATCACACCGAGCCGGGGCGAGGCGGCCTTCCGGGCCCCGCCGATACGGCACCATATGGAAATGCCCCGTCCGCTCAGCGATCTGCCCAAGGCCCACCTGCATCTGCACTTCACCGGCTCGATGCGCCATTCCACCCTGATCGAGCTCGCCCGGGAGCAGGACATCCACCTGCCGGACGCGCTGGTGGAGGACTGGCCGCCCCGGCTGCGGGCGACCGACGAACGGGGCTGGTTCCGCTTCCAGCGGCTGTACGACATCGCGCGGACGGTCCTGCGGCGGGAGAGCGACGTCTACCGCCTGGTACGGGAGGCCGCCGAGGACGAGGCGGCGGAGGGGTCGCGCTGGCTGGAGATCCAGGTCGACCCGTCCGGCTACGCCCAGCGGTTCGGCGGCCTCACCTCGACCCTGGAGCTGATGCTCGACGCGGTGCACCGGGCGGCCGGCCACGCGGGGATCGGGATCGCCGTGGTGGTGGCGGCCAACCGGACCCGCCACCCTCTCGACGCCAAGACCCTGGCCCGCCTCGCCTCCCACCACATGGATCGGGGCGTGGTCGGGTTCGGGCTCTCCAACGACGAGCGGCGGGGCCGGGCCCGTGACTTCGACGGGGCGTTCCGGCTGGCCAGGCGGGCCGGGCTGCTGGCCGTACCGCACGGCGGGGAGCTGCTGGGCGCCGAGAGCGTCTCCGAGTGCGTGGACGTGCTGGGCGCCGACCGCCTCGGGCACGGTGTGCGGGCGGCCGAGTCGCCCCGGCTGATGGAGCGCCTCGCCGAGCGGCGGATCACCTGTGAGGTCTGCCCGACCTCCAACGTGGGGCTCGGCGTGGCCGGCCGCCCCGAGGACGTGCCGCTGCGGAAGCTGTTCGACGCGGGGGTGCCGATCGCGCTCGGGGCCGACGACCCGCTGCTGTTCGGGGCGCGGCTGCTGCCGCAGTACGAGCTGGCCAGGGAGGTGTACGGCTTCGCCGACGCGGAGCTGGCCGAACTCGCCCGGCAGTCGGTCCGGGCCTCGACGGCGCCCGACGCGGTGCGCGACGGTCTGCTCAAGGAGATCGACGCCTGGCTGGCGACACCGGCCCCGGAGGACGGGACGGCCCCGGACGCCCCTTCCGCCTGACCGAGACGCATGACCGAAACCCCGCCGCGGGGCGGCGCGTGGGTCACCGGCTCACCACTCGGCGCGGATCGCGCCTCCCAGATCCCGCAGGGGAAAACCGGGCACGCCCGGGGGGCCTCTGCGCTCTCCCGGCTCACCGAGGGCGAGGTCCACCGCCGTCTCGAGGTCGAACCTCCCGCCGCACCCGGCGGAGCCCCCGAACCCCGCCCGTTCCGCGTCCGCGGCGGCGGAACCGGCGATGGAGGACAGAACGGGCGAACGCGGGTGCCCGTCACCGAGCGTGCCCCAGGCCCCGCGAGCCGCGGCCAGCAGCGTCGCCCCCTCCTCCCGGCGCCCCTCGGCGACCGCCAGCGCGCCGAGGATCTCGACCCCCGCCACCTGGGCCGCCCGGTCTCCGAGAAGGCGCGCGATCCGCAGGGCCTCGCGGGCGTGCCGTACGGCCCCGGCCGGCTCACCCCGCAGGCAGCCGGCCTGGGCGCGGAGGTGGAGAAGGCGGGAGCGGATCCACGGCTGCTCCCCCTCCTCACAGAGCTCAAGACCGTCCGCGAGGACCTCGCAGGCGGCGTCGAGGGCCCCCAGGTCCAGCAGGCACTCGGCCACGGCGGCGTGGCCGACCGGCAGGCCGGGGAAGGCGGCCCCCGCGCGGCGGTGCCGGTCACGGGCGTCCCGGAGGAGCGCCACCGCGGGGGAGACCTGACCGCGCTCGGCCGCGATCTGCGCCCGCACCTGGGCGCGGTAGGCCGCCGCCTGATCGCCGGGGTCGCCCTCCCGGCACTCCGCGAGCCGTTCCTCGGCCGTGGCGAGGTCGCCTCCAAGGGCGGCCACCCAGGCGCGGACCCACAGCGCCCTGGTGCGCACGGGGCCGGGCTCGCCCCTCGGCGCCAGGGCCCGGTCGAGCCACCGTCCTCCCTCCTCGCGCATGCCGCAGCACACCCACAGCGGCCAGAGTGTCGCCGCGAGGTCCAGGCCGCTCCCGGTCTCCAGACCGGTCTCCAGCGCCAGCAGGAGGTTTCCGGCCTCCAGACGCAGTCCCCTGCTCCACCACACCTGCCGCCGCGGCCACTCGAACTCCGCGCGCTGGGCGAGGCGGAGGTAGAAGTCGTGGTGGCGCAGCCGTACGTCGCGATCCTGGCCGAGCAGGGCAAGCCATCCGGCGCCGAACGCGCGCGCCGCCTCGGAGATCCGGAACCGGACCCCGGCGGGGGTCTGGCGGCGCGTCAGGACGGACTTGTCGACCAGCCCGGCGACCACGTCGACCATGTCGTCGACGTCGAGCATGGCGTCCTGGCAGACGTAGGTCACCGCCTCCAGGTCGAACTCCCCGGCGAAGATCGAGGCGCGGGCCCACAGCAGCCGCTCCTGGGCGGTGCAGAGCTGGTGGCTCCACCCGACGCAGGTGGCCAGCGCCCGGTGCCGGGAGGCTCCGTCCCTGCTCTCGTCCACCAGGAGGCCGAGCCGGTCGTCCAGCCCGGCCAGGAACTCGGCGACGGGCATGGTGCGCAGCCGTACGGCCGCGAGCTCGATCGCCAGCGGAAGGCCGTCCAGCCTGTCGCAGACCTCCGGGAGCCAGGCACCGCTCAGGTTCGCGAGCAGGGAGCACGCCTCGTCGGCGGGCAGGCCGGTCAGCACCCGCAGATGCTCGCCGGGAAGCGTGAGCGACTGGCGGCCGATGGCCAGCACCCGGAGCCCGGGGTCGGCGGCGAGCAGCCCGCTCACCAGCGCCGCGACCCGTTCGACCAGCGCCTCGCAGGTGTCCAGCACCAGCAGCGAGGCCGTGGAGCAGGCGAGCGCGTCGAGCACCGCCGCCGTCAGCGCGTCGGTGCCGTCCATCTCCGCCACGTCGACGACCGCGGCGCCGGGGGCGATCCGCCGGGCGACCTCGCGGCCGAGCCGGGACTTGCCCACACCGCCGGCTCCGGACAGCGTGACGAGCCGGGCGCGCTCGAACAGCGCCGTGATCTCCGCGATCTCGTTCCGCCTGCCGACGAACGCGCTCATCCAGCTCCTCCAGTGGGGAGATCCCGGGCCCGGATCCCGGGGAGGGAAACGGTCCACGGGCCTCGCGCGGCGTACGCGCACGTCAAAGGTGATCGAGCCCCGCGGAGCCCCGGGCACGTGCCACGATCGCGTCCAGCTCCAGGGTCGTCCCCTGGGCGAAGGCGCGCTCGTAGACGGCGTCGCCGGCCAGCGCCCTGGCCTGGCGCTCCGTCCACTCCCGGGGTACCGCGAACGGGCACAGGCCGGGCTCGGGCAGGTCGCAGGCCGTCCACATCCGCCAGGCCGCGCCGAGCAGGAAGGCCGCCCGCCGCCCGTCTCCCCGCGCCGCGGCGGTGGCGGCGAGCTGGTCCATCGCCATGGCCCCGCCCAGCGGGTCGCCCAGGCGCCACTTCACGCCGAGCGCCGTCCGCGCGTACGCCTCGGCCGCGTCGAGGTCCCCCCGGCCCAGCTCCGCGAGCGAGCGCACGTGGTCGCCGTAGGAGCGGGCCCAGAGCTCCCCCCGCTCGGTGCAGCGGGCCCACTGGCGCATGAGCACCTCCACCGCCGGGTCGAACTCGCCGCGGAGGTTGTGCGCCATGGCCAGCGTCATCTCCGCCACGGGCAGCCCGATGTGGAGGTGGACGGCCCGCTCGAACAGCTCCACCGCCTCGGCCCCGAGGCGCACGGCCTCGTCGGGGTCGCCGAGGACGATGGCGACCGCCGCGGCGTTCTGTCGGGCGCACCCGGCGGCGGCGAAGTCGCCCTCGGCCATCGCGGTCTCGTACGCCTCGTCGGCCCGCTCGGTCGCCGCGGCCGTGTCCCCCTCGGCGATCGCGACCCACGCGCACACCCACAGGGCCTTGGTCCTGGACGGGCTCGGGGTGAGCTGCCGGTCGAGCACCCGGTCCAGGTGGACGCGCCCCAGCCGTACCCGGCCGAGACCGCACCAGACGAACCAGAGCGCGGTCACCAGGTCGAACCCCTCGTCGCGCCCGAGCGCCGCCTCCAGGTCGGGCAGCGCGCGGTGGACCCAGTCGGCCCAGTACGGCTGTCTGCTGCCGTACCACTCGGCCTCCGCCAGACGCGCCCGCGCCAGGTAGTGCTCGTAGTGGCGGGCGAGGATGATCCGCTCCTCGCCCAGACGGTGCAGCCACTCGGCGCCGTAGTCGCGGATCGTGCCAAGCATGCGGTAGCGCGGCCCGTCGGCGATCAGGATCGACTTGTCCACCAGCCGGGCCAGCGGGAGCACGGGGAGGCGCCCGTCGGCGCACACCCCCCGCGCGTCGTCGGCGTCGAACCAGCCCTCGAAGACCGACAGCCGCGCCCACAGCAGACGCTCCTGCGCGGTGCACAGCTCGTGGCTCCAGCCGACCGCGGTGCGCATGGTCTGATGGCGGCCCAGAGGGGTACGGCTCCCGCCGACGAGCAGCGTGAAGCGGTCGTCCAGCCGCTCGGCGACCTGCTGCACCGACAGCGCCCGCAGCCGCCGTACGGCCAGCTCGATGGCGAGGGGGATGCCGTCCAGCAGGTGGCAGATGCGGGCCACCTCGTGCGGGTCGAGGGTGACGTCGGGCACCAGGGCGTGCGCGCGCTCGTTGAACAGCCGCACCGCCTCGGAGGCGGTGGCGCCGGGGCCGGGCAACGACAGCGGCTCGACCCGCATGAGCCGCTCCCCCGGCAGGCCGAGCGGCTGGCGGCTGGTGGCCAGCACCCGGGCCCGCGGGGCGTCGTCCAGGATCTGGCCCAGCAGCGCCGCGCAGGCGTCGATCAGGTGGTCGCAGGTGTCCAGGACCAGCAGCAGGTTCTTGTCGGCGAGGAAGTCGGCGAGCACCTCGGCCTGTGGTCGCGCCGCCTGCTCGCGCAGGCCGAGGACCGCGGCGATGTCGTGGCCGACCAGGTCGCCGTTCTGTTCCGCCGACAGTTCGACGACCCACACGCCGTCGGTGAAGGTGTCACGGAGCCGGTCGGCCGTCCGGATGGCCAGTCTGGTCTTGCCCACCCCGGCGACGCCGGTGAGCGTCACCAGAGGTGACTGGCCGATCAGCACGGCGAGCCGATCGAGCTCCGCATCCCTCCCGACCAGGCTGCTCGTCTCCGCTGGAACGTTATCCCGACGTGTCCGCGTATCCGCCACCGATTCCTCGCCCCTCCGCGTGAGGTGGCAAGCCAACCACGGAATCGCGGACAGACACCGCCCACCGGGGCACCACCGGTTATGAGTTCTCCTCCTCAAGTGCATATTTCACAGCGACCCCCAGATCAAGAGACTTCCCCCGAAGAAAATGGGTATCAAATTCTCCACCGCCGAGGGTCCTCACGGCCCGGGTCACGGCCCGTTGCCGGATCATGATGAGGATCGGCGACCGAAACTGCGGCAGCCCCGACGAGTCCCAGACGGCCTGGGCCGCCCCCAGCAGCAGCGCCGCCCCGCGGGCCGCCGCCGTGCCGGGCGTCTCCGCCGCCGTCCAGGCGATCAGCTCGACGCAGGCGACCGTCAGCGACAGGTCCGCGAAAAGCCGCGCCCCGATGAGCGAGGCCCTGGCGTGGGCGAGCGCCCCGGGGATGTCGCCCCTGACCTGCTCGGCCCAGGCGGAGACGTACTCCATCTGGGCACGGTTCCACTCCTCCCCGTACGCCTCGCACAGATCGCGGCCCTCGGCCAGGATCCTCGTGGTCTCCTCCGGCCTGCCCGCCGCCAGCAGGCTGAGAGCCGCCATCGTGTGGCAGGGCAGCAGCCCGGCCGGCACGTCGCCCCGCGCCGCGTGCCAGGTCACGGCTTGCTCGAACAGGGTGGCCGCCCGGGGGAAGTCCCTGCGCATCAGGGCCAGCAGGCCCTCCATCTGCAGGACGTACCCGGCGGCCGTCTCCGCGGTGTCCTCCGCGCGGCAGCGGGCCAGCAGCTCCCGGGCGGCGTCGAGGTCTCCCTGCAGGAGGGTGACCCAGGCGCAGACCCACAGCGCCTTGATCCGCTCCGGGCCGGACCCGGTCTCCGACCGCAGCGCGGCCTCCAGGCAGTGGCGGCCCTCGCGGAGCATGCCGCAGCAGACCCACAGAAACCACAGGGATCCGGCCAGGTCCACGCCCACGCGGGACCAGCCGGGGTCGGCCAGGCAGATCTCGAAGGCCCTGCGGAGGTTGCGGTGCTCGGCGCGCATCCGGGCGTACCACTCGACCTGCCGGCCGGACCACTCGGTGGCGCACCGCCTGGCCAGCCGGAGGTAGTAGTCGCGGTAGCGGTTCCTGACCGTGCCGCCCTCACCCAGCAGGAGCAGCCATTCGGCGCCGAACTCCCTGACGGTGTCCAGCATGTCGAGCCGCACACCTGTCGGATGCTCCTCCCTGCGCACCAGGGACTTCTCCACCAGCCCGGTCAGCGCCTCAAGCACCTGCTCGGGCGGGAGCGGCCCGCCCGCGCAGACCTGCTCGGCGGCCTCCAGGTCGAAGCAGGAGCCGAACACCGACAGCCGGGCCCACAGCAGCCTCTCCGCCGGGGTGCACAGCTCATGGCTCCAGCCCATCGTCGCGCGCAGCGACTCGTGCCGCGCCGGTCCGTCGCCGCCGGTCAGCAGGTGGTAGCGGTCGTCGAGCTCGCGGGTGAGCCGGCCGGGGGGGACGGCGCGCAGCCGTACGGCCGCGAGCTCGATGGCCAGCGGGACGCAGTCGAGCCGCCGGCAGATCTCGGCCAGCTCCCCCTCGCCGGCGTCGCCCGGGGTTTCGCCGGCGCCCCCCAGACCGGCACGGTCGCGCAGCAGCGCCACCGCGTCCTCCACCGGCAGCGGCGGGACGGGGTAGAGATGCTCGCCTGACACGCCGAGCGGCTGGCGGCCGGTGGCCAGCACCCGCAGGACGGGCGCGCGACGCAGCAGGGTGTCGACCAGGGAGGCCACCGCGTCGACCAGGTGCTCACAGGTGTCGAGCATGAGCAGCGCCCTGCGCGCGCTCAGCCACTCGGCCAGCACCTCCGCCTGCGGCCGGGCGGACTGGTCGGCCATGCCCATGCTGTCGGCCACGGCCTCGGGCAGCAGGCGCGGGTCGGTGAGGCAGGCGAGCTCGACCTGCCAGAGCCCGCCGGGAAACTCCCCGGAGAGCTCCTCGGCGACCCGGCGGGCGAGGCGCGTCTTGCCGACACCGCCCAGGCCGGTGAGTGTGACCAGGCGAGACTCCCGCAGCAGGCGGATCACCTGGGTGATCTCCACGCTCCGGCCGATGAAGGTAGTTTTCATGGAGGTGCCCATGCTAGGCCGCGCCGTCCGATCGGGGGGCGCCTCCGGGGGAACCGCCACTAGACTCTGCCTGATCCTTAAAGCCGTGGCCCGCCACGGTTCCCGTGAGCGAGCTGGACGGACTGGACGGAAAACGCATGTCTGGGTATGACCGCGTTGTGCAACCCGCGGCCGGTGACGAGGCCTTGGAGAACCACCTGGGGGGAGACGAGGCCAGAAACTACCGGCAGTACGAGCTCGACATGGTCGCCCCGCACGTGGGCCGGTCCATGCTGGAGATCGGCTCCGGTCTCGGACACTTCGCCGAGCAGTTCCTGCCCCGCCTGGACAGGCTCGTGGTCAGCGACTTCGACCCCTACTGCGTGGAGCGGCTGCAGAAGCGCTTCGCCGACCGCGACGACGTCGACGTGCTGCGGTTCGGCCTGCCGACCGACATCCCGATCGGTGAGAAGGTCGACACGGTCGTGATGATGAACGTGCTCGAACACATCGAGGAGGACGTCGAGGCCCTGCGCTCCCTGGCGAACGTCACCCTGCCCGGCGGGCGGATCGTGATCTGGGTCCCGGGCTACATGCAGCTCTACGGCGACTTCGACCGCAAGGTCGGCCACGTCACCCGCTACACCCCCGCCACCCTGCGGAGCACCGTCTCCCGGGCGGGCCTGGACATCGACGTGCTCAAGCCGATCAACTTCCTGGGCGGCATCGCCTGGTGGCTCGCGGTCCGCCGGGGCGGTGTCGGCTACCCCGACCCCCGCCTGGTCAAGATCTACGACCGTACGGTGGTCCCGGCCACCCGCCTCATCGAGCGTTTCATCCGCCCGCCGTTCGGCCAGACCGTCTTCTGCGTCGCCCGCGTTCCCCGCTGACGCCACTGACCTTCACCGGTGCCGGCGGGCGGCCGGGGCGGTGACGGTCCGGCGTGCCCCGGAGACGGGGGAGATAAATGACTTGCACCGCACGGCGTGGCCGCCGTACGGTGATCGGCATGTGGATTAACTCCTGAAGAGCCGGTGTCGATCGGGTTTCGCCGATCCACCCGCTCCGCGCTCAGCTCTCTGACCCGTTTGTCCGACGCGGTGGCTGAGTCTCCGGAACGGCGTTCGCGCCGCGTCCTCATGATCTTCTAGGAGTCCATATGCGCGTCCACGATGCCCGCAAGCGTGCCGGCAAGAGCAAGACCACCAAGACCGGCACCCCTCTTCCGCCTCCCCTCCACGCGCCCCGGCGCGTTCCCATGCCGTCGACGCCGATGAGGCCGACCACCCAGCCACGCCGGATTCCCGGCAAGGGCGGTCGCTGACGGCGTGGGCGCCCCGGCACCGGCGGTGCCGGGGCGCCCCCCTCCGTTCTCGGCCCTCCCCGCGCCTTCCCCGCCCCTTCCCGGCGCCCGCCCCCCTTGAGGGAGGCCCTCAGGGGAGGCGGGGAGGTCACCTCACAGGCGCTCGACGATCGTGACGTTCGCCTGACCGCCGCCCTCGCACATCGTCTGCAGGCCGTACCGGCCGCCGATGCGCTCCAGTTCGTGCAGCAGCTTGGTCATCAGGATCGCGCCGGTCGCGCCCAGCGGGTGGCCGAGCGCGATCGCGCCGCCGTTGGGGTTGACCCGGGCCGGGTCGGCGCCGACCTCCCCGATCCAGGCCAGCGGCACCGGGGCGAACGCCTCGTTGATCTCGACGACGTCGATGTCGTCGATGGACAGGCCCGCCTTCTCCAGCGCCTTCCTCGTCGCCGGGATCGGCGCGGTCAGCATGTAGACCGGGTCGTCGCCGACGAGCGTCAGGGTGACGATCCGGGCCCGGGGGGTCAGGCCGTGGTCGCGGAGCGCCCGCTCGGAGGCGATCAGGAGGGCCCCCGCGCCGTCGGAGATCTGGGAGGAGGTCGCCGCGGTGATCCGGCCGCCCTCCCGCAGCGTCTTCAGCGCGGCCATCTTCTCCGGTGTGGTGTCGGCGCGGGGTCCCTCGTCGTTCTCGACGCCGCCGATCGGGGTGATCTGCTCCGTGAAACGGCCCGCGGCCACGGCCTCGGTCGCCCGCCGGTGGCTTTCGCAGGCGAACCGCTCCAGCTCCTCGCGGTCGAGGTCCCACTTCTCACACATGAGCTCCGCCCCGCGGAACTGGGAGATCTCCTGCCTGCCGTACCGTTCGGCCCACATCTCACCGAAGGGGAAGGGCATGCCCCTCTCCAGCGCCGCGGTGACGGGGGAACCCATCGGCACGATGCTCATCGACTCCACGCCGGCGGCCACCACGAGGTCCTGGGTGCCCGACAGCACCCCCTGGGCCGCGAAGTGGATCGCCTGCTGTGAGGAGCCGCACTGCCGGTCGACGGTCACCCCGGCCACGCTCTCCGGCAGGCCCGCCGACAGCCACGCGGTACGCGCGATGTCCATGCTCTGCGGGCCGAACTGCATGACGCAACCCATGATCACGTCTTCGACCGCGGAGGGGTCGACCCCCGTGCGCCCGACGAGCGCCCCGAGGGTGCGCGCGGCCAGGTCGGCGGGGTGGACGGTGGACAGGCCGCCGTTCCTCCTGCCGACGGGGGTTCGGACCGCTCCGACGATGTACGCCTCCGCCACCGTGCCTCCCGTTCATGAATCCCGCACACGAACCCGAGCATTGTTCGGTCAAGGGAAGGCTACCGCAGAACCCCCGCCGCGACGCGCCCCGCGGAAACCGCTCCTCACGAGGGCCGGTGAAGCACGATGTAGCCGTCACGCTCGAACACTTTGACGTAGCCGCCGCGCAACGCCTCGTCCACCCGCTGCCGCTGGAGGTCGGGCGCCCCGAAGGGGAAACTCCACCGCCCCACGTCGGCCACGATCCAGGGCGCGCCGTGCGCGCGCGGCCCCCACAGCAGCACCTTCGCCCGCGCGGTGAGCGCCGGGCCGACGTTGTTGGCCGCCTCGACCACGACCCCGTCCGGAACCGTGGCCACCGCCGCCCGCGCCGCCGCGACGGACGGCTCGCCCGCGTAGAAGGACGGCTCCAGGAGGTGGCCCAGCGCGAACCGGGGAACGAGCGTCAGCCCGATCACGCAGACCGCGAACGCCCATCGCCCGGTGACGTCCCGCCCGGGAAACCGTCTCGCGATCCGGCAGGCGCCGTCGACCGCCGCGCAGACGACGACGGCGACGATGAAGGCGTTGTAGTGGTACTCCGTCCCCCACCACTGGGGCCGGTCGGCCAGCAGGCGCTCGGCGACGAGCGGAAGCGCCACGAGCAGCAGCGGTGACAGCAGCGCGGTCAGCAGCACCGGCCAGAGCAGGAAGACGAGGGTGTCCACCTTGACGCCGGGGGTGACCGCCTGCCCCAGCGCGCCCAGGGGGTCCTGGAGGACCGACAGCACGACCTCGCCCAGCGTCGCCCCCCGGTTGCCGTAGGCCCAGTGGAACCCCGACGCCCCCGAGCCCGCCAGCCGCATCAGCACGTCGCGGACCATCACCAGCGCGCCCATCCCGAAGAGGACGACCCCTGTCCCCGCCAGCCGCCGCCCGGTGACGAAGAGATAGACGCCGAACCCCGCCACCAGCAGGCCCATGTCCTCCTTGACCAGGAGCAGGCCGAGGATCGCCGCCGTCGCCCCGGCCGGCCGCCCGGCGTCGGCCCGCTCGATCATGATCGCGCTGAGCAGGGGGACGAACGCCGCCTCGTGGACGTCGAACCCGGCGGCCTGCGCCACCGGCCACGACAGCGCGTACGCCACCGCGACCAGGTGGGCCGGGACCGCGCCGATCCGGCGTTCGGCGTAGCGCCAGATCGGGACCGCGGCCAGCGCGAGCAGCACCGCCTGCGCGACGATCAGGGTCTTGGGCCCCGCGTGGATCCAGTACAGCGGGGCCAAGACCGCCAGGATCGGCGAAAAGTGGTCGGCGAGCTGGAGAAAGTCCATCCCGACGCCGTAGTACGTGCCGACGGCGGGCACGACGGGCGCCCCGAACCCGGCGTAGCCGCGCACGGCCTGGTCGAAGATGGCCAGATCGAACACGCTGGCCCTGAAGGTGGCGAGCTTGACCAGGCCGAGCACGGCGTAGGCCGTCGCGGCGACCACCACCAGCGCCCCCAGCAGCAGGCCGTCCCTTCGGGAGCGCGCGGCGGCCCGCAGGGCCGCGAAGCCGAGGGCCCTCGGGGGCGTGGCCGCCTCCGAGGCGACGGCGCTCATGCCCTGCGGGTGCTCGTCATCGTCGCGTAGACGATGACGTTGTCGGTGTAGTGACCGGTCACGTGGTTGTAGGTGCCGCCACACGTGATCAGGTGCAACTGGGGGTTGGGGGACTCCCCGTACACGCGCTGGGTCGGGAAGACCGATTTCTGCGCCTGTTCGAGACCGCCCACCGTGAAGACGGCGACGACGCCGTCCTTGCGCCGCACCTCGATCACGTCACCGTTGCGGATCTCGTCGAGGCGGGCGAAGACCGCGCTGCCCGACCGCGTGTCCTTGTGCCCCAGCATGATCGCCGGCCCCGCCTCCCCGGCCGTGGGGCCGGAGCGGTACCAGCCGACCAGGTTGGGGTTGGTGACCGGGGGCACCCCGATCACGCCCCGCGCGTCGAGCCCGACCGAGGTGATCGGCGCGTCGACGCCAAGCCGTTTGATGATCAGGCGCATCGGGGTCGAGGGCTGCATCGCCGGGGCCGCCGGGAGGGCGGGCAGGGGCGGCGGCACGGTCGGGGCGGCCTGGAAGTAGGGATTCGCCTGGTTGCGGGGCGGCAGTGTGGTGCGCTCGTCGGCCAGGCTGTACTGCTCGGGCGAGGCCAGCATCAGCAGCATGCCCACCAGCACCGTGACCACCCCGGCGACTCCGGCGAGGATGAGCACCGAGCGCAGGATCCGGCCGCCGCCGCGGTCGTCGGGCCACCGTTCGTACGGCGGACCGTACCCCCGGTGTCCCTCGGGGGGCCGCGGCGGGTGGTACGGCGGCTGGTACGGCGGTTGAACCGGCCCATACCGGTAGTGCTGGACCGGCCGGTGAGGTGGCCCCGGCGGCCGGTCGTCCTGCGGGCTGGTCATCCGGCCACTCCGCCTCAGCTCCTCGCCGAGGTACGGCGCCGCAGCAGCAGCCCGCCGACGCCGGCGGCGGCCACCATGAGCGAACCCCCCAGGATGATCATGCGGGCGTCCGGGCCCGCCGAGCCGCCGCCGCCCGTGGAGGCGCCGCCGCCGGGGGTTTCCTTGATCTGCTGCCCCTGCTTGCGGGGACCGGAGGTGTGGGTCTGGGTGATGGTGATCGTCGGCTCGGGGGTGGGGGTGGGGACGGACGTCAGCGGACCGTCGGTCGTGCCGGCGCCCGTTCCGGTGCCGGTGCCGGTGCCCGTTCCGGTGCCGGTGCTCGGGGCCGAGGGCTTGACCGTGATCAGCAGCGCGGCGGCCGACACCTCGGCGACGGTGCAGTCGTACAGCATCGCCCGGGTGCCGCCGCCCGCGGAGGGCTCGGCGTAGAGCGTGAAGGCGTCCGGCCGCACCGCGATGACGCCGGTCGCCGTGGGGGTCATCGTGACCAGCACGTTGGGCGGCTGCAGCTGCTGCCCGGCCGCCGAGGCCGCCGCCCCGGTGGCGAGGACCGAGCGCGTTCCGGAGGGAACGACCAGGGGGGTGGCGGCGATCTGCACGTCGGCGTCGACGACGAGACGGTCGGTGCCCGGGATCGCCGAGGAGGCGACGAGGTACGGGGAGGCGGTGGGCTGCCGGATGGCCCAGGTCGCCACGACGGTGGCGCCGGGCGTCGGCGCCAGGGGGCCGGTGAGATCCATCTGGAACCTGTAGGTCGCGGGTGTACCGCTCGCCGGAGTGCAGGTATAGGTGACCGGCGTGGACGCCGCCGCCCACGAGGCGATCGCCGGGACGGCGCCGAAGAGAACGCCGGCGCTCACCACCCCGATGGCTGCTGTCTTGACCATGACGCGACGTCGCGTCTTGGACTTCAGCACAGTTTCTCTCCATTTCGGCACAGTTGACCGCTTTGGCGCGGTTGCCCACCATTCCAGGCCATGGTCACAGTCCGGCATAGATCCTATGAACAGAAACGTGGAGATGCGCGGTAGTTACCAAAACGGTCGTAATTCTCTCTCGTCTCATCGAGGCCGTCTCCGCCCACTCCCCTCCGGAGACACCCGGCCCTCCGGAGACACCCGGCCGGAAGCCCACCGAGCACCACGCGGGCTCGGCGGGGTCACGCGAGCCGCGCGCGGACCGTCACCGTGGTGATCGGAAGCTCGAACTCCCCGTGCGCCGTCTCGGGGACGGACCGCAGATAGTCGAGGACCCCGGACAACAGTTCGGAGCGCTCCGGCTCCGGCAGGGTCAGCACATGGGAGTGCGTGGCGATCGTCGCGGCCATCGACTCGGCGGTCCTGCGCTGCCCGTGCGGGAACCGCGCCTGCTCGACCGCCCGGAACCACCGTCCGCGCAGGGGGATCAGGGCGGGCCGCCACCGCGTGAACGACACCGAACTGCGGGCCACCTCCTTCAGGCCCCGCACCCAGGGCACCTGATCGTCGTCGAGGTTCCACAGCCCCGCCAGCACCCCGCCGGGGGTGAGGACGCGGGCCATCTCGGGAACGGCCCGGTCCAGGTCGAACCAGTGCATGGCCTGTCCGGCCAGGATCGCGTCGACCGAACCATCCGGCAGGGGAATCCGCTCCGCCGTCCCGGTCAGCGCCCGGACACCGGGCAGCCGCCGCCTGAGCTCGTCGAGCATCGCCGTGTCGGGCTCCACCGCGACGACCTCGGAGACGTGCCGCAGCAGCACCTCGGTGAGCTTTCCCGTCCCGGCCGCCAGATCCAGGACACGGAGCGGCACACGGTCGCGGACGGGTTCGAGCGCCCACACCACGGCCGCGTCGGGGTAGCCGGGCCGCTCCCGCGCGTACGCCGCCGCCTGACCGCCGAACGACGACGCCCTGAGCGCCGAGGACTCCGGAGTGATGCCGTCAAAGGGAGACGATCGACTCATGCTTTCACAATAAATCCGTTAATCCCGACAATTACCCCAGAAGAAAAAACCACACTCCGCTTCCTCTCCGGCCGCTCCCGCCCTCCCTTCCTCACCCGCGCCCCTCCGCCTCAGTCCCCAGACGGACACGGTCGCGGGCGAGCCGTGCCGCCTCGGGGTCGTCGGCGAACACCCCGTCCACCCCCAGCCGGTAGAGGCGCTCCAGCCACCCCGCCACGTCCCCCCGGGCACGGGGATACTCCGGGTCGGCCGGATCGCCCTGCCGGTACTCCCGCGGAAGATGCGTGTTCTCGTTCCTGACGGTCGCGACGTGAACCTGGAGCCCCCTCGCGTGGGCGTCCCGGACGAGCGAGGTGGGCACCCCCGGCGCCCCGCCGGGGCCGTACGGCGCGACCCGCGAGGTGGCCACCGTGATCGCGTCGGCGTACTCCGCGACCCGCCCGAGCCCCTCGGGGGTGACCATGTCGTCGTACGTGCGCCCGTCACCGGCCGCCACCAGGTCGTACGGCGCGCCGGCCCCCTTGATGAGCTGGGTGAGCCGCACCCGGGTGAGCGGACGCAGCCGCGCGAGGTTGCCCGTCTCGAAGGACTGGACGAACACCGGGGCGCACCAGTCGTTCCAGCCGTGACGGGTGAGGACCGCGAGCAGCGGCCCCTCGATCGGCAGCCCGATCGACGCGAAATAGGTCGAATGCTTGATCTCGACGTAGACGCCCACACCCGCCTCCCGCGCGAACCCGACGACCTCGTCCAGCGTCGGGATCGGCGCCAGCCCGTCGTGGACGGCACTGGCCGGCCGCAGCGCGGCGAAACGCTCCACGGCCCCGAGGGTGCGCAGCTCGTCGAGCGTGAAGTCCTCGGTGAACCAGCCGGTCCGCCGGACGCCGTCGACGATCTTGGTGGTCCTTCGGCCCGCGAACTCCGGGTGCCTCCTGACGTCGGTGGTGCGCGACAGCTCGTTCTCGTGCCGGACGACCAGCACGTGGTCCTTGGTGGGCACCACGTCGGGCTCGACGTAGTCGGCCCCCATCCGGACGGCGGCCTCGTAGGCCGGGATCGTGTGCTCGGGCCGGAAGGCGCTGGCCCCGCGATGCGCGACGACGATCGGCCCGCGATCGTCCTCCCCGGTCCCGCAGCCCGCGGGGTTCGCGGGGTTTCCGGGCCTCGTAAGGATCGAAGGCGCCGGACCCGCGGCGCCGGATAAACCGAATAAACCGGGTGAGCCGTGCGGGCCGTGCGTGCCGGGTGAAAGACCCGCCGGACCCGCGAACCCCGCCGTAAGGGAGAGGCCCAGCGCCCCGCCGACCAGCCTGACCAACCCGCCCAGCACGCTCGGCACCCGGGCACCCCCGTATCTCTTCCCCTCAGTGGGGGGCACCGGCTCCCCACGGCCTTCACCTGAAGCGCTCGGAGGGCCACCGGCCGCGACCGGGAACCCCGGGTGAGGCCGTCCCCCCGCGAAACGGGCACGGCGAGTCACCCTCCGGCGCACACGCGATCCCGTACGGCGCGCGCCACGACGGGATCGTTGGCGAAAACCCCGTCCACGCCGAAGGTGTAGAGCCGCCTCAGCCAGCCCGCCACGTCACCGGCGGCCCGGCGGTAGGCGGGCCGGGCGGGGTCACCGCGCCGGTAGTCCGCGGGGAGCCCCGCGTTCTCGTTGCGAACGGTCGCGGCGTGAACCTGGAGCCCCCTCGCGTGGGCGTCCCGGACGAGCGAGGTGGGCACCCCCAGCCTCCCGTCCGGGCCGGTCGGCACGATCCGCGAGGTGATCACACCGACCGCGTCGGCGTACGTCGCGATCTCCTTCAGCCCCGAGGGGGTGACCAGATCGCGATAGGTGCGCCGGTCACCGGCCGCCACCAGGTCGTACGGCGCGCCGCGCGCGCCGATGAGCTGCGTGAGCCGCAGCCGGGTGACCGGACGCAGTTCCCTGAGGTTCCAGGTCTCGAAGGACTGGATGAACACCGGGTCGTCCCTGTCCTTCCAGCCGTGCCGCGCGAGGGTCGCGAGCAGCGGCCCCTCGATCGGCAGCCCGATCGACGCGAAATAGGTCGAGTACTTGATCTCCGGGTAGAGACCCACGCCGTGCCGCCGCGCGAGCCGTACGATCTCCTCCAGTGTCGGGATCGACGCTTGCCCGTCGTACACCTTGCTGTGCGGGCGCCGCTTGGGGAAGCGCTCTCTGGCGCGAAGGGTGCGCAGCTCGTCGAGCGTGAAGTCCTCGGTGAACCAGCCGGTCCTGAGGTGGCCGTTGATCCTTCTGGTGGTCCTGCGCCCCGCGAACTCGGGATGGCCCGCCACGTCGGTCGTCTTCGACAGCTCGTTCTCGTGCCGGGCGACCAGCACGTGGTCCTTGGTGGAGACCAGGTCCGTCTCGATGTAGTCGGCGCCCATGCGCACCGCGAGACGGTAGGCGGCGAGCGTGTGCTCGGGCCGGAAGGCGCTGGCCCCGCGATGCGCGATGACGATCGGTCTCCGGCTCGAACAGCGTGCCCCCCCGGCCTTCGTGTCCGTCCCCGCCGCCGCCCCCGTACCGGTCTTCGGAACGACCCCCGCGCCCGTCGCCGTATCCGCCCCCGCGCCCTTCGCCGCACCCGCGCCGGGGGGTGTGTCCGCGCCGTCCACCGGCACGTCCACGACCGCCGGCGCGGACGGTGACAGGGCGAGCACGCCCCCTCCCAGCAGCACGGCGGACACAGCGGCCCCCACCACCTTGCCCACCACGCGGGCACCCCCACTCTCACGCTCCGGCGGGGGGCCACACTCGTACCAGCACCTCTACCCGGGTTGGTGAAAAAGACTCACGTCCTGTGGCCTGTCACCGCCGGTGAGATCTCAGCCCTGCTGCCCGGCCTGGGTGTTCCGCTCCTCGTCCTCCTCCTGGTCGTCCGGGGTGTCCTGGCCGTTCTGACGGGGGGTCACGGGCAGGGCGCTGCCACGCTTCCACTGGTTCCAGGAGAGCTGCCAGAAGCTCCAGCCGTTGCGCCAGTCGAGCTTGCGCTTGGTGCCGGTGATCACCACGACGTCGCCACGCTGGGCGATGCCGTAGAACCACTTGGCCCCGGCGGGCGTGGCGCGCACGCAGCCGTGGCTCTGGTTGGACCTGCCGAGGAACTGGTAGGCCCCCGCGCTCTGGTGGACGTACTCACCGCTGTCGGAGATCCGCACCGCCCAGGGGATCTCCAGCTTGTAGTACAGGCTGTTGCCGGGGTCGGTGACGCCCAGCCAGGAGGAGGTCATGGTCTCCACCGCCTTCTTGCCCATCGTGAGATGGACACCGCTGGTGGTGAGATAGACGTCCACCCCGTTCCTGACCAGGCCGCCCCGGCCCGCGCTGATCGGGATGCTCTTGACGAGCCTGCCGTCGCGGCGGACCTTCATCACGTGCCTGCGGGTGTCGACCACGGAGACGTTGGCCGTGCCGACGGCGAAGCGGCGCGAGACGTCCTTGGCTCCCTCGTTGCCGGGAATCCGGCTGAGGCCGGCCGTGAAGAGAACCTTCTGGTGCGGGCGCCAGTAGGTCTTGGTGCGGTAGACGACCTTGCGGTCGGACACCCAGCGCCAGGCGCCCTCGACCGGCCGGTCGGCCCTGACCTGCAGGACGGCCTCCGCCGCGGCCCGGTTGGGGACCGGCCTGTCGAAGGTGACGATGATCGGGAAACCGACCCCGACGGTCTCGGTGTTCTCGCCCATCGGCGTGATGTCGGCGATGCCGAGCGACACCTTGGGCGGCCCGGTCCTGACGGCCGTGCCTCCCGCCGGAGCCGGAGCCGGAGCCGGAGCATCCGCCGTGGCCGCTCCGGCCCCCTCGGTCGCCCGGGTGGGGGTGGCCGGGGTCGCCGCCGAAGACGCGCCGATCGTGGCTGCGACGGGCGCGGGCCGTACGGCCCGGCCCCCTCCCACCGAGCACGCCGCCGCACCGGCGAGGGCGGCGAGGGCGGCGAGGGCAAGCGAGGCATGAGCCATCCGCTTGAGGGTGTTCACGGGTTACTCCTCGTATATGAGCTTCGCGCCGCTCACCGGCTTAGCGCGTTCCATATGTGAGACACCCGAAAACCGCAGTATGTGCGCCATTAGCCCATAACGATGGAGTAACAGCGAATGTGGGCCCCTGACCTGGGCGTTCCCCCGCGAGATTCCCCCTCGGAAGACTCATCGCCCCTCGTCACGCTCCGTGCCGTCCCCCGGGGGGAGCCCGGTGAACGTACCGCTCAGTTCCAGGGGTCCCAGCCGAGGTGGTGGACGATCTCCGGGGACGGCAGGAGCTCGACCGGGCGGTCGCCGTACCGCGTGGGCAGGGCCGAGCGCAGCAGGGCCGTCAGCTCCTTGTAGCTGTAGTCGTCGCTCTCGGCGCGCCAGACGACGGGGCCGCCGTTGAGGCGGACGACGGGCCACTCGTCCTCCAGCGCCACCTCCAGCCGGAGAAGGGCGTCGCCGGGCTGGTCGGGCAGCGCCGAGACGAAGGACGACCGGATGGCCTCGCGCCTGCCCCGGCGGGCGGCCTCCTCGTCCGCCTCCCGCCGCGCCCGGTCGGCGAGAAGGGCGGCGATCCGCTCCCGCGACGGCGCCGCCTCCGGCGGGAGGGGGGTCAGGCCCGCGCACTCGATCGTGTTCCTGTGCGTGCTCCGGCGGGAGTGGTGGTCGCAGGAGGAGTGGTAGGCGTGGAGCTCGGTTCCCACGACGCGGTAGGTCGTCGCGTACAGCTCGTGCTCCACCGAGGACACCATCGTGTCGTACACCCGGCCCAGCTCTCCCGAGGCGTCCAGGGCGTAGTAGGTGTGCTCCTCGGTCAGCGGCCGGCCGTCCGGGCCGAGGATGCCGTGCGGGCCGAGCAGGGTGACACTCAGCGGGCTCACCGGTCCGGCGACCAGTGTCCAGCCGTCGGGCATACGCCATGCTTTCACAGGGTGCGAATCCTTCCGGTGCCCGTGAGGGGCGACATGATCAGGTGCGTCCGGTCTTCGACAGGGTCGCGTACACGATGATGTTGTCGGTGTAGTGATGGGTCTGGCGGTTGTAGACACCGCCGCAGGTGATCAGCCGCAGGGCGGCCTCACCGGTGTTGCCGTAGACCCGCCTGGACGGGAACGCCTTCTTGCTGACCTGCTCGACCCCGTCCACCGTGAACTCCGCGACGATCCCGTCGGAACGGGAGACCCTGATCCTGTCGCCGCGCCGGACCTCTTTGAGGCGGTTGAAGACGGCGGCTCCGTTGCGGGTGTTCACGTGCCCGAGGATCACGGAGGGTCCCTGCTGGCCGGGGATGGGGCCGTACCTGTACCAGCCCGCCTGGTTCGGCCTGTTCAGGGGCGGGGTCTCGATCTCTTTCCGGGCGTCCAGGCCGAGCGGCGTCAACGGGGCGATCAGGCCGATCCGCGGGATCATCAGCCTGCCGGGCCGCACTCCCTCGCTCTTGAGGGGGGCCGGTGGCACGGCGACGGGCAGGGGCGGGGAGGCGGTGGGGGCCGCGGCCGTCAGCGGCACGTCCTGGCCCCCCGGCCCCACACTCGGCGACAGGGCCGCCGGCTCCTCCTGCCCGGCCTGTGGGGCCGCCTGCTGTCCCGGCGACGGGACGTCCTCCACGATCATGGTGCTGACCGCCCGCGGCCTGGAAGGTCCGTAGAGCTCGTCCTCGCCCGCGGGTGCCAGGTAGGTGAGCAGCCCCGTCATGATCGCGGCCACTCCGCCGAGCGACCCGAGCACGAGCAGCAGAGGAAGCACCCTGTTCCATCTCCCGCCGGGCGCCGGGTCGCCGCCGTACCAGGCGTCCGGAACGCCCTGCGAATGCCCTGGATGCATTCGGCCGCCCTACCTGGCTCGACCTCGCGCGTGAGCCGCACGGCGCCTCTTCAGGGCGACCCCGCCGAAGGCGCTTCCGAGCACCATGGCCGTCCCCGCGCCGATCAGGCCCGTCCCCGAGGGCCGGCCGTCGTCGGGAGCCTGCCCGGTCTGCGCCCCGCCCGTGGGGGTCACGACCACCTGGGGGGCGGTCGGCGTGGGCCTGGTGGGGGTCACGGTCGCCGTCACGGTGAGGGTGGGCTTGGGGGTGGAGGTGACCGTGCCGGTCGGCGAGGGGGACGGGCCGGTGGAGGAGGTCTGTGTCCCGGTGGGGGTGGGCGACGTGGAGGACGTCTTCTCCACCTTGACCTTCAGGGTCTTGGTGCTCAGGGGCACGCACGTGATCCGTCCCGGGGTCACCTCCTGGCCGGTCAGCGGCGCGGTGAGCACCTTGAAGGCGTCCAGCACCGCGTACTTGCCGTCGGCGACGTTCCTGATCTTGACGACGTGCTTCCCGTACTTCAGCGGCCCGCTGCTCCAGAGGGTGACCGGGCTCTGGCGTCCTCCGTCGGGGACGTTGGCGTTGACCTTCATGACGGGGGGAGAGTCGGGCCTGGGGTCCAGGTAGATCTCGGCCTCACCCATGTCGGGGGCCTTCTCGGAGACGAACTCGACGCCGGTCCCCCAGAACGTGAGGGACGCCTCCGCTCCCTGGGCGGCGTTGCGGTGCACGTCGCCCTTGTGGTTCTTCGGGGGCTCGGAGGGGGTGTTCCGCCCGGACAGGTACTCCCACGGCGGGGTCTCCTTGTATTCGACGAAGGGCGGGTGCGAGGAGTGGATGTCGTTGTCGTTGACCATGATCTCCGAGGGGGCCACGTCGACGGTGATGCTTCCGGGCGTTATCTCCGCCGTCCCCTCCCTCGGGGCGGTCACGCTTCCGGAGATGGAGGTGGGCACCCCGATGGCGTCGCCCGCCTTGACGGGCTTCAGGCCCGCCTTGGTGACGGAGGTCAGCGCCAGATCCGCGTTCTGCCCCTGTTCGTCCCACAGCCCCTTCGCCCCGACGGTGCCCGCGAGCGCGAGGTGTCCTCCCGAGGGGAGCTCGTCGGGAGAGACGAAGGAGAAGTCGGTCAGGGTCCACCGGATATTGATCGCGCCGCCCACGGAGACCGCCCCGGGAACGGAAATCGCCACACCGATCTGCTTCTCGCCGCCCAGCGATCCGCCGGTGCAGCGATAGGGGTAATTCTCGACGGCCCCCAGGCCGCTTTCCCCCAGGCCGCCCTCGGCGTCCTCGGAAAAGGCCGGCCCCGCCAGGGCGCCGGCCATGATCACAAAAGCTCCCGACGTGACGACTGTCCTACGGAGCCCTGTTCCCCAGCGAAACATCGCACACTCCGACATGATCGGGAGCTGGTCACAAACTGGTCATCTGATCACAACCAGGCCCGGATCGTACTGCCCTCGCGCGCCGTCTCGCAGGGGGATGACAAGACCCTCGGGGGACTGTGTCGGTTTCGTGATCTGATCGGGTTGCGCTCGAAAGCCTCACAACCCTTCCCATCTGGGTGTACCTGGAAGTAACAGAATCGTATTCTGTCAATGAGAATTCTCAGGGAGGCGGTCAATGCAGCGAGACCTCTTCGAGGAGGAGCACCGGCTCTTCCGGGAAACCGTGCGCGAGTTCCTCGCCCGCGAGGTGGCGCCTCATCACGCCCGCTGGGAAAGGGAGGGCGTCGTCCCCCGGGAGGTGTGGAAGAAAGCCGGCGAAATCGGAATGTTCGGCTTCGGGGTGCCGGAGGAGTACGGCGGGGCGGGAATCACCGACTTCCGGTACAACGCCGTGATCGTGGAGGAGATCATGCGGATCGGGGCCACCGGCCTCGGATACTCACTGCACAACGACGTGATCGCGCCCTACCTCGTCACCCTCACCGACGACGGGCAGAAGGCCCGGTGGCTGCCCGGATTCGTCTCCGGCGAGCTGATCACGGCCATCGCCATGACCGAGCCGGGCGCGGGCAGCGACCTGCAAGGCATCCGGACGACCGCCGCGCGCGAGGGCGACCACTACGTCCTCAACGGCCGGAAGACGTTCATCACCAACGGCGTCAACTCCGACCTGGTCGTCGTGGTGGCCAGGACCGATCCCGAGGCGGGGGCGCGGGGCTTCTCACTGCTCGTCGTCGAGCGGGACATGGAGGGGTTCGGCCGGGGCCGCACCCTGGAGAAGATCGGCATGCACGCCCAGGACACCGCGGAGCTGTTCTTCGAGAACGTCCGGGTACCCGCGGCCAACCTGCTGGGCGGGCAGGAGGGGCAGGGCTTCTTCCAGCTCATGACCAACCTCCCGCAGGAGCGCCTGTCGATCGCCGTGACGGCCGTGGCCGTCGCCGAGACCGTCCTGCGGCAGACCGTCGACTACTGCAGGACCCGCAAGGCGTTCGGCCGAAGCATCGGCGACTTCCAGAACACCCGGTTCGTGCTGGCCGAGCTGGACACCGAGGTCGAGATCGCCCGCCACTACGTGGACAGGTGCGTCCTCGCGCTCAACGCCGGACGGCTGAGCGCGGTGGACGCCGCCAAGGCCAAGTGGTGGACCACCGAGTTGCAGACCAAGGTCGTCGACCGCTGCCTGCAGTTGCACGGCGGCTACGGCTACATGCTGGAGTATCCCGTGGCCAAGGCGTGGATCGACAGCCGCGTGCAGACGATCTACGGCGGCACGACCGAGATCATGAAGGAGATCATCGGCCGTTCGTTCGGCTTCTGACCCCTCCTCGGCCCCCCGTCTTCCGTCCCCTCCCCCTCGGGAGGGAGGTCTTTCCCGCGCCCGGGGTGGGGGCGTCAATTCTTGACGATCTCCTCGACGCGGACGGCGTCGCCGTCCGCGATCAGCACCTTGGCGTAGAACGAGACGCCCGCCTTGAGGGCCCTCGCCAGCTGTTTGGAGGTGCACCTGTGCGGGACGCTCCCCTGCGCGCAGACGCTCCCCTGGACGTCGAGCACCACCGTGTCGTCGGTGAGCCGCGCCTCCTTCATGGTCTCCTTCGCGCCCCCGCCGGTGTCCACCACGATCGAGGAGGTGCCCAGCAGGCTGAGCTGCCCCGTCTCGTCGGCGTCGATCTTCCTGATACCGGACCTGGTCCCCTCCCCGAGGGTCTCCCAGGGCTCCGGGGTCGTGGTCGCCCGGAGGGTGGCGGTCGCTCCCGGAAGCGGGGTCGTCTCGGAAACCGCCCCCTCGGGGGTCGGGGAGGGCACCGGCGAAGCGGAGGCCGCAGGGGACGCGGTGGGCGCGCCGTTTCCGCCCGAGCAGGCCGCCGATCCGGCGAGCAGCAGGGTCGCCAGCAGGACGTGCGGTACGCGTTTCGCCATCACCGATCTCCTCACAGTTGGCAACCATCCCACGAGACCCGGTGTCGCGGTTAATCGCCCCATGATCCCGGCGACCGACGCATACTGGTCAGCGTAGGCTCCCCAGAGGCGGTGACGATGGACAGCGGACTGATCCTGCTGATCTTCCTGGCGTTCCTGTTCGCCTGGGGACTCAACCGGCTACGGCGGGCGCTGCGGCTCGGCCCGATGGCCTACACGGGTGTCGTCGTGGTGTTCGTCCTGGTCTCGCTCGCCCTGTGGGGGCAGACGTTCCGTTAGCCGCCGGCTCACCGGCGGCGAAGGCTCAGCGGGACTTGGTGGGGATCTCGAACCAGACGGCCTTGCCCTCCTTGGTGGGGCGCGAGCCCCACCGCTTGGCGAGCTGGTCGACGAGATACAGGCCCCGGCCTCCCTCGTCGTTCTCCCCGGCGCTGCGGATGCGCGGAAGGCGGAGGTCCTGGTCGAAGACCTCGACCCAGACCGACTCTCCGCCCCGGCGGAGCCGGAGCGTGAACTCCTTCTCGTTGACGATCTCCTCGTCGAAACCGGGGTCGTCCCAGGACTCCTCGAAGGGGATCGGGGCGCTGTCCACCATCAGCGCGCGGCGCGGGACGCTGGAGTTGGCGGCGTGCAGCACGACGTTGGTGACCACCTCGGAGACCAGCAGGCAGGCCAGCTCCGCGCGCTCCTCGGGGACGTTCCAGCCGACGAACGCCTCCGCCGCCATCCGGCGGGCCTCGCCGACCATGATCGGCTGGGCGGGGAAGGTGCGCTCCTCGACGTCGAGGTCGTCGCAGGCCGACCGGACGACGAGGATCGCCATGTCGTCGTCGATCTCGCCGGGCACCGCGTGGGTCGCGGTCTCGGCGATGTGCTCCACCGGCAGGCCGTACGTCGCGATGAGCCTGTCGCACAGGATCGCGAGGTTCTCCTGGCTGTCGAAGGCCCGGTTGTCGGCCTCGCGCCCGGGGCGGCGGTCCACCAGGCCGTCGGTGTAGAGCAGCAGCGACGCCCCCGGAGGCAGCGTGAGCGTCTCCTCCTTGTAGACCAGGTCGGCGTGGAGGCCGCTGCGGACGCCGAGCGGCTGGCCGACCTCGTCGATCTCCAGCTCGGCGCAGCCGTCCTCCACCAGCAGCAGCGGCGGGGCGTGCCCGGCGTTGGCGAACGCCAGCTCCCGCGACCAGGCGTCGTAGACGAGGTACTGGCAGGTGACGATGGGCGGGACGCTGACGTCGACGCCGCTGTCGTCCCATTCGGGGGTGGCCATGACGCGCGTCCACTCGTCGAGCCGGGCGAGGATCTCCGCGGGGGGCTTGTCGTCCTGGGCGAAGGCCCGCAGCGCGGCCCGCAACTGGCCCATGACGGCCGCGGCCTTGGGACCCCGGCCCTCGACGTCGCCGATGACGATGCCGACCCGGCCGGCCGAGAGGGGGATGACGTCGTACCAGTCGCCGCCGACCTGGGTCTGGATGCCCTGGCCGTGGGAGGCGAGCGGCGCCGCGGGGTAGTAGCGGACCGCGATCTCCAGCCCGTCGAGCTCCGGCAGGGGGGCGGGTGGCAGCAGGTTCTTCTGGAAGGACTCGGCGGTGTGCCGCTCGGCCTCGAACAGCAGGGCGTTGTCCACGGCCAGCGCGACCCGGGTGGCGATCGTCCCGACGAAGTCGCGGTCGAAGGCGTCGTAGTGGGGGCTGCGCCGGTCGGTGAGGTTGGACAGGCCGAGGTACATCAGCCCGAGCACGTCGCCGCGCACGCACAGGGGGGCCACGATGGCCGAGGTCATCCCGATCTCGGCCGCGAGACGGGATTTGGCCGGGCCGGTGCTGGGGTAGTTGGTCTGGGAGAAGTCCTCGACGAGGACGGTCTCCTGACGGCGCAGCGCGATGTCGGCGTAGTGGCCCGTGGGGTAGTAGATCTCGGCGCCGAGCGGCGCCCAGGTGTTGGGCGGCGGGCTCCAGCCCGGGACGTGGGTGGAGACCCGGCGGGTCATCCGGTCGCCTTCCATCAGCTCGATGAAGCAGTGGTCGGCGAACTGCGGGACGAGCATCTCGGCGACGCGCTTGAGGGTCTCCTCGACGTACAGCGAGCCGGCGAGCCGCTCGCCGATGCGCTCCAGCAGGCCGAAGCGGTCGTTCTCCCGCTCGTTGCTGCGCATCGCCTCACGCGCGGTGACGACGATGCCCGTCACCGACCCGGACGGATGTCGCAGCGGCACGGCCTGGGCGCGGACGTAGATGATCGTCCCGTCACCGCGCCTGACGTCGAAGGTGCCCTCCCAGACGTTGCCCTTGAGCACGTGCTTGGCGAGTTCGACGGCGAGCGGGTGGTCCTTCTCCATGATGCCCAGGGAGCGCGACTGATCGCGGCCGGAGGTCCCGGGACGGCCGAAGAGCCTCTCCGCGAACGGGTTCCAGTAGACCACGTTGCTGAAACGGTCGGTGACGACGACCGCCATCTCGGCATGGTCGAGCACGGAGCCCGCCGAGAGGTGGTCGGCGGTGTCCTGAGAGAGATCCCCCCACCGTTTCATCCGGTGACCACTCCTCGGGGAAGACTGTGCGCGAAGGGAACCACGGCTGCTCCTGCTGCGGGCTCGGCAGGGGAAGGAGGGGTCTCCCCCCGGGGATTCAACCAAGCAGAGGGCGCGTGATCAGCGTGTGGAGACGAAGACGTGCGCGGCGATCTCTCGCGGAAGGTCCGCCAGAGTGTTCTCCGCCTCGTCGTCACCTGTCACCCGCACACCGTCGTCGCTCGCCGCGAGCGTTACCTCGCGTCCGGGTTGTATCCCAACTTGCTTGAGTTTAAGCATCACAGCCGGATCACTTTGCACTTGTTCGCTAATTCGGCGAACGACAACGGGTATATCCCTGGGTCCGGCCAGCGCGGCCATCGAGGGCAGCGACCGCCACTCGGCGGCCGAGACGCCGGCGACGCCGAGCTCGTCGAGGCCGGGGATGGGGTTGCCGTGAGGGTCCTCGGTCGGGTTGTCGAGGAGGTTGACCAGGCGGGCCTCCACCGACTCGGACATGACGTGCTCCCAGCGGCACGCCTCGACGTGCACCTCCTCCCAGGGCAGCCCGATCACCTGGGTGAGCAGGCACTCGGCGAGGCGGTGCTTGCGCATGACACGGGTGGCGAGCGCACGGCCGAGGTCGGTCATGGTCAGGTGCCGGTCGCCCTCGACCTTGACCAGACCGTCGCGCTCCATGCGGGCCACCGTCTGGCTGACCGTCGGGCCGCTCTGCTGGAGCCGCTCGGCGATCCGGGCACGCAGGGGGACGATCCCCTCCTCCTCAAGTTCGAAGATCGTGCGAAGGTACATCTCCGTGGTGTCGATCAGGCCGTGTGCGGTCAAGGCTCCTCCCGCCCTCCGTCGTTTTCGGGCTCGTCGCGGCGTCCTGCCCCGGAACCGCGCGGGACCGAAAAGTCTTAGAGCACGACCCTATTGCGAGATCCGCGCGCGGTGGCCATGGACGGCAACACCCGAGCGTTGAAAATCCTTCCCTGCCTGCCCAAACGGCTCACGTGGCGGACCGGTAAGCTCTGAAGGCCGGTACGGCCAGCCCCACGGCGAGCACGACCACGGCGCAGGCGATGCCTCCGCCGACCCAGGCCGAGGTGGCCCCGGCCCAGACCGCGGTCACCCCGGCCCGCAGGTCCCCCAGGCGGGGGCCTCCCGCGACGACGACCGTGAAGACGCCCTGCATCCGCCCGCGCATGTCGTCGGGCGCGTGGGTCTGCAGGATCGTCTGGCGCCACACGGCCGAGACCAGGTCTGCCACGCCCCCGACCGCGAGCAGCGCGACCATCGTCCACAGCTCGCTCACCAGCCCGGAGGCGGCGACGCTGAGTCCCCAGACGGCGATGACGATCGTGAGGGCCAGCCCCTGGCGCCGTACCCGGCCCACCCAGCCCGACAGCAGGCCGCCGGCCACCGCGCCGATCGAGATGCCGGCCGACAGCCAGCCGAACGCCATGGGCGACCCGCCGAACCGCTGGTCGACGATCTCGGGGAACAGCGCCCTGGGCAGCGCGAACGCCATGGCGATGATGTCGACCACGAACGACATCATGACCACCGCGTTGCCCAGGATGTAGCGCAGGCCGTCCACGACGGCGCGCAGGCCCGGACGGGCCACCTCCCCGATCGGTTCGAGTTTCGGCAGGCGCAGGGCGGCGTAGAAGCCGGCGGCGAACAGCAGCGCGTCGATCAGGTAGGCGAAGGCGACGCCGCCGCGGGCGAGCACCACGCCGGCGGCCAGCGGGCCGACCACCGTGCCGAGGCTGCCCACCAGGAAGCTCAGGGTGTTGGCCGCGGGGACCAGGCCGGCCGGGACCAGCCGGGGGACGATCGCGCCCCTGGTCGGCCCGGTGACGGCGAAGCCGGTGGCGTGCACGGCCACGGTGGCCAGCAGCAGGCCGACGTTCGCCACGCCGAGGACGGCCTGGAGCAGCAGGGCGAGCGTCGCGGTCCAGGCGACCAGCGAGCCGGCGATGAGCAGCCTGCGCCGGTCCATCGCGTCGGCGATCGCCCCGCCCCACAGCCCGAAGATCACCAGGGGGATCAGGTTGGCCGGGCCGAGCATGCCGACCCAGAACGACGACCCGGTGACGGCGTAGACCTGGGAGCTGACGGCCACCGAGGTGATCTGGAAGCCCATGAACGACACACCCTGGCCGGCCCAGAGGCGCCGGTAGTCCGGGAGCGTCAGCGGGCGGGTGTCCACCGCCAGCCGCCGCACAAAATTCCCGAATGCCACACAGCCCCCTCTGTCTTACAGACATATGGGGATATACCAGTAAGGGTCGGGGTGCGATATCAGGGGGCCAGGCGTTCGACGACCCAGGAGGCACCCGAGCGCCGGTAACGGAGGCGGTCATGCATGCGGTCGAGCTGTCCCTGCCAGAACTCCACCTCGGCGGGAACCACCCGGAAACCGCCCCAGAAGTCCGGAGCCGGCGGGTCCTCCGGCCAGCGGGCGCTCAGCGCCGCGTAACGCCGGTCCAGCTCCTCGCGCGAGTGCACGACCGCCGACTGGCGCGAGGCCCAGGCCCCGATGCGGGAGCCGTACGGGCGCGACCCGAAGTAGGCGGCCGACTCCTCGCGCGGCAGCCGTACCACCGAGCCCTCGACCCGCACCTGGCGGCGGATGGGGTGCCAGGGAAACAGCAGGCAGGCCCTCGGGTTCTCGGCGAGGTCACGGCCCTTGCGAGACTCGTAGTTGGTGTAGAAGACGAACCCGGCCTCGTCGTAGTGCTTGAGGAGAACGGTCCGGGCCGTGGGCCGCCCGCCCGCCGAGCTGGTCGCGACCACCATCGCGTTCGGCTCGGGGAGCTCGGCGGCGAGGGCGTCGTCGAACCAGACGGCGAACTGCGCCACGGGGTCGGGGGCGAGGTCGGCCTCCAGCAGAGGCAGCCCCTCGTAGGTACGGCGAAGCCCGGCGAGCAGCGGCGGGCGCGATGCGGCATCCACAGGGAGGTATTCTCCCGTGCCCGCCCAAGAACCGACACACCGCCCCCCACCTGCGGCGATTTCGTTGTGACGGGTCCGGCGACGCACCGTCGACCCCCTCAGGGTTGAATATGACGCGCCGGTATCTCGACATCAAGGCTTCGACTTCAAGAAAGGGAGGCGGCCGAGAATGTCCGACTTCAAACCCGGACTCGAAGGCGTGATCGCTTTCGAGACTGAGATCGCGGAACCGGACAAAGAGGGGGGCGCCCTCCGCTACCGGGGCGTCGACATCGAAGAGCTGGTCGGACGTGTCAGCTTCGGGCACGTCTGGGGTCTGCTCGTCGATAACAAGTTCCAGCCGGGCCTCCCCCCGGCGGAGCCCTACCCCATCCCCGTCCATTCCGGTGACATCCGTGTCGACGTGCAGAGCGCGCTGGCCATGCTGGCCCCCGCGTACGGCTTCCACCAGCTGCTCGACATCGACGAGGCGCAGGCACGCGAAGACCTCGCGCGCGCCAGTGTCACCGCCCTCAGCTTCGTCGCCCAGTCCGCGCGTGGCCTCGGCCTGCCGATGGTCCCGCAGAGTCAGGTCGACAAGGCCGAAAGCATCGTCGAGCGGTTCATGATCCGCTGGCGGGGCGAGCCCGACCCCCGGCACGTCAAGGCCATCGACGCCTACTGGACGTCGGCGGCCGAGCACGGCATGAACGCCTCCACCTTCACCGCCCGCGTCATCGCCTCCACCGGCGCCGACGTGGCCGCGGCGCTGAGCGGGGCGATCGGCGCCATGTCGGGGCCGCTGCACGGCGGCGCCCCCGCGCGGGTGCTGCACATGATCGAGGGCGTCGAGAAGCTGGGCGACGCCCGCAAGTACGTCAAGCAGGAGCTGGACCAGGGCCGGCGCCTGATGGGCTTCGGGCACCGCGTCTACCGAGCCGAGGACCCCCGGGCCCGCGTGCTCCGCCGTACGGCCAAGGAGCTCGGCACGCCGCGCTACGAGGTCGCCATGGCGCTCGAACAGGCCGCCCTGGAGGAGCTGCACGAGCGCAAGCCCGACCGGGTGCTGGCCACCAACGTCGAGTACTGGGCCGCGGTCATCCTGGACTTCGCCGAAGTGCCCTCGCACATGTTCACCTCCATGTTCACCTGCGCCCGCACCGCGGGCTGGGCCGCCCACATCCTTGAGCAGAAGCGCACGGGCAGGCTCATCCGCCCCAGCGCCCGGTACGTGGGGCCGTCCCAGCGCTCGGTCCGCGACGTTCCCGGTGCCGCCGAGGTCGTCGAGTCCTTCTGACCGGCCCCACCGGCCTGAACGGCCCGATCCGGCCTCGACCCCGCTTCGCCCGGCCCGCCCTGATCTCCAGGCGGGTCCGGGCGAACCCGAGCGGGCCGGCCGGCGTCCGGACCGTCCTCGTTCCTCCCGCGGCTGTCGTGCGCCTTTCGCGCGGCAGCCGCCCCGCCGTCGCGTCGGCCACGTCCCTTCGGTCACCCGGACCGGAGGTCGCCCGTCTCGAAGGCCCCGTTCCGGAGGCCGCGCCTCGGAAGATCTGTCTCGAAGGCCCCGTTCCGGAAGTTCTGCCTCAAAGACCTCGTCTCAAAAATCCGTCTCAAAGTCCGGACCCCGACCTGGCGTCCCCGGAGGGCTCAGTAGGCTGGTCGGGTGGCTGACATCGTGATTCCCTCAGACATCAAGCCCGCCGACGGCCGCTTCGGCTGCGGGCCATCGAAGGTGCGCCCGGAGCAGCTCGCGGCCCTGGCCGCCTCGGGGGCCGCCCTGCTGGGCACCTCCCACCGCCAGAAGCCGGTCAAGTCGCTCGTGGGGCGCGTCCGCGCGGGCCTGTCGGAGCTGTTCTCGCTTCCCGAGGGATACGAGGTCGTCCTCGGCAACGGCGGCACCACCGCCTTCTGGGACATCGCCGCCTTCGGGCTCATCCGTGAGCGGTCGCAGCACCTGCACTTCGGCGAGTTCTCCTCCAAGTTCGCCTCCGTGGCGGCGAAGGCCCCGTGGCTGGGCGACCCGACCGTGATCAAGTCCGAGGTCGGCGCCCACCCCGAGGCCCGGCCGGAGGAGGGCGTCGACGTCTACGCCCTCACCCACAACGAGACCTCGACCGGTGTCGCGATGCCGATCAGGCGTGTGGGCGGGGAGGGGTCGCTCGTCCTGGTGGACGCCACCTCCGGCGCCGGCGGCCTGCCCGTCGAGGCGGGCGAGTTCGACGTCTACTACTTCGCGCCCCAGAAGAGCTTCGCCTCCGAGGGCGGTCTGTGGATCGCTCTGATGTCCCCGGCCGCGCTGGCCAGGGTGGAGGAGATCGCCGGCAGCGGACGGTACGTCCCGGAGTTCTTCAGCCTGCCGGTGGCGATCGACAACTCCGCCAAGGACCAGACCTACAACACCCCGTCGATCTCCACGCTGTTCCTGCTCGCCGAGCAGATCGCGTGGATGAACGGCAACGGCGGCCTGGCCTGGACCACCTCCCGCACCGCCGACTCGGCCCGGCGCCTCTACACCTGGGCGGAGAAGACCTCCTACACCACGCCGTTCGCCGCCCCGGAGTTCCGTTCCAACGTGGTCGGCACCATCGACTTCTCCGACGAGGTGGACGCCGCCCGCGTCGCCGCGGTCCTGCGCGCCAACGGCATCGTGGACACCGAGCCGTACCGCAAGCTCGGCCGCAACCAGCTGCGCATCGCGATGTTCCCGGCCATCGACCCCGACGACGTCGAGGCCCTCACCACGTGCATCGACCACGTGGTCGAGCGGCTCTAAGCGCACTGGTTCAAGGCCCGCCGGTTCAAGGGCCCGCCGACGCGCGCCGGCCCGGGGCAGGGGGCTCCCGGCCGGCGTGCGAAGGCCCCTTCCGGGCGAAGGCCCCCCGCCGGCCCCCTTTCGGGCGAAGGGTCCCGCCGGACGGGGACCTCGGGTTCTCAGACGAGGGCCTCAGGGCGCCTGCGGCGTACCGCCCAGGCCGCGACGACCCCGCCGACCAGCCCGAACAGGTGTCCCTGCCAGGAGATGCCGTCCTCGCCGGGCAGCACCCCCCAGATGATCGAGTAGTAGGCCACCACGACACCCAGGCCGATGACGATGTCGAGCGCGCGGCGGTCGAACAGGCCCCGGGCGACCACGAGGCCGAAGTAGCCGAAGACCAGTCCGCTCGCGCCGACCGTGATCACCAGCGGCGAGCTGGTCAGCCAGACGCCCAGGCCGCTGACGACGATGATGATGAGGCTGGCGAGCAGGAAGCGGCCGATCCCGCGCAGCGCGGCCAGGAAGCCGAGGACCAGCAGCGGGAGCGAGTTGGCCATGAGGTGCCCGAAGCCCGCGTGAAGGAACGGGGCCAGCAGGATGCCGCCCAGGCCGTCGGCGTCCCAGGCCCTGATGCCGTAGAGGTCGAATTCGGCGGGCAGGACGTAGTCGGCGATCTCGATCGCCCACATGGCGCCCACCAGGACGATGATGATCATCATGGCGCCCGCCGCACCCGCGAGCAGGTCGCCCGCCCTGCGCTTGAGCCGCTCACCAGAAGACCGGTCCATGGGGGTGAAGTGGGTGCCGTAGTCGTTCAATGCACTCTCCTGGCTTCGGAACGGTCTCCGGGGGACGTCATGCGCCCTCATGGTGTTCATGAGTGCTCTCGCTGAGCGCTCACTGTGTCCTCATGGTGTTCATGAGTGCTCTCACACCGCCCTCACCCTGCCCTCACAGGGCCTCGCCATGCCCGCTCCCCCCTTCACGGTACGGGTGTTTCCGGATCCGGACGCGCCGGGTACGCCCCGATCTCAGAGTCCGGACGCACCGGGCGCGGCCCGCCCCGGACCGCCGACCACCCCGGCCCGGCGGGACCCCGCCCGGAAGGGTCACTCGCCCGTCCAGCGGGGGGCGCGCTTCTCGGCGAAGGCCAGCGCGCCCTCCTTCGCGTCCTTGGAGGCGAACACGGGTCCGACGATCTCCTGCTGCCTGGCGAACATCTCCTTCCGTCCCCAGTCGGCGGACTCGACGACCACGCGCTTGGTCGCCGCGAGCGAAAGCGGGGCGTTCTCCGCGATCCGTCCGGCCAGCTCCCGGGCCCGCTCCAGCGCCCCGCCCGCGGGCGTGACGTGGTTGACCAGCCCGAGCTCACACAGCCGGGAGGCAGGGAAGCGGTCTCCGGTCAGGGCGATCTCCATGGCGACGTGGTAGGGGACGCGCCGGGGCAGCCACATCGCACCCCCGGCGGCGGCGACCAGGCCGCGTTTGGGCTCGGGCAGCCCGAACTCCGCCTCCTCGGAGGCCACGACGAGGTCGCAGGCCATCACCAGCTCGAACCCTCCGGCCAGGGCGTAGCCCTCGACCGCCGCGATGATCGGCTTGCTCGGCGGGGCCTCGACGATGCCGGCGAACCCCCCGCCCTCGACGGACGGGTGGTCGCCGCTCAGAAAACCCTTCAGGTCCATGCCCGCGCAGAATGTGCCCCCGGCTCCGGTGAGGATGTGGACGCGGACGTCCTTACGCGCCTCCAGCTCCGCGAGCGCCGCGGCGATGCCCCGGGCCACCGCGCCGTTGACGGCGTTCCTCACCCGGGGGCGATTGATCGTGATGACGGCCACACCGCCGTCGACCTGAACCAGGACCTCGTCGGACACCGGTGACTCCTCCTGCTTGGGCTGGTCCCGCTTGGGCCGGAAAACCTCTACTTGGGCTGGAAGCGGATGCCTCCGTCGATACGGACGGTCTCGGCGTTCATGTAGTCGTTCTCGATCAGCGCGCGCACCAACTGCGCGAACTCGGCGGGCAGTCCCATGCGCTTGGGGAAGACCACCGGGGCCACCAGCTTGGCCTTGAACTCCTCGGCGTTGGCGGCGAACCCGTAGATCGGGGTGTCGATGATGCCCGGGCAGACGGTGTTGACGCGGATGCCCACGGCGGCCAGGTCACGGGCCGCCGGGACGGTCATGCCGACGATGCCGCCCTTGGACGCCGAGTAGGCCACCTGGCCGGTCTGCCCCTCAAGCGCCGCCACGGAGGCGGTGTTGACGATCACGCCGCGCTGGCCGTCGGCGTCGACCGGCTCGGTTCCGGCGACGGCGGCGGCGGCGATCCGCATGAGGTTGAAGGTGCCGATCAGGTTGACCTCGATGACCTTGCGGTAGGCCGCCAGGTCGTGGGGGGATCCGTCGCGGTTCACCGTACGGCCGGCCCAGCCGATGCCCGCGCTGCTGACCACGACGCGCAGCGGTCTTCCGGTCCCTACGGCCGCGTCCACCGCCTCCCCCACCTGCCGCTCGTCCGTCACGTCGGTCTTGACGAAGATCGCGCCGATCTCGCCGGCGAGAGACTTGCCGCGCTCCTCGTTGAGGTCCGCGACGACCACGGTGGCACCGTGGGCGGCGAGGTCGCGGGCCGTGGCCTCACCGAGGCCGCTGGCACCGCCCGAGATGATTGCTGCTGCTCCGTTCAGATCCATGAGCGGACTTTAACGCGAGGACCGAACGAAGTTCTATGAGGGGTGGGCTAAATCCCGCCGACGGCGCTGCGGACATCCGGATAGACCTTTATCCGCCGGTCGAGCCCGGTGGTACGCAGGATGCGGGCCACCGGAGCCTGGGGTGCGGCGAGGCTGACCCCACCGCCCTCTCCGGTGGCCAGCCGCCACGCCTCGATCAGCACGGACAGCCCGCTGGAGTCCATGAACGACAGGGCGGTCAGGTCCAGGACCAACCGGGAGCCGTCGAGTTTGATGGCGTTGCGGACCTCGTCGCGCAGAAAGGGGGCGGTGAACAGGTCGAGTTCACCCTCGACGGCCACCACCACGGCGTCGCCGACGGTACGGCGCGCCAGCCGCAGCTTCATCAGTCCTCCTCGCCCAAGAGGCAGACCCAACTTTACTTCGCCATCACCGTACGCGAGGTCATGCGACTCTCCGATCACTCACACGTCACAACCGCCCGCTATCCGTTTGTGCCGAAAAAATCATAAATAGCACGAATATTAGGGGACATAAACCCATGCCCCGGAGTGTCACCCCATCGTGTCCGTCCCCCTTTCGGGCCCCGCCCCGGGGCCGGGGCGGCCCGCCCGGGTCAGGGGGGCGCGAAGCCGTACGGCAGCTCCAGCCGGTGGGCGGCGAGCAGCGCGGCGTCGGAGAGGATCTCGCGGGTCGGCCCGTCGGCGGCGATCACCCCGCCGGAGAGGACGAGCGCGCGGTCGCACAGCTCCATCGCGTACGGAAGGTCGTGGGTGACCATCAGCACGGTCACGTCGAGGCTCCGCAGGATCTCGGCCAGCTCCCGGCGCGAGGCCGGGTCGAGGTTGGACGAGGGCTCGTCCAGCACCAGGATCTCCGGGCTCATGGCCAGCACGGTCGCCACCGCCACCCGCCGCCGCTGACCGAACGACAGGTGGTGCGGCGGCCGGTCGATCACCTCCAGCATGCCCACGCGCTCCAGCGCGTCCTTCACCCGGCGCTCCAGCTCCTCACCGCCGATCCCGAGATTGGCCGGGCCGAAGGCCACGTCCTCCCGGACGGTGGGCATGAACAGCTGGTCGTCGGGGTCCTGGAAGACGAGCCCGACCCTCCGGCGGATCTCCCTGAGCGAGTCCTTCGCCACCGGCAGACCGGCCACGGTCACCGTGCCGTGCCCGGGGGTCAGGATGCCGTTGAGGTGCATCACCAGTGTGGTCTTGCCCGCGCCGTTCGGCCCGAGCAGCGCCACCCGCTCACCGCGCCCGATCACGAGGTTCACGCCGAACAGCGCCTGCGTGCCGTCCGGATAGGCGTACGCCAGGCGGCTCACCTCAAGCGAAGGTGTCACGATGTCAGCCCCCAGGTGCCGAGCAGCGCCAACAGCGCCGCACCGGGCAACATACCGGCGACGAGCCACTGCCGGAAGGAGGCCGTCAGCTCCCCGATGACCGGCATCACGCCCGTGTAGCCCCGGCTGAGCATCGCCAGGTGCACCCGTTCGCCCCGCTCGTAGGAGCGGATGAACAGCGCGCCGGCCGACCGGGCGATCACCGGGACGTGCCGTATGTCCCTGGCCACGAACCCCCGCGACTCCCTGGCGACCCGCATCCGGCGCATCTCGTCGACGATCACGTCCATGTAGCGGAGCATGAACATCATGATCTGCACCAGCAGGGAGGGCAGCCGGAGCCGCTGGGCGCCGAGCAGCATGGCGCGGGGCTCGGTGGTGGCCGCGAGCAGCACGCTCGCGATCACGCCGAGGGAGGCCTTGGCCAGAATGTTCCAGGCCGCCCACAGCCCCTCGACGCTGAGGGCCGTCCCCAGGAAGGACACCCTCTCGCCGAACCCGATGAACGGCA
This sequence comes from Streptosporangium violaceochromogenes, assembly GCF_014654615.1. Lineage (GTDB taxonomy): Bacteria > Actinomycetota > Actinomycetes > Streptosporangiales > Streptosporangiaceae > Streptosporangium > Streptosporangium violaceochromogenes. The sequence continues at coordinate 102,619 of NZ_BNBB01000016.1, read as the reverse complement.
GCGCCACCGCGAACACCACGAACGGGATCTCGATCACCATCCGGCGCAGCACGAAGGCGAACGGCACCCGGGCGACCCGCGCCGTGACGGCCAGCAGCAGCGCGTACAGGCCGAAGGCCCCCACCCACGCGCGGGGGGTGGCCACCACCACCAGCGCGAAGGCCGCCACCGCCACCAGCTTGCACTGGGGCGGCAGCCGGTGGACGACCGTGTCGCCCGCGAGGTAGATCCGGTGGTGGTGCCCCGCGCCCATCTACGCGGAGACCCCGTCGACCTTGTTCGAGCTCTCGTGCCCGCTCCTCGTCCGGCGGCGCACCAGGAGGAACAGCGTGACGCCGACCGCGAGCGTCACCGTCACACCGATCAGGCCGGCCAGGCCGACGGGGATGCCGCCCACCTCGCCGTAGTCGGCGAGCGGCTGCCCGGACAGGGCGTGGTCGACGGCCCGCTTGATGAAGCCCTTGTCCTCGGCGACCCGCTCCAGGCCGTCGGGGGAGGAGGAGGCGAAGAAGCTGACCACCCCGGCCAGCAGCGACGCGACCACGATGCCGGCCGGCAGGAACCACCCCAGGCGCCGGGGCTCCGGAGCCTCCGGGGACCGGTGGGGGACCGCGGTGTCGCCGTCGGCGTCGCGCAGGACCAGCGGGGAGGCCAGGCCGCGCGCGCCGTACACCAGGTCGGGCCGGACGGCCAGGACGGTGCTGACGGTGACGGCGGTGATCAGGCCCTCGCCGACGCCGATCAGCACGTGCACCCCGCCCATGGCGGCGGCCACCGTGCCGACCTCGATGGGCGCGGTGCCCCCGATCCAGAACAGCAGGGTGAACGCCAGGGCCGCGGCGGGCACCGAGACCAGGGCCGCGACGAACGAGGCCGCCACGACGGCTCCCCTGCCGCGCGCGCTCCGGGCGATCAGGCGGAAGACCGTCCAGCCGACCGCGACGGCGACCAGGCCCATCAGCGTGATGTTCACCCCCAGCGCGGTCAGGCCGCCGTCGGCGAAGAAGAAGCCCTGCACGAGGAGGACCACGGCCATGCACAGCACGGCCGTGTAGGGGCCGACGAGGATCGCGGCGAGCGTTCCGCCCAGGAGGTGCCCGCTGGTGCCCGCCGCCACCGGGAAGTTGAGCATCTGAACGGCGAAGACGAAGGCGGCCACCAGGCCCGCCATCGGCGCGGTGCGGTCGTCGAGCTCCCGGCGGGCACCGCGCAGGCAGACCGCGACGCCGGCCGCCGCGACGGCTCCGGCCGAAATCGATACGGCGACGTTGAAAAAGCCATCGGGTACGTGCACGACAAGCCTCCGAAGTGCGGATTCGCTCCTACTTTAGGCTATGTACTTGTAGTTGCAAGATAGTGGCACTAACGGAGCATCCGCCGGGCGAGAGACCTGAGGGTGGAGGTCTTGACCACCACGCTGAGCCGCCCCTTCCCCGCGGTGGCGTACGGCCTCACGCTCCGCCGTACCAGCCCCCGCCACCAGGCGCGCGGGGGCGCGATCGTCTCGGCCGCGGCTTCGATCCGGAAGCGCGCGGGCGGCCCGCCGAGGCTCAGCTCCAGGTACGCGTCCCAGGTGCCGGGCCCCAACCGGCCCAGCGCCTGCCGGGCGGCGAAGGCCCCGCCGGCCCCCGCCTCGACCGGCTCGCGCAGCTCCCGCCCCGACGACCGCTCCCGCCACACCAGGTGCCGTACGGCCCGCTCCCCGGGCTGGGCCGTGCCCACGCTGACCTCGCCGTCGAGCGTCAGCCGGTGCCCGGCCGCCCAGCGGGCCCGCGTCAGCCGCGCGCCGCCCGGCACGCTCACCACGTGCCCTCCCACGTCGAGGCTGAGGTTGCCGTGCGGCCGGGTGAAGTACGGCAGGGCCACGACGCCGCCGATCAGCCGGGACGCCGGCTGGGCGACCCGCCCGTCGCGGTCGGCGCCGAGCCGCGCGAGGCGGGTGACACCCTCGCACTCGACGCTGAGGTAGACGTCCCAGACCCCCGAGGGGAGCCCGGCGACGTCCACCTGCCCGGTGAAGCCCGCGCCGTCGCCGGTGAGCGGGACCACGACCTCCCCGGGCCGCCCGGCGTCGCCGCCCCGCTCCGCGCGCTCGTCCCGCCCGCCGGCCCCCGGGTGCCGCCCGGCGGCGCCGGGCCTCGGTTTCAGGATCAGGACCAGACCGCCCAGGACGAGCTCGGGGTGGTCACCCCGCTCCAGAACGTTCAGCGCGGCCCTGCCGGAGACGACCAGACGGCCGTCGTGCCCCCAGCGCAGCCCGGTCAGCTCCCTGCGGATCACCGCCGACTCGATGTGGGCGAGCCGTACCAGCCGGTCGATGTCCTGGAGCGCGGCCAGCCTCCCCCGGTCGATGGGGCCGAGCCGCTCGCGGACGCCGTCGGTCAGCCACCGGTCGCACATGTCGGCCACCTCGGCGACGATCTCCTTGCGCTGGACCTCCCCCGCCTCCAGGAAGGGGCGTCCGAGGTTGCCGAAGGCGTCCATCCGGAAGTGGCGCCGCAGCAGGTGGTCACGGAGCGCGCCGGGCCGGATGTGACCGACCATCAACTCGATCGGCCGCTTGATCATCCGTAGCCAGGCGACCGGGTCGCGGCTGCCCGGCCGCTGCATGATGCTGCTGCCGTCGGACCGGGCGACCAGGTGATAGCAGTCGTAGTCGGCGACCACCGAGATCACCTCGGCGTGGCAGTAGGCGTGGGTGGTGAAGAAGACGTCCTCCCCCACCAGCAGCGTCTCGTCGAAGCGGACGGCGTGACGCTCCAGCATCTCCCTGCGGAACAGCTTGAAGCAGCTCAGGCTGTTGTAGACCGCGCTCGCACCGAGGTCCACCCGCTCGGCGCTACGGCGGAACATCGACGCCGGCGCCCTGCGGTCGTGCCCCACGATCTTCCCGAGGACCATGTCCGAGCCGTTGCGGTCGGCCATCGCGAGCATCCGCGCCAGCGCCTCGGGGCCGAGATAGTCGTCGGCGTCGCAGAAGAACACGTATCTGCCCCGGGCGTGGGCCAGCCCCACGTTACGGGGATGCCCCGCCCCGCCCGAGTGCTCCTGCCGGATGACCCGGATGACGCCCCGGTGGTGGGAGGCGTACAGAGCCAGCAGCTCGGCGCTGCCGTCGGTGGAGCCGTCGTCCACGACGACGATCTCCTTGCCGACCCGCTGGATCAGCAGGGAGGTCAGGCACCTGTCGAGGTAGGGGCGGCAGTTGTGGACGGGGACGACGACGCTGACGTCGATGTCCGGCCGGCCCGGCCCCTCCCGCGCGGTGTCGTCCTCGTCCGCCCACCCGCCTCCTCCGCCTTCCCCCGTGGTCTCGCGGGCCCGCCCCGCGCGAACTCGCTGAAGGATCGTCCCCGTCACCGCCGTGCCCCTCGTCGGTCACTCAACGCTTACGTAGCGGTTCAGTATGCGACGAAGAGCGGCTCACACGCGGCGGATCCGCCGTCTTGGTCCCCCCGCTCCCGGCACAAGGCGCCCGGCGTGCGGGGGAAAACACCTGGTTGGTATGACTTGGCCCCGGCCCCGCTCCCGGGGCTCGGCACCGGATCCGACGCCCCGCGGCAACATTTAGATCGGCATGATCACGCTATGAGTTTGCCTTGTGGCCCATCCAGTGAATGACCCCCGGTATGACTGTCAACCGGGGGCTCACCGTCACCCTGGGGATCGTGCTGGCGTGCGGGCTGCTCGCGGCGTCCCGCTCCTCCGCCAGGAAGGACGCCTGGCGGCCGCGCGCCGATCCGTGGAAGGCGCGGGCGGGCTCGGCCGCCGCCTTCCGCCCCGGGCCCGGAGCGCGGCTCGGCCCGGTCTCCCCCTTGCGCTTCGAGCTCACGTCGGAGGAGAACTCAAGCCAGGCCGTCTACGACGGGGGCAGGGTCTACGGGCGGTTCACCGTCGGGGTGAACGTGCGCAACCTCAACGACAGGCCGGTGACGATCTTCGGGATCGGCCGGAGCGGGCCGGGGCTGAGGCTCGTCTCCTCCCGCCTGCGCGCCCCCCGCACACTCCAGCCGGGCCAGACCCGCGGGTTCGACCTGGAGTACGAGATCGCCGGCTGCAAGGCCGTCCCCCGGGGGGACTGGCCGATCCCGCTCCGCGTGGGGCGCGGCGGGCGGAGGACCGCCTACGCGTCGCTCTGGATGACCGCCCCGGCGGGCGGCGCGGCGGGCGGAGGGACGGACCCCACGGCGAACGGCGGAACGGGCGGCGGGACGGACGTCGGAACGGGGGGCGCGGCGGGCGGAGGAACGGGCGGCGCGGCGGGCGGCACCCGGTCCTGGCAGAGCGTCCTGGCCACCGAGGTGTGCGGCCCGTGACGCCGGGGGCGCGCCCCCGGCGCCCGCCCTCACCGGCCGGTCAGGGGGCCCGGATGGGCCGGGGCAGGCCGTAGAGCGCGAAGGCCGCCCAGATCCTGGGGTCGGGGTACCACTCGCGCCCCTTGAGCATCGCGTGCCGGAGCGCGGCGGCGGGGTCGCCGTGCCGTACGAGATGCTCGTGGAACCACGTCGTCATCTCCCTGGCCGGGTGGTCGGGAACCTCCCACAGGGTGGCCAGCACCCCGGAGGCCCCAGCGATGAGAAAGGCCCTGACCAGCCCGCGCACCCCCTCGTTGGTGAGCATGCCCAGCCCCGAGGAGCAGGTGGCGAGCACGACGAGCCGGGCGCCGACCGGCATCGACTCGATCAGGTCGGCGGAGAGCTGCCCGTGGTCGCCCTCGGCCGGCGTCAGGGCGATCGCCCCCGAAGGACGGTCCAGCCGCAGCGGCGCGTCCAGGGAGGCGTGCGCGGCGATGTGGATCACGTCCGGATCCCACAGCCGCGCCCGTACCTCCGCGACCGTGCACCTGTCGTCCAGCATCGGGGTAACGCCGTAGATCCGCGCCACCTCCTCGGCGCCGCGGGCGGACCCCTCCAGCCGGGGCGCGCGCCGGAAGGTTCCGTCCACCCGGGGAAGCAGGGCGCCCCGGGGCCCGCCGACGGCCAGCGCCGACCCCGGCCGCCACGAGGGGTCCCACCCGTCGGCCGCGAGGAGTTCCAGGGCGTGGATCGACGGGGCGTAGCTCACCGAGCAGCGCTCGATGAGCGACTCCCCGTCCGGCAGCGAGTAGGCGGCGAACGGCAGGCCCCACAGGAAGCGCAGCGGCAGCACGACGACGTGGCCCGACGGATCGGCCGGGAGCGTCCCGGCCAGCGGGTGGACAAGGAGCGGGCCGAGGTCGGGAAGGCCCTCGGCAAGGCCCTGCCGCCCCCACCCGCCACCGGCGGCGGCCAGGGCCCCCTCCAGGAGGGAGGAGCGCGCGACGACGTGGTGGTCGACGGCCCCGCCGGCCGTCACCCCCCACATGTGCACCTCGCGCAGCTCACGGTCGTAGGACCGGGTCGCCTCGACCGCGACGTCGAAGTGCGGAACGTAGACGATCAGGGTGGCGTTCAGCCGTCCGGCCAGCGCGCGGATCCGGTCGAGGCCGGGGGGTTCGCCCGGAACGACCGCCCTGCCGGGGCGCGCGGCGCGCAGGAGCGCGCTCAGCGGGCCCGCGCGGCCCCGCTCGGCCTCGGCCAGGGCGCCCGCGACGTCGCCGGCGGCCAGACGCACCTCCTGCGCGGCCTGGAACACGGCGGGGGCGATCTGTTGGTACAGGCCGGACAGGCCCGCCTCGTCGGGGGCACGCGACAGCAGGCCCTTCCAGAGCCGCTCGCCGTCACCGGCGTACTCCCCGGCCGCCTCGGGTTCCCCCAGGTCCAGGTGGGCGCGGACCAGGTTCATCAGCGCGACGGCCTCACCCCGCTTGTCCCCCACGCCGCGCTTCAGCGCCAGGCTCTCGCGCAGGTCGGGAACCGCGGCGGCGACGCGCGACTGCCGCAGGCGCACGATCGCCCGGGTGTCCAGGCCGAGTGCCCTGTGCCGCGCGTCGCTCCCGGCCTCCGCCAGGAGCGTCTCGGCGAAGGCTGCGGCGTCGTCGTACCGCCCCGCCCTGCGCGCCACCTCGGCGGCGACGACCAGCGTCTGACGCCGGAGCAGCGGGACGCCCGAGCCCAGGCCGAGCGCCCTGTCCGCCGCCTGCCGCGCCTCGTCCGGCCGCCCGGCGAAGGAGAGGGCCAGCGCCCGGTTGCCGTAGATCTCCGCCTCGGCCATGAGGTTGCGGTCCGTGGCGGCCCCCAGGTGCCCGCCGGACGCCTCGGCCCATTCCAGGGCCCGCTCCGGCTGCCCGAGAGAGCCGCTGATCAGGGAGAGCTGCCCGGCGGCGAGGGCCGCCGACCACTCCTCGCCGAGGTGGACGGCCAGGGTGTACGCCTCGTACTGCGCGGCGAACGCGTCGCCGAAGTGCCCGGCCACGGCGAGCGCCGAACCGAGGTCGCTCAGGATCGCCCAGCGCTGGTCGTTGCGCCGCGGCCCGTCACGGTCGAGGACGGCCAGCGCCCGGCGCAGTTCCTCGGCCGCCCGCAGGTGACGGCCGGCGACCATGTACACCTCGCCGCGCTGCGCGAGCCCGCCGGACCACATGAGATGGTCGCCCGCGACGCGGGCGGCGGCCACCCGGCGGTCGGCGTACCGGATCGCCTGCTCGTAGCGTCCGGCCATGGTGCAGACGAAGGCGAGCAGGAAAAGCGTCTCGTCGCTGTGCGGATCGGCCAGGTCCGCGCGCCGCAGGCAGGTGTAGGCCAGCGGGAGGTTGCCGTCGTCCACCGCCCTCTTCCCCCGCCTGCGCAGCGCGGTGGCGAGCACCTCGCGGATCACGGTGTCCGCGCGCGCCCGGCGCGCGGGCGCGCCGGAGCGCGGAAGGCGTTCCCCGGCCGGAGCACGGGCTCGCGTCCCTCACCGTCTCGTTCCCCCACCCGGCGGAGGACGTGCGCCGGCGGGACCGGCTCAATCACGACGCCGTTCCCCACCTTCACGCGCCTGCTCCACCACGACGCCGATCCGCGTCACCGCCTTGTCCACCGGTCCGGGGATCCCCCGCTCCTCCGCGCTCCTTCCGCCGACCATCGGCGACGCGCCCCGTATGACCCCCGACAGCTCGATCCGGCTGACCGTGAGCAGCACCCGGTGGGCGTCACCGCCGGCCACCGCGTGCTCCAGCTCCGCCAAGGCGTCGTCGACCGCCTGCCAGGAGTGCTCGGGGAGCTCCCACCTCCGGACCCGTTCGAGGACGTCGGCGGCTCTGGCCAGGCTCTCGGCAAACGACGGGGGCATCGCACTCCTCTCGCCACCGGGTACGGGCGACCTCCAGAGCGGGTCCGACGATCTGCAGGCAGCGGATTAAGGCGCATCAAATGGCCTGCCGGCAAGAAACTAACATACGAGACGGCTTTACAGGGAAAGGAATGTGCTTTGGCACGAATTAGCACCAAAAATCACCCTAAATGAGAATTCACCCTCGGGCGCATCCCCCTCCCCCTCCGCGAGCCACGAAAGCCCCGGCCGGCCCCGTCCCTGCCCCGTCCGGGATCACGCCCGTCCCCGCCGGGCGCACCGGCCCATCGCCGATTCACCTCACCGATTCACGACGTCTTTCACCGCAGGATCGCGATCACCGGGCGTGAAACACACCGCCCCGGCGACCCGAAAAGAGATTTACCGAAGAATATTCGCCTCAGGCGACCGTTCCATCAAAGCGGTGACGGCCGCCGGCGTCGCGTGCGCGAGACCACCCGCCGGGTCATCGACGATCACCGGTGCGCGTGACGGGCGCCGAGTGACATGACGAGGTGTCTCGCCGTGTGGGTGGTGGCTTCGGCGAGCCGGGCGGGGGTGCCTTCGAAGACGATCCGTCCACCGTGCCGCCCCGCCTCGGGGCCCACGTCGACGACCCAGTCGGCGTGTTTGACCACCTCCAGGTCGTGCTCGACGACGATGACCGTGTTGCCCTCGTCCACCAGCCGGTCGAGCAGCGTCAGCAGCGCGTCCACGTCGGCCGGGTGCAGGCCCGTGGTCGGCTCGTCCAAGACGTACACCTGGCCGCGCTCGTGCAGCCGGTGCGCCAGCTTCAGGCGTTGCCGCTCTCCGCCCGACAGCGTGCTCAGCGGCTGCCCCAGCGTCAGGTAACCGAGCCCGAGCACGTCCAGCCGGGCGATTCCCGGCAGATCGAACTCACCGGCCGCCTCCCGCGCCGTCATGGTCAGCACGTCGGCGATCGTCCTGCCGCGCACCCGGTGGGAGAGCGCCTCGGCGCTGTACCTGCCGCCCGCGCACACCTCACAGACCCGCGTCACCGGGTCCATGAACGCCAGGTCCGTCTTGATCTCCCCGCGCCCCTTGCACGCCGGGCACGCTCCTTTCGAGTTGAAGCTGAACATTCCCGGGTCCACTCCGTTGACCTCGCCGAACAGCTTCCGCAGCGGGTCCATCGCGTTCAGATGGGTGGCGGGTGTCGACCGCGCCGAGGTGGCGATGGGTGACTGGTCGATGAGGATCACGCCGGGATGCCGCACCGCGAGTCCCCGGGTCATCAACGTGCTCTTTCCCGACCCCGCCACGCCGGTCACCGCCGTCAGCACCCCCAGGGGCAGCCGCACCGTGACGTCTCTGAGGTTGTGCGCGTCGACCCCGGCCACGGTCAGCCATCCGTACGGCTCACGCACCCGCTCCTTCAGGCCCGTGGTCCGCCTGAGCATCCGCCCCGTCGGCGTTTCGCCGTTGACCAGCCCCTCCAGCGTTCCCTGGAACACCACGTACCCGCCCTCGGTCCCCGCGCCGGGCCCCATGTCCACCACGTGGTCGGCCAGGGCGATCACGTCGCGGTCGTGCTCCACGACCAGCACCGTGTTGCCCTTGTCCCGCAGTTCCACCAGCAGATCGCCCAGCCGGCGCACATCGCGGGGGTGCAGGCCCGCGCTCGGCTCGTCGAAGATGTAGGTCATGCCGGTGAGGCTGCTGCCGAGGTGACGCACGATCTTGAGCCGCTGCGCCTCGCCTCCCGACAGGGAGGGCGTTTCGCGGTCGAGGCTGAGATATCCGAGGCCGATGGCGTCGATCCTTCGCAGTGCCTCCACTGCCGTGTCGGCCACCGGGTCACCGAGTCGCCCGAGCACATCGATCAGGTCGGTGACCTCCATCGCGCCGTGGTCGGCGATGCTCAGCCCGTCGACACGCGAGGCCAGGGCCGCCGGATTGAGCCGGGCGCCCCGGCAGGCGGGGCAGACGCCGTCACGCACCATGGGCCTGGCGGCCTTGTCGAGCCGGTCGAGGTCACGCTTGAGGTAGATCCGGTTGAACCGGGGCACGACCCCCTCGTAGGCGTTGGTGTAGCCGCCCCGGTCGACTTTGAAGCCGCCGCCGTACAGAAGCAGGTCCCGCTCCTCGCCGGTGAACTCACGCAGCGGCTTGTCCGCGTCGAACAGTCCGGACCTGGCGTAGAGCTGCCAGACATAGCCCCCGACGGGAAACATGCGCAGCGCGCCCTGGTTGAGCGTCAGATCGGGGTCGATCAGCTTGCCGAGATCCAGCTCGATCCTCCTGCCCAGGCCGTCACACTCCGGGCACATCCCCTGAGGGTCGTTGAAGGAGTACGCGGTGGCGGAGCCCGCCGACGGCTCACCGCGACGGGAGAACAGCACGCGCAGGACGGCGTGGATCTCCGTCATCGTGCCCACGGTCGAGCGGGCGTTGCCGCCCACGGGTTTCTGGTCCACGACGACCGCGGCCGTGAGGTTGGCCATGCGCCCGGCTCTCGGGCGCTCGTGCTGGGGCAGCCGATTCCTGAGGAACGCGCTGTAGGTCGCGTTGAGCTGGCGCTGCGACTCCGCCGCGATCGTGCCGAACACGACGGACGACTTGCCCGACCCCGAGACCCCGGTGAACACGATGAGCCGTTCCTTGGGCAGCCGGAGCGAGACGTCCTTGAGGTTGTTCTGCCGAAGGCCGGTGAGCACGATGTCACGCGACACGAGAACCTCCTACAGTTTCAGCTACTACCTATAGCTTAAGCTATCTCACGTGACAGACATTCCCGACCGCAGAGCACGACGTCGCGCGGAGACACAGGCCGAGATCCTCGGCGTCGCCCTCGACGTGATGGCGGAAGAAGGAGTCGCGGGGCTGAGCCTGGCGACCGTGGCCAGGCGAATCGGCGTCAAACCGCCCTCGCTCTACAAGTACTTCCCGTCCCGCAACGCGGTCTACGACGCGCTGTTCAGGCAGGGTCAGGAGGGCTATCTCGACGCGGTACGGCGGGGCGCCGAGCCGTACGAACCCGGTCTGGCCGCCCTGGGCGCCTCATTGGAGGCCGGAGCCCGCTGGATCATGGAGCATCAGGTCCTGGCCCAGCTCCTCTTCTGGCGCCCCGTGCCCGGATATGTGCCCTCACCCGAGTCCTACGCCCCCGCGACGGCCGTCCACGAGCACTTCGCGAGGCTGGTCAAGGGCGTGGTCGAACGGGGCGAGCTTCACCCCGCCGCCGCCGGCGAGGAAGGGCTCGACCTGCTGTCCAGCCTGATCGCGGGCCCGATCTCTCAGCAACTGAGCAACCAGCCCGGCGTCACCTACGAGCGGGGCCGCTTCACCCGCCTGGTCTCGCGCCTGCCCGCGATCCTCACGGCGGTATACCCCCCGCGCCGAACCGGCCCCCCGGCGACGGCGCCCCGCGCGGAGGGCGAAGCGCGTGGCGCTGCGCCGGGCTCAGGCGGTCCGGCCTCGGGATGACGGTGTACGCGCCGGACCCGGTGCGTCGCAGAGTGAGCGGGTCGGCGACGGCCGGACGCCGCTCGATCGCCCGCAGGGCGTCGGCGACGCGCTCCGGGGGGCGGCCCAGCGCCGCGGCGAGTTCGTCCGCGGTGAGCGGCCGGGAGGCGTACACCAGCGCGGCGAGCACCGTCAGCGCGTCACGCACGACGACGTCGGCGAAGCCGCTGTCGCCCATGTGCTCGCCGAGCCGGGCGAAGAACAGGCCCATCCGGTCCAGCCGGACCCCGGCGGGCGTGCCGGAGCCGAAGATCTCGACCCCACGCCGCGCGGCCTTCGCGACCTCGGTGTGTTTCCCGGTGTCGGCCCTCCACGCCCGGAGCCAGACGTCGTCGTCGACGACGTACCGCTCGCGGCGTCTGCCGGGGTCCGACCGGCGCCCGGCCAGCTTCATCGCCTCCAGGTAGCCGACGGCCTTGGAGACCGACGCCGGGCTGACCTGGAGCCGGCGCACCAGCTCGGCGGCCGTCAGGCTCCCGGAGTCGGAGGTGAGCAGGCAGACGAACACCCGGGAGGCCATCCGCGGAAGGCCGGTTCCGGCCAGCAGGGTCGCGAACCGCTCCACGAAGCGGTGCTCCGGCCCGTCCGGCGGCCCGTCGGCCGGTGGCTCCGCGGCCCCGCCGGCCGGAACCGGCCCGCGCCTGCGGGCACGCCGCCCGGTGGCCCGCTGGGCGTGGTCCGCCCGGTAGGCACCGGGCCCGCCGTTACGTGCCACCTCGCGGCTGACCGTGGAGGTCGGCCTGCCCAGCCGCCTGGCGATCTCGGCGTACCCCAGCCCTTCGGCCACCCAGTCCGCGATCCTCCGGCGATCCTCATGGGTCAGCCTGGCTCCGGGCATCGGCTCGTCTCCTGGTGTCGGCGGGTGCTCGGTCCAGTGTGCGTTCACCACCTCCCCATTGCAACAGCCGCCGCAAACAGGATTGCATTTATCGGCATTTTCATTGCAACAATCAGCGATTACCTCGGATTTTATGGCGATTTTCGACGCCCGGCCGTTGACGATATTTAAAACGCAACGTAGCTTTCCCTATGTCGGAAAGGTCCCGCCGGGATGTGGCGCCCCGCAGGCGGCGTCGGCCCGCGCGAGCCGTACGGAGCGGCCGCGACGGCCGCACCCCCGGCAGGCCCCGGACATGCCTCGCACAGGCCGGCGCCGGTCGGGCCCGGACCCGACCGGCGGACCGGGCGAGGCGCCCCGGCCCGGCGACATCCCTTGTGAAGGAGAGAACGACGATGCACGTGATGGCGGTTTCCACGATCTCCGACGAAGCCGGGTTCTGGGACTCCTTGAAGGAGGCGTACGGCCACCTGCCCACAGGGGTGAAGTGGCCCCTGGCGGTGGCGAGCACCGACGGGACCAGGGCGGTGAACATCCTCGTTCACGACTCGGTCGACGGCGTCAGAAGCCTCTTCGAGAGGTACACGGGCCCCTTCGCCACCACGGAGTGCTTCGAGGCCGACGCCGCCAACGCGGTCGGCCTGCCGAGATGACCGACGACACCGGGACGGAGCGGCACCTCCGGTCCCGGCCCACACCGGCACGGATCTGGAACCAGGCAGGGAGGCTCCGTTGACGGAGAAAACAGAAGTGGACACCGCTCGGCTCCGCGCCCGGATCTCCGATCTCCTCGCGGAATACCGGATCCCGAGCGCCGCGATCGGCATCCTCCGCGACGGAGAGATCACCGACTTCGCCGTCGGCGTCAAGGACCTGTCCACACGGGAACCCGCGACGACCGACACCGTCTACCAGTGCGGCTCCCTGACCAAGACCTGGACGGCCCTGGCCTTCATGCGACTCGTCGACGAGGGGAAGGCCGGCCTGGACGAACCGGTACGGACCTACCTCCCCGGCCTCAAGGTCGCCGACCCCGAGACCGGCGCCCGCCTCACCCCCCGTCACCTGCTGAACCACACGAACGGCATCGAGGAGGAGTACGGAGATCCCGGCGAGGACGACGACGTGTACGAACGCATGGTCGCGAACATCGCCGACGCGCCCCAGGTCCATCCTCTGGGGCACACCCACGGTTACAGCGCGGCCCTGGGCTACGCGATCCTCGCGCGCGTCATGGAGGTGATCGACGGCAAGGGGTGGGACGACATCATGAGGGACCGCCTCTTCACCCCCCTGCGACTGACCGGCACCGGCAGCCGGCACGAGCAGGTGGACCGGGACCGGGCGGCGACGGGGCATCTGATTCACTCCCTCGACGAGGGCCCCGTCGTCTCCCCTCTGAGCCACCTGCCACGTGCCTTCGGCCCCGGAGGCAACATCACCTCAACCGCCCGGGAGGTCCTCACGATGGCCCATGTCCTCCTCGACGGGGGCAGGGCGCCGGACGGAACACGGATCGTCTCGGCCGAGGCCGTCCGCGAGATGACGCGGTCCCGTGTCCCCGTGCCCGACCCGTACACGTTCGGATCGGAGTGGGCCCTCGGCCTCGTCACGGCTCGCTGGCAGGGCGAGACCGTGTACGCGCACGACGGCAGCACCGTCGGCCAGAACGCCCGTCTGAGAATCCTCCCGGACTCGAACATCGCCATCGCGATGCTGACGAACGGAGGACCGCGAGACAGCCTCTACAGGAAGGTGTTCAACGAAATCCTGACCGGCCTCGGCGCGGCCACGATCCCCGACCTGCCCAAGCCCGACCCGGCCCTGAGGCTCGATCCGGCGCGATACGAAGGTGTCTACGAACGGCCCGGCACCCGATACGAGGTGAAGGCCGCGGGCGGGCGGCTTCACCTCACCTTCGTCCCGGACCCCCTGCACGCACGCTTCCTCCGTCAACCGGAGCGCGTCGAATACGAACTGCTTCCGATAAGCGACACGCACTTCCTGATGCTCTCGGACGACCCCCTTGAGGACCCCCAGACCGTCGCGATCCACGACTTCGGAGACGGAGCCGCGCGCTACCTCCACACCAACTGCCGCGTCAACCCACGAGCCGGCGCCAAGAGGAGATGACTCAGTACCAGACCAGGCATTCCTGGATAAATCGCCTTCAACGGGCCGCCACCGAGCCGTGGACCGGGCGTTCAGCCCCCGGCCGATTCCTCGGGCCGCAGCGCCCGGAGCACACAGAACTCGTTTCCATCCGGATCGGCCATCACCACCCAGCTGACGTCACCCCCCTGACCGACGTCGACACGCCGCGCACCGAGCCCCTCAAGCCGGGCCACCTCCGCCGCCTGGTCCTTCGGCCGCAGGTCCAGGTGGAGCCTGTTCTTGCCCCGCTTCCCCTCGGGGACACGCAGGAAAAGAAGATCCGGGACAACTCCGTCCTCCGGGGTGCCCGCCGGAGGCTCCAGCGCGACCTCGTCAGGCTGTTCATGGGTGCGCCGCCAGCCCAGCGCGGCCTCCCAGAAGCTCGCAAGGCTCGCCGGATCGTTCGTGTCGACGCAGAGGCACTGAATGCGAAGGTCCATCCTGCAATCCTGGGCCCCTTCGCGGTTCCGGTCCATCGGTTTTTCCACGGCGACACGGCCGCGAAGCGCGAGGACGGCGGCTCCGCCCCCGGAGAAGGCGAAATCCGCACACGGGCGCCGCGAGGCCCGGAAACGGCGGGGGCCCGGGTCCGGCGCGTTCCGGCGGGTCCAAAGCCGATCAACCGGCTGCCGCCGGAAGCTCGACCAGATGCTCGGCCGGGACAGCCCGGCCGAGCGTTTCGCGCGGACAGCCGTTGAGTCCGGCGGCGAGGCCGCCGGGTCGTCAGGGACCCTGGAGGGTGGAGCCGATCCCCACCGTCGTCGAGATGCTGAGGGCGGGGACAACGAAGATGTAGCCGAGAACGCGTCCGGCGACCGCCATGCCGTGGCCGGACTTGACGCCGCGTTTGGTCTCACTCATGGCCAGTGAACAACCGCTCCCACCGACCCGCTTGACGGCCCCCGCCCAGACGTCCCCCAGACGACCAGAAGGCCCCACCCGGATGATCTCCGGACAGGGCCTCCGAACTGCGAGCCGACGAGGGGAATCGAACCCCTGACCTACAGTTTACAAGACTGTCGCTCTGCCGATTGAGCTACGTCGGCACGGTCGTTTGACGAGTGTAGTCGGGTTACGACCCGGGCGTCACCGATTGTACGGCCGAACCCCTAGCGGCGGCGGTGGCGGGCCACCTCGTAGAGGGCGATGCCCGCGGCGACGCCGGCGTTGAGCGACTCGGCGGCGGCGCTCATGGGGATGCGGGCGACCAGGTCACAGGATTCGCGGACGAGACGCGACAGCCCTCTGCCCTCCGAGCCCACGACGACGACCAGGGGGCCGTCGAGGAGGTTGGCGTCCTCGATGTCGAGTGTGCCCTCACCGTCCAGGCCGACGACGAACAGGCCCGCCTCGCGGTAGTCGCGCAGGGCCGCGGTCAGGTTGGCGGCACGGGCGACCGGGAGGGTGGCCAGCGTGCCGGCGGAGGTCTTCCAGGCGCCGCCGGTCACCCCGGCCGAACGGCGAGCGGGGACGAGCAGGCCGTGGGCGCCGAAGGCGGTGGCGGAGCGGGCGATGGCGCCGAGGTTGCGCGGGTCGGTGACGCCGTCGAGGGCGACGATCATCGGCACCTCCGCGGCCTCCTGGGCGGCGTGGACGAGGTCTTCGGGGTGGGCGTACTCATAGGCCGGGATCTGCAGGGCGACCCCCTGGTGGATCGCCCCCTCCGTGAGACGGTCCAGCTTCTCCCTGCCGACCTCCAGAAGCGCGACTCCCCGGGCGGCGGCGAGGTGGAGGGCCTCCCTGACCCGCTCGTCGTTGTCGATGCGCAGGGCGACGTACAGCACGTTCGCGGGCACGCCGGCGCGCAGCGCCTCCAGCACGGGGTTACGGCCCCCGATGTACTCGGGGGCGTCCTCGCTCCGCCGGGTGCGGGACACGGGGCGGGAGGAGGAGACCGGACGACCGGTCTTCTCGGCCCGCTCGGCCCGTTCGGCGCGCACCTTGTCCTTGTGCCAGTGGCGCATGTGCGCCGGCGGGGTCGCCCCCTTGCCCTCCAGGCCGCGGCGGTTGTTACCCCCCGTGCCCTTGGTCGGACTCTTCTTCTTCGCGGGTCGCCCGGACCCTCTGCCGCCACCAGCCATGGTGTCTAGAGTAGGGCCGCTTCTAACGTGACAGTTCCCACCGAGGGCCCTGGGGGGTGTCCTCCACGACGATCCCGGCCCGGGCGAGCTGGTCACGGATGCCGTCGGCGGCGGTGAAATCCCTGCGGGCCCGCGCGGCCTGGCGCTGCTCCAGGGCCACGCCGACCAGCGCGTCCACCGTGGAGCGCAGGCCGGAGTCGCCGCCACAGGAGCGCCACTGCTCCGAGCGCGGGTCCAGGCCGAGCACGTCGAGCATGTTCTGCGTCTCGGCCAGCAACCGGGCAACCTGTTCCTTGTTGCCCTGGGCCAGCGCGACGTTGCCCTCCTTGACCACCTCGTGCACCACGGCGAGCGCCTGCGGGGTGCCCAGGTCGTCGTCGAGGGCGTCGGTGAACGCCTGGGGCAGCGGCGCGTGCGCGTCCACGTCGTGGATCACCTCGGCCGCCCGGGTGACGAAGCCCTCGATGCGCTGGTAGGCCGCGGCTGCCTCGGAGAGCGCCTCCTCGGAGTATTCGATCGCGGAGCGGTAGTGCGGGGCGGCCAGGTAATAGCGGAGCTCGACCGGCCGGATCTTCTTGGTCACCTCGGGGATCAGCAGGGAGTTGCCGAGCGACTTGCTCATCTTCTCCGCGCCGATCTTGAGCATGCCGTTGTGCATCCAGTAGCGCGCGAAGCCGTCGCCGGCCGCCTGCGACTGGGTCAGCTCGTTCTCGTGGTGCGGGAAGATCAGGTCGACGCCGCCGCCGTGGATGTCGAAGGTCGGCCCGAGGTATTTCGTCGCCATGGCCGAGCACTCCAGGTGCCAGCCGGGACGGCCGCGCCCCCAGGGGGTCGGCCAGGTCGGCTCGCCGGGCTTCTCGCCCTTCCACAGCGCGAAGTCACGCGGGTCTCGCTTGGCCGTCTCGTCGTCGGTGTCGCCGGCGGCCCGGAGGTTGTCAAGCCGCTGGTTGGACAGCGAGCCGTACCTGTCGGCGTAGGACATCACGTCGAAGTAGACGTCTCCTCCGGAGACGTAGGCGTGACCGGCCGCGATCAGCCGCTCCATCAGCTCGATCATCTCCGGCACGTGGCCGGTGGCCCTCGGCTCGACGGTCGGCGGCAGGCAGCCGAGCGTCTGGTAGGCCCAGGTGAAGGCGCGCTGGTTACGCTCGGCGACCACGAACCACGGCACGCCCTCGGCCGCCGCGACCCGAATGATCTTGTCGTCGATGTCGGTGACGTTGCGGCAGAAGGTCACCTCGTAGCCCGAACGGATCATCCACCGGCGGAGCACGTCGAAGTTGACGCCGGAGCGGATGTGACCGATGTGCGGAGGAGCCTGCACGGTGGCACCACACAGGTAGATCGACGCCCGGCCGGACTCGACCGGAACGAACTCGCGGACCGTACGTACGCTGGTGTCGTATAGGTGCAGGCTCACGGAGGCAAGGTTAATGCCTCACCTCACCTCACAAGGCGGGTTACGGGACGTTGAGGTTACCCGGTAGCACTTTTTATAACAACGACCGGTAATGCGGCCCGCCTCACGGGGGTAAGGGGGCGGGTGCCTCGGCACGACGCGCCCGTGTCCGTGTCCGCAGATCACTCCAGAGGCCGATTCTGTAGGCTCGAAGCGTCATGGACGTGAAACCCCCCGCGGCGGCAGACGCGATCTCCCGCCCGTCCCCACCGCCCGCCCGGCCGAGCCGGGCGACCGTCGCCGCGCGCCACGCCGGGATCGCCCTCGTCGGGGTCGGCGTGACCGCGCTGGCCGCCGCCGCGTGCGTGCTCTCCTTCGAGGACCTGCGCCGCCTCGCCCTCGCCGGTGAGGCCCCCGCGCGGTTCGCCTTCCTCTACCCCGCGGCCTTCGACGCCCTGCTGGCCATCGCGCTGATCTCCGCGGTGCTGCTGCGGGGCGGGCGGCGGCCGGCCCGCCTGCAGGCGGGTGTGGTCCTGGTGCTGCTGTTCGCCGGCGCCGCCGCCGCGGAGGTGTCCACCGCCACCCGGGCCGAGGTCGACGTACGGCGGGCGGCGATCGCGGTCGCCGTCGCCCCGTGGGTGGCGCTGACCCTGGCCCTGTGGCTGTGGTTTCTCCTGATCGGTTACGCCGCCACCCGCAGGGCCTCCGTCGACGCGACCACGTCCGGTCCCGTCGTCGCCACCGGTGACGCCGGTGACATCGTGCCCTTCCCGGAGCCCTTCGGGGTCTCCGGGGTTCCCGGGGTCTTCGAGGCACCCGAGCTACCCGCGGCCTCCGGGGCGGACCTGCCGACCGCCGAATACCCCGTGCGGCGCGACCACGCCGTTCCCCCGCCCCGCTCCGCCGTCCCCGACTCCCCCGGCCCTTCCCCGGCCGAGGTGACGCTGGACCCCCGGGCCGCGCCTCCGCTTGAGTCGGCCCCGCACCACGACCTCCCGGCGGCCGTCCCGGTGGTCGGTCCCACCCCCGCGCCGGAGACCCCCGAGATCACCGAGCCTCCCGTGCCCTCCGCGCCCTCCGCGCCCGGCGAGGCGTCTGAGGCCCCCAAGGACTCCGAGCCGGCCAGACCGGTCCGCTGGGGTGACCTGATCCGCCCCCGGCAGGGCGACCTGCTCGTGCATCCGCCCCGCGGCGCCGCGCGGGAGACCCCGGCCCGCAAGGCCGTACCGGACGACGCCTCCGGGCGGAAGCCCCGGCAGGCGGGCGAGGACCCCTCCCCGGCTCCCCCGGGGGGCCTGGGCCCGAAGGTGAGCGACCGCGACGCCGACACCCAGCCGATGGGCGTGGTCGGCGAGAGGTCCGCGTCCTCGCGCCGGGCCGGTGGGACCGGCCCCGGCGGCCCCTCGGACGGCCCCGCCGACGACGCCGGCGGTGACGCCGCCGGCCTCGGGGAGACCCGGACCGACACCCACCGGGCCGCTGAGGGCGACGAGGGGTCGGCACCGCCCTTCGGGCGTGTCCGCAGCACCCCCACGCCCCCCGAGGAGTGACCCTCGGCGGGGCCGGCGGGGGGCGGACCGGCCCGCGGTTCTTCGCTCGCGAAGGCCGCGAGCGGCGCCCCACCGCGGACCGGTGCTCCGCATCGTCCCAGGCGTCTCAGGTCTCAGGCGTCCAGACGGCCGCGACCCGCCGGCCGTACCGAACGGTGAGGCCTGGCGGGTCTGCCCGGCGGCGATGACGCCCGTTGGGCTCATCGCGCGCCTCCGTCACGGCCCGGAGGCCGGTCGGCGAAGCCGTCCGACCGGCCTCCGGGCGCCACCCGGCGTCGCGTTCCCCGCCCGGGCCGAAAGAGGGGGCTAAACCCTGGAGCGCTTCAGGCCGGCGACCAGGCCGACGCCCACGATGGCCAGGACGACCTGCATGACGAGTTCGATCCAGTCGATGCCGTTGGTCGTGGCGACGCCGAGGACCTGGGCGATGGCGGTGCCGATGAGGGCGGCGACGATGCCGACGACGATGGTCAGGATCCATCCGATCGCCTGCCTGCCGGGCAGCAGAAGACGACCGATGGCACCGATCACGGCACCGATGACGATAGCCCCGAGGATGGACTCGATAGTCATATCTTCAACCTCCCAGTGAGGTGGCCTTCACGCTCACGGGGAGGGGGCTACCCCGGACATCGGGGTTCTATCGGCGAACGGCAAATTTTCGGTCTACGCCCGCCGCCGCAAGGTAGGCGGGAATCTCCCGCCTGCAGGCGGGTGAGCACTTCAGGAGGACTTCCTCGCACGCATCTGGATGACCAGCAGCACCCCCAGCACGGCGAGCGCGAGCTGGATGATGTGCTCCCACCAATTGATTCCCCGGGTATTGGTAAGCCCGAGGGCCGCCGCGATGGCGGTGCCGATGAGGGCGGCGACGATGCCGACGACGAGGGTCAGCCCGATGGAGAAGTCCTGTCGCCCGGGCACGATGAGGCGGGCCAGCGCCCCGATGATGGCGCCGATGATGATAGCGGCGATGATCGAACCAATCATGTTCGGCTCCCCCGATGACGGAAAACGGTTACTAAGGGGCTACCCAGAACATTCATCGGTCATTCCGGATGAGGAGGTGGCCCGTACCGCGCCAGTAAGCGGGCCACCGCCTCGGATGGAGCGGCGGGCGGCCCGGGGCCGCCCGCCGGAGACGCTTTCGCGTTCCGTGTTTTATACGTTCGTCATAGGACGTTCGGGGGCGAACCGAGGTTCACCACGATCGCGGTCGCGATGGCCGCCACGCCCTCGCCGCGCCCCGTCAGGCCCAGCCCGTCGGTCGTGGTGGCGCTGATGCTCACGGGCGCGCCCACGGCGTCGCTGAGCGCCTGCTCGGCCTCAGCGCGGCGTGGCGCCAGCCTGGGGCGGTTTCCCACCACCTGGACGGCCACGTTGCCGATCTCGAATCCGGCGGCGCGCACCTTGCGGGCGGCCTCCTCCAGCAGGGCGACGCCCGAGGCACCCGCCCACCGGGGGTCGGAGGTGCCGAAAAGGGCGCCGAGATCACCGAGACCCGCGGCGGACAGGAGCGCGTCGCAGGCGGCGTGGGCCGCGGCGTCGCCGTCGGAGTGCCCGGCCAGGCCCGTCTCGCCCGGCCAGTGCAACCCCGCGAGACGCAACTCGCGGCCGGATGCGAACGGGTGGACGTCAACCCCGACGCCCACCCGCGGAAATATCGTGTTCAGGAGTTGAGAACCTCGTCGAGCAGCGCTTCGGCCTTGTCCTCGTTGGTCTTCTCGGCGAGCGCGAGCTCGCTGACCAGGATCTGCCGTGCCTTCGCGAGCATACGCTTCTCTCCTGCGGAGAGCCCGCGCTCCTTGTCTCGTCGCCACAGGTCGCGAACGACCTCGGCCACCTTGTTGACGTCACCGGACGCCAACTTCTCCAGGTTGGCCTTGTAGCGGCGGGACCAGTTCGTGGGCTCTTCGGTGTGAGGCATGCGAAGCACGTCGAAGACGCGCTCAAGGCCCTCCTGGCCGACGACATCGCGAACACCGACGAGTTCGGCGTTGTCAGCCGGCACCTGGACGGTAAGGTCGCCCTTGTCGACCTTGAGAACCAGGTAGGTCCTTTCCTCACCTTTGATGGTTCGGGTCGTGATGGCCTCGATCCGAGCAGCCCCGTGGTGGGGGTAGACGACAGTGTCGCCGACCTGGAAAGTCATGTGACAAGTACCCCTTCCGCTGTACTCAAGAGTACCACGTATCCACAGCCTCCCGGAACAGTGAAATCCCCATAACTGCAGGTCAAAGCCGCATTTTAAGGCTTGACAACTGCTCAACTCTGTGAATCAGGCCCCTGGAAAGCCCTTATGACCTGCGTTCCCGACCTCCGGGAGATCGAGTGGGCCGCCGGAAAACCCGATTAAGTCCACGGATAAGGTTGGCTCTGCCCTACCTCTTGTGTGACAAGGAGAACCCGCACCGTGACCAGCAACAGCCGTCACTGGGCGATCGCCGCCGCCGCGTTCCTCGCAGCCGCTCCGGTCCTGGCCGGCTGTGGTGCCGGATCCGACGCGATTACCAACCAGCCCTACTCCCCGACCGAGGCGACGACCGCCAAGGTAAGGGGCATCGACATCTCCCAGGCGTTCTTCCTGGGTCCCGACTCCGGCTCGACGCTGGCGGCGGGCGGGGCGGCACCGCTTTACCTGTCCTTGGTCAACACCAACTCCGAGGCCGACACGCTCGTCGGTCTCGGAGTCGACCCGGCGGTCGGCGCGGCGAAGGTCGCCTTCCCCGTCGAGCTCCCCGCCGACAAGCGCGTCGCCGTCGGCAGGCCCACGCCCACGATCATGGTCCAGGGCCTGAAGAAGCCGCTGCACGGCGGTGAGAGCATCCAGGTGCAGCTGCAGTTCGCCAACGCGGGCGTCATCCCCCTGACGATCCCGGTGATCACCCGCAGCCGCGAGTACGGCACGCTGCCCCAGGCCCCCGAGGGCGGCGCGCCGGCCGCCCCGGCGAACGGCACCGGCACCGGCGCCGAAACCGGCACCGAGACCAGCACGGCCTCCACGCCCTCGCCCTCCCCCACCACCTCCCCCGGCCACGCCGAGAGCGGCCACTAGGCACGCCGCGGCGGGCGGCACGACGTGACGTGACGTGACAAGGGGGGTACGGCCCGCGGGCCGTACCCCCCTTCTTCTCGCCCGCCCCCAAGACGTCCGCGGGGCGCGGGCCGGCCGGGTCAGGTCTCGACGGGGTCGAACTTGTACCCCAGGCCCCGGACGGTGAGGATGCAGCGGGGTTTGGACGGATCGGCCTCGATCTTGGCGCGCAGCCGCTTGACGTGCACGTCCAGGGTCTTGGTGTCGCCCACGTAGTCGGCGCCCCAGACGCGGTCGATGAGCTGTCCCCGGGTGAGCACCCGCCCGGCGTTGCGGAGCAGGACCTCCAGCAGCTCGAACTCCTTCAACGGGAGCTGTACCCGCTCGCCGCGGACCGCGACGACGTGCCGGTCGACGTCCATGCGGACCGGGCCGGCGATCAGCACGGCCGTCCCCGTCTCCTCCACGTCTCCCTGACGGCGCAGCACCGCGCGGATGCGGGCCACCAGTTCCCTGGAGGAGAACGGTTTGGTCACGTAGTCGTCGGCGCCCAGCTCCAGGCCGACGACCTTGTCGATCTCGCTGTCCTTGGCGGTGAGCATGATCACGGGAACGTTGGAGCGCTGGCGGAGCGAACGGCAGACCTCGGTGCCGGGCAGGCCCGGCAGCATCAGGTCGAGCAGCACGAGGTCGGCGCCGTTGCGGTCGAAGGCGGCCAGCGCCTCGGGCCCCGTGGCCGCCGCGGCGACCTCGAACCCCTCCTTGCGCAGCATGTAGGACAGGGCGTCGGAGAACGACTCCTCGTCTTCGACGACGAGCACGCGAGTCACTTCGCGGCCTCCAGGGGGATCGTGGTGGTACCGGGTACGGCTGCCGCCGTGCCGCCGAAGGCGGGCAGGCGGAGAGTGAAGGTGGAGCCCGAGCCTTCCTTGCTCCACACCGTGACCGCGCCGTTGTGGGTGGCGGCGACGTGCTTGACGATGGCCAGCCCCAGGCCCGTGCCGCCGGTGGCGCGCGAGCGGGCGGCGTCGACGCGGAAGAAGCGCTCGAAGATGCGTTCCTGGGCGTTCTCCGGGATGCCGATTCCCTGATCGCTCACGCTGATCTCGACGGACCTGTCCTGCTGGGCACCCGCCGTCCGTGTGCTGATGACGACCCGGGTGTGCTCGGGGCTGTAGGCGACGGCGTTGTCGATCAGGTTGCGCAACGCGGTGACCAGCAGTTCCTCGTCGCCCCAGATCCGCAGCCCCTCGGCACCACCGGTCACGAGGGTGATGTCCTTGGCCACCGCGGCGGTGTTGCAGCGGTCGACGGCCTCGTGCACGGCCTGGTCGACCGGGACCGGCCCGGGGGTGGGAGTGGGTTCGGCCCCCTGGATGCGGGAGAGCGTGATGAGGTCCTGTACGAGACAGGTGAGGCGGGCGGCCTCGTGCTGCATGCGCCCGGCGAAACGGGTCACCGCCTCCGGGTCGCCGGCGGCGCCCTGGATGGTCTCCGCCAGCAGCGAGAGCGCCCCCACCGGGGTCTTCAGCTCGTGGCTGACGTTGGCGACGAAGTCGCGCCGTACCGCCTCGACGCGCCGGTGCTCGGTCTGGTCCTCGGCGAGAATGAGCACCTGACCGTCGGAGCCGAGGGGGGCGACCCGTACCGCGAAGCTGGTCGACTCCTGGCCGAACGTGTGCCTGGCCACCTCGATCTCGCTCTCGCGGATCTCGCCGTCCCTGCGCACCCGCCTGGCCATGGCGAGCAGCTCGGCCGCCATCAGCCGGTCGCCCCTCACCAGCCCGAAGGCGCGCGCGGCCGAACTGACGCGCAGCACCCGGTCCTCCTTGTCGAGCACGACCGCCGAGGAGGGCAGCACCGCGAGCACCGAGGCGACCCCCGGGGGCAGTGAGGAGGGCTCGGCGACGTCGGCCGCCACCCGCCGCCGCTCCGCGCCCCGGCGGGCGACCAGCACGGCGACCAGCGCTCCCAGGGCGGCTCCGGCCAGGGCGGCCAGGCTCACCACCAGCTCACTCACGCGCTCCTCCTGCTTGGCTTCACATCCTTGATGGTAGGTGGGGTTTCTCTATTGGGGCTGCTCATAAGGGCATA
Source organism: Streptosporangium violaceochromogenes (assembly GCF_014654615.1). GTDB lineage: Bacteria > Actinomycetota > Actinomycetes > Streptosporangiales > Streptosporangiaceae > Streptosporangium > Streptosporangium violaceochromogenes. Next base: position 78,792 of record NZ_BNBB01000016.1, on the reverse strand, counting down.
AACATACCTTTTCCTCCAAAGTTCACTTTAGGGTCTAGGTTCGTTCACTATTACGCACGTACGGTGAGGCCATGCGCGACGCCTACCATGAAGAACTCGCCGCCCTCACCGGCCGGCTGGTCGAGATGACCCGCCTGGTGAGGTCGGCGATATCCCGGGCCACCACCGCCCTTTTGGACTCCGACCTTCAACTCGCCGAAAGCGTCATCTCCCGCGACGAGGAGGTCGACCGGATATTCGCGGAGATCGAAATATCGATCTTCGATCTGATGGCCAGGCAGCAGCCGGTGGCGGTCGACCTCAGGATGATCATCGCGGCGCTGCGGATGGGCACCGACCTCGAACGGATGGGCGACCTGGCCGAGCACGTGGCCAAGGTGGCCCGGCTGCGCCACCCGGAGTCGGCGATCCCGCCGGAGATCCGCTCCACCATCGTGGAGATGGGGCAGATCGCCGAGCGGCTGGTCACCAAGGCCGGCAGCTGCATCGCCTCACGCGACGTGGACGCGGCGCTGGAGCTGGAGGGCGACGACGACGCGATGGACAGGCTGCACCGCAGGCTGTTCACGGTCCTCATGGCCGACGACTGGAAGTACGGCGTCGAACCGGCCGTGGACGTGACGCTGGTCGGCCGCTACTACGAGCGCTACGCCGACCACGCCGTCCGCGTCGCCCGGGACGTGGTGTATCTCGTGACCGGCTCCCGCACACCGGACGCCGACATCGTCTGAGGGGCCGGCACCGTTCGGGGGCACCGGGCCGAGCCTGTCTCGGGCCCGGCCCCCACGCCTTCCCGCCGTCTCCTACCTGCCCTGGTTGGCCACGGCCTTGATGGCCGACTCGGCCGCCTCGGGGTCGAGATAGCGACCGCCCGCCGTCACCGGCCGGAAGGCGCCGTCCAGCTCGTACAGCAGCGGAATGCCGGTGGGGATGTTGAGCCCGGCGATCTCGTCGTCGCCGATCCCGTCCAGGTGCTTGACCAGGGCCCGGAGCGAGTTGCCGTGCGCGACGACCAGGACGGTCCTTCCCGACGCCAGGTCGGGCACGATCGCGTCGTACCAGTAGGGCAGCATGCGCTCGACGACGTCCTTGAGGCACTCGGTCCTCGGCATCAGCTCACCCGGAAGCAGCGCGTAGCGCGCGTCGCCGGCCTGCGAGAACTCGTCGTCGTCGGCGATCGGCGGCGGCGGGGTGTCGTAGGAGCGCCGCCAGAGCATGAACTGCTCGTCGCCGAACTCGGCCCGGGTCTGCGCCTTGTCCTTGCCCTGCAACGCGCCGTAGTGGCGCTCGTTGAGCCGCCAGGACCGGGTGACGGGCAGCCAGAGCAGGTCGGCGGAGCCCAGCGCAAGGTTGGCCGTCTGGATCGCGCGGGTCAGCAGCGAGGTGTGGACGACGCCGGGCCGTACCCCCGCCTCCAGCAGCAGCCGCCCGCCGCGCCGCGCCTCCTCCTCGCCCCGGGCCGACAGCCCGGCGTCCACCCACCCGGTGAACAGACCCTTAGCGTTCCACTCGCTCTCACCGTGCCGCAGCAGCACCAAAGTCGCCATACGGGCCAGCTTAACCGGCCCCCTCCCGGCGCTCCGGGTCGGCGAACCTGGCGAACGCCCGGAGGTTGGCGAGCGACTCACCACGCCGGGCACGCCACTCCCACTCACGCCGGATCGAGGAGGCGAAGCCGAGCTCAAGCGCCCGGTCGAAGCCCTCGTCGGAGTAGGTGAGGACGCAGCCGAGCAGCCGGTCGATCTCCTCCTCGGAGACCGCCGCCGGCGGGACCCTGCCCACGAGGTAGACGTCGCCGACCGGGTCGAGGGCGAAGTGCACGCCGTAAGTGGAACCGTTCTTGGTCAGCAGCCAGCGGTAGAACGCGGCGTGGTTCTCGTCGGGCTGCCTGCAGAAGAACGCCTCCACGTGCAGGGCCTGGTCACCGACGATCAGCCACGTCGCGGTCGCCAGCCTGTGCCGGCCGGGGAGCGTCACCAGGAACGCTCCGGGCCGGGGCTCCTCGAACGACGCCTCGGCGGCCCGGAGCGCCGCCTCGATCACCTCACGCATGCGCCCACCCTACGGGCTGACCGCGACCGGGACGCGGCGCAGGGAGGCCATCGCCTCGGCGTAGACGTCGGCGAGCCGCGCCGCGGTGGCCGACCAGCCGAAGGCGGCGGCCTGCGTCACCGTCCCCGACGCCAGCGCGTCGCGCCAGGCCGGCAGGCGCACGAACCGCGTGAGCACCCGCGCCCAGTCGCAGGGGTCGTGCCCTTCGACGAGCACCCCGGACACCCCGTCGCGCACGGCGGTGCGCAGGCCCCCCACGGAGGCGGCGGCGACGGGGGTGCCGCACGCCTGCGACTCCAGGGCGACCAGGCCGAACGACTCGCTGTGCGAGGGCACCACGGTCACGTCGGCCGCGCGGTACCAGTCGGCGAGCTCCTCCTGGGGCGCCGGGGGCACGACCCTGACCACCTCGGAGATACCGAGCGAGGCCGCCAGCTCGGTGAGGTGGGAGGGCCGGGCGAGGCCGTTGCCGCTGGGGCCTCCGACGCAGGCGACGACCAGCCTAGGCCGTAGCGCGGGGTCGTCGGCGATCATCCGCGCCGCGGCGCGCAGCAGCACGTCGGGGGCCTTGAGCGGCTGGACGCGCCCGACGAACAGCAGCACGTGGGCGTCCGGCGGCAGACCGAGCCGGCGGCGGGCCGCCTCCCTGGAGGCGGGCCGGAAGACGGTGAGGTTCACCCCGGGGCTGACGACCTCGACGCGGCCGGGGGCCGCGCCGTACAGGTCGACGAGTTCGCGGGCCTCGGTCGGGGTGTTGGCCACCAGGCGGTCGGCGACGTCGACGACCTGCTGCTCGCCCAGCACGCGGGCGCGCGGCTCGGGACGGTCGCCGGCGGCCAGAAGGAGGTTCTTCACCTTGGCCATGGTGTGCATGGTGTGCACCAGGGGCACGCCCCAGCGCTCCTTGGCCGGCCAGCCGACCTGACCGGAGAGCCAGTAGTGGGAGTGGATCACGTCGTAGCGGCCCGGTTCGTACATGGCCTCGGTGCGCAGAACACCCGACAGGAACGCGCAGAGCTGGCCCGGCAGGTCACCCCTGTCGAGCTCCTCGTACGGCCCGGCGGTGACGTGGCGGACGGACACCCCCGGGACGAGTTCGGCGACCGGCGGCAGATCCCGTGCCGTCTGCCGGGTGAAGATCTCGACCTCCACGCCCAGGTGGGCCAGCCGTTTGGCCACCTCCACGATGTAGACGTTCATGCCGCCCGCGTCTCCGGTCCCCGGCTGGTCCAGGGGGGACGTGTGCATGCTGATCGTCGCAACCCGGTTGGCCCGCCGTCGCCTCACCGACACCACCTCCGAGAGGGAAGTAACCACCCGGGGGTTCACAACATTCCCGCCGGGCGGGCGCTCCGGGGGCACCCCGCGGGTCCTGGCAGGATGGAGGACCATGACGAGGACAGCAGTGGTGACGGGGGCCAGCAGCGGCATCGGCCGGGCGACGGCTTGCCGGCTGGCCGACGAGGGTTACAGCGTGGTGGCCGCCGCGCGGCGCCGGGACCGGCTGGAGGAGCTGGCCGCCGAGGTGCCCGGGATCCGCCCGATGGCCCTGGACGTGACCTCCCAGGAGTCGGTGGACGAGCTGGCCGCCGCGCTCGACCGCTGCGACGTGCTCGTCAACAACGCCGGCGGCGCGATCGGCATGGAGCCGGTGGCGCGGGGGGACGTGGCCGACTGGCGGCGGATGTACGAGGTCAACGTGCTGGGCACGCTCCGGGTCACCAAGGCGCTGCTGCCGTTCCTGGTCGCCTCGGGCGACGGCGTGCTGGTCGTTCTGACCTCCGTCGCCGGCCTGGTCCCCTACGAGGAGGGTGGCGGCTACGTCGCGGCCAAGCACGCCCAGACCTCGATGACCGAGGTGCTCAGGCTGGAGCTGTGCGGCGAGCCGGTCCGGGTCGTCGAGGTGGCCCCCGGCATGGTCCACACCGAGGAGTTCTCCCTGAACCGCTTCCGCGGCGACGCGACCGCCGCCGACCTGGTCTACCAGGGGGTTCCCGGCCCGCTCACGGCCGGCGACGTGGCGGACGCCGTGACGTGGTGCGTCACCCGGCCGGCCCACGTCAACATCGACCGCCTCGTCATCCGCCCCCGCGCCCAGGCGGCGCAGCACAAGATCCACCGCGTCTGACCGTGGCCAGGCGGATCGGGGAGATCACCAGGGGGACCACGGCGCGCAACCGGCTGCGCAGGGCCGACCGGTGGATCGCCGCCGTCCACGGCCGCCTGCTGCGGTCGGCCGACCGCCCGCTGGTGGTGGACCTCGGCTACGGCGCCTCGCACGTCACGACCTGCGAGCTGTTCGCGCGGCTGCGGAGGGTGTGCCCGTCCGTCGAGGTCGTCGGCGTCGAGATCGACCCGGCCAGGGTGGCGGCGGCCAAGCCGTACGAACGGGAGGGCCTGTCCTTCACCCTCGGCGGCTTCGAGCTCCCGGTGAGCCGGCGGCCCGTGCTGGTCAGGGCGTTCAACGTGCTCCGGCAGTACGGCGAGGCCGAGGCGTGGGAGCACTGGGCGACCCTGCGCGCCCGGCTCGCGCCGGGCGGGGTGCTCGTCGAGGGCACCTGCTCGGAGGTGGGCCACCGGGCCGTGTGGGCGGGACTCGACGCCTCGGGGCCGCGGACGGTGACGTTCTCGGCGCGTTTCGACGGCTTCGAGCGCCCTTCCGACCTCGCCGAGCGGCTGCCTAAGACGCTGATCCACCGCAACGTCCCCGGCGAGCCCGTCCACGCGTTCCTGCGCGACTTCGACCACGCCTGGGCGGTCAACGCCCCCTTCGGCGCCCACGGCCTCCGCCAGCGGTGGATCGCCACCGCCCGGACGCTCTCCTCGGCCTGGCCGGTGGTGAGGACACCGCCGCTGGGCGGGCGGGCGCGCTGGCGGCTCGGCGAGCTGACGCTTCCCTGGGCCGCGATCGCCCCCGGCGGAAACGGCACGGGGGACGGCGGCGGAGACGGCGGGATCGGCGGAGACGGCGCGAGCGGTGGAGGCGGCGGGGGCGGCCCCGAACGGCCCGGACGCCGGACGCGGCAATAACACTCGACAATCCGTAGTACTACCCCTCGTGGTACAGGAGTTAGGCTTGACGGTGTGAAGGGTCTGGGCGAACTCGAACGCAGCATCATGGACATCATCTGGGCACAGTCGTCTCCGGTGACGGCGCGCGAGGTGGGGCGGCTGATCGCCGACCGCGACCTCGCGCCCACCACCGTGATGACGGTGCTCGACCGGCTGACCCGCAAGGGGTTCCTCCTGCGCACCCGCGACGGGCGCGCATGGCGGTACGAATCCGCCGAAAGCCGCGACGCGTACGTCGCGGAGCTTATGCTGGGGGCACTCGATCTGACCGGAGACCGTTCGGCCGCCCTCACCCGGTTCGCCCAGGCCGTCTCCGGCAGCGAGGCAGAGATCCTGCTCAGAGCACTGACGGAGCTGGAGGACGAGTGATCACCGCGGCAGTCCTGGCGACCCTCGCCCTGGTCTGCGCGGTCGGAGCCTGGCGGTTCACGCGGGCGCGGTGGACCTACCGCGCCCCGCACGTCGCCATCGTCCTGTGGCAGGCGCTCGGGGTCACCTGGGGCCTGGCGGGGACCGGCGCACTGCTGTCGTACGCCCTCGCGCCCTACGGCCAGGGCGTGCTCCAGGGACTGCGCGCCTTCGCCGTCTCGGCGCTCAACGGCGGCTACGGCCCGGCCGAGCCGTACGGCCTGCCGAGGATCCTGGCCCTCATCGTCGGGCTGACCGCGCTCACCGTGCTGATCGTGGTCCTGCTCACCGCGGGCGTGCAGACGCTCCGCGCCCGGCACCACCACCGCGCCCTGCTCGCCCTCGTCTCCCGGGACGACCCCGAGGTGCCCGGCGTGCGGGTGGTCGACCACCCCGGGCCCGCCGCCTACTGCGTGCCGGGCCTGCGTTCCCAGGTGGTGGTCAGCGCGGGCACGCTGAAGCTGCTCTCCCCCGCCGAACTGACCGCGGTGCTCGCGCACGAGAGCGCGCACGTCCGCGAGCGTCACGACCTGGTGCTGCTGCCGTTCGCCGCGCTGCGCCGGGCGCTGCCGTGGTCGCGGGTGGTCGGCAGGATACAGACCGAGGTCGGCCTGCTGGTCGAGATGGCCGCCGACGACGTCGCCCGCCGCTACTGCTCCCCGCGCCGCCTGGCCAGCGCCCTGCTCCGTTTCGGCACGGCGGGCGCCGCCCCCGCCCCGCACGGCGCCCTGGGAGTGTCCGACTCGTGCGCCGCGGTGATGGCCCGGGTCGAGCGCCTGGTCACCCCGGGGCCGGAGCTCCCGCGCCGGATCCGCTACTCCATCGTCGCCTTCTCCATGACCCTGACCGCCTCGGCCCCGCTGCTCTGGCTCATGCCCCACTGAACGCCCCACCGCTCCACCGCCCCGCCGGGCCGCCGCCTGTCCCCCGCCGTCTTCCGCCGTCCCCGTTCGCGTTCCGAGGGGCGGCCCCCGCCCACCCCCGCGCTGCTTGCAGTCGTTAGCCGATGCGTTTGCAATTGCAAGCATCGTGGGGCAGACTGAAGACATGGCACTGCCCAAGGTCGGCTCGATCGGCGAATACATTCGCGAGCAGCGCAAGCACGCGAAGATCTCACTGCGCCAGCTCGCCGCCGCGGCGGGGGTCTCCAACCCCTACCTCAGCCAGATCGAGCGCGGGCTGCGCAAGCCCAGCGCGGAGATCCTCAACCAGATCGCCAAAGGTCTGCACGTCTCCTCGCGGGCGCTCTACGTGCAGGCCGGCCTCATCGACGAGCGCGAGCCGGAGAGCGACGTGCTGGCCGCGATCCGGGCCGACCACCTCATCACCGAGCGTCAGCGTCAGGTGCTGATCGACATCTACGAGTCGTTCCGCAAGGAGAACCGAGCCGAGGCCCCGGCGGGAGAGGCGCAGACCTCCCAGAAAGCGCATCCCGCGCCGGAGCCCCGTGAGCGCGACGCGCACTCCTCGCCGAACGGAGAGGCTCCGCCGCCCGAGGGACGTCTCACCGCGTTCAAGCCCTACGCGGTCTCCCCGGACGGCGGCGACGTCACACCGGAATCCAAGGAAGGTTAACCCATGACTCTGTCCACCGAAGTCAAGAAGCTCGCGGAGTCCAAGCCGTTCTACGCCGTCGCCGGCGCCGGCGACTTCGCGGTCGAGAAGCTGCGCGGGCTCCCCGAACGGATCAACAGGCTGCAGAGCCGCCGCGGGGAGATCCGCGACGCGGCGAAGGACCTTCCCGAGAAGGCCAGGGAGCTGGCGGGCAGGGCCGAAGGCTACGCCCGGGACTTCCCGGTGAAGGCCCGCGGCTACGCCGACCACTTCACGGTCAGGGCCACCGAGCTCTACGAGCAGTTCGCCACCCGCGGCCGCAAGGTCGTCTCCCGGGCGAGCGGCGGGGCCGCGCTGGAGCTGAAGGAGGTCTCCAAGGCCGCCGCGCCCGCCTCGGCCACCCGGAAGAACTCCCGCGCCCCCAAGAGCGGCTCCACCACGAGGTCCTGACACGAGGTCCTGAGGCGGCACCGGGCGGCACCGGGCGGCGGCGGGGCTTAAGGCCCCCGTGAGGCCGGGGCCCGCGCGCGAAGCCCGGGGCGCCCTCGCGGAGAACGCCGGAACGGCCCCTCAGCGGCCGAAGGGGCCCGTTCCGGCGTGACCCGGCGCGGTCCGGCCCGCTTCTGACCGGATGCGGCACGTATGCGTCCGGCACGGCGCGGACGACGCTTTCGGCATTAGGGTGGAGTCCACCGGTACGACGAGCGCGCGGGAGCAGTGATGATCTTCCAGGGTCTGAGCATCATCTTCTGGATTCTCAGCATCATCGCTTTCGGCATGTCCGCCTGGGCCCTGTTCCACTCCATCCGCACGCCCGCGCGGGCCTTCGCCATCACCGGCAAGCAGACCAAGAAGCTCTGGCTGATCATCCTTTCGCTGGCGACGCTGTTCTCGTTCGCCTCGGCCGTGGGGTACTTCGGGCTCGGTCTCGGCCAGCTCAACTTCTTCGCCATCGCCGCGGTCATCGCGGCCGGCATCTACCTCGCCGACGTGAAGCCCGCGGTGAGCGAGGTCGGCAAGGGCGGCAACCAGGGCCCCTACGGCCCCTGGTGACCCGGGCCTCGGGCGACCGGATACGCGGACCGGGGCTCCGACTTGCCCGCCCCCAGGCCGGGCGGGTAGACACGTCGGGGTGATGTTCGCGAAGAAACCCACCCTGCCGGGAGAGCGCGTGACGCTCCGGCCCGTCGGCCCCGAGCACGTGGACGGCCTCTGGGAGCTCGTCAACGACCCCGAAACCGCCCGGCTGACCGGATCCCACGGCGAGTTCGACCGCGCCGCCGCCGAGATGTGGTACCGCTCGCGCGGTGACCACGACAACCGGCTGGACCTGGCGATCTGCGCGGCCGAGGACGACTCCTACGTCGGCGAGGTGGTGCTCAACGAGCTGGACGTCCACAACCTGTCCTGCAATCTGCGCATCGCCCTGGTCGGTCCCCGGGTCTTCGGCCGAGGGTACGGCACCGAGGCCATCCGGCTCCTCCTCGACCACGCCTTCACCGCCACCGACCTGCACCGGATCGGCCTTGAGGTCTTCGACTTCAACGACCGGGCCGCCCACGTGTACCGCAAGGTGGGGTTCGTCGAGGAGGGCGTGCGCCGCGACGCGCTGCGCTGGAAGGGCAGGTGGCACAGCGCGGTCGTGATGTCGATCCTCGCCCCCGACTGGGCCGCGGAGAAAGACTGACGCGCTCACGGCCGCCGCCTATATCACCGCTGTCGCCGCTGAAGAAGAGGTTCATCGGTGAGATCGCCTATGAATAGGAAAACAGCAGAGCCGCCCCGTATCATCTTCATCTTCCTCGCATGAACCGGCCGTTATGGTGGAATTGTCGCGCCAACGCGAGGAGGGATGAAGATGACCGGCCGCGACTGGAATTCCGGCACGGGCGGCGGCGAGAACGAAACGACGGGCCGCCGTATCGCCAGGGCGAGAAAACGCCGCGGGCTCACCCAGACCGGCCTGGCGGCGAAGGCCAACGTCTCCCGCAGCCTGATCGCTCAGGTCGAGGCGGGGCACAAACCGGCGACCCCCTCCTTCGTCGCGGCGGTGGCGAGAGCCTGCGCGGTCGACGCCGCCGAGATCAACGGCCAGCCGTACCGGGGCTCGGACAAACGCAGCGACGCCGTGCACGCGGCCGTTCCCGCCGTCAGACGCGCCCTGGCGTACGCCGACATCTCCCCCGAGGTGGAGACGCCCCCGCGGTCGCTCGACGAGCTGGCCCTGGAGCTGTCCAGGCTCCAGAAGCTCCAGGGGGCCGCCGCGCACCTCAGTCTCGGCGGCCGCCTCCCGGCGATCACGGAGGAGCTGACGGTCCACACGGTGGAGTCGGGCGTGCCGAGGTCCTGGCGGCTGCTGAACCGCGCGTACGCCATGGCGGCCTCCCTCACCCGCCGCCTGGGCTACCACGACCTGGCACAGGTCGCCGTCGAACGCGCCTCGGCCGCCGCGCAGCGCGCCGAGGACCCCCACCTGCGGCACCTGGTCGCGCTGTCGCGGGCGCTGCTGCTGCTCACACTGGGCTCGGAGGACATCGCGCTGGCCATGGTACGGCGGACGGCCGCCGAGGTGGATCGTTCCACCTCCGTGGGCCTGGAGGTCTACGGGGCACTCCACCTGCGCGCCGCCGTCTCCGCCGCCCGGCTGGGACGGCGGACGGTCGCCTGGGAGCACCACGGCCTCGCCGCCGAGGCGGTGGCCCGGATCAACCCGCGAGACCGGCGTGATCCGTACGGCCTGCAGTCCAACCCCTTCAACGTGGTGATCCACGGCTGCGCGGTGGCGACGGAACTCGGCGACCACGACAGGGCGGTCCGCCTGGACGCGGAGTTCCGGCCGCCCCCCGCGCTCTACGCCGAGCGCAGAGCCCATCACGAGATCGACATGGCCAGAAGCCACCTGTGGCTCAACCATTACGACAGGGCGTTAAAGCGCATCCTTAACGCCGAGCAAATCGCTCCGCAAATGGTACGGCTTCACCCGACGGCCAGAGAGGTGGTCAGGCAGCTCGGTGTTTATCACCGGAGTGTTCCCGAGGAGCTCCGGCGGCTGGAAAATCGCATGGTGTTCTAATGGGCATTCGAACGGTTTGTTCACGGGAACCGTGAACTTTGACCGTCCTCGCGATCCGTAGGGTCGCCGTGGCGGAGAAAATCACGGTCTTCGCCCCTCGAATCCCACGATCCCCATCTTGGAGGCCAAAATGGCGCACAACGGGGTGACGAGCACAGCGGAGCACGAGGCGTGATCGCGCCCAGGGGTGCCGGCGGGCACCCGGAAGCCGATGACGCCGCCCGGTCCGGCCCGCGATCGCCCTTCCCTCGCCCCTCTCGCCGGCGGCCCGGCCGCGAGCCGTACGTCCACGACGACCCGCACGGGTGGAAGGGCGGGGTGAGCCACCGACCATGATCGCGATGTCACCGCACGACTCCAGGGCGGTACGGGCGGCCGAGAGGCTGCGCGTGGCCCTGGAGCACCACGGGATCACCGCCGACGTCCACGACGGTTACGGCCTGGCCCTGGTGTCGGTCTGGACCGGCCTGGTGGTGTGGTCCAACGGTGACCGGTTCTGGTGGTGCGGCGGCTGGGACCCACGCAACCAGCGCCCCGTCTACGCCTCCCACCGGGCCGGCGAACCCGAGCGTGCCGCGCGGCGGATCGCCCTCCACTACGCCCGCCTGCGCAGACAGCATCCCGAACCCCGACCACTCACCGGAGACCCCCTTTAACAGGCTTTGTTGGCTTCCCCCCACGCCTGAAGGCGGGGGATTCCGTGAATCAGGACGGCGTGGCAGAACGGCGCACGGCGGCGAACGCCGGTGTTCGCTCCGGGAACCAACCGGCCGCCGCCCTCGCCCCGCGGGCCGGTCTCATCCGTCCGGCCCGACCCCGTGCTCGCGCAGGGCCCCGGCCAGCCAGCGCGCGAGGCGCAGGTGCCCCCGCAGGGTGGGGTGGACGCCGTCGGGCAGGACCGCCCCGCGTCCCCAGGTCTGCCCGAGCGGGTCCAGGAAGGGCACCCCCTCCTCGGAGGCCGCGACCGCGATGGCGTCCCTGACCCGATGGGACCACAGGGGAGCACGGCCCATCCAGATGGGACCGACCACCACGACTCTGGTCTGGGGCCAGTGGGTGCGGATCAGGTCGAGAAGGCGTCTCGTGGCCCCGTGGACCCTGCCGGGCGAGGCGCGGTCGTTGTGCCCGCCGGAGACGATCAGCAGGTCGGGCGCCGGGCGCCAGGAGAGTTCCTCGGAGAACGACCCCTGGAACGTTCTGCGTACTCTGCCGGGGTTGACGAAGCCCGTTCCGGCCGCTCCCGCGGTGACGAGCTGCCACCCCATCTCCCGGGCGACCTGCGCCGGATAGCTCGCCCACCTCTGGATCGGTCCGGAGCCGACCGTGAAGCTGTCACCGACGATCATGACCAGCGGAGCCCTGATCGGGCGCGTGGTGTGAGCCGAGACCGCGGAGTGACCCGGGGTGGGGAGGAAGCCCGGGTCCGACCGCACTCTCGCCGTACCACTGCATCCCGAAATAAGGCAGAAAATCACCACAAAGAACGTGGCAATGGCCGCTCGGGATCGTTCCCATCCAGACCCGCGCATGCCACCTCGGGGAAGTTCCAAGCCGCCGGCGACGGCGGCGACCCACCGGGCACAGGCGGTGGCCGGAAGCCTCCGGCTCGGATCCACGGCCTCCTCGCGGAGCGGTGATCCTCGCGCCGTCGCCCGAGGGGATCATCGTGAGCAGATCGGCATTCTATCCGGGCGGGCGGGTAGCGGGCGGATCACAATGTTCTCCCCCCGCCGCCCTCCGGCCACCGGCGAGCCGGAGTCCGTCGCCGAGGTGACCGGTCCCCGGCTGCCGGAGACGTCCGCCGGTGACAAGGATCTCCAAGCCGAGATCGATCGCACGACAGAGGGCTTCCGGCGTGTCGGTGACACACGGCTCCTGGCCGGCCTTCCGCCCGCTTCGTCGAGGAAACCGTCGGTGACCCAGTGGGTTTGGGGCCGGCCCGGCAGCGGCGAGCCGGCGGACCTGCTCGATGACGTCTCGTTGAACGTCGATGCCCGTTCCTCGGTCGGCCGGTGGGCCGCGGGCCCTCAGCGCACGCGGATCTCCCCCACGGGCCGCCCCCCGCCGAGCAGCACACCGGTCGCGAGCTCGTCGAGTTCGGGAGCCTCGAACCCCAGGGCGCGCAGGGCCGTGACGACGACGGGGATCTGCGCCCGGCCACCGCCGTCCTCGATCTTGACGGCCCCGGCACGGCCGTCGGCGAAGGCGAAAGCGGCGAACGCCTCCGCGCCGGTCTTCACCATCAGCCCCGGAAGCGCCCGCATCAGCCGGACCTCGGGCCGCGTCGTGCCGGACGTCCACTCGGGGTGCGTGCGGAAGGCGTCGGCGACCTGGCGCTCGGGCGTGCCGGGGGCGACCTGGACCAAGGCGCGAAAGGCCCTGGTCACCCCCACCGTCGACACGAAGAACAGCGGGGCGCCGCAGCCGTCCACCCCGGTGGCCGCGATCAGCTCGCCGCTCAGCTCGCTCACCGTGTCACGGATGGCCCTCTGCAGCGGATGCGCCGGGTCCAGATAAGTCTCCAGGGGCCAGTCGTTGACCGCGCAGGTGGCGAGCATCGCCGCGTGCTTGCCCGAGCAGTTCATGAAGATCCGGGCCGGTCCGCCGCCCGACCGGAGCACCTCGTCACGGGAGGCGGGGTCACCGGGAAGGTCCTCCGGGCAGCGCAGCGCGTCCTCGCCCAGGCCGGCCTCTCCGAGGATCTTCCGGACCCCGTCCAGGTGGAACGGTTCCCCCAGATGACTGGCGCACGACAGCGCGAGCAGCTCGTCCCGCAGTGGCAGCCCGGCGCGGATCATGCCGAGCGCCTGTAGCGGCTTCACCGCCGAACGCGGCGAGACCAGGGCGTCCACCGCACCGTGCACCCTCACCGGAGAGCCCCCGGCGTCGACGGCCAGCAGACGCGCCCGGTGCACGGACTCCACGAAGCCCGAACGAACGACCTCGACGGTCAACACCTCACCGGACACCCATGCCTCCTCGTCTCCTCGCCCCTTTTGGCTGGATTCTACGGAGGGGGCAGAAGACGGAATGATGGGGGCATGCGTGCTGTCGTGCAGCGGGTGAGCTCCGCTTCGGTGAAGGTGGACGGGGTGACGGTCGGGGCCGTCGACGAGCCCGGCCTGCTGGTGCTGGTCGGGGTGACCCACACCGACACCCGGGCCGAGGCCGGCCGGCTCGCCGCCAAGCTCTGGGGCCTGCGGATCCTGTCCGGGGAGAAGTCCTGCTCCGACATCGGCGCGCCCCTGCTGGTCGTCAGCCAGTTCACCCTGTACGGCGACGCCCGCAAGGGCCGCCGCCCCACCTGGCAGGCCGCGGCCCCGGGGCCGGTCGCCGAGCCGCTGGTGGAGGCCGTCTGCGCCGAACTGCGCGCTCTGGGCGCCCGGGTGGAGACCGGGGTGTTCGGCGCCGACATGAAGGTGGAACTGACCAACGACGGGCCGATCACGCTGATCCTCGACGTCTGAGAAGACATCGATCGACGGCGGCCCCGGCGTGGACGGCGCCCCCTCCCCCGAGGTCCGAGAAAGCCCCCCGAGGTCCGAGAAGGGCCGGAAGGCGCCGAGACGGCTCCCGACCCGCTGAGGTCACCCTCACCGTGGACGACGCGGCCTCGCCGCGCTACGGCGCCGTCTGGTCAAAGAACTGATCCGCGGGCCCCTTCGCGCCCGCTCCCCCTCAGCGGACGCGGCGTCGCAGCGCCGGGTCGATCTGGACGTTGCGGCCCGCGTCCGGCGGCACGACGACCTCCTGGGAGGCCGCCACCCCCCCGGCCTGGAGCGTGGCCTCCACCGGGACGGTGCGCTTGATCACCGCGAGCGCGATCGGGCCCAGCTCGTGGTGGCGGGCGGAGGTGCCGACGAAACCGACCTCCGTACCGTCGTGGACCACGGGGGCCCCGTGTCCGGGCAGGGTGTCGGCGCTGCCGTCCAGGTGCAGGAAGACCAGGCGGCGCGGGGGATGACCGAGGTTGTGGACACGGGCCACGGTCTCCTGGCCCTTGTAGCACCCCTTGCTCAGGTGAAGGGCCGAGCCGATCCAGCCCACCTCGTGCGGAATCGTCTTGTGGTCGGTCTCGAACCCCAGACGGGGACGGTGCTCCTCGACGCGCAACGCCTCGTGGGCCCAGAGCCCGGCGAGCCGCAGCCCCCCGAGCCGCTCGGTCAGCAGGTCGCGCGGGAGCAGCACGTCGTCACCGACGACAATGGCCCCGGCGGGCGGAACCGGCCGGGCGACGCCGGTCACCGAGACCACCGCGTAGGCGGAGGTCACGTCGGCGACCTCGACCCGGAGCATGAACCGCATCTTGTCCAGGAAGGCGACGAGCTCCGCCGAGGTGCCAGGCTCCACGTGCGCCCACACGGCCTCACCGTCGTCGACGAGCGTGAGGTGGTGCTCCACCCTGCCCTGGGCGTCCAGGAGCAGCGTCTGAGTGGCCCGGCCGGGCTCCAGGTCGTCGACCTTCTGCGAGCTCAGGCTGTTGAGCCAGCTCAGCCGGTCGGGGCCTGAGATCCGGACGACCTCGCGGTTGCTCCGGTCGACCATCGCCTCACCGGCGAGCAGGGCGCGCTGCTCGGCGAAGGGGTCACCGTAGTGTCCGGCGACGTCGGCGTCGGGCGTCTCGGCCGCGACCGCGCCCGGTGTGTCCAGCAGAGGGCTTCGCATGAGCCAAGCCTACGAGCCGTCAGCGGCACTTGCGGCAGCGGCCGAAGACCGTGAGGTGGTGCACGTCGACGGCGAAGTCGAACTCCTCGTTGAGCCTGGTGGCGAAGTCCCGCACCAGTTCGGGCCGGACCTCGCTGATCTCTCCGCACTCGTGGCAGACCAGGTGCACGTGGTCGGCGTCGGCGGCCAGGTGGTAGGTGGGCGCGCCGTGCCCGAGGTGGGTGTGGGTGACCAGGCCGAGCTCCTCAAGGAGCTCAAGGGTCCGGTAGACGGTCGAGATGTTGACCCCGCGAGCGGTCTCGCGCACCCTGGCGCAGATCTCGTCGGGAGTCGCGTGCTCGGCGGCCTGAATCGCCTCAAGCACCAACTGGCGCTGCGGGGTGACCCGGTATCCGCGCGCCCGCAGTTGCTCGTGCCACGACATCTCGGTCATGACCAGAGTCTAAGAGTATTTCGCGCCCCGGGGCTTCCACCTCCTCCGATCGTCCCGCGTCCTCGTTCCCGGCCGCGACATTTATCGTCTGATCCCCACCCATTCACTACAGAAATCCCGGAGAACCCACCTGTCATCTGATTCCTCTCCCGCTTTTCCGGAAGCCACGGGGAGGCTCCCCGTGGCGCCGGAGCGGGCACGCGCTCGGTGGCGGGCGGGGCCGGACCGATGGGGCCCTCCGGCGGTTCGCGTCTCCGCCGTCGAAGAGCGAGCAGGACGGGGGGTACCGCGCGAAAGACCGCCTTCCCGGCCATCGGGCCCGGTCAGCGCCGTACGGAACGCCGGAGCGTCAAGGCCGCGAATATTCGTTTGCCCCGGCCGCCCGGCGTTTCGTACTGTACGAACACGCTGAAAGGAGGTGGTCCAAACAATGGTTGATCAAAGTTGGGCTAGCGAGGTGGCTGTCCGCTAGGACGCCGCGGCTCCGGACTCTGTCCGGGCGTCTCGCGACGTTCGGCGAATCCACGACAATCACCGGAACCCCGGGCCGCCGGAGTGACGGGCACCGCCCGTCTTTGGTCCCTCCGGCCCTCCCGCACAGCGGGGGGAGCAGGCCCGGGGTTCTTTCTTTTCCCCAACTCCCCTTCCGTCCGCGCCCCGGGAAACGCGGTCCCGCTGTACGGGGGCCGGCTCAAGGCCGGCCATGGACGCCGATACCGGTGCCGGTGCGGTAGAACCCGACTCCGGCGGCGGTGTACGGAACGGTGTTGTCCGGCAGGGCGTCAGCGGGCACCCACTCGATCTTGGCGCACTTGTCCGGCTCGGCGTTGACCACCTCGCCGTCCCAGGTGTCGGTGGCGAAGAAGAACCCGACGCGCGGACGGCCGCCGGGGGACAGGTGGTGGACCACGGTGGCCGGTCGCAGACGGCCGGGGTCGACGGTGACACCGACCTCCTCCCGGGCCTCGCGGACGGCGCAGTCGACGACGGATTCACCGGGGTCGAGGTGTCCGGAGGGCAGGCAGTACAGCCCGTCGGCATACCCGGTGCCCCGGCGAAGAGACAGCAGGATGCGGCCATCGCGTTCGAGGATCACGTGGACGTCCACGGTGACCTGCTGACGCTGCTTCGTCATGGGGGCGCCGGCCTTTCCCGAGGCGGGTATGACGCCCGTGACGATAGCCCAAGGGTGAGGCCGGTGAGGTCTACAGCTGATCATCGCGATGGAGGATCACGGCTTTCACCTGGTGGAGCAGTACCGTTACCCGATAGCCCGACGGTCGCGGGAGTTCCCGCAGGGCACCCTCCCCGATCTAGCCGTCGCCGAACCGGAGCATCTGGCTCGTGAGGAGCTACGTAGCGCCGGTGCCCGTCGTACGGAGGGCACCTTGCTGACCCCTATAAGAACGCCCTCGCGACGATACCGACGGCCACCCCCGCGAATTCCACCGCGAAGATCACCACCAGGGTGAACCCGCGGAAGAACCGAAGTCTCAGGAGCATCCCCGTCATGGTCACAAAAACCAGGCCAAGGAAGAAGTTGAAGAGCGCTCCCAGGACACCCTTCATTCCCCAGAATCCAGCCCGGTCGCGCCCAGCGGTGATCCGGGCGGGATAGACAGAGCCAGGCTCGGCCCACGAGAAGGCGCCGACCGCCACCTCCTCGCCGGTGACGTCGTACACGAATCTCCCCGTGCACATCTGCCTACTGGACCTGCCGGACCTTGAGTCGTGGCACTCCAGGACTGTCAGGGATCCGGGAGCGCCGGTAAGTCCGGTCGCCAGCCCGATGTCGACCACTGCGGGAACGGTGGCCGTCAGGGTCCATCCCACCGTCGCCACGGTCACGACGACAAGCAGGGCGACCTCGCTGAATATCGACTTCCGGGGGGCACCGCCCCCCGGGGTCCCGCGCGAGCCCCCGCGGCGGCCGGAGGAACGCATGCGTAAGGGAGACCCGCCATCGGCACGAGAGCGCATGGCGTCACTGTGGATCAACGCGTTTGCGACTCGGTTGGAACCCAGTGGGAGGGGCAGCGCTCTCCCCTCTCACGGACTGGCCGCACGAACCCAGGATTCCTGGATTCGGGGTTTCCCGCCCAGCTCACCGCGCCCCGCGCGAAGGCGACCGCTCAGTGTTCGCCCCGGGCCGGGACGCCGAGGGCGGCGCACGCCTCCCGGTACAGGCGAACCACCTCCTTGCGGACCTGCGCCCGCTCGGTCAGCGTGGCGCTCCACGGCACCCGGACCGTGACCTCCCGGCCGTCGACCACCGCGACGAACGTGATCGCCTCGGCGTCCACGTCCGCCGTGGTCGCGCCGACGGCCTCCGGGCGGCCACCAAGCCCCCGGCAGATCAGCAGCGCGTCGTCGGCGTGGTCGTCGTTCATGTGCCGCTTGATCGCCTCGACCACGTCGGGGGTGAAGGGAGTGCTCATGCCCGCGATCGTATCCACCCCGCTCCCCCGCACCCCGGCGCGGGGAGGCGGTCCGGGGTTCGTCGACCTGACCGGGCCTACGGCTCCGCCGGCTTGCGGGCGAGGAGTCGGCCGTGCTGGAACCTCTCGTTCTCCGCCGGCTCGCGGCGCAGCCGGCCGATCTCCGTGAGCCCGGCCTTGGACGCCAGGTCCGCGACGTGGTCGGCGGAGAGCCGGTAGGCGAGGGAGACCTTGTGGTCGAACGGCTCGGCCGGGTGCGGCGAGTCGTCGCCGGTCGCGAAGAACCCGAGGAGCAGGTGACCGCCCGGCGCCAGCACCCGTGCGAACTCAGCGAAGATCACCGGCGGTCCTCCGGAGGCGTGTGGATGATGGAGTACCAGGCGAGAACGCCGCCCAGCGTGCCGTCCCCGATGTCCAGCGCGAGCATCGACCCCTCATCGAACCGCAGGTCCGGATACTCCTGGCGGGCCAGCTCGATCATCGCCGGCGACGCGTCGACGCCGAAGGCGGCCACCCCGAGGGAGGCCAGGCGCGCCGTGACGCCGCCGGGGCCGCATCCGAGGTCGGCCACCGGCCCAGCGTCCGCGGCTCGTACGAACTCGGCGAACGCCGTGACCAGAGCTCGGTCCAGCGGATGGCCTTCGACCGAGTCACGGAACAACTCGGCGTAAAGGGTGGCGACGGCGTCGTAGGCCGCCCGGGTGGTGTGCAGGGAGGAAGATTCGATCATGGTTGACGCCCCTGGTCCGCCGTTCTGCCGTGTTCGATCGCGTCATGTCCGCACCCGTCGCCGGGTCCTCGAACAACAGGACCCCTTCGTCCGGCGGCCGGGAACGGTCTTGGATGCCCGCGAGAGAGACCCACGTCATGACGGTACGGTTCATCCCCTGCCCACGGGATACCGAGGACGGTGCCCGACAAGACCGACGGCTTCGTCGCCGAGTCGATCACGGCCGGCGCCACCGGTTAGGCCATGTCCCAGAGCAGACGGTAGTAGGCGATGCGCTCCGGGTCCGGGGTGATCCCGTACGCGTCGTACACGATGCCGTCGTAGTCCGGGCCGTAGTTCCACTCCGTGCTCCAGGCCGCGATCGCGAGGTCGGCCCACCGGTCGGCCACCCCGAGCGAACCGAGGTCGACGTGCGCGGCGAACGTGCCGTCGTCGTGCAGCAGAGTGTTGGGGACGCACGCGTCCCCGTGACAGACGACCAGGCGGTCGATCGCGGGCGGCTCGCCGACGCGCGCCCGGGCCTTGGCCAGATCAAGGTGCCGGTGCTCGGGGGACCAGCCGGCCGGCCCCTCTCCGCCGGCGATGCGCTCGTCGGCGCGCCCGAGCCGTCGATCGACGCTCCAGTCGAACGGGCACTGCTCCACGGGCAGGGTGTCGTGGAGCAGGCGCAGTCCTCGGCCGATCGAGGCCGCCGCGGTCGCCGGGTCGGCGGTCCATCGAGGGTCCACCGCCGAGCGGCCGGGGATCGCCTCTGTGACCAGCCACGCGCCGTCGGCGTCCGTCCCGTGCTCGATGACTCGCGGAACAGGCGCCCATGGCCGCGCCCAGGCCAGGCGCTCGGCCTCGGCGGGGAGGTCGATCTCCGGGGTGGCGGCGGCGACCCATTTGGCATACCTGGTGCCGCCCCGCCCGTCCTCCAGGCGGAAGGTGAGGCCACCGAGCTCGTTGCGCCACACCGGGGTGACGGTGTCGCCGCCGGCGAGCGCCGCGATGACGCCGGGGACGGTCACGGGGCCGGCCGGGATCTCGGAGGTGGGGGGGCGGCTCATGGGAGGGGATCCTTTCGGCGGAGCCGTGCCGGCGACAAATGGGTTTTCGAGGTGGCGAGGACCCCGTCCGGAGACCTCGCTGTTTTACCCGGTTCGACACGCCGTCACATGGCGGACTTCGAAACAGGCCCTAATACGCCTCGGGGGCGAAATCGCCCACCTTCCTGAGCTCGGCGGAGAGGTGGGACTGGAGCGGCTGCCCCTCGGCGGCCATGTCGTAGGCCCACATCAGGTTGCCGTTGACCAGGCCGTAGAGGCGGTGGCCCGCGGTGTACTCCTTGGCCGTGGAGGTACGGGCCACCACGTCGGTCCGCAGCTCGATCTTGTGGAAGACCACCTCGCCGTGGTAGATCTCCACGATCCCGGTCGGGTGCGACAGGCACACCTCCAGGCGGCGCTCGGGAAGGGCGCGCCAGAAGCCGGTCTCGACGGCCAGCGGGCGGACCCTGGCCCCCGCCTCGTCGAGGAGCCAGGTGCGGCTGGTGTAGGTCAGGAACGGCTTGCCGTTGTGACCGAAGACGATCTCCTGCCCGAAGTTGAAGCTGTCGATCGTCGGGTATCCGCCCACTCCGGCCCCCTCCCACCGGCCCAGCAGAAAGGCGATCGGCTCAAGATCGGAATGCATCTCGGGAACGTCCATGGGCCCGAGCCTAATGCCGTGGCCGGGAACGTTCACCGGGCCGCGCGCCGCCCGCCGGCGCCGCCCACACGGGGCTCCGCCCGCCCACCGCAGGAGACGGCTCGCGCGCCCGGCGTGGACGCGCATAGGCTTCAGGCATGGCACGATCACTGGTGATCAAGGTGACCGCCGGCGCGGACGCGCCCGAGCGCTGCAACCAGGCGTTCACGGTGGCGGCGTCGGCGCTGGCGAGCGGGGTTGGGGTCTCGCTCTGGCTGACCGGGGAGGCGTCGTGGTTCGCGCTTCCCGGGCGGGCGAAGGAGTTCAGCCTGCCGCACGCGGCGCAGCTCGGCGATCTTCTCGACGCGGTCCTGGCCGCCGGCAGGGTGACGCTGTGCACGCAGTGCGCCGCCCGGCGGGACATCACGGTGGACGACGTGATCGAGGGCGTGCGCATCGCGGGCGCCCCCACCTTCGTCGAGGAGGTCCTGGGCGAAGGGGTCCAGGCGCTCGTCTACTAAGGCACCAAGGCCTGTCTGACAAACCCGGAGCGGCGGAGCCAGAGCGTGGCGGACGCCGGGGTGAGGCCCGCGAGACGACCTCGCGGTGGTCACGCCAGGGGCGCCCCCTGCCGTCCGCTGCGACATGAAACACATGGTGCTGATGTACGCCGATCCGCGGCGGCCGAGGCGACATCGGCCGCCGCGGACCGGGCCGACGTGTTCCGCGGGCACGGAGCGCTCCACCAGGACTTGGCGGGCTCCGGCGAGGTGCTGGACGGAGCCGGGCCGGCCCGTCCGAGGGACACGACGATCATCCGGTGGAACGGGGATGGATCCACCACGACGGACGGGCCGTAGCCCACGGCCGTGAGTCCGCCGGCGAACCAAGGTCCAGGTTCCGTCGCCCCCGTGGCCCGCGATGAGTTCATCTGCGATCGCTCGTTTCCCTTCCGGCGCTTCCGCCGGATGCTTGGATCACCACTGTGATCGAGCAGACACCGCCGGAACGCTGCAATATTCGCCGGACCTTGGACACCTCCTTGGAGGAATCGGCATGAGGATCACGGACAATGCCAATATTCCACACGCCTCCGCTCTGGAAACGGTCGTACACAACCACAGTCGGCTGCGCATCACCTGTTCCCTCAGTCCGTCAAGCCTGAAAATCGAGGGAGACCTCGACTGCTTCTCGCTGCCCGTCCTCGTCCGGTTGCTGGACTCGATTCCGGGCGACGGTGACATATATGTCGATCTGGCCGGTCTGGAGTTCATCGACGTCAGTAGCCTGCGCGCCCTGGTCACCACCGCGGCTCAACTCCAAGACGGTCATGTTCTGACGTTACAGTCCACTCCGCCGCAGGTGCGCCGCCTGCTCGACCTCACGGGCTGGCGCGAGGCGCCCGGGCTCCGCCTGGACGTCACAACGCCCGCCCCGGCTCCCGCCGCACCATGCCGCACCACGCGGACACCGGGTTGCCAGCGATCACCACCGCCTTCCTGACCACCCCGTCCACGAGGCCCCTCCATTTCCCGTGCCGAATTCGTACGGCGAGGCAATCCGAAAGGCGTTCCGAATCCTCCGGCGCAACCACGAGAACTCCCGTCACCTGAATCCGGACGGCCATCGGACTGATTCCCGGGGTCTCCCACCAACGGGTTCCCCAGGCCGGTAGCGGGCCTTCGACGGCCCCTGACGGGTTGTGGCGACACACATCTCTGTTGATCTATCAAGAGACGTACAGTGGAATTGCCGAGGATATCTCGTACGCCGGCGATCATGCCGGCGTCATTCGAGGCGTTCCATCAGTACGGCCCGGCCGGGCCGGGACAGTCGGTCGATCATGACGACAACGCACATCACCCTCCCTCCGGCGGCTCCCGCCACCCACGCGCGGCCGGCACCCGCCGCGGACGCGACCGCCGTACGGCTGAGCCTCGCGCCTGCCCGCGACCATCCGGGGCCGGTGGACGGGGCCTGGTGGCCCCGGTCGACCGACGCGGCGGCGGAGCTTCCCGCCCTCATCGCGGCCGTCGACCAGCGCCTCGGGGAGATGACCCTCCGGGTGGGACTGCACGTGGACGCCTGGGACAACATCCCTCACCGGATTCCAGCCCCCGGCCGGGCAGTCAGGGTCGGATGGTTCCGATCCATGGACATCCACCTGGTCACCCTGAGCATCAGGGGCAGGCAAGACGTCACGCTGAGGCTGATTCCTCCGGAGGCCACGGAGACATCGGCGATGGCCGTGTTCGCGTCAGCTACCGGGGACGTGAAGGGACAGGCTTCCTCAGGTGCCCCCACCTCCGGTCGGAACGCCCTCCGGGGCCGGAGGGTGAGGTCTCCCCTCCGGCGGGAAACCGACGAGGGACAGAACAGGTGGGAGAATGAGGGCGGATGCGGTGACGTGCGCCGGGACGGTCCCGCCGGAGAGGCATGATCGTCGGCGTGCCACGCCGATACGTCGCGCCTTCCCGCGCCCCCTGGCCCGAGCCGGCCTGCCGTACCGGCCCGGCCTCCGCTCCGGTGGATCAAGCGGCCCCGAGCACCGGTTCGGTCCGCTCCGCGGTCACCGGGCCGGCCTTCACGCAGAAGTGGCCGGACAGGCCGCCGGCTTTCAGCAGCCGGCGGATCGCCGGAGTCGGGGCGAGCAGACATAGCGTCCTTTGACGCTCTTCGACCTCGCGTTTGATGGAGATGAGCACCCTCAGCCCGCTGGCGTCCATGAACGTGACGGCGGACAGGTCGAGGAGAATTCCCCGGCCCGGCCCGTCCAGGGCGGCCAGCAGATGCTCACGAACCGCAGGCGCGGTGAAGATGTCGACCTCTCCGGCGACGCTGCAGATCACCCAGCGAGAGTGAGTGTGCGTTGACAGGTCCATGCGGATCCCCTATCGATGAACGCGATCGGCCGTTCGCAGGCAGCCGCCGGCCGTTGCCTCCGCGAGGAGGGATCTCCCGAAAGCCGATCCCCCTTGTCACGGTGCCGTCCCCAGTCAAGCCGCCTCCCGGCTTCGGGGAAACGCCCGATCTCAGGAAGGCTCATCACCGCCGCTGATGACCGTCGACGTACTCGGGCCGGGCGTCAGATCGGGGGGCGGGACGGCGGGTCGCAGCCAGCCGAGCCGGCGGGCGAGCTGTCTGGCACTGTCGATGACGGCGGTGACGTGGGCGGACCGGTCGCCGGAACGCCACAGGAGCGACCATGGGTAGGACGTAGCGGGATCGATCAGAGGCCGCCAGACGGTGCCCGGCTGACCGGAGGTGCGCGAGGAGGAGGGGACGCAGAGCACACAGCGGCGCTGGAGCACGAGGTCGGCGGCGGCGCGGTTGCTCTCGACGGTCCCCTCGTAGACGGTGGGGGTGAAGCCGGCCGTGCGGCACAGCTCGACGACGAACTGGTTGAACTCCGGTGACCGGGTGTCCTCTCCGAAAAGGAGAGGTTCGTCCGACAGCGCGGAGACGGGTACGCCCCCCTGGGCGGCAAAGCGGTGATCGTTGGGGACCAGCACGCCGAGCGGGTCGAGTCGGATCAGCTCGGAGTCGATGTCGGGAGGAGTCTGGGAGGCCCGCCCGATCCCAATGTCCAGACGTCCGTCGGCCAACTGCCGGTACTGGTCGGGAGTACTGGCTTCGACCTGGTGGATCGTCAGGTCCGGAAGGCGCCGCTGGACGTCGCGCAGAATCTGCGGCATGGAGTCGTAGCCGGCGTCGATGATGCCGACCCGGAGTGTGCGCGGGGTGGCGACGGCGTTGCGCGCGGCCTGCGCCGCCCGGCCCACGTGGTCGAGGATCTGACGTGCCTCGACGACGAAGGCGGCACCGGCCGGAGTGAGCTCGACATGGTGGGTGCTGCGATTCAGCAGCCGCACCCCGAGCTCGCGCTCAAGCCGCTGTATCTGCTGACTCAACGCCGACTGCACGATGTGCTCGCGAGCCGCCGACCGGCCGAAGTGTAATTCCTCTGCCAGGGTCACGAAGTAGCGAAGTTGGCGCAGTTCCATATTCGCCATCCCTTTCCCACCGGGCGGCGCTGATGTGGACCGTCTGGTTCCACCCTAGATCCTCACGGTGGCCGACCACGGTATGACGGCGAACCCATCCGAACTTTGGAGAATTCATGTCATTCGGGTATGCCCGCACGGCGATTTTCCAGTCGGCCGGGGTCGGGCCAGCGCACGGCTTCGGCCCAGCCAAGCCGTTCGAGGAGACGGATGAAGCCGGCAGAGGGGTCGATCTGATGGCGGTCCATACCGTGGCGGGCGCATGTGGGATCGCTGTGGTGGCCATTGTGCCAGCTCTCCCCGAACGACAGCAGGGCCAGCGGCCACAGGTTCGTCGCCCGGTCATGGCGGCGGGTCCTGAACGGCCGGCTGCCCATGACGTGGCAGAGGGAGTTGACGCTCCAGGTAACGTGCTGCAAAAGGGCGACGCGGATCAGCCCGGCCCACAGGAACGTGGTCAGCCCACCGTACAGGCTTCCGCTGATCCCCCAGCCGACCAGGAACGGCAAGGCCAAAGACCCGGCGGACAGGGCGGGAAAGGCACGCGCCACCTTGACCATCGCCGGATCGGCGAGCAGGTCGGGAGCGTACCGGGTGGCCGGAGTCGGATCATCGGTGAACATCCAGCCGAGATGCGCGTGGGCAAGCCCCCGAAGCTGCCCGCGCAGGCTGGTGCCGTACCGGTAAGGGGAGTGCGGGTCGCCGGGGCGATCGGTGAAGGCGTGGTGGCGGCGGTGGGTCGCCACCCAGTCGATGACGTTGCCCTGGAAGCTCATCGACCCGGCGACCGCCAGCATCACCCGCAGCCACGGCCGGGCGGTGAAAGACCCATGGGTGAGCAGCCGGTGGAACCCGACGGTCACCCCCAGTCCGGTGACCACGTAGAGGGCTCCGGCCAACAGCAGGTCGTGGAGCGCGAGCCCGTTGCCCCACGCCAACCAGATGCCGGCTCCCAGCGCGGCCAACGGTATGACGACGAGGGCCGCCGTCAGTCCTATCTGGGACCTGCTCGCCGTGAAATGCTGCGCGACCCCGGGGAAAGGGGATCGGCCGTCGTAGTCCGCGTGGCGTTTCAGTGTCTTGGTCGAGAGGATCATAAGTCTCTTTCCTTCTCGGTCATGCGATTCGTCCGTGTACGTAACACCAACGCCAGGTCGTATTCGGGTCCAGCGAGACGACCACCGCGTGGTCGGTCTCCTCGTAGTGCTTCCTCGCGTGGCCACCCGGTGAATCGTCGGAACACGCCACCCAGCCACAGGTCAGGCAGGCCCACAGGCTTGTCCAGGCCAGCCCCCGGGCCAGGCACCGCTCGCATTCCGGTGGCCCGTACTCGGCGGCCGGAACCGTGTCCAGGTGGTCACAGCACGCGGTCTGACCATTCGGGCTTCCACGTGCCGGGATGTTGACGCCTTGTATGTCCAGGGTCATCACGACCCCCTTATCGACAGCCGTGCGAGTTGCGTCGGCTGTTTTCCCCTCCAGTCAATGCGCTGGACGGGCCAGGGGAAACGCTGGATTTGAGCAAACCCCATCATCAATCACGATGACGAGCCCGGCGTTCGGCCGCTCTCCGTGCATCGATCCTCCGGCCGGCCGCGGTGTGGGGGTTTCGATCTTGAAAGCTCCTCCACCTTCCCGGTCGTCCACACGGCCTCGAACTTCCGATCCGGCCACTCGCTCACCGCGGCGCCGACGCCCTGAGCAGCGCGACGACAGGCGGTGAGGGCGTGTCCCATGGATCTTTTATGGCAGGTTGACGTAAATCATCCGTGTGGATGAGGAGCGTCTGACCTGATCGCCGGCCGGCGTTGCCGTCCCGTCGCGACGCTCATCAGTCCTGGCCGGCATGGAGACGGCCCGTATTTCCGGCGGGTACCGGAGCGGGTGCGAACCATTCGATGCTGGACCGTCCACAAACGCACCGGACAAATCATGTCAGCACAGGATAGATGATCCACGGGGTGCGTCCTAACGACAGAGCCCCCGACGACGATCCCTGGCAGGGCCTCGCCCCGGCGGGTGTTCCATACGGAAACCATGCCAAAGGCCGCGTTCTTCAAGGACGCGGCCTTTGGCGGGCCCGGCGGGCCCAGAGGGAACTCGGGGGCTCGGAAGAGGACCCGGCCTTAAGAGGCCCGGCGGCCTCAGCGGGGCAGGACGGCGGACAGCCGTTCCCGGCGAAGCCGCTCGAACCAGGTGTCGTCGAGGGGCGGCAGCTGCGCCCCGACGGCCCAGGTCAGCAGCAGGTCCGCCAGGCCGGGGTTGCGGGCGAGCGCGGGACCGTGCAGGTAGGTGCCGACGACCTTGCCGATGTGGCACCCCTCGGTGCCGTCGCCGTTGCCCGTGCCGACCGTCGTGCGGGCCAGCGGCCGGACGCCCGGGCCCAGCCGGGTGACGCCCATGTGGTTCTCGAACCCGGTCAGCGTCGGGATGCCGAGCACCGTGTCGGCCTCACCGGCCAGTTCGCCGACGGCCCGGCCGGCGCCCCTGCCGCTGGAGATGTCGATCAGCCCGATGCCCTCCACCGGCTGGCCCTCCTCGCCGCCGAACGTGGTGCCCATGATCTGGTAACCCGCGCAGACGGCCAGCAGGGACGCGCCGCGCGCGACGGCCCGGTGCAGGCCGCCGTCCCTGCGCAGCCGTTCCGAGGCGAGGATCTGCGGGCGGTCCTCGCCGCCGCCGATCAGGTAGATGTCGCCGCTCTCGGGCACCGCGTCGGCCGAGCGCACGTGGAGGGTCTCGACCGCGATGCCGCGGCGCTGGGCGCGCTGTTCCAGGACCAGGACGTTGCCCTGATCGCCGTAGGTGCTCAACAGGTCCGGATAAATCCAGACAAGGCGTAGGACGCTGTCAGACGGCACGACCGAACTCCGATCGAATCTGCTGGAAGGCGGTGTAGTTGGCGATCACATCGACCTTGCCCGGCGGCTGCGCGGCGAGCGCCTCCCCGAAGGAGTCGGTGAGGGTGAACGGCACACCGGCCACATCCAGCCGCAGCGCGAGGTCGAGCCGCCGCTCCCCGGTCACGAAGACCTGCCGGCCGCGCAGCACGCGGTAGTCCACGTCCCACAGCCACGAGGTGTCACGGCCGTCGGGCCCCTGGGCGTTCACCGAGAGGATCACCGGCAGCGCACGGTCCAGGACGTCGAACGCCTCCAGCCAGCCCGCCGGGTTCTTGGCCAGCAACAGGCGGGCGTGCCTGCCGTCGCGCTGGACCGTGGTGTAGCGGCCGGCCACGGACGTGACCTCGCGCAGCCGCGGTAGGGCCCGCTCGACCGGCACGCCGAACGTCTCCGCGGTGGCCAGCGCGACCACCGCGTTGGCCCGGTTGGCGCGGCCGGGAAGCTGGATGTCCAGCACCCAGCGCTGCCCGCGCGGGTCGATCGCCGCGTCCTCGTCGAGGAACCAGGTCGGCTCCGGCCGCCGGAAGACGCACTCACGGCAGGCCCAGTCGTTGTCCACCGTATGGGAGATGACCACACCCGACAGGTGGCCGCCGGGCGGGACGTACTCCATCCCCTTGCGGTCCAGCGGGCCGCCGCACTCGGGGCAGCACCAGGAGTCCTCCTTCCAGGGCTGCCCGGCCGACACCCAGGTCACCCTGGAGGCCGTGGAGGCGCCCCAGGTCACCAGCGGGTCGTCGGCGTTGGCGATCACATGGGTGTCCTTACCGGCCAGCGCCCGCCGCCACCTCTGGGCCAGCAGCCAGATCTCACCGGCACGGTCCATCTGGTCGCGGCTGAGGTTCATCAGGACGACCACCCCGGCGCCGGTGGTGTCGATCACCTCGGGAAGGTATTTCTCGTCGACCTCCAGCACGCCGTAGGGGGCGTGCTTGGCCGACGACAGCGCCGAGACGTGCCCGGCGGGCATGTTGGCGCCGAACGCGTTGGTGGCGACGTCACCGAGCTCCTGGAGCGCGGAGGTGATCAGCCGGGTCGTGGTGGTCTTGCCGTTGGTGGCGCTCACCAGCGCCAGCTTGCGGTCGCGCGCCAGCTTACGCAGCAGGTCGGGCTCAAGCGCCAGCCCGACCCTGCCTCCGATCACCGACCCGTCACCTCGGCCGGTGGCCCGGGACAGGGTCGCGGCCGTGCGGCCGAGAGCGCTCGCGAGCTGCGCTCGCAGCGGAAGCTGAGTCATGCCGTCTCCTCGCCTGGCGGCCTGTCGCAGGACGACGCGGGGGCCGGACGGGCCGGTTTCGCCGAATCGTTCATGCCGCCGATCCTAGCCGTGGTTGGTCGCGTTCACCGTCTGGTGACGCCCCTCCGCGCCGCCCGCGCCGAACGCGGCCCGCCCGCACGGCGGACCGCCCCCGGACACGCCGCGGCGGGCGCGCCCTCACCGTTCGGACGTCTCACCGGTGAAGGCCAGTTCCGCGCTCTCCGGCGACGCCTCGTCGAAGGGCAGCACGAACCGGCGCGGCCACGACAGCACGCTCTCCAGCCACGCCGCCCCCATCGTCTGGGCCACGTGCCGCAGCCGGTCGGCCGGATCCACCCCGATCGTGACCATGGCGATGTCGCGCTCCACCCCCTCGTGCTCGTCGTCACCGAGGATCGCCCGCCAGGCCAGGGCCCTGTTGCGCTCCACCTCCATGGACAGCGGGTGATGGCGCAGCGCCTTGGCCCGGTGGCCGAGCAGCTCACCGCCGCCCGCCGGGCGGTTGAACAGGGGGTACTCCATGACCGGCGCGGAGTCGCGGGGGCTGGGTGCCGGACGGCCGTGGGGGAAGAGCCTGTCCACCTCGTGCAGCCAGCGGACCTGCGGGATGACCCAGCCCGGACCGGGCCGCTCTCCCGGCTCCCGGTCGGGGCCGAGGAGCCGGGTGGCGATCGCGGCGACCTGCTCGGTCAGCTTCGCCGGGTCGCCGACGGTGCGCAGCGACCACGCGCGGCGGCCCACGCCGCGCTCCACCGCCGTGGCCAGCAGGCACTCACGCCGCCGCAGCGGCAGCTCGGCCCACAGGTCGGACAGCGCCCTGGGCACCCCCGGCACCGGCCGGTTGACGCAGAACGCCAGCACCACCGCGTCGGTCCAGATCCGCAGCCAGGCCCACTCGGGCGCGTCGGCGAGCAGGTCGGCCTCGCGCAGCTCGATGAGGGTGCACGCCCGGCCGGTCCGGCACTCCTGACCGCAGGCGGCCGAACGGCGACCGCAGATCGGCGGCATGTGACCGGGCAGCAGGCGCTCGCGGTGCTCCCCCAGCGGCACCTGCACCCGCAGCGGCCGGTCCATCCCGTCGGCGAAGACCCCCGCGACACCCGGCTGCAGGGAGACGATCTGCCGCGACTGCTCCTCGCCGAGGTTCATGGCGGCCCCGACGAGCCGGCGGTCGTCCTCGGCGGGCAGCCGGTGCACGACCTTCAGCGCCGTGTTCTTCACCACGTCGGAGACGAGCTTGGTGGGGATCTGCTCGGCCACCACGATGCCCTCGCCGTAGGCGCGGATCTCGGCGAGCATGCCGGCCAGGAGCTCCACCGCGTGCGTGCTGGCCCGCCCGGCGCCCCGGTCGCGCAGCAGCCGGTGGGCCTCCTCGATGACGATGACGTGCCGCAGCCCGGCGCTCCGCTCCTTCCTGGCCCGCATCCGCAGGTGCTCGACGATCCGGATGATGAGCGTGCCCATCAGGAACGCCTTGTCCTCGTCGTTGGCCACGTCCTCGATGGCGAGCACCACGTTGCGCTGGAGCAGGTCGCCGATGTCGGCGGGATGCCCGCCCTCGAAGAACCGCCCGGCCGACCCCACCCGCAGCGACCTCAGCCGCAGTGAGATGAACCCCTCGACGTCGGCCTGGACCTCCCTGCCGTAGCCGATCTCCTTGATCACGTCCATCGCGTGCTGCTGCAACTGCTCAAGGGTCGGCACGGCGGGCCGCACCGCCGCCCCCGGAGCGGCCCAGCCGGTGACCACGTCCCAGCCGTTGGTCTCGTAGACCCGCTGCAGCGCCAGCGACATGATCTGCGGGAACGGCTCCTCGGCGTCGAAGGCCGCCATGAACAGCGCCCGCACCATGTCGATGTGGGCCTGCACCGGATAGCCCGGCTCCGGGGCGAGCGGATTGACGCTGAACGGCACGCTGTCGGGGGCCGAGGGGTTGATCACGGTGACCGGGGCCAGATGCTCGATCCGGCCGCCCATCGCGGCGTACTCGGACTTGGCCGGCTCGATGGCCAGCCACGGGATGCCGGCGCCGGTCAGCTGCTCCAGCAGGTGCCGGACGGTCTGGGACTTGCCCGAGCCGGTGGCGCCGGTGATGAACGCGTGGCGGTTGAGGGTGGCCAGCGGGACCCTGAACGAGCCGACCGCCCTGTCCTGGCCGTCCAGGATCGACCCCAGGTCGATGGTGAGCGCCCCGGGGGCGGCTTCCGACTCGCTGGTCACGTCGAAGAAGCCCGCGTCGAGCACCCGCACCCCCGGCACCTCCCTGCGGGGCAGCCCGGCCAGCGCGGCGAGCGCGCCCGCGGTGGCCGCGAACGGGGCCGCGGTGCCGTCGGCCGGGTCCTGCAGGGTCACCGAGAGCGCCTCGGCGAAGCCGTGCACCGGCCCGGTCAGCGCGCTGCGCAGCCGGTAGGGGTGGTGGCTCATCTCGGCCGAGCCGACCAGAACCGGGGCGATCTGCCGCAGTTCCTCGGGGCCCGCGGCACCGGCCAGCACCCGCACGCTCCAGAGACCGGCCTCGCGGAAGGCGTCCAGCTCCTGCATGCGCCGCTCGGCCCGCTCGGCGTCGTAGCGGGAGCGTTCGGAGGCGTCGCCGTACTGCCGGAGCACGTTGAGCTGGGTGCGCAGATGCACCACCTCGGCGTCCAGCAGGTCGGTCTGCTCGGCCACCACCAGCCAGGCGAAGGGCCGCGACATGAGCGTCACGAGGGTGGACTCGAACAGCGTGGGCCGCCGGATCTCGTCGCCGTCCGGCTCGCGGCGCCCACCGAGCGGCGGGGCCTGCCTGCCGGGGCAGACGGCCCAGGCCAGGTCGGACAGGTCGCGCAGCCACTCCTCGCCGATCCGCACGCCCCGGGCGCCGCTGGGGAACAGCAGCGGCTCGGGACCGGTGGGGACCGGGTCGATCTCGGCGACCGCCCGCCGGGGCGGGCGCGGCGGGGTCAGCGGCCCGGCGTTGGTGATGAGCTCAAGCGGGGCGCCGGAGCCCCGGGAGAGCCAGCCGGCCACGAAGGGCCGGTTGCGCTGGGCGGCGGAGAGCACGGCGGGCAGGACGGTGACGAAGTCCCACTCCGCCGACGAGCTGCGCGAGGGGGCCGTGATGGACTGGATCCGGTACCAGGGACCGGCCAGGGGACTGGGAGGACGGGACACGCTTGGCTGCATTTACTCTCCACCCGGGGGACCCGGCTCAGGACGGGGGGTCGACGCTTCACGGGATCGCTCCGCCGTACCGACCGGCGACGATCCGGGCCATCCGGGGACGGGGCATCCCGGCAACCAAGGTCGAACCTTCCTCGGGGATCGCACCTCCGCATTGACCAGGCCATTACCTCAAACGGACGTCTCATTGGCGTTTACGCCAGTCGAGGCGGGCCGGGGGCGGGCCGAGGTTGGGGGGAACGTCTCCGGCCAGGCTCGGCTCGTGGCGCCGCTCCCCCTCCGCGCGCTCCAGCACCGCCTCCTTGATCTCGTCGAACTCCCCGAGCGTCGTCTTGGGGAAGGTCAGGATCGCCGGGTTGGCGTCGGCGAGGCGGACCCTGCGCCCCTGTGCGGTGGCGTCGGTGACGATCACCGAGGTGGTGGGGAGCTGCTGGAGCTGGTGCGGCTCGACCAGGAACTCCCTGGAACGATGCAGAACCCGCTCGGTCTCCCCCATCGCCTCGGTCGCCCTGCGACCCCACTCGGTGGAGGAGGTGATGTCCTCCTTCAGGTCGGCACGGCCGAGGTCGCGGGAGTCGTCGCCGTCGTCGGCCTGGCCGACGGTGGAGACGTAGCCGCCGTCGAGCCCGGCCCCGGCGGCGCTGATCGTCTCGGTGAGCTGGGCCAGCTCCAGGCGGTGCTCGGTGCCAACGTGCTCGCTGGCGATCCGGGCGTCCTCGGCGTTGCCCAGCCGCATGAACGTCACCGCCGCGTGCCCCCTGCCGAGCCGCTCCCGCACGGTCGGGGTGAGCGACCGGTAGGTGAGCACCAGGCCGGTCCGCGACGTCTCACAGGCGTCCATCAGCCGGTCGAGCACGTCGCCGCGGAGTTTGTCCGCGCCCGCGACGATGATCGTGTGGTACCACGGCCGCTCCGAGGCCGGAGACTGGCGCAGGATGTGGGTGAGCGCGGTGGTCACGTAGGTGCCCAGGACGCGGTTGCCGAACACCCCGGCCTGCCGGTCCATCGACACCACCCGCAGGCGCGCGGGCGGCAGCCGTACGGCCTCCGAGCCCAGGGTCTCCAGCTTGCGGAGCTGCGACTCAAGCGCCCAGGCGCGCTCGATCACCACCCGGTCGCTGACGCCCCGGCCGAACAGCGTGCCGATCCGCTCAAGCTGGGTCGCGGTGATCAGCCCGCGCAGGAGGTCGTCACGGGGGTCGCCGACCTGGGCCAGCGCCCGCAGGGCGGCGGTGACCTGGTTGATCGTGGCGTTCTTGCCCAGGACGCCCAGGACCCGCTCCAGGATCGCGTTGTCGAACGACAGGTCCCTGGTCGTGCGGTGCTCCTCGCTGACGCTCACCACGTGGGCGAGCACGTCGGCGAACGCCTCCGGGGCCAGCGTCGCCCCCAGGTCGAGCCGGGGCAGGTCGACCGGCAGCACCCAGACCAGCGGGTCGTCGCCGCCCCTGCGCGCCAGCTCGATGAGGTCCTTGGCGATGGCGCCCTCGGACAGGTCGAGGACGGTCAGGTGGCCGCCGCTGTAGAGGCGGGTGGCGCCGAGCAGGGTGATCAGCGCCGACCAGCCGGGCAGCGTGCCCCCCGCCACGTCGATCCGGTCGATCTCGTCCGGCACGGTCACGGCGTACCAGGTGAGCTGCCGGTCGTGGCGCTCCTTCTTCTCGGCCCACTCGCGGTAGCGGACGGCGTGCTCCTCCTGGGCCTGGAACAGCTCCCTGTCGCGCTCTTCCCGCTGGCGGTCGTCGACCGCCCGGCGCTCTTCGATCCGGTGGCGGACCGCCCGGTCGCCCTGGTAGATCGCGTAGCTGCAGAACGCGGCCACCCCGCCGGAGGCGATCAACCCCAGGGCCGCGAACGACCAGCTCAGCAGCTCGGTGACACCGAGGAGGAGGATCAGCACGGCGAGCCCGGCCATGAAGAACCTGAAGACCTTCACCGGGCGGTTCAGCAGGTGCTCGTTGAGGCGCTCCCGGCGCACCCAGTCGGGGTCGACCGGCGCGGCGGCGTCCTCGGCGGCGGGAGAGGGACGGCGAGGAGCCGGACCGGGGTCAGGATGCAGCAGGGCGTACTGCCAGCCCAGGTAGATCCGGTCCGCCTGGAGCTGCGCATGCTCGGGATGCACGTCCGCCACGGAACCTCCGCCATAGGGCTCTCGCCGCCTCGGAGACAGCGTAAGAGCTGGACCTCCGATTCGGGCAGCGTTCCCGCCAATCTGCTGTATTTTCCCCATGTTCCCCACTACTTAACGGACGAATGAGTCGGTCGAGACGGAGGCCAGCGATTACCATCCTCTGTCATGACGTCTCGCTCCGGTGACGCGCGCGGACGACGCCCGCTCGCGATACCGGCGATCGCCCTGGTCATGGGGGTCGGCCCGGGTTTCGGTGGGTTGATCACGGGTGTCGGGCCTGGTCCCGGTGGAACGGTCACGGGTGTCGGGCCGGGTTTCGGCGGAACCGCCGCGCGAGGCCCGGCCCCCGCCGCGGAGGGCGTCCGCCCGCCGGTGAGCCGCACGTGACCGGCACCCCGCTCCCCGAGAACGGCTCCCCCGGCTCCCCGGAGCCCGTGGCGCCCCCCGCCGCCGCGGACGGCCCGAAGGGGTCCTCGACGTCCACCGGCTACCGCGGCGCTCCCTGGCCCTCCTCCGGCGCCTGGCCGGCGCCTCCGTCCGGCTCCCGGCCCGAGCCCGCGGCCGTCCCCGGCGTTCCCGAGAGTCCCGCCGCCTTTGAAGCCCCCGCCGCCTTCGAGGCGCCCGCCTTCGAGGCGCCCGTCTTTGAGGCCCCCGCCGCTCCCGCGCCCTCCGCCACCGCGGGCCCCACCGCCGCCCCCGAGGCCCGTGTGGCCGCCCCGGTCGCGCCCCCGGCCCCTCGGGCCGCCGCACCGCCGGAGCTTCCCCGGCCCATCACCGTCACACCCGGGACCCCGCCGCCGAGACACGCCTCCGAGCTGTGGTATCCCGGGCCCCGCCGTACGTTCGCCGACGAGCAGGTCTGGCCGCCCGTGGCGAGGGCCGCGGAGGAGCCACCGGGCTCCTCCACCCAGCCGTTCCCCGCCGTGCCCGCGGCCCCGCCCTCTCCCCGGACCGCCCCCGAACAGCCCGAAGACCCCAGGGAGGCCGGGGAGGCGTCCGGGACGGGCGCCAGGACGTCACGGGCCGAGCCCTCCACGGCGGCCGGGGTGGCATCCGAGACGGCGGCCGGGGTGGTGCCCGAGCCCAGGGTCTCCGGTGAGGACGCACCGGTGTGGGAGGAGCCCGCCCCCGCGCGGCGCCGTACGGCACTGCGGATCGGCGTCGTGTCCCTCGTCGCGGCCCTCGTCGTGGTCCTCGCCGCGGTCGTCGCCGTGACGCTGACCCCCGGCGTCCCCACCCGGAACGACTACCGCCCCCATCAGGCGGGCGTGCCCGCCCCCCGGGTCCACGTCGTCCCCCCGGGGGGCACCGGGGTCCTCATGAACGTGGCGTGGAAGGTGGACGTCGATCAGGCGGACGCGCTGCCGGACGCGCGCCCGGCGGGCCCCGGCCTGCGGTGGCTGAAGATCACGGTGACCAGGACGTCCCTGAACGCCGAGGGCGTGGCCCGGCGGGCCGCTCCGGGCATCGAGGTCCGCCACCCCGACGGCCGCTCGTGGCAGACGGAGATCGTCCGTGACGGCCTCCCCGTCTCGGTCGGCGACCACCTGGTCGGCGCCGAATACGCCTACGAGGCGATCAGCCTGGTGCCCCGGGAGGTCGCCGGCCAGGTCGAGGTGCGGATCACCCCGAGCGCGGCCCGGATGCCCCTGGAGGACCGGATGCCCCTGGAGGAGGAGTCGGCGGAGACGTTCGCCCGGCCGGACTCCGCGAAGCCCGAGCCAGGCGACCAGGTGCTGCTGTTCCGGCGCTGAGCCGCCCGCCGTGCGCCCGCCACAGGCACAGCCACGACCACGACGCCGGGCCGCGGCCCGAGATGGAACGGTCCAGGACGGGACGGCGTCAGGACGGCGCCGCCGCGAGGCCGCGCGCCGGTGGGCGCACGCCAAGGGCCGGCGCCCCCATAAGAGGAGACGCCGGTCCCTGTGTCGTCGAGCCGCGCCGTGCGGGTCAGACCGCCACGGCGAGCTGGGTGACCTCGCCCAGGCGGGCCTGGGCGGGGACGTCCTTGGTGACGCCGCCGCCCGCGATGATGCGGACGGTCCAGTCACCGGGGGCGGCGAAGAAGCGGAAGACGCCCTCGTCGGACACCACGACCTCGCCGGTGAACTCACCGGAGTGGTCCAGCAGGCGGGCGTAGGCCGTGCCCGCGCCGGAGACGACTCCCTGGATGACGGCCTGGGTCGAAAGGTCGATCCCGGCGGGAAGGGCGATGGTCTGTTCGGGGGCGGCGCATCCCTGAGTCATTATCGGGCCTCTCCAAGTTCGATCGGCACGCCCACGAGCGAGCCGTACTCTGTCCACGAGCCGTCGTAGTTCTTGACGCTGGGCTGATCGAGGAGCTCGTGCAGGACGAACCACGTGTGAGCCGAGCGCTCGCCGATACGGCAGTAGGCGATGGTGTCCTTGGCGAAGTCGACGCCCTCCGCCTCGTACAGGGCCTTCAGGGCCTCGTCGGACTTGAAGGTGCCGTCGTCGTTGGCGGCCTTGGACCACGGGATGTTACGGGCGGTCGGCACGTGGCCGGCGCGCTGGGCCTGCTCCTGCGGAAGGTGCGCGGGGGCGAGCAGCTTGCCGGTGAACTCGTCGGGCGAGCGCACGTCGACCAGGTTGAGCTTGCCGATCGCGGAGACGACGTCGTCGCGGAAGGCGCGGATGGACAGGTCCTGTTCCGTCGCCCGGTACTCGGTGGCGGGACGGTTGGGGACGTCCTTGACCAGCTCGCGGGAGTCGAGCTCCCACTTCTTGCGGCCACCGTCGAGCAGCTTGACGTTCTCGTGGCCGTAGAGCTTGAAGTACCAGTAGGCGTAGGCGGCGAACCAGTTGTTGTTACCGCCGTAGAGGACGACGGTGTCGTCGTTGGCGATGCCACGGGCGGACAGCAGCGCCTCGAAGCCCTCGCGGTCGACGAAGTCGCGGCGGACGGGGTCTTGAAGGTCGGTCTTCCAGTCGACCCTCACTGCGCCACGGATGTGGCCCTTTTCGTATGCGCTGGTGTCCTCGTCGACTTCGACGAGGACGATGCCGTCGGTGCCGAGGTTGGCCTCGACCCAGTCGGCGTCCACCAGGACGGCGGAGCGGCTCATGGATCCTCCGGGATCATTTTGCGGCGGGTAGTAAACGGCGAACGATCAGGAACATCTCGCAGCCGAGGCAGAGCCCGAAGGCTGCGTTGAGAAAGGCGGCGAAAAGTGCCGCGGCGGTGGCGCCGAGGGCCAACGGCGTGATCTGCGTGACGTATCCGATCAAACCCACCAGAGCAAAGAAAAGGCCCACTCCCTGCGCGAAACGCGGGGGCGTGGCGTCTTCCAGCTCCCTGGGAGGGCTCTTCACTATCTCTTTGAATATCATCCCGTACGGCGAGGCGCCGAAGGCGCCCAGCGCGAACACCACTGCCTGAAAGGCCAGCAGCCACGCACCGCCCGTCACCAGGACAAGCGCGAGGACCACGACCGTCACGGCCGCGGAGAAGCGAAGGGCTCGGGGATCAGCGTGCATCGTCTGATGATCCTGAAGGGGTGTACAGATCGGTGCGGCGCGAGGACCGCTTGAGATCGCCCTTAGGAGGCACGACAGAGTGCGGTGGCCACGCGGCAGAAATCAACCGCGCGCCGCTTCGTCAGCAGCTCTGTCGTGGGGTTCATGCTCATGACATTACCCCGACGTTCCATCTTCTGTCACATCCCTGTCCAGTTTGTGAGACCGATGACCCGGCGGACGGCGGATCGGCGCGCTCACTCTCCGACGGCGAGGCCCAGGGCTCCGATCACGTCCGCCTTACGAGGTTGCCCGGAGGCGCGCCTGACCACACGTCCCGAGGCGTCAAGGATCAGTACCGTCGGGGTGCGCAGGACGTTCAGGGAGCGGACCAGGTCCAGGCGGGTCTCGGCGTCGATCTCCACGTGGGCCACCCCGGGGACCATCTCCGTCACCTCGGACAGGATCCGGCGGGTCGCCCGGCAGGGCTGGCAGAAGGCGCTGGAGAACTGCACGAGCGTGGCCCGCTCCCCGAGCGGGGCGTCGAGGTCGCCGGACGTCAGCCTCTCCACATCGCCTCCCGCCTCGCGCGGCACGCCGTCGCGCCGCCGTATCACCACCCCCGCCATCGTGGCCACGGCGAGAGTGATCAGCACCACTGTCCATCCGGTCACAGAGGACGACAACACGCGCCCTCACCCGGCCATTCCCCGGTGTCCTCGGCGTCCCACGCCGGCCCGGGTATCCCCGACATCCCCGGCGTCCTTGACGTCCCGGGTGTCCCCGGAACCCTCCCGGGAGGCCGCGCGGGAACTCGGGCGGCGGCCCGCCGGAGGGTTCAGCGGGCGGAGACGGTCAGCAGCACGCGGCCCCTGCCGGTGACGATCTCGAACTTCGCGATGCTCCCGAGCGGGATCGTCGTGCTGCCGGGCAGGGCGACCGACTCGTCGTAGGCGGCCCGGTCGACGATCCAGTTGCCCGCCGTCTGCCGCGTGCCGTCGGCGGCGACCACCTCCAGCCGGCAGGGGGTGCCCATGGCGACCCCGGAGAGCACCACCCTGACGGTGGTCGTCCCCTCCCGCTCCGTCGCGATCACCGTGGCGCGGACGGGGTCGTTGCGCCCTTTGCGCACCAGCCGTTCGCCGGAGTACGCCTCCATGGGGAGGGCGGAGGAGGAGCCGTCGGCCGAGGCGGGGGCGTCCATGGGGGAGGCACCGGAGGGGTCGGGCTTCCGCCTGGCCGAGAAGGTGCCTTCGTCCCCGGTGGCCTCGCTCTCGCCGCCGGACCTCTCGTTGCCGGCGGGCAGCGGGGCCGACAGGGTCGAGGCGTTGTCCTGCGCGGGCCGGTTGGCCGTCCACACCGCGCCGCCCAGCCCGATCACCAAGACCGAGGCCGCCAGCGACAGCAGCGTCCGGGTGATCCGGCGCCGTCTGACCTTGACGGCGAGCAGCCGGTCGAGCACCACCCGGGGCGGCCGGGCGGCCTGTGCCACGTCCTCCTCGGACACCCGCCCGAGGAACGCCGAGACACCGGACAGCTCCTCCGACTCCGCCCGGCAGGCCGCGCACCCGGCGAGGTGGGCCTCGACGAGCACGCGTTCCTCCGGCTCCAGCGCCCCGAGGGCGTACACCCCCAGGGACAGCCGGATGTCGTCACAGTTCGTCGTCATGGCGCGAGCCCCCGCTCCTCCAGCGCCAGTTTGAGCGCGCGAAGCGCGTAGTACGTACGTGACTTCACCGTCCCGGCGGGGATGCCGAGCGCCTCGGCGGCCTCCTTCACCGATTTCCCCCCGTAGTAGACCTCGGCGAGCACCTCACGGTGCTCCGGCCGCAGCGTGGCAAGGGCCTCGGCGACGGCCCAGGACTCGACGGCCCGCTCCAGCTCGTCGTCGGCGGGCAGGACGGCGAGCGCCTCGGCCCCCGTCTCCGGGGGGCGCGACCTGCGCGCGCGATGCTGGTCGACGACGAGGTTGCGGGCCACCGTGAACAGCCAGGCGCGGACGGGACGACCGTTGAGCGCGTCGGGATGCCGCCAGGCCCGCAGCAGCGTCTCCTGCACGACATCCTCCGCCCTTCCCGGGTCGCCCGTCAGCCGCAGAACGTAGCCGTAAAGCGGCCCGCCGTGTTCGTCGAAAAGCGCTCTGACGAGCTGCTCATCGGCGGTTCCGGCGTGGCTCACATCCTCGGAACGCATGGGGGGGCGGTTCGGTTCAGTCACGGCTCGGCTCAGTCGCGGTCGGTCCGGTCACGGAAGGCGGGCGGCCCGTACGGGGCCCGGACACGGAGGAAGGTGGGGACGGTCGGAACGGATGGCCCCTCGACCGTACCGGCTCGGACGCGACCGTGGAGCGGTCGTGGTCTC
The DNA here is from genome assembly GCF_014654615.1 of Streptosporangium violaceochromogenes. GTDB lineage: Bacteria > Actinomycetota > Actinomycetes > Streptosporangiales > Streptosporangiaceae > Streptosporangium > Streptosporangium violaceochromogenes. The sequence goes on along the minus strand of NZ_BNBB01000016.1, from coordinate 39,406 downwards.
AGCCGCGCAGCGGCACGTTGCTCGCCTCACCCGAGACGCTGATCCCCTCCGGCACGACCTTGACGCCGGTCACCTTCAGGTTGAACGGCAGGTCCCCGATCGGGAGACGGTAGCCGATGAAACGCTCGGGCTGGGGAACCGGGATACCGCCGCCGAGGGTGACCTTCCCGGGGACGAACCGTATCTCGTCGTCGTTCACGTCGACTTTCAGATCGGCCTTCACCGGCACCTTCCGCCCCAGCACGGTGATCTCCCCGCTGACCGTGAGGGCGTCGCCGGCGACGGCGATTTTCACCCCGCTCGGGGCCTTCTGGTTCAGCGTCTCCAGCGGCACGACGACGGTGCCCGCGACACGCTCGGCGCGTATGGTCACCCGCTCGGCGTGGAACACCAGGTCCTGTAGCGGCGCGGTGACGCCGTGGAGGGTGAAGTCCACCGCGGACATGCGGACCCCGGCCAGGCTCATCGGCCCCGCGGCGACCTTGACCTCCTCGTAGCGCCCGGCGATCGCCTGGGTCAGGAACGGGATGCCGAGGATGGAGACCTCGGGCGGGGTGTCGAGGTCGTACTTGGCGGTGATCCGCTTGGCGATCTCCCGCTGGGCGCCGGTGACGGCCACCCTGTCCACGATCGCGAGGAGAACGAGCAGCAAAATCAGAAAAGCGACCAGCCTGCGCATCCGACTCCCTGTTCACTCTCCGACCCGGACAGACCGCCAACGCAGCACATGCCCCGGTAATCCTGGCCAAAACGTCGCGGCGGCGACCACACGATCAGGACGATCATTTCGGAGATCGCATTACTCACTTCTTAACATCTCCACGTCCATCTCACCGCATATCCCCAGATATCCCTCAACGTCCTCGGTGAGGGCCGGCCGGAGGAAGGCCGTCCCGGCTCACCCGCCCGCGAAGGGGGGAAGGACCTCGACGGTCGCCCCGTCGGCGAGGACGACCGCCTCGTGCGCCCTGCGGCCCACCGGGTCCCCGTCGACCAGGAAGGACGAGCGCGCCGCCACCCGGGCGAGACCCTCACGCCCCAGCGTGACCCTCGCCAGCAGCTCGGCCAGCGTCACCGCCTCGAAGGGCTCCTCCGCGACACCCGCGGCCTCCTTGGCCGCCGCCCAGTAGCGAATCGTCCCCCGCGCCATCCGCGCATCAACTCCTCGTACAACCCCCACGCGGCACATACGCGCGGTCACCGTCCTGTTACCGTGAATCCACCAGGGGAAACACCGCTCACCGGGTGGGCGCCCACCGGACGCCTCATCCCCGTGAGCTATCCTCGCCTACACGGGACCTGGACGACGAAGCCTCCGGGTCCTTACGTGTTTTTGTACGGCCATCGCCTACGTGACACGGAAAGGAGCCATCGTGGGCAACCTGCTGCTGCTCACCAACGCCCTTGAACCCTCGGCCGAGGTACTCCCGGCGCTGGGACTGCTGCTGCACTCCGTCCGGGTCGCGCCCGCCGAGGCGACCGCTCTGATCGACGCCCCTCCCGCCGACGCCGTCCTGGTCGACGCGCGCCGCGACCTCGTCCACGCCAAGGGGCTGTGCCGGCTGCTGCGGACCACCGGCATCACCTGCCCCCTGCTGGTGATCGTCACCGAGGGGGGCCTGGCCGCGATGACGGCCGAGTGGGGCGCCGACGACGTCGTCCTGTGCGGTGCCGGCCCCGCGGAGGTCGAGGCCCGGCTGCGGATCGCCCTGGGCCGGCTGAACATGGCCGCCGCCGATGAGACCCCCGACGAGATCCGCAGCGGCGACCTGACGATCGACGAGGCCACCTACACCGCCCGGCTCCGCGGTCGCGCGCTCGACCTGACCTTCAAGGAGTTCGAGCTCCTGAAGTACCTGGCGCAGCACCCCGGCCGGGTCTTCACCCGCGCCCAGCTCCTGCAGGAGGTCTGGGGCTACGACTACTTCGGCGGCACGCGGACGGTGGACGTCCACGTCCGCCGGCTGCGCGCCAAGCTCGGCGCCGAGTACGAGTCCCTGATCGGCACCGTGCGCAACGTCGGCTACCGGTTCGTTCCCGAGCGCGGCATCGAGACCCCCGAGGAACGCGCGCCCGCCCGCCGCTGACCCGCCCGCCCTTCTCCCCTTCCCCCGCTCTCCCGTTTGCCGGGTGTCCGGGTGTCCCGGTTTTCTCCCTCGGGGCTCCCCCTCCCTCGGGGAACCGGCTCTCCCTCAGGAAACCTCAGGAAACCTCAGGGAAGGAGAGGGCCCTCCTGCCGGTCCGGCGAAAGGGGCAGATAGCGCAGGAACCACTCCCTGGCCAGATAGGCCACCTGCTCCAGCGCGCCGGGCTCCTCGAAGAGGTGCGTGGCCCCCGGGACGATCTCCAGGCGTGTCTCTCCGCGCAGTTGCCTCAACGCCTCGCGGTTGAGCGTGAGGACGACGGGGTCCGCCTCCCCGACGATCAGCAGCGTGGGCCGGCGCACCGCCCGCAGGGCCTCCCCCGCGAGGTCCGGCCTGCCGCCCCGGGAGACGACCGCCCGCACGGCGGGCCGGGACCCTGCCGCGACCAGCGCCGCCGCCGCCCCCGTGCTGGCGCCGAAGAGACCGGCGTGCAGTCCCTTGGTGGGGTCGTGCCCGGCCAGCCAGTCGATCAGCCCCTCCAGCCGCACGGCCAGCAGGTCGATGTCGAAGCGCAGCTCGGCGGTCCTCAGGTCGACCCGTTCCTCGGCCGGCGTGAGCAGGTCGGCCAGGACCGTGGCCAGGCCGGCTCGCTGGAGTTCGCCCGCCACGTAGCGGTTGCGCGGGCTGTGGCGGCTGCTGCCGCTGCCGTGCGCGAACAGGACCACCCCGTGCGCCGGGTGCGGCACCACGACGTCGGCCTCCAGCGCGACACCGTCGGCCACCGGGATCTCCAGACGCTCCAGGTTCATCCGGACCGCGTTCATGGTTTCCCCTCCCGGGAAGGGAGCCGCACCGCCGGACCGGCCGCGGTCCCCTCTTCCCTGTTCGCTGGATGTGCGGGCCGCCCGTGTTCGCCGGGCAGGGGCCCCTTCCCCGCCGCCCGGCCCGCCGGCGAAGATCACCGCTTCGAGCCGCTCGGCGGCACGCGCCGTGGCCCCGACGCGGCGCGAAGCAGGTCGCGCACCTCCTCGTCGGTCGTCTGGGCGAAGTCCTCATACGACATGCCGACCGCCAGGAAGGGGGACGGGGTGACGGCGCAGACCACCTCGTCGGCCAGGGCGTCGAGTTCGAGGCAGGACGCCTCGGGCGCGGTGGGGACGGCGACGACGATCCAGGCCGGCCGGTGGGCGCGCAGCGCCTCGACGGCGGCGCGCATGCTCGCCCCCGTGGCGAGTCCGTCGTCCACCAGAAGGACGGTCTTGCCGGCGAGGTCGGGCGGGGGACGCCCCTCCCGGTACAGCCGCTCCCTTCTCAGAAGCTCGCGGCCCTCGCGCTCGGCCACCCGCCCGATGACCCTCGGCGAGATGTCCAGCGCCCCGACCAGGTCCTCGTTGAACACGATGACCCCGCCGCCTGCGATCGCCCCCATCGCCAGTTCCTCACGGCCCGGCAGGCCGAGCTTGCGGACGACGAAGACGTCGAGGGGGGCGCCGAGGGCCAGGGCGACCTCGTACGCCACGGGAACCCCACCCCTGGGCAGCGCCATGACCACAAGGTCGGTTCTGTCCCGGTAGCGGCCCAGAAGGCCCGCCAGCACGCGACCGGCCTCCCGCCGATCCTGGAACAGCTGGTCCGACATAGCCGCCACCCCCGATTAGCCTGGTACGGCCTGCCTTCTAGGGATATGCCCAAACTACGCCGGTCGGTTTTTACTGACGGCAGAGGTATCGCGGGTTTTACCTGGAACGGCGCCCACCTTTACGGGGGAGCACCGCCCCGGCGGACACCCGCCGGGGCGGTGGGGGACACCCCTACGGGGTCACGGTGATGTGGCCGGGAACCGGAGGCGCGACCAGCGGGTTGGCGGCGAAGTAGGCGGCGAGGGCGTCGATGTCGAGCGGGCCGCTCCACAGGTTCGCCCCGTCCTTGAACGCCGGGAAGGCGTCACCTCCGCCGAGGAGGAAGTTGTTGGCGGCGACCCGGACGCTCTCCGCGCCGGTCACGGCGACACCGTCGATCCTGATGTCGGAGACCTTCGCCCCCCACGTCGCGCTCCTGGAGTAGGAGTAGGTGAGATTCGACGACGGCTGCAGGACCTTGTCGAAGGGCTGGGCGTTGGGGCCGCCGGTGAACTGCTGTTCGAGAACGGTCTTGAGTTGCGCGCCGGTGAGCGTCACCACCTGCGTGAGGTTGTTGAACGGCTGCACGGTGAAGGCCTCGCCGTAGGTCACCACACCGTCGCCCTCCCCCGCCGGCGACCCCGCGTAGGCGAGGCTCGCGCGCACGCCCCCCGGGTTCATCAGGGCGATCCGGGCTCCTCCGCCCGCCTTGGTCGCGGCGAGCTGGGCGTCGGCGATGAGGTTGCCCAGGGGCGACTCGCCGGAGGCGGAGGGGACGTTGACGATGTCCGCGGTGATCTTTCCGATCGGCCTGTTCGCCACCGGGGCGACGCGCTCCTTCCACGTCTGGACGAACGCGGTGATCTCCGGGTCCGGCGGAACGGTCCGGGTCACGACCTGGTTGTCCGCGGTGACCGAGGAGCGCACGACGTCACGGGTACGGACGTCCACCCGGAAGTCCACCTGGGTGATCACGCGCCCGAAGGAACCCCCCTGGCTGAACAGCCGCCTGCCGCCGGCGGGGTCGGACACCGTGCACAGGTACGCCTGGTGGGAATGGCCGCTGAGGACCATGTCGACCTCGGCGTCGACCTGGGTCGCGATCCGGCTGCCCGGACCCGGCTGGGCGCCGCAGGCGTCGGGCGACGTGCCGGGAGCCACCTGATCCCCCTCGTGGACGAGCACGACCTGGGCCCTGACCCCGGCCAGGGCCAGCAGCCGGGAGGCGACGCCGGCCGCCTTGACCTCGTCGGCGAACTCCAGGTCCTTGACCCCCTCGGAGGTGACGATGTCCGGGGTGGTCCGGGTGACCAGGCCGATGAAACCGATCGGCACGCCGTTCATCCGGCGGACGGCCACCGGGGGCAGTGCGGGGATGCCGTAGTCCTTCAGCAGATCCCTCAGCCGGTCGCGCGACGCGCCCGCGTTCCCGCCGGTCAGCGCGGCGAGCGCCTCCCTCTCGGCGGTCCGGTCCGGCCGCCGCAGAAGCACGTTGGCTCCGAGGTAGGAGTAGCCGGCCCCCTTCCAGGCACCGGCGGGCGAGCAGCCGTCCACCGGGTGGCAGCCGCCGCGCATGACGCGTCGGAGCTCGGCGTAGCCCTCGTCGAACTCGTGGTTGCCGACCGCCGAGGCGGTGACGCCCACCTTGCCGAGAAACTCGACCGAGGGTTCGTCGTGGTAGGCCGCCGACAGCAGCGGGGTGGCACCGATCAGGTCGCCCTGGGCGACCTTCAGCGTGTTGCGGTCGGACATCCGTTTCAGGTGGGCCGCCAGGTAGGCGGCGCCGCCCGCCTCGACGGTGGTGCCGGTCTCGTCGACCATGCGGCCGGACGAACCGGTCGGGGGTTCGAGATTGCCGTGGAAGTCGTTGACGGCCAGGAGGCGGATCGGGACCGTCCCCGAGGACGTGGGAGAGGCGGAGGACGCGGGGGACGCGGAGGACGCGGAGGACGCGGCCCCGGAGGATCGGTCACCCGCCTCTGCAGATCCCGGCACGAGCACGAGACCGGTTCCGGCGAGGACACCGGCCATGATCAATCGCTGAAAGGAGCGAGACGTCATGAACCACGACACTAAAGCGGTGATCCACGCGGGGAATGCCCGACAGGTAACGATTAACCGGTCCGCGGCATGGCGGCTTTTGCCAGTCCCCGACCGTCCGGCGGGATTCGGACCCGCCTAGAGTCCAGAACATGAACGTGCGCGTGGAACACAGGGGACGACTTGACGAAGAACGTGTGGCCGCCGTGCTCGCGGTGGTCGAGACCGCCACGGAGGCGGACGGGGTCAGGCCCCTCAACGAGCACGTGATGCTGCACCTGCGTTACGGCGGTGACGAGCGAGCGGGGGCCGTCCTGTTGTACGCCGGGCACGACCTCGCCGGCTACGCGCACGTGGACCCCACCGACCCGGTCGAGGGCCCCAGCGGGGAGCTGGTGATCCACCCGGCGTTCCGGCGCCGGGGATACGGCCGGCACCTGCTACGGGCCGTCCTGGAGCGGACCGGCGGGCGGCTGCGGCTGTGGGCGCACGGCGACCACCCCGGGGCCGGGGCCCTTGCGGCGTCGGCGGGCTTCGTCAAGGCCAGGTCGCTCTGGCAGATGCGCCGTTCCCTGTTCGCGCCGCTCCCCTCCTACGACCTGCCCCCGGGCGTACGGCTGCGCGCGTTCGAACCCGGCTCCTCCGACGAGGAGGCGTGGGTGGCGCTCAACGCCAGGGCGTTCGCCCACCACCCCGAGCAGGGGGCGTGGACCGTCGAGGATCTGAGGCGGCGCGAGCGGGAGCCGTGGTTCGACCCGGCGGGCTTCTTCCTGGCGGAGCGGCCCGAGACGGCCGGCGGCAGGCTGGTGGGGTTCCACTGGACCAAGGTGCACGGTGACGGCGGCCACGGGCACGAGCCGATCGGCGAGGTCTACGTCGTCGGCGTCGACCCCGCCGAGCAGGGCGGCGGGCTGGGCGGGGCGCTCACCCTCGCGGGCCTGACCCACCTGCGGTCGCGGGGCCTGGCCCAGGTGATGCTGTACGTGGACGAGAGCAACGCCGCGGCGATCCGCCTCTACGAGAAGCTTGGCTTCACCCGCTGGGACGTCGACGTCATGTACCGGAGGTGACGACGCCCGCCGGACGCGCTCGAACCCCGGACGCGCTCGAACCCCGGACGCGATGGAACGCCGGTCGCAGCCAGTCGACCGGCGTCCCATCACCTTTGTCCGGGTTCTGTCCGGGATTTACTCGAAGATCCAGTGGAACCCGTAGTAGCACAGGGCGCCGACGAGCGCGGCCGCCGGGATCGTGAGAACCCAGCCGGTCACGATGTTGAGCGCGACTCCCCAGCGCACCGCCGAGAACCGCTTGGCCGCGCCCACACCCATGATCGAACTCGTGACCGTGTGGGTGGTGGAGATGGGCGCGCCGAAGCCGATGGCGGCGATGTAGAGCACGGACGCGGCGGCCGACTCCGAGGCGAACCCCTGGGGAGGGGTGACCGCGGAGATCCGGCGGCCGAGCGTCCGCATGATCCGCCAGCCGCCGGCGTAGGTCCCCAGCGCGATGGCCGACGCGGCGGAGATGATGACCCACTGCGGAATCGGGTCGCCGGTGTGCTGGAAGCCACCGACCACGAGCGCCAGGAAGATGACACCCATGGTCTTCTGCGCGTCCTGCAGACCGTGCCCGAGGGCCAGCGCCGCGGACGAGAGGACCTGCGAACGCCGGAAGTTCCGGTTGACGGTGGGCGCGTTGGAGCGGCGGAAGATCCACAGGAAGGCGACCATGATGGCCCCCGCCAGGGTGAACCCGACCACCGGTGACAGGATCATCGGGATGACGACCTTGTGGAACACGCCCTCCCAGTGGATGACGCTCGACGAGGCGAGCGCCGCGCCGACCATACCGCCGATCAGCGCGTGGCTGCTCGACGAGGGGAGGCCGAAGTACCAGGTGACGAGGTTCCAGGCGATCGCGCCGATCAGGCTCGCGGCCACGATCACCAGGCCGTGCGTGCCCTTGGGGGCATCGATGATGCCCTTTCCGACGGTCGACGCGACCTGTGTGCCGAGGTTCGCACCCAGGAAGTTCATTCCCGCGGCCATGATCAGGGCCGTCCGCGGTTTCAACGCCTGTGTCGAAACCGCGGTCGCGACCGCGTTGGCGGCGTCGTGGAAGCCGTTGGTGTAGTCGAACGCCAGGGCTATGACCACCACGCCGATGATGAGTGCAAGGGTCAGGTCCACTAGCTATCCTTGAGCGCGATCGACTCGATCGTATTGGCCACCCGCTCGAACGCGTCCGCGGCCATCTCCAGCTGGTCGACGACCTCCTTCATCTTGAGGATGGTCATCCCGTCGCTTTCGCCGCTGAAAAGGTCGGCGAGAAGGTGACGGTAGATCTGGTCGGCCTGGTTCTCCAGCCGGTTGATCTCTATCCAGTAGTCGCTCAGATTCTTCATCGAGCGCAGGCGGGGCATGGCCTCGGCGGTCAGCTCGGCGGCCATCGTCAGAACCTCGACCTGCTGGATGACCTCCTTGGGAAGCTCGTCGACCTTGTAGAGGACCGTGAGGTCGGCGGCGGCCTCCATGTGGTCCATCACGTCGTCGAGGGACGACGCGAGGCGGTAGATGTCCTCCCGGTCGAAGGGAGTGATGAAGCTCTTGCTGAGCAGGTTCATGATCGCGTGAGTGCGCTCGTCACCGGCGTGCTCACAGGTACGCAACTTCTCGGCCAGAGCCCGCCTGTCCGATCCGTCGCTGACGATTTCCGACAGCAGGTGGGACGCTGTGACGAGGTTATTCCCCAGGGCGGCGAACATCTCGTAGTAGCTGTCCTCGCTGGGCGTAAGGCGCAGGGGCACGTCGCTCTCCAGATGTGCGGGGATGGGACGTTGGAAACGCACGGTCACCGGCGGGGATATGGCCCCGCCTTTTTGGACGACCGACTCCTCTTGTTGCCACCGGCCGTAACATGGCCGACAACCCAGGTCGGAGGCCCTCCAGGGTTTCCGTTTCCGGTAACCATCACGTTGACTTTCGGTCACGCTACGCCGTCACGACCCCCAAGCGGAGCCACACTCCTCTTCCCTAACCTTTTTGGGGCGAACCTTCATCTTGTCCTCACCTAACGGCCCCGTTAGCCAGGAAAGCCAACCCTCACCTAAACTTACGCACACATTCCTATAAACATAAGATCATCGAATATCTCGATTCTAGGGGAAAGCCGTCCTCCTGGTTGACTTCATCAAGTTGATGTGTGTAAACGGTTAGTAAGGACAGTCGACATCAGATCGGGTCGTTCATCCGTTTGAATCCCGATCGGCACAACGGACACCAGCCTTACGGTCACCGGACGTACCGCCCGCACGCGTCCGGATCACTACCAGGCGGACACGACGCCCCCATCCAGACACAGGGGCACCCCCACCCGGACACAGAGGGCATGTGGTTCCGGGGTCGAGTCCCCGCCGCCCCGCCGGCGCCTCCCGCCACTCCCCCACGTGACGGCCCGCCGCACACGCCCCCTCGACGCTTCTCCAGCGCCCCGCCACTTCCCTCTCGTCGACCCTTCGGCCGCCCTCCCGCCCTCCCACGCGCGCTCTCTTCCCCACCGCTCCCCACTGCGGACAGCCCGCGCCCTCACCGGCCTGTCTTCACCGGCTCGCTCACGCCGGACCCCTTGACGCCCCGCCCCCACCATGTTCGCCGCACCCCGCCGTCCGGCCGGCGCCCCAGAAGGACCTACCCGCGCCTCGAACCTCCTCTGATCTCCTCAGGTATCCCCGGCTCTCCTCCGGTCTCCTCCGGTCTCAGATCCGGCTCCGATGAAAGTTCAGGTAGGAACGGCTCGGCGTCGGCCCCCGCTGCCCTTGATACCGCGAGCCGTACTTCTGCGAGCCGTACGGATGCTCAGCGGGCGAGCTGAGGCGGAACATGCACAACTGGCCGATCTTCATGCCGGGCCAGAGCTTGATCGGCAACGTCGCGACGTTGGAGAGCTCCAGCGTGACATGCCCGCTGAACCCCGGGTCGATGAAACCCGCCGTGGAGTGGGTGAGCAGCCCCAGCCTGCCCAGCGAACTCTTCCCCTCCAGCCGCGAGGCGATGTCGTCGGGGAGCGTGATGACCTCGTAGGTGCTGGCCAGGACGAATTCACCGGGATGCAGAATGAACGGCTCGTCCCCCTCGGGCTCGACCACCCGCGTCAGGTCGGGCTGCTCCATCGACGGGTCGATGTGAGGGTAGCGGTGGTTCTCGAAGACTCTGAAGTAACGATCCAGCCGCACGTCGACGCTCGACGGCTGGATCATCTCCGGCTGGAAGGGATCGAGCCTGACCCTGCCGGACTCGATCTCGGTACGGATGTCACGATCGGAAAGCAGCACGTGAGGCAACCTACCAACGCCCCGTGGCCCCGCAGGCACCCCTCAGACCGGGAAACTCCTCCCCGGGTCCTCCCCGGGAACGGCAAGAGCCCTCCGAGTTTCCGCTACAGTAGAGGACGCGGCTCACCGCTGGCGGGTGTAGTTCAATGGCAGAACATCAGCTTCCCAAGCTGACAGCGCGGGTTCGATTCCCGTCACCCGCTCTCATCACGAAGGACCAGCTCAGGGACGATTTCCCGATCTGGGCCTTGATTGTTTCCGGGGCCGTTTCCCCCTTGCGTGCCAGTTCCGTGCCAGATCAGTTGATCTTGCTCTCGGCGGAGGGCTCATCTTCCATGGGCTTGAGCCCTTCCTTAACGATCTCCCCGAGGGCGTCGGCGATGGCCCGGTCTCGGTCCTTGGCCGCGTGCAGATAGACCATGGCGGCCTTGGTGCTGGAGTGGCCCATCCGCGCCATCAGCTCCTTGAGCGAGGCCCCGGTCATCGCCGCCAGCGTGTTGCCCGTGTGCCGCAGGTCGTGAACGTGGATCCTCGGAATCCCGGCCTCCGTGACGGCCCTGGCCCAGACCTTCGTGAAGTTGCTCCGCCGGAGCTGGGCACCCTTCTCCCCCACGAAGACCAGGCCGTCAGGCGCCGGCCCGCTGAACCGCTGGAGGTGCCAGGTCAGGTCACCGATGACGACCTCCGGCAAGGTGACCACCCGAGTTCCCGCGTCCGACTTCGGACGGCCGGTGATCAGCTCCCCCGTCTTCATCTCCGCCACCGACGCCTCAACCCTGACCGTCCGCGCGTCAAGGTCGAGATGACACCGCCGCAGCGCCGCCAGCTCACCCCACCGCAGACTGCCGAACGTCGCCAGCAACACCAGGGCACGGAACCGGGGAGGGACGGCGGAGGCCAGCCGGAAGACCTCCGGCACGGTCAGCACAGGCCGCTCCTCCGGACGCTCCACCCCGGCGTTCTTGATCCGGCACGGGTTCCTCTTGATCAGCTCGTCCTCCACCGCCGTGTTCAGGACGCCCCGCAGCAGCCGGTACGCCTTGGCCACCGTGGAGGCCCCCGGACCATCCTCTCCCAGGAGCCGGGTGTGCCACTGCCGGACATGACGCGGAGTGATCTCCAACAGGAGCTTGTCTCCGAGCGCGGGAGTGATGTGCAGGCGAAACAGGCCCTCATAGAGCTGTGCCGTCTTGGGCCGGAGCGTCCTTTCCGTCATCCATGACACCGCGTACTCCCGGAAGGGCACCTTCCCGGCGTCCGGGTCGATCCACTCCTGAGAGCGGATCTCCACCTCCTTGCGGCCCAGCCAGATCTCCGCGTCGGTCTTGTTCGGGAACGTCTCCGGGGCTGTGCGCTCCACGTCGTCAGGCCCGGTGTAGCGCGCCTGATACCTCCCGGACGGCAGCTTGCGAACGGCCCCGAACCGGCGACGGCTCCCCTTGCTGTTGCCACCCATTAGGCAGCCCTCCTCTTGAACCGGGCAACCGGCGCGACGAGCCCGGCCGCGATGAACGCATCAAGCGCGGCCTCGGGGATACGGACGTTGCGCCCGACGTGAACGAAGAAGATCCGCCGTTCCTCGATCAGGCGGCGAGGGAAGCGGACCGTGGTGTTCAGCCGTTCGGCCGCCTCCTCCACGGTCAGCAGCCGGCCCCGCGCCAACTCGGGCAGCGGCGACACGGGTCCTTGCGGGGTCTTCCTGCTCACGCCGCCACCTCCAGAGCTGGAGTTGCCGAAAGGTCGGGGGTGGGTCTGCCGTCTGCTCTGGCCCGTAGTTCGTCGAGCCGGGCTCTGGTGTGGTGGCGGTTGGCCACGCCGCGCAGCAGCCGCACCGGCAGCGGGGTCCGGGTCGGGTCCTTGGCCGAGACGGGCCGCCAGACATACCGGTGCGGGTCGGTGGCGGTGTCGCCGGGCAGGCCGAGCGCATCCAGCACCCAGGCCCGGCGGTCGGCCTTGTGGTCGCGCAGGGTCTTGTTCGACCACTTGCGGGAGACCAGGACGCGGCGGCCCGCGTAGCCGAGGTGTTCGGCCTTGTGCGCCTTGCCTTTGCACCGGCCCGGGGTCATGCCCGGCTTGGCGCCTTTGGGCTGGACGCCGTAGCGCAGCCAGTTGGCGCACGCCGGGGAGCACGGTTCGTAGCGCAGCGCCTCGATCAGGCGGGCGGCGTGGTCCCGGCGGGCTCGATTGATCGCCGCACGAGCCGGACCGGCCTCCTCTTCTTCCTGACAGTCGTCGGCGGGGTCGAGGTCGAGGGTCTCCCCCAGGCTCTTGGTGAGATACTTGGTCAGGTAGCCGATGCGCCTGTGGGCGTCCGGGGAGCTGGCCAGGACGCCCTGGACGTCGACCTGGGTGCCGAAGCGCACCACGTGCAAGGGTTCGGCATCGTCGTTCTGGTCGAGTCGGTTGAGGGCCTCATCCCAGGTGGGCAGGAGTTCACCGGTAGCGGGGTCGAGGTAGTCGCCGCTCTGCCCGTCCGCGTACGGCTCCGCCTGTTCGGCCCGTTCGGCCCAGACCGGCAGGTGCTCGCCCTCGAACTTCACCTCATCCACCTGGGGCCACCACACCTGGTGATACGTAGCCGCCGCGATCTGCTTGATCTCCGCACGCGGCAAGGTCCCGCGGATCGCCATGTGCAGATGCGGCGCGAACCGCTTCTGCGGCTCGACGGTGGCGAAGTACTGCACGTCGTACCCGGCGACCCGGCGGAGGTTCTGCACGAACCGGTCCACCAGCTTGGAGAAGTGCAGGGCATCCCGGGCCGCCGCCGCGTAGTCGTAGCCGGACGGGTCGACCGGCACCCCCTGACCTGGACGGATCTTCCCGTACGACGGCAAGGTCAGGGTGACGAACAGCGAGGGCCTAAACACCTTGCCGTCCGGAGTGACGAAGGTCCGCCCGAGAGTGGTGTTCTGCCGGGAGCGCCGAGGCAGGTCCGGGGCGTCCTGCCGTCGCCGGGTGGAGCGGGAACGGCGGGGAGCGGTCCGGCCGCCGACGACATTGCCGCGCATCCCGGCGGCGTTGATCTCCGCGTCGATGCCCGCGATGGCCTCATCCCAGTCGGCGACCTCGTCGGCCCTCCCGGCGTGTTCGGCCGCATCCCGCTTGGCCTGCACGTCGGCCCGGAACTCAATCAGCCATTTCTGGTCGTCGGTGGCCGGGTGGGGTTCGGCGACGGGTTCGGCCTCCAGGTGCCAGCCCTCCCGGCACTGGGCCTTGCGCAACTGCTTGTTGCGGGTGGCACACGGCGGGCACTTGGCCTCATTCGTGGTGCCGCACGGCAGGTCGAACGGCCGACTGTGGCCGGTGTGGGTGTCGAGGCGGCGCACCTCAATGGGACGGATGCACACCCCGTTGAGCTTGGCCACCTCCACCGCGACGTCCAAGGCCAGGGGCAGGGTGTCGCGGACGGTGCGGGGAAGGGCGCGATCGGCTCCGTTCGGGGGTACGGGGGCGGACGGGTGGGCGGTGCCGGTCATGGAGCCTCCTTCCTGCGGTGTGGGTCGAGAATGTCGGCGTGCAGCCGGTAGGCGTCGCTGTAGGGGTCCTTGGAGAGCCGGAGGTTGATCAGCTCGAACCGGGAGTCGCCCCGGTGCAGGTCCAGCAGCCCCCAGGCCCGCAGCTCGGCGAGCGTGGCGTGAAAGACGATCCGCATCACGCCCCCTCCCCCGCCAGCAGCACAGGCAGCGGCAGCGTGTCGGCGGCGCGGGTGGTGTGGGCGGCGGCCATCGCCTGGATGTCGGTGTCGCAGACGTAGGCCGCGCGGACCCGGATCGGGTCGGGTGAGGTCTCCAGGCGGACGTAGGCGATGCCGGCGCCCCGTTCCGGGCGGGGGGAGATGAGGTCGGCCAGAGCTCCCCGGTCGCGGGCGCCGTCGCCGAGGACCATGTCGACCTGTTCCGACTCATCCAGGCGGAGGGCGATCTTGTCGGGGAACAGGTTGCGGATGGTCAGCACGTCTTTTCGCGGGTCCTGGAGGGCGGCCAGCACGCCGACGCCGACCGCTCTGCCTTGGGTGGTGAGGGTGGCCAGGGCGGCGATGGTACGGACCCGAAGGCCCTTGTCGGGCTGGTAGGCGGTCAGGAACGCCACCTCGTCGACCACGACCAGGACGAACGGATCCTCGATGGTCGGCGTGTGGGTGCGCCGGACTCCGGCGAAGCGGGCCGCGCGTTCCTGCATGACCTTGACGGCCGCCTCCAGCAGGGCGACGCAGGCGTCCGGGGTGGCGGCGTACCGGTCGCCGAACAGGCCCCGCCCGAAGCTCAGTTCCATCAGCTTGGGGTCCAACGCCCAGATCTCGGCCAGCCCCGCTTGCACGGCGGGCAGCAGGCCCCGGATGGTCGACCAGATGACCGACCCCTTGCCCGCCCCGGTGGCCCCGGCGACCAGGACATGCGTGCCGTGGACCTTCAGCCGCCATGGGGTGCCGTCCTCGCAGCGGCCGATCTCCACCGGCCCCACCGACGCCTCCACCGGGACAGGCAGGGCGGACAGGGGCGTGGCCAGGGGGTCGCGGCGGGGGAAGGTCAGCAGCAGCCGGCCCGACCGGGCCACCGTGACCCGGCAGGAGGAGGCGCCGAACCCGTGGGCGAGCTGCTCGGTACGCTCGGCCCAGTCGGAGGCGGCCTGGCCGGTCAGGAGTTTGACGGCGACCTGATCGGCCCATGAGGTACACGAGACCGATAGAAGGCGGGGCAGGTAGTCCCGGCCGCCGAGGTGGCGTCCCAGGCCGGAGACGATCATCACCGGCTGCCAGTGACGGCGGTACACCCAGACCAGCCGCCAGAAGGCCAGCAGCCGCCACCCGACAAGGCGCAGGAACGAGGCCCGATCGACCAGCCCCCATCCCAGAAGGACGGCGACCAGCAGGGTGACGACGCCCAGGCCGTACGGCCACCCGTAGAAAGTCCAGATCACCCCGGGCACCGCGACGACGGCCGAAGCGACGGGGTGCCGCCAGACGAGCCGCACCAGCCCGGCGACCATGCGGCCGGTGAGGATCAGGATCGTAAGGACGGCCGGGGTGGTGACGACGGCCGGGCGGAACACCACGGCGGTGTCGGGAGTGGTGGAGACGAGACGCTGCGCCTCATCCCCGGGCAGTTTCTTGAACATTAGACTTGGACCTCTTCCTTGATTGCGTGTCTGGGGAGATGTGAGGGGCCGCCGGAAGTTGCCGCTTCCAGCGGCCCCGCTTACCTGTTTCAGGCCGTGACCGCGCCCAGGCCATCGGCGGCACGGAGGTTTCCGGGGCCTGCCGTTGTGGGGCACAGTCGTTCGCATTCGGCCAGGTACCGGGCGGCGGCCTGGAAGATCTCGCGGGCCAGGGCCACGTCTGCCGGGGTGACGGGGCCGCCTCCGGTGGTGGAGATCGTCACCTGTCCCTCAGAGCCGTAAAGGCCCAGGGTCGGCCGCCCGTCTTCGGCGCCCAGCACCATGAGGTGCAGGTCGGCGGTGTAGAAGGAGACGCTCACCTGGGTGACCCCCTCGCAGACCGTCGTGACGATGTAGCTGTACGGCTTGTGCTCGCCACCGGTGCTCACGCCGCAGCCTCCTTGGCGGCCGTGTCCTTGGCCGACGCCGAAGAGGCGGTCTGCCGGGCCGAGGTCGCGACGGTACGGGGAGCGCGCATCGCCCGCGCCCGCAGGGAGTAGGCCAGTCGTCCGGAGTCCTGGCCGACATACGGGGTGACGGTCATGGCGTCGAACTCGACGGGGGTGAACGGCAGGCCCGGCAGCGCGGGCGGGGGAACCGGCTGGACTTCGGTGAGGATCTTGACGGTGACCGACTTCTGGGAGGCTTTGGCCTCGGGGTCGGCGTCGACCACGGAGACTTGCCAGACGGGCAGGCCGGTGGTCTTGTCCTTGGCGTAGACCACTCGCGTGGCCGTTGAGGCGTCGAAGTCCTTGACCTGCTGCACCTCCCCCACCAGGTAGCAGCCGTGCGGGAAGACCTGGTCGAAGCCGATCGGGATGGGTCCTTGGATGGCCATGGCGCAAACCTCCTTGTTTTGACTGGTCAGCCTGCTTGACTGACCATGTTGTGTCTCCATTAAGCACGAAGCCCGCTTGGCTAGTCAAGTGCACCAAGCGGGCTTCGGAAGAAAAGTTGGAGCTACCGGATCGGGTAGGCGTCCTCCAGCTCATGACGATCACCTGGAAGAACGCTCTCCACCACGACCCACGGCCTACCTGTGGCATCACAGGCCACGGCGTACACGTCCAGCAGCGCGGCGGACTCCTTCACCTCCAGGAGCTTGCACTCCTCGGCCGTGGGGTTGCGTGCGGTGACGTGCTCGATGATGTGGTCCAGGGAGACACCGGCCGCGCTCTCCACATACCGGCGTATCCCCTGCCGCAGGTCAGCCGACTCGGCCAGGGCCGTACCCTCGCCAAGATCGGCCACGACCCAGGTGGCGGAGATCTCGGCGGGCTCGCCGTCGCGCTCCACGAGGAGCTTGCGCAGGAAAACCGGAGACTTCGGCTCGATGCCCAGGTAGGCCGCGATGCGGTTGGGGGCCTCCACCGGCCCGGCGGTGAGCAGACGACCGGCGGCCTGGCTCTCGGTGCGGTCGAGCAGTTCGCGACCGGCGCGGGGCTGCTGGCCGGTGGGCATCGCCGGACGGCCGCGTACGAAACGGCCCTTGCCCTGCTGGGTGACGATCCAGCCCTGATCTCGCAGGACGCCGAGGGCTTTGACCACGGTGGGCCGCGCCATGCCGAACTCCGCCATGAGCGTGTGTTCGCTGGGCAGCAACGAGCCCGCGGGGTACTCGCCGGAGTCGATGCGCCGTTCCAGTTCGGCGATCAACTGCGCGTACTTGGGAGGCGTGTATTCAAACGACATTAAAGCCTCACATTCAACATGCCTGTCTAGCCAAGCAGGCTATCAGGGCATGTTAAAGGTGCGAAGCCCTTCACCGAATCAGGAAGACATGACCTATGGCGCGACGGGATGGGGTAACCCTCCCCGGACCCCTCCGACCAGGAAGGACCCATCCCGCCGCGCCGGCTCATGGGGTCTGCCTATCGGGCCTCACCGGACAGCAACGCCCTCCACACCTCGCCCGCCTGGCAGACCGGCCACCGGTAGGTCTCATGCACCCGACGATCGCCGTCAAGCTGGAGTGTGCGCCGGATGAACGCCTGTCCTCCGGCATGGCACAGCTCATACAGCGTGGCCCGGCAGTCACAGGTCCAGGCCACCACCCGAAGGCGCCCCACCCCCTGGTACGGCTCATGCCACACCAATCGCATGTGACCGCGCTGGGCCATCGCCACATGCGTGCTCACGCAACCGCCCGCGTCGATCACTGCGGATCTCCGGCGATCGGACCCCGGGGAGGGTGGCGGCGACGCAGCTCAACGTAACGCCCGGCCACCCGCTGTGCCGTCGTCACCGGATCCTGCACCGGGCCGAACGCGTATGCCCCCGCAGCGCCGTGCCTCGCCTCCTGGCCCACCCTCCACCGGAACACCCGGCCGTCGGTCCACACGACCAACTCGTACCGGACCGACACCAGCGCCAGCCCGTACCCATCGTGAACGTCGGAGGCGACACCAAGAGCCGCCAGCTCGGCCTGGAGCCGCCGCGCCGCCATCACCGGAGTGATCACCACGGCGCCGGTCCGCCCGGCCGGTGAAAGCTCCCGCATATCCGTCACGCGGCCACCTCCACAACGTCCGGGCAGTCGAAACACCTCACGCGGACCGGCTTCGCGGCCCGTCCGTCAATGCGGAATTCCGCTTCCGCGCGGCTGCTGCGGATCCACCGCCATCCACGCCCGGCGCAGGTCCGGCACCCCTGCCCCGCCGGCTCCTCCTCGGCAATCATGAGTCAAGGGTCCTCACCTGCGCTTACGCAGCCCATCCCGGGCCGGAATCCTCCGAAGGAATAGCCGATATCCCTTGACGGGATAACCCCTTGGCGGCAAGCGTTGGATACCCAACGGTCGAGGCAACAAAAGGGGAGGTCATATGCCCGCAGACGCGACTGAACCAGTCGTTATCCTGCCGGAAATATGGCAACGCCCCGAAATGCTGACAGCCCTGCGAAACCGCGATATCGGCCACCTCTTCCGGCTGATTCGCCGGCACACCGGATCCAGCCAGACCCGCATCGGCATCGCGGTCAGCCTCAGCCAGGGCAAGGTCAGCGAGATCATGAAAGGAACCGCCCAGGTCACCTCGTTCGACGTGATCGAACGCATCGCCAACGGCCTCCACATGCCCGACCCCGCCCGCCTGGCCCTCGGCCTCGCTCCACGCGCCCCCTCACGAAGAGACCCGAGCCCGGAAACCGGGCCATCCCAGCAGCCACCTCACCAACCGGCGCCGCCACGAACAGACCTGCCGACCGAATACCTCACCGGCCTGACCGGTGCGTCCAGCCGCCCCATCATCTCCGGACTCCGGCACGTGCTGACCGGTCACATCCAGGCCGAGGCCATCATGGGGCCGCCACTGCTGATCGGCGCCGTCAAAACCCAGATTCCCGTCATCGGGCAGGTGTGCCGGGTGACCCGGGGAGCCGACCGCGCCGAGGCCCTGAACTTCGCCAGTGAACTGCTGGAGTTCTACGGATGGCTTCACCAGGACTTGGGAAACTTCGCGCATGCCATGACCTGGACCACCAGGGCCCTGGACTACGCGATGGAACTGGGCGATCAGCGGGTCATCTCCTACACCCTCATGCGCAAAAGCGTCATCGCCATCGAATCGGGCGACTACGGCCACGGCCTCAGCCTGGCGAACGCGGCCCTGGCCAACCCCGGCGCCCTCACCCCCCGACTCCGGGCAGTCGTCCTCAGAACACGTGCGGCGGCGAACGCCCACCTCGGAGAGGCAGCGGAGTCCGCCCGCGACTCGGAGGCGGCGATCGTCGAGGCCACCGCGGGGACAACCCAGAGCGAGAACGACCGTGCCCCCTACTGCACCCCGGCATACGTCGCGATGGAAACAGGGGCGACCCGGCTCCTGCTGGGCGAGGCCGCCTCGGCCATCCCGATCTTCGAGGCCAGCCGCTCCCAGTGGTCACAGTCCAGCCAGGTACGTGACCACGCCCTGCTCCTGACCCGTACGGCCACCGCCTACGCCATGGCAGGCGAACGCGACCAGGCATGCACCGCGACCGAAGAGGCCGTCCGCCGGATGCAGGCCCTACGATCCAGCCGGGTCGCAGGCCAGCTCAAGACACTGCGCCGTCACCTGACCCGGTGGTCGGCAGACTCCCACGTGGCAGACTTGCTCACCCGGCTCGACATCCTCACCGAGCCGTAAACCCTGCCATCACCCCAGCCAGGAGAACGGTGAACGACGTGCTGCCCACCGCGACCACCACCGAGGAACGCCACCGCAACGCCCCCGTCGCGATCCTGCCCGTGGGCAGCTTCGAACAGCACGGCGACCACCTGCCCCTCAGCACTGACACGATCATCGCCAGTCTCATCTGCCGAAAGATCGCCGACACCTACCCCGTCCTGCTGCTGCCCCCGATCACGATCTCCTGCTCCCACGAACACAGCACCTGGCCCGGAACCGTCAGCATCTCCGCCCGCACCCTGCACGCCGTCATCACCGACGTTTACGACTCGGTCACCCGCACCGGACCGCAGACCCTGGTGGTGGTCAACGCCCACGGCGGCAATTACGTGCTGAGCAACGTCGTTCAGGAGGCCAGCGCCGAAGGCCGCGCGATGGCGTTGTTTCCCACCCGCGAAGACTGGCAGGGGGCACGGGGCGCCGCCGAGCTGGTCAGCTCCATGCATGAGGACATGCACGCCGGAGAGATCGAAACCTCTCTCCTGCTGCACGCCTGCCCCGAGGTCGTCCGCCCCGGCTACCAGGACGCCGACCACACCGCCGACGACCGCCGCCACCTGCTGACCGAGGGCATGCAGGCCTACACCCGCAGCGGAGTCATCGGTCGCCCCTCCCTCGCCACCGCCGAAAAAGGCAAGGCCGTCCTCAACTCCCTGACCAGCAGTTTCGCCGACGTGATGGACATGCTCACCAAGCTCTGAACACCGGGCGTCACACGATCACGATCACGTAGCGCGGACACTGCCGAATTGTTCTCATGAGGTATCAAGCGCGGCGGCGCGGCGCGCCGCCGCACCCCCGGCCCTCCGCCCGCCCGCCGTCCGGGCATGCGGCCTGAGGGCCGGTCCCGAACGGCGGCGGGACACCGGGCCGGGCACCGCACGCCCACCGCGCCATACTGGCCGAACGCTCCGACCGGGATTGCCGCGCCACCGCACAGATGCAGCCCTAACGATCGCCACGGCGTGGCTGGTCACGGTAAGTGCTTGGGGGCGATCGACGATCCAGGGTTCGTTCCTCACCCTGGCTCACCGGAAGACGTAACCGACCACCGATTGTTACTTGAGCAAGAGAAGCGCGAGTATCAGACGAGCACTGGCGTTCCAAAACTAAATCGAATAATACATTTGCGACAGAATTTATCTGGGGCGCACCAAAGGGCGGAAGACAATACTTCCCCCTTGCTCGTTTTCCACAGCCACAAGGATCATTGTTTTGCCGTTGAGACTACCCTTTCCGTATGCCACATTAAATTCCCCCAGACGCATATGTGTGAGCGGAACTTCATATGGTTCTATGTCTACGCTGGCAGCAAATTGAACCCCCAATATTGGATGAAATTCCATGCTCGTGAGAGTTGGTCTAAATATTGCACATAGCGGACTATCGGGGGCTGAAATTCTCCATGGGCCAGTCGAGAACAACACCTCGCGCCGGGAGGGCTCGCCGATCTCGTGTAAATTGATCGCGTCCCCTAGTTTCGGCCAACTCCGTTTTACTTCTGCGTAGCAGAACTGCTCAAAAGTGTCCAGTTCATCGCCCGACTCCGTGAACACGATATGTTGCTGGCTAGCAAAAAACCAGGTAGTCGAGCCATCAGGCCGCTGGACTGCGACTCGCGCGCCCTTTACTTGAACATTCATAATCCTAGGATGTAGCGATTCGAGCTTGTTTACGATCTGAAACTCAGAATCTGTCGCACTGAATGTTTGAGGCGAAAATAAGGCTACGCCGTAGGAATTAGCTTTCGTTTGAGCCTCGACTGTGAAGCCGCTTTTGGATACAAGTATTAGTTGATTGGTGGGCAGGTCGGCATGCTTCGCAATCATTCTTTCTACATACTCAACCGTGCAGGGACGGACAGGGCTCGTAGCTTCCACGCTGACAATTAGCTCGCGTGGAAACGGGTTACCGAGTCGGGATTTAATAACAACATCTACTTCTCGCTTAGCACCCGTCCTGCGATCAGGGAGCATGGCTGACTCAATTACCTCGACATCGCCAGCCATTTTTGCAGCTATGACAGCGATCATTTCTTGCCATAGGTTCGTTCGTCGAGGCATGCAACTCCTTGCAGTATCGCCGCACCCGATGCAATACCCTATGCAGGGCAATAAAGAAACTTTTGTACTACGATCGAATATCTATTCGAAGAAAGCGATCAAGCAGTCTTCTAAGAGCCATCTAGACAGATGAGCTTAAACAGGCGAGCCTCTAAGGCAGGTGGATATTCTATCCAATTATCCACCCCCTCTTCCAGGGTGGCATTTGAATTATTTATCCCGCCCACCGTCCGCTTTGAAGAAATCGACTAATAAGCTTACAGCGACCCTTATTGCACCTTTTAAGTGTGTAACCCATGCCTCTGAGAATCTGTTGGCAAGGGTGAATATGCTTCCTATTGCAACCATAGCTGCAAGCGCAAAAAACCCCTCTTCCTTACCGATTGACGCAAGAATACTGATTGAGGCGACGATCAAAGATACCAGCAGTGGGACAATGGAATAAATCGTTTTAGTGCGGACGTGGCTTTTGACGCGGACACGCATTCCAGAAGCCCTGGTCCTGTAATGTCCCTTTACAGAGGATTTTCGCTCGCCTCCTCGCTTATTTCGCATTGACATCCGCTCCCGCCGCAATGGCTGCCAACAAGATGACCAACCCGGCTATATTAGCCAGCCATATTCTTCGCCAGTCCTTTAATTGTCCACTTGCGGGATCATAGAGGAATCCTCTCAATATAAGAGGAAGGGGGCCGCAGGCTACAGCCATTGCGAATAAAGCAGTGTACGTCTGGAATGGTTTTAGTGATTGACTATTATTTGCCGCAACAATTGCCATCAGTGCCAGAGAAACCGCCCCGGAGCCAACCCACTCTATCCACAGAACGCTGTCCTCCCGCATGAAGTGGAAAGCTTTTCCTGGGGGTGGTTGGCGGGCGACTGCTTTTATCCATACTTGCACTACTGCCGTAACGGCTGCTACTGCCAATGCCATTGCGAGTGCAGACAATTGCTTACCCTGTCGAGCGGTTCCGGTTAGATTGCGAGCCTCTATCGAGGTAAGTAATTTTATGTTCCGATAGAGTCAAAGGGAACCCTATTCTAGCC
Organism: Streptosporangium violaceochromogenes; assembly: GCF_014654615.1. Lineage (GTDB taxonomy): Bacteria > Actinomycetota > Actinomycetes > Streptosporangiales > Streptosporangiaceae > Streptosporangium > Streptosporangium violaceochromogenes. The sequence goes on along the minus strand of NZ_BNBB01000016.1, from coordinate 16,900 downwards.
TCTACGCCTGATGCAGGTTATACCCTAAGAGATATATTTCCTCGCGTGACCTTTCAGTCCACTAGAGAACTGTGTCCCATATGTGTACTTTAGGCCTCGATTAGCTGTCTAGTCAGACTAACTTTGTTCGAAGGTATCGGTGAGCAAGAGTGGCTGTGAGGTCTACGGGGAAGCTGGATCTTGAGTGACTTAGGGGGCGGGGCTACCAATTCGGAACTCTGTCCTCTTGAAAGCCGCTACTGGGGTGTTGCCCTCATGGTCGCTAGTGCTGTGACCGGAAACGTTCACCGGCGGTGGCCACGCCATCCGCCATGGCACTAGACCTGTTTCCCGGTGTCCGTTCCCGCGGCCCGCACAGCTAGCATCGGGTCCCGTGATCGTATGGCTCAACGGTACCCACGGCGCAGGCAAGACGACGACCAGTGTGCTCGTGCAGCAGCTGATCCCGGATTCACGGGTGTTCGACGCCGAGAAGGTCGGCGAGACACTCATGGACATCACGCCGGGGCTGCCCGGGACGGACAACTTCCAGCACTGGCCGCCGTGGCGGCCACTCGTCGTCGAGACCGCCCGCCGCGTACTCGACTACACCGGCGGCACTCTGGTGATGCCCATGACCGTCCTGGTCGAGCAGTACTGGCGCGAGATCAGCGCGGGCCTCGCCCAACATGCCATTCCGGTACGGCACTTCGTCCTCCACGCTGACCAGGACACCCTCCGCGGGCGCATCGAGGGGGACACTCTCCTTGGCCCCTCCCCATTCCGTCTCAAATACCTTGAGCCCTACGCCGAAGCGGCCCGCACGTGGCTACACGGCGAGGCCGAGGTCGTCGACACCACGCACCTCACGCCCGCCCAGGTCGCCCTGCAGATCGCAGAGGCCGTCAATGGTTGAGGTCCGCCCGCCACGCGAAAACAGGCACAGGTGGCAACACTGACCGCCTCGTGCCAAAAAACCGCGTGGACTCCTCCACTGCTCCCGGTTTTTGCCCTATGAGAACCCTGCCGGACACGTGTGCACCCCGGTGAACGTTTCCGGTCACAGCACTAGCACTGGCTAATCTCTGTCCACGGTCAGGGTGATCGATGGGTCGAGACTTCATCTCTCAGCCTCAGCTAGCCGGACAGTCAAGAGCAGCGCCACAGCAACACATGAAGCAGTACCTTGATCACGTGCCAGATCCGTGCCAGAACAGGCGGGGAACCACGGTCACTCACGGGGACTCACGGTCACTTGCCCCGCCCTGACCTGCACCCCCGTTTTCCCAGCTCAGCCCACCAACGCCAGCGACCGTTTCCCAAGCTGACAGCGCGGGTTCGATTCCCGTCACCCGCTCTCATCATGAAGGCCCAGGTCAGGGACGGTTTCCCGATCTGGACCTTAGTCGTTTCCAGTGACCTTCGGTCTCCCAGTTCTCTTTCGGCGATCCGTGGCCCCGGAAACCCTCTGAAGATCAGCTTGCTTCGCGCAGTGGCTGGAACTGAACGCTCAGCCGCATCTCCAGAGCCTCCGCGAGCCGCTCCAGCATCGGAATGGTCGGCATCGTCCCGCCCGCTTCGAACCGTGCCACCGCCGGCTGCTTCAAGCCTGTCCGCTCGGCCAAGTCGCTCTGGGTCAGGCCGAGCTGCTCACGGCGCAGCCGTACCGCCTCACCCAGCTCGAACCGGATCCTGGTGGCCTCATACGCCGCTCCGGCCCCAGGGCGGCTCATGATCTCGGCCCGCTTGGCGCCCCAGCTCTTGCGCTCACCCATACCGCTCACTCCTCGTCTGCCGTGTGAGCCTCGGCGATACACCGCTGCATGGCCCGCCACACCCGCTCGATCTCAGCGGACTCGCGCATCCGCTGCTTGCGGAACACCGTCAGCATGATGATCCGCCGGCCCGGTGCGATCCAGTAGGTGATCCGTACCGCCTCCCGATCGAGGTGGAAACGCAGCTCACGTAACTTGCCGCGGAGCTGACGAGTGTAGGGCTCATCCAACAGGACGCCACGCTCAGCCAGCAGGTCGACGTAGAACGCCGCCGTCTCCTGCCCCTCCTGATCAAGCGTGTCGAACCACTCATCAACCTCTGGCTCCAGTTCCACCTCTCCCCAGTTCATAACACGGACGTTATAGCGGCGGCAAGTACCACGTCCCGAAAATGCTCGGCTCTCCGCCGGGAAGGATCGATGACGGACGAGGCCATCAGGCATGCGGACACATGCGCGGGTGCGCCATGTCCCCCATGGTTTCGTCCAGGTCGTCCCGAGCAGCGCTGATCACGTGCCAGAACAGGCGGGGAACCGCACCCCGTCCACCTGCACCCCCGTCTTCCCAGCTCAGCCCACCAACGCCAGTGACCGTCTCCCAAGCTGACAGCGCGGGTTCGATTCCCGTCACCCGCTCCAACATCAGAGGTCCAGCTCAAGAATGTGATCTAGAGCCGGGCCTTTCCTTGTTCCCCTGGCGCTCACGACTCCTGAGCAAGCCTGTCGCGGCTGAAGACCGCTCCCGCGGAAGGAGCAGCGGAAGCCTGCGGACTAAGCCTCGAAGTGGCCGTCTGTAACTTATGTGGTCGCGAGCTGTCGGTGATGCACCGTTAGAGGCTCGATTTCAGTGGTGTCGTCGTCGACGACGAGCTCGACGCGGAACCGAACCCCCATTGCCGCACCGAGGCGCAGCAGTGTCGCTATATCCGGGATACCGCCACCGCCCTCGATGCGAGACAGGGCGGGTTGGGACATCCCGGAGCGCTCCGCTACGACCTTCTGAGACAGGCCTCGACGCCTACGGATCTCACGCAACTGGTCTCCGAGCTCCAAGTCACGGCCCGCCTGCTCGTATTCGGAGTGGGGCTGCGCATCCGCTTCCATCTCGCGCAGACGCTTCGCCTTGTAGGTTTCCCAACGGCTGTGACCCATCATGCGCTCCTCTCGAACACGTGCGTGGTGGTTAGGTCGTGCTGTGCCTCACACCGCTTCTTAGCAGCGATCGCCCGGTCGATGTCGGCGGTCTGCGTCCCGTCCTGTGTCTGCGCCGCCATCGTCGACCGCCTCACCTTCGGCGGCAACATCATCGAAACCGGAACCGGCTCCTACCGCCTCGCCCAGACTCGCGCAACCCGGCACCCTTGACCAGCGGCCATGCCCGCCATCAGCCTCGACACCGCCGACCGGCTCGCCGCAGACCCCACCAGGCCGTCGCCATCGCTCCTGGCCTACCTCGGCCACCCCGCCTGCGGGGCCACCCATAGCTTCCAGCGAAAAACACCGCCAAGGCCCATCGGCCGGCGGCGACGTCGCGTAACAGCACCGCGACGTCGCCACCGGCGCCAGGCCCTGCGAGTGGCGCGCCCCGGATCCCGAACCGGAGAAGAGGTATTCACGAACGGAGACGTGCGTCTGCCGGATCCGCCGGCCCCGACGTTACGTCGTGATCGAAGGCGTCCGGTGCGAGGTAGAACCGGCCGCAGCCGACAGTCCGGTCAGCGCGCTGTCCCGCGTCTGGTGCGCTGGCTGTGGGGGCCGAACACATGTACCCCTTCCGGCGCGTCACGGTGCGAACCCGTGCTGTAGGACGTGCGGGGTTCGCTGGCCTGTGTGAGATATCCCTCTCCGGTCGTCGTGGCGCCGGTGGTCTGGGGAGGTGACCATGTAGTGATGACCTCCTCGCCCCGCCCGCCGCACGTCGGTGGCCGACCGGATCCGATAGGCGGGACTACCGCGCTCGGTGGAGAGCCCGCTCCCGCCCGCGGGTATCTGCTGGACAACGCGCGCGCCGAGGCGGGCGAGCGATTCGTTTGGCTGGCCGAGCTGTTCGACGGTGTGACGCGGGGGCACTTCGATCGGCTGGGGGTCAGGGCCGGCTCGCGCTGCTGGGAGGTGGGGGCCGGTGGCCGCAGTATCCCGGAGGCGCTCGCGGCGGCCGTCGGTCCGACCGGGTACGTGCTGGCCACGGACATCGACCCGTCGTGGCTGAAGGCAGGCGGCGGGTACGAGGTGCGCCGGCACGACGTCGCCACCGATCCGCCCCCGGAGCCGGGGACGTTCGATCTGGTGCACGCCCGGCTCGTGCTGGTCCACGTACCCGACCGGGCTCGGGCGTTGGCCACGATGGCGGCGGCGCTGCGGCCCGGCGGCCGGCTGCTGGTCGAGGACGCCGACACCGCTCTGCAGCCACTGGCATGCCTGGACGACAGCGGCCCGGCGCAGCGGCGGGCCAACCGGCTGCGCGACGCGGTCCGGGAGCTGCTGGCGCGCCGCGGTGCGGACCTGCGCTACGGCCGGACACTGCCGCGGGCATTGCGTGAGGCCGGCTTGGTGGATGTCGCCGCGGCGGGCTCTTTCCCGGTCGGCGGGCCGGCCTGCGACCGGCTGGAGGCGGCGACCATCCGGCACGTGCGCGGCGAGCTGCTCGCGGCCGGCCTGGCCGACGACGCCGAGATCGACGCGCACTTGGCCGCCCTCCACGCGGGCGAACTCGACCTGACACTCGCGCCGCTGATCTCGGCCTGGGGACGCCGTCCGGCCGAGCACCCGCCGGCACTCGGTTAGGCGCGGGTCCAGGCGTTGTCCGGCCTGCCCACAGCGCTGTTCGTCGAGGAGATTTCCGGTCCGCAGGAGTAGCCCCTTACGGGGGCGGTCGTCATGCCGAGCATCGTCTCGGAAACGTCCCGCACCCCCGGTGCCGACACACCGGTCGGGTATCCACCCGCGGCCAAGACCACCAGTCCCGGCTCGACGCCCTCGCCGGAGCGCACTGCCGCGAGGTGGTGGAGACGGCGAGCACCCGCGGCGCGGGCGTGACGGTGGTGAAGACGCCACCGCGGACGCCGCGGGCCATCCGGAGAACTCCCAGATCAAACCCTACGCGACGGATGTCGAAGCGGTACAGGTGCCCGTTCCGTGGCGCCGTTGCAACCTGACCGCTGTGACGCCGGGGTGACGTCGGGACAGCGCTCGCGCGACGCGCACGGTGCGATCATTCGTCGAAACACAGTTCGCGGGGGGCGCCGGATGCCTGTTCCTTTGAAGGTCCGCACGCCACGGCCAACGACCGCCCCGACCGTGACGGCGCTGCCGGACACCCGCCGGCCGCGCACCGCGATGGCCCCCGTCTCGGCGGATGTCGTCCGGGCGCAGACGCTCGCGGGCAACGCGGCCGTCGCAGCGGCGATGGGTGGGCAGCCGCCCGGCATCGAGGCGCTGCCATCGGGTTGGCGGGGCCAGATGCTGCCGGCCGGCCGGAACCTCGCCGGCAACCAGGCCGTCGCGCCCCAGGCCGGAGCCCTCCCCGCCCCCACGGTACCCACGCTCACCACGCCGACTCCCACGCCACCGGCCCCAGCGCCGTCCGCTCCTTCGGCCCCCGTCGCCGAGAAGTCCGGGACGCCCCCGGCAACGGAGAAACCGCCCACGTCCGTGGAGAAGGCGACGGCGCCACCGGTAACCAAGCCCGACGAAAGGGACCGCGACACAGCTCCGAAGGAGCGCCGGGACAAGGAGACGGCCAATAAGAAAGATGCCGCCGGCCCGCGCTCGCCGGGGGCCGACCCGAAGTTCCAGGCGCTGAAGAAGGACGTCGCGGCCAAGAAGCGACGCGTCGGCGCGAGCCACCCGCCGGCGAAGGCCGAGGCAGGCGCGGCGCAGGCCGCGTCGGTGCCGCCCAGCGACGACCGGGAGGCGCGCGGCAAGGCGGCACACGCCGAGAACATGAACTCCGCCCAGCCCAAGGAGTTCAACAAGACCGAGTTCGTCAAGGCCGTCGAGGACGCGGTCGCCAAGCAGGCCCCCAAGAACCTGGACGAGGCGAACCGCTTCGGCGAATCCGGCAAGGCCGAGCAGGTCAAGAAGGACGTTCAGGGCAAGGTCGGCGAGGGCAAGGAGGCCTCGGCGAAGGAGATCGCCGACACCACCCGGGAGAAGCCGACGCCCGCGCCGGACGGGAAGCCGGTCGTGCCGCTGGCCGGCGACAAGGTGCCGGGCAAACCCGGCACACCGGATCCGAACCAGGCCGCCCCGGACCCGCTGCCCGCGTCCGCGACGGACATGGCGAAGGGCCCGGCACAGGTCAACCGGCAGATGGCCGACGCGGCCGTCACCGAGCCGCAGCTGATGAAGTCCAACGAGCCGACCTTCGCCAAGGCGGTCAAGGACAAGAAGGCGATGGAGGAGCACTCGGTGACGGCTCCCGCTCAGCTGCGTGCCGGCGAGGCGAAGGAGATCAAGCAGGTCAAGGCGGTCGCGGCCACTCAGGGCGCCGAGGCGATGGCCGCCATGCACGCCACCAGGATCGCCACGGGCAAGAACGTCGGCGCGGGCAAGGCCGGCACCAAGGCCACCGACGAGGAGAAGCGCACCCAGGTCACCGCGATCCTGCAGGACGTCTTCGACAAGACCAAGGGCGACGTTGAGAAGATCCTGACGGACCTGGACAAGACGGTGGACGACCAGTTCACCAGGCAGGAGAAGAACGCACGGGACAAGTTCACCGCCGAGCACGAGAAGGGCATGGCGGAGTACAAGGACCGCCGCTACTCCGGCCTGGCCGGCAAGGCCCGCTGGGTGAAGGATCTGTTCGCCGATCTCCCGGAGGAAGCGAACCGGATCTACGAGACGGCCAAGGACCACTACCTGGCGGCGATGCGTCTCATGATCGCCGACATCGCCGACACCGTCGAGCGGGAACTGCGCCGCGCCAAGGAGCGCATCGCGACCGGCCGCAGGGACCTCAAGGCCGCGGTGGACAAGCTGCCCAAGGATCTACAGGCTCTCGGTCGTGAGGCCGCGGCGGACTTCGAGGGCAAGTTCGACGAGCTGCGTGACACCGTCGACGACAAGGGCACCGCGCTCGTCGACACCCTCGCCACCAAGTACAAGGATGCCGTCACGTCGGTGGACGAGGAGATCGCGGCTGAGAAGGAGAAGAACAGGGGCCTCGTGTCCAAGGCGGCAGACGCGATCGGCGGTGTCATTCAGACGATCAAGCAGCTCGGCGCGCTGCTCGTGGGTGTGCTCCGCAAGGCGGCCTCGGCGGTCAAAGCCATTCTCAAGGACCCGATCGGCTTCCTCGGCAACCTCGTCACCGGTGTGGGCGGCGGCCTCACGCTGTTCGCCAAGAACGCCGGCAGGCACCTGGAACAGGGTGTGCTGGCCTGGCTGCTGGGCACCGGGGTCTTGGCCGGCCTACAGCTGCCGACCGGCTTCGACAGCCTCGGCGTCCTGATGATGCTCGCGGCGCTGCTGGGCCTGTCATGGGCGAACATCCGGTCGCGGCTCGTCCGCAAGGTCCCCGAGCAGGCCGTCAGCGCGGCGGAGACCGCCGTCCCGATCGTGGCGGAGACCAAGAAACGCGGCGTGGCCGGCATGTGGTCCGACCTGAAGAGCCGGGTCGGAGACCTGAAGAAGACCCTGATCAAGGACCTGGTGTCCTACCTGCTGCCGACGATCGTCATCGCCGGGATCACCTGGATCGTGTCGTTGTTCAACCCGGCGTCCGCGTTCATCCGCGCCTGCAAGATGATCATCGACATCATCCGGTTCATCGTGACCCAGGGCCGGCAGATCATCGCGTTCGTCGACGCGGTCCTCGACGCGGTGATCGCGATCGCGCGGGGTGGGACCGGTGGCGTGCCCGCGCTCGTCGAACGCGCCCTGGCCCGCTCGATCCCGGTCCTGATCGGCGCGCTGGCGGCGATCCTGGGGATCGGCGGCATCGCCGGCAAGGTCAGGCAGATCTTCCAGAAGCTGGCCCGCCCGGTGAACCACGCAGTGGACTGGATGGTCGACAAGATCGTCGGCCTGGTCAAGAAGCTCTGGGCGAAGCTCAAGACAGCCCTGGACGGGAAGAGACGCCCGAGGAAGCAGGACAGGAAACCCGCCAAGCCGCCGAGGAGGCCGGTCAGGGACCGCATCCGCCCGCGCCGCCCCGACCGGCACCGCCCGAGGAGCGGGCCGAGCCGCCGCAGGGACCACAAGCCGGACAGGCGGTCCGACAAGGCCAAGAAGCGCGCGCTGGACGCCGCCGTCCGCGACGCCCTGCGACTGCTGCGCGCGGAGGACGCGACCCCGGAGTCTGTTCGTAAGGGGCTCCCCGACATCAAGCGGCGGCACCGGCTCACGTCGATCCATCTGAAGAAGTACGGCGAGGACGGCTACACGGTCCGGGTGGTCGTCAACCCGGCCGAGGAGACGTCGAAGGTCGAGCTCACGGAGGAGGAGTTCCCCTACGAGATCGACAAGGCCGAGAAGGGCATGAAGTTCAGGAAGACCGAGGGGGCGGTGAGCCGGCTGACGGCGACCGTGATCCCGATGGAAGGCCGTGACCGGCGGATCGGGTTCGTCGTCACCATCGCCACCATCCCGTCGGAGGTGAAGTCGGACATGGCCGTGCGGTACATCACCAGAGCATGGGAGGGCGGCACCGAGGACCTCGCGGCGGCACGGACCGCGGTCGTGATCGGTATCAACGCGATGGAGCACCTGGATCCCGACAAGGGGAAGACCGAGATCGCCACGGCCGTCGGGAAGGTCGACACACGACCCGAGCTCAACATGGCCGTCTTCGGCTTCGTGTGGACCCCGAACTGGGTCCGCGTCAAGAAGGGCAAGAGGACCCGGGTCGGCATCTCCGAGGTACGCAGGAAGTTCCGCAAGCTAGGCGACAAGAAGCCTCTCGCCGAGAAGCGGGAGAAGGGCCTGCGTGCCAAGGAGGCGTTGCCGTTCGGCCTCTTCCGTGAGGAGGTGCTCGGCTCGTCCTACGTGCGGACCGCGACGCGCGTCCTCACGAAGATGAACGACGTGGTGTACGGCGTCGGCCAGGACGCCGACACCTCCGTCACGGCGAAGAACACGATGGGTGTGCTCGCCGCATACGTGAAGGTCCTTGAGGATCTCGGCCGGCATCCGCTGATCGTGATCGGCGGCTACCGGTTCGGCGGGTTCAAGTGGCGGCGGCGCGACGCGCGGCGCAGCAGGCAGCTCACGCTGTGGTCCAACGAGGTCGACCACGCGATCCGGGCGGCGATCAACAAGGTGCACCCACAGATGCTCTACCCCACCGAGCCCAACATGCTGATCAAGCTGCTGGACCTGAGAAAGGGCGCCGTCAAAGGCATCTTCCAGAAGATACGGACGAGGGCGCTGCTGCGGGTTCAGGGCGGGCTCTACGGCATCGGCGAAGCCGAGGGCCGGTTCCTGCGCAACAAGCTGATGCGTGTCTTCGGCGTCCAGTTCACCTTGCACTTCGCGCCGGAGGTGAGCACGGTGACGAGCTCGGCACCTGGGAACATACTGCGGGGGCTCGAGGTGACCCCTGCCCACGCCATCGCGGCGCGGCAGGGCATGACCCTCGCGGACGAGCGCATCAGGGTCGCGCACGAGGCCTATGCGCTGATCTTGCAGTCGCAGACCACCGCGAGCGCCCAGAACCTGGCCAGAGAACTCGTCAAGGCCGACGCCGACCTGATGCGGCTGCCGGAGCAGGTCCGGAAGGACTTCCAGGCCCAGCTCCAGGACGCGTTCTTCCGGCATGTCGAGGACATCGTCCTGATCATGGTGGACAACCCGCGGCTGGCCGCCGACAGCCGCGAGGTGACCAAACGCATCACGGCGCTGCACAAGACGGCGAATAAGATCGCACGGAAGGCGGTCAGGGACAGCAAGCCGAAGGCGATGGTGGACGCCGTCCGTGCAGCGGAGAAGGTGGCCGAGCAGATCATCGGCTCGATGACGGCTGACGACCTCCGGGCCACCTGGAGCCGGTTGCACCGGCTGCTGGACACGATCATGAGCGAGCAGAACCAGGGCGGAGGCGAGGGTTCGTGACCGAGGATCCACTCGACCGCCTCCGCGCGGAGGCGGTTCGCGACGACTACCCGTCGATGATCCGCCTGGCGCGGGCCCTGTACGAGACCGGGCTCGGGCCCCGTGAGGTCCTGTACGAGTGCTACGGCGTCGCGTTCCCCGACGAGTTCTTTGTGCTCGCCACGAAGCCGGTGCTCATGTTCGACTACACGTATCAGCCGTGGGATCTTGCCGTCCCGCCGGATCGCGGAGGTCCCGAGGACGACGAGACCGACGAACTTGAGGCCGATATCCTCGCGCGGGATGCCGACCTCGTACCGCTCGGCGTGTGCCTCAACATGTACGCCGGGTTCGGCGGGTTGTATCTCTGCTACCGCCTGACCGAGCTCGCGGCGGGGCGGGCGACGGTGTTCAGCATCGAGTACGACGTCTCACCGGACAGCCCCATTACGCGCCGCGCGGACTCGCTCCTCGCCGCCTTGCACGAGCACCTCACCGCGAACGCCGCCTGGGTGGAGAGCGAACGTCACAGGACAATCGGGCACAGCGGCGGGCACGTGGACGACAGCGACGTGCGAGTGGCACACAAATTCGTCGCCGACATCGAGGAGTTGCGGCGGCGGGTCAGCTCGTCACACTGACGATCTCACCGACCGCTCGGGGGAGCTCCTGGCCCGGGAGGGCCATCGGGATCACGCGCATCGCCGTACCCGCTGTCGCCGCGTTGCCCACTCTGTCCTGGCCTACGGCGGACTTCGGTGCCAGGTGTGACGGCACGGATTCCCCCCACATAGCGCGCGTTTGATTACTGTGCGCTCAGAGCGTGTGCGCTCAGAGCGTGATTGCCGAATTGTTCTTGTAGGGGGTCAAGACGGCCCCGCCGTGCGGCGGGGCCGGAGTGCGCTTGGCGTGGCTTCTCACGGGGGCGGCCACTGTCCGCAAGCGTGACCAGATCACCGAGCGTCATCCGAAGGTTCGGAGGATGGGTGACAAGTCGCGTGCTCGCGTGTAGTCCAGCTCAAGCTGAGTCGTGTACAGGCGTCGAGCCAGTCCCCGGGCGGCGGGAGGGGGCTCATCACCTCTGGCCGCGAAAGCCGCGCCCCGGAGGCGTACGCTCACGCGACCGCGGTCATGCGCGACGAGGTCTTCGAGCCCGGGCTTCCGAGCGAGTGGCCGGCGGTTCGTGCCGACTACTTCCCGCCCGCGGGCTGCGCTCCCTGCTCCCTCGACCGGCTCTTCAGGGAATCGTGAGAGGAGGGCGCCGGTGCGCAGCCGCTGCCGTCGGCGGGAAGGCGCAGGCGCAGCAGGTAGTCGTCGACCGCCCGCCGGGTGCAGGCGGTGCGCTGGTAGACACCGTGGCCGGCGCCCTCGTAGGTGATCAGTACCCCTCTCCGCCCGAGCTGCCGCCGGACGTTGGCCGCCCATCGGTGCCCGGCCGCCGGATCGTGCCGGGCGTTGATCAGCAGGATCGCGGGGGTTCCGCCTTTGACGGTGAGGCGGTGCTGCGGGTTCACCGGGGTGACCGGCCAGAGCGCGCAGGTCACCGCGAAAGACTGCGTGTCGGGCTGTGTCCGCATATGGGGCGCGACCTGGCGCATCCGCTTGGCGTACACGGCGAAGCGCCGGTAGTCCGGGATCTTTAGCCGCCAGTCCTGGCAGGCCGCGGGTGCCGGGTGCTCGATCTCGCGCAGCTCGGGATCGGGGTGGCCCCGCACCACCCCGCGGGGCCCCGGTCTGCCGGACTCCAGTGAGGAGATCCTCTTGGCCAGCCATCCGTAGGCCGGTTCCATCAGCCCGCCCAGATGCGCCTCGGTGGCCAGGTCGAAGTCGCTCAATACGCGGCCCGGCAGGCTCGGGTCGCGCAGTGCGCCGCGATCGGCCCTGGCCATCAGCTTGTCCCAGATCCGGGTGACGTTCCGCCCGTGCAGCGCGCACGCCTTGTCGCGATCGCACCAGCGGGTGAACGCGCCGAAGGCGTCTTCGACGTTGGCCGCCTGACTGATCAGGAAGCGTCCGGTGGAGAGGCTGTGGTCGAGGGTGCTGTCCAGGGACATCGCGCGGAGGTTGCTGCCGAATGACTCGGCGTACTGCTGTCCGGTCAGCGTCCCGGCCGATACGCCGTGGTAGCTGATCGTGCGCTCACCGAGCGCGGCCCGGACGGCGTCGAGGTCGCGGGCGACGCTGACGCTGTCCAGGTGATCGGCCGGCGGGCCGGTACGGTGCCGGCAGTCCGCGGCCAGCTCGGTGGTGTAGGCGACGAGCCGGTCGAAGTCGGCCTGGTCTCGTGGAGCCTGGAGGGGCTCTCGCCGTACGATGTCGGCCGAGCATCGCACGGGGGTGCTGCTCCCGGTCCCGCGTGGATCGAAGCCCACGACGTCGAACCGGGCGAGGATCTCCGCGCTGAGGTACGTCTTCGCATCACGCTGGACGAAGTCGGTTCCGGGTCCGCCTCCGACGTTTACCACCAGCACGCCGATGCGCCGTGCCGCGTCCGCCGCCTTGTGCCTCGCCACCGCCAGGCCGAAGGTCGCGCCGTCGGGCCGGGCCCAGTCGATCGGGACACGCAGCGTGCCGCACTCCACCGCCGGGTTCACCGCGCACGGCACCCAGTCGATTCCCCCGCCGCCAGCCCGTGCCGCGCCACCTCCGAGCGCGAGCACGAGCGTGGCACCGGTGAGCGCCCCTCCCAGCATGCGCACCAATCCCGCCATGGTCTTTCTCTCCTATCGTCGGGGCGCGGGCGCACCCGCGGGTGATCTGTCAGAGCTCATCGAAGACCCTTCGACCGGCGTGCACAGGAGTCCTCGCCCCCAGTGGCGGGGGTGGGCCAGCCCTACCTCGTACAGTGACGGCCATGGCGGTGGACGGCGGAGCCCAACGGGTGACCCTGGCAAGGGCGCTGCGTCGTGCCCCTCTTCGTTTCCTGGTGTCCTCCTGGCCGCTGCGGGCCCTGGCCTACGTACTCACCGGCACCGCGACAGGCCTGCTGGCCACGGTCTGGCTTCCGGTGGCGCTGGTGGCGGGCGCGGTCATCCTGACGCCACTGCTCACGCATCCGCTGGTGGTGGCCGAGCGGCGGCGCATCGCGCTCCTGGGCGGTCCCGCACTGGCCGATCCGCACCGCGCGCCGGATCGTCCCGGGGCCGCCGCATGGCTACAGACCCGCCACACCGAGGCGGCCACATGGCGGGAGCTGGCCTACACGGTGCTGCACGGCAGCGTGCTCCTGGTGGTGAACATCGCCGCCCTGGTGCTCGGATCGGCTCCGGCACTGGTCTACCTGAGCGGCGTGGTCAATTTCGCCGCCTCGGCGGCCGGAGCGGCTCCGACCGCCGAAGCTGGCAGTGCCGGTGGCGTAGTGTTCCTGATAGGCGGTGCGGCGCTGGCTGTGGCGGCCACCGCCGTCCTGCTCGCCTATACGGCGGCCGTCGCCGCAGTGGCGCACGGCGAGTTGGCCCGGCTGCTGCTCTCCCCTGGGGAGGAGGCCCGCGTCCGTTCACTGACCCGCTCGCGCGCCCGGCTGATCGACGCCTTCGAGGTGGAACGCCGCCGCATCGAGCGCGACTTGCACGACGGTGCCCAGCAGCGGCTGCTCCGGCTTGGCATGACCCTTCTCACGGCTCGGCTTGAGTTCGACCACGATCCCCTGGCCGTCCGGCCGTTCCTCGAACAGGCCGAGGGCGAGGCGCGATCCGCGCTGGCCGAGCTGCGCGAGCTGGTCCGCGGGATCCATCCGCGGGTGCTCACCGACCTGGGCCTGCCCGCCGCGGTCGCCGAGCTGGCCGGCGGCTTGGCCGTACCGGTGGACGTGGTGCTGGAGATCCCCGGCCGCCTTCCGGCGCCGGTGGAGTCCACGGCCTACTTCGTCGTCGCCGAGGCCGTGACCAACGCCGTCCGGCACGCGGCGGCGACCGGGATCCGGGTGACCGGGGCGGTCACCGGCGGCATCCTGGTCGTCGAGGTGCGCGACGACGGCGACGGCGGAGCCGACCCGGCCCGCGGCACCGGCCTGACCGGCCTGGCCGACCGGGTCGACGCCCTGGCCGGCACCCTCACCCTGACCAGTCCACACGGAGGGCCGACCGTGCTTTGCCTGAACCTGCCTTTGGAGCCGCCATGCTCCGCGTAGTCCTGGCCGAGGACGCGCTGCTGCTTCGGGAAGGACTCGCCGCGCTGCTCACCCGCTTCGGCCACGAGGTGGTCGCCGCCGTGGGGGAGCCCCAAGCCCTGGCCGCCGCCGTCACCGAGCACCGCCCCGACATCGTGGTCACCGATGTACGGATGCCGCCGACCTTCACCGACGAGGGCCTGCGGACCGCCGTCACCCTGCGGAGCGCGCATCCCGGTCTGCCCGTCCTGGTGCTGAGCCAGTACGTGGCCACCGCCTATGCGGCCAGACTTCTGGAGACCACCGACACCGGGGGAGTCGGTTATCTGCTCAAAGACCGCATCCTGGAGGTAGGCGAGTTCGTCGACGGCATGGAGCGGGTCGCCGCCGGCGGTTGCGTCATCGATCCCGAGGTCGTCCGCCGTCTGCTCACCCGCCACCAGGACCCGCTCACACGCCTCACCCCCCGGGAACGCCAGATTCTCGCCCTGATGGCCGAGGGGCGCTCCAACGGCGCGATCACCGAGACTCTGCGGGTCAGCGAGAAGGTGGTCGGCAAGCACATCAACTCCATCTTCACCAAACTGGACCTCCCTCCCACCATCACCGACGACCACCGCCGGGTTCGCGCCGTCCTGATGTATCTCCGCGCCTGAGGAAAGCCGGGTCACGCCGCTCCTGGTCCTCGCTTCGCCGCGGTTCAGATCACCTTGCCACCGGACACCCCACGTCCTCACCGCATCCGGAACGCTTCATGCGGGCACGGCAGCCGCAGGCCGCGCCCGATCGTGTCCGGCACCGTCCTGCGGCTCACCGTGACCCCACTGCCCGGCCGTACCCGCACCCCCCTGTGGCTGTGGTGGCACAGCCCACCCGGCACCGTCCGAGTCCCCGCTCCGCGCTTGTCCGGCCATCGAAACGACCGATCGAGGCAGCCTGACACTCTCGCCACCGGGTTGAAGGCGAGGCTTAGTCGCTCTCGACCCCCGGCAGGACCAGACGCGTCGTGTTCGGGTAGTCGGCCAGCCGGCGGGCCTTCCCGGTGCCGGTGTCGACCCCGTAGGCACGCTTGTGCCTCCCCTCTTCTATCAACACCGTGAGCTCCGACGCACTCCGCCAAAGACCGGTGACCTCGACGGGTACGCCCTTGGGGAGGCCGCGGATGGGCACCGTGCGCAGCTTGCGCCCGGTGTCAGCACCGAGCAGGGTGAGCGTACGCATCTCCTGGACCCACTTCCTGGCGTCGCGTCTCTCGAAGGCGGCGACCGTGCGGCCGTCCGGAGCGAGCTCGCTGAAGCCCATGAACGCACCGTTGAACCGCACCGGCCTGCCTCCGCCGGCGACAGGCATCAGCCACAGGTCGGTCTTGCGGTACCGGACGAGCTCCGCGACGCCGTTCCTCACACTGACCGCCTCGTATTTTCCGGACACCTTCACCGTCTTGCCGGTGCGCACCTCGATCAGCAGCCCGGGCTCCCTGCTCCCCACGCGCGGGTCGAACACCACGTGGCGACCGTCGTCGGAGAGCACGAGCATGGAGCCCACGCCGATGCGTGCCTCCCTCAGCGTGACAGGCGACGTCACCTGCGAGCCGCTCACCAGGTCGCGTACGACGTGCGCCTGGGCCTGCCGGCTGTAGTAGGCGAGCATGCGCCCGTCCCGGCTGATCGCGACGGGCACACGACGGTCCTGGGCGGTCCTGGCGAGCGCCTGCGGCAGCCGGTAGGTGCGGCCGGTGCGGGTGACCGCTCGCCATTCCAGGCAGTCGACGTCCCGCTGCTCCTTGCCGGCCTTACAGGGCGTCTCATACGCGTAATCGAGCGGTCCCACATTGCCGTCGGGCAGGTCGGGCACCGCCGCCGCCAGTCCCGGCGCGGCCGCTTCGTGCGGCCGGGGCGACACCACGGCGGCCATCACCGCACCCATCGCCACCACCGTGGCGACCGTGGCGGCGGCGGCCAGCACGGCGGTCCCGCGCCGTTCGCGCCGATGACCCGCCAGGGTCTGGTCGATCAGGCCGGCCAGGTCCGCCGCGGGTGCCTCCTCGGCGATGCCGTTCAGCGCTCTGCGAAGCCTCGTCATGGTGTCACCTTCTGGAATTCGGACAGGGAGTGCGGGTCGGCCAACTCGGGCGCGAGAGTGCGTAAGCGGGCCAGCGCGCGGTGGGTCTGGCTCTTGACGTTGCCGACCGAGCAGCCGAGCGCCTCGGCCGTCTGCATCTCGGTGAGGTCCTCCCAGAAACGCAGCACGATCACGGCGCGCTGCTTGCGCGTCAGTTTGGCCAGCGCCTGGCGCAGCATGATCCGGTCGACCGTCTCCTCGTCGTGGGAGGCACCGTGCTCGGGCGGATGGACGCTCGGCCACTCCCGCCGCAGCCGGCGCCTCCACGAGATGTACTGGTTCACCAGCGCCTTGCGCGTGTACGCCTCGGGGTTGCCGTCCGCGGACAGCTTCGGCCACCGCCTCACGACGTTGATCAGTACGTTCTGCAGCAGGTCCTCGGCGAGGTGGGCGTCCCCCGTGAGCAGGTACGCGGTCCGCATCAACGCCTGCTGACGGGCGAGCACGAACTCGCGGAAGCCGTCGTGACGATCCAATGTGATCTCCTCTCGCCCGTTCCCAACGCGACCCGCCGGGCGAAAGGTTGCAGGGCGACGGCGCCGATCTGTACCGGCCCGCTCCTGCCGACGGCCGCGAGAACGGTCGGCGCCGTAAGGCGCCGCCAACGAGGGGGAGGGTCGCAGGGTGCTCTGCCGAGGTTCCTTGATCGGATCCGGCCGAGATACGGCCAGAAGCGGCTACGAGCCGACCACGGTCGTAATCCCCAGTTCAGCCCCATCGGCTCCCGTGCGGGGAACCCGGCAGGACACAGCACCGCCGGCTCCGGTTCTCGGAAGCACCGCGGGGAGCGGGGCCTACCGCTAGTTGACATCCTCCCCCGCCTGAAGGCGGGGGATTCCTGCGGTCACCCGCAGGGTTTCCTGCTTCACCGCCGGCCGCCCGCC
>NZ_BNBB01000015.1 GCF_014654615.1 Streptosporangium violaceochromogenes | reverse complement strand
GCACCGTGCCGCGTTTCCTCCCCGGCCTGAAGGCCGGGGTCTCCACGCTGGAGGATTAGATGACGATTGATCAACTCGACGCCCGGCTCATCGCCCTGCTCGCGGCCGAGCCCAGACTCGGGGTGCTGGAGTGTTCCCGGCGGCTCGGTGTGGCCCGCGGGACCGCGCAGGCCCGCCTCGACCGGCTCTCGGCCCGCGGGGTGATCACCGGGTTCGGCCCCGAGGTCGCCCCCTCGGCCCTGGGCTACGGCGTGACCGCCTTCGTCACCCTCCAGATCCGCCAGATCAGCGGGCACGTCCCGGTCGCCGACCAGCTCGCGGGGATCCCCGAGGTGCTGGAGGTTCACACGATCACCGGTGACGACGACATGCACTGCCGGGTGGTGGCGCGCAGCAACGCCGATCTGCAGCGGGTCATCGACCTGATCGTCGACGTCCGGGGGGTGGTCAGAACCTCGACGGTGATCGCCTTGGACACACCCGTGCCATATCGGGTCCTTCCCTTGGTGGCCGATGTACCGCGCCGCGAGAAGGGCTAGTCGTACTATCCCAAGCAGGTTCGGGCACCGTTATGCATCGTTTACCCTTACGGTTCCGCGTGACCGGCGGGGGCCGGAGGCGGACGGGACGGGAGGACACGTGCCAAAGGGCGGAAAGGACAGACGCGGGAGAAGACTCCTGCGGATCACACTCGTCGTCTTCGGCATTGTCGTCGTCTCCCTGGCCGGCGCGCTGACGGCGGTGTGGTTCATGACCCCGATCCCCGACAGCACCCAGCCCGAGGCCACCGCCGAGGGATCGGTGATCTACTACCGCGACGGCAGGACCGTCCTGGCCCGCCAGGGGGTGAACCGCAAGAGCGTGTCCCTGGAGCAGGTGCCGCGGCACGTCAGGGACGCCGTCATCGCCGCGGAGAACCGCTCGTTCTACGAGGACAAGGGTGTGTCCCTGAAGGGGACCTTCCGCGCGATGTGGTCCACGCTCACCGGCCGGCAGCTCCAGGGCGGCTCGACGATCACCCAGCAGATGGTCCGCAACTACTACAGCGGCCTCAGTCAGGAGCGCTCCGTCCTCCGCAAGCTCAAAGAGATCATGATCTCCCTGAAGGTGGACCGGTCGAAGCCCAAGGACTGGGTGCTGGAGCAGTACCTCAACACGATCTACTTCGGCCGGGGCGCGGACGGCGTCCAGGCCGCGGCCGACGCCTACTTCCGCACCGACGTCAGCCGCCTGACCGTCGCCCAGGGCGCCTACCTCGCCGCGGTCATCCAGCAGCCCTCCCGGTTCGCCGACCCCCAGGGCGCCGACCTGGAGGCCGCGCGGGCGCGCTGGCGGTCGGTGGTGGACGGCATGGTGCAGACCGGGGCCCTGACCTCCGAGCAGGCCGCGGCCACCACCTTCCCCACCCTCAGGAAGCCCAGGCCGATCTTCGCGCCCAAGGGGCAGGAGGGCTACATGCTCGACCAGGTCGCGGCCGAGCTCAAGCGCAGGGGATACACCGACGAGGCCGTCAACCAGGGCGGCCTGAAGATCGTCTCGACCTTCGACAAGGGGTTGATGGCCGCGGCCGAGCGGGCCGTCACCTCGGTCCTGCCCGCGAGCACCCCCGCGAAGGTCCGCACCGGCCTGGCCGCCGTGGACCCCGCGACCGGCGAGGTCCTCGCCTTCTACGGCGGGCGCGACTGGCACCGGCAGCCCTACGACAACTCCTTCGGCGCCAAGGTCCAGGCCGGATCCACCTTCAAGGCGTACACGCTGGCCGCCGCCCTGGACGCCGGCTTCGGCCTCGAAACCCGGGTGAACGGCAACTCCCCGCTGCGGATCGCCTCCGACACCCGGGGCATCCCCAACTCCGGCGACTACTCCTACGGGCAGATCAACCTGGTCAAGGCGACCCAGAGCTCGGTCAACACCGCGTTCGTCGACCTGGGCCAGAAGATCGGCCTGCACCGGATCGTCGCGACCGCCGAGAAGGCGGGCATCCCCGCCGAGCAGCTCGCCCCGCACCGCCTGGCCGCCACGCTGCCGCTGGGGGTGGCCTCGGTGAGCGCCGTGCAGAACGCCTCCGGCTTCGCCACGTTCGCCGCCGAGGGCGTTCACCGCGAGGCCCACGTGATCCGCTCGATCACCGACGGCAAGGGGCAGACCACCAGGGTCGACACCAAGGGCAGGCGGGCCTTCGCCGAGCAGGCCGCCGTCGACGCCACCTACGCCATGACCCAGGTCGTCACCGCCGGCACCGGGTCGGCCGCCCGCCTGTACGACCGGCCGGTGGCCGGCAAGACCGGCACCACCGACAAGTCGGCGTCGGTGTGGTTCGCGGGGTTCACCCCGCAGCTGGCGGTGGCGGTGGACATGTTCCGCGACGACAACAGGCCGGTGGTCGTCGACGGCAGCGCCCTGTACGGCGGGACCTACCCCGCCCAGATCTGGCGGGCCTTCATGACCGAGGCGATGAAGGGCAAACCGGTCAGGGAGTTCGGTGAGCCGTCGAACTACGGCTACTCCACCGTCTACGAGGACCCCTACGACGCCGACGACGAGGAGGAGGAGGAGGACGAGGATCGCCCCCTGGCCCCCTCCCGCGTCCCGGAGGAGACGACCACCCCCGCCCCCGACCAGACCGCGCCGCCGGACGGCACCGGCCCTTCGACGGGCGAGGGCACCGGTCCCCGCGACGGCGAGGGGACCGGGACGGGGCCGGAGAGCGGCACCGGAAACGGCACCGGCCCCGCGAACGACCCCGCCGGCGGCACGGGAACGGGTCCCGGCGGCCCCCGCGACCAGCCCTCACCCCCCGCCGGCGTCCCCCAGGACCGCCCGGTCCACTGAGGCTCCGGTACCCGGGCACGGCCGATTCCCGGGGCCGGCCGGGGGGGAGGGTCAGGGGGCGGCCAGTTCGGCGCGCAGGGCGGCCGGGGTCGTGACGGGCATCCGGCAGGCGAACCCACGGCACACGTACGCCGCCGGGGCGCCCTCCACCAGGCCCCGGCCCTCAAGCAGGGGGACGTCCGCCGATCCGGGTTCGCCGAACGCGACGACCAGGCCCGGGGCGGTGGACATCAGGGCGGCGCGGTGCAGCGCCGAGGTCGCCGGATCGCCGGGGGACCCCACGATCGCCACCTCGGCCGGGCCCGAGACGGCCGCCTGGGCCACCGCCAGCCCCCAGCCGGCGAAACGGGCGTGTTTCCCCGCGAGGGCGCTCACCACGCCGAGAGCGGCCTCGGCCGCCTCCCGGTGCCGGGCCGAGCCGGTCAGGGCGGCGTAGGACAGCAGCGCCCCGGCCGCGGCGAAGCGGCCCGAGGGGGTCGCGTTGTCGGTCGCCTCCCGGGGGCGCTGGAACAGCCGCTCGGCGTCGTCGGCGGTGTCGAAGAACCCGCCGGAACCGTCGGCGAACCGGTCGAGCACCGTCCCGAGCAGGCTTTCCGCCCGGTGGAACCAGCGGGTCTCCCCGGTCACGCCGTACAACGTGAGCAGGCCCTCCGCCAGATCGGCGTAGTCTTCCAGCACCCCGGCGTTGCCCCCCGCGCGGCCGTCGCGCGAGGTGCGCAGCAGCCGGTCGCCGTCCAGGTGGACCTCCTCCAGCAGTACGGCCGCCGCCCGTGCGGCCTCCACCAGGTCCGGCCGGTCGAACAGGGCCCCGGTCTCGGCCAGGGCGGCGACGGCCAGGCCGTTCCAGGCGGCCACCACCTTGTCGTCGCGGCCGGGCCGTACGCGCCGGGACCGCGCCGCCAGCAGCGCCGCGCGCACCCGGGCGAACCGCTCGGCGTCACCGGGGTCGGAGGGGAGCTGAAGGACGGAGGTGCCGTGCTCGAACGTTCCCGTCACCTCGAACAGGGCGACGGCCCACGAGCCGTCCTCCTCGCCCAGCACCCCGTGGATCTCCTCGGGGGTCCAGGCGTAGAACCTGCCCTCCACGCCCTCGCTGTCGGCGTCCAGGGCCGAGGCGAACCCTCCCTCGGGGGTGCGCATCTCGGCCAGCAGCCAGTCGGCGGTCTCCAGCGCCACCCGTCTGGCCAGGACCGAGCCGCCCGCGCGCCACCAGTGGGTGTAGACCCGCAGCAGCAGCGCGTTGTCGTAGAGCATCTTCTCAAAGTGCGGAACCACCCAGCCGGCGTCCACGCTGTAGCGGGCGAACCCGCCACCGAGCTGGTCGTAGATCCCGCCCCGGGCCATGGCCTCCAGCGTCCGCCCGGCCATCGCCGTCGCCGCGCCGGCGCTCTCCCCGAGGTCCTCCCCGCGCGCCCGCGCCCCTTCCCCGTGCGCCGGGGCGGCCCCGGGCGCTCCGGCCGCGCCGGGCCGCCGGGAGCGTTCGCCGGCGGCGCCGTACCTCAGCAGGAACTCCAGCACCATCGACGGCGGGAACTTCGGGGCGCCGCCGAAGCCTCCGCGTTCGGTGTCGAAGGACCGGCGCAGGCTCTCGACGGCCTGGGCCAGAGTGGCGGTCGTGGGCAGCGGGCCGGAGGGCGGCGCGGTCTGCTCGTTCAGCGCCTCCACGATCTTCGACCCCTGTTCGAGCACCGCCGCCCGGTCGCCGGTCCAGGCGTTCGCCACCCCGGCCAGCAGCCGCTGGAAGTTCGGCCGGGGGAAGTACGTCCCGGTGTAGAAGGGGTGGCCCCGCGGGGTGGCGAAGACCGTCATCGGCCACCCGCCCTGGCCCGTCATGGCCTGGGTGGCCGTCATGTAGACCGCGTCCACGTCCGGCCGCTCCTCGCGGTCCACCTTCACGTTGACGAAGTGCTCGTTCATCAGCCGGGCGGTGGCCTCGTCCTCGAACGACTCGTGCGCCATGACATGACACCAGTGGCAGGCCGAGTAGCCCACGGAGATCAGGAGGGGGACGTCCCGCCGGACGGCCTCGGCGAACGCCGTGGGGCCCCATTCGAACCAGTCGACGGGGTTGCTCGCGTGCTGCTGCAAATAGGGACTTGTCGCGTCCTTCAAACGGTTCATCGGGACCTCTCCCGCGTACGCGGCACGTACGTTCTCCTTACGGCGGCGCCAGGGGGGACCGGACGCCGCGTTTCCTCATCGCACGGTCCTTCCCACACTAGACCGGCCGGAGGGAGGCGCCGCGGGCACGCGCCGGGTGGCGGCGGGGCCGGCTTCCCGCGGCGGGGGCCCGGGGAGGGCGGTGGCCCTTGAGGACCGGCCCCGGTGGGGAGGCCGGTCCTCAAGGGCCGTCCTCACCCCCGCCGGGGACGTTCACCGGCGGGGAGGGCCCTTGGGGTCACGGGCTTGGGCAGTCGTCCGCCGGCTCGGCCCGGGTGACGAGGTCGGCACGGCCGGCGGTGCCGTCCACCCAGACCACCCGGGTGTCGCCGGCCGCCGCGAAGGCGCCGTGTTCCCCCCGGTTGCAGGTGACGGGCGCGGGGGTGCCCCCCGTGGCCGGCAGCTGGGCGATCTTGGGGAGGCTGTCGTTGACCGGGGCCATCACCTCGGGGAAGAAACCGTAGGTGACGGCCGCGTCCGTGGCGTCCATGTCGATGAGGCTGTGGGCGGCGTCGTCGTCGGGGGAGAGGACGGCCGGTGAGCCGCCGTCGGCCTTCGCGCGCATGATGCCCTGCCTGCCGTCCTGCTGGGCGTCCTGCAGCCAGACCAGGTGCGAGCCGGTCAGCACGGGGTTGAAGACGAGGCCGGGCACGCCGGACGGGTCCTGCGGGGCGGGCAGCTCGGTCTCCCGCCCTGAGGCGAGATCGCGGGTGGCGATCAGCGTGCGCTCCTGGGAGCCTCCGCTGTAGGACTTGATGTAGGCGATCCGGCCGTCGCGCATCGTCTGCGCACCGCCGGACACCCCCGGTTCGGGGGTCAGGTTGACCGGGGCGGCGTCGCCCTTCCTGACCCACAGATCGGAATCCCCCGCCTCCATGTCGAGGACGGCGTAGGACACCGTGTCGCCCTCCACCGCCACGTCCAGGACATACTGGTCACCCTCGTGGACCAGCTGGGAAGGACCGGAGCGGTCGAGCGGCCGGCGCCACACCTGGAACCTCCAGGTGGTGCCCGCCTCCAGATAGGTGATCCACACCGCGGTTCTGCCGTCCGTGGCGGGCGAGGAGGCGTACTGCCCGTCCTGTTCGGAGATCCGTTCGGCCTTGCCGCCGCGCACCCGGCCCGCGTACACCGCCGGCGGCGCCGACAGGTCGGCCGGGGAGTTGGTGACCACGTAGCGGCCGCCGGCCGCGGACGGCTGGGCACCGGGGTCGGTGATGCCGCGCAGCAGGATGTCGTGGTCGGTGGGGATGCGGTGCTCCCAGCCCGCCTTGACGCCGTGGGCGTCGAAGGCGTCCTCGATCGTCTCCAGTGTGTCGTCGCCGAGCCGCATCCGCCGGGCCGCGGAGAGCACCGCCCGCCGGCCGTCGGTGAAGTCGTCGAGCGGGGTCATGTACTCCGACAGCGCCTTGAGCGCGATCCTGTCGGCTGTGGCGCCGAGCTTCTCGCGGATGTCCCACAGGGCGCCGCTGAAGATCGTCGAGTTCATGTGGACGCCCGCGCCGTCGATGCGGCCGGTGGCGCCCACGTAGTCGCCGGAGGCGGTACGGCCGTCGTTGAGGTCGCGGAAGCCGCACTCCCGGGGGGTGCCGGTCCGGCAGATCGTCTCACCGATCAGGCCCGCGTCGGGGTCGGCGAGGTCGATTCCCTCGACCTCGGCCTGGATGGCGTTGCCGAAGTAGTCGGCCAGCGCCTCGTTCATGGCGCCCGACTGGCCGAAGTACACCAGGCCGGCGGTGTGCTCGACCACGCCGTGGGTCATCTCGTGACCCACCACGTCCAGCGCCGAGGCCAGGGAGTGGTAGTGGGGCCCGCCTCCGCCGTACACCATCTTCGTGCCGTCCCAGAAGGCGTTGACGAAGGGGCCGCCGAAGAGGGTGACGTTGACGACCGAGCTGATCGATCCACCCTTGCCGTCGATCCCGTTGCGGCCGAGCCGCCGGTAGAACTCGTAGACCTGGCCCGCGCCCCAGTGCGCGTCCACCGCGCCGACCTCGGAGGCCGTGCCGTTGAAGACGGGGGTGTCGGAGTCGCTGACGGGGGTGGCGGGCGGGATGGTGCCCAGGAATTCGAAGACGTCGCGCTGCCGGGCGTCATAGGTGACGACCTCCCCGGTGCTGCCGTCCCACATCTCCCGCGCGCGGTCGCGTAACTCGTGTTTTCCGTCGGCCCGCAGGTAGGCGTTGACCGGTACCGTTCTGCCCCGGACGGTCGTGCCCGTGGTGGTGACGGGGCCCTCGGCCGCGGCGTGCATCCGGCCTGAGGCGAACAGCGGGGCGCCGGTGACGGCGTTGACGTAGACATCGGTGAGCAGGGGGCGCCGTCTGCGTGTGTCCAGCCCGCCGACGGTGACCTTCCAGGCCAGGACGCCCTTGCCCACCGGGACGACGACGAGCCCGTCGGACGCCGCCCCAAGGTTCCTTCCGCCCCGGATGTCGCCGCGGACGCCCATGTGGGAGCGCGCGACCTCGACCGCGAGCAGTTCGGGGAACTTCGGGGTGGTCGCGACGCTCAGGCCGGTGAGGAACCGGCCGCCCGCCTCGGTGACCTTGTGGGCGGCGCCGTCCTTGGTCATCCGTACCAGGTAGTGGGCGCCGAACACCGGCAGGCCCCGGTAACGCTGCCCGAACCGCACGGTTTCGTCGGAGCCGTCGCGGACCACGTCGAGCGGCGCCAGGTCGGTGTCCACGTTCTTGATCGCGTACCGTCCGGCGCGAAGGTGACTCCGGGCGACGGCCACGGGGCTGCCGCTCCGCGGGGCCTCGCCGAGGCCGCTCACCAGGGCCGGGGTGGCGGTTCCCGTACGGGTCTCCACCTGGGCCGGAGGGGGGTCGGCGGCCTTGGCCGGGAGCGCCGGGCCGAAGGAGATCGCCATGGTCAGGGCGGTCGCCACGGCGAGATGGGCGGGGGGTCGTACCACGAATCCTCCTGACGTGCCGAAGTCGCTGGGGTTTGTCAAAAGACGACTATTACGATCTATCAGGAATTTGGCAGAAAATCATGACTGTTGGTCATGATCTCTGTGTGCTATCTTTATTGCCTTCGCGCATTAATTCATCATTTCGCGACATGTCGATTGGGTGCGGCCGTCCGTGAACACGGAGAAGCGTCGCTCGATTTCGCGGTGTGAGTGCCCGGTCTGTGTTCGCGATAAGACGAATGGTTTTTCGAGAATCGGCGCTGCGCCGGATTCGGGGATAAAGCGGTAATCGCGTTACGGCGTGGTGTGCCGGTGATCGTCCGTTACGACCTGCGGCGACGTCTCCCGGGCGTCCGGCGGCGCGGGCGTCCGGTGTGCCGGGCGGGACGGCCCCCGCCGGGCGGAAAGGCGGCGCGGCCGGTGCCCCGGGACTTTCTCGGGCCTTCGGAATCGACGCCGTATCGACGCCGCGCCGACACCCTCCTGCCGTGCCGGAGCGGGCGTGGAAAACTCCGTCGAGGGGTAAGGGGTATTAGCCGATCGGCGGGGGCGGGCCGCGGGCGGCGTTTTTTCCCGGTGGAGCCGGCGTCGTCCGCCATTTACGAATACGTCACCCCGTGCCGGTGCGGGGCTTTTTCAGGCGCCGGCGGGCACCTCGCCGCTCAGCAGTTCGACAAGCGCGGTGTGGATGCTCGGGGCGGACACCACCACCCCCTCGCCGAACAGGTCGGCGGGGACGCCGGGCGGCGGGCCGGTCAGGTGGCTTCGCACCGCGCCGGCCTCGGTGGCGATGAGGGCCGCGGCGGCGACGTCCCAGGGAAAGAGTGTCTCGGTGTGGGCGTCCAGCCGTCCGGCGCCGACCCAGGCGATGTCCAGGGTGGGCGCCGCGCTCCGCCGGATGTCCGCGCAGTGGGTGAGCAGGCGCCGGACCCGTTCGACCAGGGGGGCGATCTCGTCCTTGAGGTGGGGGAAGCCGGTGCTGACGACGGAGCGGGCGAGGTCCGCGGGCGTGGCCACGGTGATCGGCCGGCCGTTCAGCCGGGCGCCCTGCCCCTTGACCGCGGTGAACGTCTCCCGGGAGAACGGTGCGTGCACGGCCCCCGCCCGCACCTCGCCGTCGACGGCGAAGGCGACCGACACGGCCGTGTGGGGGTGCCCCCTGACGTAGTTCGCCGTCCCGTCGATGGGGTCGATCACCCAGAGTGGCCCGGAGAAGTCGAAGTCCCTCCAGTCGCCTTCGACGGTCTCCTCGGACATGACACGGTGGCCGGGAAACGCCCGCCCGATCGCCCGGGTGATGATCTTGTCCGACAGCAGGTCGGCGGCGCTCACGGGCTCCACGCCGTTTTTGTAGTGGACGCCCGGCCTTTCCTCGCTCCACCGCCGCGCGACCGCCTCACCGGCGGCGACGGCCGCGGAGACCGCGCATCCGAGGACGCTCTGAAGCGCGAGGGGAGTGCCCAAACTCATCTTCTCTCGTCCAGAGACCGCCTGCCGGCGAGTACGTCCATAACGAAATCCCTGGTCTCGGGATCGAACATGTTCACGTTGATGTAATACCGGTGGGACGTTTCCACCAGGCGTCTCATCCGTTCCTTCATCGCATTGTAGACGGCCATGAACCGGTCGAAGTCCATGCCCACGTGGGCCAGCACGTCGTCCTTCAGGCCGTATGTCGGGATCGCGAGCGCGAATTGCTCGATGAATCCCAGGAAGGTCTCGGTGTCCAAGGTCGTGAAACGCGGCCGCCGGTCCCCCTGGAAGTCGATGACGCAGAGGTTTCTCACCCGTGCCTCCAGCCCGCTTCCGCCGTCGAAGACCGCGGCCGGGTCGAGCCGGAACTCCCCCTCCTCCAGGTGCGGGGGAAGCCTGCCGCTCTCGATCAGATCGGCGAAACAGCGGTCACGCCGGACCCGCATGGCCGAGGCGACCCCGTAGACCACGTCGCCGCGGGTCAGCACGTGGGTGTTGGCGAGGAAACCGGCGCCCGCCAGGCAGGCCCGGGTGAGGAAGACGGTCTTTCCCGCGCTGCCCCTGCCGAAGAGCAGCGTGGCTCCGGCCCCCGGCTGCTCGAAGGCGGCGGCCTTGAGGTGCAGCATGTCGTGATCCACCCCGAAGATCGTCAGCAGGTGCTTCACGAAGTAGGGCCAGACCGTCCGTTCCAGCTGCCGGCCGAAGACATGGATGGTGTTTCCCCTGGTGACGAGGTACGCCGGGGGGCCGAAGTGGTGGGCGAGGTAGAAGCCGCTCCTGAAACGCTCGGCGCGGTAGGTCCGGTCGACCAGGGGCAGGAGGGCGCCCATGTCGACGTCGTCCCGGTCGAGGTCGACGCAGAAAAGCCGGTAGGCCGGCCCCGGTCCCGCCTCGCCGTCGGGAATGAAACGGGTGAAATAGGAATATCCGGAGAAGTCATCGAGATTGCTGGAGATCCGCAGCTGGAAACGGTTCAGGTCGACCCTTGCCGACGACCGGATCCTGTATCCGCCGACGAGGGTCTCGTCGGAACGCTCGGCGAAAAGAAGCTCCTCCGACATGAGGACCGTCTCCCTCTCCTGCTGTGCTCCGGAACACGTGCCGATCGGGCGAGGATCCGCCGGAGGGCCTCCTCCACGGGGCGCCCTCCGGCGACCGCCGGAAGGCGCGGGACGGCCTTCCGGGCGATCCTATCGCCGGAAGGCGCCGAAAACCCCGCCCCTTTCTCACCGGTGCCGACATCGAAACACCCGAGAAATCCGGTTTCCCTGTTTCCCGGTTTCCGGGCGAGGACCCGGGTGGCCCCGCCCGGCCCCTCACCGCGGCGCGTCCCCCGCCGGACGGTCGTCCGGGGCCGAACGCCAGTCCAGCTCCATGCGACCGGACACGCACTCCAGGCACCGGGGGGCGAACCTGCGCAGGATCTCGAACGCGATGTCGGTCGCCTTCAGGGAGGCGCTGCGACCCCCTCCGATGGTCGTCACCCCGCCGTCGCGGATGAGCCCCCGGCCGATCTCCGCGGACGTCACCGAGCGCAGCAGGGCGTGCTTCCCCCCGTGGATCGCCGCCCGCGAGAGCCCGATGCCGGAGGCCGCCACCAGGTAGGCGCCCGAGCACACCGCGAAGATCGCGGCTCCCCGGGCGTGGGCGTTCCTGAGCACCGTGAGCAGACGGGGGTCGCCGGCCGCCGCCTGGACGCCGCGCCCCCCGGGGACCACGACGACCCCGCACAGCTCGGTCTCCCCCAGCCGCCGGGCGGCGCCGAGGCGCAGCCCGTTGGACCCGGTGAGCAGGGGGTACGGCCCGGCCAGCAGAACCTCCAGACCCGGCCGGTGATCGGCGCAGGCCGCGGCCTTCGCCAGCGGCGCGAACACCCCCACCAGGTCCAGCTCGTCCACCCCCTCGTATCCGAGGACGGCCACCCGCGGGGCGGCGGCCTCCCTCGCGCTCACCGGACCGCCCTCCGGCCCCCGTCCGCGGCCCGCCGGGCGTGCCCGGCGGGCCGGGCGGCCGTCCTCATCGGTTCTCGGAGGTCGGGGGTGGCCCCGGGGTCTGGGCCGCCGGGCCGTGCGCGCCGCCGTTCGCGCCGCCGTTCGCGCGCCGCGAGCGGGCGAGGGCGTCGCGGACCGCGTCGGCGAACCCCGCCTGATCTCGCTGGTACAGATCGCTGAGATCGCTGACCCCGTCGCCGAGCCGGAGCCGGCGAACGGCCCCGGCGAACCCGATCTCGCGAATCCTCGCCGCCGTCGCCTCCACGTACCGCTCAACGCCGCCCGGATAGGTCCGGGCGTTGTCGGCCTCCACCTGGATGAAGACCTCCGAGACGGGAAGGTGCTCCAGGGTGAGCGTTCCCCAGCTGTCCGAGCCGGGGATGCCGACCGCGGGCACGCCGTGGAACCAGGCCGTCCAGCAGTCCGACTCGCCCTCCACCACGATCTGGTAACCGACCAGGCGCGCCAGGTCCAGCGACCCGGGCGTGCAGTACGCCACCACCGGCGCCGTGTCGCCCGGCGCCCAGGACGAGCCGTCCACCCCGCGCAGGGCGGTGCGCAGCCTGGTCCTCCCGGCCTCGCCCGAGGGGGAGCGGAAGGCGAAGCGGACGCCGTCGTCGCCGTCGGAGACCCCGAAGCCCCGCAGCACCTCGGCGGGCAGTCCCTTGGCCGTCGCGAGTGCCGCGACGGAAAGCCGTTCGGTGGATTCGGTCATGCACGTACCTCCGTTTGATGCGGTGATGGCGGTTCGCGGGTCCCGGCCGGCCGGGTGCCGGTCCCGATGTCGGGGATGACCGGTGGCCCGTCGATGTGGCGGGCGCTCAGCTCGGCGGCGACCGCCACCCGGTCCCAGTGCGGCCAGTCCAGGCCCAGGTGGTCGACGAGGCCGAGCACTGCGCGCCAGTCCCTGCCGCGTCCCGCCCTGATCGTGGAGACCAGGGAGGACAGTCGCGCCAGGGATCTCTCCGGGGCGTCGACCGGCCAGACGGGACCGCGCCCGGCCCGGTCGGCGATCAATCGCTCCAGCCGGTCGAACGCCGGGCCGGGCGTCAGGTCGGCGGCGGGGGTCTCGGCCTCGACCTCGGCCAGCGCCCGGTGGACGGGCTCGGAGCGGTCCCGCGTGCCGGAGGCCGCCGTCAGCAGGCGCAGCCGTTCGGCCCGGTCGAAGAGGACCCCCAGCTCGCGCACGATGTCGGCGGGCTCGTCGGCGACGTGCACGTAGGTGAGCACCGAGGCCTGGGCGGGGCCGGCGATCCGCCGCAGGTGGTGCTCGTGGCGCTCCGCGGGGAGGCTCGGTCCCTTCAGCGTGCTCAGCCGGGTGCACGCCGGGGCCAGGGGGGTGCCCTCGCCGCGGAGCAGCACGTACAGCGAGCGGCCCACCGGCATGATCATGTCCATCACGTCGACGCGCTCGCGGGTCGCGATGTTCAGCTGGTAGCGCCAGATCTCCCGGGTGACGCGGCGGTCGAAGCGGAAGACGGCGGAGGCGACGGGGACGAAGCCGGCACGCCGTACCGCCTCAAGGACCCGCCTTCCGCCCCTGGTGGCGATCGTGTCCGGCCTGAGCACCAGCGGCGCCACCTCGAACAGCGGCGCCCGCGCCTCCTCGCCTCGGCCGCGCAGGGCCGTGAGGTCGTCCCAGGCGTCCCGGAAGTAGGGGTCTTCGGCGAAGGCCTCGCGCTTGCGCGCGATCCGGCTGAGGTTCTCGGGAACGGTGCAGACGGTCTCGGGCTGCTCCACGGGTCACCGCTTTTCGTATAGCGTGCCGTCGGACCACACCGCGGGGACGCGGCCCCACTCCATCGCGCTGCGCAGGTCGGGGAAGAACCCGCTGCCCTTGAGGTTCGCGCTGGTGTTGCAGAGCACCGGGATCCCGCTGAGACGTTCGTACTCCGTGAGCAGCTCGAAGATCGTCGGATCGTTCTCGGCCCCCACCGTCTGGACCCGCGCGGTGCCGTCCAGGTGGCAGATCGCCGGGATCCGTGACCGCCAGGGCTCGCGGACGTCGTGGTCGAAGAGCATGTACGGATCGGGGACGCCGGGGGAGAAGACCTCGGGCGCCCGCGCCTCCAGGCAGATCGGCGCCACCGGGCGGTAGTCCTCCCGGTCCTTGACGTCGTTCAGCCGCTGTTTCATCGCGGGGTCGACCGCCGGGGCGACGACGCTGCGGTGGCCCAGTGCCCGCGGCCCCAGCTCGGCGGGGCCGTGCAGGACCAGCACCGGCTCGCCGTCCCGGTGCAGTCGTCCGGCCAGCCCGGCCGGTGAGCACGCGCTCGCCGTCCAGCCGCCGGGGATCCCCCGGTCCTCAAGGGGCGGCCCCGCATAGGCGTCCCACGTCAGGTACTTGGCGTCGGACGCGCGCAGCAGCTCGCAGCACGCGGTGCCCAGGGCGCTGCCCGCGTCGTTGGGGAAGGGCGGGACCCAGACGCGCCGGGCCACGCCCGACTCCCGGATGTCGCGGTTCCACTTGATGTTGAGGGCGCAGCCCCCGACGAGGCACAGGTTGCCGGTCCGCCTGCGGTCGGCGTCGATCCTTTCCGCGAGCCGGTCCACGAGGGTGCGGCCGAGGAAGGCGTGGATGGAGGCGATCATGTCCTGGGGGGCGACGCCGGGCACCGAGAGCCCCTCGCGCATCAGCGCGAGGACGCGGCGGCCGGCCCGCTCGGTGAGCCGGTGGTCGGGGAAGGGCCCGTCCCCCAGGACCGCGTGCTCGGCGGCGCGCTGAAGGGCGGCCAGCGCCTTGACCGCCCGGCGGTCGGGGCGGCCGAGGGCGATGTAGGCCATGATCTTGCCGGGGAGGGCGAGTGTGTGGGGCCACTCGATCGGCGCGTCGAACGGCGGGTAGAGCTGGGCCAGCGTGTGGTAGGTGTCGCCCAGCATGTGGAACAGCGCGCCCAGGCTCTCCAGCCGTCCGGTGCCGGGGTCGTAGTGGTACAGGAACGGGAACATCGCCCCGTCCCAGCACAGGACGTAGGAGGGCTCGGCGGTCCGGGCGAAGGGGCTGGAGCAGTAGGCGCCGGCCACGTGCCCGGCGTAGTGCGGGTAGCTGGTGTAGGCGAGGTCGAGCACCTCACCGGGGAAGGGACGCAGCGGGTCGGCGTCGAGCAGGCCGCGCCGGTAGGGGGCGAGGTCGAGCGCGACCTCCTGCCCGCCCCAGAGCCGGAGTTTGCGGGTCTTGCGCCAGCCGTCCACCACGAAGCGGTCGACGTCCCCGGGACGGTATCCGTGGGCGTCGAGCAGGTCGAAGACGACGCTCAGGTCGTCGATCCCCCGGTGCCTGGGGTTGTTGGACAGCTTCTCCATCTCCACGCTGAAGACGAGCCGGCCGTTGTCGATCAGGGCGACCCCGCCGTCATGGGTGATCTTGATGCCACAGATGATCACGCCTGCCTCCCGGCGCCCTCGCCGCCCCGCCCCGAGGCCACCGGATCGGGGCGCCCGAGGAGCGCCCGCGGGTCGCGGGCGCGGGGGCGGGGACGGGTGACGACGTCCTGCGGGGCGCCGCCGGCGGGCAGCGTGACCACCTCGCAGGCGTGGTCGTACCGGTCGTGACCCCGGTGGCCGAGGACGACCCGGAAGCCGGTGACCCCCGCGGAGTCCTCGCTCACCCAGACCGTCACGACCTGGGTGCCGCCGTCGGCCGTCCGCCACGCCGTCCCCGGGCGGGGGTCCGCCGCCCGCGGGACCTCGGTGACGGACTGGACGGTCTCCGCCAGCGCGCGCAGCAGCGGGGCGTCGGCCGTCAGGCCGTCGCGCAGAGGCTCAAGCCCGGACCAGATCAGCTCCTCGGTCGCCTCGGTGAGGTCGCCGTGCTCGTCCAGCTCGTCGAAGAACCGCTCGAAGACGTAGTAGTAGCAGTCCCGGTCGGCCTGGTCGACCCGCCGCATGGCCTGGCTCAGGCAGTCGAACAGCCAGGAGGGCAGCGGAAGCCGGGACCTGTCCTCCTGGACCTTGTCCAGGAACGCCTCCCGCGCGGCCAGGACCGCCAGGCCGCACGGGTCGGCCTCGTAGCGGCGGTGGAAGCGGCGGAACGCGGGCTCGAACGCGTCCACCTTCGGGTCGTCGAAGGTGTAAACCCAGCGGTCTCCGAGCGCGGAGGTGTCGGCCCGGCCCTGCTCGATCATGCGCCGGTAGTGGGGGGTTCCCCAGTAGATGTTCATCTTGTTCTGCAGGTGCTGGACCTTGGCGTAGCCTGAGTTCTTGATCCAGTGGTACTGCTCCTTCAGCTCCGCGAACGTCATCTCCGGATCGAACATGATGTAGCCGAAGTTGATCTGGTGGGGGGCCAGGCCGATCTCCCGGAGCTCGCGCAGCGCGTTGTCGTTGTCGGCGACGGTGGTGCCCTTGTCCCAGCGCACCAGGACGGAGTCGACGCCGGACTCGGCGCCGATGAACAGGCGGTGCAGTCCCACGTCGATGAGGCGCTTCACCAGTGACCTCTCGATGGTGTCGGCGCGCATCTCGGCGTAGAAGTTGACGTCGAGCCTCCGCTCGGTCAGCAGGTCGCAGAACTCGTGGACCCACCGGATGCCGCTGGGGGAGGGCATGATGAACAGGTCGTCGACGAAGGAGAACCGGCGCACGCCGTAGCGATCGATGATCGACTTCATCTCGTCGGCGATGCTCTCCGGTGACCGCCGCACCACGTTGTGGTCACCGTAGATCTGGTGGATGGAGCAGAAGGTGCAGGCCGCGTAGCAGCCGCGCGAGGCCACCAGGTAGGCGGAGGTGGAGCCGCGGCCGCCGTCGCCGAGCATGCGCTCCAGGTCGTCGCGCGCGGGGAAGGCCAGGGCGTCGAGGTCGCGGATCCGCGGCCGTTCGGGAGTTCTGACGATCCGGCCGCCGGCGCGCAGCGTCAGCCCCCGCATTCTGTCGAGGGGAAGCCCCTGGGAGAGCCGCGCGGCCAGTTCGACGATGGCGAACTCCCCCTCCCCCCGGACGATCGAGTCGATCTCGGCGCAGTCGCCGAGGATCTGCTCGTCGGCCGCGCTCGGGAACACCCCGCCCAGCGTGATGTGCACGTCGGCGCGGCCGGCCTTGAGCAGCCGGGCGATCCGCCGGGCCGCGCGGTAGGTGCGCTGGGACTTGGCGGAGATTCCCACCAGGCGGATTCCCGGCCGCTCAAGAAGCCGGGCCGCGACCTCCTCGGGGCCGATCCCCAGCAACTCGGCGTTGATGGTGGTGGAGGCGAAGCCGTGACGCCCAAGGGCTCCGGCGAGATAGCCCAGGGCCAGGCTCTCGCGGTACTTGAGCCGGTTCTTCTGCCACGCCTCGACCAGGTAGGGGTGGACGAGGCCGACCAGGAAGCCGGGATCGTCGTTCTCGTAGTGCGCGAACGGTTCCAGGACGGTCAGGGGCAGGTTGGACCTCTTCATGGTTTCCTCCCGAGGAGATCGCGAGGCGCGGGGCTTAGGTGAGCACGCCCTGCTCCGTCAGCGTCGCCCGTACGGCCGCCAGCTCGGCCGGATCCAGGCGCCGCTCCCCGGCCTCCTGCGTCCCGGCCTCGCGGCCGGCCCCGACCCTCGTCCGGGTGACCCCCTTGGCGAGGTCGTAGATGCGGAAGCTGGGGCGCACGCGCGGGCCCTGCACGACCAGGCTCACGGTGCCGGGAAGCGCGTAGGTCGAGTGCACGAAGGCGTGGTGGAGGGTGTAGCTCAGCCCGGGGATCTGCTCCTGGACGAACCGGGGGCTCAGCGGGCGCGCCGGAGCCTCCTCCGTCCCCCAGACGTCCTCGACGTTGCCGTAGAGGAAGTGCCGGTAGCCTCCCCGGAGCACCCGCGCGCTGAAGCTGGCCCGGTGGTTGTGCGCCTCCTCCACCATCCGGTCGCTGAAGACGTGCAGCCGCAGCCGCAGACCGGTCCGGTCGTTCTCGTGCAGGACGAACTTCTGGAAGGCGTTGAAGTTCTCGGCGCTGTGGCGCAGCACCTCGTCCTTGGCCATCCGGTCCCACAGCGCGCCGAGGACGCGCGGCTCGGACAGGGCGACGAGGGCCTTGTCGGCGGCGTCGTGCACCTGCTCCAGCTCCTGCCAGGAGACGGCGTCGAAGAGTTCGTCGAGCAGGGCCGCGCTCATCGTCTCTCCTTTCTCTTCCCGGGGGCCGGGGCGAAGGAGGTGTGCCGTTCCCGGCGCGTCGCGACGGCGTCGAGGAGCCACTTCAGGGTCAGCGAATCGTCGCGGGTGCCCGGTGTCGTGACGGCGTGCCCGCCCGCCGCCACGCCCCACTGGAGGGCGCCGCCGATTCCCTCGCCCACCAGGTCGGCGGCGGTGCTGGCCGCGGCGAAGGCGTCGCCGGCCCCGGCGGGGGACACGACCTGGGCCGGGCGTGCCCCCACGGTCCACACCGAGGTGCCGTCCACCGCCATCGCCCCCTCCGCGCCGAGGGTCACGACGAGCTGGCGGATCCGGTGGCGGCGGCAGACGGTCGAGGCGCTGAGCGGGCTGGGGGAGACGCCGAAGAGCTGGACGAACTCCGCCCTGTTCACCAGCAGCCGGCGCACCTGGGCCGCGGTGGTGAGCACCCCGTCGGCGGGGGAGCGCAGGCCGCCGGGGTTCCAGTACACCGGAACGCCCGCCGCCCGGGCCCCCGCGACGACGCCCGGCAGTACGGCCGGCGCCGGATCGAACAGGAGCACGGCGTCGAAGCCGGCGAAGGGGACGGTGTCGCAGGTCTCGGGCGGCCAGGCGTCGGTGGCGCCGCGGAACATCAGCATGTAGTGGCGCGTGGGGAAGGCGGGGATGAAGACCTGCCCCGTCGTCGCCGTCTCCATCCGGACGGCCAGGCCGGTCTGGATCCCCGCGCCGGCGAGCTCGTCCAGCAGCCGGTCGCCGTCGGAGTCGGCGCCCACGACGGTGAAGATCGACACATCGCATCCGAGCCGGGCCAGGGCGGTCGCGCCGTTGCCGGCGTGGCCTCCGCCCGCGGTCGAGTAGGAGACGACGCGCGCCGTCCCGTCGTCGGAGGGCTCGCCGTCCGTCCTCAGGTGGTGGTCCAGGTTGAGGCTGCCCACGACGAGCACCTTCTTGCCGGCCAGCACGTCCTCGGCGGTGGGTCTCATGCCGCCCTCCCGTTGCGAGGCGCCTCCACCACGGCGACCCCGGAGATCTCGACCAGGTGCCCGGCGACCGCCAGGCGCGCGACCTCGACCAGGGTGCTGGCGGGGGGAGGTTCGGACAGGACACGGTTGCGCACCTCGGAGACAGCGGCCAGGTGCGCCATGTCGGCCAGGTAGATCACCACGCTCACCAGATCGGCCAGGCTGCCGCCGGCCTCCTTGAGGATCTCGGACATCAGCTCGAAGACCGCCTCGGTCTGCCGGGCGGGGTCGCCGGCGCCGAGTGTCCGGCCCTGCGCGTCGCCCGCGACCTGGCCGCTGATGAACACCAGCGTCCGCTCGCCGTCCAGGGGGACGCTCACGGCGGGAGAGTAGCGGCCGATCGGCAAGGTGTGGTGGGGTGGCCGGATCGCGGAGGGCCGCCCGGACGTCTCGATCATCGCTCCTCTTCTTTCATTTCCTTCATCTGTTCGAGGTAGGGGCCGAACGGCGTCGTCAGCGCCGCCAGGTGGATCTCCCGCACCTCCACGCGCGGCGGCAGCGCGAACAGCGCGCCGATCACCTCGCCGATCTCGGCGAGGGACATGGCCTCGGGGCGGCGGCCGGGCTGTTTTCCCCTGAAGTAGGAGTCGACCCGGCTGGGCAGCACCGCGGTCACCCGCACGTCGTGCTCTCTCAGCTCGCGGCGGGCCGTCTCCAGCAGGGACAGCAGGCCCGCCTTCGACGCGCAGTAGGCGCCACGCCGCGCGAAGGAGTGGAGGGAGGAGTCGGAGGCCACCCCGACGATCTGGGCTCCCGGGCACGCGCGCAGCAGGGGCACCGTGGCCTTCAGCGTGTGGAAGGCGCCGTCGAGGTTGGGGCCGAGGACCGAGCGCCACTCGTCCGCGGAGATCGACTCGATCGTGTTCCACGTCCCTCCGCCGGCGTTGACCACCACCGCCCGCAGGGCCTCGACGCCGGCGAACGAGGTGGCCGCGGCCTCCTCGACCCGCGCCGGGTCGGCCACGTCGACGGCGGCGATCCGGATCTCGCGGCCGTGGAAGGCGAGCCGGGAGCGGACCTTCTCCAGGTCCTCGGCCGTGCGGGCCCACAGGATCAGGTCGTATCCGGCTCCGGCCAGGTACTCGGCGACCGCCTGCCCGATGCCCCGGCTCGCGCCGGTGACCAGCGCCCATCCGGCGCCGGGCGGCCGGTCGCGCTCCCGCGTCATGCGGTACCGGTCCGCGCGAGGGCGTGGAAGCTCGCGAAGATCTCCTGGCCGGTGTAGACCGAGTGGCCGCCCGGCGGGGACTTCAGCAGCGCCGCGGCCGCCGTGATGAACCCCTTGTCGCCGGTGCGCCTGGCGGCGGCGGCGATGCGGACGAGGTCGATGATGACGCCGGCGGCGTTGCTGGAGTCCTGGACCCGCAGTTTCAGGTCCAGGCTCACCGGGGTCGCCGCCCAGCCGACGCCCTCGACGTTGACGTAGGCGACCTTGTTGTCGTGGAGCAGGGGGACGTACCCGGCGGAGGGGACGACGTCGACCTTGTCCAGCGGCACGCCCTCCTGGGCCAGCGCGTTCAGTTTGGACTCCCGTTTGGACGAGCCCCGCTCGCGCAGGTTCCTGAAGTCCTCGTTCCCGCCGAGGTTGAGCTGGTAGGAGCTCTCCAGGGTGATCCCGCGTTCGGCGAAGAGGGCGAGGATCGCGCGGTGGAGGATGGAGGTGCCGAAGTGGCTGGCCAGGTCGTCGCCGAGGAGCGGGGCGCCGGCCGAGACGTAGCGGCCCAGCATCTCCTGGTCGCGCCCGACGGTTTCGGGGGTGCAGTTCACGAAGGCGGCGCCCGCGGCGAGGGCCGCCTCGGCGTAGGCCGACGCCGCCCACTGCATGCCCGTGGGCAGGGAGTACAGGAACACCTCGGCGGCCGAGGCGCGGAGGGACTCGGTGATCCGCCCGATCCCCTCCCGGGCCTCCTCCTCGGTCGCGATGCCCGGCTCGACGACGACGCCGCGCGGGACCTCCACGTCCAGGCGCGGGTAGTTGTTGGGCGCCTGGAAGATCGCGTCCGCCAGGTCGCGCCCGACCTTCTCCGGCTGGACGTCGTAGGCCGCCACCAGGTCCACGTCGTGCACCGCGAGACCGCCGATGCGTGGACGGCGCACGCCCGGGAAGGCGTGTTCGGGGACGCCCTGCGCGCCGAGATCGGCGTAGTACCGGATTCCCTGCGCCAGTGCGGAGACGTTGTTCCCCACACCAGCGACAGCCACCCGCGCCGGAGAAGGCATAGAGATCCTTTCGCTACTGACCGACAGGTGCAACTTCGCTCATCCGTACGGCGTCGAGAAGACGCTGGGCCGCCAGGCCGGCGGAGAAATCGGGTACGTGCGAACCCGCGGTCCCGCTCACGGGCGCGAGGAAATCCAGGTAGGGGTTGCGCAGCGAGCCGGGCGCCCAGGCCCCCTGGAGGCCGGGCACCGACGACGCGAGCGAGGCGGCCGTCGTCTCCGGGCACACGTCCGCCCACGCCGAGCCCGCGTCGCCGGACAGGGAGACGCGCAGGCTCCGCCGGCCGCCGGTCACCCGGGAGACGGAGACGGTCGCCGGGAACCCCGAGTCCGCCCGCAGCAGGGCCGCCCCGGTGTCCTCGGTGTTTCCGGCGACGGTTCCCGACGCCGAGCGCCGCGATGCCCACAGGGTCGAGGAGAGCGTGCCGGCGACGTGGAACTCCTCGCCGGTGAGCCACCGGAGCAGGTCGAACAGGTGAACCCCCATGTCGGCGAAGGCGCCCGCGCCCGCCTGACCGGGTGTGTGGCGCCAGGGGAAGGGGGTCGGCTCCCCGGCCAGGAAGTCGTGGTGGAACTGGAGGTCGGCGCAGACCGGCCGTCCCAGCCGTCCCTCCCTCAGGGCGTCGCGCAGGGTCTGGAGGGCGGGGTGGAAGCGCCACTGGAACATGACCATGGTCGCGGCGTCGTGCTCCCTCGCCGCCGAGCACAGCGCCTGCGCCTGCGCGGTCGTGAGCGCCAGGGGTTTTTCGCAGACCACCGACTTGCCGTTGGACAGGGCCCGTGCCGCGTGCTCGGCGTGCAGGAAGACGGGGGAGGCGACGATCACGAGGTCGGACGGGCCGTCCGTGGCGTCGGCCGCGTCGTCGCTGACCTTCGCCGCTCCGAAGCGGCGGGCGAGCCGCTCGGCGCGCTCCCGGTTCGTGGCGTAGACGACCGAGTCCAATTCGACCTGAGGGCATTTGGTAAGCCACGAAAGGTGCTGTTCTCCGAAGCCGGTACCGATCAGGGCGGCGCGCATTGCCGCATCCTCCCGTGTTCCTCAGTGACTCGTGTCCTTGGCCGCCGGGCGCCCGGCCTGCCGGCCGTCACCCCTCTTTTCCTCCGCCGCATCACGGCGTATGTCCTGAGAATAAATATTTACTCTATTTTAAGCTTGTGTCGCTGGGCGCACAATAGCCCGGAAGATTTGATCAGATCAACGCTTGATTTATTGATCCCCGTGTGTTAATTCCGGCTCTCCGTGTGTCGGTTCGTGGGTCCTGAGCAGCGAGAACACGGGACGCCTCACCTCTCATGCAGAATTGAGGCAAAAAGCATGCGATATCCATGCGATGGGATTCTATTATTTGTCGGCATGTGGTTTTGCCGACAAATATGACCGGCGGCTTCTCCCGGGATGAGACGTCCGCCGCGGAAGCGGGGGTGCTCCACCCCGGTTTCGCCGCGGGCTTTCACCGCGGGCCGGTGGGTGCGCGGCCGGAGCCGACAGGGGTTACGAGAGAGACGGGGCGACGCGAAATGCCGTTCGTGGACGTGGAATATCGGAGCGCGCTGCCGGCCGGCGTCCTGTGGGAGGCCCTTGTCGACGTCGAGGAATACCCCACGTACATGGAGGACGTCCGCGAGGTCACGGTCCTCGCGCTTGAGCCGGGCCGGCGGGTGAGCCGGTGGGTCACCCGCCTGAAGGGCTCCATCATGACCTGGACGGAAGAGGAGCTGATCGACGACGAGCGGCGGCGGCTCGACTTCACCCAGACCGAGGGCGACCTCGCCCTCTACACGGGCCACTGGCAGGTGACGGCCCTCGCGGAGGGCTCACTGGTGGAGATGAAGGTCGAGTTCGACATCGGCATCCCCGAGCTGGGCGACATGCTCGACGCCATCGCCGCCGAGGCGATCCGCGAGAACATGCGGTCGATCCTCGGCCACATCGAAAACCGCAGGGGCCCGGCGCCCGCCGCCTCGGGCGCCGGGGAGGCGGGGTGAGCGCCTACTCCGAGGCGGTCTCGGAGCTGTGGCCGGACATCGGCAAGACGGTTCCGCCGGAGGTGCTGAGCGCGGTGCGCCGCGCCGCTCCCCAGGCCGACCGGTCGGGGGAGCTCGCCCGGGAGAGCCTGGAGCTTCTGAGGGAGACCAGCCTCCTCGGGCTGCCGGTTCCCGAACGGTT
Organism: Streptosporangium violaceochromogenes; assembly: GCF_014654615.1. Taxonomy (GTDB): domain Bacteria; phylum Actinomycetota; class Actinomycetes; order Streptosporangiales; family Streptosporangiaceae; genus Streptosporangium; species Streptosporangium violaceochromogenes. Next base: position 144,073 of record NZ_BNBB01000015.1, on the reverse strand, counting down.
CCACGGGGCCGGGGCCGGGCTCCTGGAGTGCTGCGCCGCCCAGCGCGCGCTGGGCGCGAGCGACCCCGGCCTGGCCATCGCCCTGAACATGCACCTCTCCGCCGTCGGGCTGATGGCCGAGCACTGGCGCCGCCGCCAGGACACCTCGTGGCTGCTGATGGAGTCCATCGCCACCCAGCGGCGCCTGCTGGCGGCGGCGTTCGCCGAACCCGGCCTCGGGGGGTCGGTGAGCAGGTCCAACCTCCGGGCCCGGCGGACCGAGGGAGGCTGGGAGGTCTCCGGCCGCAAGACGCCGTGCTCCCTCGCCGGCCAGGCCGACCTCGTCCTGCTGCACATGCAGACGGACGGCGAGCCGGCCGAGGTCCTCAACGCGGTGGTGCCGGCCAAGGCCGACGGGGTCCGCGCGGAGAGGACGTGGGACACCCTGGGCATGCGCGGCTCCTCCTCCGACACCCTCGTCCTGGACCGCTGCTCGATCCCCGACCCCCTGGTGTTCCACCGCGCGCCGGTGGGCGACGAGGACGACGAACTGGTCGCGGTCGGCCTGATCTGGTTCTGCCTCACCTCGACGGCCGTGTACGCCGGGCTCGCCCAGACCGCCGTCGAGGAGACCGCCGCGATGCTCCGGCGCCTTCGCATCAACCACCTTGGAACGAACCGGGCGGGGCTGCCGAGCTTCCAGGGCCTGCTCGGCGAGCACGTCGCCGCCCTGCTCAACCTTGAGGCCGCCTGCGCCGGGCTGGCCGCCCGGATGGACGCCGGGGCCGATCCGCGAGGGCTGCTCGCGGCGGCGCTCGGCGTGAAACAGCAGTCGGTGCGCGTCGTGCCGGCCGCGATCGAGGCGTTCTCCGAAGCCTGCGGCGGCAGCTCCTACGCCCGTGACGGGCGGCTGGAACGGCTCTGGCGCGACGCCCAGGCCGTACGTTTCCACCCGCCCACCCCCCTGGCCACACGCCAGTACCTCGGGCGGCGGGCCCTGGGCCTGCCGGCCGGGCTCGACCTCGACGAGTCCGCCCCTCGCCTGCGTTCCCTCCTGGAGAGCCCCGATGAGGGGTGACACCGCCGGGCGCCCGCCGGGGCGGGCGGTGACCGTACGCTGATGGCACGTTCATCCCCCCTCTGGAGCAACTGGTCCCGGACCGTCACGTGCGCCCCCGCCGTCACCTTCAGGCCGCGGGACGTCGCCGAGATCGTCAACGCGGTCAAGCACGCCGAGCGGACCGGCCGGCGGCTGCGCCCGCGGGGGGCCGGGCATTCGAGCACGGCCCTGGCGGCGACGGGCGACGTCGCCGTGGATCTGTCCGGCTGGAGCGGCGTGCAGAGCGCCGACCTGGCGGCCGGCACGGTCACCGTCAGGTCGGGTACCCCGCTGCACCGGCTGAACGCCGCGCTCGACGGCCTGGGCCTGGCGCTGACCAACCTCGGCGACATCGACCGGCAGACCATCGCGGGGGCCATCTCCACCGGCACGCACGGAACGGGCCGCCGGATCGGCGGGATGCCCACGCAGGTGCGCGAGATCGAGATGGTCCTGGCCGACGGCACCGTCACGACCTGCTCCGACAGGCACCGGCCCGACCTCTTCGCCGCCGCCAGGGTCGGCCTCGGAGCCCTCGGGGTGATCACCACCGTGACCCTGCGGTGCGAGCCCGCCTTCGCGCTGGCGGCCGAGGAGTACCCCGAGCCGCTGGATCAGATGATGGAGCGTTTTCCCCAGTACGCCTCCGACAACGATCACCTGGACCTGTACTGGTTCCCCTACAGCCGGCAGGGGATCGTCAAGCGCTACAACCGCCTGCCGCCCGGCGCGCCCGTCGCGCCGCTCGGCCGGATCCGGCGCCGGTTCGAGCGCGACCTCATGGAGAACACGGCGTTCGGGCTCGTCTGCCGGACGGCCCGCGCCCTGCCGCACGCCACCGGGCGGCTCAGCCGCGCCTGCTCCGCCCTGGCCTCCCGCCTGTCCTACAGCGACCGCTCCCACCGGGTGCTGACGACCAGGCGCCGGGTCCGCTTCGTCGAGTGCGAGTACGCCCTCCCGTTCGGCGCGCTGCGGCACGTCTTCGACGCCCTGCGCGCGGCCGTGCCCAGGCTGCGCCATCCGGTGATGTTCCCCGTGGAGGTGCGCGTCTCGGCGGCCGACGACATCTGGCTGTCGCCGGCCTACGGCAGGGAGACGGTCTACGTCTCGGCCCAGCAGTTCGCCGGCATGCCGTACCACGAGTACTTCGACGTGTTCGAGTCGATCGCGGTGGGAGCCGGGGGGCGCCCCCACTGGGGCAAGGTGCACACCCGCACCTTGGAGACGCTGCGCGACCGCTTCCCCCGGATGGACGACTTCCGGCGGGTGCGCGCCGAGGTGGACCCCGGGGAACGGTTCCGCAACGCCCACCTCGACCGGGTGCTGGGAAGGTCGGCGGAGCTTTGACAATCCGGATCCGGCGGGATCGGTGAGAAAGGCGGTGGACGGTGATCTCCGATGACTTCATGCGGCGGCAGCTTCACGAATATCTCGCGCGTCACGGCGCGAACCAGGACGACGTGCTCGCCGAGATCGACGAGAGTCTGGGCAAGCCCGTTCTCGTCGTCGCCTCGGGGTCGATCCTGCAGGGCTTCGGCAACCCCTCAAGCGACGTCGACGTCTACGCGGTCGTCGACCACGAGTTCGCGACCGAGTTCCCGATGAACTCCTACACCGGCGACATCCACCTGGACGTCAACTTCCTCCAGGCGTCCTGGGTGCGCGAGGCCGCGGCCGAGCTCGCGGCCGAGACCGGGCCCCTGTGCGCGGTGCCCGACAGGGAGCGGTGGGCCGAGCGGCTGCGGCGGATGTACCACCTGAACCGCCTGGTCGCCGGGCTGGCCCTCGCGGGCACCGACGAGTGGCTGGCCGAGCGGGAGCGGGTGAGAGAGGTCTTTCCGGCCAGGATGCTCGCCTGGTGGAAGACCGAGACGCTGCGCTACGCGACCGCCGCCCGGCTGCTGGAGCGCGTCGACCCCATGCCGGCAGCCCAGGCGCTCTGCGACGCCTTCCGCGCCGCGCTGAACGGCGTCTGCGCCGAGGCCGGCCACCTCTACATGGCGGAGAAGTGGGTCGGCGCCAAGCTGCGCGACGTCTCGCGCGAGGACCTGGTGGCGCGCCTGAACCGCGCCTACCGGATCCCGGTCGACGCCGGGGAGGCCGTCGCGTACCTCGCGCTCGTTTCCGGCTGGCTTGAGGAGACAACGGCCGCCTGGGAGCTGCCGGAGCCCTGGGTGACCCTGTGGCCGGCCGAGGGGGTGGAGCGGTGGCGGGTCAACGACCGCCTCCTGATCCACCGGTACGGCCTGCGCGGTGTCGAGTTCCCGGCCGGCGCAGGCGGCGTCCCCCCCGAGCTGCCGTGGACGGGCAGGGCCGGCGAGGTGCCCGAAGAACACCTTTCACTGATCAAGGAGGACCTGGTATGGCTGTCGGTGACGGAGCACCGGCCGTGAAGCCCCGCGTCGTCGACGAGCCGCGCAGGTGGGCCGCCTTTCACTGCTTCGGCGTCTACAACCTGCTGATGTTCGTCCAGGCCGCCTACGAGGACATGGCCGGGGCCCTGGAGACCGGCCATCTGGAGCTCGTCCGGCACTCCGCGCGGGACATCGCGCTGCTGTGCCTGCGCATCGGCTCGCTCCGACGCGACGGGCTGCCGCCGGGTGAGTACGACCCGTTCGGCAACCCCTTCTACGACCCGTTCGGCAACCCGTTCGCCGGCCTCGACCCCGAGGAGATCGCCTCCACGCTGCGCGACGCGAACGGGGTGGTCGAGGCGGCCGACGCGGCGGCGATGAGGGAGGCGCTGCCGGAGCTGGAGGCACGGATCGAGGAGCTCGTCCGGGGGCTCGGCTTCACGGTGGCCCCGGCGTCCATCCGTACGGCCACGGGGCTGTTCCCGGCCCTGAGGATGACCCGCGAGATGCTGCCGGTGAACAAGGCGGCCCACCTCCCGCTGGTCTTCCCCCGATCCTGGACGGGCTCCTCCGCGTCCGGCCGGCAGGCCGGTTGAGCGCCGTGCGGTCGACGGGATGAGACGCGTGCCGACACAGAGCCCGCCGCGTCCGGACGGCGAGGGCGGGCCCGGCCCCGTCCTGTCGGTGCGGGATCTGCGCTTTCGCTACGCCGGCCGCGCGGAGCCCGCCCTGCACGGCGTCGGGTTCGACCTCTGGCCCGGGGAGGTGCTCGGTGTGCTCGGCCCGAACGGATCGGGGAAGAGCACGCTGCTGAGCGCCGTGCTGGACGTCAAGAAGGGACACAGGGAGGGCGAGGTCACCCTGTTCGGCGCGCCGGTTTCGGCCGGGGCCGGACACCGGGTGGGCTACGCCACCCAGATGACCGCCCTGTACCTCCCGCTGACCGTCAGGGAGAACCTCGTGCACGCCGCGCGGCTCGTGCTGCCGCGCCGCCGGACCGGCGAGGCGGTGCGCCGTTCCGTCGAGGAGTTCAGGCTTGACGGGGTGCTGGAACGGCGGGTCGGCGAGCTGTCCGGAGGGTGGCGGCGGCTGGTCCACATCGCCGCGAGCTTCGTACACGAGCCGCCGCTGCGTTTTCTCGACGAGCCGACCGCCGCCCTCGACTTCGAGACCCGGGGGCGGCTGGTAAGCCTCGTGGCGGACTGGGCGGCACGGGGGGCCTCCGTCGTCGTGACCTCCCACTATCCGGAGGACCTGGAGGAGATGTGCACACGGCTGCTCGTCATCCGGCAGGGCGTGGTGATCCGCTCGGCGACCCTCGCCGACCTCCTCGCGGGTGTGTCGAGACGGCTGGTCGTGGAGGTCTCCCAGGAGGGACGGGAGCGGACGGTCACGCTCGAACTGCCCGCGCGCTCCGGCGATCTGGCGCGTGACATCGCCGCGGCCCTCGACGCCGCGCGCGTGGCGCCGGAGGCGCGGCTGGAGAACCTCCGGCTGACCTCGGCCAACCTGCGCGGCCTGCTCACCGGCGATCCGCGGCTGACCGGTGTGATCGTGAATGACTGACCGGAAGGGAGCGTCCACGGTGGAGCGGGCCACCCCCACGGCGGGGGCGATCGCGCTGGCGTTCGCCGCCAGCGACGCGCGGGTCCTCTGGCGCATGAAGACCCCGCTGATCTTCATGTTCGCCGTGCCCGCGCTGTTGAGCGCGATGCTGGGGCCGGCCGTCTCCGGTGACGGCGGCACGCTGCCCGGCCGCTCGGTCATCGGGTTCGCCGTGCTCTTCAGTTTCATGACCATCAACTACATGGGACTGGCCCTGTTCCAGGAGTTCTGGGGCGACACGTGGATGCGCCAGGCCACCTACCGGCCTCCGAAGATCGCTTTCATCGGCGGCAAGATGTGCCCCGTCGTGTCGGTCGGGATCCTCCAGCTCACCGGCTTCGGGGCGATCACCTTCGCGGTCTACCCGCTTCCGCTGCACGGAAGCGTGCTCCAGCTGGCGGTCGTGGCGGTGGCGCTCGCCCTCTGCGGCCCCCTCCTCGGCGTCGTCCTGTACAACCTGACGTTCTCGGTGCCGACCTTCCAGAGCGTCACCTACCTCCTGCTGCTCGGCATGGGCGGGGTGGGGGGAGCGATCGTGACCCCGGAGCGGCTGCCGGAGGCGGTGAGGGTCCTGGGGCCGTTCACCCCCCACTACTGGGCGCTGGCGGCGTTCACCGACACCACCGTCGGTGCGGGGGCGTGGGAGGTGACGCTGAGATCGCTGGCCGTGATCGGGGGGATGATCGCGGTGCTCCTCCTGCTGGCGTTCGTCACCTTCGACTTCCGATCGGAGAAATATCCGATGGGCTGATCGGTACCGGAGAGAGGGAGAGGGAGGGGGCCGCGTGGCCGGTGGGCTTTCGGGCACGACGTTCTCGCGTTTCGGCCGTAAGGGGTTGATCTATTATTTCGGCCGGATGGTCAGAAGATTTCTCATCATGGTCGGTTTTGTTTACTGGTGGTGCTGGCTGCGGCCCCGGCAGATGTTTTCGCGGCATAAACGTAAAGACATCGACGGGCGCCGGGGAAATCGGTGAACCCGCGCGACGGGGCCCGGACCTGCCGGATCCCCCGAGGCTCCCGAATCCGTCGAATTGCCGCCCCCGTGTTTCGGCGCCGGACGCCGCTCCGGCCGGGAAAGTCGCCGGTTTCCGCGGGGGAGGTCTTGTAGGGCGCGTGCCGCGTGCATTAGAATTTTCGTGCGGTTTAAATTTCATCTCGAATGCGGCGGTACGCCGGCCGGCGATTCCGAACGTCTCGCCGATCGTGTGAGATGTTTCGACGCGTCACTCGCCCCGCCTTTCGCGTGTTCGACGTTTGTTTCCCGCACGTCCGCGGCCGAAGGCCCGCCCGCACGCCGGTTCCCGGCGCGCGGCGCGCAAGGAGGCCCCGCCGGGCGGTGACAGATTGCTCCGGAGACCGCGGATCCCTCACCCCGACTCGAGAGGAGCTGTTTCGCCATGGCGCTGCACGAAAGACGGTCATGCGCGGCGTGCCAGACACGCGACGCGGTCGTCGGCATCGGCAATCCGTTTTACCCGAGGGTGACGGGCAAGAACGGCAACGTCATTCACTTCGACGGCTCCCCTCATCTGCTCGCCGGCGGCAACGACTATCTGAACCTGGCCACCCATCCCCGTGTCCGGCAGGCGGCGAAGGACGCGATCGACGAGTTCGGCGTCGGAACGACCGGCAGCCCGCTGATGAACGGCCATATGGCGCTTCACGAGAGGCTGGCCGCCGAACTCGCCGCCTGGGTGGGCAAGGAGGCGGCGATGGTGTTCACCACCGGATACCTCGCCAACCTGGGGGCCATCGGCGAACTCGGCCAGATGAACCCCCGGAGCATGATCGCGATCAGGGACGAAAGCGCCCACGCCTCACTGATCGACGGGATGAGACTCGGCGGGGTCAGAGGCTGGAAGTTCAAGCACAACGACATGAACTCGCTGCGAAGACGCCTGGAACGGGCACGCGAGCGGACCGACAAGATCCTGATCGTCGTCGACGGGGTGTACTCCACCGAGGGGGACATCGCGCCGCTTCCCGACATCGTGGAACTCGCCGAGCGGTACGGAGCGGAGATCTTCCTCGACGACGCGCACGGCTTCGGGGTGATCGCCGAGGGGCGGGGTACGGCGGCCCACTTCGGGCTGGCCGACAGGGTCGGCTACATCAGCGCCACCTTCAGCAAGTCCTGCGGCGCCTCCGGGGGTTTCGTGGCCGCGTCACGCGAGGTCATCCAGCACTTCGAGGCCAGGTGCTCCCCCCACATGTTCGTCGCCTCCCTGCCCCCGGCGATGACCGCGGCCACCCTGGCCTCCCTGCAGATCATGCGGGACGAACCGCAGCGCCACGCCCGTGTGATGGCCGTCGCCGACACCCTGCGCGCCAAGCTGAGAAACCTCGGCTTCACCGTCGGGGGCGAGACCCCGATCGTGCCCGTTTTCATGATCGGAATGTTCGGCTCGCTCCGTGACCCCGACATCCAGGCCCTCACCCACGACGACGAGGACACCCAGGCGCGGCTGCGGGAGGAGGCGCTGCGGCACAAGGACACCCTCGGCACCTTCAGAGCCCAGCGCTGGCTCATGAAACGGGGGATCTACGTCAACCCCTTCATCCCGCCGGGGTCGATCGACCCCCTGCTGCGCCTGAGTGTCACCGACGCCTACACCCCCGGCGACGTCAGGAAGATCGTGGACGCCTTCGATGAGATGCGGCACATGATCCCCGCGCTGGCCGGCTCGCCGACGCTCCTCGTCGACGCCGACTGACGGGAGGGCGAGAGCATGTCCGCCGTCCGAACCGCACTGATCACCGGTGCCAGCTCGGGGATCGGCAGGGCGGCCGCCCGCCGGCTCGCCGCCGAAGGGTACAACCTGGTGGTCGTGGCCCGTGACGAGGACGGCCTGCGCCGGCTCGCCGCCGACGTCCGCGGCCGTCACCCCGCCGTCGAGGTGGAGGTACTGCCGGCCGATCTGTCCACCCGGGCCGGGCGCGCTCCCGTCGTCGACCGGATCCGCCGCGCCTCGGTCCCCATCGACCTGCTGTTCAACAACGCCGGGCTGGGTCACGGCACTCCCGCCACGGGTAACGGCGTGGAGGCGGAGCTGCGCCTGCTGGAGGTCAACACGATGGCCAAGGTCGAGCTGATGCTCAACGCCCTGCAGGTCATGATCCCCCGGGGGCGCGGGGACATCGTCAACGTGTCGTCCGTCGCGGCGATGGGGCCCGCCTGGATCGACAGCATGTACGGCCCCAGCACGGCCTGCGTACTGGCCGCCTCCGAGGCGATGGCCTACGCCCGGCGTGTGCGCGCCTCCGGGGTGCGGGTGATGGCGCTCTGCCCGGGAGACACCAGAACGGAGTTCAACGCCCGTGCCCGCATCCCGGACGAGATCGTCCCCCGGTGGCGGTGGCTGAGCGCCGAACGCGTGGTGCGCGCCGGCCTTGAGGATCTCCGCAGGGGAAAGGCGGTGAGCGTTCCCAGCGCTCGGTACAGGCTGCTCGCCTTCCTGCTGCGCCACGCGCCGCGCCGCCTGGCCCCGCTGTTGGCCTGGGACCTCGGGGCGTACGCCGACGCCGGAGGCCGGATCCGCTTCCCCGGCGGTCACCCCGCCGGGGGCGGGAAGGGCGGCGGCGACCGGGGCCGAAGAGGGGAACGGGGAAGGGGGGCCTACCGTGTACGCACGTGACCGGGGGCTGCCGCCGGGGCCCGCGGCGCCCGCGATCGTCCAGTCCGTCCGGCTGCTCCGCGCGCCCTACCGTTTCCTCGACGCCTGCGCGGCGCGTTTCGGTGACATGTTCACCCTGAACCTCATCGGGTTCGGGAGGTTCGTCCTCGTCTCCGACCCCGAGGCCGTCCGGCGCGTCTTCGTCGCCGGGCCGGACGTCCTGGTGGCCGGGAAGGCGCGGGCGATGCTCGAACCCATCTTCGGGCAGCGGTCGATCATGGTCCTGGACGGTCCGGAGCACAGCCGGCAGCGCCGCTTCCTGATGCCGCACCTTCACCGGGACAGCCTGCCGCTCGGCCAGGCCGCCGCCATCGAGGCGGCCAGGAGGGAGATCCGGTCCTGGCCGAGGGGAGTCACCTTCCCCCTGTATCCCCGTCTGGAGTCCATCGCGACCGACGTGATCATCGAGCGGTTCCTCGGGCTCGACGGGCACGCGCGGGGGGCGGAGGTCAAGGGGCTTCTGCTGGACTTCCTGCGGGCCGCCCACGCCTTTCCGGTTTTCCATCTGCCGTCGCTGGTCGGCCGCCTCGACGTGGGGCCCTGGCGGCGCTTCCGCAGGCTCCGCAGGAAGCTCGACGGCGTCCTGTACGAGGAGATGGCCGCGCGTGCCCCCGGAGCCCGCGACGCCCCCGGCCGCGATCTGTTCACGCTTTTCGCGGGGGCCCAGGAGGACTCGGGCCGGACGGCCGGTGTGGCCGAGACGCGTGACGTCGTCGTCTCCGTCATCGTCGCCGGTCATGAGACGGTGGCCATCGCCCTGGCGTGGGCGCTGGAGCTGATCCTGTCCCATCCCGACGTGGAAGGCGAGCTCCGGGCGGAGATCGGGCGGGTCACCGGGGGAGAGGGGGTGCGCCCGGAGCACCTGGAGGGGATGACGTTCCTCGATGCGGTGATCATGGAGTCGATGCGGCTCCGCCCCATCAACCCGATCATCCCGAGGCTGGTCACCGTGCCGATGGAGCTCGGCGGGCGGGTCATCCCGGCGGGGGTGCACGTGGCGGCCAACTCCCACGGTGCCCACCGCAGGGCGGCGTCGTTTCCCGATCCGGCCGCCTTCCGGCCGCAGCGCTTCCTGCACGGCAGGCCGGACCCGTTCGCGTGGATTCCCTTCGGAGGCGGGGCGCGCAAGTGCATCGGCATGGCGTTCGCCCAGAACGAGATGAAGGCGGTCCTGGCCACCGTCCTGTCGGAGTGCGCGCCGCGGCTGGTTCCGGCGCGAACGCGCCGGGAGACGTCCGTCGGGGACATGGCGGCGCCGTCGGGGGGTGTACGGTGCCGCCTGCCCGCCGTGTGATCCGCGTCGCGGGGACGAAAGCGCCGCGGGCGGCGGTGTCGCGCCGCCCGGCGCCGCGCGGGCGGTTGTGCGCGCGGCCGTCAGCGGTGGCAGGCGAGGCGGATGGCCGCGTCGTCCCTGCGCAGGATGGAGACGTGGAGTTCGCGCAGCTTGTCGGAGGGGTCCAGGCCAAGTTCGCCCAGGAACAGCGCCATGGCCCGGTCCCAGGCCGCGAGGGCCCCGGAGATGTCGCCGCCGAGGTAATAGGCGCGGATGAGATTCGCCCACGACGTCTCCCGGAAAGGCGCCACGCCGAGGATTTCCTGAATCTCCGGGATCAGATCGGTCGTGGTTCCGAGACCGAGGCGTGCCTCGACGAGCCTTTCGCGAACGGCCACCTGGAGATCGCCGTAGGCGTGAAAGCGGGATCGGAGCTGTTTGGACGCCGTGCAGTCCTGGCCGATCGGTCCGCGCCACAGCAGGAGGGCCTCGCGGAGTGTTGCCTCGGCCGTGGTGAAAAGCCCCGAGCGCAACTCGCTCCTGCCCTTCTCCGCGAGCCTTTTGAAGCGGATCGTGTCGAGCTCCTCGGGGCTGATGGACAGACTGTAGCCGCCCCCTCCTCCGCGGAGCGTGGTGAGGCGTTCGTGCAGCGACAGTTCCGAGAGCTGGTTTCTCAGCCGGGCGATGTGCAGCCGCAGGTTCTGGCGGGCGGAGGAGGGCGGGTCATTCCACAAAGAGCGCAAAAGCTGCTCTACAGGGACGAACCTTCCCTCCTCCAGCAGCAGCGCCGCCAGCACCCCCCGCACCGGGGCCGATCTGACAAGGAGGGTTCTCCCCGCCGTGTCGACCTGAATGCGGCCCAGCAGACGAAAGAGCATCGTGCAGACTCCCCTCGGATGCCTTCGGCTCTGTTCCTTCCAGTCGGAACCGCGGGAGAGAGACCCTCAGGCGCCGGATGCCAATGGCGTGGTTATGGGCGTTTTGAGTTTTCTCCTGTGGTATCCACCGATTCACGGTGACCGCGGCGGACGTACAGGAGTCGTTCCACACGAAAGCGCTCTGACGGCAGCCGAGTGTCAACGCGCCGTCGGCCCGAGTGGCTCTCCCGCACCGGATTTGAAGGGCCGCCGGCTGCCCCGGAGCCGCTCTGCCATGGCGCGCTTCAAGCGGATGTCCGCAGTCGACAGCCCTGCGACATCGTATTCTTTACACTGTCTCCGAACAAGGAGTTGACCTCACCTTCTTGGTACGGCGCCCAATAGCCAACCGGTTCAATCTGATTTCCGCCGGAGAACGACAAAGGTTCCGCCGTGGTCGCGGGCGGAGGAGCGCCGGGACAGCCGTGCCCCGTTCCCCTTCCACGACGGGAAGAGGATGTTTACCGGGGGGGAGATGTCTTTGGGCGGCTTCGGGCGTAGGCTCACTGGGCGTGGATCTCGACTTCGTATGTGTGCACTCCGGGCGGCCGGTCACCGAGCTGACCCGGCGTGATGTGGCCCGCGCGCTGCTCGCGGTGCCGTCCGGGGTGGCGCTGGTGGCCGCACCGGACCTACGGCGGGCGTTGACGGCGGTGGGCAACCCGCTGTCCCCGTCCTTCTGGGAGTCCACCAAGAAGACACTCGGCGCGATCGAGGCCGGCCAGGCGACGGTCGGGGACGTGCAGCGCTGGCTGGAGTCCACCGGCACCGAGCCCCTCCTGATCACCCGGGGCTTCTTCGTCTGGCCGGAGGAGGAGGAACGGGGGCCGGTCGCCCGGGAGATGTTCGACAGGCTGGTCTCGTACCTGGAGGAGCGGGTCACCGCCGGTGAGATCGACCCCGACGCGCTCGCCCGGGGAGACGCCGGGGCCAGGTCGGCCTACGAGGGGATGCAGGAGAGCTGGCTCAACGCCCCCCTGCCCGACGGGCGGGTCCCGGTGACCGTGGTGAGCGAGGAGCAGGACGAGGAGCTGTTCGCGGCCTGGGACGAGGAGGAGGCGTTCGCGCTCGGCGAGCTGCGGCGCATCCTGGCCGAGCTGCCCGTCCCCGACCGTCCCGCCTCCGACCTGCGGGCGGCGTGTGTGCAGCTCCGCCAGGTGCTGGCCGACCCCGGCTACCCGGGCAACGTGCTGCGGGCGTGCGCCGGGTACGGCGCGGAGCCGCTTCCGGCCGACGACGAGGAGCTCTGGCTGACCGTCACGGCGGGCATCGCCGGGCCGATCTCCGATCTTCCGGAGGAGGACGACCTCCCGGAGAGGTTCGCCGACCTGGAGGGGGAGCTCAGTCACGAGGACTCCGTGCTGGCCGCGCTGTGCGCGATCCATCATGCCGACTGGCTGGCCGTGGTGGCCGCCCTGGCGAGGAGGGGGCCGGGGGTGCTCGCCTCTCCCGAGCGGATCGCCAGGTTCATCGCCGAGTCGGAGGACATCGACGTGCGGATGGACGACCCGGAGGACCTGGACGCCGCCGAGACGCTCTTCAGCTCGGTCACACCGCTGTGGGCGTGCCTGGGCATCGTGGACCGGAGCGAGGTGCTGACCCCGCTGGGGCGCTGGGGCCTGCCCAAGGCGCTGGAGCGGGCCTGGTCGTGAGAGGCGGCCGGTGTCAGCCCGGGGTCTTGCGCCGCTCGCGCAGCTCGGCCTCGGAGGGAACCTCGATCTTGGAGATCTGCCGCCTCATCGACTTGACCAGCATGTAGAGGGCGAGCCCCATCGCCGCGACGACGAGGAACCCCAGCAGGCCGGGGCTGACGTCGCCTTTGGAGAGGGTGTCGATTGCAATCACCCCTCCAGTCTGCCACCGCCACCCGGCGGTCCCGTCGGCGGCCGGTTCCGCGGCCGGCGCGCTCAGCCGCAGACCGGGGAGACCTCCCCGGCGTGGATGCCGGCGAACAGGTCGTCCTCGGGCACCTCGACGTTCAGCAGCGAGCGGGCCAGGTGGTAGTCCTCGGTCGGCCAGATCTCGCGCTGCAGATCGCGCGGGCAGACGAACCAGAAGCCGTCGGGGTCGACCTGGGTCGCGTGCGCGAGCAGGGCCTCGTCGCGGGTCTCGAAGTAGTCGCCGCAGGGGACGCGGGTCGTCACCGGCCACTTCTCCGGGCGGTCCTCCCAGCGGGCGATCCAGTCGCCGTACGGGGAGCCGATCCCGCGTACGGTCATGGCCTCGTGCAGCGCCTCGAACCGCTCCCTGCTGAAGCCCATGTGGTAGTAGAGCTTGAGGGGCTGCCAGGGCTCACCGGTGCCCGGGTAGCGGTCGGGGTCGCCCGCGGCCTCGAACGCCTCCACCGAGACGCGGTTGGTCATGACGTGGTCGGGGTGGGGGTAGCCGCCGTCGTCGTCGTAGGTGAGGATGACGTGCGGCCTGAACTCCCGTACGGCGGCGACAAGGGGCGCGGAGGCGGCCTCGATCGGCTGGAGGGCGAAGCACCCCTCGGGCAGCGGTTCGTTCTCGTCCTCGGGGAGGCCGGAGTCGACGAACCCCATGAAGCGCTGCCGCACGCCGAGGATCTCGCGGGCGCGCTCCATCTCCAGGCGGCGGACCTCGCCGATGTTCTCCAGGATGTCGGGGCGATCCATCTTGGGGTTCAGGACCGAGCCGCGCTCACCCCCGGTGAGGGTGCAGACGAGCACGTCCACGCCTTCGGCGACGTAGCGTGCCATGGTCGCGGCACCCTTGCTCGACTCGTCGTCGGGGTGGGCGTGAACGGCCATCAGCCTCAGCGGTGCACTCACGGGCTCGATGTCTCCTCGTACAGATCGGTCGCGTCGGTCGCGCTCGGGAACGGCGCTCGCTCGCGCGGGGGCCGGCCTCGCCCGTGCCGTCCGCCTTCGTTCGCGCCGGTGCCGCGCCCCTCCCGGGCCGGGCTGGGTCACTCTAAAGATGAGGTTAGTTTCTCTTGGGCGGTCGCGTGAGCAAGGCCCCCGCGAGAGACAATTGTCTCGGACAACGCCGAGGTAGTGCAGGGAGATTCCGTCATGGCCACCAGCGAGGCCGAGGGGGGCCGTCAGACCGGCCCGGTGCTCGGCACCCCGGGCGACTTCCCCGACCGTCCGGAGCGCAGGGGGCGGTTCGTCGTCCACATCGTGATCGCGATCCTCTGCGCGGTCTGCGCCGGCGGGTGGGGGTATGTGATGTGGGCCTCCAACGGCAACCCTCAGGTCATCGACCAGGTCATCGCCTTCGACGCCGGTCGCGGCGATTCGGTGCGGATCACCTTCGAAGTGGTCAAGCCGTCCGGGCGCGCGGCCGTCTGCCGTCTGCGGGCCATGGATGTGGACCACGGAGAGGTCGGCGGCAGGGAGATCACAATTCCGGCCGGAGAGGGATATGTCCGCCTTACCGAACGGCTAGAGACCAGTGCCCAGGCCACCTCCGGTGACGTCCACTACTGCTATCTCGTATAGTGAGACATTTGGGGAAGCGTTCGGGCGGTTAACTTGTTAGCCTGTCGAAATTCAAACGTCCGCTATCAAGTAGCAAGCCCCACAGAGGAAGCAAGGAGAATCCGTGGCCGACTCCCACAACGAGAGCGTCACCTGGCTAACTCAGGAGGCGTACGACCGCCTGAAGGCGGAGTTTGAGTACCTCTCGGGGCCCGGGCGCGTCGACATCGCAAAGAAGATCGAGGCCGCCCGCGAAGAGGGCGACCTGAAGGAGAACGGCGGCTACCACGCCGCCAAGGACGAGCAGGGCAAGATGGAGGCCCGCATCTTCCACCTCCGTCAGATCATCGACACCGCCAAGGTCGGTGAGCCCCCTCGCACCGAAGGCGTGGTCGGACCGGGCATGACCGTCACCGTCCGCTTCGAGGGCGACGACGAGGAGGTCGCCTTCCTGCTGGCGTCCCGCGAGGAGAGCGGCGCCCCGATCGACGTCTACTCGCCCAAGTCGCCGCTCGGCTCGGCGATCAACGGCAAGAAGATCGGTGAGAAGGCCACCTACACGATGCCGAACGGGCGCTCCAGCACGGTCGAGATCCTTGAGGCCGTGCCGTACGTCGGCAACTGACCTTCAAAGACCCCCCGCGGGACCCGAAATCCCGAAGCCGCCGAGCTGATCCGCCGGGCCCCGTCCCGGCGGATCGCCGTGTTCACGGGACTCCCCTCCCTCCCGTGGCCGTGTCCGTTCTGGCGCGTCGCGTGCATCGTCGCGTGGTCTGCGGCACCCTCATAGGGCCGGATAAGACGGATGGAAGGGAGATGTCGTGTTCGACGGGCGGACGCGTCTCTCCCGGATCGCCGACGGGGTCCGCGAAGACCTCCTCCACCGCCCGCGCGCCGGGCACCGCCGGGCGGGCTCGCGCGCGCCGAGGTCGGGCCCCTCCCTCGTCGCGGTGTTCCTCGTGGCGCTCGTGGCCGCCGTGATCGTGATCGTCGCCCAGGTGCCCGGCGGGCAGCAGGAGACGGCCGCCTCCCGGGACGCCGTGGCCCCACCGTCCCCCCTCGCCGACCCCCTCCCCTCCCAGGGCGCGGGAGCCGCGGCCGAGCCGTCGCGTCCGCCGCGACCGTCCGTGGCGCCGCTGAAGGAGCTCCGCAGGCCGCACCTGTTCGTCGTGGCGAACGGGCCGCTGGCCTCGGAGGCGGTGGCGAGGGTCGCCAGGGTCGCCGGGGTGCGGGCGGTCGAGCGCGCCGACGCCGCCGAGGTCGTCCTGGACGGCAAGCGGGTGCAGACGCTGGGGGTCGACCCCTCGACGTTCCGCGCCTTCACCCCCCGGCCGACGGCACGCTCCGACAGGCTCTGGCGCGACATCGCCGCCGGAGAGCTGGCCGTCTCCTTCGTCCTCGGCAACGACGGCGGCATGTCGCTGGGCAAGGTCGTCAGCACCGGAAGGACGACGCTGCGCGTGGGCGCCTACGCCACGATGGGCATGGGCGCCATCGACGCCGTGGTCTCACGCCCGGTCGCGCGGCTGCTGGGCATCCCCCGGGACAACGCGCTCGTGGTGAGCGCGCCGGGCGCCGACTCCGCCAAACTGCGCCGGGCGCTGCTGCGCGTCCTGCCCGCGGGCAGCCAGGTCGCCGTGATCAACCCGGTGCTGGCCGCCCCGCGGCGCACGGTCTGGCCGGCGGGGGCCTTCATGACCGTCTCCCAGATCAGGGTCGCCCTCACCGCGGCGATCGGCAAGCTCGGCCGCCCGTACGTGTGGGGCGCCGAGGGGCCGAATACCTTCGACTGCTCCGGGCTGGTCCAGTGGGCCTACGCCCAGGCGGGGGTGTGGGTGCCCCGGGTGACGCACCAGCAGTTCGTCTCCGGCCCGCGGGTTCCGCTCTCGCAGGTCCAGCCGGGCGATCTGCTGTTCTGGCGGCACGACCCCACCAATCCCCGCTATGTCTCGCATGTGGCGATCTACTGGGGGGACGGGAAGATGCTGCACGCGCCCCGCACCGGCGACGTGGTCAAGCTCGTCCCGGTCACCACCCGCAACTTCGCCGGGGCCGTGCGGATCAGCCCGCAGATCGCGGCGCGGGTCCACTAGGGCCCGCGTCCGGTCCGCGGCCGTCTGTTCACGGCCCCGGCGCGCGGCGCCGGGTGGCGCGGTCTCGGAAAGACGTCTCCGCCGGAAAGGTGGCCGCGACTCCCGGGGGCCGGGCATGGTCTCGCGGGGGAGGGCGACGTAATCTCGATTACGTGGATACCGATGAAACGGTCGAGGAACTGCGAGGCTGGTTCTCCGGACGGCTGCCCGCCGAATGGTTCGAGGGGTGGCCGGAGGTCGTGCTGGACCGCGAGGAGATCGCCGTTGTGGGGCGGCTGCGGCCCCCCGTGCTCGCCGAGGGCGTCTCGGAGGTGGAACGGTCCGCCGCCGTCGAGGGAGGCGTGCGGCGCTTCCGGGAGGAGACGCGCGAGCGGCGTGTGGAGATCGCGAGGGAGGCGGAGCACCGTTTCCGCAGAAGGATCTCCTGGGGCGTCGCCGTCGGTGACCGGACGGTGATGTTCACCACACTGTCCGTCCCGGTCATGACGCGGCTCCGTCAGGGGGAGCGACGGGTTTTGGACACCCTCGTCGCCGCCGGGGTGGCGCGCAGCCGCAGTGACGCGCTGGCCTGGTGCGTCCGCCTGGTGGGAACGCACACCGACACCTGGCTGGCCGATTTGAGGAACGCTCTTCAGCATGTGGACCGGGTGCGCGCCTCAGGGCCGGACGTGGGTTCCTGAGGCAGGCCAGGGGGAACGGCGGGAAATTGGTCTGTACCTCTCCCGCGATTGGTGTAGACCTCTTCGATTGGCCTATACCACTGCCCCAACCAGGCCCTTTAGTGCCGAGGTTTTTGGGTAAGGGACCCGGAACGCCGTGCCTTCTGTCAGCTCAGAGGATTTTCGGCACGGGAGTGCCAGAGGCGTGGCGACGCCGGCCGCGTCAATTCACTGGTCTACGCCAATTGGATTCAGTGCGGTTTTGTCGTCAATGATGTCCTGGCCCTGAGAAGTGTAAGGAGCCGCAGCAGTGTCCGTTATCGAGGACGTAACCGCCCCCAGCCCCACCCGTCACGAGGAGCTGGCCGCGTGGGTCAAGGAGATCGCCGAGCTGACTCAGCCCGACCGGATCGAGTGGTGTGACGGCTCGGAGATCGAGTGGACACGCCTGACGAACCTCCTCGTCGAGCAGGGAACGTTCAAGCGCCTGGCCAAACGTCAGAACAGCTTCTACGCCGCCTCCGACCCGACCGACGTCGCCCGGGTCGAGGACCGCACCTACATCTGCTCCGAGCGCGAGGAGGACGCCGGTCCGACCAACAACTGGATCGCTCCCGCCGAGATGCGCAAGACCTTCGGCGAGCTCTTCAAGGGCTGCATGCGCGGGCGCACGATGTACGTCGTGCCCTTCTGCATGGGGCCGCTGGGCGGCGACATCTCCCAGCTCGGCGTCGAGATCACCGACTCGCCGTACGTGGTGGTGTCGATGCGCATCATGACGCGGATGGGCGAGGCCGCACTGCGGCTCATCGAGGAGCGCGGCGGCTACGTGAAGGCCGTCCACTCGGTGGGCGCCCCGCTGGAGCCCGGGCAGGCCGACGTACCGTGGCCGTGCAGCTCCACCAAGTACATCAGCCACTTCCCCGAGACCCGTGAGATCTGGTCCTACGGCTCGGGCTACGGCGGCAACGCGCTCCTCGGCAAGAAGTGCTACGCGCTGCGCATCGCCAGCACGATGGCCCGCGATGAGGGGTGGCTGGCCGAGCACATGCTCATCCTCAAGCTCACCCCGCCCTCCGGGGAGACCCGCTACGTCGCGGCGGCCTTCCCCAGCGCGTGCGGCAAGACCAACCTGGCCATGCTCCAGCCGACCATCCCGGGCTGGAAGGTCGAGACGGTCGGCGACGACATCGCCTGGATGCGCTTCGGCGAGGACGGCCGCCTGTACGCCATCAACCCCGAGGCGGGGTTCTTCGGCGTGGCGCCCGGCACCGGTGAGTCGACCAACGCCAACGCGATCAAGACACTCTGGGGCAACAGCATCTTCACCAACGTCGCCCTCACCGACGACGGCGACGTGTGGTGGGAGGGGCTCACCGACGAGCCCCCGGCGCACCTGACCGACTGGAAGGGGCGTGACTGGACCCCCGGCGGCGAGCCCGCCGCCCACCCCAACGCGCGCTTCACGGTGCCCGCCGGGCAGTGCCCGACGATCGCCCCCGAGTGGCAGGACCCCAAGGGGGTGCCGATCTCGGCGATCCTGTTCGGCGGACGCCGGGCCACCGCGGTCCCGCTGGTGACCGAGTCGCTGAGCTGGAACCACGGTGTCTTCATCGGGGCCAACATCGCCTCGGAGAAGACGGCCGCCGCCGAGGGCAAGGTGGGTGAGCTGCGCCGCGACCCGTTCGCGATGCTGCCGTTCTGCGGCTACAACATGGGCGACTACTTCGCCCACTGGATCGGCGTCGGCCGGCGGGAGAACGTCCGGCTGCCGCGCGTCTACTACGTGAACTGGTTCCGCAAGGACGAGGCCGGCAGGTTCATCTGGCCGGGCTTCGGGGAGAACAGCCGTGTCCTGAAGTGGATCGTCGACCGGCTCAACGGCGAGGCGGAGGCGGTGCGCACGCCGATCGGCCTGCTGCCGGTCGAGCTGGACACCGAGGGCCTGGACATGCCCGCCGAGGACCTGCGGACCCTCCTCAGCGTGGACGAGGAGGTCTGGAGGCACGAGGCGTCGCTGATCCCGGCCTTCTTCGAGACCTTCGGCGACCATCTCCCCGAGGAACTCTGGGAGGAGTACAGGGCGCTGGCCGACCGTCTCGGTTAAGGCTTCGCGTTTTTCCTGCTTTATACGCTTTACATGTTTTCCGTGCCCCGCCTGTTCAGGAAGCAGGCGGGGCACGCCCGTCTTCATGGTGATTCGAGCCGAGGGTGTCTCTTCTTCGACTTTGGGTTTGTTGTGATGGACCGCGCGGGGGGATACCCTCTTCCTCGTTCCTTCGAGACGCGGGGCGGGGCCGAGCTGGAACGCGAGCGATGCTCACCTCCGCTGGGCTGGAGGCACTCATGGGCGCGCTCGCCGCGGAGGCGCGCGCCTGCCTCGGCCCGCAGAAGTCCGGCAACTTATCCAGAACCCCGATAGAGGGGGCGCGAAGGCCCCCGAGGCGGCGATAATTGCCTGGCGGCGCCTCGACGGCGGGCGTTGAGGGGAGGGCTTCCATGGGCGTGCGCGAGGTCGTCTACCGGCTGTACGAACGGCGGCTGGAGGCGAAGCTGTCCCGTCAGCGCGCGACGGTTCCCCGCCATGTCGGCGTCATCGTCGACGGAAACCGCCGCTGGGCGCGCTCGATGGGCCTCGACGACGTCAGCCGCGGGCACCGCAAGGGCGCGGACAGGATCTCCGACCTCCTCGGCTGGTGCCGGGAGGCCGGCGTCGAGGTCGTGACCGTGTGGCTGCTGTCCAGCGACAACATCAATCGCTCCAAGGACGAGCTCGATCTGCTGATGAAGATCATTGAGGATGTGGTCCAGGAGCTCGTCGCCGACGGATGGCATATCAAACCCATGGGAGCTCTTGATCTCCTGCCCGATCACACGGCCCGTGTCCTGAAAGACGCCAAAGAAGCGACATCGCACCGTCCGGGTTTGATTGTGAACGTTGCCGTTGGGTATGGAGGAAGGCGTGAGATCGCTGATGCGGTGCGCTCCCTTCTCCAGGAGCACGCCAGCAAGGGCGCGAGCATCGAGGACCTCGTCGAGGTCCTCGATGTGGAGCACATCGCGGAGCATCTCTACACGCGCGGTCAGCCCGACCCGGATCTGGTCATCCGGACCTCGGGAGAGCAGCGGCTCTCCGGCTTCCTGCTCTGGCAGAGCGCCCACTCCGAGTTCTACTTCTGCGAGGCCTACTGGCCTGACTTCCGCAGGATCGACTTCTTGCGGGCTCTTCGCTCCTACGCCGCGCGGCACCGACGGTACGGCTCCTGAAATATCGCATGAACGCCCGTTTTTGATCAGGACTGTCCTGTTGGAGGACGGGTATTCAGGACGTACCGTAACAAGTAGGCGGGTGCAGCCCGCCTACTCCGGAGAGGGCCCACCTTTGCGTCACGTGCCGAGGAGGGCCGGTCGCCGGTGCCTCCTCGCCGGGTGTGCGAGCGTGGTCCCGGGTCCGGTCCGCATCCCAGCTCATGGCAGGGCGCCCGCGTGGCGCCCGGGGGAGAACGCGTGGCAAACCCTTCGTCCTCACCCACGTCGCCGGCCGCCGGCCGGCGTACGTACGTCCTGGACACCTCGGTCCTTCTGGCGGATCCGGCGGCGATAAGCCGCTTCGCCGAACACGAGGTCGTCCTCCCGATCGTCGTCATCACCGAGCTGGAGGGCAAACGCCACCATCCAGAGCTCGGATACTTCGCGCGCAAGGCGCTGAGACAACTCGACGACCTGCGGGTGACACACGGACGACTGGACGAGCCCATGCCGATCGGCGAGGGGACCATCCGGGTCGAGCTCAATCACAGCGATCCGTCCATCCTTCCCGTCGGCTTCCGGCTCGGCGACAACGACACCCGCATCCTCACCGTGGCGCGCACCCTCGCCGCCGAGGGGAACGACGTGGTGCTGGTCTCCAAGGATCTGCCGATGCGCGTCAAGGCCGCCTCGATCGGCCTGGCGGCGGAGGAGTACCTCGCCGAGATCGCCGTCGTGGAGTCCGGATGGACGGGCATGGCCGAACTCCAGGTGACCACCGAGGACGTCGAGGTGCTCTTCGAGCGAGGCACCGCCGACCTGGCCGAGGCCCGCGACCTGCCCACGCACACCGGGCTGCGGCTGCTGTCGGCCAGGGGGTCGGCGCTGGGCCGGGTGCTGCCGGACAAGTCGGTGCGGCTGGTGCGGGGCGACCGGGAGGTGTTCGGCCTGCACGGCCGTTCGGCCGAGCAGCGCATCGCGCTCGACCTCCTGATGGACCCCGAGGTCGGCATCGTCTCGATGGGCGGCCGGGCGGGCACCGGCAAGTCCGCGCTGGCCCTGTGCGCCGGTCTGGAGGCGGTGCTGGAGCGCCGCCAGCACCGCAAGGTCGTCGTCTTCCGCCCGCTGTACGCCGTGGGCGGCCAGGAGCTGGGCTACCTCCCCGGCACCGAGAACGAGAAGATGGGCCCGTGGGCGCAGGCCGTCTACGACACCCTGGGCGCGGTCACCACGCCCGAGGTGATCGAGGAGGTCATGGACAGGGGAATGCTGGAGGTGCTCCCGCTCACCCACATCCGGGGCCGCTCGCTGCACGACGCGTTCGTCATCGTGGACGAGGCGCAGTCGCTGGAGCGCGGGGTTCTGCTGACGGTGCTGAGCCGGATCGGCGCCAACTCCCGGGTCGTGCTCACCCATGACGTCGCCCAGCGCGACAACCTCCGGGTGGGCAGGCACGACGGCGTCGTGGCGGTGGTGGAGAAGCTCAAGGGCCACCCGCTGTTCGCGCACGTCACGCTGACCCGCTCGGAGCGCTCGCCGATCGCCGCGCTGGTCACCGAGATGCTGGAGGACATCACGCTGTAGGCATCACGGGGGGAGCCGCACCCCTTTCGCCGCGAGGTTGCGGAACTCGAAACAGGTGTGCTCCCCCCACGTCTTCGGAGGCCCCGGAAACAGCCGGGTGACCTCGACGCTCCAGATGCTCTCCTGCTTGTTCTGCCGGATCGTGCAGGTGATCTGGGCGAGCCCCTCGCGGGAGATCTCGCCGCCGCCCGTGAGGATCACGCTCAGCCGGTAGCCCAGGTTGCCGCCGGGGTCGTTGCGCTGGGCGTCGTCGTGATACCGGGTGGTCTCGGTGTCGTAGTGGCTGAAGTCGTTGAGCGCGCTGGTCAGGCCCGGCTTCGGAGGCTGCTTGCCGGCTCGGAACAGCGTGTCGACGATGTTCTTGGCCGAGTCGGAGCCCACCGGGATCCTGGCCGGCTCCAGCCGGCCGTCGCGCAGGAGGTAGACGGTCACCCAGGTGGGGCTGTAACTGATCACCGGGGGGTTGCCCAGCTCACGGACCCCGGTCGGCTCGATCCCGCAGGCGGCGAGCGTCAGGACGGCCCCGAGCAGAAGGCAGGCCGGGCGTCTCATGCGGGGGGCAGCCAGACCGTGAAGAGCGTGCCGGGCTCCTGCGGGCGCACCGAGATCGTGCCGCCGTGCAGGTGGGCGTTGGCGCGTGCGATGGACAGGCCGAGCCCGCTGCCGTCGCCCCGTGCCCCCGCCTTGTAGAAGCGGTTGAACACATGGGGCAGATCCGATGGCGGGATGCCCTTTCCGTGGTCGCGCACCTTCATCTCCAGGCCGTTCGGGGTGCTGCGGGCGGTCACCACCACGGGTGGCTCGCCGTGCCGCAGCGCGTTGCCCACCAGGTTCGCCACGATCACGTCGAAGCGCCGGGGGTCGAGGGTGAAGGCCAGCCCCTGGGGCACGTTCACCCGCGCCTGCTCCAGCCAGCCCCGCACCTCCAGGCAGTCGCAGATCGCGTCGGCGACGTTCACGGTGTCCAGGTGGAGCGTGGCCGTCCCCGAGTCGAACCGGCTCGCCTCGATGAGCTGTTCCACGAGTGTACGCAGCCGTTCGATCTCCCTCAGCACCAGCCGTACGGCCGCCGCCGGCTCGCTGGGCAGCCGCTCGGCCTCCTCGTAGAGCATGTCGGTCACCGCGGTCATCGCGGTCAGGGGGGTTCTCAGCTCGTGGGAGACGTCGGCCACGAACCGGCGGGACATCGCCTCCAGCGCGCGCAACTCGGACACGCTGCGCTCCAGCGCGGCGGCCGTGTCGTTGAACGTCGCTGTCAGCTCGGCCAGCTCGTCCTGGCCCCGCACCGGCAGCCGGGTGTCCAGGTGGCCCGCGCCGAGCGCGCGGGCGGCCGATCCGAGCTGGCGCACCGGCAGCAGCACGCGCCGGGCCGACACCAGGGCCACCGCCAGCGCGATGACCAGCATGATGCCTCCGGCGGTGGCCAGCGGCCGGCGCAGGTCGTTCAGGATCTGCTCCTCGTCGGAGAGGGGGACGAACACGACGACGCTCATCCCGGTGGGCTGGGCCGTGTGGATGGGCTCGATCCGCCACACCGGGGTGGCGATGATCAGCCACATCCGCCCGTTGATCCGCTGGCGTTTGGAGACCATCTTCCGGGTGGCCCCGGCCGCGACGTCGGCGGGGACGTCGGCCATGCTGAACGGGCCGTCGGGGTAGAGGTAGTTCTCGTAGCGGACCACCACCACGCCGCCGGGCGTGCGCAGGCCCTTCTGCAGCACGCTGATCTCCGCATCGGTCGGCGGGCTGTCGCCCGGCCAGACCGCGCCGATGGGCACCCTGATCCCCTCCAGGGTGTCGCGCACCTCGTTCACCGCGACCTGCTCCGCGCGCCCGACCAGACGGTTCTTGACGAGCTCGTAGCCGATCACCGCGACCAGGGCGGAGGCCGTGACCGCGATCAGGGTGAAGGTGATGACCAGGCGCCCGCGCAGCCCGGTGTAGATCCGCCTCACGGCGGGCTGAAGCGGTAGCCGAATCCGCGGACGGTGTGGATGAACTCGGGTTCGGCGGGCACCGCCTCGATCTTGGCGCGGACCCGCTGGACGCAGGCGTCCACCAGGCGCGAGTCGGCGACGTGGGTGTGGTCCCACACGGCCCGCAGGAGGTATCTGCGGTTCAGGACCTGGCCGGGGTGGCGGACCAGCTCAAGCAGGAGCCGCAGCTCGGTGGGGGTCAGGTGGACCTCGCGGCCGGCCAGCGAGACCTTGAGCGCCCCCCGGTCGACCACCAGGTCGCCGAAGGTGATGCGGTCGGAGGCGACGGACTCCGCCCGGCGCAGCACGGCGCGGATCCGGGCGTCGAGCACCCGGGGCTCGACCGGCTTGATCACGTAGTCGTCGGCCCCGGCCTCCAGCCCCACGACCACGTCGAGGTCGTCGCCCCTGGCGGTGAGCAGGATCACCGGCAGCTGGTCCAGCTTCCTGATGCGGCGGCACACCTCGACCCCGTCGATCCCGGGCAGCATGACGTCCAGGATCGCGATCTCGGGGCGGCGAGCCCGGATGTGGTCGAGTGCCTCCTCGCCGGTGGCGTAGGAGGTGACGGAGTGGCCCTGACGGCTCAGCGCCAGCTCAAGGCCGGTTCGGACCGAGGGGTCGTCTTCGACGAGGAGGATGCCAGCCACCCGGTCATTATTCTTCCTCCGCCCGATAGCGCTCACCACATCACGAAACTGTGACACGGGGTGAACACGAGTGGAACGCTGGTCCATCAGTCTGGAACGGATGCCCCCCCCGCCATCGGGGGCGCGGGGGATGGTCCCCTCTGGGGAAAATGTGACCAAAATCACATTTGTTGGGCTAGTGGTAAGAAAGACCATGTAACCAGGCAGTAAGCGGCGGAAAGCCCGGCGGAGGCGACCCTGAGGACCGAACCAACTCTCCCGTTCAGGTTGCGCACCACCCCCCTCCCCACGGCAAGCTCATAGGTCGTGAACTCAGGATCGCCGCAGTTGAAGGAGCATCCGGTTCCCCCTCGCCGCACGACCCGCAGGTCGGAGAAGGCCAAGGGGCCGGGATGGCTGACCCCCAAGCGCGCTCTCATCCTCGGCGCGGCGGCCGTCGTCCTCGTGGGCGGCGGGGGTTTCACCGCCTACACCGCCGTACAGAACGCCTCGGCCCCCGCCCCGGCGACCGCGCTCTCCCTGGACGACATGGCGCGGATGTTCGGCGGGGGCGACCCGTTCGCGCCCGACCCCAGCACCGACATCCTGAAGGCGCAGGCCGTCCAGGCGCTCAAGGCCGACCGGCTGAAGGCCGCCCGTGAAGACCGCGAGCCGCTCGACCCGATCGAGATCCCCAAGGAGGCGCCGGGCGGCGGCGGCTTCGACCCCAAGCAACTGCCGCAGGGCAGCGCCAACCCGAGCGGCAACAAGGCGCTGGGCAAGCAGATGCTCGAAGCCCGAGGCTGGGGCGACCAGTGGGGCTGCCTGGAGAAGCTCTGGATGAAGGAGAGCGGCTGGAACGAGCGGGCGATGAACCGCTACAGCGGCGCCTACGGCATCCCCCAGTCGCTCCCCGGGCACAAGATGGCCAGCGCGGGCGGTGACTGGCAGACCAACCCGGCGACCCAGATCGAGTGGGGGCTCGGCTACATCAAGGGCCGTTACGGTACTCCTTGTGGTGCTTGGGGCCATTCCCAGGCCAAGGGCTGGTACTGAGACACCAGGAGTCGGCAAGTCTGGCCGTCTCCCGAAGGCGGACATCGCACGCTTGACCGTATGGATGTGAAGGTCAGCGTCGTAGTGCCGGTGTACAACCCCGGCGATGCCGCCGACGCGTGTATCCGCTCGGTGCTGGAACAGTCGATGGACTCCGAGGAGTACGAGGTCGTCTTCGCCGACGACGGGTCCGACGACGGCACCGCGCAGCGTCTCGACGCCGTCGCCGCGGTCCGGCCGAACGTCCGGGTCCTCCACCTGGGCGGGACCGGCTCGCCGATGCGGGGCCGCAACGTCGCCATGGCGGTCGCCAGGGGCGAGTACGTCTACCTCCTCGACCAGACCGACCGCCTGGAGCGGGACGCCCTGGAGCGGATGTACGCCCGCGCCGTGGAGGCCGACGCCGACATCCTCATCGGGCGGCTGGTCGACGGCCAGTCACCCCCTCTGAGGGCCTTCGACCGCAACCGGGAACGTGCCGACCTCTTCGAGGACCGCCTGCTCACCCTGCTGACCCCCCACAAGCTCTACCGCAGGGCGTTCCTGGACGGCGAGGCGCTGGCCTTCGCCGACCCCGGGGGGATCCTCGCCGAGCAGACCTTCGTCATCCGGGCCTACCTGCGGGCCAAGGTCGTCACCATCCTCGCCGACCGGGTCTGCTGCCACCTCGGGGAGCGGCCCGAGACGCCGGTGGACCCCTACGTCCACGGAGCCGAGTTACGCGAACTCCTCGACGTCGTCGACTACGAGGTGCCGCCGGGCGTCCGGCGCGACCGGATGTACGCGCACTGGTTCCGCACGGCGGTGCTCCGGCGGCTCACCGGAAACGCCTTCACGCTCTCCTCACGGGACCGGGCCGCGACCTTCACGACCCTGCGGGAGCTGGTCGTCCAGCGCTTTCCCCCGCGCCTGGACCGCTGTCTGCCCGTGCACCTGCGCGTGCGCGCGGCGCTGCTGCGCGCGGGCCGCCTGGACCACCTCCTGACCCTGGCCCAGGCCATGCGGGGCGTTCGCCTCCAGGCCGACCTCAAGGACGTCCGCTGGGAGGACGGCGCGCTCGTGATGGGACTCGGCGTGGAGATCGTGCGGGCCGGTGGCGAGCCCATGCGCTTCGTCCCCCACGGCGAGGACGGCCTGGCCTGGGAGCCGCCCGTCGCCCTGGACGGGCTCTCCCCGGCGCCCGAACTGCTCGACGTCACCCGTGCCGCCTCCCGCGCCCGCTTCGAGGTCTACGTCCGGCACGAGGACACCGGGCTCATCTACTTCCTGCCGGTGAACTGCTCGATGACGCGCAGCCGGCACCGTAACGGGATCAGGCTCCAGGTCACCGGCGAGGCCCGTCTCGACGCCGCCGTGGCCGCGCTCGGCCACCCGCTGCCCTCGGGCCTGTGGGAGATCCACGTGCGCATGTACGGCGGGGCCCACCAGGCCCGCACCCGCGTGACCGGCTCCCCGCTCAACTGCACCGGCACGCTGGCCAACCGCTCCCGCCGGCTGGTCATCCCGTGGTGGTCCGACGAGGGCGAGCTGGGCGTCTGCGTGGAGCCCGCCTCGTTCGCCGAGTCGATCGTCCTCGTCTCCCCGGGCGCGACGGTCACCCCCCAGCGCGACCACGTCTTCGTCGTGGTGCCCGTGCCGTACGTGCCGCCGAGCGGGGGGCCGCCCGCCGAACTGGTGCTGCGCCGCTCGCCCCGGGGGGAGCACGAGGTCTGCGCGCCCGCCCTGATCGAACCGGGGGTGCCCGGTCAGCTCGCCGGGCGGCTGATCGCCAAGTTCCCGATCCGGCGCGTCTACCGGTCGGGTTCCCTGGCCCCGGGGGAGTGGAGGCCGTTCCTGCGGGTGGACGACCGGGAGATCGGTCTCCGCTTCAAGGTCCTGGTGAGCCTCGGCGGCCGGGTGCGGGTCCGCACCTCCGCCGCCGCCGGGCGCCCCGCGCTCCGCTACCCGCCGCTCAAGCGCCTCGCGCTGCGCGTCCCCTGGATGCGGAACATGGTCCGGGTGACCCGGAGCGTGCGGCGGCGCTACCTGCCGAACTGACCGCGCCCGCGGCCGGCCGCGCCGCCGGGCCGGAGGAACGCCGCGACGTCGCGGTAGGCGAGGGAGGCTCAGAGGGTGACGGGGTAGGTCAGCGCGAGCTCGTCGCCGGGAAGGCCGCGGATACCCCAGTTGACCTGGGGTGACTCCAGGATCACGATCTCCAGGTCCTCCGTCTCCAGCCCGAGGTCGCGCCGCGCCGCCGCGAAGAGGGCGCGGATCAGCTCGCGCTTGGCCGTGTCGGACCGGCCGGAGAAGCAGACGATCTCCACGATCAGATAGCGCTCGCTCCGCGCCGGGCAGACCAGGTCCTCGGCGTCCAGCAGCAGGAAACGGTGGAACCTCTTGTCCCGCGGAAGCCGCCACACCTCGGTCAGGCACCCGTGGACGGTGTCGGAGACCTGCCGCCGCCGCGGCGCCCACACGTCGCGGCGGCCGTAGAACTTGATCTGAGTCATACCCCCGAGTGTCGCAGGGGTCCTCCGGGGAGGGGTCAGGCCGGTGGGCGGGTCATGGAGAGCACGTCGAGCAGGGCGTCGAGCTGCTCCTCGGTGAGGGCGCCGCCGTCGACGTGGCCACGCTCGACGACCACCTCCCGGATGGTCCTGCGCTGGGCAAGGGCCTGTTTGGCGATCTCCGCGGCCTCCTCGTAGCCCAGGTGCCGGTTGAGCGGGGTGACGATCGACGGGGAGGACTCGGCGTACTCCAGCAGGCGCTCGGTGTTGGCGGTGATGCCGTGGACGCACCGGTCGGCGAACAGCCGGGAGACGGTGGCGAGCAGCCGGACGGACTCCAGGACGTTGCGGGCGATGACCGGCATCATCACGTTGAGCTCGAAGTTGCCCGAGGCGCCGGCGAAGGCGACCGTGGCGTCGTTCCCGACGACCTGGGCGGCGACCATGCACACGGCCTCGGGGATGACCGGGTTGACCTTTCCCGGCATGATCGACGATCCGGGCTGAAGATCGGGGAGGTTGATCTCGCCGAGCCCGGCGCGGGGGCCGGATCCCATCCAGCGGAGGTCGTTGGCGATCTTGTTGAGTGAGACGGCGGCGGTCCTGAGCCGCCCGGAGAGTTCCACCAGGGCGTCGCGGGCCCCCTGCGCCTCGAAGTGGTCGGGGGCCTCGGAGAACGGCAGCCCGGTGGCCTCGCGGAGTTTCCCGATGACCTTGGGCGCGAAGCCCGCGGGGGTGTTGATCCCGGTGCCGACGGCGGTACCGCCCAGCGGGAGCTGGACGAGGTGGGGGAGCGCGCCGCGCACCCGGGTGACGGCGTTGTCGATCTGGGTGGCGTAGCCGCCGAACTCCTGGCCGAGGGTGACCGGGGTGGCGTCCATCAGGTGGGTCCTGCCGGCCTTGACCACGTGCTCGAACAGGAGGGACTTCTCACGCAACGCGGTGGCCAGGTGCCGAAGTGAGGGGATGAGGTGGTAGGTCACCTCGGTGGCGGCGGCGACGTGGATGGAGGTGGGGAACACGTCGTTGGAGGACTGCGAGGCGTTGACGTGGTCGTTGGGGTGGACGGGTCTGCCCAGCCGCTCCTCGGCGAGGGTGGCGATGACCTCGTTGGCGTTCATGTTGGAGGAGGTGCCGGAGCCGGTCTGGAAGACGTCG
Source organism: Streptosporangium violaceochromogenes (assembly GCF_014654615.1). GTDB lineage: Bacteria > Actinomycetota > Actinomycetes > Streptosporangiales > Streptosporangiaceae > Streptosporangium > Streptosporangium violaceochromogenes. The sequence continues at coordinate 114,833 of NZ_BNBB01000015.1, read as the reverse complement.
ACGGGGAACTCGCCGTCCCAGTCGTTCTCCGCCACTTCCGTCGCCGCCTCGGCGATCGCCCGCGCCAGATCCTCGTCGAGCACCCCGAGCTCGCCGTTGGCCTCGGCGGCGACCGCCTTGATCAGGCCGAGCGCGGCGATGTGCGGGCTCTCCAGGCCGTGCCCGGAGACGGGGAAGTTCTCCAGCGCCCTCTGGGTCTGCGCCCGCCACTTCGCGTCCGCCGGAACCCGTACGTCGCCCATCGAGTCATGTTCGATCCGATACTCGCTCATAGGACCAGTCTGCGTCCTGCCGGGCGGGCGCCGGCCGCCCGCCTTCCGCGGCCTTCCGGAGACTGCTGCGTGGACTTGCAGGGATTTTTGGGGGCTTGGGATTCTTTGGGGGAAAGGCCCTATGCCTCCCGGGGCGCCGAGGCTGTCGGCACCGGCATCGCTGTCGGCACCGGCGTCGCTGCCGGTGTGGACGGGGCGCCGACGGCGCGGACGTCCGCCGGGAAGGAGGCCGACGCCCGGGGGCCGCCGCCTTCGGCGAAGGCCGCCACCGCCAGGATGACGATCACCACCAGGGAGACGGCCGCCACCCCCACGAGGACGAGCATGCCCACGCGGCCCTTGAGCGGTGAGCCCGCGCGTCCCTCCCGCCCGCCTTGGCCGGAGATCGCGAACAGGTCGGTGCCCAGGCCCCGGGAGGACGGCTCACCCGCGGGCGCCCCTGGCCACCCGCCGCGCGGCTCGGGCTGCCCGGGCGGTCCGTACGGCGCCGCGCCGGCGGGGGCGTCCACGACCGTCCCGACGGACCCCGCGGCGGGCCTCGGGGGGACGGCGGTCCCCGCCGGCCGCCCGGCGACCGGCCTTCCGGGGCGCGCGGGCGCGCGGGAGGCGGCCGGGGCGAAGACCGCGGTGGCCTCGGAGACGGGAGACGCGGGGGCCAGGAGGGACTCGGAGGACGCGGGAGACACGGGGGGCATGGGGGGCGCGGCGGGCGCGGCGGGTGCGGGGACGCCGGGCCCGGGGGGCAGCCGCAGCCCGCCCTTGGGGCGGATGACCAGTACGGTCCGGTCGCCGTCGACCTCTTCCTCCGGTCCTTCCGGCTCCTTCGGCGTGCCGGCGGGGGCCCCGGGCGGGGCGGGCCGGGAGGAGGCACCGGAGGCACCGGAGGCACCGGAGGCGGCGGACCGGCCGGGGACGGCGGGTTCGGCGGTGGCCGATGCGGTGGCCGATGCGGTGGCCGATGCGGTGGCCGATGTGGTGGCGGAGGGGGTGGCCGTGGGGGTGTCGGCGACGGTTCTGAGCATCGCGATCGCCTGCGTGGGCGACGGCCGCAACCGGTGGTCCCTTTCGAGGAGCTGCTCCAGCACCGGGCGCAGCGGCCCGGCCTGGGTGGGCGGGTCGGCCCGTTCGGTCATCAGCGCGGCCAGGGTCGCGGACACCGACGACCGTTCGTAGGCGGGCCGTCCCTCGACCGCGAAGTACAGCGTGGCGCCGAGTGACCAGAGGTCGGACTCGGGGCCGGTGTGCTCGCCGCGGGCCCGTTCGGGCGCGGTGTACCCGGGGGAGCCGATCACCATGCCGGTCTTGGTGAGACTGCTGTCCCCCTCGGCCTTGGCGATGCCGAAATCGGTCAGCACCACCCGTCCGCTCTCGGTGATCAGCACGTTGGCGGGTTTGACGTCGCGGTGGAGCACCCCCTGGGAGTGGGCGGCGCGCAGCGCGTCCAGCAGGTCCACCCCGATCTCGGCGACGAGCCGGGGCGGCAGCGGGCCCTCCTGGTCGATCACCTGCTCCAGGGAGCGCGACGGGACGAGCTCCATGATGATCCACGGGCTGCCGTCCTCGACGATCGCGTCGTGGACGGTGGCCACGGAGGGGTGGCTGATACGGGCGGCCGTACGACCCTCGCGGATCATGCGTTCCCGAAGTTCGGCGCGTTGGTCCTCGCTGAGCCCGGGGTCCTGGCGGATCTCTTTGATCGCGACCTCGCGGCCCAGGGAGCGGTCGTGGGCACGCCAGACCGTGCCCATGGTCCCCCGGCCGATCGGTGTGATCAGCTCATAGCGGTCAGCGAGCACGCGCGTCTGCTGTTCCGGCATGAGAAGAAGATAGCGATTTTTCCTTGAGACTCGCTTTAGCTTCGCTTACGGGGCTCCCTGGTCCACAGAAGGCGTGGCAGGACCAGCCGGGCCACGGACGCCATGAACCGGACGAACGGGTGGGGAGTGGGGAGGCGCTCCACCGGCTTGCGGTGCACCCCCTCGGCCGTGCGGCGGTAGGGATGCGGCTGGGGGACCGGCGACGGCGGAGCCGTGGCGGGGGCGGAGCCGGCCCGGTGCAGCCCGCGGTGTGGCGGGCGGCGGCCGAACGGCAGCTGGGTGGCCGTCGTGGCGCCCCTGGCGGCCCTGCCCGCCGATCGCGCGAGCGGCTCCACGGCCGACCCGCCCGCGGCCACCCGGGCGAGCATCAGCGAGGCGCGGACCGCGTCGAGCCGTACGGCCGGGTCGATCATGAGCAGACCCCGCAGCACCGGGGCCAGCGGCCCGGCCTTCTCCATCGGGATCGGTTCGCCGCTGGTCAGCGCCGCCAGGGCGGCGGCGGCCGTACGGCGCCCCTGCAGGCCGCGGCCCTCGACGGCGGTGTAGAGGGTCGCGCCGAGCGACCACAGGTCGGCCGAGGGGTCGGCCTTGGCGCCCAGCACCCGCTCGGGCGCGATGTATCCGGCGGATCCGGGAATGATGCCCGCCTGGGTGATCGACACATCGCCTTCGAGCGCGGCCAGCCCGAAGTCGGTGAGCACCGCCCGCTCGCCGGTCACCAGGACGTTGCTCGGCTTGACGTCGCGGTGGAGGATCCCCTTGGCGTGCACGGCCCGCAGCGCGCCCAGGACCTGGCGCCCGATCTCGGCCACCTCGCGCGGCGGCAGCGGGCCCCGGTCCTGGAGGAGCTGCTCCAGTGACCTGGCCCGCAGCAGCTCCATGACGATCCATGGCCGCTCGTCCTCGGTGACGACGTCGAAGACGGTGATGACCGAGGGGTGGGCGACCATGGCGGTCGCCCGTCCCTCACGTTCGGTCCGGGCGCACAGCTCCGCCCGCAGCTCCTCGTCCAGGACGAGGGGCAGCCGCACCTCCTTGACCGCCACCTCCCGGTCGAGCAGCTCGTCGTGCGCCCGCCAGACGGTACCCATGCCGCCGCGCCCGACCGGCTCGGACAACCGGTATCGCGCTGCGAGAAGGTATCCGGACGGCGCACGCATGTGGGGCAGCTTACCGATTTGCGTAATGCGACCAGTAGAGACCGGGCGGAAACTTCTTTGCGATCTTCGGTCAGATCTTCGTGCTCGTCGCTGTTGAGAGGCGCCGCGCCACATCGCTCCAGTTGACCAGGCTCCACAGCCTCTCGACGTAGTCGGGGCGGACGTTGCGGTACTGGAGGTAGTAGGCGTGCTCCCAGGCGTCGAAGACCAGCAGCGGGGTGGTGTTCATCCCGACGTTGCCGTGGTGGTCGTAGACCTGCTCGACGACCAGGCGGCGGCCGAGCGGCTCCCAGGCGAGGATGCCCCAGCCGGAGCCCTGCACGGTCGAGGTGGCGGTGGTGAGCTGCTTCTGGAACGCCTCGAACGAGCCGAAGTGCTCGACGATCGCGTCGCCCAGCTCGCCGTCGGGGCGGTCGCCCCCGTCGGGGGAGAGGTTCTCCCAGAAGATCGAGTGCAGGACGTGCCCGGACAGGTTGAAGGCGAAGGTCTTCTCCAGGCCCACCAGCCCGCCGAACTCGCCCTTGTCGCGGGCCTCGGCCAGCCTCTCCAGCGTGTCGTTGGCCCCCTTGACGTAGGCGGCGTGGTGCTTGGAGTGGTGCAACTCCAAGATCTCGCCCGTGATCGCGGGCTCAAGCGCCGCGTAGTCGTAGGGCATGTCCGGAAGGGTGTACTGGCCCATGAGGTCTTCCTCCTCGTTGATCAATGCTCCTTCGGACACTATTGCACCAGACTCGCAGGTGCATCAGACCGGCGACTTAGGTCTTTCAGCTATTGCAACCAGCTTGCAGGTGCATCATGATGGCGAGTATCGGTTTGGTCCCGAGGGGGGTCTCGTGCCGTCCGGGCCGACGTTCGCCGGGGTTCCGGCGGCCGCGGCCTTCGAGTCGGTGTACGCGGCGGCGTTCGCACCGCCGCCGCGGTGCGAGACCCCCGGCCAGACGTGTGCCTTCGCCGCCGCCCGGCCGGGCCGAGGTCCGTCTCCGCGAACTCCGGGGCTGGAGACGGCAACGCCTGGGCTGGAGGCGGCTCTGCGGGGTCCGGGCCCGCCGGGGCGCCTGCCGGGCCTGTCTCTCTTCGGGGCGTCCCCGCGGGCCCGTCCCGCCGGGCGCCGCCGCAAACGGATCGGGGGTCACCGGGCGACGCCCGATGACCCCCGTGGTGCCCCGACCCCGGCCCCGATCCCGGCCGGGGTCGGGGCACCGATCTCAGCGGCGGCCGATGGACAGCACCGGCCCCGTGGTGTCGGTGAAGAAGTCGTTCCCCTTGTCGTCCACGACGATGAAGGCGGGGAAGTCCTCGACCTCGATCATCCAGACGGCCTCCATCCCCAGTTCGGGGTATTCGAGGACCTCGACCTTCCTGATGCAGTCCTGCGCCAGGCGGGCGGCCGGCCCGCCGATGGAGCCGAGGTAGAAGCCGCCGTGGGCCGCGCAGGCCTCGGTGACCTGCTTGGAGCGGTTGCCCTTGGCGAGCATGACCATGGAGCCGCCCGCCGCCTGGAAGCGCTCGACGTAGGAGTCCATGCGGCCCGCCGTGGTGGGGCCGAACGACCCGGAGGCGTACCCCTCGGGGGTCTTGGCGGGGCCGGCGTAGTAGACCGCGTGGTCCTTGAGGTACCGGGGCATCTCGCCGCCCGCGTCGAGGAGTTCGGCGATCTTGGCGTGCGCGATGTCACGGGCGACGACCAGGGGACCGCTCAGGGACAGGCGGGTCTTGACCGGGTACTTACCGAGTTCGGCGAGGATCTCCGGCATCGGGCGGTTGAGGTCGATACGGACGACGTCGTCCGACAGGTGGTCGTCGGTGGTCTCCGGCAGGAACCTCGCCGGGTCGGTCTCCAGCTCCTCCAGGAAGACGCCCTGAGGGGTGATCTTCGCCAGGGCCTGGCGGTCGGCGCTGCAGGAGACCGCGACGGCGACCGGGCAGGAGGCGCCGTGCCGGGGCAGGCGGATGACGCGGACGTCGTGGCAGAAGTACTTGCCCCCGAACTGGGCGCCGATGCCGAGCCTCTGCGTCAGCTCGAAGACCCTGGCCTCCATCTCGACGTCGCGGAAGCCGTGGCCGCTGGGGGAGCCCTGGGTGGGGATGCCGTCGAGATAGCGGGCGCTCGCGTACTTGGCCGTCTTCAGGGCGAACTCGGCGGAGGTGCCGCCGACGACGATCGCCAGGTGGTACGGCGGGCACGCCGCGGTGCCCAGCGAGCGGATCTTCTCCTCAAGGAAGCGGAGCATCCGTTCCTCGTTGAGCACGGCCTTGGTCTCCTGGTACAGGAACGACTTGTTGGCGCTGCCGCCGCCCTTGGCCATGAACAGAAGCTTGTACTCGTCGGCGTGCCCCTGGGGGTCCTCGGCGTAGAGCTCGATCTGCGCCGGGAGGTTGGAGCCGGTGTTGCGCTCCTCCCACATGGTGATCGGGGCCATCTGGGAGTAGCGCAGGTTCAGCCTGGTGTAGGCGTCGTAGACGCCGCGCGAGATGTGCTCGGCGTCGGCGCCGTCGGTCAGCACGTGGCGGCCCCGCTTGCCCATCACGATCGCGGTGCCGGTGTCCTGGCACATCGGGAGCACGCCGCCGGCGGAGATGGAGGCGTTCTTCAGCAGGTCGAGCGCCACGAAGCGGTCGTTCCCGCTGGACTCGGGGTCGTCGATGATCTTGCGGAGCTGTGCCAGGTGGGACGACCGCAGGTAGTGGGAGATGTCGTGGACGGCCGTCTCGGTCAGCAGCCTCAACGCCTCGGGATCGACCTCCAGGAACCTGCGGCCCGCGGTCTCCACGACGCGCACCCCCTCGGTGCCGATCAGACGGTATCGCGTCTCGTCCGGCCCCATGGGAAGCAGGTCGGTGTAGTCGAACTCGGGCATCGTCCTCGATCCTCCGCGCCGGTGGCCTTCTCCGAATCCTCATAGAGGGTACGGCCTGCCGATCGCGCCCATCCGACGCGGTCGGGTGCGAGGCGGCCGGGGTACGGCCCGGCGGGCCCCCACGGCTCTCTCCCCGTCGTTCCCTGAGTCCACATAAGACACGAAATAAGCATTTTTGATAAGCATTAACCGCTTATGACGTCCTTTGTCCATGTATGTACGAAGAAAAGGAGGAAGCTAGAAGAGAAGGCCGGGTCCAGGGCCCGGGGAACGCCGGAGGACGTCATGGGTACCGGAAACACGATTATGACCAGCAACGTCGTCATGCTGGTGCTCCTCGCGGTGCTCGTGGTCGCCGGGCTCGCGGTGTCACTGATCGCGATCGCCCTCGCGACCATCAGGAGCGTCAACGGCCAGGTCCCCCAGCAGCCGGCCGACGTGGAGAGGAAGCTGAAGGCGAGCCTGCCCCGGCAGCGGACCGCGCCGCCGGAGCCGTCCGCGCCGTCCGAGGCACCCGCGCCGGTCGGGGAGCCCGCGCCGCCGGAGGTCCTCGCCGCGCCGGGGCCGTCCGGGCCGCCGCGCGCCCACGCGAGACTGTCGCGCTCGGGCCGGTGACCGCCCCGGGCCGGCCGGGACCGCCCCGCCGGTGCCGCCGCGGGGGCGCACCGGCGCCGCCGCCCCCGGCCGGGCGCGGCGCCACGTGCCCGATGGCATGCTGGGGGTGAATGGTTCCCTCAAGGGGGCCGGCGAGCCGGCGAGAACGAGGACCGATTGGCCGACCTGCACCTGATCATCGACCGGACGGCGGGCGGAATCGCCGGCCAGATCACCCATGAGCTCCGCCAGGCCATACGGCACGGCCGCCTGACGGCCGGAGCACGGCTTCCCGCCAGCCGGGAGCTGGCCAAGGACCTCGGGCTCTCGCGCGGGGTGGTCGTGGAGGCGTACGAACGGCTGGTCGCCGAGGGGTTTCTGATCTCCAGGGTCGGCGCGGGCACCGTGGTCGCCCCCGCGGCCGGCGGGCACCCGGCCGTCCCCGGCCGCGACCGCGTCACGTCGTCCCCCGGGCCGTGTCCCGAGCCCCGCGCCACCTGTCCCGACCTGACGGCCTTCCCCCGCGCACGCTGGCTGGCCGCGCTCAGAGCGGCGCTCGCCGGCCTGAGCGCCGACGCGCTGGACTACGGCGACCCCGGCGGGGTGCCGGAGCTGCGGGAGGAACTGGCCGCCTACCTGCGGCGGGTCCGCGCCGCGGACGTCGTCCCCGACAACCTGGTGATCGTCGGCGGGGTGGCGCAGGGGCTGAGCCTCGCGGTCCGGACGCTCCACGAGCGCGCCGTCGCCGGCGGCCACCTGCCGGGCCGGCCCTCCCGGAGGGGCGCTCGCCCGGCACCGTCCTCCGCCCGGATCCGCCTGGCGGTCGAGGACCCGACCGGGCCGCGCCAGCTCCCGCTGCTGCACGCCGCGGGCGCCGACCCGGTCGCGGTCCCCGTGGACGAGGAGGGCGTCGACGTGGCGGCCCTGGCCGCGAGCGGGGCACAGGCCGTACTGCTCACCCCTGCCCACCAGTACCCCACCGGGGTCGTGCTCTCCCCGCGCCGCCGCGCCGAGCTGATCGAGTGGGCCGTCGCCACCGGCGCGACGATCCTGGAGGACGACTACGACGCCGAGTTCCGCTTCGACCGCGACCCGGTGGGCTGCCTGCAGGGGCTCGCCCCCGCCCGGGTGATCCTGCTGGGGAGCGTGAGCAAGTCCCTGGCCCCCGGTCTGCGTCTCGGCTGGGTGGCGGCGCCCCCCGAGATCGCCGAGGCGATACGGCGGGCACGCGCCGAGCTGGACCTGGGCTCGCCGGTGCTGGAACAGCACGCGCTGGCCGGCCTCGTCAGAGGCGGCGTCTACGACCGGCAGCTCCGCAGGATGCGCCGGGAGTACCGGGTACGGCGCGACGCCCTGGTGGCGGCGCTGGCCGAGCACCTGCCCGAGATCAGGGTGCGCGGTGTGTCGGCCGGGCTCCACCTGTTCGCCGAGCTGCCCGGCGGCTGGGACGAGCCGTCCGCCGCCGCGGCCGCCCGGGACTGCGGCCTCGCCGTCGAGCCGGTGGCACCCATGCGGTTCGCCCCAGGCCCGCCCGCCCTGGTGACCGGCTTCGCCCGCCTGCCCGCTCACCGCGCCCACGAGGCCGTACGGGCCCTGGCGGCGGCCCTGCTCCGCTGACCCCGGCGCGGGGCGCCCGCCGTACCCCGCCGGGACGGCCCCCTGACGTGGAAAGGCGCCGTCCGGCGCGTGGGGGCTTGTGGTCGGGCGCGCGGTGTTGTACCCCTCCGATGACAACAGGGATCGCGGCCGTCGACACCGCCGCGGCGACGCTGGAGGTGGCAGTGAGCGACAGGACGGGCGAGTACGGCGCCGGTCGGCCCGGTCCCGGCGTGTCCCAAGGTAAGGAGGAGCCATGACACTCATCCCGGCGGGCAGTACCGCACTGGCCCCCTGGGCGCTGTGGATCACCCCCGAGTCGGCGGGGTGGGCCTACGCCGGGCTGCGCCTGCTCAACCTCTCCGACGAGAGCGTGCGCTTCACCACCGGGGAGGAGGAGATGCTGGTCCTGCCGCTCTCCGGCTCCTGCCGGATCGAGTGCGACGGGGCGCGGCTGGACCTCGACGGCCGGACATCGGTCTTCCACGCCGTCAGCGACTTCGCCTACCTGCCCGTCGACGCCACCGTCCGCATCACGGGCCGCGGCCGCTTCGCCCTCCCCTCGGCCCGCGCGACCAGGAGCCTCCCCTTCCGGTACGGCGCGGCGCGCGACGTCCCGGTCGAGGTGTGCGGGGCGGGCCCGGCCAGCCGTCAGGTCAACGGCTTCTGCGCCCCCGGCGCCTTCGACTGCGACAGGCTCGTCGCGGTCGAGGTGCTGACCCCGGGCGGCAACTGGTCGTCCTACCCGCCGCACAAGCACGACGCGGCCTCCGCGCGCGAGGCCGTCCTTGAGGAGATCTACTACTTCGAGGGCGGCCCCGGCTACCAGCGGGTCTACGGCACCCACGACCTCCTCGCCGAGGTGGCGGCCGGGGACGCCGTGCTCGTCCCGCACGGCTACCACGGCCCGACGATGGCCGCCCCCGGCTACGACCTCTACTCCCTGAGCGTGCTGGCGGGGCCGGCCCCCGTCCGCTCCACGGCCTCCCGCGACGATCCCCGGCACGCCTGGGTCCGCGCCTCCTGGGCGGGGCAGCCCGTCGACCCCAGGCTCCCCATGACCCGGGCCCTCGACTAATGGGAGCTGCCGGGTCGGCTGTTCGGGCAGACTCGGTGCCTGTAGCCGCTGGTGAGTGAGCACTCCCGTCGACCGGACCTGACCCCACCCGATCCCGCGGCGCGGAGCCGGGAACGGACGGGACGTGATCCCGGCTCTCCAGAGGCTTTTCCGGGGGGCACCGGGGTTATCGTGGGGAAGGTGAACGCCTCCCCGCCCCCCGCGCCCCGCGACCCCCGGTACGAACCGCGCCCGGGCGACCTTCGGGCGGGAGACGACGACCGTGAGCGGGTCGCCGTCGTGCTGGGTGACGCGCTCGCCGACGGACGGCTCACCCACGACGAGCACGAGGAGAGGCTCGCCGCCCTGTACCGATCCCGCACGCTGGGCGAGCTCGCCGCGCTCACCGCCGACCTGCTCCCGCCGGAGGCCCAGCCGCTGCGGACCGAGGTTCCCCCGGTCACGGCCTTCTTCGGCACCCAGCGGTACGCCGGCCGCTGGGTGGTGCCCACCCGCCTCACCGCCACCGCGATCTGCGCCAACGTCACGCTCGACCTGCGCGAGGCGGTGCTCCAGTCGAGCCACGTGACCCTCCAGGTCACCGTGATGGCCGCGACCCTCACCCTGATCGTCCCCGAGGGCGTCCGGATCGAGATGCCGGCCTCGGGCCTGGCGGCGGGCAAGAAGAACCAGGTCCCGCCCTCGCCCGACGGCCCGCTGATCGAGATCACCGGTCTGATCACCATGGGCAGCGTCGTCGCCAAGTCCCCGAAACGCCCCCGCCGCTCCTGGTTCCGCCGCTGACCGGCGGCCGGCCGGCATCGGGGGGCGGGGCATCGGGGGGCGGATAGAGTCCCGCCCCCGATCGAGCGCGGGCGCCTTCGGGCGGTTCAGCTCGCGCTGTCGAAGTTGATCGCGCTGTAGGCGCGCAGCTTCCAGAGCTGGTGCTCGCTCTCGATCTTGCGGATCGTTCCGGAGCGCCCCCGCATGACCAGGGAGTTGGTCACCGCCCGGCCTCCCCGGTAGCGGACGCCCTGCATGAGCTCGCCGTCGGTGATCCCGGTGGCGGCGAAGAACACGTCGTCGGACCTGACCAGGTCGTCGGTGTGCAGCGTGACGTCCAGGTCGAGGCCCGCGTCCAGCGCCCGGCGCCGCTCGGCGTCGTCCTGGGGCCACAGCCTGCCCTGGATGACGCCGCCCAGGCACTTGAGCGCGCAGGCCGCGATGATGCCCTCGGGGGTGCCGCCGATGCCGAGCATCAGGTCCACGCCGGTGCCGGCGCGGGCGGCCATGATCGCTCCGGCGACGTCGCCGTCGGTGATGAGCTTGATCCGGGCCCCGGCCTCGCGGATCTGCCTGATGATCTTGTCGTGGCGCGGCCGGTCGAGGATGACCACGGTCACGTCCGAGGGCTCACCGCCCTTGGCGCGTGCGACGGCGGCGATGTTGTCGGCCACCGGCGCGTTGATGTCCACCGCGTCGGCGGCCTCCGGACCGGTGACCAGCTTGTCCATGTAGAAGACGGCCGACGGGTCGTACATCGAGCCGCGCTCGCTGACCGCGATGACCGAGATCCCGTTGGGCATGCCGAGCGCGGTGAGCCGGGTGCCGTCGATCGGGTCCACGGCCACGTCACAGTCGGCGCCGCTGCCGTCGCCGACGTCCTCGCCGTTGTACAGCATCGGCGCGTTGTCCTTCTCGCCCTCACCGATCACCACCACGCCGTTCATCGACACCGTGTTGATCAATTGGCGCATGGCGTTCACCGCGGCGCCGTCGGCGCCGTTCTTGTCACCGCGCCCCACCCAGCGGGCCGCGGACATCGCCGCCGCCTCGGTGACCCGGACGAGCTCAAGGGCGAGGTTGCGATCAGGAGCATGCTCGCCCGTGGCGAGCGCGGCGGGGACGGACGTCTGGTCGGACATGGCAGAGCCCCTCTTCTCATGGATTACTGCAACGATCGTAGTTGTCCCCTTTCTTGCCGAGCAGCCGAGGATGATGTCCCGCGCCGTCCACCGCCTCGGGACGGTTGGTGACAGACCTCCCCGTCTCCCGCTCTCCCGGGCTCCCGTCTCCCGCTCTCCTGTCTCCCGGCCTCTCGGCTCCCGTCTCCCGGCCGCCGGAGCGATCCCGCCGCCCTGTGGCCGGGGGCGCCCCGCGGAACGGATAGTCTCGACAGTCGTGCGACGGTTCACTGAGGGTTTCTACGGCTACGTGGTCGCGATGCTGGTCTGCCTGGCCGGCGTCGGCCTCTTCCTGCTGGTCACCCCGCAGAGCCGCACCGAGCACATCCCCAGGATCGACTTCTCCATCGACGCGGCCAACACGCGCCGGGCCGCGCCGTACCAGGTGTGGGTTCCCGAGGCCGTTCCCGCCGGGTGGATCCCGACGAGCTCCCGCACGACCGACGAGAGCGGCGCCGGCGGCACGGCGGCGGTGACGTGGAGGCTCGGCTTCGCCACCGCCCGGCGCTCCCACGCGATGCTCGGCCAGAGCGACGAGAAGCCGGCGGCGGAGTTCGCCAACCGGATGGCCAACAGCAGCCAGGTCACCGGAAAGGTCCAGATCGACGGCGCGACCTGGGAGCAGCGGGTCCGGGAGGACAAAAACCAGCGCTCGCTCGTCCGTTTCCTCCCCGACGTCACCGTCGTGGTCACCGGCACCGCCCAGTGGGACGAGCTGTCGGCCCTGGCCGCCTCACTCAAACAGCAGCCCAGAACGCCCTAGCGCCGCCGCGGGGCTCAGAAGGGGCCTCCGGAGACGTCGGAGTGCCTGCGCTGGGCCATGGCGGCGGCCAGCTTCACCCGGGCGCCCTGGAGCCACTCCTCGCACAGTGCCGCCAGCCTCTCGCCCCGCTCCCACAGCTCGATCGACTGCTCCAGGCTGAGCCCGCCCGCCTCAAGACGGCGGACCACCTCGGTCAGCTCCTCACGCGCCTGTTCGTACGACGGTTTCTTCTCATCGGCCACACCCCCACCCTATGAGCCGCCCGCCCCGATGTCGCCGGTCAATCGCCCTTCCTGACGACCCTCACCCGGTCGTCGGGGAAGCGGATCGTCAGCTCGTCGCCCGGGGCGACGTCGGCCGCGCGCCGTACGACGTCCCCGGAGGGGCGCTGCACGATCGCGTAGCCGCGTTCCAGGGTGGCGGCGGGGGAGAGGGCGACCAGCCGGGCCCGCAGGTGCCCCAGGGAGTCCTGGGCGCGGTCCAGGGAGGCGGTCAGCGACCGTCTGGCACGGTCCCTCAGCTGCTCGGCCTGCTCGGCCCTGCGCTCGATCTCACCGACCGGGTCGGCCAGGCAGGGGCGGGACCGTACGGCCGAAAGCCAGGCGGTCTCGCGCTCCAGCCAGCCACCGGCCACACGCCGCCCCCGGTCGCGTAGCTGCCGGACGAGCGTGAGCTGCTCGCCGACGTCCGGCACGATCTTCTTGGCCGCGTCCGTGGGCGTGGAGGCCCGGACGTCGGCCACCAGGTCCAGCAGCGGGTTGTCCTGCTCGTGACCGATGGCGCTGACCACCGGCGTCCGGCACGCGGCCACCGCCCTGACCAGCGCCTCGTCGGAGAAGGGCAGCAGGTCCTCCAGTGAACCGCCGCCCCGCGCGATCACGATGACCTCGACCTCGTCGTCCGCGTCGAACCCGCGCAGCGCCTCGATGACCTCGGCGACCGCGTACGGCCCCTGCACGGCCACGGGCTCGACCTTGAAACGGACCGCCGGCCAGCGGCGCCGCGCGTTCTCCAGCACGTCACGCTCGGCGGCCGAGTCACGGCCGCAGATCAGCCCGACGGTGCCGGGAAGGAACGGCGGGCGCCGTTTGCGGTCGACCCCGAACAGTCCTTCGGAGGCGAGCACCTGACGGAGCCGTTCCAGCCGTGCCAGCAGCTCGCCGACGCCGACCGGGCGCATCTCCAGGGCGGTGAAGGCGAAGGAGCCCCTGTTGACCCAGAAGTCCGGCTTCAGGTGCATGACGACCCGGGCGCCGTCCACCGGCCGGGGGACGGTCGCCTCGTAGACGCCGCGCGGGCAGGTGACCCGGGTGGACACGTTGGCCACCGGGTCACGCAACGTCAGGAACACCGTGCCGCCCCGCGCGGTCAGCTCGGTGATCTGTCCTTCCACCCAGACGGTGCCCAGCCTGCCGATCCAGCCGCCGACCATCTGCAGGACCGTGCGGACCGGGAGCGGCTGTTCCGGGGTGGTCGTGGAACCCATCCCCGGAGCCTACGCGCCGGAGGCGGTCATTCGGCGGCCTCCAGCTTGGCCAGGCGGTTTTCGTACATGCGCACGACCTCCGGCCGGGCGGTGGTGGCCCGCTCGTAGGCGAGCAGCTCCCGGATCTGCTCGGCGGACTTGCCGCGCATCCGGGCGCGCAGGGAGGCGACCGTCAGCCCGCCGTACCCGGGCATCGGCTCGGCGGGAGCGGCGTCCGCGGAGGGCTCCGCGTCCCCGGCCTCGACGACCTCGGTCCCGACGACCTCGACCTCGGTGGCCCCGGCCGGCTCGGGCGCGGCACCGGTCTTCCGTGTCTTCCGCGTTTTCGGCTCCGCCGGGGGCTCGGCGGGGGCGGGGGCGCCGGCCACCGTGTCGGCCGCTGTGTCCGACACGGTGCCGTCCGCTGTGCCCGCGGTCGTTCCGGCCGCCGTCTCGGCCGGGGGCTCCGCGGCGGGCGTGGTCTCACGCGCGGCCGGCTTGGGCTTGGCCGGGGCGAAGATGACCGGCTCGGGGCGGGTCTTGGCGCCGTTGGACTCGCTCCTGGTCTTCTCGGCGTCCTTGGGCTCGGTGGTCTCCGGACGCGGCGCGAAGATGACCGGCTCACGGCGGGCCGGCCTGTCCTCGGTCCTCTCCCCGGCCTCCCCCGCCTTCTCGCCGGCCTTCCCGGTCTCCTCGACCTCCTCGGCCTCCTCGGTCTGGCCGGTGACGCGCTTGAGCGTGTTCCTCACCCGGTCGCCGAGCAACAGCACCTGGCCGACGCCGCTCAGCGTGGTCTGGATCACGTAGAGCGGCAGCTCCTTCGCCTTCTCCTTGAACCCCTCACGGCTGGAGAACGCTTCACGTACGTTTCGGGTGACACTGCGGATCATGTCAGGGACTGGCATCTCATCTCCCTGGAAGGTCTATAGCGAGATGTTCATTTTGGACAAGTGTTCAGCAAGACCATGACTTATGGGGTCTTTTGGGAATGTTGTGAGGTCATAGGGCGCGCGGGTGATCCCCGCGGGTACTCCACGTAGCATAAGAACCTGGCATCTTCTCCTCCCGGAGGGAAGGAGATTCCCGCAGACCGTCCGTGAGGCTCCCGCCCCGCGGGGACGTCCACGCCCAAGGAGTTTCGATGACCTCACAGGCCCCCACGCCCCGGCGCGTGCTGGTGGCGAAGCCCCGTGGTTACTGCGCGGGCGTCGACCGCGCGGTCCAGGCCGTCGAGAAAGCCTTGGAGCGGTACGGCGCGCCGATCTACGTCCGCAAGCAGATCGTCCACAACACCCACGTGGTCAAGACGCTGGAGGAGCGTGGAGCGGTCTTCGTCGACGAGACCGAGGAGGTGCCCGAAGACGCCATCGTCGTTTTCTCCGCCCACGGCGTCTCCCCGGCGGTCCACCACGAGGCCGCCCGGCGCCGCCTGAGGACGATCGACGCCACCTGCCCCCTGGTGACCAAGGTGCACAACGAGGCCAGGCGCTTCGCCGCCCAGGACTACGACATCCTGCTCATCGGGCACGAGGGGCACGAGGAGGTCGAGGGCACCGCGGGCGAGGCCCCCGAGCGCGTCCGGCTCGTCGACGGTATCGACGCCGTCGGCACCGTCCAGGTGAAAGACCCCTCCCGGCTGGTGTGGCTGTCGCAGACCACCCTCTCGGTGGACGAGACGACCCAGACGGTCTCCCGGCTCAAGGAGCGCTTCCCCAACCTCCTCGACCCGCCGAGCGACGACATCTGCTACGCCACCCAGAACCGCCAGGTCGCGGTCAAGGAGATCGCCGCGAGGGCCCAGCTCGTCATCGTCGTCGGCTCGTCGAACTCCTCCAACTCCAAACGGCTGGTCGAGGTCGCCCTCGACCACGGGGCCGACGCCTCCCACCTCGTCGACGACGCCTCGTTCATCAAGGACGAATGGCTCGAAGGCGTCACCACGGTCGGGCTGACGAGCGGAGCCTCCGTCCCGGAGGAACTCGTCGCCGGCGTCCTGGCCCACCTCGCCGCGCGCGGCTTCGCCGACGTCGAGGAGATCGAGTCCGTCCACGAGAACGTCCGCTTCGCCCTCCCGCACGAACTCCGCAAGGACCTGCGCGTCACCACCGCCTGACCCGCTCCGCACCCGGGCGGGCCCCGCCGTACGGCGCGGCGGGGCCCACCCCCCGCGAAACCCTCGCACGCCCCGGGTTGCACGGCCCGGGCGGGCGCCCCGCCGGCCCCCGCGGCGCGCTACGGGCTTTCGCGGGGTGTTCCGTACACCTTGGGCTCGAAGTATCCCTCGGGCTCGGGGGCGAACTCCGAACTCTCGCCGGTCCTCGGGCGGGGCACGTCGGGGCTCGCGGCCCGCAGGTCCTCGCGCAGTTCCCGCACGCACTGGGCCAGGCCCCGGCGCCAGGCGACCACCAGGACCAGGAGCGACCCCCCGAACAGCCACGGGGCACCGGCCGACAGCATGGTGAACATGCCCAGCCCGAAGGACTGAAGGGGCATGGCCGCGCCGAGGGAGCGGATCGCCTCGACCGCCAGCGTGGCCCCGAAGAAGATCAGCGGTGGCGACACCACCAGGGAGAGCAGCTCGCGCCGGTTCACCAACGCCACCGCGGCACCGCAGCCGGCCACGAAGGCCAGCCCCACCAGCGCCGACGGCCCGAAGAACGCCTGCAGGCCCCTGCCCGCCAGCGTCGACGCCAGCACGAGCGCCACCGCGCCCCGGGTGGTCAGCCTGACACCGCCGCTCCGGCTCCGCCCACTCATGTGATCACCTCGTTAAGCGGCCGTCCGTCGCCTCGCTCGTCCACCCGTCGCCCCCCTCGACTCGGCCCCCCATGGCCACTTTCCTTCTCTGGTCTCCAGTGTCCGGTCGCCGGCGCCTCCAGGGAACAGCCTCTAGGGCAGGTCGTCGGCCAATTTACCGTTCACCCAGGAGGGGGGAGGAGGGCTTGCCCCCTCTTCCTCCAGCAGTTCGGGCGCGGTCAGGGCACGTGGCAGGTCCTCGACGGTCCGCGGCCGCTCCAGGTCGGTCTCAACCAGGCCCAGATCGTTCAGCCTGCGCGCGCTCACCAGGACCCGCGTCTCCAGGGAACCGACCGCCCGGTTGTAGGCCTCCACTGTACGGCTCAGCGAGCGGCCCATCGCCTCCATGTTGCGGCCCATGCTGCTCAGCCGCTCGTAGAGCTCCTTGCCCAGCTCGAAGACGGCCCGCGCGTTCTCGCTGAGCGCGGCCTGCTGCCAGGCATACTGCGCGGTGCGGAGCATGGTGATCAGCGTGGTGGGCGTGGCGATGTGGACACGCCGCCGCATGGCGTACTCCAGCAGGCTCGGATCGCGCTCCAGGGCGGGGGCCAGGAACGCCTCACCCGGGATGAACAGCACCATGAACTCCGGCGCCGGGCTGAACGCCTGCCAGTACGCCTTGCCCGCCAGCCGGTCCACGTGATCGCGCACGTGGCGGGCGTGGGTGTCGAGCCGCGCCGACCGGTACTCGGGGTCGCCGGACTCGGCGGCCTCCAGGTAGGCGGCCAGGGAGACCTTGGAGTCGACCACGATGTTCTTGCCGCCGGCCAGCCGTACGACCATGTCGGGGCGGAGTGTGCCGTCGGCGGTGGTGGCGCTCGCCTGCTCGTCGAAGTCGCAGAACCGCTGCATCCCGGCGATCTCGGCGACCCTGCGGAGCTGGAGCTCCCCCCACCGGCCCCGGGCCTCCGGCCGCTGCAGGGCGCGCACCAGCGCGGTCGTCTGCCGGCGCAGCTGGTCGTTGCTCTCCCGCACGATCTCGATGTGCCGGGCCAGCTCGGCGTGGGCGGCCCGCTGACCCGACTGGGTGTCGCGGAGCTGCGACTCCACGCGCGCCAGCGTGTCCTTCAACGGCTCGATCAGATGCTCGACGGCCTGTTTACGTCGCTCCAGCTCCCCTGCGGCCTCCGCCCGCCCCGCGGCCAGCCTGGTCTCGGCCAGCTCCAGGAAACGCAGGTTGTTGACGTCGAGCGCCTGGGCGGACAGGGCCTGGAAGCGCTCGGCGAGCCGTTCCTCGACATAGGTGACCTTCTCCTCCGCGAGCTTGGCGCGGGCCTCGGCGCGGGCCAGGCTCGCGGCGGCCTCCGAGGTTCCCGAGGCGGCACGCGCCCGTCCGAGCAGGAACCCGATCACGAGCCCCGCGGCGAGCCCGACGGCGAGCTGGAAGGCGAGCGCCACGACATCCACCCCGGAATGATCGCAGGCCCTCCCCTCGCGGACCTCCCGACACGCCCCCGGCGTGTTGCCCCCTCTTTACCCCCTTGCCCCTTTTCTCGCCTCCTCTGACCGGCCCACGGGGGGATCCCCCGTAAACTCGGCTGTCGTGAGCCTGAGCATCGGCATCGTCGGATTGCCCAACGTCGGCAAGTCAACGCTTTTCAACGCGCTGACCAAGACCGCAAACGCCCTGGCGGCGAACTATCCCTTCGCCACCATCGAGCCCAACGTGGGCATCGTCGGCGTTCCCGACCCGCGTCTGGAGAAGCTGGCCGAGATCTTCGGCTCCGCGAAGGTCCTCCCCGCCAAGGTCGAGTTCGTCGACATCGCCGGCCTGGTCCGGGGCGCGTCCGAAGGGCAGGGGAGGGGCAACCGGTTCCTCGCCAACATCCGCGAGACCGACGCCGTCTGCCAGGTCATCCGCGTCTTCGGCGACCCCGACGTGACCCACGTGGACGGTGAGGTCTCCCCCGGCCGCGACATCGAGACGATCAACACCGAGCTGATCCTCGCCGACCTGCAGACGCTGGAGAAGGCGATCCCCCGCCTCCAGAAGGAGGCCAGGACGAACAAGGACCGCAAGCCCCTCCTGGAGGCGGCCGAGGCCGCCGTCAAGCTCCTCGACGGCGGCACCACCCTGTACGCCGGGGCCAAGGGCGCGGGGATCGACCCCGGCGACCTGCGCGAGCTGCACCTGCTGACCGCCAAGCCGTTCCTCTACGTGTTCAACCTCGACGCCGACGAGCTGACGGACGAGGACCTCCGGGCCCGGCTCTCCGCTCTCGTCGCCCCCGCCGAGGCCGTGTTTCTCGACGCCAAGATCGAGTCCGAGCTCGTCGAGCTCCCCGACGACGAGGCCCTGGAACTCCTTCAGTCCGTCGGGCAGGAGGAGTCCGGCCTGGCGCAGCTGGCCCGCGTCGGCTTCGAGACGCTCGGCCTGCAGACCTACCTGACGGCCGGCCCCAAGGAGACCCGCGCCTGGACCATCCGCAAGGGCGCCACCGCCCCCGAGGCAGCCGGGGTCATCCACACCGACTTCCAGCGCGGCTTCATCAAGGCCGAGATCGTCTCCTTCGACGAGCTGGTGGAGGCGGGCTCCATCGCCGCCGCCCGCCAGGCGGGCCGGGCCCGCATCGAGGGCAAGGACTACGTGATGCGCGACGGCGACGTGGTGGAGTTCCGCTTCAACGTCTGACCGGCGCGGCGACCCTGCTTTTCGGGCTCATCTCGTGTTCGGACGGATTCATGCGGCGGTGAGGGCCCCCGGCGGGGGACCGGAAGGTGGCGTGCGGTGCTCGTGGCTGAGCAACCAAAGGAAATCGAGGTCCCCACCGCCTAAAGGCCCAGGTGAACAAGTGTCGGCCCCGCACGCGCGGGGATGGTCCGGCGGCCTAGCCATGGCATCCAGTTACTTCGCTGTCGGCCCCGCACGCGCGGGGATGGTCCGGTGGCCATCAGCCCCGTCACGAAGTAGGGGGGGTCGGCCCCGCACGCGCGGGGATGGTCCGGGCAGTTATGGACTGGCCTACGGCCAGGGCTCGTCGGCCCCGCACGCGCGGGGATGGTCCGAAGTCGTTGGTCGGCGTCGCGGTTGTCTCCTGGTCGGCCCCGCACGCGCGGGGATGGTCCTTGGAGAGGGCGCTTCCCGCGTCCTCCTACCGGATCGGCCCCGCACGCGCGGGGATGGTCCGCACTCCGTCACTTTGGAGCGGCTCGGTCAGGTGTCGGCCCCGCACGCGCGGGGATGGTCCGGGCATTGAGGTCTGGCCTGCGGCCAGGGCTATGTCGGCCCCGCACGCGCGGGGATGGTCCGGGTTTGGCCGATCTCGTCCAGCTTTCGCTGGGGTCGGCCCCGCACGCGCGGGGATGGTCCGAACGGGAGGGTCCCGGCGCCGGAGCGCTGTGGGTCGGCCCCGCACGCGCGGGGATGGTCCCCGCCCGCCGGGGGCGCCGGTCGGCGCGGCGACGTCGGCCCCGCACGCGCGGGGATGGTCCCAGCTTCTTGAACAGGGTCGGCCCGGACGGCAGGTCGGCCCCGCACGCGCGGGGATGGTCCGCGCATGACCATCGAGATCGACAACCGCATCCAGTCGGCCCCGCACGCGCGGGGATGGTCCGTTGGATGAAGTCGGCCAGACTCTCTGGCTATCGTCGGCCCCGCACGCGCGGGGATGGTCCCCTGAGCAAGGAAATCGCCCTGCTCAATCAGATGTCGGCCCCGCACGCGCGGGGATGGTCCCGTAGTCAGGAGGTCGACACCGTCACCAGCAGTGTCGGCCCCGCACGCGCGGGGATGGTCCGTTAGTACGCCCTCCGTTACCTACGGCCAGACAGTCGGCCCCGCACACGCGGGGATGGTCCCAGCCCGCTCCACCGACCACTACCCCAGTGAGGGTCGGCCCTGCACGCGCGGGGATGGTCCCCAGCTCCGCGGCCTTGGCCTGGATACCCCGGAGTCGGCCCCGCACGCGCGGGGATGGTCCGGCCATGCACGCCGCCGGCCACGACACCGTCAGGTCGGCCCCGCACGCGCGGGGATGGTTCCCGCGCCAGAGCCGTACAGGCACAGCGCGGTGAGCAGGGATTCGAGCACGGGTTTTCCTGACGGTGGATGCGTGTCGCGGGGAAGCGGTGCCCGGCCGGGTCGGACCCGGCCGGGCACCGGGCGCCGGTTGCGGGGGCGAAGACCGGCGCCTGAGCGGTTCCCCTTCCCCGATCGTGCGGGAACCGCGTGGGTGTGCGACCCGAGCCCCTCCAGCCCGGGCCGCACGTTCAGGGGCGCGACGGCGGGGACGGCACTCGCCCGCCGTCGCGCCGGTCTATGCCGCGTCCTGGTAGGGACGGCGGGAGGGGAGCGGCGCGACGGCGGGCACCTGGGAATGGACACCGTCGCGCCTGTTCTGGGCCGGGAGTGCCGGGGGTGCCGGGAGCGCGAGCCAGACGAATGCCGTCTCGGCGTCGCGCATCCGCTCCTCCAGCTCCTCGGCGGTGCCGGCGTCGACGATCAGCGGTTCGGGGGCCGGCCACGCCGCGATCGCGTAGAAGCGGCGGTTGCCGAGGCTGTAGAGCACCACCCATCCCGGCCACACACGGCCGAGCCGTTCCGCTTCGGAACGGGCCGGGCCGTCCCACAGGCGCCGGTGCACCTTCGTGGGCGCCTGGCCGTCGCGGTGCCGCCCGGGCGCGCGTCTCGCGCGCCGCCCGATCACGGCGCCACCTTGCGGGCGATCTCTTCCTGCCGCCCCACGGCCGCCTCGATCTCGGTGAGGGTGTCGGCGTCCACCGCCGGGTCGGCTCCGGCGCGCATCGCCGCGATGGGGAAGGGCGTCCGGCGGAAAGCCCAGAACCGGCCTCTGTCACTGATGATCAACCGCCACCCCGGAATGGTCGGGGCGGGCATGATGGCCCTAGCATTTTCCATGGATCGCACTCCTTTGCGATCAAGGAACCCCGTATGGCATTGCCCGCCTGCGGGGTTCCGCTTGTCTTTGCTCCTCCCTGTATCCAATCTCTGCGTAATCGGCCCAGCACAGGTGCACACGGGGGACACTGAGGGATAGGCGAACGTCCCCCACCTTGCGGAGGTGCGCTCATGGCCGCTGACGACTTGCCCGGCTGGGCTTTACGGCTACGCATCGAACGACGCAACCGGCTTTGGAGTCAACGCGAGTTGGCCCGCGAACTCATCGGGGTTGCCGGCGAACATGCTCATCTGCCGTCGGCAGAGTCCATCGTGCGCCGCATCAAGGCGTATGAGGCCGGACACAACCAGCCGGATGAGCCATACCGGACGCTGCTGTGTCGTGTATTCGGGCTGAGCGAGGTAGAGCTGTTCGACGCGGCGGGCATGCCGCTTCCGGCTCTTGCTCTCCCGTCCCTGGCACCCGACCCCGAGATGTACGAACGGATCACGAAGGTAATCGGCGAACCACGGCGTGTGGACCTGGAAACAATCGAATGGCTGGAGCGGTGCCTTGCCGAACACCGCCGGGCCGAGGACACCATGGGCAGTCGTCCCCTCATGCCCGTGGTCCGCGCCCAACTTGCCACCGTCACCGACCTCGCCCGGGGCGCTTCCGGGACATCAGGTGATCGGATGGCGAGCATGGTCGCCCAGTACGCCCAGTTCCTCGCCTGGATGTGTCAGGACTCCGGCGACTTGGCCGCCGCGCTCGCCTGGTACGACCGCTCCCACGGCTGGGCGCTGGAAGCTGGAGATGCCGCTCTGGCCTCAACGACCTTGAATATGCGGGCACACCTGGCGTGGAGCGTCGGGGACCCTCAGCGTTGCGTACGGCTGGCCGAGGCGTCCCGCTGGCATGACGGCCGTACGACACTCGGCGTTCAGGGCATGGCCGCCCAGATGGCCGCTCGGGGGCACGCCCAGATGGGCGAGGGACAGGCTGCGCGATCCCTACTCGAAGAAGCCGAGAACCTCATCAAGAGCGCGGCCGAGCGGCCCGACGATGAGCCGCCGTGGATGTATTTCTACGGAGAGGGCTGGTTTCTCATGCAGCGCGGTATGGCTGAGCTGGAGATCGGCGATGGCCGACGCGCGGTTCCGTTCCTCGAACGAGGGCTGTCGGGCCTTCCGGAGTCCTACCGCCGAGACCGCGCATGGTTCGGAGCCTGCCTGGCGCGTGCTCACGCGATGACGGCCGAGGCCGAGGCCGCGACGGAGACGGCACTCAGCATCGCGCCTGACGCCGTGGCCGTGAACACCTACGCCGTCCGAGACCTTCGCAAGGTGGTCAAGCTGCTCGACCGTATGCGGGCGCCAGGTGCGAGAGACCTTGAGGACGCGCTTTCGAGGCCGGCCTGAGCCGGACATGACGACGCCCCGCCGGTCTTCGACGGGGTGTTCGCTTGCAGATCATTGGTTGGGAAATCCGTGGATAGTCCGCAATCGGTTCACGAAACGGCCGTCTGAGATCATTGTTGGTCCCCGCTTCTCAACGGTCAAAATCGCAGGTCAGTATGGGGATTCTGACTTCGATCGCAGGTAGACGAACCGCTGTCGGACGTTCCGCTTCAATGTGTGACCGGCGCGTCGACCACGCCTTTTGGGCTCGTCTCGCGTTCGGATGGATTCATGGGCGGTGAGGGCCTCCGGCGGGGGAGCGGAAGGTGGCGTGCGATGCTCGTAGCTGAGCAACCAAAGGAAACCGAGGCCCCCACCGTCTAAAGGCCCAGGTAAACAAGTGTCGGCCCCGCACACGCGGGGATGGTCCGGCAGAGCGCATTGTCATCACGGAAGTGAAGCCGTCGGCCCCGCACACGCGGGGATGGTCCCGGTTTCGGCACTTCGGCGGCGGTGGAGTTTCGGTCGGCCCCGCACACGCGGGGATGGTCCGACCAGGGACGGTGTCGAGTGACGCTTTATGAGGTCGGCCCCGCACACGCGGGGATGGTCCGCCGGACCCCACGGGACCGGACTCCAGCCGATTGTCGGCCCCGCACACGCGGGGATGGTCCCTTGTGAGTAGCGCACCCCTATTCCCGCAAGTTGTCGGCCCCGCACACGCGGGGATGGTCCGGGGTGGAGGCCGTCAGGGTCGAGCGCCTGGAGGTCGGCCCCGCACACGCGGGGATGGTCCGTGAAGTACCGGGAATGGGCATGCGTTTCTCGCAGGTTTCCTGGTTACCGGTTGGCGGCAAGTGCGGCGTAGGCCGTGCTGCCGGCTCGGCCGGGCCGACCACACGGGGCCGGCCGAGGTGCTTCTTTCCCGGAAGCATCCGCCCGGACTCTTGACGGCGCCTGGCCGCGGCGATCCCCTCGGCTTGGCGTTCGGCGCGTAGCTCCAGCTCGTACTCGGCGGTCGCGGCCAAGACCGCGAACATGAAGCGGCCCTCCTTGGTGTCCAGGTCGAAGTTCTCGGTCAAGGACACGACCTTCACCCCCCGCTCACACAGCTTGCCGACCACGGTCAGCATGTGCCCGGCGCTGCGGCCCCACCGGTCGGACTTCCAGAACTTCACCGTGTCGCCGGCTCGCGGCCGGGGCAGCAGGTCCTCTCAGACGGGCCGGGGCACGCCGCGTCTGCCGGATTCCTGCTCCGTCACCAGCGTGTCGTAGCCGCCGGCCGCCAGGGCGTCGAGCTGGAGCTGGGGGTTTTGGTCACGGGTCGAGACGCGGGCATAAGCCCACACCTGTGCGGTCATCGAGGCCTCCCAGCCGTCCGGAAACATCTGTGTTTCCGGACGCCTCGGCGACCAGCACCGACACCGTCCAGAAATCTACGTCCAAAAAGGGGGCGTTACAGGCCGGTGCCGTTCATGGGGTTGTGCGTCCAGCGGTCGACGTCGCGCACGTAGCCCAGAACCGTGCGCGACCCGTCGCGCCAACGGCTGTCCCCAGGTTCCTCAACCCCGTGCACCGCACGCCCGCCGAGCTGCGTGCCCGGATCCGCCGTCGCCTGATCCAGTGGCGTGGCCAGGACATCCGGATCACGGTCACGGTCGCCCTGACCGCGATCCGGCGTGGCTACGACTGCCCGCGCTCCGACTGTGAGGATCACCTGCTGCCTTCGGGTCACGAGTGCGGCGCGTGCGCCGCCTCGGCACCCAGATCAACGAGGACCGGCGCCAGGCGGCACTGAGTGGCGCGCAGACGGGTGACCAGCCCGTCCCTAGCGTTTGTTCACCAGCCCCGGAGACCTCGCAGGCCGTCTCAGGTGATCACAGCGCTTCTGGTGCGGTGGTCCAGCCCCTGGTCGAGCGGGCCGAACGGGTCGTCCGATCCGGGGACTACGCCCAGGGCGCCGCGGCCGTCCGGGCCGCCATGGCCGCCAAGGGTATTCGGGCGTGACGTAAAGCCCGCAATCTTAAAAAGTCAAGGACAATATACTTGTCATCCTTTTGCGGGTTAGCATTGTTTTCTGTCGTGCGGCAACGTGGATTTGGGCGCGCCGAAATAGATATATGTCAATCCTTTGGGTGCGTGTAACGATTAGTATCTCGTGGAAGCGTCGACTTCGAGGTCTCCGAGAAGACCAAGCAGGCCCCGCTGCATGAAGGTGGCCACGTATCCTGCCGACACCACCGCCCAGGTAGTGCTGATGGATGAGGCCCTGGAAGTGATGTTAACGAACGTGTCCATGGTCCCAGGCGGGGAGATCATGTGTCCGGTCAATGGGCATTGCCTAATCCACATAGCGCCACTCGCGAATCGTCGATCCTGCGAAAGAGCGCTTCCTGCGGAAACACGAGAAGTGCGATTGCCCTTAGTGGCGGCAAGGTTACTCGTAATTATTGAATCGAAACCTTGCGAAAGATGATCCGTTGTGGAGATACTAAAGACTGATCCGCAGGGATCGGTCCACGAGTGGGCACCTTTGCCCAAGTAATCCCACCCGTGGACCACTTTCTCCTACCCTTGAGAGGGTACTCTCTTGCGTGTCACGTTAGCTACTGCTACTGCCGCTTTTTCGCTCGCAGCGCTTAGCTTCGGAGTCATCCCCGCATCGGTTGCTAGCGCAGCCTCTCCCGCTCAGCCAGCCCCTTCGGGCGACCCCGTTCGACCCTTTGGGGCCTGCGGCCAGACCTTTAGTCCCAGCGTACCCGGAGGAAAGGCCTTTTGGAGGCTGAGCTGCAGCAGGGGAAGCATTACTGTCACTGGGTGGGTCGAGGACACCGACGAAGACACCCAGTGCGCCCAGGTTAAGGCCCACTTCCCTGGTGGAATCTGGGAGTACAGCCGTAACGCCTGCCCCCTGGGGGCGCGGGAAACATTCACCTGGACCCATCCCGGAGACATCGCTGACGTCTACCTGTTCACGCACGCCGCCTGAGATCCCCAAAGCCGGCGACTTAGCAGCCTGCCCAGCCTATGCCTTCTAGTCATTGGGGAATGCTGGGTGTGTCGCAATCAGGACTCCGTCAAAGCCTCTTGAACGGATAGACATGAACCTGAAAAAGTACGTGAAACTTGCAGTGCAGGCAGCAGCAGCAGCCATGGTAGGAGCTGCGAGCTTCACCGCCGCCCCCGCCGTCGCAGCCGCCAACCCGACAGACGTCTTCGCCACCTTCTACGACCTGGGTGATGTGCCCCTCCGGTACGGCAGCATCGCCAACCAATACGGAAAGGCTCACATCGAAGATGGCCATATGGCGCAAGTCACTCGGGTTGGGTGGAGTAACATGATCCTCGACATAGAACACGTCTTCCATGACGGGAAATGCGGGAAGCCCATAAACGGGAAGATCACCTGCAACGTGAGCGGTGGTCTCCACGGCGGCTACAGCAGCATGAAGGTTGTTTACACCGAGAACACGAATGGTATGCCCGACGGACGCCCGAAGGGCATCATCACTGCCTACTACCCCTAGGATAGACGGATGAGCCCGTTCGATCAGTACATCGATGAATTCTGCTGGATCGCACGACGACAGCTAGAGAACGATCTGGAGAGTCAGAGATATGGATCTCTCCTAGATCTCTCTACATCGGTGGACAGCGTCGGGCTCTGGGCTACGGCCACTCTCTCCCTGGCGGGCCATGACGAGCCCTGGGAGTTCTGTCGGCTAGTTCTCCCACGCACGGAATTCGCCAGTAACGGAGTCCCAGGGCGTGGTGAAGTCGAAGCGACTATCTTCACCACCGTCCTCACAGAAGTGCTCGATACCCGCCCTTGGCCTCCATCTGATTACATGTCACTACGCTCGGCCACGCCCTCGCCTCCTCCAGGTTCGGTCGAGGCGTGGCCGGGTGGGCCGCACCTTAGGTCTCTCGCCCCTGACAGCCTCCGCGGCCGATACCTTAAATACATTAGAGAGCTACATGCGGCAACTTGGCCGCGGTTGCATGCAGCAATCGCCCGAGACCCCTGGATCGGCCTCAAACCTGAGTTTTCAGAAGACCCTGCTGGCGTTTGGCTTACCATGTCAATGCGCCAGAAAAGTAGCGTATCCCGAAAGCAGTGGACCTATCGAGAACTTGTCATCGGCCCAGATGGGCCCGCTGAGGCAGCGGACGTGGTAGGTGACCGCTATACCGATCGGGCCATCATCGACTTCGAGCACCAAGACCCCTTCCTGTCCTGACTCTGCTGGGCAGCGGATTAGCCAATCGGCCTCCGGAGAGGATAGGTGCAGAAATTAGCGGTAGAGGACGCTCTGATCCTCCCCGGAGGCCGGAAGCGCGGCTCTACTGATCGGCAACTTGCAGGAACACCCATTCCCGGTAGCAGGCGCGGGGCGGCCGGCGCCGGCGGATTTTTACCGCCCCGTGCGGGGTGTGCGGGCACCGCGAGGAGCCCTTTGAACTCCGTGGCCCACGGAGTTCAAGAGAGCGGGGGATTCCCGGTGGCCGGGGATCGGTAACGGGCTCTTCGATTTTGAGGGGGATGTTCACCCTCATGCCGCTGGGTTGATCGTTTGATGTGTGCAGGCCAACCGTACGCGGCGGCGTTGGTCGGTGAGGTTGCGGAAGCCGAACGCCACGCGGGCGGCGTCCTTGATCAGCCGGTTCGTTCCCTCGGTGCGGGCGTTGGCGATGCCGGTGGTGATGAACGCGAGGGTCTCGGGCCACCAGGCGTCGACGGTCTCAGCCAGGGTGATCAACTCGGGAATGCCGGAGCCGGCGCACCGGTAAAGGAACCGAAACAACCGCTGGGAGATCACCGGGCGCGGTGCCCGCTCGCGGGCGTAGACCGGCAGAGACCGTAGTTCTTCCTTGGCGATCCACACGGTCAGGATCTGGCCGGTGGGCTCGTGGTCGACCAGATCGTTCCACATCCGGGTGAAACCGCGCTCCGACAATCGCTCACGGCCGCGTAGCAGGCGGCGCCGGTTGGCCCATTCCGGGTCGGTGGCCCGTCCCCGGCGTCCGCGTTCCTCACGGTTGACGCGCTGCCGCACGCTGGTCAGGGCCTTGTTCGCGAGCGCGACCAGATGGAAGTGATCGACGACGATGACGGCGTGCGGCAGCGCCTGCTTGATCGCGGAGCGGGAGCAGGCGGCCGGATCGATCGCCACGATGCGCACCTGGCTTTTCCACTGCGTTCCGCGCTCGCTGAGCCAGTCGATGACGGCCTTGCCGGTACGGCCCGCCGCCTGGCCGGGCAAGGCGCCCGCCCCGGACAGATCGACGAAGTTGGTCTCGAACCGCTCGGTCCGCGCCCACTTCCCGCTCGTCTCGTTCTTGATCCAGGCAGGCCTGCCCCGGCGGGTCTCGTCGATGCCCAGCACTTCGGGCGGCTCGGGCTCGATGAGCAGGGCGTCGGCGCAGGTGGCGAAGTGCCGTTTGTGCCGGCGCACCCCGAGCGGCTCCTGGCCGTGGGGCAGGTCTCGTGGGCGGGTCGTGCGTCGCCGGCGCACCTTGGTGGAGATGACCCCGCAGTCGGGGCAGGCCGCCCAGTCCTCCGGGCGTTCGATATGCACCACTCGCCCCGATTGTCCGCCGTCATCGGCGACGTGTTCGACCTTCACCACCGTGATTTCCGGCATGCCGAACAGGATCGAAGTGCTGTCGTTCACAGCTTGTGGCCCCCGTCACCAACTGTCTTTGATCAACAGCCGGTGTCGCGGGGTCACGAGTTCTCGCCCGTCAGGCCACGCCCGGGCCCTTCCCCCTCAAGATCGAAGAGCCCGGAATCTCGCCGGGCGGGTCCGGTGGTATTTCTCATTGAATTCCCCCTTATCGTTACCGACTGTGAGATTACGATTACGTTGGCCGTTCCATGCTGGGAGCCTGAACAGGGAAGGAACGACGTGGTGGGAGAGCGCGAAGGTAAGCCCGAGCCGCCGACCAAGCCTTTCGACGACCTGCCCCGCCCCCTGACGGTGACGCACCGCAAGAGCCCGGCAAGCATGAAAAACCGAAGCCGAAGTGACCTGCGGGGGGCGGGAACGGCGAAAGCTGCGTGACCTCCTGCTGGAGACCGGTGCGATGGCCCCCGATTGGATGGCGGTCTACGAGGCCGTTCCCCGGGAGCTGTCGGTGTTCGACGGTGCGAGGGTGCTGGAGATCGGCACGGGTACCGGCTGGTGCGCCGCCTTGCTGTCGGCCCGCCTCGGCGAGCGCAATGTCGTCTCCGTCGAAGTCGACGCCGTGGTGGCCGAGATCGCGCGCGAGGCGCTCCACGCGGCCGGGTGGCACCCCGAGATCGTCACCGGCGACGGTCGGGTCGGCCGGCCGGAGCGAGCACCCTACGATCGGGTGCTCGTGACGGCGGCCGTCCGGGACATCCCCAGGGCATGGATCGAGCAGACCCGGCCCGGCGGGGTGCTGGTCATGCCGTGGGGCACTCGCTACACCTATCAGGAAGCCGTCGCCCGGCTGGTGGTCGCCGACGACGGCAGCGCGAGCGGACGTTTCACGGGCGGGGCCGGATTCATGCCGCTGCGCTCCCCGAGGACGGTGCTTGAGGCCGGCAGGTACGTCACGGGCGACGGTTTTCCTCCCGGCACCCGTGAGTCGGAAACCGAGCTCAAGGCGTCCTCGATCCTCCCGGAGGACCCCTACGCCGTCGCCCCGTTCGTGACGGGGTTGCTGGTCCCGAACTGTGTGTACAGCCACGGCCGCGACGAGGCAGGCACGCCCATCGTGTGGCTGTACAGCCTGGTGGACCTGTCGTGGGCAGCGGTGTTCTTTTACGCCGACAACACCCACTGGCACTCCCAGGTCTACCAGGGCGGCCCCCGCGGCCTGTGGCACGAGGTCGAGGACGCCTACCGGTGGTGGGTCGAGCAGGGACGGCCGGGGCGCGAGGAATTCGGGCTGACCGTCACCGCCGACGGCCGCCAAGAGGTGTGGCTGGGCGAGCCGTCCGCGCTTGTGCCACACGCCGTGCCCATGCGGTGAGGTGTCCGAAGCGGCTCGAAGCGGTGCTTCGTGTAAGCGAACGTCGGCCCCGCGCACGTGGGTGTAACCATGCTCTCGGGAGTCCGTACGGCACGGCCGCCGAAAAAGAGTGTCGCTCACGAGCCGCGCGGGGATAGCGTCCGCCGTATGCCTGAGGTGCGTATCGAACCGGTGACGGTGGACAACTACATCGCGGTGATCGATCTCCGTGTGGGGGAGGACCAGCGGGAGTTCGTGGCGCCCAATGTGCGCTCGCTCGCCGACGCCTGGGCCTATCCGACGGCACGGCCGTATGCGATCGTCGACGGTGCTGAACCGGTTGGGTTCACACTGCTTTATCCGTCGCCCGACGACAGCCGGACCGTCACCGTCGTCCGATTCATGATCGATCACAGGTTCCAGGGCAGGGGGCTGGGCGGAGCGGGCCTGGAGGCCGTGCTCGCGCGGGCGCGGGCCGATGGATGTCAGCGGGTCAGGCTGTCGGTGGCCCCGCACAATGAGGTCGCCAGGAGGCTCTACGCGTCGGCGGGGTTCCGGGAGACCGGCGAGATCGACGAGGGTGAGATCATGCTGGCTCTGGAGGTGTGACGTGCGAGACCCGGCACGCGGATCGTGGGAAAACCGACAACCCCAAGACGGTCACGATCGAGCACATCGCCCGCATCGCGGTGCGTCACCCGCAGATGGTCGAGCTGGGCAGGCATTACGGGTGCGTGGTAACGACGTGTGAGCCGTTCGACCCCGAGTCCAAGGGCGGGGTGGAGGCGACGGTGAAGATCGCCAAGGCGGATCTGGTGCCCACTCACGCCAACCTCCGCGCCGGCTACGGGAGTTTCGCCGAGCTGGAGGCCGCGTGCGCCGCCTCGAGCGAGCAGGTCAACGGGCGCCGCCACCGCGAGACGCACCGGCCGCCGATCGAGATGCCGGCCGAGGAACGTACTCGGCTGCACGTGCTGCCCGCCGATCCTTATGCGCTCGCGCTCGGCGCCGAGCGTCTGGTCGGTGACGACCGGACCGTCCGCTGGGGTGATGTGCGCTATTCGGTGCCGCCCGGTCACGAGGGCGGCACGGTCTGGTGCCGCGTCCACGGCGACGAGTTGGAGGCGCTGTTTCGCCGGATGCGTTTGTCGGCCCCGCACACGCGCGAAGGGTCGTCGCTAGGAGGCATGGGTTCCGATGAGTACCGTCGGCCCCGCACACGCGGGGAGGGTCCCGGTACGGCCATCGACCCCCTGTCCGCCGGCGGGTCGGTCCCGCGCACGCGGGGTTGGTCCGTGAAGTACCGGGAATGGGGGTACGTTTCTCGCCAGTTCCCGGTTACCGGCGAGCGCAGTGTAGGCGGTGCTACGAGAAAGCTTCAGGACGCGGGCGGCCTCGGTGACGCTGATGCCGTCGTCGATCAGGCGGCGCAATGTCGTCCTGGATCCAACGGGCATCTCGATGATCGGGGCTGCCAACGCGGTCGGTGGGAACCTGTTGACCGACATCGTCAAAGCAGGCATCGCCCGCCTCGGCATCACACCTGGAATGGACATGGTCGACGCACTGGCCCGATCGGTAGATAAGCCCTGGGCTGACAGAGACTGAGGGACCGCCGTCCCCACGAACGCGAGGCCCACCCATCTCCACTGGGCGGGCCCTGCTGCGTTCAACGCGACCCGGACGCGGTCGAGCTGGACGACGATGACAATGGCAAGGAGAACTGAGCCGGGGCAGCGGTCAGCGCGGGGCGTTCTCGCCTCGGCGGAGGGGCGGCCAGGTCAGGGCGGTCCAGGCGCGCAGCAGCCATTCCAGCGGGCCGTAGCGGTACCGGCGCATCCACCGGCGGCTCGCGAGGGCCTGCGCTGTGAAGAGCACCAGGGCGATGGCCAGGACGCCCAAGGGAGGCACATCGCCGACCAGGGCTGCGCCGTAGCCGGTGAAGAGCAGGGAGCAGACGAGGGACTGGGTGAGGTAGTTGGTCAGGGTCATGCGGCCCGCCGGGCCAAGTACCGCGATCAGCCGATCCCCGTGCCGGTCGCAGGCGAGCCGGAGGACCGTCGCAGCGTAGGCGGCGGCCAGCAGCGGGGCGGTGATGACGTCGATGCCCAGGGCGAGGATCTGGTACGCGCCGCCCGGGTGCCGCAGACTCGCGTGGGCGTAGACGACACCGCCGAGCAGCCCCAGCATGAAGCCCGCCCACTGGAGCCTGCCCAGCGTCCTGTGGTGGCGGGCGACGTCCCCGAGGGCCTGCTGCCTTCCCGCGGTGAGGACGAAGAGGGTGACGGCGGTGCGTACGGCGGTGCGGGGCCGGAGGCGACGGGCGGCGAGCAGGATCAGGCCGAGTATCGCGTACGTGGTGAGGATGTCCCCGGGGAACAGCAGGACCGCGTGCAGGGTACCGAGGACGAACAGGCCGGCCAGGCGCCGCAAGAAGCGGGGGGCGAAGCGGACCCCATGCCGCCCGGCGGAGGAGAGCTGGAGGGTGAAGCTGTAGCCGAACAGGAACGAGAACAGCAGGAAGAACTTGGCTTCGAAGAAGACCGCGACGAACCATCGGACCGCGTTGTCGAGCGGTGAGGCGAAGCCGGGGTCTTCCAGGCCCGTGCCGTGGTAGGTGGAGGCCAGGTAGCCGACGTTGACGATGAGGATGCCCAGTAGCGCGAAGCCGCGCAGGGCGTCGACGTGGGCGGGGCGTCCGGCCGCCCGGCCCGGAGTCGCGGCGGTTGCGGTGGTCACTCGGTCCCCTTGCGGTCGGTGATCTGCTCGACGAAGTGGCGCTGGTCGGCGAGGAATCCGGGCGTGTATAGGCGTCGCGGGGCGAAGACGGCGGTGAGCGTGAGGCGCGGCTCGGAGTTCTCGACGGCGTTGTCGACCAGCGAGTGGGTGGCGTCGGGGTAGTGCCGGACCATCAGGGAGGCGGGAGGCAGGATGCGGCGGTAAGCGGCCTCGGTGTCGGCGACGTCGACGTTGATGTCGTGCCCGGCCAGCACCAGGAGCGTGGGGGTGCCGCGCATGGCGCGCAGGTCCTCGCTCGCGTTGGAGCGGTAGTTCTTGGCGATGAACCGCCAGCGTTCGGCGGTCATGCCGTCGGTGTCGCCGACGGCGGTGCGGTACTGCTCGAAGGTCGCGCCCTGCCGCAGCAGGCGCAGGGTCGTCTCGCGCCGTCGCAGCGCTGCTTGTGTCTCGTCCTGGGTGGCGCCGTCCCTGCGCAGTTCGGCGAGGAGGTTGTAGCGCCCTTGTCGTCGCCAGTCGACGGCCGGTGAGACCGCGATGACGAACTGCAGGGTGCGGTCGCGGGCCGCGACCTTGGGCAGCACCCACCCGGCCTGGCTGGCCCCCCACAGGCCGATGCGCCGGCCGTCGATGTCGGGACGCGTGCGGGTCCAGGCGATCGCGGCGAGGGTCTCGTCGGCTCGATCATCCATGCTCTGGTCCAGCCAGTTCCCCTCGGAGGCGCCGATGCCGGGTTTGCTCAGGGAGAGCGAGGCGTAGCCGGCCTTCGCAAAGGACTCCCACAGGGGCCGGTAGAAGGTGTCGTGCGTGGCGTCGATGGGCCCGTCGCCGTGGACGAAGACCACCAGGCCGAAGGGGCCGTCGCCGCTCTCCGGCCGCGCGAGGACGCCGTCCAGCAGCCGCCCGTCGTGCCGCACGGTGATGCGCTCCTCCCGTAGCGCGTAGGTGTTCTGCCAGACCGCGACCCCGCCGAGCCCCGCGCCCACCAGCAGCACGACGACCAACGACCCCACGAGGACACGCCAGCGGTGCCGCATACGCGGCGCCGTCCGTAGGCTCATGTTCACCCCGAAACTATTATTTTCAATACGCTCGTATTTAGAATGAACGTATTAGGGTTGATAGTGCAAGTGGCGGGCGTCCCAGCCCGCCGCAGGGAAGGAATGCCGATGGAGCCGACGGACGCGCCGAAGCGGGGACACAGACCGGAGAATCCGGATGGCCCAAGGGTGCGCAGGGGCGTGCCCGGGGGCAGTGAGTCGCGTGTGGTCGCGCTGTACTGGGAGGCGTTCGGGCGGAAGCTCGGCACCGCCCTGAACCCGCCGGACAAGGCCCGCGCCTTCCTCGCGGCCCATCTCCACCACGACCGGGGTGTGGTCGCCGTCGTCGACGGCGAGGTGGCGGGGGTGGCCGGCTACCAGCTCGGCGGACGCGGCCTGATGGGCGGCGGCGCAGACGACGTCCTGTCCGCCTACGGGACCTTGCGCGGACTGTTCCGCCTGGCTCTTCTCGCCCTGATGGAACGGCGCCCCGCGGACGGCGAGCTTGTGATGGACGGCATCGCCGTCGCCCCCGAACACCGCGGCAAGGGCATCGGTGGCCTCCTGCTGTGCGAGATCGCGGCCGTGGCCGCTGACCACTCATGCCGACGCATCCGCCTCGACGTCATCGACGTCAACCCGCGCGCCCGCGCCCTATACGAGCGGCAGGGCTTCACCGCCGTGCGCACCGAGAAGACCCCGTACCTGCGTCATCTGATGGGCTTCGGCGCCGTCACCACCATGCACCGGCCCGTCACCCCGGCCGACTCGACGAACCGCCGGCAGGCTTGATGAGCACCCTCCCGAACACCCCGATGGGCACGCAGGCCAACACGGACGGCACCGTCCCTGTCTCCATCCCCACCCGACTGCTGGTGCACGCCCTGGTCCGCGAGGACGGCACCGTCGACGCCGGTGAGCTCTACACCGTCGCGGGCCTTCTCGGCATGACCGACCAACAGGTCCGCCTCTGCGTCAAGCGGCTCGTGGCCGAGGGCCGCTTCACCCACGAAGGCCGTGGACGCAAGGCCCTGTTGAGGGCGGTCGCCGACTTCACCGGCTCGATCACCCCCAACGTCGCCCACATCCGCCACGCCTACCGCCAGGACCACGGGCTCGCCGCCTGGGACGGTGTCTGGCACCTGTTCGCCTTCGCCATCCCCGAGTCGAGCAGGACCTCCCGCGACGCCCTACGCGACACCTTGCGCCACCTCGGCGCGGCCCCGATCCAAAGCGGCCTCTACGTCAGTGCGAACCCCATCGAAGAACTCGTCGAAGCCCAGGCCCGCCACCTCGGCGTCGCTCACGCGCTCACCTGCCTCACCAGCACCGACCTGCGCGTCGGGAGCCACGATGCCCCGCACGCCCTGGCCGCCGCCCTCTGGCCCCTGAACGACATCGCCGCCCGCCACGACCGCCTCGCCGACCTCGCCCGGGTCTGCCTTGACCGGCTCGCGCAGCCGGACATCCCCACCGGGCCCGAGCAGCTGACCATGGCCATCCAGCTCGCCGCGGCTTTCACCCACGCCATGGAACCGGATCCCCTCCTGCCCCCCGAGCTCCTCCCCCAACCCTGGCCCGGCGCCCACGCCCGCCGGCTCACGGCCGCGTGCTGGACCGCGCTCGCCGAGGCCGACACCCACACCACCACCGAGACCCCTGTCCCACGCCTGTTCGTCCAATACGAGGACCTACTCGCATCGATCCCTGAGCGCCTTACCTATAACGGGGGCTGATTGACTGGGAAGAGTCGTTGATCAGGTAGTCGGTGTTTTCCCGCTGCAGTAGATGATGCCTCGTCTGTCACTACGTGTGGTGGCTCAGAGTGCTTGGTGTCCACGTGCTTGGTGTCCACCACGAAAACGCCGGCGCCCCCGATCACGAGGTGATCCACGTTGGCCCGGGAGCCGGGGATCGCCCGGTCATGCAGGATCGTGTACCCGCGCCGGGCCAGGGGCCGCGGCATCCGCGCCGTCCGCCGCTCTCCAAGCGCCCCCTTACGCCAGGTCCGTACCGCCTCATGCGTACGCCACCGGTGCACCGTGTCGGCCACGGCGACGAGTACCGCGGCCGCCGGCCCCATACCCGGGTGACCACCACGGCGGCCGCCAGGGTGAGCGCCGCCCGCAGCAACAGCCGACGAGGCCGTCCCTCGGCCAGCGCCTCCCGATACCGCGCATACGCAGAGGCACCGGCGCCAGAGGCACGAGGGGATGGATGAGGGGAGAGCATCGAGACGACCTCCGGCAACAGGGGGGAAGAAGGGCGAAGAAGGGCGGAGCCGAACACCTCCCGGTGGGTCCGTCGGCTCAAGGCGGGCGAAGGGAAGCTCTCGCCGCGTCCTTCCGGACCGCCTCGGGCGGTGTCAGCGGTACGCGGACCGGTCGCCCTGTTCAGTCGGCTACAGCCGTTTTGTCAGCGTCTCCGCACGTTCTTCTACGGCGTCGACGTCGTCCAGGGAGTGAACCTGTGCTCCCAGGCCGCTGAAGACCTCGTTCGCCTCGTCGAAACATCGTTCCTGTGATGCGGTCTCCGCAGCCACTCCTCGTCAAGGGGCTCACTCCCTGAAGGCGCGCGCCGGGCGTCGAGTGTCGCCTCCAACCGCAGCGTGAAGTCGCTCGCGACATTCAGTACGGAGGCGGCGAACCTATGGATCCGGTCGGTCCTGCTGAGTCGGCGGACATCCCAGTCTCCGGTGACCGGACTTCCCGCTATCGCTCCGTAATTGACGAACTCGCCTGTCCGTGGATCGGGGAGACATCTGATGATCGAGTAAATGTAGCGAATCATCTTGACTTGACCTCCCTTCCAGCCAATGTTCGGATACGGCCGTCGATAGGTTGTTTTCGCTGTTCAGGGGCCGGATGAGGGCCTCCTGGGCATTGTTGGCGGCCGTCCACGACGGTGGCATGCCGGAACAGGGACGTGCGGGAGTTGGCGAGGGAAGGCGGCCTGGACTCCGTGCCGGAGGTCCGCGGGGGTTCGCCGGTGGCATGCGTGGTTTCGACCGCCGGCGGGGCGAGGTAAGGAACAGGGGGGAGGGGGCGAGGCGTCTCGACCGGGGGGCCGGGTGGAGAGGGTGCGGTGGGGCCCCGACGCACAGGGTGTGGGGCCGGCCAGGGGAGACCCGTGGTTCGGTGACTCTGTGTGATGGGATCAGGGGGAAATGTGTACGTCGCGACACTGTCGACGCTGTTTGGATACCAATGCGTGGCGCTCGGGTAATCAGCGCACCCGCTGGCCAGGTGTAATGCACTTTTTCGCGCTACCTGTCGGGATGGGTGTCAGGCGCGCTCCGGCCCCGGTTTGCTCGGTAACCACGATGTCTGCAGCATAGGCGTGGCTTTCCTGGAACAATCGGCAGGGCGGTTAGAGTAAGTGCTTGACCATGGTTAACGGGGTCGGGAGTAATACGACACCGCGTCAGCCGGGGGATTGGCGCGAGCGGAGGCAAGGTGGCTCGAAGGTCGACCGTCCGTGATCCTCGGATCACCGACGACCCTGAGCTGTCGG
This sequence comes from Streptosporangium violaceochromogenes, assembly GCF_014654615.1. Taxonomy (GTDB): domain Bacteria; phylum Actinomycetota; class Actinomycetes; order Streptosporangiales; family Streptosporangiaceae; genus Streptosporangium; species Streptosporangium violaceochromogenes. Next base: position 77,983 of record NZ_BNBB01000015.1, on the reverse strand, counting down.
CGTACCCGGGGTCGCCTCACGACCCCGGCGCCGACCGCGCTCCGGCGCGCGGGCGGGGTGCGTCGTCCCGGATGCGCTGGTCCGGCGGAGGGGGCCGATGGCTGGTCTGGGTCGGGCGTGCCGTGCTCTGGGCGTTGATAGTGGTCATTGTGGTGAACGGCGTCCGTGCCCCTTTTGAGCGCTTCACCCGGCAGAACACCTCCGGCGGATCGTCCCCCGTTTCCACCGACACCGATTTTCCCCTGACCAGGGCGACCTCTTTCGCCAGCCAGTTCGCGGCGGTCTATCTGAATTTCGAAGCCGTTCGCTCCCAGGAAAGGGCGGCCAGGCTCGCCCCCTACCTGCCCGACGGCGCCGAGCCGCAGTTCGGCTGGGACGGGTTCGGGCGGATGGCCGCCGGCGCGGTGCAACCGTACGGCTCGGAGATCCTCGACAGCCGGAACGCCGTCGTCACACTGGCCTTCCAGGCGGGCAGCCGTCGTCAGCTGCTGTCGGTGCCCGTCTTCTACGACGGTGAGAGCGGCAGGTTCGTGGTCTCCGGGCGCCCGGCGATCCTTCCCGCGCCCACACCGGCCGATCTGCCCGCGGTCGGGGCGGGCGAGAGGGACGACGCGGCCGAGACCGAGCTGCGCACCCCCCTGGCCGACTTCTTCAAGGCCTACGCCGCCGGAGACACCGTCTCCCTGCAGCGTTACGCCGCGGCCGGGGTCACGCTGGAGGGCTTCGGCGGTGCCTTCAGCTTCGTCAGTCTCAAAGACCTCCTCGTCCCCGCCGGGGGCGGCGCGACCCGTGAGGTGATCGCCACGGTCGTGTGGGGCGTTCCCTCGGCGGCGGCCCTGCCCAGCGGCTCCACCCCCGCCGACCCGGGCGACATGAACGGCAAGCTGGAGCAGGCGTACCGTCTCACCGTGGTCAAACAGGGCGACAAGTGGTTCGTCAAAGACGTCCGAGGCGCGAAACGGTCTGTGGGGTAGCGCATGGTCGAACGGTGTCGGTCCACAGTGAACAGCCCTCCCCTGATCGCCGCGCCGGTGGGGGACAGGTCGGGAGACGCGTGTCGCGAGCCCGCGATCCCCCGGGGCGCGATCATAAGCACGGAGGACGAAAAGTGATCCTGAAGACCATCCTGCTGCACGCGATCGACCTCGCGCAGCCGACCACCCCCCCGGGGGTGAACACGCAGGGCCTGGCCGAGTTCCTCCGCAAGTTCTTCGCCCCGCTCTTCCTGGTGGTCGTCTCCATCGTCGCCCTCTTCTTCCTCTTCACCCGTGAGATCACGAGGTTCATGCAGTTCATCATCCTGGCGATCGCCATCGGGGTGATCTTCTACGTGCCGAACATCATCGAGGTGACCGCCAAGGCGATCGCGGGGGCGCTGGGCATCACCGGGGGTTGAGGCCGCGGGTAAGCGGCCGGACAACGAGTGGTGGAGAGGAGGAGCGCGTGGACCTGCCCACATATACCAATATCTGGAGGATCGAAAAGCGGCTCTACAAGCTGTACGACCTACGGCTGCCGATGCCGCTCCCGATTGTCTGGATCGGTGTGTTCGTGGGTGTGATGGCGCCCTGGGCGCTGCTGCTCGCGCTTCTCGGCCTGCCCTTCGACGCGCCCTGGCACGTGCTGTACCTCGTGCCGCCGGGGATCGTCACCTGGCTGTCCACCCGTCCGGTCATCGAGAGCAAGCGGCTCACCGAGCTGCTCCAGTCACAGATCCGTTACGTGGGGGAGCCGCGCACCTGGTGCCGGATGGCCCCCGCCTCCGAGCCCGCGGAGATCACCCTGGTCGGCAAGGTCTGGCGGGCCGCGCCCGAGCATCCCGCCGAGGCACGGGGCAAGGTCACGCGCAGGGCCCGATACGGTCGGCTCAAGCGGTCCGCGGCACCCGCCCGTCAGGTCCGTCCCGCCGTGGCCGCCGCGGCGGCGGCCGCCACCGCCCCGGTGGCCCGCGAACGCCCCTCCTGGAAGGCGGCCTCCGCCCCCCGGCAGGGCACCGCCCCGGCCCTGGGGAGGGCCGTCGCCGTCGAGGCACCCCCGCCCGTGTCTCCGGCAGTGTCTCCAACCGTGTCTCCGGCCGCGTCGTCAACCGCGTCCCCGGCCCCCGCGTCCCCGGACGTTTCCCCGGCCCCCGCGTCCCCGTCCGCCGCCTCGGCGGATCCGGACGCCCCGATCAGCGCCGATGCCCTGCGGCGGCTGCGCAGGATCGCCGCCTCCGCCGAGGCCGAGCGCGCCGCCTCGCCAGGGGCCGCGCCTCCCGCGCCTCCCGCGGACTCTCCGGCCCCCACACCCCCCGCGGTCTCGGAGCGGGAGACGCCCCGCGAAGCCCCGGTGAGGGGCCTGCCGCCTGGGGACGTGCCGGAGTCTGCCGACGAGGACGCCTGGGCTCAGCACCGCAAGGGGCAGCCGACGCCGAGCAGGGGGCGCCCGGAACCGGACGAGGAACGGCCGGCGCCGGTGGAGCGGCCTCCCATCAGGCCGATCCGGGCCGTGCGCTCACGCGACGATCGGGTTCATCCCGCGCCGTCCCCGGGCGGACCGGCCCAGCTCCCGTCCCCCGCGCGCAAGCCCGCGCAGCCTCCCGTGCAGAAGCCCGCGCAGACGCCGGCCGCGCGCAAGCCCGCGGCGCAGACGCACGCTGTGAGCAAGCCCGCGCAGCCTCCCGCGAGCAAGCCCGCGCAGCCCGCCGCGCAGACGCCCGCCGCGCAGGAGCCCGACAGGCAGGGGGGGCGACCGCCCGAGCGGCAGGGAGGCACCCCGGCGAGCGTCTCCATCCGCGCGGTCCCCTCGGGCCCGGCGACCTCCGACCCGGTGGCCCCCGCGGTTCCCGTGCCCCGGCCCGCCCGGGCGGAGACCAAGGTCCGCAGGGTGGAGTCGGTCGTCGGCAGAGACTCGGCCGGCGGCTGGCGGAGGCTGGCCCAGGTGGTCATCGGCCCCGGTGGCGGCAGCCGTACGGACGGCTCGGAGATCGACGAGGCGCGGGCCCGGGCGCCGTTCGGCGGGAGCCGCCGGGTGGTGGTGCTCGGCTGCACCGGTGGCGCCGGGCAGACGACGACGGCCCTCATGCTCGGGCACACCCTCGCACGTCACCGCGAGGACAGGGTGCTGGCGGTCGACGCCAACGCGGGGGCCCACACCCTGTCGACCCGCGTCCAGGGCGAGTCGCCCGAAACCCTGGCCTCGCTGCTCGTCGGCCTCGACAACGTCCACGGATATCTCGGCATGCGCGCCTACACCAGCCGCTGCGCCTCGGGCCTTGAGGTCCTGGCCGCCGACGCCGACTCCGGTGCCGAACAGCGGCTGTCGGACCGCGCGCTCTTCTCCGACCGGCGGCTCGGCCAGGCGATGGACGTCCTCGACCGGCACTACAAGCTGGTCGTCGTCGACCCGGCGGCGGCGCTGGCCGCGCGGGTGCTCCCCTACGCCGACCAGCTCGTCCTGGTCGTCCCCGCCAGCGAGGACGCCCCCGACGCGGTGGCCATGACCTACGAGTGGCTCGACGGCCACGGCTGTGCCGATCTGCGCCGGCGCGCGGTCCTGGTGGTCAACGGGGTGAGCCGCCGCAGCATGGGCGACGTGGAGCAGGCCGAGGCGGTCGCCAGGGGCAGGTGCCGGGCGATCGTGCGGGTGCCCTGGGAGGACGAGCTCGCCCCCGGCAGGACCGAGCGGGTGGAGCCGTCCCACCTGCGCGCGCCGGGCCGCCGGGCGTACCTCGCGCTGGCCGGGGTCGTGGTGGCGGGCTTCGGAACGGCGCAGGCGGTTCGACCGAGCGAGGAGGAAGTGGCCCAGTGATCCCCCGGGCACGAGGAGAAGCGGTGAAGGGGCGGAGCGAGGTGCTCAGGTGAGCGAACGCGGTGAGCGGGGCGCCGGCCGGTGGGGCCGGGCCGTACGACCGGCGGGGGAGGGCGTGTGAGCCGCCCGTCGCGGGCGCGCAACCGCCTCGCGGTCCGCTATTTCGACGATCGGATCCTTCTGACCGACACGTCGGTCTGGGCCTACTTCCGGCTGCCGACCGTGAGTTACGAGTTCGTCACGCCCGAGGAGCGGGAGGCTCTGGCCACCAACGTCACGATCGCGCTGGCGGCGATCCGCATGCCGGACGCCGAGGTGCACCTGCGGGTGGCGCACCGCACCTACCCCGCGGCCGAGTGGGCGACGGCCCTGAACAGCACCTCCGACGAGGGGCCCGGCTGGCGGGACTACCTGGAGGAGATGTACCGCCACGTCTGGGCCAAGGACTTCTGGACCAAGGAGGTCTATCTCGGAGTACGGCTCGGCGCCCGCGGCAGGCAGCTCGGCACCGGCGTCCTGTCCCAGCTCTTCGGCTTCTACCAGCGCGGAGAGAAGGCCCTGGGCGTCGAGGACGACCACGTGCCCAAGGCCGAGATCGCCCGGTGGAGCGAGCAGGCCGAGCGGCTGGGCCGTGCCCTGTCGTCGAGCGCCCTGTACGCCCGGCACGCGACCTCGACCGAGATCGCCTGGCTGTTCCAGCACGCCGCGACCGGCTCGCTCGGCGACCCTCCGGCCTCGGCCAGTCCCAAGCGGCGCTGGGGCAGGGGAGAGATCGAGGCCCTCGTGGAGGGGCAGGTCCACAACGGCAGGTCGCTGCTGCGGATCGAACAGCCGCACGGCGACTCCTACGTCGCGCACCTGTCCTTCGCCCGGTTCCCGGACCTGATGCCGTTCCCCGACGGCGAGCCGTGGATGCACTTCGCCGACCAGCTCCCCTTCCCGGTGGAGATCAGCTCCAGGATGCGTCTGATCTCGCCGGTCAAGGCCAGCAAGGACGTGGCGCGTAAGCTCGCCCACGCCCGTGACATGGACATCCACATCCGGGAGGCGGGCGCCGAGGCGCCGCTGGCCCTGGCCGAGCAGATCGACGCGGCCCGGATGCTGGAGCACGGCATCACCAAGGAGCGCCTGCCGTTCGTGTACGGCTGGCACCGGCTGATCGTCTCGGCCCCGTCCGAGGAGATCTGCGTGCAGCGGGTCGAGGCGGTGGTGGAGCACTACCGCGACATGGGCATCGACATCGTCAACTCCACCGGCGACCAGTTCTCGCTGTTCTGCGAGGCCCTGCCCGGTGAGCGGGTGCGGGTCAACGCCTACGCCCAGCGGCAGCCGCTGCGCACCATCGCGGGCGGCATGGCGACGGCCACCGTGGACCTCGGCGACCGGGTGGACGAGGGCAACGCCGGCTGGATGGGCCCCTACGTCGGGGAGACCCTCGGCCGGGCCCGCAGCATCGTGCACTTCGACCCGTTGGTGGCGGCGGCCCGTAACCGGCCGACCGCCATCGCGATCACCGGTGAGCCCGGCGGCGGCAAGACCACGCTGGCGCTGCTGATGATCTACCAGATGGCGCTGCGCGGGGTGACGATCGCGGTCATCGACCCCAAGGGTGACGCCGACTCGCTGGTGCAGCTGCTGCAGCGGCGGGGCAGGAAGGCACGGATCATCCCGCTCGGCTCGGCGGCGCCGGGCCTGCTGGACCCCTTCTCGTTCGGCGACGACATCGCGGCGAAGAAGACCATGGCGAGCGAGACCCTGCGCCTGCTGCTTCCCCGTATGTCGGAGGAGCGCGAGTCGGCGATGATCCAGGCGGTCGCCGCGGTCTCCAACGGGGAGGACCCCTCGCTGGGCAAGGTGGTCGACCACCTGGAGCAGGCCGAGGACGCGGCCTCCAAGAACCTGGGCGCCGTCCTTCGCTCGATGTCGGAGATGCACCTGGCGAAGCTGTGCTTCGACCCCTCCGGCGGCGACCAGATCGACACCGAGGGCTGGACCACCGTCTTCACCCTGGGCGGCCTGACCCTCCCCGACGCCTCCACCGGCCGTGACGACTACTCCTACGAGCAGCGGCTGTCGGTGGCGCTGCTCTATCTGGTCGCGCAGTTCGCGCGGGGGCTGATGAACGGCCTGGACCGGCGGACGCCCAAGGCGATCTTTCTGGACGAGGCGTGGGCCATCACCTCCACGCCCGAGGGGGCCAAGCTGGTTCCCGAGGTCAGCAGGATGGGCCGGTCACGTAACACCGCCCTGGTGCTGGTCTCGCAGAACGCCGGTGACCTGCTGAACGAGCAGGTGACGAACTGTCTGTCGTCGGTGTTCGCGTTCCGGTCCACCGAGCGGGTCGAGGTGGACCACGTGATGGCGCTGCTCGGGGTGGAACCCTCCGAGGAGCACAAGGCGGTGCTGCGCTCGCTGGGCAACGGCGAGTGCGTTTTCCGGGATTTGGACGGCAGGGCGGGCCGTATCGGCGTGGACCTCATCTCCGAGGAGCTGTTCCGCTGGCTCGATACGAATCCGACCCACGACAAACCCGATGAGAACATGCATGATCTCATCGGGGGCGGCAGAGTCAGTAGGCCGGGGGCCGCGGCGCTGGAGGTAGGGTCATGAAGGGCTCCCGCAAGGGACGCGAGCAATCCCGCAAGGGGCGACTACGCAGACGGGTCGCCATAGGACTGGTGGCCTTGGCCGCCTTTCTCGCCCTGCCGGCGCTTCTGCCGACGGGCACGCCGACCGCCGTCGCGGCGGCACCCTGTGACCTGTCCCCCGATCTGTCCCCCGAGGTGGTCGGGGCGGGCGTGGACGGCCTGGTCAAGCCGCCGACGCCGGCGCAGCCCGCCACCGGTGCCGCCCCCACCGGGGCACCGGCCGCCACGGCGCCCGCCGCGCCCCCACAGGGCAACTACGCCACCTACGGCATGAGCGGCCTGTTCTGGCACACCCATAAGCTCGGCTGCGACGACGTCGCGGCGGTGATGGGCAACATGACCGCCAACACGATCTTCCTGTGGGCCAAGGCGCTGGACCGGCTGACCATCACGACCTACCAGGCGGCGGCCACCGAGGGCCCGCTCGAATCGATCAAGGATGTCGTCGACGACATCGTGATCCGCCTGTCCGACGCGATGTACTGGCCGTTCCTGCGGCCGATCGTCATCCTCGGCGCCATCTGGCTGGCCTGGTACGGGCTGATCCGCAAGCGTGCGACCACCACCGCCGAGGGCATCATCTGGATGGTCCTGGCGGTGACCGTCGCGGTCTGGTTCTTCAGCCGCCCCGGCGACTTCACCGGGCTGGGCAAGGCCGTCACCGACAAGACGGGGGAGATCGTCAACTCCGCGTTCTCCGACCTGCCCGGCGCGGCCCAGCTGTCGTGCCCTCCGTCCAAGAGTGACGCCAATCCCCAGGCGAAGCCCGGTGGTTTCGGCCAGACCGGCGTCCCCGGAGTCGACCAGAACGCCGAGGCGCTCTGGGCCACCCTGGTGTGCAAGCCCTGGCTGATGGGTGAGTTCGGCACCGCCGACCCCAAGGCGCCGGTGGTGCAGGTGTTCGGGGCGAAGCTGCTGGACATCCAGGCGCTGGACGCCGACGAGATGCGGGCGGCCCAGACCGCCAACAGCGGTGCCCATCAGGCACGGTACGAGGAAGAGGTCGCCGGCAAGCTGGAGAACACACCCATTTTCTTTCTCTTTCAGGGAAAGGATTGGACGAACCGTCTCGGCATCGCGATCGGCGCCCTGCTGGCGGCCATGGTCGCGGGGCTGCTGATCTTCCTGGTGGCGGTCTCGCTGCTGGTGCTGAAGGTCGGGTTCCTCCTCCTGCTGATCCTCGCGCCGGTCTTCCTGCTCCTCGGCGTCCACCCCGGCTCCGGCCGGATCATCGCGATGCGCTGGCTGGAGATGCTGGTCGGCACGCTGCTCCGGCAGGCGGTGCTGGCGCTGGTCCTGAGCATCCTGGTGTACGGCTACGCGCTGATCATCTCCACCGCGATGCCGTGGGGCATGCAGGTGATGTTCATGGCGCTGCTGACGATCGCGGTGTTCTTCTACCGGAAGCCGTTCCAGCACCTGTTCGCCTCCATGGACGGCCACACGCTCACCACCCGCATGCTGGGTGACGCGGCCTCCGCGCCGACCCTGCAGCGCGCGGCGGGTGTGCTGCCGCCGGTCGCGGCGGCCAGGGTGGGCCGCTGGGGCATGCGCAAGGCCGAGCCCGTGCTCCAGGCGGCGGCGGTCGCCGGCGGGGCGTCCGTCGCGACGGCCGCCGCCGCGGTGGCCCAGGGCAGGGCCAGGGGCGAGGAGGGCGGTCAGGCCGCCGGAACCCCGCCGGGCACCCGGGTTCCGGCCGGCGCGCAGCCCGCGCCCCTGGACACCGACGCCACGGGCGGCGCCGGGCGGCGCAAGGGCACGGGACGCCCGGTCACCGCGGCCCGCACGGGCGCCGCGCCGCCGCTCAACCTCTCCGGCGGCGGTACGGCGGGCGGCGCGCCCCCGGCCAGGGGCGCGTCCTCTCCTCGCGGTGGCGGGAGCGGCGGCTGGTTCAGCGGGCGTCCCGGCGGCGGCTGGGCCCCGCAGGGCGGCTCCGGCTCCTCCGCGGCCTCCGGCGGAGCCTCCTCGCCCGCCTCCGGCGGCGGGGGCGGCGGACGGCCCGGCGGGAGCATCTTCGGCGGCGGGGGCGGGGGCGGCGGCGGTTCCCGGCGCCCCGAGCCCAGCCCGCGGAACAGCTCCGGCGCGGGCTCCGGCGGCGGTTCCCGGGGGGCGTCGCGGTCGGGCGGGAGCATCTTCGGCGGTTCCTCATCGGCGAGGGGCGGCGGCAACGGTGGTAACGGCGGCGGCAATGGCGGCGGTGGCGGCAGGTCCTCCGAGGCTCCGCCGCTGTGGTTGCCCAGCCGGCCGGGCCGGGACAGGGCGGCCGATGAGCCGGCCGTGCCGTTCTGGCTTCGCGCGTCCAATCCCGACAAGGACTGACGGTGGCCGAAGGGGGAAACCGGCGGGGAGTCGTCTTCGCGGCGCTGGTCGCGGTCCTCGCGCTGGCCGGTGTTTATCTGACCCTCTGGTCGGAGTCCGGCGACCAGGAGCGCGAGCCGGCCGGGGCGAGCCGGACGCTCCCCGGGTCGCCGTCGCGCCCCGAGCCGTCACGGCCGGCGGCGACGGCCAGCAACGCGCCGTTCGACGTCTACTCCTACCTGCCGATGACCAAGCAGGAGCTGGCCGCCGCCGCCGACTACGCCCAGCGCTTCACCGCCGAGTACGGCACCTTCGGCTATGACGAGGAGCCCTCCGACTACGGTGACCGTCTCAGGGGCTACACCACGGCCGAGTTCGCCGAGGTGCTGCTCCGGACGGTCACCTCGCCGGGCGTCGTCGAGACGAACCGTGCCGACCAGGTGGTCTCCGTCGGCACGGCGAAGGTGAAGGGGATCCGGCAGATCGAGAGGGCGTCGGTGACGTTCGTGGTCACCGGCAGCCAGACCGTCACCGCCAAGAGCGGGGTGAAGGAGCGGACCGCGGACTACGCCGTGACGCTCATCGAGGTCGGCGCCGACTGGCGGGTCCACGACCTGCAGCCCGCCGACTCAGGCCAGGACGGAGACGACCAGTCCTCGCAGACCGGCTCGGCCGGATGACCGGCAACCGGAAGGTCTACCTCGTCCTCGCCATCGCCCTGGTGGGATTGTGCCTGATCACGCTGTTCATGGCGCCGATGATGATGGTCGGAGGGCTGCCCTCCTTCACCGGGACGGGGCTGCCCGGCTGCGAGGAGACGGCCGAGCAGGTCTCCGACCAGTCGGAGACCGCGATCTCCGACATCCCTGAGGACTATCTCAAGCTGTACCGGCGGCACGCCAAGAAGGTCGGGGTGCAGTGGAACGTGCTGGCCGGGGTCGGCAAGCGCGAGACCGACCACGGGCGCTCCAGCCTCCCCGGTGTCAAGAGCGGCACCAACTACGCCGGGGCGGCCGGGCCGATGCAGTTCCTGATCAGCACCTGGGGCGGCAAGGCGAAGATCAAGATTCCGTCGAGCTTCAACGGCTACGCCTCCGACGGCGACGGCGACGGCTGGGCGGACGTCTACAACCCGGCCGACGCCATCCTGGGCGCGGCGAAGATGCTCAAACGCAACGGCGCGCCGGAGAACGTCCGGCGGTCGCTGTTCGTCTACAACCGCGCCTGGTGGTACGTGGACCAGGTCATGGAGATCGCCCAGAAGTACGCCAAGGACGGCACGGTCGACGTGCCGCCGCAGGCGGAGGCGGCCTGCGACGAGCCGCTGCTGGCGGAGGCGCCCTCCGGGACGGTGACCGCGATCCTCCAGTACGCCCTCGCCCAGCGCGGCAAGCCGTACCTGTGGGGGGGCACCGGGCCGGACGCCTACGACTGCTCGGGGATCATCTACATGGCCTACCGGAGTGCGGGCCTGACCATCCCGCGTACCACCTTCGGGCAGTGGCCCTTCGGGGAGCGGGTCCCCGAGGGCGAGGAGAAGCCGGGCGATCTCGTCTTCTTCAACGCCGGGCCGGGCACCGGGGTGGACCGCCCCGGCCACGTGGGCATGGTGGTCTCGCCGGGCAAGATGGTCGAGGCCAGGTGCCGGCTGTGCGGGCCGATCAAAGTGACCTCTTATAGGGAGCGTCCCAGTATCGTCGGTTTCACCCGGCCGTTGCAGAATCCCCAGATACTCGCGCAGCTCAAATTGAAGGAGCAGGGCTGACACAATCGGGTGTCATGGACAAGGTCGTTGTGGGAGCCGCGATCCTCGACGGTGACGGCAGACTCCTCGCCGCCCAGCGTGCCCAGCCGCCGGAGCTCGCCGGCGGCTGGGAGTTTCCCGGGGGGAAGGTCGATCCCGGCGAGGACGATCGGACGGCGCTGATCCGGGAGTGCAAGGAGGAACTCGGCGTCCTGGTCGAGACGGGGGAGCAGGTCGGCGGAGACTGGCCGCTGGCCGACGGCTACGTGCTCCGGATCTGGCTGGCCGCGATCGTGGCGGGCGAGCCGGAGGCCCGGGAGCACATGGGCCTGCGCTGGCTGGCCAGGGACGAGCTGTACGACGTGCGCTGGCTTCCCGCCGACCTGCCGGTCGTGCGCGCCGTACATGATCGGCTCGATGAGGGTTGATCGATTACATGGGGTGACATAAAAGCACTGGACGTGTTGTTGTCGCGTGTCCGTATCGGGGGATCGGAGAAATGCGGTGACCGGATGGTGGCGGCGTGCCCGGGTCGTGTCGGCCGTGGGGGCGGGAACGCTCGTTCTGGGCGGGGGGTCGGCGGTCTACGCGGTCGGGGTGGGCGAGCCCGCCGCGCCGCCGTCCGGCGAGGCGGACGTGCGGAGCCCGCGGGGCCCCCAGGGGGCGGAGGGCCCGGGAGGTCCGGATAATCCCGGTGGCGCGCGGGGTGCGGGGGAGCAGGAGAACGCCGGTGGCGCGCGGGGCGCCGAGGGGACGCGGGAGACGGAGAGCGCGGCCGTTCGGCCGCGCTGGGTCGGCGTCGGTGACGTGGTCCGCTTCCGGGTGTGGCTGACCGGACCCGGGTCCGACGCCCGGCTGGTGGTCGCGACCACGCCCGCCGAGGTGTTCCGGGGCATCGACTGCCCGTCGGCGGCGGATGAGCGCGTGCCCGTCCGGATCGACCGGCGGGTGTGCGCCGTGGGCGAGGTGGGGGCGCGCGGGTTCGTGGACGTCCTGCTCGCGGTGCCCCGGGAGGATCAGCCCGTCGAGCTGACCGCCGTGGCGCGGATGCGCGCGCCTCGGGGTGAGTGGGTGACCCAGACGGCCCGCACCAGGGTCGAGGCGCCGGTCGCCCTCGCCGTGGAGGCCGTGGAGGAGGCGGGCGGGTCCAGGAGGGGCGAGAGCGTGTGGTCGTGGGCGTGGTCTCAGGCGATGGGGCAGGCCGGGGCGGGGCCGGTCACGGGGCCGGGCGGGGAGGCGGGTGATCCTTCGGCGGTGACGGTGAAGGCCGGGCCGTCCGCCGGTCCGGGAGCGCCGGAGGGCTATCCGGTCCGGCCGGCGCCGGCTCCCGGTGTCCTTCCCCAGCCTCCCGGGACGGGCTTCGCAGGGCCCGGCGGGGCGCCCTCAACGGCGGGCCGGGTGGAGCCCGGGACGACGCCGGGGGGTCGTGACCCGGACAATGGCCCGGACAGTCGTGGCCCGGACACCGGTGCGGGGAAGCCTCCGGCGGGGGCGCTGCCGCCGCTGAGCCCGTCGGCCCGTGAGGTCCTTCAGGCCCCCGGTGTGCTGCGGGATCTCGGGGTCGTCGGGGAGCCACAGGCGCACGCCGTCCCCCCGGCCCCGGCCCCGGTCTCAGTCGCAGTCCCGGCGCCGGTCCGGGTCCCCGTCCCAGCCCCAGCCCCAGCCCCGGTTCCGGTTCCGGTTCCGGCGGAGGTTCCCCCGCCGGGGCCGGAGGCGGTGCCGTCCCCCGGGGCCGGGGATCCGGCGGCCTCGGCCCAGCCCGTCTCCCCGCCGCGCGCGCCGGTCAGGCCCTCCAAGGTGGCCGGGCCCCCCAAGGCGGTCAGGCCCGCGAAGGGGCGCAAGCCTTCGCGGGCGCCGGGGGTGACGTCACCCGGGGACCGCACGTCCGCCGTCCCCGCGCCGCCGCCCGCCTCGGCCGGGCTGCCTGAGGCAGGGCTGCCCGAGGTGGGGCTGCCCGAGACCGGGTCGGCCGGGTTGTCCGGGGCGGAGCTGTCCGAGGCGGGGCGGATGCCCCGGCTCTGGAGCGACCCGGGCCTGCGCATGCCGCTCGCCGTGCCCAGCCCGGTCGTCACCCCGCCGCCCTCGGCCGTGGCCGACGCGCGGCCGCTGGGCGCGCCGCTGCCCCGCGACGTGGACGGCCCCGGCCGGGAGCCGGGAGAGACCTTCTCGCCGGACCTGGCGCTGACCGGGGCGAGGGGTTTTCCGGTGGTGGGAGCCGCGATGGGAGGGCTGTTCGGCCTGCTCTGGCTCCAGGCGAAAGTTCGGTATCGCCGTAAGGGGCGACCTGTGTTGTAAAAAGTAGTTTGCTGTTAGTTTTACCCAACTAGTATTTCCTTGACTGACTCGGTTTGTAGAGGGAATTCTCGGAGGGCACCGGTGACGCGATCCCGGCGTACGGCAGCCATCTCGGCCGTGATCATGTCCTTGGGGTTGTGCGGTGTGGTGGTGTTCGCCGCCTCGCCGTTCACCGCCCCGGTCGGTATGCGGGTCCTCGCCGCCGATCCGTCCGAGGTGCCGGGATGTGACGTCGACCCCGCGGGGCCGTGTGAGGAGCCCGCGCCGGTGGTGACCGTCACGGTCACCGCCAGCCCGGCCGACCCGCCGCCCCCGGTGCCGCAGAAGACGGTGACCACCACGGTCACCGTTCCCCCGGCCACGCACCCCCCCAAGACCAAGCCGAAGCCCAAGCCCCCGAAGGCGCCGGTGCAGCAGCCCGTGGTTCCGCAGCCCACGGTGCCGCAGCTCCCGGTCCAGCCGCCGACGAACCCCCCCATCGTCCTTCCCAGCCAGACCCCGGCGGCGGAGGTCTCCGAGCCGGAGCCGGTCTTTCCCTCGACCGAGCAGGTTCCGGCCGACCCCTCAAGCCCCCCGGTCACGCCGTCCGAGCCGTTCGAGGACACCGCGCCGGCCTCGGTCCCCTACGAGATCCGTAACGCGAACTCCGACGTCAACGCCCCAGAGCTAAGCCGGCAGCTCGGCATCCCGGCGCTCATCCTGGTGCTGGTGGTGCTGTTCGCCGTGCTGATCTTCGAGGGCAGGCTGCGGCGCCTGGCCCACGCCTCCGCCGTGCGGCGCGCGGGGCCTCGCCCGGCTGAGCCGATGGGGTATCCGGCGGGCCCGGCCTACGCGCCCGCCCCGGGACTGCCGCCGGCGGTCTACCAGGGCGGTACGGCCTACGCCCCGATCATCAGCTTCGTTCCCATGCAGATGTACGGCCCGGCCTCCGCGGAGGGCTACGCCCCCGAGCACTACCCCGAGTTCTACGACCAGCCGCTGGCCATGCCCGAGCCGGACCCGGATCCGCCCGGCGGGGCCGACCACCCCCGGGGACGCGCCCAGCCGGACTACGAGCGGACGGTCCAGGAGCAGGCGCCGCGTCCGCCCGGCATCCCGCACTCGCCCGGCGGCGACCGGGGCGAGGACACCTTCCCCGGGCAGCCGGGGCGGCCCGGGAGTCTCTTCCAGCCCGCCACGCCGCCTTCCGGCGGCCCGCGCCCGCGGGGGGCCGGGGAGTTTCCGGCGCCGTTCTCGCGGGAGTCGTCGGCGACCGGCGGGGACGGGCAGGCGCCGGGGGCCGGGAACTCCCCTGACGACACCGGGACGGCGGTCTACCCCCTGCCGGGGCGGGGGGAGGAGGACGGGCGCGGTCGCGGCGGCCTTTTCCGCCGCTCGTCCTAGCCTTTTCCGCCACGCCCGGACCGCTTTTTCCGTGTTTCCGGCGTCCCTGTGTTTCCGGCGTCCCCGGTGCTGCCGCTGTTTGCCGGTGTTGCCGAATGTCCCCGGCGTTGGGGAGTGCTCCCGTCTGTTCCCGGCCCGGCCGCGTCCGCGATTTCCAGGGCCCCAAGACGGCTTTCGGGCGAACGCCCCTTCGGGGGCGTGTTTCGCGAGAGCGGTGAACGCGACGGCGCCGGTCACGGAGATCCGTGACCGGCGCCGTCGCGGGGGGTCAGCTCTTCGCGGTGGAGCGCTTGAAGATCTTGTTGCCCAGCCAGACCAGCGGGTCGTAGCGGCGGTCGACCACACGCTCCTTCATCGGGATCAGGGCGTTGTCGGTGATCTTGATGTGCTCGGGGCAGACCTCGGTGCAGCACTTGGTGATGTTGCAGTAGCCGAGGCCGTGCTCGTCCTGCGCGGCGTCCTTGCGGTCGGCCACGTCGTAGGGGTGCATGTCCAGCTCGGCGATCCGCATCAGGAAGCGCGGGCCGGCGAAACCGGGCTTGTTCTCCTCGTGGTCACGGATCACGTGGCAGACGTTGTTGCACATGAAGCACTCGATGCACTTGCGGAACTCCTGAGACCGCTCGACGTCGATCTGCTCCATGCGGTACTCGCCCGGGTTCACGCCGGCCGGAGGTGTGAAGGACGGGATCTGACGCGCCTTCTCGTAGTTGAACGACACGTCGGTGACCAGGTCCTTGATCACCGGGAACGTCCGCATGGGCGTCACGGTGATCGTCTCGTCCTCCGTGAACGTGGACATCCGGGTCATACAGCCGAGTCTCGGCCTGCCGTTGATCTCCATGGAGCACGAGCCGCACTTGCCGGCCTTACAGTTCCAGCGGACCGCGAGGTCGGGGGCCTGCGTGGCCTGGAGCCTGTGGATGATGTCGAGGACGACCTCGCCCTCGTTCACCTCGACGGTGAAGTCCTCAAGCCTGCCCTCGCCGCCCTCACCGCGCCACACGCGGAACTTCGCCTTGTAACTCATGGCTACCTACTCCTTGACCAACGCGTCGAAGTCGGCCAGCTCTTCCTCGGTGATGTACTTCGCCAGCTCGGCACGGTCGAACAGGGTGATGAGATCGTCACGCATCGGAGGCTGTGCCTTCTCTTCGACGGTAACGCCCGAGGCGTCCCCGGAGAGGGAACAGCGCAATATCCTGCGTCGCCACTCGGCCGACATGCCCGGGAAGTCGTCGCGGGTGTGACCGCCCCTGCTCTCCTCGCGGAGCAGGGCGGCCTTGGCCACGCACTCGGAGACCAGGAGCATGTTGCGCAGGTCCAGGGAGAGATGCCAGCCGGGGTTGTAGATCCGGCCGCCGGTCGCGCCGACCCCCTGGGCCCGCTCCTTGAGCTTCTCCACCGCCTCCAGGGCCTCGGTGATCTCCCCGGATCTGCGGATGATCCCCACGAGCTCGTTCATCGTCCGCTGCAGCTCGTGGTGGACCGAGTAGGGGTTCTCACCCGCGCGCCGCAGCGGGGCCAGCGCCTCGGCCTCGGCGGCGGCCACGGCCTCCTCCGAGGACCTCGGCCGGGACGGCAGCCCGTCCAGGTACGCGGCGGCCCCGGCGCCGGCGCGGCGGCCGAACACCAGCAGGTCCGACAGCGAGTTGCCGCCCAGGCGGTTGGAGCCGTGCATGCCGCCGGAGACCTCGCCGGCGGCGAACAGGCCGGGAACGCACGCCTGGCCGGTGTCGGCGTCGACCTCGACACCGCCCATGATGTAGTGGCAGGTCGGGCCGACCTGCATCGGCTCCTGGGTGAT
Source organism: Streptosporangium violaceochromogenes (assembly GCF_014654615.1). Classification (GTDB taxonomy): domain Bacteria; phylum Actinomycetota; class Actinomycetes; order Streptosporangiales; family Streptosporangiaceae; genus Streptosporangium; species Streptosporangium violaceochromogenes. The sequence continues at coordinate 62,019 of NZ_BNBB01000015.1, read as the reverse complement.
GTCGACGTCGGCCAGCTCCTTGAACTGGTGGTGCATCGACGGCAGCCGCTTGATGATCTCGGCGGCGGGCAGCCGGGTGGAGACGTCCAGGTAGACGCCGCCCTGGGGCGAGCCCCGGCCGGCCTTCACCTCGGCGTTGATGGCGCGGGCGACCTCGTCACGGGGCAGCAGCTCCGGGGGACGGCGGTTGTTGGCCTGGTCGGTGTACCAGCGGTCGCCCTCCTCCTCGGTGGTGGCGTACTTGTCCTTGAACACGTCGGGGATGTAGTCGAACATGAAGCGCCTGCCCTCGGAGTTCCTCAGCACCCCGCCGTCACCCCGGACGGACTCGGTGACGAGGATGCCGCGGACCGACGGAGGCCAGACCATCCCGGTGGGGTGGAACTGGATGAACTCCATGTTGATCAGCTTCGCCCCGGCGAGCAGTGCCAGCGCGTGGCCGTCCCCGGTGTACTCCCAGGAGTTGGAGGTCACCACGTAGGACTTGCCGATGCCGCCGGTGGCCAGCACGACCGCGGGGGCGTCGAAGACGACGAACCTGCCGTTCTCCCGCCAGTAGCCGAAGGCCCCGGAGACGGCGTCGCCGTCCTTCAGCAGGCGGGTCACCGTGCACTCCTGGAAGACCTTGATGTAGGCCTCGGCGTCGCCGTGCAGCTTCTCGTCCTCCTGCTGGAGGGCCACCACGCGCTGCTGGAGCGTGCGGATCAGCTCCAGGCCGGTACGGTCACCGACGTGGGCCAGCCGAGGGTACTCGTGCCCGCCGAAGTTGCGCTGGCTGATCTTGCCGTCCTTGGTGCGGTCGAACAGGGCGCCCCACGCCTCCAGCTCCCAGACGCGGTCGGGGGCCTCCTTGGCGTGCAGCTCGGCCATCCGCCAGTTGTTGAGGAACTTGCCGCCCCGCATGGTGTCCCGGAAGTGCACCATCCAGTTGTCGCTGCTGTTGACGTTGCCCATGGCCGCGGCGGCGCCGCCCTCGGCCATGACCGTGTGGGCCTTGCCGAACAGTGACTTGCAGACGATCGCGGTCCGCTTGCCCTGCTGGCGGGACTCGATGGCCGCCCGCAGTCCCGCACCGCCGGCGCCGATGACGACGACGTCGTATTCGTGACGCTCGATTTCCACTGGTGATCCTTATGCGAACGGGAGGTTGATGATGCCCTTTGCGACCAGCCTCACGTAGAGGTCGGCCCCCATGACCGTGAACATCGAGATCAGCGCGAGTTCCTGGTGCTTGGCGTTGAGCTTGGAGACGAACCCCCACGCCCGGTAGCGGACGGGATGCTTGGAGAAGTGGTTCAGCCGCCCGGCCGTGATGTGGCGGCAGGAGTGGCACGACAGCGTGTACAGGTTGATGAAGACGGCGTTGATCACCAGGATCCACGTCCCGAGCCCCCAGGGCTTGCCGATGAGGGCCAGCACCGCGTCGTAGGCGAGGATCAGGCCGATCACGATCGCCGCGTAGAAGAAGTAGCGGTGGACGTTCTGCAGGATCAGCGGGAAGCGGGACTCGCCGGTGTACTTGCTGTGCGGCTCGTTGACGGCGCACGCGGGCGGCGACAGCCAGAAACCGCGATAGTAGGCCTTGCGGTAGTAGTAGCAGGTGAACCGGAAGCCGGCGGGAAGGCCCAGGATGAGCAGGCCCGGAGGCAGGGTGTACCAGTCACCGAACGGCGCGAAGCCGAACAGCCGCGCCTCCTCCGGGCAGCTCGTCGCCAGGCACGGGGAGGAGAACGGGGCGTTGTAGGGGGACACGAAGTAGCTCGTATCGAAGATCGCCCACGTGGCGTAGACGAGGAACGCCGTGAAGATGATGAAGGTGACCAGTGGATAGCGCCACCACTGGTCGGTTCGCAGCGTGCGTTCCCTGATCTGCGCACGCTGCCTTCTGGCCGGGCTGTCGACCGTTGTCTGGGTCATCGGAGACCTCTCCACCTCCCACGGACCCTGTGATCGCAAGGGGTCCGGGTCGTTTCAGTTGTGCCGCGCGCTGGGCCGCGGACGCGCCGGCTCACATGTGCGCGCGCATATTGGTGGGGGATACGTTACGACGCGACTACCCGTTCATGTGAGAAGGGTCACTCACATTTTCACCGGTCAGGTGTGATTCCTGTCACGTTAGTCAGGCAGAAACCATGGGATTACCGCGTTTCGCGAGGTGGAAGGGGGCGTGGGAAGATTTTTGGTCACGGGCCCGAAGGAGCCGCCGGGTTCAGTGGCGGTCGAAGGTGGGCAGTTTGACGACGGTCACGAAGAAGTCGTCGATACGCCGGACCACGCTGATGAACTGCTCGAAATCCACTGGTTTGGAGACGTAGGCGTTGGCGTGAAGGTTGTAGCTGCGCAGGATGTCCTCCTCCGACTCCGAGGTCGTCAGCACGACCACCGGGATCCCCCTGAGCCGCTCGTCGCCCTTGATGTCCTGGAGCACCTCCCTGCCGTCCTTGCGGGGCAGGTTGAGGTCCAGCAGGATCAGGTCGGGCCTGGGCACGCCCGCGTACTCCCCCTCCTTGCGGAGGAAGGCCATGGCCTGCTCGCCGTCGTTGACGACGTGCAGCTTGTTCCTGACCTTGTTGAGCTCGAACGCCTCCCGCGTCAGCAGGACGTCTCCGGGGTCGTCCTCGACCAGGAGCACGTCGATCCAGCGCAGGTCATTCATCGGTCTCTCCGGGGGGAAGGGTCCAGCGGAAGGTGGTGCCGGGGCCGGGCTCACCGCTCTCCACCCAGATCCGGCCACCGTGATATTCGACGATCTTCTTGCAGAGCGCCAACCCTATGCCGGTGCCCGCGTAGGCGTCACGTCCGTGCAGGCGCTGGAAGATCAGGAAGATGCGGTCGGTGTACTTGCTCTCGATGCCTATCCCGTTGTCGGAGCAGGAGAACTCCCACATGTCCCCCGCGCGCCGTACCCCGATGTGGATCCGCGGGGCCTCCCCCGAGCGGAACTTGACCGCGTTGCCGACGAGGTTCTGGAAGAGCTGGGTGAGCTGGGCCCGGTTGCCGCGCACCGGCGGCAGATCGTCGGAGGTCACCGCCGCCCCGGCCTCCTCGATCGGCGCGGCGAGGTTGTTCAGCGCGGCCCGCAGCGGCACATCGGCGTCGATCACGACCTGCTCGCCGCCGTGCCTGCCGACCCGGGAGAAGTCGAGCAGGTCGTTGATCAGGAGCTGCATGCGCTTGGCGCCGTCCACCGCGAAGCCGATGTACTGCTTGGCCCGTTCGTCCAGCTGGTCGCCGTAGCGCTGCTCCAGCATCTGGCTGAAGCTCGCGACCTTGCGCAGCGGCTCCTGCAGATCGTGGCTGGCCACGTAGGCGAACTGTTCGAGCTCGCCGTTGGAGCGCCGCAGCTCCGCCGCCTGCTCCTCCAGCTTGCGCCGCGCCTCGAAGGAGTGGCGCCACTCGGTGAGGATGCGGTGGCGCATGGCGTCCACGTGCCCGGACAGCTCGGCGAGCTCGGAGGGGCGGTCGACCTTGAGCCTGTGGTCGAAGTCCCCCTGGGCGACCGCGCGGACCTGCTCGTTCAGCTCGGCCATCGGGCGCAGTACGGCGTGGCGCACGGTGAGCGTGGCCCCCGCCGCGGCCAGGACCAGCGCGGCGGCCACCCCGCCGAGCGCGAGGTACAGATCCCTCCAGCCCCGCTCCAGCCGCTCGCCGCTCTCACCGTGCAGCCGGTTGAGGTGGTCCTGGAGCGCGGTGAGCGCCTGCCGGACCTCGCCGAACCGCACGGCGTTGACGGGCGCGTTCCGCCGGTTGGCCGCCCCGGTGCCCAGGGAGGGCACCGAGGCGATGAGTCTGTCGGCGTAGTCGTGCCGCCACGTCTTCCCGGCGGCCCTCAGCCAGGCGACCTCGGCGCGGACGACCCCGGCCTCCGGTATCCGGCCTATCAGTGCCTCCAGGGCGGTCAGTGCCCTGGCCTCGGCGGCGACCGCGTTCCGGTAGTCCTGGAGGGAGGCCGCCTCGTTGGTCCTGCCGTAGGCCCGCGCCGAGCTCTCCTGCGCGGTCAGGGCGTTGGAGATCTCCAGGGTGCGCAGCGTGGCGGGGGCGACGACGTCCAGCACAGCGATCTTGGCCTCGTGCGTCCGCTGCATGGAGACGACCGCGAGGCCGGCGGTGACCAGGAACAGCAGCGCGACGGCCGCGCCCGTGACCAGGAACCACTGCCCCACCCGCAGCCTCCCGAAGCCGGTGGCGGGGGTGGGGGTGGGCAGGGGCCGGGGGCCGCCGCGACCGCTCATGGTCTCTTGACGCGGGAGAGGTGGACGACGGCCAGGTCGTCGCTGAGCGAGTCGCCGTTGAGCTCGATCACCCGGTCGATCAGCCGGTCGAGGTGCACCCCGCCGTGCTCGCGCACCAGGGCGAGCAGTCCCTCGGTGCCGAGCAGGTCGGGGCCGCCGCCCACGGTGGCCTCGATGAGGCCGTCGGTGTAGAACAGCAGCGACCAGTCGTCGCCCAGGGACACCGCGATCTCCGACCAGGTCACGTCCCGGAAGATGCCCAGCGGCGGGCCCGAGGGGGTGCCGGGCACCACGCCGCTCTCGCCGTCACGGATCAGCAGCGGCGGCGGGTGGCCGACCACGTGCATCCGCGCGTGCCCGAGGGTGGCGTCGATCGTGGCGACGCACAGCGTCGTGAAGATCTCCGACGACTTGCGTTCGAGGCGGAGCACCGCGTCGAGGACGCGCAACAGCTCGTTTCCGGTGTGCCCGGCCAGCACGAGGGCCCGCCAGGCGATCCGCAGCGCGACCCCCAGCGCGGCCTCGTCCGGGCCGTGCCCGCACACGTCGCCGACCACCACGTGCACGGCGCCGTCGGAGCTCTGCACGGTGTCCCAGAAGTCACCGGCGAGCAGGGCGCGGCGACGCCCCGGAAGGTAGCGGGCCTGGTGTTCCAGCCCTTCGGTCTTCAGCAGCGGCACCGGCAGCAGCCCGCGTTCGAGGCGGGAGTTCTCCTTGGTGAGCAGTTCGGCCTCGACCAGCCTGCGCTGGGCCAGGTCCGCGCGCTTGCGCTCCAGCGAGTAGCGGACCACCCGCACCAGCAGCCGGGCCTCGACGTCTTGCTTGATCAGGAAGTCCTGGGCGCCCGCGGCCACGGCCTCGACGCCCATGTGGCGGTCGTTCAGCCCGGTCAGGACGATCACGGCGGCGTGCGGCGCCATCGACAGGACCTCCTCCAGCGCCTCCAGACCGCTCGCGTCGGGCAGGGAGAGGTCGACGAGCACGCATCCCACCTCACGGCTGAGCCGTCTTCTGCTCTCCTCCAGGCTGCGCACCCAGATGATCTTCGGAGGGTTGTCGGCCTGACCGAGAAGCTCCTCCACGAGGAAGGCGTCGCCCGGGTCATCCTCGATGAGGAGGAGCGTGAGCGTTTCATGAGGAGGGGCGGTCACTGACGCCTCTTCGGGGGATCGGGGTACCTCACTGACTTTACGCAGAATAGTGGGACGCCGCGTTGTGTGAGACGGCCGCGGGGGAGGGGTGTGAGCGGTCAGGTCCGGTGGATCAGGTCCAGACCCTCGGGAAGACTGCCGTCGTGGGCGGCCTCGGTCAGAAAGAGCAGCAGGGTCTCCCGGAACGCCCGGGCCGCGCGGGTGGGCTCGACGTCCTTACGGTGGGCGATCGCGATCGTACGGCGCAGCCCCGGCGGCGCCAGCGGGATGCCGGCCAGCCCGGGGCGGCCGTCCAGGACCATCGAGGGGACCAGGGCGATGCCGAGCCCGGCCTCCACGAAGCGCAGCACGGCGTCCATCTCCCCGCCCTCCACCGCCAGGCGGGGCTCGAACCCGGCCTGGCGGCAGGCGCCGAGTGTGGCCTCCCGCAGGTCGTAGCCGCGCCGGAACATCACCATCGGCCTGCCGCGCAGCTCCTCGATCCGCAGGTACGGCCTGCGCGGGGGTGTCGCGGACGGGGAGACGACGACCAGGTCCTCCCGCAGGATCTCCTCGGTGACCAAGGAGGGGTCGTCGTTCTGCAGCGGCAGGATGATCAGCGCCAGGTCGAGCTGGCCCCGGGCGAGGGCACGGACCAGGTCGCGCGACCCCCCCTCCTCGACGAGGAGCTCGATGCCGGGGTAGTCGCGGTGGAACCTGGCCAGCGCGTCGGCCATCAGCCCGGCGCAGAGCGAGGGTGTGGCGCCCAGCCGGACCCGGCCGCGGCGCAGCCCGGCCAGCTCGCCGACCTCCCGCCGGGCGGTCTCGGCGTCGGCCAGCATGCGGCGGGCCAGCGGCAGCAGCGCCTCCCCGGCGGCGGTGAGGGTGACGTTGCCCCGGGCACGGCTGAACAGCGGCGCGCCGAGGTCGGTCTCCAGGGCCTTGATCTGCTTGCTCAGCGACGGCTGCGCGACGCGCATCCGCTCGGCGGCCTGGGTGAAGTGACGGGCCTCGGCGACCGCCACGAAATAGGCCAGTTGCTGGAGCTGCACGTTTCCCTAGCGTACGGAGGTGCCGGGGGCGGATTCGGGGCGCCCCCCGGCGCCGGAGAGAATGTGAGATTGCTCGCATCGGCCGGCGGGGCGGTGCTCCGAAGGCGCGCGGACGCAGAGCCGATAGTCTGCGGCTATGGAAACCACACCCGCGATGACTTGGACGGGGGGAAATCCCCTTACCTAGCGTCACCGGTGTGACTGCCACGATTGAGCGCGGATCCGCCACCGCGCCGGTTATCCCCCCCGAAGACGTTCCCGCGAAGAAGGCGAAGGCCGCGGGGGCCCCCGCGCGCACGGCGCCCCCCAGGTCCGGCGGGTTCCTGGGCTCCTCCAGCGGGAAGAAGGCGGTGATGGCCGTCACGGGCGCTGTACTGGTGCTCTTCCTCGTCGGCCACATGGCCGGCAACCTCAAGAGCTTCTTCGGCGCGGAGAGCTTCAACGCCTACGCCGACTTCCTGCGGACCATGGGCGAGCCCATCTTCCCGCGCCGGGTCCTGCTGAGCCTGGTCGAGGTCGTGCTCGTCGTGGCGGTCGGGCTGCACATGTGGGCGGCGGTCTCCCTGGCCCGCCGCGCCGGCCGGGCCCGCCCGGTCGGGTACGCGGCCCGGCGCAGGTCCCGGGCGTCCGGCTACGCCACCCACGTGATGCGCTGGGGCGGCGTCACGATCCTGCTCTTCGTGATCTGGCACCTGCTCGACCTGACGTTCGGCGCCGTCAACCCGGCCGGCTGGGACGGCACGCCGTACGAGCGGCTGGTTCAGGGCTTCGACCCGTCGCGCTGGTGGGTCACCGTCTTCTACGCGGTCGCCCTCGTCATGGTCGGCCTGCACCTGCGGCACGGCCTGTGGAGCGCCTTCCAGACGCTCGGCCTGGCGAGCTCCCGGAGCTACCGCCCGCTGCGGGGCGTGGCCACGCTGGTCTCCGCGGTGCTGGTGCTCGGTTTCCTCGCGGTTCCCCTCGCGGTCGCGGCCGGGGTGATCAAGTGACGTACTACACCGAAGGCGAGCCGCTCCGCGACACCAAGGCGCCCGCGGGCCCGATCGAGGACCGCTGGGAGAAGCGGAAGTTCGGCGCCCGTCTGGTCAACCCGGCCAACAAGCGCAAGCTCCGCGTCATCGTGGTCGGCACCGGGCTGGCGGGCGGCTCGGCCGCCGCGACCCTCGGCGAGCTCGGCTACAACGTCACCTCCTTCTGCTACCAGGACTCACCCCGGCGCGCACACTCCATCGCGGCCCAGGGCGGCATCAACGCGGCCAAGAACTACCGGGGCGACGGCGACTCGGTCTACCGGCTGTTCTACGACACCGTCAAGGGCGGCGACTTCCGCGCCCGCGAGTCGAACGTCTACCGGCTCGCACAGGTCAGCGTGAACATCATCGACCAGGCGGTCGCGCAGGGCGTGCCCTTCGCCCGCGAGTACGGCGGCCTGCTCGACACCCGTTCCTTCGGCGGCGCCCAGGTCTCCCGGACCTTCTACGCCCGGGGGCAGACGGGCCAGCAGCTGCTGCTCGGGGCCTACCAGGCGCTGGAGCGGCAGATCGCGGCCGGGACCGTGACGATGCACACCCGCCACGAGATGCTCGACCTGATCGTCTCCGGCGGGCGGGCACGGGGCGTCATCGTCCGCGACATGGTCACCGGGGAGATCGAACGGCACCTGGCCGACGCGGTCGTGCTGGCCACCGGCGGCTACGGCAACGTGTTCTTCCTGTCGACCAACGCCAAGGGCTGCAACACCACGGCCATCTGGCGCGCGCACCGGCGCGGCGCGATGTTCGCCAACCCCTGCTACACCCAGATCCACCCGACCTGCATCCCGGTCAGCGGGGACTACCAGTCCAAGCTGACCCTGATGTCGGAGTCGCTGCGCAACGACGGCCGCGTGTGGGTGCCGCTCGAGGCGGGCGACGACCGGCCCGCCTCGCGGATTCCCGAGGAGGAGCGCGACTACTACCTGGAGCGCGTCTACCCGGCGTTCGGCAACCTGGTCCCGCGCGACATCGCCTCGCGCGCCGCCAAGAACGTCTGCGACGAGGGGCGGGGCGTCGGCCCCGGCGGCCTGGGCGTCTACCTCGACTTCGCCGACGCGATCCGCCGTCTGGGGCGCGACGCGGTGGAGAAGAAGTACGGCAACCTCTTCGAGATGTACGAGCGCATCACCGGCGAGGACCCCTACACCCAGCCGATGCGCATCTACCCCGCCGTGCACTACACGATGGGCGGCCTGTGGGTGGACTACGACCTGCAGTCCACGATCCCCGGACTGTTCGTGATCGGCGAGGCCAACTTCTCCGACCACGGCGCCAACCGCCTCGGCGCGTCCGCGCTGATGCAGGGCCTGGCCGACGGCTACTTCGTGCTGCCGACCACGATCGGCGACTATCTCGCCGACGGCCCCTACGGCGAGGTCGACGAGGACGACATCGCCGAGGCCGAGGTGGCGGTGCGCGAGAAGATCGACCGGCTGCTGTCCAACGACGGCGACCGCACCGCCGACTCCTTCCATCGTGAGCTGGGCAGGCTCATGTGGGACCACTGCGGGATGGAGCGCACCGAGGAGTCGCTGCGCAAGGCGCTGGAGCGGATTCCCGAGCTGCGCGAGGAGTTCTGGCGGAGGGTGAAGGTCTCCGGCGACGCCGACGAACTCAACCAGGCGCTGGAGCGGGCCGGCCGGGTGGCCGACTTCTTCGACCTGGCCGAGCTCATGTGCGTCGACGCGCTGCACCGCACCGAGTCGTGCGGGGGCCACTTCCGCGCCGAGTCCCAGGACGCCGACGGCGAGGCCCTGCGCGACGACGAGCGCTTCGCCTACGTCGCGGCCTGGGAGCACGGCGAGCGGAGCCCGGTCCTGCACCGGGAGGAGCTTCGGTACGAGTACGTCACGATGAGCCAGCGGAGCTACAAGTGAGCGCGGTCCCGGCGGCGTTCCCGGGGGTGTCTCCGGCGGCGCTTCGCGGGACGCCCCTCGGGGCGGACGGGGCGGCGGGCGGACGCGGCCCCTGGAGAACGAGCGGTCCGCGGGGCGGACGAGGAGCGATGGGCGAACCATGGGGATGAACCTCACACTCAAGGTCTGGCGTCAGAAGGGCCCCGAGGACAAGGGCCGCATGGTCACCTACCGGGTGGAGGACGTGTCGCCCGACATGTCCTTCCTGGAGATGCTCGACGTGCTGAACGAGCGCCTCATTCTCGAAGGCGACGACCCGGTCGCCTTCGACCACGACTGCCGTGAGGGCATCTGCGGCATGTGCGGCATGGTCATCAACGGGGTGGCGCACGGCGAGCAGGTGGCCACCACCACCTGCCAGCTCCACATGCGCCACTTCGCGGACGGCGCGGTCATCACCGTCGAACCGTGGCGCGCCGCGCCGTTCCCGGTGGTGAAGGATCTGGTCGTGGACCGTTCGGCGTTCGACCGGATCATCCAGGCGGGCGGCTTCGTCTCCGTCCCGGCCGGGTCGGCCCCCGACGCCCACAGCGTCCCGGTGAAGAAGGCGGACGCCGACGCGGCGTTCGACGCGGCCACCTGCATCGGCTGCGGCGCCTGTGTCGCCGCCTGTCCGAACGGCTCGGCCTCCCTCTTCACCGCCGCCAAGATCACCCACCTCGGTCTTCTCCCGCAGGGGGCGCCCGAGCGCGACTCCCGCGCCAGGGACATGGTCGAGCAGATGGACGCCGAGGGCTTCGGCGGCTGCACCAACACCGGCGAGTGCACGGCGGTCTGCCCCAAGGGCATCCCGCTGGACACCATCGCCCGGATGAACCGCGACTACCTCCGGGCCGCCCGGTAGCGGCCCGCGGCGCCGGGCGTCTCGCGCGGGTGACGGCATCGCCGGCCGGAGTCCCGGCCCCCGATGTCATCGGCCGGGGCCCCGGCCTCGCGGGCGCCGGTCAGCCCAGTTCCCGGACGACGTCCTGGCGCAGCAGCGCCAGGTCGACGTTCGCGCCGGTGAGCACGCGGGCGGCCAGGCCCTCCCTCTCGCGCAGGATGCCCAGGAGCATGTGACCGTCGCCGATGGAGCCGTGCCTCATGTGGACCGCCTCGCGAAGTGAGAGCTCCAGCACCTTCTTCGCGCGCCGGGTGAGGGGGATGTGCCGGCCGCCGAAGAGGCGTCCTTCGCGGGGTCTCGGCGCCCGGTCCAGGGCGCCGGGGCCGAAGGCGGCCTCGACCTTCTCCCTGATGGCGGACAGGTCGATGCCGATCGTCTCCAGCGCGCCGGCGTCGAGGTCGTCGCCCCGCCGGCCGGCGGTCGCCTCGGCGACCGCCCGGTAGACCCGCCCGTGGTCGACGCCGTATCGGCCGAGCACGCGGGTGGAGAGGTTCTCCGGCCGGCCGAGCAGCCCGAGCAGGAGGTGCTCGGTGCCGACGTGGGTGTGGTTCAGGCGCCTGGCGTTCTCCTGGGCGCCGACGACGGCCTGGCGTGCGCCGCTCTGAAAGCGTTCGAACATCGCTACCTCTCCCGTCTCAGCAGGCCTCGCCCGCCCGCGTACTTCTTGTGCACCGCCTGCCGGGTCACCTCCAGGCAGGAGGCGATCTCCTGCCAGGACCAGCCCCGTTCCCTGGCGTTCTCCACCTGAAGGGCCTCCAACCGGTCGACCAGCATCCGCAGAGCCCGTACGGCCCGCAGGCCGACGGCGGGGTCGCGGCTGCCGGCGTCGGAGGCCAGCTGCGCCGTATCGCTCATGTATGTCAATTTAGGTTGACGCAACAGAGATGTCAACCTAAATTGACGCCTTCTGGCGTCGACGGCGTCTCGCGGCCAGAAAACGGTTTGCCGGGTAATGATGGGTTTTGTCGGCCTAGGAGGTTGTGCGCTCCCTGCCTGTCGGCGATCCCGGCACCCCTGACGCCCGTAGCCCGGTCCGATGCCTGATCCGGGCGGCCCGCGGGCAAAGGGCGTGCCCGCCCTGCTGGTCTGGGCCTCGGTGCCGTGCGGGCGGTCGCCGGGGTCCTGGCGGGCCGTCCACCCGCCGCCGACATCGTCGCCGGCCTGCGCGTGCTGTGCGGCCTCGCGCCTGGTAACACGGAACCGACTGGAGGGCCGTAATCGTGTAAGCATCACCCTTAAGTGTGATGCTTTGGGTCACTCTGAGGTATAACGACGCCTGAGTCGGAATCGCCTAAAATGGGTAAGTGATCTTGCGCGACGGCCTCCGGCGGCTGACACGGCCAATCACCCAAGCCGTGGTCAAGGGAGAAGCCGGACCGCCGTTCCCCCGGTCAGGCCGCCTGGGGCCGTCCATGCCCGCCTTCCTGGGGCTGCTGCCGTTCCGGACCGTCGATCTGGTCCTGCTGGCCGACATCCTGCTCGCCTGGAGCTTGTTCAGCACCGGGCTCTCGGACCTCCTGGAGGGGCAGAGGCGGCTGGTGGCGTCTTCCTCCGGCGGCCCGGCGGATTGGTTCCCCGAGGCGTTCCTGTGGTTCGCGGCGGCGGCGTCCTCACTTCCCCTGCTGTTGCGCAACCGGTGGCCGCTGGCGGCCTGGCGGCTGGCCACGGCGAGCGTGCTCCTGAGCGTCCCGATCGTGCAGACGTTGATCTCCACCCCCTACTCCGTGGCCGCGATCATCACCTACCCGCTGGTCGTCTACTCCGTCGCCGCTCGCTGCGAACGGGAGGCCACCCTGGGCGTGTGGGTCCTCTCAGTGCTGGCACTGGGGGTCCTCGACCCCTCCCATGCCCCTGATCTCCTGTGGAGCCCTGAGCTCCTGGGCGGTGCGGCCCTGCTGGCCGTCGCCGCGATCCTCGGCTACAACGTACGCGCCCGGCGGCTGGCCGCCAGGCGCCTGGCCGAGGAGGAGCAGCGCAGCGAGCGGGCACTGGCCGGGCAGGCCGCACTGGAGGAACGGGCCAGAATCGCCCGGGAACTGCACGACGTCGTGGCGCACCACATGTCGGTGATCGCCATCCAGGCGGAGGCCATTCCGCTGAAGGCGGGCGGGGAGCCCCGGCAACTGGAGGAGGGCATGGCGGAGATCCGCACGCTGTCGCTCGCGGCCATGACCGAGATGCGCCGCGTGCTGGGCGTGCTGCGAGACGGGGACGGGCGCACGGACACCGCGCCGCAGCCCGGCCTCGGCCGTCTGGAGGAGCTCGTCGGCACCGCCCGTTCCGCCGGGCTCACCGTGACGCTCAAGCTGGGGGGCGACCTGCTCGGTCTGCCCGCGGCGGTGGGCCTGTCCGCCTACCGGATCGCGCAGGAGTCGCTCAGCAACGCCATGCGGCACGCCCCCGGATCGGCCGTCTCGATGAGAATCACCCGTTCCGGAGCCGAGCTGCACATCCAGGTGACGAACGGCGCCGGGCGCGACTCTCCGGCGAAACCGGAACACGCGGAACACACGGAACACACGGAACATGTGGGACACGGTCTGATCGGGATGCGGGAGCGGGTGTCCATGCTCGGCGGAAGCCTGTGGGCGGGGCCGGTCGGGACGGGGTTCGCGGTCACCGCCATACTTCCGATCGTGGGGAACGCATGACGATCCGGGTGCTCATCGCCGACGACCAGGGCATGGTGCGGACCGGCTTCACCGTGTTCCTGAGCGCACAACCGGACATCGAGGTCGTGGGTGAGGCGGCCGACGGAGGCCAGGCCGTGGCGCGGGTGGCCGAGCTGCGGCCGGACGTCGTGCTGATGGACGTGCGGATGCCGGTCATGGACGGCCTGGCCGCGACGCGGGCGATCCTGAGCGCGGACGGCTTCCTGCCGAAGGTGCTCATCCTGACCACCTTCGACCTCGACGACTACGTGTATGAGGCGCTGCGGGCCGGGGCCAGCGGGTTTCTTCTCAAGGACGCCTCGGCCCGGCAGCTGGCCGAGGCGGTGCGGGTGGTCGCGGCCGGGGAGGCGCTGCTGGCGCCCTCGGTCACCAAACGGCTGATCTCGGAGTTCGCCCGGGTCGGTCCGCGTCACCCGCGCGTCAGGCTGGACGGCATCACCGAGCGCGAGACCGAGGTGCTCGCCCTCGTCGCCCAGGGCCGCTCCAACCAGGAGATCGCCGAGGAGCTCGTGCTGTCGGAACAGACCGTCAAGACTCACGTGAGCCGAGTCCTGGCGAAGCTGAACCTGCGCGACCGGGCTCAGGCCATCGTCCACGCCTACGAGACGGGCCTGGTGCGGCCAGGCGGTTAGACCCCCTCCCTCCGTGGAGGGATACGGAGGTGGGCACCCCAAAGTGATGTGATCGACAGATCATGATTTCTAGGTTTCTGACTGGTTCTTCCATCCAGTCAGAAAGGCTCGCATGTTCCGCCGCGTACGCACAGTGGCCGCAGCCGCAGCGTTGACCTACCTCATCGTCCCCGCTCCCCAGGGTGACCGGATCATCAAGGTCTATGGGGATCTGGGTACGGCGGAGCACGTCGCCGTCATCGTTCCGGGTTCCGATACCACGGCCGCCACCTTCGACGGCGGCAGGGCCAAGCCGTACAGCACGCCGGGGGGAGGTGCCCGCGCGCTGCTGGCCGAGGCGCGGGCGCTGGACCCCGGCTCCAGACTGGCCGTGGTCGCCTGGCTCGGCTACGACAGCCCGGCGACCGTCAGCCTTGCGGTGGCGACGGACACGTCCGCCGTCGCAGGGGGCGGGGCGCTGCGGCGCTACGTCACCGAGACGCTCAGGGGCAAGCGGGTCAGCCTGCTGTGCCACAGCTACGGGTCGGTCGTGTGCGCCAAGGCCGCTCCGGGGTCGGGCGCCGCCGAACTGGCCGTCTTCGGCAGTCCCGGCCTCGGCGTCTCGTCCCCCGCCGACCTGGGCGGCCCCCGGCTGTGGGCGGGAAGCGGCGACCAGGACTGGATGCGCAGCGTACCCAAGCTCCGGCTCGGACCGCTCGGCTTCGGTCCCGATCCGGCGGGTCCCGCCTTCGGCGCCCACCTGTTCGAGACAGGTGAGGCCGGGCACAGCGACTATCTCAAACCGGGCAGTGAATCGCTGCGCAACCTCACCCTGATCGCCCTCGGCCGTACCGGCGAGGTGTCCCGTGGCTAGCGTCGCGACCCGGATCGACACGGCCACCCCGGCGGACAGGGACCGGGGGGTGGACGCACTGCGGGCGCTGGCGATCCTGGGGGTGGTCCTGGGGCACTGGATGGTCACGGCGTGGACGCGCGGGCCCGGCGGAACGATACGCGTCTCCAGCCCGCTCATCCGCCTGCCGGAGTTCACGCCCGCGTCATGGGTGCTGCAGACACTGGCGGTGTTCTTCTTCGTGGGCGGCTACGCGGCGGCGCGGAGCCTGCGCGCGGTGAAGGGACGTCCGGCCTGGGTGCGGGCCAGGACGGGGCGGCTTCTGCGGCCGGTCGGGCCGCCTGCGCTGATCTGGATGGGCATCGCGGCCGGGCTGACGCTGAACGGCATGCCGCCGGGTTCGATCAGAGCGCTGGTGCTGCCGGTGGCCGCGCCGCTGTGGTTCCTGGCGGTCTTCGCCGCGCTTACGTCGGCGGCTCCCCTGCTGGTGCGTGCACGGCCGGGCGTTCTGACCGTCTCGGCGGCCGGGGTCGTGCTCGCGGTGGACGTGGGCAGGTTCGTCCTCGGCGGACCGGCCTGGCTGGGGTGGGTGAACCTGGCGGCCGGCTGGCTGGTGCCGTACGCGCTGGGCATCGCCTGGGGGCAGGGCGCGTTCACCTCCCGCCGGGCGGCGGTGGGCCTGGTGGTGGGAGGTGCGGCCGGGGCCGTGGCGCTGGTCGCCGGATTCGGCTATCCGGCCAGCATGGTGGGTGTGACCGGCGCGAAGGTCTCCAACCTCAGCCCGCCCACGCTCGCCGCGGTCTGCTTCGGGATCGCCCAGGTGGGGCTGGCGCTGTTGGTGCGCGGGCCGCTCACCCGCCTGATGCGGCGGCCCCCGCTGTGGGCGGCGGTGGCGGTGGTCAACCTGTCCGCGATGACGATCTTCCTGTGGCATCAGACCGCGCTGCTCGTGACCGTCCTGGTGGCGCTGCGCTTCGGCGACCTTCCCGGCCTGCTGACATCTCCTGCCGAGCCGGTCTGGCTGCTGCAGCGGCTGGCCTGGCTCCCGGTCCTCGTCCTGCTGCTGGGTCTCGGGCTGCTGCCGGGCGTGCTCCGGGGCTTCTTCAATGACCGGGCATCGTCATCGGGCTGAGGAGGGGGCCCAGTGTGCCGGCGGCGTCTCAAGGTCAGAAAACGGTTTGCCAGGTAAGGCTGAGTTTTGTCAGCCTGGAAGGGCTATGCGCTCCCTTCCCGCCGCCGATCCCGGCGTTCCCGATGCCCGAAGCCCGGTCAGATATCTGGTCTGGACGGCCCGCAAGCAGGCGGGCTCCCTGCTCCTCGGCATCGCCTACGCCACCCTGTGGTGGATCGCGATGGCGCTGGTGCCGACGGCGATGGGCAAGGGCATCGACGCCATCATCGCCAAGGACGCCCAGAGCCTCCTGACCTGGGGCGCGGTGCTGTCCGGCCTGGGGATCGCGCAGTCGGCCGCCGGTCTCCTGCGTCACCGGATGGCCGTCTACAACTGGCTGAGCGCCGCCTACCGGACCGTCCAGGTCACCGCCCGGCAGGCGACCAGGCTGGGCGCGACGCTGTCCCGGCGCCTGTCCACCGGCGAGGTGGTCAGCGTCGGCAACTCCGACATCGCCCACATCGGCAGCGCGACGGACATCCTGATCCGTGGCACCGGCGCGATCATCTCCGTCGTCACGGTCACCGTCATCCTCCTCAGAACCTCGACGCCGCTGGGCCTGACGGTGCTGCTCGGCGTTCCGCTCATGCTCGCCGGGCTCGGCCCCCTGCTCAAGCCGCTGCACCGGCGTCAGCACGCCCACCGCGACCTGCAGGGCGAGCTGTCCACCCGCGCCGCCGACATCGTCGAGGGCCTGCGCGTGCTGCGGGGCATCGGCGGTGAGCAGGTCTTCGCCGACCGCTACGCCGAGGAGTCCCAGAGGGTGCGGCGGGCCGGCGTGCGGGTGGCGGCCGTCGAGTCGGTGCTGGCGGGCGCGGAGATCCTGCTGCCGGGCCTGCTGATCGCCGGCGTCACCTGGCTGGGCGCGACCTTCGCGGTCCGCGGGCAGATCACCACCGGCCAGCTCGTCGCCTTCTACGGTTACGCCGTCTTCCTCATCGCCCCCCTGCGGGCGCTCACCGAGGCCGCCGACAAGCTGACCAAGGGGCACGTGGCCGCCCGCAGGGTGGTGCGCATCCTCCGGCTGGAGCCGGAGGTGACCGGCGGCGCCGGCCGGTCCGCGGGCGGCCTGCTGCGCGACGTGGCCTCCGGCGTCGCGGTCCGTCCCGGCGCGTTCACCGCCCTCGCGGCGGCCACGCCCGATGAGGCCGCCGCGATCGCCGACCGCCTCGGCCGCTACACCGACGGCGACGTGGACTTCGGCGACGTGCCGCTGAGCGCCCTGCCGATCGCCGAGGTCCGCCGCCGCATCCTCGTCGCGGGCAACGACGCCCGGCTGTTCTCCGGCGTGCTCCGGGACGAGCTGGACGTCACCGGCCGCGCCTCCGACGCGGAGATCGCCGCCGCGCTGCGCACGGCGTGCGCCGAGGACATCGTCGATGCGCTCCCCGGCGGTCTCGGCGGGCACGTCGCCGAGTCGGCCCGGGAGTTCTCCGGCGGTCAGCGGCAGCGGCTGCGGCTGACCCGGGCGTTGCTCGCCGACCCCGAGGTGCTCGTCCTCATCGAGCCCACCAGCGCGGTGGACGCGCACAGCGAGGCGCGCATCGCCGACCGCCTGGCCAAGGCCCGCGCCGGGAGGACCACTCTCGTCTGCACGACCAGCCCGCTGGTGCTCGACCGCGCCGACCACGTGATCTACGTCGCGGACGGTCTTGTACGAGCCGAGGGGACACATCGGGGTCTTCTGGCGGGAGATCCGGACTACCGGGCCGTCGTCACCCGGGGCGACGACCCGGACGACCCCGGCCCGGCGGGTCCCGGAGAGCCCGCCGTCGCGGGTCACGGAGCACGAGGCGAGGAGAGCGCGTGAACGGCAGGCAGATCCTTCCCGTCGCCGGCCAGGCGCAGGTCCGGGCCTACGCCCGCAAGACGACCCTGAGGCACCCCGGCGCCCTGGCGGCGGCGCTCGGCCTGCACGCCCTGGCCGCCGTCGCGGGCCTGGCGGTGCCCTGGCTCCTCGGCGACCTCGTCCAGGGGGTCCAGGACGGCACCGGGATCGACGTCCCCGCGGTCGTGGCGGCCATCGCCGCCTTCCTGGTCCTGCAAGGCGTCCTGATCAGGTTCGCCGTCTACGCCTCCTCCAGGCTCGGGGAGAAGGTCCTCGCCGAACTGCGCGAGGAGTTCGTCTCCCGGGTCCTCGGCCTGCCGCTGTCGACCGTCGAGCGCGCCGGGTCCGGCGACCTGATCACCCGGACCTCCCGGGACGTGGACGCGCTGTCGCGCACCGTGCGGCACGCCGTTCCCGAGACGATGATCGCGCTGGTCACCTGCGTGATCACCCTTGGCGCGCTGGTGCTGACCGGGCCGCTGCTCATGCTGCCCTCGCTGCTGGCCGTACCGTTCCTGTGGATCTCCACCCGGTGGTATCTCAAGCGGGCCAGGGACGGCTACCTCCGCGAGAGCGCCGCCTACGCGGACATGACCGACGGCCTGACCGAGACGGTCAACGGGGCCCGCACCGTGGAGGCGCTGGGCCTGCGGGAGCGCAGGCACCGCCGTACCGACGCCGACATCGCCCGCTCGTGGGAGGCCGAGCGCTACACCCTCGGGCTGCGCATGATCTGGTTCCCGATCGTCGAACTCGGCTACGTGGTGCCGATCGTGGCGACGCTGGTCGCCGGCGGCCTCTTCCACATCCAGGGGTGGGTCTCGCTGGCCCAGGTCACCGCGGCCACCCTCTACGTCCAGCAGCTCATCGACCCGCTCGACCGGCTGCTGATGTGGATCGACGAACTCCAGGTGGGCGGCGCCTCCATGGCCAGGCTGCTGGGCGTCGCCGAGGTGCCCGAGGACCGTGAGGCGGGCACGGGCGTCCCGGACGGGGAGGAACTGCGCGCCGACGGCGTCCGCTACGCCTACCGCGAGGGCCACGACGTGCTGCACGGCATCGACCTGGTCGTCCGGCCGGGGGAGCGGCTGGCGATGGTCGGCCCCTCCGGTGCGGGCAAGTCCACCCTGGGCCGCCTGCTGGCGGGCATCCACGGGCCGCGCACCGGGTCCGTCACCGTCGGCGGAACCCCGCTGGTCGAGCTTCCGCTGGACGATCTGCGCGGCCACGTCGCCCTGGTGACGCAGGAGCACCACGTCTTCCGCGGCACGCTCCGCGACAACGTGCTGATCGCCCGCCCCGAGGCCGGTGAGCCCGAGGTCCGGGCGGCGCTTTCGGCCGTGGACGCCTGGGAGTGGGTCTCCGCCCTGCCCGGCGGTCTGGAGACGGTCGTCGGCTCCGGCGGCGAGCCGGTCTCGGCCGCCCAGGCGCAGCAGATCGCCCTCGCCCGGCTGGTCCTGGCCGACCCGCACACCCTCGTCCTGGACGAGGCCACCTCGCTGCTCGACCCCCGGGCCGCGCGCTCCCTGGAACGTTCGCTGGCCGCGGTGCTCGAAGGCCGTACGGTGATCGCCATCGCCCACCGCCTGCACACCGCGCACGACGCCGACCGGGTCGCGGTGGTCGAGGAGGGCCGGGTCGCCGAACTGGGCTCCCACGACGACCTCGTCAGGACCGGCGGCTCCTACGCCGCCCTGTGGAGCACCTGGCACGGGACACCTTCCTGAAGCCGTCGCCGGGCGGGTGGCCTTCGGCCGTCCGTACAGGTCCTGCCGCTGCCGCACGCACGGCCCCTCGTAGGTGCGCCCGGCCGTCCGGCAGCCTCATCCCCTCGTTACACCCCCTGCGCCCCGGGCGGCCTCGGCGCCGCCGGATTCTTCCTCAGTCCTGGTCTTCCGGTAGCGGGAGCCCGGTGTCATCCCCCGGGGCGGTGGGCTCCGGCGTTGGTTGGGGGCGGACGCGGCGGGGGGGCATCGTCTTGGCGGTCAGGACGATGAGTGTCAGGGCCGACAGCAGGAGCGCAATGAGCTGGCCGACGTTCACGACCGCCATGGTCCGGGTGGCCGGATCGATCGCATCGAAGGTCAGAGAGAAGACATGGGTAAGCATCACGGGCACGGCCAGGATCGCCAGCGCCAGCGGCAGGGAGGGGGTTCGCCTGGCCGGAGCCCACAGATGCGTCCCGACGAGGGACACGCTCGCGGCTAAAAGCGCCAGACAGGCCAGTCCTGACTCGCCCAGCCACGGCCATATCCATGACCAGAACTGCCAGTTGACGGTCTGCGCCATCGACGCCGAGCCCAGCACGTTCAAGATCACGTAGAGCAGGGTGCCGGCGCCGACCGGCAGAGCGGCCACCCACCAGGGGTGGCGGTTTCGCGGCGCGTCCCGGTGGAATCCGGCCGGCAACGCCAGCATGGGCACCACGAACAGAACGCTGTGCAGAACCACGGACTTGGTGCCGCCGTTCCAGAGCACGTTCCCGCTCTGGATGACGGGGCCGTACGACAGTGCGAGAGCGAGCAGCGCCGTTGTCTTCGCGGCGCGCGGGCGGCCGCGGACAAGCGAGGCGGCGGCCGCGATCCACAGAAGGTAGGTGAGCACCTGCGCGATGTCCCGTAACCGCTCTGCCGATCCGGCGGAGCCAAGGGCGGTCTGGTAGTCGCCGGACGGCGCGCCGAAGAACCCGTGGAACTTCAAAGTGTTCGCGAGCCAGACGCAACTCATCGTCGCGTGGAAGGACAGTCCCAGTACGGCCACCAGGCGGACCGCCTGGCCCCAGGCGAAGAACCTCGGCGCCGCACCGACGCCTCCCAGACGCACCCGGACCGACAGTGCGGCGACGCTGGCGATCTCCGACCAGCGCGGCCGGGGGTTGTCCTCGTCGTGAAGGTCGCCGGCCCCCTCCAGGAAGGCGCAGACCATCTCCTCCTCCCGTTCGGCGCGGTAGGAGGCGGGCAGTAGCCGCAGCGCGTAGCGGTAGCGGCCTTCCAGAAGGCTCACGCCATGCCTCCCGCCTGCCGGGCACGCAGCCGCCGGCGCGCGCTCTCGATGTTTCCGGCCAGCCGGGTGGCCTCCGCCTCCAGGGCGCGCATTCCGGACTCGGTGAGCCGGTAGTAGCGGCGCAGCCGCCCCTGCTGGGCCTCCTCGCGGTCCAACGTCACCAGTTCGTCGGCGGCCAGCCGGTCCAGCACGCCGTACAACGTGCCGATCTTCAGCTGCACCCGCCCGTCCGACAGCTTCTCGATCTCCTGCACGATCCCGTAGCCATGGCGTGGCCCGTCGACCAGCGCGGTGAGGAGGAGGAACGCGGGCTCCGTCATCGTTCGTGACATCATGGCATTCATCATATATTGTGATGCATGATATTAGGAGAAAGTTCCCTCTTATGTGGTCTGCCCTGTTTTCACGGGGCGACCGCCGCCTGCGGGGGCGACCGGATCACCGCGCATCATCCGAAGGTCCGGAGGGTGGGGGACACGTTTCGTGCTCGCGTGTCGTCCAGCTCAAGCCGGGGTGTGGAGACGGGCAAGCGGTCGGTCTCGACCTTTAACCGCCTCGGAAGGACAGACCGGGGTGTTTCGGGGGGAGGGGCGGCCGATGGTGTCGTCTCCGGGCCGGATCGGAGACGAAGGGCTACGCTGACCATTGCCGACCGTGTTCGGTCGAACACGTGTAGTCACGGAATGGAAGAGGTGCCACCTCGTGTCCTTCGAATCGATCAAGCCTGTCCCGGGCGGTCCGGCCCTTGGCCGGCGTGTGGCGGCGGGCGGGTTCCTGACGGCCGCGATCCTGGTCGTCCCCGCCGTCTTCTCCTGCGGGGACGTGGCCCTGGCCTCGGCCGCCGGTACGGCCTCCGGCGCCACGGGAGCGCGTCCGGCGGCCGCGGTGGTCCGGGTGGACGGATCACCGGCCGTCTCGTACCCCGCGCCGACCCCGCCCCCCGCGCCGGGGGCACGCGAGCCCGAGACGAGGGAGCCGGGGAGCAGGGAGCAGGGCGGCCGTGAGCAGGGAACGAGGGAGCCGGGGAGCAGGGAGCCCGGGAACCGTGAGCCCGGGACAAGGGAGCCCGGGAGCAGGGAGCAGGGCGGCCGTGAGCCCGGAGCGAGGGAGCCGGGGAGCAGGCAGCCCGGAGGCCGGCAGCCCGGAGGCCGGCCGCGCAATCCCGGCGGGCGCGGAGCCGAGAGCGTGAACGCGCCCGAAAACGGCGGGAACGGCGGCCGTGAGGCCGGCCGGGGCGGCGGACGGGGCCGTGACACCGGCAGGAGCGGGCTCGACACCATGAGGGACCTCGACGCCCAGGAGGACGTCGAGGCCACCGACGGCAGGAGCGGAAAGATCATCAAGAAGCCCGCCGCGGGCTGGGGCCGCACCGACTGACGCCCATGACCCGTGCTGACCTGCTCTGATCCGCGTTGACCGGCTTCTGGCCCGCGTTGACCGGTTCCCGCCGCCTCCTGGCCCGCCCCCGCCGTCCATCGGCGTCGACGCGGCCGGGCGGGAGGAGTCGGCCGGGCCATGAGAAGGAGGTGGGGGGGACGGCCCGAGGGCCGTCCCCCCGTCTGTCAGGCCAGGGCCTTCCTGAGGAAGTCGACCTGGAGCAGGAGCAGGTTCTCGGCCACGACCTCCTGCGGGGTCATGTGGGTGACCCCGGACAGCGGCAGGACGGTGTGGGGTCGGCCCGCCGCCAGAAGAGCCGAGGACAGGCGCAGGGTGTGGGCCGAGACCACGTTGTCGTCCGCCAGACCGTGGATCAGCATGAGGGGGCGTTCCAGCCTGCCCGCGTCGGCCAGCAGGGACGGAGACTCGTAGTGACCCTCGTCCGGGTGGCCGAGGTAGCGCTCGGTGTAGCAGGTGTCGTACAGCCGCCACTCGGTCACCGGGGCCCCGGCGATGGCCGCGTGGAAGACGTCGGGGCGGCGGAGCACGGCCAGGGCGGCCAGGAAGCCGCCGAAGGACCAGCCCCGGATGCCGACCCGTGACAGGTCCAGGTCGTCGGGGAACTGCGCGGCGGCGCCCAGCAGGGCGTCCACCTGGTCCTCCAGGACGGGCGTGGCCAGGTCGTGCAGGACGCCGCGCTCGAACTCCGGCCCCCTGCCCGGGGTGCCCCGGCCGTCGGCCACGACCACCGCGAAGCCCTGGTCGGCGAACCACTGGCTGGTCAGGTAGGCGCCCGAGGCGGCCAGGACGCGCTGGGCGCCAGGCCCCCCGTAGGGGTCCATCAGGACGGGGAGTTTCGCCGAGCCGGGCACGTGGCCCGACGGCAGGAGCACGGCGGTGGCCAGGTCGCGCTTTCCGGCGCGGACCACGGAGACTCGCAGGTCCAGGCCGTGACGCTCGGCGTGGGAGGCGATGTGGCCGACGGTCTTGCCGTGGTGGAGGACGCGGACCGCCGTCCCCTCGTCGCCGAGGGTCTGGCCGGTGACCACGAGCGTGCCACCCGCGGTGTGGCCGCTGTAGACGCCGCTCTCGGACGGGCTGACGAGGGTGATCCGGCCGTCGCGGTAGGCCCACAGGGCGATCTCGGTGGGCTCGCCACTGGCGCGGAACAGCACGCTGTCGCCGTCGACGTCGAGGATCTCACGGACCTGGAGGGTGGGCGGGGTGACGGGCTCGTCGCCGATGACCAGGCGGTGACCCCCGTCGATGTCCGCGGCCCAGACCAGGGTGCCGTCGGACAGGTGACCGGGGACGCCGACGACGATGTCGATCCAGGCCGGGTCGGTGTTCTCCCGCACGAGGGTGGAGGCCCCGGTCTCCGGGTCGACGGAGAAGAGGCGCATGGTCCGCTGGTCACGGGTCAGGGTGACGAGCGACAGGGCGTGGGAGTCCCAGGAGGCGGTGACGAGGTACTCGTCGTCGAAGGGGACGGGGACGCGGGCGCCGGCCAGCGTCAGCACGAAGAGCTCCACCCGGGCGTTGGCCGTTCCGGCGGCGGGATAACGCTGCTCGATCGCGGGGCGGGCCGGGTTGGCCGGGTCGGCGATGTACCACTTCTCCACCGGTGAGTCGTCGGCCCGCTCGACCAGCACCGCCTCACCCGACGGAGACCACCAGTAGCCCCGCATCCGGTTCATCTCCTCGGCGGCGATGAACTCGGCCAGGCCGTACGTCACCTCGGGCGACTCCGGGCGGGCCAGCACGTGGTCGACCCCGTCCTCCAGGTCCTGGATGTGGAAGGCGCCGCCGGTGACGTAGCCCACGTGGACGCCGGTCGGGGAGATCCTGGGGTCGATCACCGGGCCGGGGGTGGTCAACCGGCGGATGTCGCGGGTCTTCAGGTCGACCACGTAGAGCCCGCCGGAGAGGGCGAACGCCGCCGTGGTGACCTTGCTGTCGGTGCTGTAGGCGACGATGCCGCCCGCCTGCTCCCGGCTGCGCTCGCGGCGTGCCCGCTCCTCGGGGGGAAGGTCCTCCTCGCCGGTGGCCAGGGCCCGCGGGTCGGCGATCAGCCGTTCCGTGCCGCTCGCGACGTCGAACTCCCACAGGCAGGTGATCGGGTCGAAGCCGCCCTTCGTCCGCAGGAAGACGATGCGCGCACCGTCCGGGGAGATCGTGAAACCGCGTGGTACCCCCAGGGTGAAACGGCGACTTCTCGCATGCAGACGAGGAAAGCTCTCACTCATACCAGTCATCTTGCCAGTCCCACTCCTGTCGAGGCTCTGCTGAGGACGACTTGAATTACACGATCTTGGTAGAAACTTAGGCAAGTGGCGCTTACCGTGCAAATGCTTCGATCTCCGGCGACCCCGGCCGTGGTGGCATTCGCCCTCGTTCTCTGGAGGATCGACGTCCCGTCGTTCTGGCGGGACGAGTCGGTAAGTGTGCTGGCGGCGACCATGCCGCCGGCCGAACTGTGGGAGCTCCTCCACCACATCGACGCCGTCCACGCGCTGTACTACCTCCTGCTCCGCCCCTTCGCCGCTTTCGGCGGGGAGTTCGCGGCCCGGCTGCCCTCGGCGCTCGCGGTCGCCGGGGCCGCGTTCGGCGTCGCGGCCCTCGGGCGGAGGCTGGCGACGCCGCGGGCCGGGCTGTCGGCGGGCCTGGTCTACGCGGTGCTGCCCATGGTCGGCCGCTACGGCCAGGAGGCGCGAAGCTACGCCCTGGTCGGCGCGGTGGCGGTCGCGGCCACCTGGGTGCTGCTGGGTGAGCGCCGGTCGCGGTACACCGGGTACGGCCTGCTGATCGCCCTTCTGGGCTGGCTCCACCTCTACGCGCTGCTCCTGCTGCCCGCCCACGCGCTCGTCGTCGCCCGCCGGCGCGGCGACCGGCTCCCGTGGGCCGCCGCGGTGGCCGGGGCCGGGGTGCTGCTGGCGCCGCTGGCCGTCGTCGCCTCCGGGCAGCGTGACGCGCAGCTCTTCTGGCTGAAGGCGCCCGGACCGGCGGAGCTGGCCGGGTTCGGCGTGGAGGTCGCGGGAGGTCCGCAGGCATGGCGGGCCTCGCCCCTGCCCGCGCTGTTCCTCGCCCTGCTCGCCGTTCTCGTCCTGCTCGGAGCCTGGTACGGCAGGCGCTCTCACGCGGGCGCGGGGCCGGAGGGCCGTGCGGCGGGGCCCGTCTCCCTGACGGCGGTGGCCCTGCCCTGGGCGGCCCTGCCGGTGGCGCTGTCCTTCCTCGTCTCCCAGATGTATCCGGTCTACAGCCCGCGCTACGTGCTGTTCACGCTCCCGGCCGTCGCGCTGCTGGCGGGGGCGGGCCTGGCCGGGCTCCGCCGGCCCCCGGCGCGCTGGGCGGTCCTCGCGGCGCTCGCGGCCCTCTCGGTGAGCGCCCACCTCTCCCTGCGCGAACCCGCCGCCCGTCCCGACGACCTGCGCACCCTGGCGGCGGAGCTGGCCTCCGGGCAGCGGCCGGGCGACACCGTGCTCTACGTGCCCGAGCGCTTTCACCTGTTCGTGGCCGTGTACGGCGAACCGTACCGGAGGCTGGAGCCGTTCCGGCCCGGCGCCGACCGGGTGTGGCTGGTCTCGCGGCGCGTCACGGGCGCCGAGTGGCAGCGGGACCCTCGGCTCGGAGAACTCGCCCGGGACTTCCGCAAGGTGGGACGGACCCGGATATCCGGGGCGGTTCGCATCACGCTCTACGCCCGGCGGATACGCTCGGGGGCATGAACGACCGCCGGCTGCTGCTCGTGCACGCTCACCCCGACGACGAGACGATCGGCAGCGGGGCCACGATGGCCAAGTACGCGGCCGAGGGGGCCCGGGTCACGCTGGTCACCTGCACGCTCGGCGAGGAGGGCGAGGTCATCCCGCCGGAGTTGGCCCACCTGGCCGCCGGTCGGGACGACACCCTGGGCGCGCACCGCGCCGGCGAACTCGCCGCGGCCTGCGCGGCCCTGGGGGTCGCCGACCACCGCTTCCTGGGCGGTCCGGGCCGCTGGCGCGACTCCGGGATGATGGGAGTCGCCTCCAACGACCGGGACGACGCCTTCTGGCGGGCCGACCCGGACGAGGCCGCCGCCGAGCTCGTCACGATCATCCGCCAGGTGCGGCCCCAGGTGCTCGTCACCTACGACGAGAACGGCTTCTACGGCCACCCCGACCACATCCAGGCCCACCGCGTCTCCTGGCGGGCCTTCGCGCTGGCGGCCGACCCCGCGTTCGGCGAGGGCGAGCCGTGGCGGATCACCCGGCTCTACCACACCGCGACGGCCAGGTCCACGCTGCGCCGCAACGCCGAGGCGATCCGGCGGGCCGGCGTGGCGTTCCTGCCGGAGAAGGCGGTCGACGACCTGCCGTTCGGCTGCGCCGACGAGGAGATCACCACCGAGATCGACGCCCGTGCCCACCTCGGGCGCAAGTTCGACGCGATGCGGGCGCACGCCACCCAGATCAGCGTGGACGCGCCCTGGTACGCCCTGTCCGACAACGTCGGCCAGGAGGTGCTCGGGGTGGAGCACTTCATCCTGCGCTCCGGGCCGCCCGCCCCGGCCGGTCCGGCGGCGCCGGTCGCGGTGGGAGGTCTCGGCGAGCCCCACACGCCGCAAGCCGATCTCTTCGCGGGGATCGACTAGCCTCCATGGTTGTGATGGAGCAGGTCCAGCCGCTGGAGCGGTCCCCAGGGAGGGCGGTCACCGTCGCGGCGTACGTCGTGCTCGTCATGCTCGGGCTCGTGATGGGCGTGCTGGGGGCGTTCCAGCACTCGTGGTACGCCCGCCCCGTCCCGATCCCGGTCGCGGCGCCGGTCTGCGTGCCGGCGCTGTTCGCCGTCTGCCGCGGCGCCGGCTGGGGGATGGGCACCAGATCGGCGGCGCTGGCCCCCGCGGCGGGCTGGCTGGCGGTCACGACGATCTGGCTGTCGGACCGCCCCGAGGGCGACGTGGTCATCGCCGGCGACCTGTCGGGCTACATCTACCTCTACGGCGGGCTGATCGCGGCCCTGGTGGGTGTCATGCTCACCCCCGCGGCCGGCGGAGGGTCCTGGCTGCTGACCCCCCGCCTCCCCGGCTCTCGCCCGTCCGGCCTCCGATAGGGCGCCACGGCGGCGCCCCGTGAAAGAAGGCCCGGAGACGGAGAAAGGACGCGGGCGGGCTCCCCGGGTGCGGAGAGGGCGGTCCGGGGTGGGGCCGGGTTCGTGTGAACGGCGGGTTTCGCGGACGGAACGCTGTCGCGCCGGGAAGCGATGGCGCACAATCCCGGTATGCGGCGGTGGCAGCGGATCCGGCGGGTCCTCAACTACGTCAACCTGTCGACCCCGTTCGGGCTGCTGGTGGTGCGTCTGGGCGGGGCGCGCGCGGCTCCGGGGCCGGCGGGGCTGATCCTGGCCCACGGCTACCGCCTGCCGTTCCCGGTCGCCGGGGCGTTCACCGTCGGCAACGTGGTGCTGACCCGGCGGCAGGAGGGCTTTCTCACCGGCGCCCTGCTCCGGCACGAGGACCGGCACGCCTCCCAGTACGCGCTCTGCGCCGGCCTGCCGATGCTCCCGCTGTACCTCGTCGCCGTGGCCGTCTCGGTGCTGGTCTGCGGCGACCCCGCCTCGTGGAACGTCTTCGAGCGGCTGGCGAACCTGGAGGACGGCGACTACGTCCGCAGGTCGCCCTGGTGGGCGCGGTCGAGGTCGTCCCCGATGGAGTGACCTCGGCGAAGGGGGCGTCGGGGGTGCGGGGTGCCGGGAGGAGATCAGGGGGTGAGGGTCAGACTGTGGACGGCCGCCTTCCTCACGGACTCCTCGCGGGCGAGCATCGGGAGGGTCTTTCCCGTCGCCCACAGCGGGGCCTGGTCCCAGTAGTTGTCGTGGAAGGCGTGGCCGGAGGCCCCGGTCAGGTTGATCCACCGCGATCCGTCGAGGTCCGACAGATCGACGATCATCCGCATGGACGGCAGCCAGTTCACCGCGTAGTCCTCCTGGACGTCCCAGCCCGCGGCGTTCACCGCGTCGTCGTTGCCGGGCACCGGGAACGGGCCCCGGTTGAACAGCCGGTCGATCAGGCCGACGCCCGTGGACCCGAAGGTCTGGCCGGTCAGCGTGAGGGTGTGCAGGTCGCCCCAGCGCCATGACGCGACGTCGGGGCCGAGGCGGTCGGTCAGCTCGTCGTAGGCCGTCGCCATGGCACGGCGCAGCATGTCGTCGCGGGTCTCGCGCGCGGAGGTCCGCCTGTCGTCCCAGAAGGGGTCGTCGGCCTTGTCGAGCATGACGCGGATCACCTCGAACCAGCGGTCGCCGCCGCCCGGCCGGGCCCCGGGGGGGAGGTCGTCGTCGAACGTCTCGATCAGCAGGTGGCGCCAGACGGCGTTGAAGTACATGGCCGCGCCCGAGTCCGTCTCCTGGGAGCCGTCCCAGCCGCGCAGTGTGCCGAGGGCCTGGGCGGCGCCTCCGGCCACCTTCAGGGCGGTCAGCCGGGGCACCAGGGCGGCGGCGAGCCCGTTGTGGGTGTCCTGCTGCACCGTGCTCATGGTCGCGGCGTCCACCTTGCCCTTCTTCAGCGCCGCCCGCAGGCGCTCCAGGATGCGCTGGGAGCGGTAGCCGTACGCCCAGTCCTTGGTGATCAGGTGGGGGTAGCGGCCGGGGTCGACGACCGCGTTGTTGGCGGTCACGATGTAGCCTTCGGGCGGGTTGTACAGGTGGGGCAGGTCGTTGAAGGGGATGACGGACTGCCAGGTGTACTCACCGGTCCAGCCGGGCACCGGGCGGGTGCCGTCGCCCCGGTTGCGCACCGGGATCCGGCCCGGCGTCTGGTAGCCGATGTTCCCGTCGACGTCGGCGTAGATCATGTTCTGCGCGGGCACGTCGAACTTGCCCGCCGCCGCCCGGAACTCCTTCCAGTCCCGCGCGGCGTTCAGCTCGAAGACGGCGTCGGCGGTCCTGCCGGGCTCCAGGGCCGTCCACTTCAGCGCGACGGCGTCCGCCCGCTCCTCGGGGGACGCGGACGCGCCGGGCAGGGTGTCCCTCGCCGAGGCCATCACGTCGGAGATGATCGGCCCGTGGGTGGTCTCGCGGACCCGCAGCGAGATCGTGTCGCCTCCGGCCACCTTGATCCTCTCCACCCGGGTGGAGAGGGGCTTCCACTCGCCCATGTACAGGGAGGAGTCGTCCTTCACCCGCTCCGTGTACAGGTCGGCGACGTCGGCGCCGAGGTTGGTGAAGCCCCAGGAGACGCGGTCGTTGTGCCCGATGACGACGCCGGGCAGCCCGGAGAAGGTGAACCCGGTGACGTCGAACGGGCACGCCGCGCCCTTGGTACGGCAGTGCAGCCCGGCCTGGTACCACACCGACGGCAGGCTCGCCGACAGGTGCGGGTCGTTGACCAGCAGCGGCTTGCCCGAGACGGTGTGCTCGCCGCCGACGACCCAGGAGTTCGAGCCGATGCCGCTGCCGCCCTGGGGGTCGCCCATCAGGCTGGGAACGGCCTGGACGGCCCGGGCCGCGTGGGTCAGCGCGACCGGGTCCGGAGGTGGCGGCGGCGGGGGCTCCTCCTTCTGGTCGAACCCGTGCTCGGTCACCGAGCCCCGGGTGACGATCGGCTGGTGGGCGGCGAAGGGGTAGTCGGGCCAGAGCCGCTCGACCCGGTCGCGGGGCAGCGTGCTCGCCGCGAGCGCCCGGCCGATCTCGTCCGACAGGTTGGAGCGCAGGTCCCAGGCCATGGCCTTGAGCCAGGAGACGGAGTCGGCGGGGGTCCACGGCTCGGGTGCGTAGCCGAGGTTGGTGAACTTGAGCAGGCCGTACTCCAGGCTCCTGCCGAGGGCGCTCCGGTTCTCCCTCATCCAGGTGTTCACGCCTTCGGCGTAGGAGTCCAGGTAGCGTCTGGTCGACTCCGACAGCAGGGGCAGCTCCTTCTCGGCGACCCGCCGCCAGCCCATCGTCCGGACGACCTTGTCCTCGGCGAGTGTGGAGGCGCCGAACATCTCCGACAGCCGCCCGGCCGTCACGTGCCGGCGGAAGTCCATCTCGAAGAACCGGTCCTGGGCGTGGACGTACCCCTGGGCGAGGAAGAGGTCCTCGGCGGAGTCCGCATAGATGTGTGGGATCCCGGCTTTGTCGCGATAAACGGTGACTTTCCCGGTTAGGCCTTCCACTCTGAGGTCCCCGGCGAGCTGGGGGAAGGACGCGCGTACCGCCCACACGCCGGCCCCGGCGAGGGCAAGCCCCATGATCAAGAGGATGGTCAGCACTCGGGCGAGCCACATGAGCGGTCGAGGCATCCAGGCATACGGCCGGAACTTCACAAACACCTCCTATGCGGCATGCTCGAACCAGTGTGGCAGCCGACCGGGTCCGGCACCCCCTTGGTGCTCAAGATCACATCCGCCGAAAGCGCCGAGAACCTCCGAAAGCGCTGAAAGTCGCCGAAAGCGCTGAAAGCCGTCGAGGCCGCCGAAGGGCCGGTGCGTCGGCCGCGCGGTCAGATCGTGGCCTCCAGGACCACCGATCGCATGGCGAACCCGTGACGGCGGTAGAAGCGCACGGCGGCCTCGTTGCTCGCGTAGGCCGTCACCCCCGCGTACTGCGCCCCGTGACCGCCCGCCCAGGCCCTGAACTCCGCGACCAGCCCGGAGCCGATTCCCCGCCCCCGGTAGGTGGGCCGCACGTAGATGCTGCCCAGCGTCGCCACCGTGACCGGCCGCATCGACGTGGGGCCGGTCAGCGCGCCGGTGAGGTGGCCCACGACCCGTCCGTCGTCCTCGGCGACCATCACCAGGCGCCCCGGGTCCTCCAGCGCCGCCGCGAACCAGGAGGGCCCCCGCTCACGGGGCCAGTTCACGTTGAGGGCGGGGTCGCGGGTCCCCGCGTCCTCGGCGAACAGCGCGGAACTACAGGCCACGATCCCGTCCAGGTCGGCGGTCGTGGCCCGCCGTATGTCGGCGGCCATCTCGGTCATGGTCCGGGAGGCTACCCACCCCCACCGACAATTCAGGCCGGCCGCCGGGGTGGGCCCGCCGCTCGCGGGCCGAAAGAGCCCCCCGGCCACGCGGCGGGCGGAAGGTCAGGACCAGCTCTGACCCTGCGGGGTGTCGGCGACCCTCACCCCCAGGGCGGCGAGTTCGTCGCGGAGACGGTCGGAGGCGGCCCAGTCACCGGCGCCGCGCGCCCGCAGGCGCCGCTCCAGCAGCGCGGCGGCTCCCGGCGGCAGGACTTTCGGCCTGCCGATCTCGGAGGGCAGGTCCAGGCCGAGGACGTGGTCCAGGTGTACGAAGGCCTCGAAGCGGGAGCCGGGCGCGACGGTGTCGTCACGCTCCAGCTCGCGCAGCAGACGCAGGGCCAGCGGGGTGTCGAGATCGTCGTCGAAGGCGGCCTCGATCCGGGAGATCCACTCCGCGGGCATCGGCCGGCTCGGAGACTCCGCCCACTCGGCGACGCGGGAGCGCCAGTGCCGCAGGGTCCGGTCCGCGGTCCGCAGGGCGTCCCAGGTGAGGTTCATCCGCCGGCGGTGGCGGTGTTCCATCAGGGCCAGCCGTACGGCCAGCGGATCCAGCCCTCGCGCCGTCACGTCGGCGAGCAGGACCACGTCGCCGGCGGACGGGGGTATCTCGCGCCCGTCGAACAGCAGGCGCTCGCCGTGGACCCAGTGCCGGACCACCTCGTGCCCGGCGGCGGAGTCCGACTGGGCCCGCTCGTTCTCGTGGTGGGGGAAACACAGGTCGATCCCGCCGGTGTGCACGTCGACGTTCTCGCCCAGAAGGCTCAGCGACATGGCCGAGCACGCGATGTGCCCCCCGGGAAAGCCCCGGCCCCACGGGGACTCCCACGCCGTCTCGTGGTCCGAGGGCCCCCACAGGGCCCAGTCGGCGTGGAAGCGCTTGCTCGGACCGGCGTCCCGCACGCGGCGACCGGGCCTCAGCCGGTCGAGGCGGTTGCCGGAGATCTCGCCGTAGGCCGGGAAGGAGACCGCGTCGAAGAGGACCGACCCGTCGGGGGTGGGGTAGGCGTGCCCCTTCTCGACCAGCTTGGCGATCAGCTCGATCATCGGGCCGATCATCTCGGTGGCCCGGGGGGAGTGCTCGGGCGGGCGGATGTTCAGCGCCGTGGTGTCGGCCAGGAAGGCGTCCTCGTGGAAGCGCGCGATCCGGCGGGCGTCCCCCTCCTCGGTGCGGACCCGGGCGGTGATCGTGTCCTGGCCGTCCTGGCCGTTCTCGCCGCCGGGGCCGATCGCGGAGCCGTCCACCGGGTGACCGAGGTCGGTGATGCTCCGGCACACGATCACCCGGATCCGGTGCCGCTCGGCGACCCTCCTGATCAGGTCGGACAGCAGGTGGGAACGGAGATCGCCCACGTGGGCGCGGCGGTGGACGGCCGGCCCGCAGGTGTACATCCGCATCAGGCGGGCCCCGGGGGGGACGATCGGTTCGGTCCGGCGGTGCCGGGTGTCGTACAGCCGCAACATGCTTCGAGCCTATGCCGACGCCCTCCCCGCCCCCTGAGGGGGCGCGTCCCTCTCAGGCGGAGCCCTCCAGGAAGGCGAGGATGTCGCGGTCGCCCCGCTCGCGCAGGCGGGCGACGATCTCCTCGCCGCTCAGCCCGTCGGGCAGGCCGATGCGGGCGCCGATGAGGCGGATGCCCTCGGCCTCCGAGGCGACGGGAGCGGTGTAACCGATCAGGTGCAGGGCCCGGTTCAGCGGCGGCAGACCCGGCGCGGCGGCGGGGAGGTAGCGTGTCAGGAGCTCACCGCCGTCGGAGACCGTCAGAAAGACGTGGTCCCCCTCGGAGGCGTTGGCCGCCATCAGGATCGGGCGGATGGACCCCATGGTGGGCTGGTTGTGCCAGCTGATCACCACGTCTCCCGAGGGAGTGGCGGCGGTGAGCTGGCCGCCGGGGGCCATGCCCAGGTGCGCGGCGAAGCCGGTGGGCAGCGGGGAGCCCGAGCCGCGCAGGTGCTCGGCGTTGACGTCCACGCGGTGCCACCAGCGTCCGTCGCGGCTGCGGAAGCAGCGCCGGGTCGCCGAGACGTCCCGGCGCGGCTGGTACTCGGGCGGCTCGGAGCCGGCCACCCGGATCCAGCCGCGCTGGGTGCGCTCGAAGCCCGGTCCGCCCGCGTAGGCGCGGACCGAGCTCTCGCTCACGTCGTAGCGCGAGGTCAGGTTCGCGACGATCGTGTTGACCGACGCCTCGCCGTTGGCCCGCTCGATCTCCCGGGCGATCATCTCCCGGATGCCCAGGTACTGCTCGCCGCCCCAGCGGGTCAGGCCGTACTTGTTGCGGTCGAGCCGCAGGAAGCGGTCGTCGGCGGTGAGCTGGTTGCGGATGCCGACGAGGCTGTAGTCCTCGCCGATGCGCTCCTGGATCTCCTCGGGCGTCAGCGCGTTGCCGGCCACGGCGAGCACGGCCTCGGCCTTGTCGTTGACACTGCGCGGCCAGGGCGCCACATGCCCCTCCAGGACCCGCAGCTGGGGCACCGAGATGAGCCACCGCTCGGCCACGTCCTCGCGGATGCCGAGCTGGCTGACCAGCGTGACGGCCTCCTCCAGCAGGCGCGGGCCGTCGGCGAACAGCTGCCGGGTCTTCTCCCGCAGCTCGTCGGCGCCACCCGCCACGAGCCAGCCGTCCACCTGGTCGTAGCCGGTCAGCAGGGTCCGCACGAACCGCCAGGCCGGGATGCCCAGCGTCACCAGGTCGCTTCGGTGCCAGGGCACCGCCGCCGCCAGGTCGTCGGCCGGTACGGCCGAGCCCAGACGGCCCCGCAGCCAGGAGACGTGGGCGACCAGCGGCGCCGCGGCCTCGCTCGCCAGCCACGCCTCGACGTGGTCGCGCAGATCGCGCTCGATCTGCCGGATGCGCTCCCTGGTCACCGAGAACCGCTGGGCCAGGTCGTCGAGGGTGGCCCGCTGCGAGGCGTACAGGCGGTCCCTGGCGATGGCCCGCTGCCGGTGGTCGAGGGCCGCGAAGACCTCGTTGATCAGCTCGGGCAGCGGCCGTTCCGGGCGGGTGGGCCGTACCTGGGCGACGCTCTCCTCGGTCACCGGCTCCAGGAGATGCTCCAGCACGCCGGTGAACAGTTTGTGGACCACCTCGCGCCCGAGCCCCTCGGGGGTGCGGACGCTCGCCGCCGGGTCGGCGAATCTGAGCAGAGGCAGGACGTCACCCAGCATCAGATGTCCCCAGCAGGACAGGGCGAGATCGGCCAGGCGCCCGGCGACCTCGGAGGTCCCGATGGTGGAGCAGGCTCGATCGAGCGGCAGCGCCTGCCACCACGCCTCGGGGAGACGGGGATCGTTCGCGATCGGCGCTATCTGGCCGGGGGAGGTCCAGCGCAGGGGAGGCGCGATGTCGCTCAGGCTGAGATTCATTGGGGTCCAACCGGCGAGGGGGAATGTATCCGCGGTTCAGAGGTGTGAGGTCAAGTGGGGAGAAAAGGGCTGGCCCTCCCCGAGTGAGAGACATAGAGGAGCTCCCTGGCCCGGGTACAGGCCACGTAGAGCAGGCCGCGCTCGCGCTGGAGGTCGTGCGCGCGTGCCGTCGGGTCCTCGTCGGCGGGGGTGAGGGCGTCGGGCGCGGGCACGATGCCGGCGGCCACGCCTATCACGGCGACCCGCCGGAACTCCAGGCCCTTCATGCCGTGCAACGTCGTCACCTTCACCCCCAGCTCGCGCAGGGCGGCGCGGGCGTCGGCTACGAGGCCCGCCGTCCTGGCGGCCACCCCGATCTCCTGGGGCGGCACGCCGTCCTTCACCCACTGTCCCACTTGCGCGACCAGACCTGTCAGCTCTTCCTCCGGCGAATCGTAGGTTCGGACCATCGGGCGGAGCCCGTGCCGTGCCGCGTGGAGGCCGTACAACTCCTGCACGCCCTCCACCAACCCGTCGGCGGGGCCGCCTCCGCGCAGCCGTACGCCCCAGGACAGGATTTCCTGCGGGAGCCGGTAGGACACCTGCAACCGGTGCCGGATCGCGTCGATCCCCACCGAGCCGAGCGTCACCCGGGTGTCGAAGATGCGCTGGTGCGGGTCGCCCACGATGAACAGGTCGTCGGGGGCCTGCGGCACCGCCGCGCGCAGCAGCCGCCACTGCACGGGGTGCATGTCCTGCGCCTCGTCCACCACCAGGTGCCGGTACGGCTCGCGCCCGGGCCGCTCCCCGAGCAGGTCGCCGGCCCTGCGGCCGAGCAGCTCGCACGCCTCGACGGCGAGCTGGAGCAGGGTGCGCTTGCCCCTGCGGCGCAGCTCGCCGGTGACGTACTCCACGCCCCGCCAGACGACGGTCCGCTCGGAGGCGGACAGCTCCACCCCGCGCCCGGCGCGGGGGGCGGCCAGATACTCCTCCAGGGTGCGGAGGTTCTGGGTGAGCACCACCTGCTCCCACTCGCGCAGCATGAAGACGGGGCTGTAGTCCTCCCCGGCCTCCCGCCAGAGCGCGGTCAGCTCGGCGGCCCCGGCCAGCGCGGGCGCCCGCCCCTCGGCCTCGGCGACGACGCGGTGGGCCAGCCGGTCCACGTTGCCGACCTCGACCCGGTCCCGCACCGCCCCGTCCTCGATCAGCAGGTCGAGCTTGGCGGCCAGAAGGGCGCTCAGCCTCTGGGAGAAGGTGACGAGCAGGACCTTCCCCGCGCCGCGTCCGGCCAGGAAGGCGGCCCTGTGCAGGGCGACGAGGGTCTTGCCGGTGCCGGCGCCCCCGGTCACCAGCGCCGGCTGCCGGTAGGACTCCCAGTAGGCCACCCGGTGCTGCGGGGGGTACAGGAAAACGCACCAGTCGGGCGCGTCGAGGATGTGGTTCAGCTCGCGCGGGCCGTCGGCGAACACCGCGCGGTCGGGGGTGCGCAGGAGCGCGGCGGAGAGGTCCTCCGGGTCGATCGGATCCTTGCCCGGGGCGGTCGGCCGGCACGCCTCCAGTTCTCGCAGGGCCCCGGCCACCGACTCACCCCGGGCCAGCGCGGCCAGCGGTTCGTACTGGGTCGGGGGCAGCAGCGGTTCGAGCGCCTCCAGGATCAGTTCGTCGGTGATCTGCCGGACGAGCGGCAGGAAGCGGCGATCGATGCCCAGCGTGGCCATGTCGGGGTCGCAGGTGTCGGCGAACAGCCGCGCCGAGGACGACTCGGCCGCCCGGCGCACCGCGGGCTCCACCCGTTCCAGCGCCGCGGCGTCCCACACCTCGACCACGCCCAGGGCGGTGTTGACGCTGAAGCGGTGGCAGCGGCCGTACTCCTCGGCCTCGGTGTCCGGAAGCACCGTCAGCAGCCAGTGGACGTCCCGGTGTCCGACCACGACGCCGCGGTATCCCTCGGCCAGTCGCAGGGTGAAGACCCGGGGGTCTCTGCCCGCCGTGATGCGCGCGAGGCGCGGTGCGTCCGCCGTGTTCTGCATGAACCGGCGCACGGCGGCCACGACGTCCCGGCGCACCGGTGCTTCCAGGGCGCTGAGTTCCTCGGGGAACTCCGGGGAGATGGCGAGTCGTGGCATTGGCTCAGGCCAGCAGGGACAGCAGATCGCGGTCCCCGCGCTCTCGCAGTCGGATGAGAAGGTCCGGCAGGCTCACCGGGCCGGTCATGCCGACGCGGGTCGCGATGACCCGCCCGGCCTGTTCCGGTGTGCCTCCCGGCGCGGTGTAGCCGACCAGCCGCAGTGCCTGTGAGATCGCTTCCACCTCCTTGCCCGCGGCCGGCAGGTGCCTGGCCCGCAGGACCCCTTCGTCGGACAGGGTCAGGAACAGATGACTTCCCCGCTTGGCGCCCGCGTCCTCAAGCAGTGTCCCGAGGGACTCCAGGGCGGGGCGTTCGTGCCAGCTCAGGGTTACCTCGCCCACCGCGCTTTGCACCGTGCACCCGTTGCCGGGCGACATGCCGAGGTAGGCGGCGAACCCCGTGGGCAGGGCGCACTCGGCGCCCCGTATGTGCTCGTCGGTGACATCGATTCTGAGCCACCACCGGCCGTCCGGCTGCCGGAAGCAGCGCCGGGTCAGGGAGACGTCCTTGAGGGGGCGAAACGGGGCGCCGGGCGCGCTCGGACCTCCCTCCGGTCCGCCCGGCACGGCCGGTTCCCCTGGTTCCCCCGGTTCCCCCGGTCCGCCCGTCGCGGCCGGTCCGCCAGGTCCGCCCGTCGCGGCCGTTCCCTCCGGCGGGCCGGAGGGCGCCGGCGGGGCCGCCGCGCCGTCGGCGCCCTGGGCGGGCCGGCCGGCGGCGAGGATGCGCAGCTGGGGGACGTTCTCCAGCCACTCCTTGGACACCTCGGGCCGGATGCCGAGGGAGACGACCAGGCCGAGAGCCTTGGTCATGGTCAGCGGAGGCTTGGCGCCGCTGATCACGTCGCGGGTGCGGTGGCGCAGCTCGGTGATGTCCCCCTCCACCAGCCATCCGTCGGTGAGGTGATGGCCGGAGAGGGTGGCCAGCACGAAGTGCCAGGCGGGTACGTCGAGGGAGGGGAGTTCGCGGGTGTGCCAGGGGGCCGCGGCGACCAGGCGGGCCTTGGGGGTGGCCTTGCCGAGGGTCCTCCCGAGCTTCGCCAGGTGTTCCCGGTACGGCGCGGCCTCCTTTGAGGCCAGCCACTCCCCGAGCCGCCGGCGCAGGCCGGCCTCGACCTCCCGGATGGTCTCGGCGTCCACCGCGAAGAGCTTGGCGAGCGCCTCCACGGCCGCCGGGGCGTCGGTGAACACCCTGTTCTGCGCGACGGCCCAGCTTCTGTCGTCCAGGTCGGCGAAGGCGGCGTCCAGCAGCGTGTGAAGGTCCGCGGCGGACGGCGGCTTCCTCTCGGCGTCCTCGTCCACGGGGTCCGCGGGGCCTGCGGGGTCCGCGGGGCCCACGGGACCTATGGGGTCCACGGGGTCCGAGGGGTCCGGGGTCTCCCGCTCGGGGGGGCCGGGCGCGGGGGAGGCGACCTCGGCGTCGTCGTCGCCCCTGTCGTCCGCGGACTCCTCCGCGACGTCGGCGACGCGCGCCTCCTGGGGTGCCTCGGCGCCTCCGGAGGGTCCGGGGTCTTCGGCGTCCGCGGCGTCCGTGGTTTTCCCGGTGTCCTCGGCGGTTTCGGCGCCTGCGGGGGCTTCGGCGTCCGCGAGGGGCGCGGGGGGTTCGGCGCTCTCCGTCTCCTCGGAGGCGCCCGCGGGGGCTTCGGCGGGGGCTTCGGCGGGGGCTTCGGCGTTCGCGGGGGGCGCGGGGCGGCGGGGCGGCCGGAGGGAGGGGGGGCCGCCGGAGAGCGGGCGGGCCACCCGGCCGAGGACCGCGGCGAACAGGGTGATCAGCACCGGGAGGGGCTGGATGAAGGGCTGGTCGCGCAGTTCGCGCCCGGTGAGGGCGAGCAGGCCGGGCCAGGAGCCCGTCCGGTCGAGGGCGATGGCGGTGCAGGGCTCGTCGGCGTCGTCGGGGTCGAGAACGTAGAGGGCGGGCAGGACGTCCCCCACGGCGGCGGCCGGCCAGTGTTCCAGGGCGATCTCGGCGAGGATCGCGGCCAGGCGATCCGGTTCCAGCACGGCGAGCACCTGCGCCAACGGCAGGCTGCGCCACCAGGCGTCCGGGAGATCCGGCTGGTCGCGCAGAGGTGGGATCGTGGCCGCGTCGCTCCAGCGCAGCGGCGGCACGAGGTCACTCAAACAGAAATTCATCCGTTCCCTTCACCAGCCCCTCAAGCCGCCCGAGTCATTCCCCGTCGCCCGGGGGAAATGAGACTCATGAACAGACCATAGTCTGGCAAATCGCCCCAGCGCATCGGGTCCGGTCAGCGACGTACGGCCGCGAACCGGAGTCGCACGTAATCGGCCATCCAACCCGTCTCCCGGCGCAGGGCGGGTGCGGCCAGTTCGTTCACCCGCCGCAGCAACGGCTCGGCCAGGTCGGCGGGAATCTCCTGGAGGAGGGATCCGGCGAACATCCTCACCCAGTCGGCGGCACCACCCGGGCACTCGTCGAGGGGGGTCGGCCGGTCGAAGTACTCCAGGAGCCGGAGGGTGAACCCGCCTTTCTCCAGACGGGTGGCGTACTCGGCGGGACTGGGGAAGTACCACGGCAGGTCGGGCTCGGAGAGCCCGTGCTCCCGCCAGGCGGTGGACAGTGCGGCGATCAGCGCCGCGCAGTTGCCCGCGCCGCCCATCTCGGCCACGAACCGCCCACCGGGGGTCAGCGCCTCCCGTACGCCGGCTATCACCGCGTCCGGGTCGCGGTTCATCCAGTGCAGGGCGGCGTTGGAGAAGACCGCGTCGTACGGCTGCGCGACCGTGAAGTCGCGGCCGTCACCCACGATGAAGTCGAGGCCGGGATACTGCGCCAGGGCTTTTTCGATCATGGCCGGGGATCTGTCGATCCCCAGGACCCTGGCGCCTCGGGAGGTGATCTCGGCACTGAGGACTCCGGTGCCGCAGCCCAGGTCCACGACGCGCTCCCCGGGTTGCGGGTCGAGCAGGTCGACCAGGGGGGCGCCGTGCGCCGAGACGTAGCCAAAGCTGCTGTCGTAAACGCGAGCGTTCCACCTCATGGTGCTCGGGGTGTCGTATCGCAAGACGATCAGCTCACATTCCGAGACGCCGCGGCCTCTTATCGTTCCTTCCCAGACACTTTAGAGCCTTCAAGATGTCCCGACATATCAGTCTCATCAGCCTCGGGCTTAACCGATCTCCGCGGTCCACGTCTTCTGGAGGTAGGTCTTGGCCGTGTCGGTCTCGGGGATCGTCAGGATGACCGGCCTGGCGCTCGTGGCGGGCAGCCGGGCGGCGAGGTCACGGTCCAGCGTGCCGTGCATCTGGAGGGCCTCCATCCTGGCGGGCCTGGCGTAGCCCTTGAGGAAGAGGTTCTGACCCCGGTCGGAGAAGAGGAACTCCTGCCAGAGGCGGGCGGCGGCCGGGTGTGGAGCGTTCTTGGCGATGGCCTGGACGTAGTACGCGCTGAGCACGGTGTCCCCGGGGATGGCGACCTTCCAGCCGGGCTTGCCGTTGCTCGCCTCGTGGGCCGCCCGCTCGGCGTTGTGGTAGTCCCAGTCGACGACGACCGAGGCCGCCCGCTCGGTCGCCGCGAGGTTGCCGGCCTTCTTCAGGCGGCCGAAGAACTCCACGCCCCGCGCCGCCTCGGCCTTGCCGCCGCTGAGCGAGGCCGCCATCACCCCGCTGAAGGCCGAGGAGGTCTGCCGGGGGTCGCCGGGCAGCGAGACGCTGTAGCCGGGCTTGAGCAGATCGGCGTAGGAGGTGGGGGCCGCGACCTTGCGCGGGTCGTAGCCGATGGACATGTATCCGCCGTACCCGGCGTACCACCGTCCGCCGAAGTCCTTGAGGTTGTCGGGGATGTCCTGCCAGCGCTGCACCCTGTAGGGGGCGAAGGCGGGGGCGTTGGCCACCGCGACCTCCAGGCTCAGGTCGAACACGTCGGGTTTGAGCCGGGCCGCGGCCTCGATCTCCCTCCGGCTGCTGGCGTCCGGCTCCACCTGGTTGACCTTGATGCCGTACTCGTCGGAGAAGGTGTCGATGATCTCGCCGTAGTTCACCCAGTCGCGCGGGAGCCCGATGACGGTGAGCGTGCCCTCCTTCTTGGCCGCCTCGACGAGGCGGTCCATCGTGGAGAACCCCTCCTGGAGGGAGGCGGCCTGGGACTTGACCGGCGGGAGCTGCTTGTCTTCGGTGGCGGGCGTGCCGCATCCGGCGAGTGTGGTGGTGAGGATCACGGCGGCGGCGCTGATGCGTAAAGTCACAACGGAGATACTCTCCGTGGCGGGACGGGCGGGTCGAGGAGGCGCGGCCCTTTTTGGGGAACGGCTTACATCCGGCGGGGGCGGTCCGCCACGACCCTCGCCGCCACCAGGGCGCTCTCGGC
Source organism: Streptosporangium violaceochromogenes (assembly GCF_014654615.1). Lineage (GTDB taxonomy): Bacteria > Actinomycetota > Actinomycetes > Streptosporangiales > Streptosporangiaceae > Streptosporangium > Streptosporangium violaceochromogenes. The sequence continues at coordinate 21,495 of NZ_BNBB01000015.1, read as the reverse complement.
GATCTCCACCAGGGAGCCGTCGCGCCGGCGCACCCCCAGCACGCCGTCCCGCCAGAACTCCAGCGGGCCCACGACATCGCGGAACCCCTCGGGAACGCGCCGCCGAGTGGTTACTCTTTTCCCCACGTCAGAAGGGGTTATGGTGATTTCAAGGGCAGCGCCGAGGCCGAGGATCATCGTCTTTTGCCCCCTCCCGTTTCAGACAGATGGCGGGCACGGCAATACTAGAGCGTGGCAACCCGCGGTCGAAGTCGTGCCTAGGTGCGTGAGTAAAGAAGGAGCCCGAGGTGACCTACGTCATCGCGCAGCCTTGCGTGGACGTCCTGGACAAGGCGTGCATCGAGGAGTGCCCCGTCGATTGCATCTACGAGGGCGAGCGCATGCTCTACATCCACCCCGACGAGTGCGTGGACTGCGGCGCGTGCGAACCCGTCTGCCCCGTTGAGGCGATCTTCTACGAGGACGACCTCCCCGAGCAGTGGAAGGACTTCTACAAGGCCAACGTCGATTTCTTCGAGGACCTGGGCTCGCCCGGCGGCGCGTCCAAGGTCGGGAAGATCCACAAGGACCACCCGGTCGTCGCGGTCCTGCCTCCGCAGGCCGAGAGCCACTGACGGGCGGTCCCTTCCCGGGAAACCGTGCGGGGAGGACGCCAGGGCCGTCCCCGCCCGCACGGGCCTCACCCGGTCTGTCTCAGCTGATTAAGACCTGTTTTCTCTCTCCGCCCCGCCGGGGCGGAGGACGTCTTCGAGCGGGGGAGAGCCGTGATCGGCCTGCCTGACTTTCCATGGGATCTGCTCGCGCCGGTCAAGGCGCTGGCGCGGGAGCATCCCGGCGGGATCGTCGATCTGTCGGTGGGAACCCCCGTCGACCCGGTGCCGCCCGTGGTGCGGCGAGCCCTGGCCGACGCCTCCGACAGCCCCGGCTACCCCCCGACCTACGGCACCGAGCGGCTCCGCTCCGCCGCGGCGGGCTGGCTGCGGCGCGCGCACGGCGTGACCGTGGACCAGGCGGACGTGCTTCCCGTGATCGGCTCCAAGGAACTGGTGGCCTGGTTGCCGACCCTGCTCGGCGTCGGCCCCGGTGAGCGGGTGGTCCTCCCCGAGCTGGCCTACCCCACCTACGACGTCGGGGCCCGTCTGGCGGGCGCCGAGCCGTACGCCACCGACGGGCTGTTCGCGCTCGGGCCCGAACGGGTGCCGCTGGTCTGGGTCAACTCCCCCTCCAACCCGACCGGAAAGGTCCTGCCCGCCGAGCACCTGCGCAAGGTCGTCGCGTGGGCGCGCGAGCGCGGCGCGGTCGTGGCCTCCGACGAGTGCTACCTCGGCCTGGGCTGGGAGGAGCAGCCGGTCTCGATCCTCCATCCCGAGGTCTGCGGCGGCTCCCACGAGGGCCTGCTGGCGGTGCACTCGCTGTCCAAACGGTCCAATCTGGCCGGATACCGGGCCGGGTTCGTCGCGGGGGACGCGGCGCTGATCCAGCGCCTGCTGGAGGTCCGCAAGCACGCCGGCATGCTCATGCCCGCACCGGTCCAGGCGGCCATGGCCGCCGCCCTCGACGACGACGAGCACGCCGAGGAGCAGCGGGCCCGCTACGCCGCCCGCCGCGCGGCGCTCCGCCCCGCCCTGGAGGCGGCCGGCTGGAGGATCGACCACTCCACCGCGGGCCTGTACCTGTGGGCGTCCAACGGGGCCGACTGCTGGAAGCAGGCGCGGACGCTCGCCGAGAAGGGCATCCTCGTCGCGCCGGGAGACTTCTACGGAAAGGCCGGTAGCGCGCATATCCGGATTGCCGTGACCGCCGGTGACGAACGTATCAATGCGGCGGTGCTCCGCCTCCAGTAGGATCGCGCGGCATGACCCTTGAGGTCGCCGCGATGCTGGGACTGGGCGCGGTCATCTTCGTTCTGCTGGTGGGTGTGCTGATCGCCGCCCTGCGCCAGGACAGGAAACCGCGCGGGCCCGGGCTCCCCGGCGAGACCCCCCTCCTGACCGCCGAGGTCGCCCCGCCCTCCCTCCGGCAGGGCGCGGGCCACGTCGGCATCGACTACCCCGACCCGCGCACCATCAAGGTCGGCGACACGATCGAATGCCAGGGCGTGCGAAGCCGCGTCCTGGGCGCCCTGTACCTGTCGTGGCGGGGCACCCAGTGGACCGAGTACTTCCTGGACGACGGCACCCACCGCTACCAGTGGCTGTCCATCGAGACCCGCGAGGGCTCGGGCCCGGACGCCGAGCCCCACCTTGAGGTGCTGCTGTGGACGACCGTGCCCACCCAGGGCATGATCCCGGCCAAGACCATGCTCATCCTGGAGGGGGTCGAGTTCTTCCCCCTGGAACGGGGCACCGCGGCCTTCCGCTCCGAGGGCGTCACCCCGATGCCCGAGCGAGGGCTGCTCGACTTCGCCGACTACCGGGCCGAGGACGGCCGCCTGCTGTGCTTCGACCGCCTCCAGGGGCAGCCCTGGAGCTCCTCCTACGCCCAGCCGCTGCCCCCGGGCTCGATCAAGATCGAGAGGAAGGGCTAGGAGATCTCGACCTGGCCCGCGGGGGCCCCGGTGTCGGCCTTCCACTCGCCGCCGCCGGACGAGGTCCAGGACTGACCGCTGTAGCGGACCCGGCGCAGCCCGAACTTCCGCGCGTGGGTGACCGACCAGGTGGCCATCAGCCAGCCGTGCCTGCGGGAGTCCGTGCTGAGTGTGGCCTCCGCGCCCAGCGCGTGGGCCAGCCCGCGCCGGGCGCGGTCGGTGGGGGTCAGGGGCGCCCCGGTCGCCGCCGGCCGGGCGGAGGCCGGGGTCGGCTCGGGGAACCAGCAGTGCACGGCCTTGGGCACCCGTCCGGTGAACGCCGCGGCCAAGATCTTTCCCTCGTCCTCGTGCTGGGCGTAGGCCGACCCGTCGGCCGAGCGCTGCACCTCCTGGGCCGCCTGGTGCACCGGCAGTTCGCGGTAGTTCTTCACCTTCACCAGCGCGGAGAAGAACTTGCCGGTGGCGTAGACCGGGTCGGTCAGCTGCTTGGGGGTGCCCCAGCCCTGCGACGGCCGCTGCTGGAACACCCCCACCGAGTCACGGTCGCCGAAGGGGATGTTCAGCAGCTTGGACTCCTGGATGCCGGTGGCGTAGGCGATCACCACCGCCCGCTCGGGCAGCCGCCTGCGCGCGGCCACCGCCGCGATGACCGAGGCGATCTGGGCCTGGTCGATCTCCAGCTCCAAGGAGCCCTCCGGGGTGGTGACCTTGCACCCCTCGACGGGCTCGGCGAACGGTGTGATCCGGTCGAGCAGCTTGAAGATGCCCACGGTGATGCCCACCGCGAGCACGGTCACGATCGAGATGATCGCGATGACCCCTTTGGAGAAGCGCCGTCGCACGCTGGAGAACCTGCCGATCTCGGGTGGCTGGGGAGGCGCGGCGAATCCCGTTGAAATCCCGAGGGGGGACCATCGCGCTCTGTTATCGTTTCACAGGTTCTGCGGGCAGGGATTGCCTGTCGCGCCGCCCGCGGCCGGGTGGGCCGCCTTCGTCCGGGAGCGGAGGAGACACGAGCCAGAACCACGCCGATCCGTTTCCGGCGGCCGTCGACGACCTGTGGAAGCGCCGGGCCGACCTGGATCCGGCCGACGCGGAGGCGCGCGGCGTCGTCGTGGGCGCCGTCGACCTGCTCGACACCGGCGGGGCCCGCGTCGCCGAGGTCCGCGGCGACGCGGTGGTCGTGAACGAGCGCGCCCGGCGGGCCGTCACGCTGGCCTTCCGGGTGCTCGGCCCGGTCAGGTCACAGGTGGGCGACTTCCACCACCACGACCGCGTCCCCTTGAAGACCTCCTTCGACGGCGTCCGCGTGGTGCCCGGGGCCATCGCCCGCTGGGGCGCCCACCTGGGGTCCGGTGTCGTGCTCATGCCCTCGTTCGTCGACATCGGCGCCCACGTGGGCGCCGGCGGCACCGTGGGCGTCTGGGCCGCGATCGGCTCGTGCGCCCAGGTCGGGGAGAACGTCCGCCTGGCCGCGGGGGTCTGCCTTGAGGGCTCCCCGGAACCGGACGGCCCGGCTCCGGCGCTCGTCGAGGACGACGCGCTGGTCGGCGCCCGCGCGGTGATCGGCGCGGGGGCCAGGGTCGGCCGGGGGGCCGTGATCGGCGCCGGAACCGTCCTGACCGCCTCCACCCCGGTCGTCGACGCCCTGACCGGTGAGGAACTGGGGCGCGGGCACGTTCCCGGCCGGTGCGTGGCCGTCGGCGGCACCGGAGGCGCGGAGTTTCCCGGCGGCGCCTTCGGGCTGCCCTGCGTGCTGGTGCTCAGGCGCCTGCGCGAGGGGTGGCGGCACGACGAGGCCGAGCTCGGGGAGATCCTGCGCGAGCACGGATTCAGCGGCTGACCGGCCCGATCACCCTGCGCTGGGCGGGTGGGCAGGGTGCCCGCCGCGGCCGTTCCCGGAACGATCCCCGCCGGGCCGCCGCCCGGGGCGGAGCCGGTGTGCCGCAGCTCGGCGGGCATGGCCCGCTGCCGCCGGATCCTGATCAGCCGGACCACGTCGGCCATGCCGTACAGCCGGTGGCCCGAAAAGGTCCGGGACGGCTCGGTGAGCAGGCCCACCTGGTGGTGACGGACCGTCCTGGTCGTGACCCCGTCCGGTGTCGCCAGGTCGCCGATGCGCGACACGCCTTCCAGTGAAAACCCGCGGCCGGGGATAGGGTCGCGACCATGAGTACGCGTCTGGATCTCACACAGGACGTCGGGGCGCTCACCGCGCGCATCGTGGACGTCGAGTCGGTCAGCGGCGACGAGAAGGCGCTGGCGGACGCGGTCGAGGAGGCGCTGCGGGCGCTGCCGCACCTGCGGGTGGACCGTGACGGCGAGGCGGTCGTGGCCCGCACCGCCCTCGGCCGTCCCGAGCGGGTGGTGATCGCGGGCCATCTCGACACCGTCCCGGTCGCCGGCAACCTTCCCAGCCGGCTCCAGGACGGCCTGCTGTACGGCTGCGGCACCTCGGACATGAAGGCCGGCGTCGCGGTCGCGCTGAGGCTGGCCGCCGCGCTCCGCGAGCCGGGCAGGGACGTGACCTACGTCTTCTACGACTGCGAGGAGGTCGAGGCCGAGCGCAACGGCCTGCTGCGGCTCAGCCGCCGCCACCCGGACTGGCTCGCCGGGGACTTCGCGGTGCTCATGGAGCCCACCGACGGCGAGGTCGAGGGCGGCTGCCAGGGAACGCTCCGTGCGGAGGTGACGACCCGGGGCAGGCGCGCGCACAGCGCCAGGTCCTGGCTCGGGGTGAACGCCGTCCACGCCGCCGGGGCCGTCCTGGAGATCCTCGGCGCCTACCGCGCCAGGCGGCCGGTCGTGGACGGGCTGGAGTACCACGAGGGGCTGAACGCGGTGGGAATCCGCGGCGGCGTCGCGGGCAACGTGATCCCCGACGAGTGCGTGGTGACCGTCAACTACCGTTTCGCCCCCGACCTTTCGCTTGAGGCCGCCCGGACGCACGTGGCCGAGGTGTTCGACGGGTTCGAGGTGCGGTTCACCGACGGGGCCCCCGCCGCCCGGCCGGGCCTGACCCACCCCGTGGCGGAGGCCTTCCTCGCGGCCGTCGGCGGTGCGCCGCGGGCCAAGCTCGGCTGGACCGACGTCTCGCTCTTCTCCGCGCTCGGCGTCCCCGCGGTGAATTACGGTCCGGGCGACCCGAACCTCGCGCATCAGCGCGGGGAGTTCGTGGCGCTGGAGAAAATCGCCGCCTGTGAGCGCGGGATGCGCGGCTGGCTGGAGGCGCCGCCCGGCTGACCCGCCGCACTGCCCGGGAGGTGGGGCGCCTGCGGTCTCCTGGGGGACGGGCCTCGGCCGGGGCGTAAATGAAAGTGGCCTTCCTCGCCGGCCATTAGGCGGGGAAGGCCACTTTCAGTCCCGAGCAGCACCCTCGGCAGTTAGACGCGGGGGTCCGTAAATCCGGTTCCCGGAAAACCGATGGACTTTTCAAGATTTTTCTGATTCCGGCGCTAGCGTGTTCGGCATGAGGAAGACACGTCCGGAACGCCGCCAGGGAGCCTCGGTCGTCCGAGGCCGTCTCGTCTCCGACTCCACCTACGACCAGCGGCTTCTCGACCGTAGAGGTCCGGCCGAGTGGCTGCACATGGACCCCTGGCGGGTCATGCGCATCCAGGCCGAGTTCGTGGAGGGGTTCGGGCAGCTCGCGGAGCTCCCTCAGGCGGTGACCGTGTTCGGGTCCGCGCGCACCCCCGAGGGCTCACCCGAGTACGAGACGGGTGTCCAGCTCGGCCGGAAGCTGTCGGAGGCGGGATACGCCGTGATCACCGGCGGCGGGCCCGGCTGCATGGCGGCGGCCAACAGGGGGGCCAGAGAGGCGGGCGGGGTCTCCGTCGGCCTGGGCATCGAGCTGCCCTTCGAGCAGAGCATGAACGAGTACGTGGACCTCGGCATCGAATTCCGCTACTTCTTCGTGCGCAAGACCATGTTCGTGAAATACGCCTGCGGCTTCGTCGCCCTGCCGGGCGGCTTCGGCACGCTGGACGAGCTGTTCGAGGCGCTGACCCTCGTCCAGACGCACAAGGTCACCTCCTTCCCCGTGGTGCTGATGGGCACGGAGTTCTGGGAGGGGCTGATCGAGTGGATCAGGACGACCCTGGTGAAGACCGGCAAGATCTCCTCGGCGGACGTGAACCTCATCCAGCTCACCGACAGCGTGGACGAGGCCGTACGGATCATCGTCGACGCCGACCGTGGCCGGGGGGCCCGGACCCGCGGGGAGCGCGAGGCGGTCTGGAACACGGTCGCCGACGCCGAGTGACGCCGCACGGCGCCTGGCGGCGCCGGACGACGCTGGGCCGCGCCGGGCGATGTTGAATAGGGTGCATCCGTGTTCATATGTGTGTTCCTGGCGTCCAGCCAGAGGATTCCCGCCACGTACCTCACCCTGGCCGAGGAGGTCGGGACCGAACTCGCCCGGCGCGGTCACTCCCTGGTCAGCGGGGGCGCCAGGATCTCCTGCATGGGGGCGGTGGCCAGGGCGGTCCGGGCGGGCGGCGGCCGTACGGTCGGGGTGATCCCCCAGAGCATGGTGGACGTCGAGATCGCCGACGGCGACTCCGACGAGCTGATCGTCACCGCCGGCATGCGCGAGCGCAAAGGTGTCATGGACTCCCGATCCGACGCCTTCCTCGTGCTGCCCGGCGGCATCGGGACGCTGGAGGAGCTGTTCGAGATCTGGACGGCCCGCACGCTCGGCCTGCACGACAGACCGCTGGTGGTCCTCGACCCCTGGGGCCTGTACGAGCCGCTGCGGACCCTGGTGACGGGCATGCACGAGGCGGGTTTCACCCGGCCCGACGTCTTCGACGCGATCTCCTGGACCACCACGGTCGAGGAGGCGTTCCGGCTCCTGGAGAAGAGGACCACCCACCTGACGCCCAGCCCCGAGGAGCTAGGCGAGACCACGGCGGGTTAGCGTGGGCGGCCGCCGCCCGGCCAGCGACTCGGTCATCTCGACCGCGAGCCTCACCTGGCCGGGGCGGGTGGTGCGGAAGACCCGGGCGCCGGCCCAGGCGCAGACCGAGGCCGCGGCGAGCTCGGCGGCCTCCTCGCAGAGGTCGCCGGACTCGCCCGGCGGGTGCCCGGGGTCGCCGTCGGGACGGGCGCGGACGAGCGCGGCGGGCGTGACCACGACGGTGCGCCCGGCCCGGACCAGCTCCTCGACCTCGGCGATCGAGCCGGCCTCGGCCCAGGAGGGGTCCCCCGGGTCGTCGGGTCCCAGAACCAGGAGAGCGGTCATCGAAACTCCTTGAGCGTGAAGACCCCCGGCTCCGGCCGTGATGAGGAGGTCGAGAGCCGATCCTAGGTCAGGGGGAGTTGTGGCACGATTCGTATGTGCTGGTCGTCCTCGCCCTCGCCGCCGCAGTCATCCTCGCCGGTGCTGTGGCGGTCGCCATGGGCCACGGTGGTGAGATGGCGGAGTTCGTCCCCGACGTCCCCCCGCTGGCCCTGCCCGACGCCGAACGGCTCGGCGCCGCCGACTTCATGGCCCTTCAGCTCCCGGTGAGCCTCGTCGGCTACCACACGCAGAGCGTGGACGAGACGCTGGACCGCGTCGCGAGGGCGCTGAGCGAGCGCGACACCAGGATCGCCGTCCTGGAGCAGCGGGTGACGGAGATGCTCTCGGCCGGTCTCCAGTCACGCCGGGAGGTTCACACCGGCCCGTCCGCCGCCCCGCGCACCGAGCACGAGCCCGAGGGGCCGGAAGAGCCCCCCGGGCCGCCGCCGGCGCCGCCGGAGTCCTTCGGCGACTGGGAGGATGAGCGGCGGGCGGCCCCGGAGGCGGAGAAGGCCGAGGGCGAGGGGGAGCGGCGGGCGGCCCCGGAGGTGGAGGAGAGCGCGTGACGGAGCCCGTACGGTGTGGGTGGGTGGGCTCGGCCCCCGACTACGTCGCCTACCACGACGAAGAGTGGGGGCGCCCGGTCGTCGGCGACGACCGGGTGTTCGAGCGGCTCACCCTGGAGGCGTTCCAGTCAGGCCTGTCCTGGATCACGATCCTGCGCAAGAGGGAGAACTTCCGGAAGGCCTTCGCCGGGTTCTCCATCCCCGCGGTGGCCGCCTTCGGCCCCGCCGACGTCGAGCGCCTGCTCGCCGATCCGGGCATCGTCCGCAACCGGGCGAAGATCGAGGCCGCGATCGCCAACGCCGTGGTCGCCCTCGACGTGGGCCTGTCCGACCTCGTCTGGCGGCACGCCGACCCCGGTTCGCCCATACCGGCGACCCTCGCCGACGTACCGGCCCACACCTCCGGCTCCCGGGCGCTGTCGGCGGAGCTGCGGGCGCGCGGCTTCCGCTTCGTCGGCCCGACCACGGCGTACGCGCTGATGCAGGCCATCGGCCTGGTCAACGACCACGTGGCCGACTGCTGGGTCCGCGAGGGCCGCTGAGAATCCCCGGCCGTGGCCCCGGCGCGGGGCGGTGCCGAGGCCAGGAGATCGTCCCAACTCGGTAAATTCTCGGTGCCCTCCCGCCGGGACGCCGCGTGCGTCCACGGGCTGCCCCGCGGCCCGCTCCGCGGGAGGAGCCGGCCGCTTCGCCGTACCGGGGCCTGGGCGACGGCACCGGCGGCCCAGATGGTGAGTCCGGCGCCGGATGCGGGCTGACCGGGGCTGTCGCGGTCGCGGGGCGGTTCCCGCGCCGCCGGCGTCCGCTCCGCGGGACGGGCGGGCTCGCACGGATGTTCGCCAAGACGGGCTTGGCCGTCCAAGGGAGCTAGGGCGGCGGTCTTGATTGCCCGATGAGTCGATGCTGAGACTGATCGTTCCCATTCCCCGCGCGGAGACGGGATAATAGGACATCACAGAAGACGTGAATGCGTCGGCCACCCTCGGGTCAGTCGGAGATCCGGAGCCCGAAGCAGGAAGGGATACACGCATGGCGGCTATGAAGCCGAGGACCGGTGATGGTCCGCTGGAGGTCGTCAAGGAAGGCAGGGGCATCGTCATGCGGGTTCCCCTGGAGGGTGGCGGCCGGCTCGTCGTCGAACTCTCGGCGGACGAGGCCGGCGCCCTTGGTGAGGAACTGAAGAAGGTCGTCGTCTGACCCCGACCTGAAGACCAGATGTAGAAGGCCGGGCCCGATCCGATCCCGCTCCCAGGGCGTGCCGTCCGCCGTGGCCCGCGCGATCCCGGCCGACGCACGGCCCTGGCCGCCGGACCGCCCTTGTGGTGGCTCGCGCCAGGGCCGCGGTGTTCTTCCCGGCTGACGACTGGAGTCCACATGCCCATCTCCCCGTACGTGCTGCTGCCCCGCGTTCCCCTCGGACGGAACACGCCCCTCGGACAGGACGGGCCCGTTCCCGAGGGTGGAGGGGACACGCCGCCCCCGGTCACGGGGGGGAGCGGGCTGCTCGCGGTCCCCTTCGGCGCGGACCTCGCCCCCGAGGTCGCGCTGCCGGTGCCCGCCGCCGCGCTGCTGGCCCACTACGAGGCCAAGGGGGAGGCGGGGGAGATCGTCGAGGTTCCCGTCGCCGACGGTGAGACCGTCGGCCGGGTGCTGCTCTACGGGATCGGGGACGGCGGCGCCGCCGCCCTGCGCAGGGCCGGGGCCGCGGTGGCCCGCAGGGGCAAGGGCAGGGACGCGATCAGGATCGTCCTGCCGGAGGGGCCGGTGGCCGCGCTCGTGGAGGGCGCGCTGCTCGCCACCTACACCTTCCGGATCGGCGAGGCCAGGTCCACACCCGCGGTCCGGGTCGAGTTCGTCGGGGAGGGGGTCGCGGCCGAGGTCGCGAGGGGGGAGACGGTGGCCTCGGCCGTCGCGTTCGCCCGGGACCTGGCCAACACGCCCTCCTCCGTCAAGACCCCCGCCTGGCTCGCCGACCGCGCGGTCGAGCACGTCCTGGACGGCGGGAACGGCCGGACCCGTGCGCGCGTGCGCGGTGAGGACGAGCTGCGGGCCGGGGGGTTCGGCGGCATCCTGGCCGTCGGGCGGGGGTCGGTGAGCCCGCCGAGGCTGATCGAGCTCTCCTACACCCCCGAGGGGGCGACCAGGCACGTGGTCCTGGTGGGCAAGGGCATCACCTACGACACCGGCGGCCTGTCGCTCAAGCCGACCGAGAACATGAAGTTCATGAAGACCGACATGGCCGGCGGCGCGGCCGTCATCGCGGTCATCGGCGCGCTGGCCCGCCTGAACGTCCCGGTCCGCGTCACCGGCCTGATCGCCGCGGCGGAGAACGCCTTCTCGGGGACGGCGCAGCGCCCCTCCGACGTGATCACGCAGTACGGCGGGCGCACCGTCGAGGTGCTCAACACCGACGCCGAGGGCCGGCTGGTGATGGCCGACGCGCTGGCCTACGCCGACGCCGAACTGGACCCCGACGTCGTGGTGGACATCGCCACGCTGACCGGGGCGATCGGCATCGCCCTCGGCAAGGGTCTCGGTGCCGTCTTCGCCTCCGACGACGCCCTGGCCGCCGAGCTTTCCCGGGCGGGCGAGAGCAGCGGCGACCGTCTCTGGCGGATGCCTCTGGTCGAGGACTACGTGCCGGCGCTGGAGTCGGGGGTGGCAGACCTCGCCAACATCGAGTCCGGGTCGACCTACGGCGCGGGTTCGATCACCGCGGCGCTGTTCCTGCGGGAGTTCACGGGAGGGCGGCCCTGGGCGCACCTGGACATCGCCGGGGTCGGCCGCAGCACCGCCGACGAGGGCGTCGTCAGCAAGGGCGCGACAGGCTACGGCGTGCGCCTGCTGCTGGAGTGGCTCTCCGACGGCACCGGCCACCCGGTGTGACGAGCCGGGCCACCCCTCCGGTACGGCGGCCGGGGCCGTCCGCGCGGCGTGACGGCCGGTGCCGGCCGCCGGTTCTAGTCGCTCAGCCTGACGGCCGCCAGGACGCCGTCGCCGAGGGGGATCATCAGCGGGCGCAGCCGTTCGTCGGAGCGGACCAGCTTGCCCAGCTCCCGGACGGCGACGGTGTCGGGGTCCCGCCGTACGGGGTCGGCGACCCGGTGGTTCCCCAGCGCGCCGTCGAAGACCACGATGCCGCCCACGCGCAGCAGGCGGATCGCCTCGGCCAGATAGTCGGCGTACTCGTGTTTGGCCCCGTCGCAGAAGACCAGGTCGTAGCCGCCGTCGGACAGACGGGGGAGGACGTCCAGGGCGCGGCCGGCGATCAGGCGTGTCCTGCCCCCGGAGAAGCCGGCCTGGGCGAAACTCTGCCGCGCCAGGCGCTGGTGCTCGGGCTCCACGTCCACGCTGGTGAGCGTGCCGTCCTGGCGCATGCCGCGCAACAGCCACAGGCCGGACACACCGCAGCCGGTGCCGATCTCCACGACGGCGCGGGCGTTGACGGCCGTGGCGAGGAAGCAGAGCGCCGCGCCGGCTCCGGGGAGGATCGGGGGCGCCCCCACCTCCGCGGCGCGATGGCGGGCGGTCCGCAGCACCTCGTCCTCTGTGTGGAACTCCTCGGCATAGGCCAGAGTGGCCTCCAACGGACTTGGCTGCGTCTCTGCCATCGGCCTCTCCTCCCGCTTTCTCCGTACACAGTGATATAGGCGTTCGGTCGCAGCCTAAGGGAGCCGGGCCCGATCGGGAACTCATGTAACGCCCGGTGCGTTGCACGGTTTAAGCGGCCTTTGCCGGTCCTGAAGGTAGTGAGTGCGCACGAAGGGACGAAACCAGGCACTATGGCGATAGCGGTGGTCCCGGAGAGAGGAGTGCCGGTGGACGAGCTCGACCACCAGGCGGAGACTCCCGTGTCCGAATGGACGCCTCCCACCTGGGAGGAGGTGGTCCGGACCCACTCCGCCCGGGTGTATCGACTGGCCTACCGGCTGACCGGAAGCGTCCACGACGCCGAGGACCTCACTCAGGAGGTGTTCGTCCGGGTCTTCCGGTCCCTGTCCAACTACACTCCCGGCACCTTCGAGGGCTGGCTGCACCGCATCACCACCAACCTGTTCCTCGACATGGCGCGGCGCAGGCAGCGCATCAGGTTCGAGGGGCTCGCCGACGACGCGGCCGAGAAGCTGCGCGGGCGCGAGCCGTCCCCCGCCCAGGCGTACGACGACAGTCACCTGGAGCCCGACATCCAGGCGGCGCTCGACGCGCTCGCCCCGGAGTTCCGCGCGGCCGTCGTGCTGTGTGACATCGAGGGGCTGTCCTACGAGGAGATCGCCGCGACGCTCGGCGTGAAGCTCGGCACGGTCCGCAGCCGCATCCATCGCGGCCGGGCGCAGTTGCGTGACGCGCTGGAGCATCGCGCGCCCCGTGGCGACCAACTCCCCCCGACCATCACCCGCGGGGAGGGATTCGCATGAGAAACCGCCGTCATGACGAATGTCACGACACGCCGTTCGGCAGGGAGTGATCATGAGTCATCTTGGAGAACGCGCGTCCGCGCTGGTCGACGGTGAACTGAACCACCACGAACGTGACCGTGCCCTGTCTCACCTGGCCTTCTGTGCCGCGTGCCGGGCCGAGGTCGACGCCGTGCGGGCGCTGAAGAACCGGCTGAGGTCGCTCGACGGGCCGGCGATGCCCGCCGACCTGACCATGTCCCTGCTGCGGATGGCCGAGCCCGGCGGCCCTTTACCGCCGCGTGAGCGGCCCTTCCCCAGCTCACGGACGTTCGGCGGGGCACCGATCCCGAGCATGTACAGCGTCGCCCCGCCGGACAACCGGCCGAGCGGCCGTGCCGGTGGCCCCCGCCGTGCGAGAAGGGCGGGCTATGTCGCGGTGGGTGTCGCCTCCGCGGCCGTGGCGATCGGCACCCTGTTCGTCGCGGGCGGCTCCGAGCCCGCCCCGCGGGTCGTGCCGCCGGTCGACATGTTCGCCAACCAGCATCGGAACACGGCGCCCTACGGAGGGCCGGCGAAGCCGGCCTTCTCTCCCACTCCGTGACCCGGCTGCCCACCGCCCTGCTCCTGGCCGCCGTCATGCTGCTGGGAATGGCGGTGGGCAACCCGGTGCACGCCGCCGCGCCTCCGGACGACGCCGAGGGCGAGGACACCGGCCTGTCCCTGTTGCGCCGGGCGGCGGTCGCCGCCCGGACCCGCGGCTACACCGGCACGCAGTACGTCACCGCCTGGGGCCGTTCGGGCTCCTTCTCCCTGGTGCTGGAGGTCCGCAACGTTCCGGGGCAGGGGCTGACCGTTCACGCCCAGCCCTCCGGCCGCGTCGAGAGGGTGGACCCCGGCACGCCCGCCGGGAACATGGCCGCCCCCTCCGAGGCCATGCTGGAGGTGCTGGCGCGTAACTACCGGGTGGTCCAGGCCGGCGGAGGGCGGGTCTGCGGGCGCCCGGCCCGGCTCGTGCGCGTTCTGCGCCCCGACGACACGCTCGCCGCCCGCTACTGGCTGGACGAGTCCGGCGGGCCGGTGCTGCGCCGCGAGCTTCTCGACGGCGGGGGCAGGGTGGTTCACGCCGGGGCCTTCGTCGACCTGACCCTTGACCCGGCGCGAGGGGATGCATCCCCTTCGCGTGCCGCCCCTCCCACCCCCTCGCCCGCCGCCGGGGGCCTCGATCTGGCCGAGGTGCCCCGGCTGTTCGTGGGAGGGTGGCGTTTCCCCGGTGTGCTTCCCGGGCGTCTCGAACTGTTCACCGCGCACGCCGCTTCTGCTGGATACTTACATCTGGGTTATTCGGATGGACTGTCAGTTGTGTCGGTTTTCATCCAACCTGGTGTACTTGACGAAGAACGACTCCGCGGCTGGCATCCCCAGCGACGCGGCGGGCATACGATCTGGATGCGGGATTCGGCCGGGCAGGAGACGATTTGGGCGAGTGGGGGTCATGTCTACACCGTCTTCGCGGACGCTCCGGCCGACATGGTCGACGCCGTCGTGGCGGCGTTGCCCCATGAACCCGCCCCCGGTCTGTGGACCCGCCTCGGCAGGGGCGCGCACCGCCTGCTGTCCTGGGTCAACCCTTTCGGGTGAGGTGTTTTACGCCTCTCGTATGTCACGCGGTGGAGAATTACCGGGTTGTCCCGGAGGGTGGCCTCAGATGAGGCGAGGAGTGGTGAGCATTCGATGACCGACGAGAACCGTTCCCACGAGGCGGACGACGCCGAGGGACGCACGCCGTCGGATCCCCCCGCCGAGGAGGTCAGGGAGCCCGTGCGGCCGGATTTCCTGCCCGCGGGCGAGACGGTCTCCCTCCGCGGCGACCGTTCCGGGCAACCCCTCGCCGACGGCTGGACCCAGCTCGGCGGCCCTCCGGCCGTGAACCGGTGGGGCACCGCCGCGCCCGGGGCCGCGGCGCCGCCCCTCCAGGAGCCTCCCGGCACGGGCTGGGGGGACCCATCCGGCAGGCCACGTCAGGACACGGCGGCCTTCGCCGTCCCGGCCGCCCCTCCGCCGCCTCCGCCGCCCCGGGCCGCCGGCCTCGGGCCGGGATGGGCCCCGCCCCCGGGAGGTTCCGGAGGCCCCACCTGGGTGGCGGGCTCCGCGCCCGCGCGTCGCGGGCCGGGCGTCGGCACGCTCGCCGCTCTCGCCGTGGTGATCGCGCTGGTGGCCTCGACGCTGGGGAGCGTCGGCACCTACCTCCTCGTCCGTCCCTCCTCCTCCGGTCTGGACCCCTCCTACCGCCTGGGGCAGCCGCCCCGCGGGACGACCGCACGTCCCCCGGAGTCGGTCGCGGGGGTGGCCTCCAGGGTCCTGCCCAGCGTGGTCTCGCTCTCCATCGAGGCCGGCACCAGTTCGAGCACCGGCTCCGGTTTCCTGATCAAGGGCGGTTACGTGGTGACCAACAACCACGTGGTCGCCGCGGCGGGGCCGAGCGGCCAGATCCAGATCCAGTTCAGCAACCGCAGGTCCACCTCCGCGCGGATCATCGGCCGTGACCCCGAGTCCGACCTCGCCGTGGTCAAGCCCGACGAGACCTTCGGCGCCCCGGAGATCACCCTCGGTAACTCCGACGACGTGGTCGTGGGCGACCCCGTCGTGGCCATCGGCTCCCCGCTCGGTCTGACCGGCACCGTCACCTCCGGCATCGTCAGCTCGCTCAACCGCCCGGTCCAGGCCGGGGAGGAGAACAGCACCGACACCACCTGGCTCAGCGCCATCCAGACCGACGCCGCCATCAACCCCGGAAACTCCGGCGGCCCGCTGGTCAACGCCGCCGGTGAGGTCATCGGCGTCAACTCGGCCATCGCCACGCTCGGCAGGTCGCTCGGCGGCCAGAGCGGCAGCATCGGCCTCGGCTTCGCCATCCCGGTGAACCACGCGCGCCGGGTCGCCCAGGAGCTCGTGACCACCGGTGTCGCCAAGAAGTCACGCATCGGCATCACCATCGACCAGACCTACCAGGGCGCGGGCGTGCGCATCGAGACCGAGCCCAGGCAGGGCAGTCAGCCCGTCGAGCCGGACGGCCCGGCCGACAAGGCGGGCCTCAAGCCCGGGGACGTCATCCTGGAGGTCAACGGCACGGTGCTGCAGGACGGCAACGAGCTGATCGCGTTGATCAGGAACAAGGCGCCGGGGGAGAAACTGACGGTCAAGTTCCAGCGCGCGGGCCAGGAGAAGACGGTCACCGTGACGGTCGGCGCGGCTCCCGTGCAGCCCACCCCCCGTCCCTCCTGACCGCCGGGGCCTCTCGGGTCGGTGACATCGGGCGCCCGCAGGTGGTAGGGGGTACTAATCTGGACACGCTCCGGGTGTGCGTTCGAAGGAGCGTCCTGAAGGTGTCGCGGTAGGAGATCCCCGTGTTCGGACTCGGCTGGTTTGAGGTCGTTACGCTGGTGGTCATCGCCCTGCTCGTCTTCGGCCCGGACAAGCTTCCCCAGGCCGCCGCCCAGGCGGGAAAGACCCTGCGCAACCTGCGGCGGATGGCCAACAACGCCAAACAGGACCTGCGGTCGGGGCTCGGCCCGGAGTTCTCCGATTTCGACCCGGCCGACCTCAACCCCAAGAACTTCATCCGCAAGCATCTCAGCGGCGACCTGGAGGACGCCTGGAACGGCGGTTCGCCCGCCCTTCCGGCCTCCATCCCCGCCTATCCGGCGCCGTTCTCCGACGACGTCGTCCACGAGCTCGGCTACGGCGAGATCCCGCCCTACGACTCCGAGGCGACCTGAGCCTCGCCCCCGGCGCCCGCCGATGACGGGCCGAGGCGCCTCGACGGGCGGGCAGGGGGTCAGCGGCCCCGGGTGGGGGAGATGCCGAGTTGCATGCCCTTGAGGCCGGTCGGCCGCCTGCCCAGGCCGGAGGCGATGCGGATCAGCTCGGCCGCGGCGGGGGCGTCGGGGTCGGTGAGCACGAGAGGCTTGCCCCCGTCGCCCCCCTCGCGCAGCCGCATGTCGATCGGCACCTGGCCGAGCAGCGGCACCCGGGCGCCCAGGGTGCGGGTGAGCGCGTCGGCGACCGTCTGGCCGCCCCCCTCGCCGAAGACCGGAATCCGCTCGTCGCAGTGCGGGCAGGGCAGCCAGGCCATGTTCTCGATGACGCCGGCGATCTGCTGGTGGGTCTGGACGGCGATCGACCCGGCTCGCTCGGCCACCTCGGCGGCGGCCTGCTGCGGGGTGGTCACCACCAGAAGCTCGGCCGAGGGCATCCGCTGCGCCACGGAGATCGCGATGTCGCCGGTCCCCGGCGGCAGGTCCATCAGCAGGACGTCGAGGTCGCCCCAGTAGACGTCGGCGAGGAACTGGTGCAGGGCCCGGTCCAGCATCGGGCCGCGCCACACGACGGGGGTGTTGCCCTCGGGCTTGAACATGCCCACCGAGATGACCTTGATGTCATGCGCCGTCGGCGGCATGATCATGTCCTCGACCTTGGTGGGCCGTTCGGAGACGCCCAGCATGCGCGGGACGCTGTGGCCGTAGATGTCGGCGTCCACGACCCCGACCTTCAGGCCGGCCGAGGCCATCGCGGCGGCGAGGTTGACGGTGACGGAGGACTTCCCGACCCCGCCCTTGCCGGAGGCCACGGCGAACACGCGGGTCAGCGAACCGGGCTGGGCGAAGGGGATCTGCTTCTCCGGGCCCCTGTCGCCCCGCAGCTTGGTCTGGAGCGCCTTGCGCTGCTCGGCGCTCATGACGTCCATCTCGACCTGGACGCCGCTCACGCCGTCGACCTTGGAGACCGCGGCGGTGACGTCGCGGGTGATGGTGTCCCTCATGGGACAGCCCGACACCGTGAGGTAGATGCCGACGCGCACCGCCCCCTCAGGGGAGATGTCGACGCTCTTGACCATGTCGAGCTCGGTGATCGGCCGGCGAATCTCAGGGTCGTTGACGGTCGCGAGGGCGGCCGTCACCAGTTCCGGGGTAGGTGCCATCGAAGTGTCGGCAACGCCCGTCGCCGTGAGGCGACGGAGGACGCCGTCCCTCCTTGTCTGTCGTCGTTCAGGCGTTTCACGGGCAGGTCGCGGTCAGGTCACGGGCGGGGCCCGCCCGTCGCGACGCCGTCCGGCCTGGCGATGGGCCGCTTCCGGGAAGGGAAGCGGAAGGGGCCACGGGACCCATGGTAAGAACCCGAGGGCACCGCGAGGAATTCCGGGGTCCCGTCGAGAGCCCGCGTTCGGGCGACTCGCTGTGTACGTGCGTGTGCAACGTTCTAAGGGTACTGCGTGACCGTGACGGCGGGCGAGCCGGGAGAGGTCGCCGGCTCGCGGTCGCCGGTGGATGCCGCCGAAGCCCTCCCCGTCCGGGACGGGAAGGGCTTCGGGGAGGTGATCGGCGCTCTCGCGCCGAACGGCGCCGGCTGTCAGCCGCAGCCGCCGGCCGCGCAGGAGGACAGCCAGGAACTCCAGTCGCCCTCGTAGTTCAGGCCGGTGAGGAAGGCCCGGGCGCCGTTCCAGTCGCCGGTCCGGTAGTAGCCCAGGAGCCGGGTGATGTCGGCCGGGTGCCGCTCCAGCATGTAGCGGACCCCGAGGTAGCCCCACCGGTAGGTGCGGGTGGTGTCGTTCTGCTCGTAGGTGGTGTCGAACACCTCCCGCAGGGTGAAGGTCCTCTTGGCGGCCTCGGTGATGGCCTCGCTGTAGACGACGTTGCGGTAGGAGTAGGAGACGTACTCGGCGAAGCCCTCGATCCACCAGATCGTCGGCGTGATCACACCGGCGTCGAAGTCCCCGTACATGTCGAAGCGGCCGTCGAGGTAGTGGGTGTACTCGTGGTTGAGGTTCCAGATGGCGAAGGTCGGGCGCACCCACTCGGCCTCGTAGGCGATGAAGCGCGGCTGGTTGCCGGCCGCCGCGGGGTCGCCCTCCAGGTACATGCCGCCGTTGTTGGTGTCGATGCCGTACAGCAGGCCGGCGAAGGTCGCGTAGTCGGAGCTGGAGTCGAAGACCGAGACCTCAAGGGAGGTGTTCCTGTCATTGGCGACAGGCCCGTTGTCCTGGACGATGCTGTGGAAGTAGGCGTCCTGGTTGGCCAGGCTGGTGCAGCTCTCGTCGAGCTGGGCGGTCGTCATGTCCTGGGCCAGGATCCGCAGGCTGGGGCTGCAGGTGTGGCTGATCGGCAGGGCGACGGCCTTGACCCGGGCCTGGAGGTTGCAGGTGTCGTAGTAGGCGCAGTTGGCCTTGTCGTAGGAATCGACGATCTCCGCCACGCCCACCCAGACGCTGACGGTGGTCGGGTCGTTGAGGCCGCTGCGGCTGAGCAGTGCCCTGGCCATGGGGCTGACCGTGGCCTTCAGCGCGCTGTACTGCATGAAACGGGTCAGCTCGCGGGCGGCGTTGTAGGGCAGGAAGGAGTTCTCCGTGCCGATCAGGCTGAAGTAGTTGTTGGCGAAGGTGTCGAGCGTGGTGAGAACGCTCGGGTCCCTGGTGACCGCGGCGACGAAGTCGGGGTTGCCGTGGCCGTTGAACAGCACGGTGAAGACGTTGTTGACGGCGTTGCGCATGTACCAGTACTGGTTGTAACCGACGTCGTAGGCGTTCAGCAGCCGCTCCACCACGTAGAGGTAGCGGGCGTTCTCCTGGGCGCTGTCGATGAGGGTGACGGCCTCGGCGAGGATCTCGCCGTTGACGTCGTTGACGTCGCCCGAGCGGGCGTTGGCGAAGAACGCGTCCATCGCGGAGCGGATCGCGCTCTTCAGCGTCACGCCGTAGGCGCCGACGTCGGTCGGGTTGTACCACTGCACGTAGTAGCCGGCCCGGAGGTACAGCACCAGCTGCAGCATGCTGGTGGTGTTGTCACCGGCGTAGGAGCCGGCGGTGTTGCGCATCGCTCTGGCCACGGTGGCCATCTGCGACTCCCGGAAGGCCGCTGAGGCGTCGGGCCCGGTGAGGTTGAACAGCGTGTTCACGCAGTCGGGGGTGGCGCTCTCGATCGCGGTGACCAGGGCGTTGCCGGTCTGGCCGGTGAACTGCCGGGTGTCGCAGGGCACGACGGCCCGCAGGGACTTCCGCTTGGGCTTGTCGGCGGTCCGCGGCGCGTCGTAGTCGCGGCGGTGCTCCTTGGTGGAGGCCGACATCGGCGGGCGGTCTTCGAGCTTGAGGGGTTTGTGCCGGACGTGGGCCGGCTCCCCGTTGCTGGGGCCGAGGACGTCCTCGCCGGGAGTGTTTCCGCCGGTGACCGCCGGGCCGTTCCGTACGGCCGCCGCGCCGGGGGTGGCGAGCACCGCCTGCGTGCCGGCGCCGAGGCCGAGGACGGAGGTGATGAGGACCACCTGGGAGACCGTCCGGCGTAATCTGCTCTGCATGTCACTCCTGGGGGGTAAGGGAGCGATACCGCCGGGCCGGCTGTCGTCAGCCCGGTGATTGATCAATATGTGAGGCGTAAAATTTCACATGTCGCATAGTACGCGCAAGATCTAGCTTTACTGGGCTTTGTCGAAAAACATTGCCATTTGCGGTTTGAAGTGGAAAATCTTGCGCTTAAAGATGTCTGTCCGGTGCGCCGTGTGGCCGGGGAGGCAGGGGCCGGGCGTGGCGGGGAGTGTCCGTCGCCGGGCGGAGGGTGAGGTGGGGCGGGCGAACGCGCGCGGGGCGCGGAACCCTGTGGTTCCGCGCCCCGCTTTTTCGGCCGTTCCGGCCTCGGTCAGTAGACGACCGGGACGTCGACGGAGACCGACGTCGGACCGGGCAGGGGAGTGCCGCCACCGCCGGGACCCGAGGGACCGGGGGTGATCTTCACCGTGGCCCGGACCGTGGACCCGGAGGCCACGGTCGCCGTGGCGCCCTCGACGGTGAAGGAGTTGTTCCAGATGCTCAGTGCCTGGCTCCCCGAGCCAAGGAGAGCACCACCGACGACCTCGCCCGAGACCTGCGCGCCGACGTTCCTCGGGTTGACCGGGGGCTCGGAGATGCCGATGGAGCCGACGGTGCCGTAGACCCGCACGTGGTCGCCGGTGACGTCGACACACGCCTTGACGGTCAGCCCTTGGATCGGTCCATCGGTGCTGCAGGTGGTGGTGGTGCTCTCAGCCGACGCGGCGGTGCTCAGGGTGAGCCCGCACGCCATGGCCGCCCCCGCGGCCAGGAGCGCGGAACCGCGTTTGGCGATCTGAATCATGGAGTTCCTCCAGGAAGAACGGGCGCCCGCCCCGTTGCGGGGCGCCCGTGCTCAATAAGATGTCACATGTCACATGGCAAGTTAACGATCTTCGGTGGACGCGCAGTGAATCCGCGCGGAACCGGCTTGGAACGCTCTCATCCTGCGTCGCCGTTGGGTGGAACGCGCGAAAGTTTCTCACCACTTCACATAACGGACATCCCTAAAGGGTGTCAATGTAACGACTGATTTCCGTGGCCGCCATGGAACGGACCGGTGCGCGGGGTGCCGTGGTCGCCGTTGGGGTGCGCTGTGCTCCGGCCGGTGTTCTTCGGGGGATCGGGGGGTGGTCCGGGGGGGGAACGGCTCATGGGCCCTTCCCGGAGAGGGGAAGGGCCCATGAGGTTTTCCGCGGCGCCCCCCCTTTTTTTGTTCCGGGGGGGCCGGCTCCAGGGGTGGGGAGCCGGCCCCCCCTTTTCACCAGGGGCGGGCGCTGATGGAGAGGGGGGTGAGGGAGGGGGTCAGTACCGGCTGGAGACGGTCAGGCCGCTGAAGGCCGTCGCGGCGTGGGCGCTGACGTAGTGGT